>CAVWDB010000006.1:0-1011194 GCA_963753655.1 uncultured Chloroflexia bacterium
GCGGTCCCGACGGGAATTGAGACCGCGATCATATGAACGGTTCTCAAAGGAGAGATGGCCATTCATGGTAAACTCTGGGTATATAGAACTATAATTTAATTTCCTTCTCAACAGAATATTGATGTGTAAGGTATACCTTGAGTGTCCCTTATACAATAAAGTACATTGTAAATGTTGGACAGAATGGGCTCGAAAACGGCAAATTTTGTTATTTTTTGGGCATAATTGGAAGTAAAACACACATTTGACGTTGTACCTGACTTCTCATAATCGCTTGGTCGGAGATTCGAATCCTGCCGGGCCCGCTTTTTGCTTTTGGAAATAAAAACAGATACAAAATGATCGTAAAGGTTAAATCTCAAGCAAAAGGAATATTGTTTTTTTTGGGGGAGCCGCTTGTGAGAGAGATTGTCAGCCTTGTTCTTGCATTATCATTTTTTGCCCTCATTCTTCTCAACCGTTCCCCGAATATATTGCGTCCGATCAGCCTGTATTTACGTACAGGCTTTAATTTTACCGTTATCTTATTTTTTCTACCTTTGTATGCTTCATTCCGTTTGCGCGGCTGGCTTGGACATTTGCTTTCCCTGACTTTGACATTGGCTCTTTTTGCCTTTGCGCTGGCAGGGCTGTGGGCGATAGGGCAAACACAATCAGCGGTTTTTAGTGGGATCGTTCCATTATTTGATGCCTCCGATTACTATACAGATGCCCTGCGTTTGACAGCGGGTCAGGATTTTTCCGTTTTTTCGGCGCGTCGTCCATTGTTTGCGGGGCTGTTGTCTGTTGTGTTATGGGCAACCCATCATAATCTAATGGGCGCTCTCAGTGTCTTTACTCTGATCACCGCGCTTGCCTGCTATATCGCTGCGAAAGAGATCCAGCGAACGAGTGGAGCCGAAGTGGCTGTATTCGTTCTGATCATTCTTTTTCTGTTTTATCGGTTTCATAGTGGGGTCGTTCTGTCTGAGAATCTGGGGCTTCCATTAGGGACGCTTGGCTTTGCATTACTTTGGCGCGGGACGGCTGACCGGAAAATTCCTTTGATGTGGTTGGGATTCTTTGTGACAACATTGGCGCTGAACGCGCGTGCGGGCGCTTTTTTCGTCCTGCCGCTCTTACTCCTATGGGGAGGCTGGATATTTCGAAAACAGGATTCCAAGTTTTCACTGCAATTCTTTGTAATGGGAACGAGCGCCATGGTCGCTGGCTTCGTTGTAAATTTCTTGATAGTGCGTTTGCTTGCAACTCCCTCAGGAGTGCCCTTTGCAAATTTTTCGTACACCCTCTACGGTCTCGCAGCTGGCGGGAAGTCATGGATCTATGTATTTGAATCCCATCCTGAACTGTACGCCTTGCAGGAACCTTACCAATCAAGAGAGATCTATCGGATGGCGTTCGACCTTATCAGGAGCAATCCTGCTTTATTGGTAAAAGGAGCGCTTTTTAATTGGTCCATGCTTTTTTCAAATACATGGTATAGCGCTTATTCGTTTGTAGGAGGGGAGAATCAGTTCGTGCAGAACATTGCTCAGTGGGGGCTGTTTCTTCTCTGCGCTTTGGGATTTGTCAAATGGTTTCGTAAACCCAATGACCCATTGACCAGTCTGGTGGCAGTTGCGGCGATTGGCATCCTGTTCTCTGTCCCTTTTCTGCCGCCAACAGATGCTTTCCGAATGCGCCCTTATGCTGTCAGCATGATCGTTTTTGGATTGCTTCCCGGAATGGGCTTATTATTCTTATTGGAAACTTTGAAATTACGCTTTGTGGTGAAGCCCGATATAGAGCGCGTCGGACAAAATGCGGCTGTATTCCTTTCCATTCCATTGGTAGTAGTTATGATAGTAGGTCCGGTGATCGTTAAGAATACTGGCAGTTTGCCGCAATTTGAAAAAGTGACCTGCGCACCAGGCTTGGACCTTGTGTCCTTGCGTTTTGACCCGGGTACGTACTTTAGTATTGTTCGCCAGAATGAGCCTGGCTTGGACTGGATGCCCGTTTTTCACATCGGACGCTTCCAGCGTAATTCGCACAGCCTTCCTGATACGAACATGATCGAATGGACGGCAAAGATCGAACCGATGAAATCCATCTTTTCCACGCTGGATTACAACTCGATGAAAAGTGTGCTCATTGTAACCCCTACAAATCTTTTGCCCGAGCCTAATACGTTGTGGCAGATATGCGGAGAATGGGAAACAAAGGAAGGTCTGGCGAACTATAATATTTATTATGCTCGGTCATTGGCAGGTCAGCCATAATATTGTCGAGAGGACTAACTGTCGGGTAACGAATTCAGAATTGCGCTATTACGTCAAAGTTACATCCGGATGATCCAATGAACCCTTACCTTGCCACCCTCCTCACCTTTGTAATTGCGATTGCCTTCCTGCGCCTCATGGACTTCTTCGCCCATCGTGGTTGGATCGAAAGCAAGTTGAGCCGTAAGTTCATTCATATTGGAACAGGACCGATATTTGTATTATGCTGGCTCATGTTTCCAGATGTGACAATCTCTCGTTATCTTGCCGCATTAGTTCCTTTGCTGATTACAGTTCAATTCGTTTTGGTAGGCACTGGCATCATGAAGGATGATGCCGCTGTCCAAGCCATGACACGCACAGGCAACCCCAGAGAGATTTTGCGCGGTCCGTTGTTTTATGGAATTATGTTTGTCGTTCTCACAATCGTATATTGGAAGGATTCCCCAATTGGTATCACTGCTCTCATGATGATGTGCGGCGGCGACGGCATTGCGGATATCGTCGGGCGGCGCGTCAAATCTCCAAAGTTGGCATGGTCGCGCGAGAAAAGTGTCGCGGGTTCGCTGAGCGTGTTCGTGGGTGGAGCCTTGCTAACAGCGCTGATCTTGTTCATCTATGTCAGCCTCGGTATTTTCCCTTCTCCGTTCACTGGGTATCTACTTCCCATTGTGTGGATCGCGCTTGGCGGTATGCTTGTCGAGTCCCTTCCATTCAAGGATGTGGATAACATCACACTTACAGTAGTCTCCGCATTGATCGGTTATTTTGTGTTCTAAAATAGACCCTAAAGGTTTGTCAAACCTTTAGGGTCTATAATTCAATTGGCTTTTTCTTCTTCATCTTTTTTCAAGATCATCACTTTATAACTCTCGGCATACTTCATGCCTTTGTCTTTCGCTTCCTCTGCCGCCCATTCCGTCATCCATTTTTCAACTTCATCAACAGGCACCTGGCTTGCATGTTGTTGCAACGCCTTGACCTTGATATCGATGGTCTCGGTGATGTCGATCCACGTATCGGCTTTTTCCGTGCCGTGGATATATAACCGCTTCGGATCATGCGGTTCGTACCCAGCCGGTAGCAGGTCCGCGAACATGAGCCAACTCCCCGCTGACGGAAAGGTCGCGGTGGTGGCGGCTTGTGCCGCGGCGCGATGATCGGGATGGTTGATGTAGTCATTGCCATATAACCAGGCTTCGGGATTCCCTGTTACGACGACATCAGGCTTGTATTTGCGAATGAGGCGGGTCAGTTCTTTTCGTAAGGGAATCGTCGGTTCCAATTCTCCATCAGGGTAATGGAGAAAGACAGTTTCTTTGATCCCAAGCACGGCGTTTGCCGCGAGTTGTTCCTTCTCGCGCAACTCCGCAAGGATGGGCTTATAACTTCCATCGTATGCCGGGTCGTTCGAACCAGAGTCACCGTTGGTGATGACAACCGAGATGATCTCGCATCCTGCCTTTGCCCATTTAGCAAGCGTGCCGCCAATGGAAAATTCCTGGTCATCCGGGTGCGCTTGAATTGTCATGGCGATTTTTGGAATGTATTCTTCATTACTCATAAAGTTTTTCTCCTCTATTGTTTTACGTCATTGCGATTTGCTCGCGCTGAGCGGAGTGAGTGATAACGAACGAAGACGAAGCGCAGGTGCAGAAGCGACCTCCTCGCCGAGTTGGAGATTGCTTCGGGCTAGCGCCCTCGCAATGACGTGAATAATTATTTCTTTCTACCAATCACCAACATCTTATTCTGTATCTTGAACACTTTGAAAAAGACCCTTACGAGCGGTAATAACAACTTGACAAGAGACTCTGATTTGACGAGTTTCTTGAGATAGAACTCATACGGAAACGAAAGTTCATGGAACTTATGCAAGTCAACAACTTCCAGACCAACCGACTCGAACAATTCTTTCATCTCACTTGTTGAAAATATTTGTTTATGACCGAACAGATGTGACGAATACATCGCATTCAGGAAAGTTGGGATATTTTCCGTTCGTGAGACGATACGTCAATTCACCAAATTGATGATAGAAACTGTCGCGGCAGGGTGTGTCGATCAATAACAATCCACCTTGTTTCAACACATTCGCCGCAGATTGCAGTGTCTGTTGCGGATAATTGACGTGCTCGATCACGTCCCACAATGTAACCGCATCGAAATGATTCGCATAGCCTCTTTGCCAGAAATCGCTTTCGATGGGATGCTTGTCAATATCAAGCTGGTGTTTTGTTTTTGCGTATTGTGCGCGGCTGTCACTTAATTCAATACCGATAACTTCCGCCCCCGCCTGCTTCAACAGGGACAGGAATAAGCCTCCGCCACAGCCGATGTCCAGCACTTTGGCATCCTTGAGCGAAAGATGCTTCTTGAGGATGTTCGCCTGGTTGTTGAACTTCAATGTGTTTGCCTGTAACTGCGTCTCGATGTACGAAGCAACTTCCTCGGTCAGTTGCGAAGCGTCGATCTCAGGCGGGATTTCCTCCACCGGGTCGAGATAGTCGATGAAGTGGAATCCCTCTGGCGATATGTACACATCCGCATTGTTTGAGTTTGTATACCAACCGCGCGTTTTCGAGCTGGATGTTTTTTCAGCATGTCGATATTCATAGGCTGTGATTTTACCCGAAAGCAAAAAATGATTTCAACCGTAAGACTTTATCCTATGCCAATGTCTAGGTTTTATCTGCGGGGAAGCGGTGTATAATCCCGCCCTTGTTGGAACTTATAAGACCAGAAAGGTCATTGAGTAATGAGTGTTGAAGCGGTCATGGATAATAAGCCGAAGGGACTTGAACAAAAATGGAAAGTGCTGATCTCGGTCATGTTCGGCATTTTCATGATCATTTTGGATTCTACGGTTGTGAATATTGCATTCCCAACCTTGCGCCGTGAATTTGGCGCTTCGCTTGCGGATGCACAGTGGGTGTTGAGTATTTACGTTTTATCGTTGGGAGTCACGACACCGGTCTCCGGGTATCTGGCAGATCGTTTTGGCATCAAGCGTATGTATCTTTTGGGGATTTCGCTTTTTGTGGTGGGGTCGCTTCTGTGCGGGTTGGCTCCCACGCTGGGTTGGTTGATCGTTGCCCGCGCCATACAGGGATTTGGGGGTGGGATCTCTCAACCTCTCGGGACCCGCACAACTTTACCGTGCCTTTCCTCCCAAAGAGCAGGGGACTGCGCTTGGATATTTTGGTATTGCCCTGGTGTTTGCGCCTGCTCTTGGTCCGATCCTCGGCGGCTGGCTGGTGGATGCGAATCTTTGGCGTTTGATCTTCTTTATCAACATCCCGATCGGTATTCTTGGCGTGTTTCTGGGTTCGCGCTTTCTGCTTGATTACCAGGTGGAGCGCAAACCGAAGTTTGACCCACTCGGGATTGATCACCGCCGCGGTCGGTTTTGGTTCTGTGTTATATGCCGCCAGCATCGCAGAAACCAACGGCTGGACTGGTTCCACAACTTTGTTATTTATAGGGATTGGTGTAATCACCCTGATCGTCCACACGATTGTTGAGCTATATGTGGCGAAGGAACCCATGGCAAGCCTGCGTCTCTTCGGCAATATAACGTTTCTTAACGCCGCGTTGGTTGGCTACGTCGCGACCGTTGCCTTGTTTGGCGCCGAGTTCCTGATGCCGATCTATCTGCAAGCCTTCCGCGGACGCACAGCCTTGGAAGCCGGTTTCATCCTTCTCGCAGTCGCGGTGACATCAGGTATCACCACGCCGCTGGCTGGTCGTCTTTATGACAAGATCGGTCCGCGCATGAATTTGATCGTGGGGTTTTCCATCCTGTGCATCAATACCTGGCAGTTGTCCAAGATCGAAGGCGATACCCCCATGTCCTTCATCGTCTTCCTCCTGGCATTGCGCGGACTCGCGGTTGGCTTGACATTGCAAACATCTTTTGTCGCGGCGTTGAGCAGTATCCCGCTTAATCAATTGCCGCGTGGTTCATCCCTGTTGAACAGCACACGCTTTGTCGTGCAGGCGGTTTCGGTGGCGGCGCTGGCAACCATTTTTGCATCCTCCATCCCGGCAGAGATACGCGCGCAACAGGACAAGGTACAGGAGACGCAAACCACAGCTTCCGCCAGCTTCGGTCTTTGTGAGACCCCCGGAGTCAAAGCGGAGGATAACCTGCCTCCTGGCGTGGACGCTTCGCTCGCTTCTTTGCCTCAGTCGCAGGTTGCCGCGGCGAAAGAGAAAATTTTATCCACCCTCAAGCTTGGCTGCGACTCGAGCATGAAGGGCTTCGAGAACTCCTACCTCTTAACCTTTTTTGCTTCCATCCTGGCATTGATCGTGGGAGCCTTCCTCCCAGGCTGGCCCGGCAAATGGGGCGGACGCGGCGCCATGCAAGGCGCAGCGCCAGGCGGACATTAGCCATCAAAAAAGTGGAGACCCATTGCGGTTTCCACTTTTGTTTCACTCATCATCCACACATGACAATTTGATTTCCCCACTCTGCCTGGAACTTTCCTTTAAACTGATTTCCTTTTTTATCTTTCAAGTCGAACGCGCCCTCAACAGGACTCTCCGCGTTCACGCGCGAGAGAGAAACTTTGCCGTTTAATAAAATAAGCGGATCAAGTTCTGGCAGGATGTAAGCTTGACCAATCTGGTTCGTTTCATCACGAAACGGGAAAGTGGACGGGAATTTTATATCAGGGGATTTCCAAATGGAAATGTAAATAACCGTTCCCAAATCATAGACAATTGATACCGTAAAGGCCGCGCCATCCCACGGGGCACAGTCGCGGTTGATCGTGGCAGGGAAGGTTTGTAAGGGTTCCCGGTTGCGGGTTGAGAAACTAAACCAGGTAACGCCGAGAACAAGGGTGATCAAGCCAATAACGATAAGCAACCGGGTTCGAGTTTTCATCATATAACGCTGACGATGAACCTGTTGAACTTGTTCCGGTTTATTTTTTCCGTTTCAATAACTCATTAATGGACTGTACTAACAGCTTGAGGCTGACGGGCTTGCTGATATATTCATTGGCGCCCGCTTCGAGACAACGTTCCCGGTCGCCGGGCATGGCCAGGGCGGTGAGAGCAATGATCGGAACAGAGGCAAATTCGGGCGTGGCGCGGAGGCGGCGGATGGCTTCCATGCCGTCCATCTCGGGCATCTGGATGTCCATCAGAATGATATTTGGAGATGCTTCTTTGGCCATGTCCAAGGCTTCAATCCCATTATGTGCAACGACCACTTCATACCCACGATCTGATAAATATTCCTGAATTGTCAAAACATTGGACATATTATCTTCAGCAAGCAGGATCGCGCCCCGGTCGGCGGAATTGGACAGAGAAGTGTCCATGACCTCCATCGAAGCTGCTGCTTTTGAATCTTGTCGGGGGTCTTTGGTTTCAGCCTCGCTCCAGGGCAGGATGACCGTAAAACGACTACCCTGACCGGGTTCGCTTTCCACCTGCACACTCCCGCCATGCAATTCGGTCAGCTTGTAGACGATCACCAAACCCAACCCGCTGCCTTCATATTGACGGGAAAGACTGCCGTCCAATTGCGTGAAGGGCGTAAATAATTTTTTCAGATCTTCGTGGGCAATGCCGATGCCGTTATCGGTTACGGAGAACTGAATTTGATCTCTTTCAGGGTTGGCGTGGATTTCAAGTGAGACCTTTCCTTTTTCAGGTGTGAATTTGACCGCGTTGTTAAGCAGATTAACCAAGACCTGTTTTAGACGCTGGGGGTCGGCATGCAGGGTGGATATGGACTGTTTGTTGATATATTCCAGGGTGATCGATTTCTTCAGCGCGAAGGTCCTGACGAAGTTCATGCTGGATTCGCAGACTTCCTTCACAGAAATGAGACGGGGATGAACGTCCAATTTTCCAGCTTCGATCTTGGAAACTTCAAGAACGTCATTGATCAGGCCCAGTAAATGCTCTCCGCTGGAATAGATTAGATCGATATATTGTTCCTGTTTTTCCGTGAGCGAACCGCGTTTTTTCTCCAGCAAGGTTTCGGAAAATCCCAAAATGCTGTTGAGAGGCGTGCGTAATTCATGGCTCATGTTTGCCAAAAATTCACTCTTGGCGCGGTTGGCGTATTCCAACTCTGTATTCAAGCGCGTCAATTCAGACGTGCGTTCATCGACACGGCGCTCCAGTTCCTCAGCATATTGGCTGATGATCTGCTCGGCGCGCTTGCGTTCGGTGATATCAATGATGGAGACGATCACTCGGGAGTAGTTCTCGGTATCGGGGGCAACTGTCCAACTTAAACTGATATCGATGATTTCGCCGCCTGCCACCTGATCCTTGCTCTCAATGCTGAAAGAGGGTCTGTTCTCCGCGATTGCGATAAGTTCTTCTTTAAAGCTGAGCGCTGTTTCTGGCAGGAGGATGGTCTGGAGGATCCCATAGATTTCCTGTTTGGTTTTCATTCGATACAGCTGCATGGCTGATTTATTGACTTCAACCACCCTGACTCTTGTGGCAATATTCGATATTTCTTCGGGGTGCTGTGCTAAATAGGAGCGTATGTCTGTTATGCCCTGCTCTTGAAGCGTATCTAAATATTTCTTCGCTTCTGAAAAATCCTCCTCCCAAAGGGTGATGGGAGACTCTTCAAATAACATGCGGTAACGTTCCTCGCTCTTCGTTAATGCTTCTTCGATTTTTTCCCGTTCTGCAATTTCGTTCAATGCGGATTCATACAGACTGACATTATCCAACACGAGCGAAGCCAGTTCGGCAAAGTGAGACAGGATGTCCATATCATCGTCGTTGAACGCGCGTTCGTCCTCGTCGATCCGCGCGACCACAAGAACGCCAGCCATGGATGTGCCGCGCAGAATGGGGACGCCTGCAACGGCGCTCAACTTGTCGTCGGAATAGTTTGGGTCGCGCAATTCCCAGGTATCGTAGTGTTCGATTTGGAAAGGTTTGCCTGTTTGCCAAACTTGACTTAGAACGCCTGTCCCTGGTTTTTTCTCGCGCTTATCAATGTGACGGATCAGTCCTTCGGTAGCTGCGCGTAACAGCAATGAGTCGCCGTCATCCAGAGATATGAAAGCATGTTTCGCGTCCAGCAGGGCGGCGGCTTTATTGGAGATCGTCTCAAGCAGGGACTTTACATCGTTCCTGTCCAAAAGTTCAATGGTGATCTTTTGCAGAGCCGCCAGGTAGTCGAGATGTTTTTGCTTGGAAGCCTCCGTCTCCTTGCGCCTGGTAATATCTTGATACATACCGATTGAGCCATGCGATATTCCATGTTCATCGCGCAATTCTACAGCGGCTTCAAACACCCAGCGGATTTCCCCGTTTCGATGGCGGATGCGGTGCTCGCATTTCCAAATGGGATTTTCTCCTGAACGCACGCGTTCAATTGCACGATCCAGCGAATAGCCCGCCAGGTCTTCTACAAGGTGAATGTCCAAAACAAGTGTATCCCACAGTGCCGCAGTAAATTCTTCAGGGCCGTAGCCCGTGATCTGGCGAATGCCCTCGCCGATGAATTCATATTTTATCTTGGCGCCATTATCGTAATAAGATTCGTAATAAGGAACCGCGCCTGCAACCTCGATCGCCTGGCGATAGAGCGATTCTGACTCTGGAGAGGGCTTGTTCGGCCTCCTTTCGTTCAGCTAATTCCGATTTGACTTGGGTATGCAGATTCGCATTTTCAAGGGCAAGGATTGCCAACTGGGCGAATCGGTTCAACAGGTCAACATCTTCAGCGCTGAATATTTTATTGGGTTCAAGATGAGCCAAACCCAGCACACCAACTACCTGTGAGTAATTGACAAGCGGGATGCCCACCACCGCATGAAAATCCGTGTCGATAAATTTGTCAGAGTGACCGCTCCATTCCTGGTAGTTCGGGATATTCAGCGAGGCAGCCGTTTCCCACACTTTACCGCCCAGCCCCTCACCGGACTTCAATGTTGTGCCAATATATTGGGTAAATATGCCCATACCCGTTTCAACCTGGAGGAGCTCCTCCTTGGGTCGGACCAGATAAATGTACCCATGCGATGTGTCCATTAACCGCGCAGCCTGCGCGAGGATCGCTTTGAGAGCTTCGGCTGGCTCCAGTTGTCCTATAATGGCAAGCGTGGATTCCTGCAGCGCCGAGAGGAAAAGATTACGATGCTGGATCTCTGAAAACAGGCGTCCCCGGCCGATTGCCAATGAGATATGTTCACTTAACGCAACCATCAGGTCGGAATTTGCTTGTGTCAGTTTGACGCCGCGCGTACTCTCTACGTTTAGTACACCTGCCACCTCTTCACCCATCAGCAGGGGCACGCAAATTTCTGAGACTATGCCTCCAATGGCTCCCAGAAATTCAGGATCGATCCTTACATCTTCAAGGAATACAGGCTTACCTGTGCGCACCACTCGACCACTGATCCCTTGTGTCAAAGGGATCTTTTGGATGACTTGTTCATATCCCACCGCGTGTTGAAGGATCAGCATATCCCCTTCCAGTAGATAAAGGCTGACCTGGGAATAACCAAACGATTCGGCAATCGACTCAACGATTGTGCGCAGGAGAATGGACAGGTCGACTTCCTTGGTAATGGAAGTTCGTACTTTATCCAAAAGAGTCAATTCCTTTGCCAGCCTGTTGGATAACTCGTACGCTTCAAGGGTTTTTTGCTGGCTGGCTTTTAAGGCCTGTTCCGCCCGTTTACGTGCGGTAATATCAACGAAAATCGTGGCGAATCGATTCTCAATGGGAGCGGTGGTTGTAATATTAAACCAACGCTTGCTTGGCTCGTGAAAATATTCTGTGTGAGCCGCCTGTTCGATCAGCTTATGTTCCCTCCACCAGTCCTGGATGAAGCCGGAACTCATTTGATAGAGTTCTGTCGCGCGACTGCCAATCGCCTGCTTGATTTTGTAGATGGATTGCTTTTCAAAAGCCGGATTTGCATCCAGGATGATGTAATCCACCGCGTCACCGCGTTCATCCATTACGATCTCATTGATCGCAACGCCTTCCTGCATGGTGTTAAAGAGCGTGTGGTAACGATTCTCGCTTGCCTGTAATTCTTCCTCGGTATGCTTGCGCCGGGTGATATCGCGGACAAAACCTTCGTAATACAGAATATGACCTTCGGCGTCCCGGACTGTGCGGGCATTGGTCGAAGTCCAGATAATGCTTCCATCTTTGCGGCGATTTTGATTTTCAAATTCAATCACCTCGCCCTTCTCCGACAGTAAACTCTGGAATTTTTTGCGAGCGGACGGTTCGACATATATTTGTCGAACGATATCCTGGACACTGTTGACCATTTCTTCAGGCGATGAATATCCATAGATCTCCGCCATAGCCGAATTAACTTTTTGATATCGTCCCGCAACGGTGGATTGAAAGATGCCAACAGGTGCATTATCAAAAATGGCACGATAGTCCGCTTCAGCCGCACGCGCGGCTTCCTCTACTTGTTTGCGTTCGGCGATTTCCGATTTGACTGTTTTTGATTTTTCCTGTTTGCTTTTCGCATTGGGAACTGACTTGGGTGTCATTTCTTTGCTCCACAAGTAGGGCGGTCAACAAGGGATGAAGTTATGGATCATGAGGTCAAGTGTAGTATAGCATGTTCATCCCGTTGAACCGGATTGCAATATCGGCAGTCTTTGTTGATGAGTTCTTTCCATAAAATTCACCCCTCTGGTTCGTGCTAACGGTCAGTATAACTCATTGCAATTTCTGTTTCATAAAATAAGATAAGACCCTGTAGTTTGCTTTATTTGATTTACCCTTTATACAAAAGTTTCAAGCAGTTGCATTAATTTCTTCAGACTGACGGGTTTGCTTATATATTCATTGGCGCCTGCCTCCAGGCAACGCTCCCGGTCGCCGGGCATGGCCAGGGCGGTAAGGGCGATGATCGGAACAGAGGCAAATTTGGGCATGGTGCGGAGGCGGCGAATCGCTTCCAATCCATCCATGACAGGCATTTGGATATCCATCAGGATGACATTCGGGTTGATTTCCTCCGCCTTCTCAATCGCCTCCAGACCGTTGTATGCAACTTTGATTTCATAGCCATAGCTCTCAAGATAATCACTGATGGTCAGGACGCTGGGCATATTATCTTCTGCTAATAAGATAACGCTGTGCTTTACCGGCCCGTCGGAAATTGGGTTTGACCGTGGCTCCGCCTTCCTGCCTCCGTCTGCGTGGATAATCTTCTGTTGGTTGACGATGTCTCTGCCCCGCGGAATATTGATCGTGAAGCGGCTGCCTTTGCCCGCTTCACTTTCCACCTGTACACTTCCGCCATGCAGATCGGTCAGCTTTTGAACAAGGAATAAGCCCAAGCCTGTACCTTCAAACTGGCGGTTGAGCTTGCCATCCACCTGCACAAAAGGCTGGAACAAACGCTTCAAATCCTCCTGGGCAATGCCGATGCCGTTATCGATAACCGAAAATTGGATGAGGTCCTCTTCGGCATCGGCATACACTTGTAGACGCACTTCTCCATGATCGGGAGTGAACTTGACTGCATTGGTCAGCAGGTTGACGAGGATTTGTTTTAGACGACGCGGGTCGGCATGGATTTTCAGAGTATTTTTCCCTGCTTCATAATGCAGCGTAATGAATTTCCGTAGCGCCTGTTCTTTGATAAAAGCCAGGCTGGAACGACACAGGGTGTCCACATCCACGGTTTGTGGATAATAATCAAACTTACCGGCTTCGATCTTGGATAGATCGAGGACATCATTGATCAACTCAAGCAGGTGCCGCCCACTGGCTTCGATGATCTGCAGGGACTGTTGTTGATGCTCGCTCAGCGAGCCGCGTCTTTGCTCCAACAGCGACTCAGATAACCCGATGATACTATTGAGCGGGGTCCGCAATTCGTGGCTCATGGTTGCCAGAAACTCATCCTTGGCACGGTTGGCGTGTTGCAGTTCCAGATTGGTATGGTTGAGGTCAGTCGTTCGTTCTGCCACGCGTTGCTCAAGGTCTCTTGTATGGCGCTGCACTCGTTCCCATAATTGTGCGTTGTCAATTGCAATGGCGGCTTGCCCTGCCAGCGCTTCCAAAAAACCCAACCATTCGGAGTTGGGATTCAGGGCCGTTCGATGATAAACCTCCAGTACGCCTTTGACTTCGCCCTTAACAATGAGAGGCATAGCGTGGTAATCGGCAAAGTTTTCACCCGCCAATCTCAGCGCCCTGGCAAGTTCACTGTTTGTTTCCATTAAACCGGATGTATGAATGATACGGCGTTCGAGTACGGCGCGCCCCGCAAATCCCTCCCCTATTTTTAAGTGTGCGTTTTGGATGGTATTGGGTCGAAATCCCCGGCTGCCAGCGTACTCCATCGTTTGCATGTGCGGATCGATCAACAGGATCGCAGCCGCGTCCACATTAGGTTGCGAGAACACTTCCTGAAGTACAACATCCAATGTGACATGCACATCGAAGCTGGAACTGATGGCTACGTCTATGGCGCGCAAACTATTCAAATGATTGACCTGGCGTGCGATCTGTTCTTCGGACCGTTTGTGGGCTGTGATGTCGCGCGCGACTTTGGATGCGCCAATTACCCGGCCCAGCGCGTCTTTGACTGGTGACACAGCAACAGAGACGTCAATCCTTCTGCCATCCTTGCTCATTCGCACCGTTTCAAAATGATCGACTGGCAGACCTTGTTTGATTTGATTCAGGATGCGCGTCTCCTCCTCCACAAGTTCCGGCGGAATCAACCGGAGGATTGGCTGACCTATCATTTCATCGGCTGTATAGCCGAAAATGCCTTCGGCGCCGCTATTCCAGCTGGTAATGATTCCATCCAAATTCTTTGTGATGATGGCATCGTTGGATGATTCCACGATTGCCGCCAGATAAGCCTGCCGTTGTGCCACTTCCATAGTATCCAGCGCAAACGAAATATCGAGCGCAATTTCTTCGAGCAGGCGCAGTTCATCCTTTACGTGGAAGAAGCCCGCCTCTTTTGCGTATAAATTCAATATGCCTATGATCTTCCCATTGAACCGAAAGGGCACAGCCGCCGCGGAGCGATAGCCATATTTGCTGCTTTCTGCCCGCCAATGTTTCATTTTAACGTCGCTCTGGATGTCATGACTGGTCGCGATCCGCTGTTTTTTGAAGGCGGCCGCCATCAAACTTTTTTTGAAAGGCTGAGTCTTGAGATTGATCGTTTCGAAGGGAAGTTGGTCTATTCCCTTGCCTTTGATTACGATGGGATTCACCTCACCGGTTTGTTCATCTATCAGACCGATCCATGCCTGACGGAATTTCCCAACCTCAATCGCGACCTCGCAAATCCTCTCGAACAATGCCTCCCGATCCTTGATGCGCACAATGGATTGATTGACATGGCTCAGAATGGCATACAGGCGCAACAGATGCCGGGTTCGTTCTTTCATCTTGCGCATGGTTTCTTTGATTTGCGTATCGTCTACATTTTTCTTCCCGACAGTCCCCCGTGCAGAACTCTGCCCTGCTTTCTTGTTTTTTTTTCATTTCTGGGCTCCCAATAACAATAATAAGTGCCCAAATGATGTTCCTATTTCATTGTTGCCCCTTGGTTGGATAATGTATGTATCATATCATAATCGCGTTTAAATCCGGATAAGATAGTCCTATTTTAATGTGCTTTAAGGAAAGATATATCTTTTGCCAATCAAAAGCAGATACAGACTCGGTCTCTTTTAACTATTTTCCCGCTGCCAGCGCTGAATCGCATTTTGCAGACAGACCAGCCGCGTCGCACTGGGCGGACAGTTGTTTCTCGTACCCGATCAGTCTCTCCACTGTAGCCCTGTCTCCGCCCACCTTCTTGAGCAAATCATCAAATAAAGCCGCCTCCCTCAGCGCGCCCGTAGAACAACTCCTCAGCGACATGCGGCTCCCCGCGCAGCTTCCTCCACACGGACTCAGCCCACAGCGCAAATTGACTCTTCGGTCGAAACGGTGGACGTTCCTCTGGCTCAGGATCAATCGGGTCAAGCAAATACACCCCGCAATTGGGGCACTTCACCAGATCATGATAAACATACGCGCCGCAATTGCCGCATTCCATTTCGTCATCTTTGGGTGGGGGAGTGATACTGGTAGGCATCAGGGGACTGTATCGATATTGTTATCTGGCTGTTTCCACAATATGACTTTCAATATATAACGTATCGTAACTCAAGTCTATCTCGCCATTCCATTCGACTGAGCCGGAGACCACCCGTGCGGTTTTGAAAAGAGTAATGTTTCGCAGACGTGCGAAGACTCCCATCCCTAAATAAGGCTTTAAATCAAACACGCGTTGTTCGCCATTTTCAAATGTCAGCGCCAATTGATAATCATCCATGGGCTGGACAGATTTAACGTATGGATTCATTTTTCTCTCCTATTTCAATGGCTCGATCTTGAACACTTCTTCACCATTAACCGCGAGTTGCCAATTGGCGTTCAATTCTTCACGATGAATCACAATCCATGCTTGAACGAGGCGGGCTTTATTGTTTGTGAACTTGCCAGCCAGAATTGTTCCGTCAACAATACTGAAGACGGCTTTTTCCTCTGCATACTCAGCATGGACATGTGGAACATGATGTTGCTTATTGTCTGCGAAGTACATGCGGATAATGATGCCATAGAACATGGATAGAATAGGCATATGATTGTTCCTTGCAAGTTATTATATTCCAAATTTTCCCCTGGGTTCTTCCACCGTTTTTACCGTCTCTCATGTACGATGAAACGTTTGGCAACCGCTTTTGAGGAAGTGATATTGGTAGGCATAACTAAACGCGCTTCGTATAAATCTTCAAATCATCCCCTACCTTATAAAAATCCTTGATCGTCGCCTCGTTGACATACCCCACGCGGACGTAAAACTCCCGCGTGGACTCATACTCCGCCGTCCCCGATGTCTCTGCAATAAGGATGCGCCCGCCCATCGCACGGACAGCCTCCTCGCTGGCGGTGATCAACGCGGCACCCACACCCTTACGGCGGGCATTCGGGTCAACCGCGATCCAGTACAGGTCAAAGACACCCTCTGCCAGATCGCGCCGACCATAAATGGCAAAGCCCAGCACTTGTTCCCCTTCGCGATACACAAGGAAGTGATAGCCATCGCCTTCCGTGCCATATTGGAGATATTCATCGAACATCACAGGGACAGAGTCAATCTCCTCCTGACTGAAAACCCCTGCCCGGGCTGTGATGTCTGTGATTTGCGAAGCGTCCGATTTAGTCGCTGTGGAGATCATGGGTTGCATCCGTGATTTGAGAAGTACAAATTTTCACTCTAAAATTAAAGTGACTGTCAGTTTAAAACTGACAGTCACTTTATGATCTAATACTATATTCGACTTCATAGTGTTTAGGATAAGGGATGAAGCCGCAAACATGAGAAGATTATATCAAAGAAGAATTAGCAATCTCCACTATGTGAAAGGGATTGCTTCGTCGGGCTACGCCCTCCTCGCAATGACGGTTTTTCATCACTTAGCCTGCTTGTTCTTGTTATAGAAAGTTTCCACTGTTTTCAACAAACCCTTGAGGCTGACCGGTTTGCTGAGATATTCGTTTGCACCTGCTTCGAGACAACGTTCCCGGTCGCCGGGCATGGCCAGGGCGGTGAGAGCAATGATCGGAATAGGGGCAAATTTGGGCTTGGTGCGGAGGCGTCGAATCGCTTCCAGCCCATCCATCTCGGGCATTTGGATGTCCATCAAAATAATCCTCGGCGAAAACTCTTCAGCCTTAGCGAGGGCTTCCAAGCCGTTTCGGGCAATAACCACCTCGTATCCATGATCCATTAAATATTCCTGGATGGCCAAAATATTAGAGTCGTTATCTTCAGCGAGCAGTATGAGAGATGGCTCGCCCGAAAGAGATGCTGTTTCGCGTACCGCTTTTATCGAAACCGATGAATTTGCATCGTCCCGCTGATCCTGATTTTCGTCCGCGCTCCACGGCAGGATCACCGTAAAGCGACTTCCTTTGTCGGGTTCGCTTTCTACTTGAATACTGCCACCGTGCAATTCCGTCAATTTATAGACAAGCACCAACCCCAGCCCGGTACCCTGATATTGCCGAGAGAGGTTACTATCCAATTGTGTGAAGGGCGTGAATAACTTTTGCAGATATTCCGGTGCGATGCCAATACCGGTATCGGTTATAGAGAATTGGATCTGGTCTTTTTCGCTGTTGGTTCGCACTTCGAGCGAGACCCTGCCGTTTTCAGGCGTGAACTTGACGGCATTGTTAAGCAGGTTGATGAGGATCTGTTTCAGGCGTTGTGGGTCAGCGTAGACTATGGAGATGGATTCTTCATCAAGGAATTCGAGCGAGATGGATTTTTTCATGGCGAATTCTTTGACAAAGTTCATGCTGGATTCACAAACCTCTTTTATGGAAATGGCAGCAGGATGAATATCCAGTTTGCCGGCTTCGATCTTGGAGACCTGGAGGATGTCGTTGATGAGGTCCAATAAATGCTGTCCGCTGGAATGGATCAGATTGACATATTGTTGTTGCTTTTCGTTGATGGGACCGCGTCTTTGTTCGAGCAGGGATTCAGAGAAGCCCAGGATGCTGTTGAGCGGTGTACGTAGTTCGTGACTCATCGTCGCCAAAAATTCATCCTTGGCGCGGTTGGCGTGCGTGAGTTCGAGGGTGCGCTCCTGCACGCGGCGTTCCAGTTCAACCGTGTATTGATTTTTTGCCTCCTCCGCCTGTTTACGTTCGGTAATATCACGAATGGTTGAGAGCATTGCGGTTCGCCGACCCCCAGACGTTAAGAATGATATTCTGGATTCAACAATGCGCTCAGTGCCGTCTGCGCGCTGTACCACAGTTTCAAATGCTGGAGGAATGTTGTTGTCAGCAAAAACAGTTTTATATTGTTCGCGAGCCTGTTCCTGACTATCTTCTGAGAAAATGACGGCAAAATTTTTGCCAATAATTTGCCCGGGCGTATGACCGTAGAGATCGTAATAGGCTGGGTTGGCAGACAGTACAGCCCCATTGGCATCAGAGAGCGCCATGGCATCTGAAGTTGTCTCCCAAACCTGTCTGAGCTGTTCTTCACTGTCACGTAGTTTTTCTTCTGCCAGCTTGCGTTCAGTGATGTCAATTAAACTGCCTTCATAGGCGATGATTTCGCCAGCTTCGTTTCGAACGGCGTGAATATGATCTTCCGTCAATAATGTTGTTCCATCCTGATGGCGATATTCCGCCACAAAATTAGTCAGGTCATTCTGGCTTCCCATTGTGTGTTTAAATTTCTCATTATCGAGCGGGTCAACATAGAAGTGGGCAATATTTTTCTCCAATAGAGATTCCCGATCTTGAAACCCAAACATGGCGGCCAGCGCAGGATTGGCGTCCCGGATAATGCCTTCGGCGGAAGTTCGATAGAGGCCGATCGGCATATTTTCAAACAGGGCTCGATAAGCCTGCTCTGATTGGGCAAGTGCGACGCTTGCCTGCTTGCGTTCAAGAGCATAGCGGATGCTGCGTTTCAGATAATAATCATCTGTGCGCGCTTTCGAAATAAAGTCCTGTGCACCTTCCTGCATGGCTCGCAGGGCAAGCTTATCATCACTGTTGCCGCTCAGGATGATCAGAGCAATATCGGGCGCGGCAGCGCGTATCTTGCGAAAGGTATCGAGACCGAAGCTATCGGGCAGGGAGAGGTCAATCACGGTTACGTTGATCGTTTTATCCGATAATTTTTGCAGGGCATCGCTCAGTTGTGTCACTATTGAGACCTGGAAATTAACAGGGTCGGATTCACTATATCGTAAAAATTCAGCGATCAGACGGGCGTATCCCGGATCGTCTTCAACCACTAAAACTTGAATGGAATCAGGAATCATACTCATTGCATTAGTATCCTTTGGCTGGAAGCTTGACCACGGATAACCAAAAATCTTCGATGGCGTGCATGACGTCTATGAATTGGTTGAAATCCAGCGGTTTCGTTACATAACAGCTTGCCTGCAGGTCGTAGCTTTTCAAAACATCGATTTCAGATTTGGATGTGGTCAGGATGACGACCGGAATGCGCCGCAAGCGCTCATCCTCTTTAATTTCGGTCAATACTTCAAGCCCGTTCTTGCGCGGCAGGTTGATATCGAGCATGATCAGATCGATGTATGGCTGATCGGCATATTTTCCCTTCCGATGCAAAAAAGCAAGGGCTTCGATGCCGTCGTTGACGATACTGACGTGGTTCAGTATCTTTGCCTCGTGGAATGCCTCCTGGGCGAGACGCACATCACCCGGGTTGTCTTCGACCAAAAGGATCTCGATCATATTTGAGCTTTCCGAGTTCATAGTTGACCTCCAGTTTCCAGCATGGGAAACGTGAAATAAAAACTGGCTCCTGTATTTGGCTGTGAATCGACCCAGATATACCCGCCGTGCCGTTCGACGATCTTCTTGCAAATGGCTAGTCCGATCCCGGTTCCGGGATACTTACCGCGAGAATGAAGCCGTTGAAAAATGACGAAGATACGTTCGGCAAATTGTGGGTCGATGCCAATGCCGTTGTCACGCACGTTGAACTCCCATTCACTTCCATTTTGTACAACAGATATTTCTATGTGTGGCGGTTCGCCGGGTCTACAGAACTTGATTCCGTTCCCGATCAGGTTCTGGAATAACTGTATCAGTTGAACCGGATCAGCATTCAGCGTAGGGAGTTCCGTCCGTGTGATCGTGGCGGATGATTCGCCGATCATAAGGTCAAGGTTTTTTAGCGCTCGATCCAAAGCAGTATTGGCATCCACGGGCTCAAAGGGTCTGCCTTGCGTGCCCACCCGTGAAAAAGCCAGCAAGTCCTCGATCAAGCCTTGCATACGGCGTGCGCCGTCCACTGCAAAGTTGATAAACTCATCGGCATCTGAATCGAGTTTTCCCTTGTAACGTCTTTCGATCAGTTGCAGATAGCTGGAGACCATGCGCAAAGGTTCCTGTAGATCATGCGATGCTACATAGGCAAACTGTTCCAGTTCAGTGTTTGAGCGTTGTAACTCACTCATTGTATGTTGCAGCTCAGTCTCGGCATGCCTTCGTGCAGTAATATCCACAACGGTTGCCATTACAAATGTTTCCTCAGGAGTTTCAATAGGAGCCAGTCCGATCTCCACAGGGAACTCAGATCCATCTTTGCGAAGACCGTATAGTTCGCGCCCCACGCCCATTGCTCTGAGGGCAGGCTCCTTATAAAAACTAGTGCGGTAGTTTGTGTGTCCGTTACGAAAGGGTTCAGGAACCAACACATCTACATTGTTCCCAACCAGTTCCGTGCGAATGTAACCAAAATAATTTTCCGTTCTTGAATTGACTAGTACGATCTTTCCTTCCTTGTTCACCATCACAATGGCGTTCGGAGCAGATTCAATTGCCAGTTGGAATCGCTTCTCTGCCTGCTGATGTTCGCTGATGTCACGCGCGATCTTCGATGCGCCGATGATCGTTCCATTTTTATCTTTGACCGGTGAGACGGTGATGGATACGTCAATGAGCGTTCCGTCCTTTTTCAAGCGCATCGTTTCGAAATGACCCACCAGTTGATCCTGTTTAATTTGACTCAGAATCTGCTCCTCTTCTGTTACGCGGTCGGGAGGGATCAATCGCAGGATGGGTTGACCTATGATCTCATCGGCTGAATACCCAAAGATTCTTTCAGCGCCTTTATTCCAACTGGTGATTATTCCTTTTAAATCCTTGGTGATGACAGCATCATTCGAAGATTCCACAATGGACGCCAGATAGGATTTGGCTTCCTCCGCCTGCAAGGTTTCGAGGGCAAAGGAAATATCGCCACCGATCTCTTCTAAAAGCGAGAGTTCTTCCTGGCGCTGCAAAAAGTGCGCCTCGGATGCAAACAAACTCAGGACTCCAATGGTTTGACCTGCAAAGCGAAATGGGATCACTGCTACAGAACGAAAACCATTTTCGCGGCTTTGTTCGCGCCAATGGATCATCGTTTCATCGGTTTGTACATCATCGCTTGTCGAGATTTTTCCACTATGAAATGCCCGACCCACGAGTCCCTGATCGAAAGGGGCGTGGTTTATATTCATTTGCAAGGATCGGATAAGTTCTGTTCCCTGCCCTTGAAGTGCAACAGGATGCACGTCACCAGTGGGCACATCCAGGATGCCGATCCATGCAAGGCGGAATTTTCCGAACTGGACGATCACATCACAAATTGTCTGATACAGCGTCTCGCGATCTCTCACATGCACAATGGATTGGTTCACCTGGCTGAGGGTGGTGTATAAACGGTTTAGGCGATTCACCTGTTCTTCGGCCCGATTGATCTGATTCCCATACATGTAGATCAAAGGAGAATAAACAACAAGGATCAGGACGATAAGAACTGTTCCATCGTTCTGAACATCCAACCAGCCCAATTGCTTCCCCACCTTGACCATCCATCCCAGGAAGATAGTTAGAAGAACCATGCTGGGAAGCAGGCAGCGCATGAGACGGCTGCCTTCCAGATCCAAAGTGATGGTCTTCATGATCCCGAGCGAGGGTCTTGCGGCGAGACTGGCAAGCGACAGGATGAAAAACATCAGCGCGGTATGCAGGGCAACGGAACCATAACCAGCCAGCCGGTATAAAGCCCCATAATCAAACAGATAGCCGATCAACGCCAACAGGGATAACACTACAACCGTGAGTGAGAAATACTGTGAGGCTCGGGTATTCACCTGTAGGAGGGCAAGTCCACTCAGTATGAAGCTAATCGCTGTTACCTCAGACATTCTTCCGGGGAATGAAGCAGGGGAGGTAGCCAAATCCTTGATGAAAAGCTGGTCGATCCCCAAATCCCATTTGAACAAATATTCGCTCAAAGTAAGGATACTGATGACAGCGACAATACCTGCAATGATCTGTCCAGTTCGTTCTCTGTTAGGGGGGCTTTCTTCATTTTGTAGAAACCAAAGGGATAAGCCTGTGAACAAAAAACACAGGGCCGTATTGAACTTCATGGTTGCGGCGTTGGGAAAAACGCTCTTGAGAAAATCGATGTCGAATATCCACCCAGCCAAAACCACCAGACCAACGCATACCAATATCAGGCAGGCGGCACTCACATAGAGCCGCAAAGTAGGCAATACTTGAAAGTTTGATGGCGATTTCACGATTATTCCCCAATCTTGTGAGTGTGTTTCCCGCTCTTCTTATTTTTTATGCTCATATCATCTCCCTTCAATAAAGGGCGCTGTTTGTAATAAATCCGCCTTAAGCGATGGCTTATATAAGCCTGATGCCATCATTAGTATAGCATATTCCCGTTTGTAGGAGAGAGGTACCGTGGTATTGAGGTTTTGGGGTTCGTTGAATACTTATGATGCTCCCACCCGTGTTGTGATGTTGTGGATTTGCGAAGCGTCCGCTTCAGTAGCTGTGGAGATCATGAATAGTGTCCTGTGATGCATATTTGGGAAAACATGATTTCAGTTTAATCTTGCCCAATCATCTTTACAGAATATATCCACAATCTGTGGATCAAAATGTTTGCCGGATCCCTCTTTGATATGCTCGATGGTTTTTTCTTTTGGCCATGCCTTTCGGTAAGGACGGTCGCTGGTCAATGCATCCCAAACATCAATAACGGAGAAGATGCGCGCCGCAAGTGGAATTTGCTCGCCCTTCAAACCACGCGGATAGCCGGAGCCATCCCATTTTTCGTGATGGCAATGGGGAATGTCGAGCGCAGGGCGCAGGTAGGCAATGGGGGAGAGCATTTCATAGGCAAAGTTGGGATGGCTTTTCATTATGACCCACTCTTCGCCTGTGAGTTTTCCTGGTTTCAGTAAAATGTCATCGGGTACACCTAGCTTGCCCATGTCATGAAGGAGCGCACCGCGGCGCAGATTGATGATCTCATCCTGGCTCATTCCCATCGTCCGTGCCATTTTCACTGTCAGCTCGGTCACCCGCTGGGTATGACCTTCTGTCTCTTTATCGCGTAGGTCCATGGCACGTGACCGGCCCTCGATGGTGGCATCGTATGCCAAAGAGAGTTCCAAGTTGGCGCGTTGCAACCCATCGAATGATTGGGTGCTGTCAATAGCGATGGCGGCCTGCCCCGCCAACGTTTCGAGAAAATCGAACCATTCCTGTTCACGCTCGACAAGCGTCCTATGAAAGACTTCCATGACGCCAACGGACTTCCCTTTGGCGACCAAAGGCACACCGTAATAACTGACAAAATCATCATCCTTGAGAAGGCCCATTCGGAACAAGTTATTTGGTTCATTTGCCAGATTGGGGATATAAATTATGCGTCCTTCGAGGATTGCACGACCCGCATAACTTTCCTCGATCTTCACGCTGGCAGTAAATACCTCACACGTTCGAAAACCATGTCCCACCGCCATGCGAAGAGAACTCGCGGCGGGATCAACCAATAAAATTGTAGCGGCGTCTATGGATAATAATGAGATTAATTTTTGCATCACAATGTTCAAACTCATTTCAATGCTGGCGGAGGATGTGATTGCCTGATCAATCTCCCGCAGAGCGTTTAGATGATTAAGTTGAAGTTGGATCTTTTCCTCCTGCTGCTTGCGCTCAGTGATGTCTTGGAAAATGCCCTGCATTTTTAACCACTTTTCCGTCCTTCAGAATGGGAAGCGCTATTGTCCTCACCCATTTGTGATTGCCCTTGGCGGTAATCATCTCCAGTTCCAAATCGTAAGGTTTGCCGTCTTCGTTTGCTTCGCGCACTGCTTGTTCGATCTTTCGCGCGATTCTCCCTGATAGAAACTCAGACCCAATTCAACGTTGGGGTCCGCTTCCGGGTCCAGTTCATGGATGCGTGCCACCTCGTCGGTCCATGTTCCATTAAGTGTTTCTACATCATATTCCCAGCCTCCCACTTTTGCCATTTTGCTTGTCGTTTGGAGAAGTTCGTCTTTAAGTTTCAACTCTTGTTCGGACTGGTTTATTCTCCTTGCGTTGAAATAAAGTACTGGGGTGTATACGATGAACATCATAATGATCAGGATCACTGTGTCATCAGTGGCGTTGTAAATTCCTAGAACCTCACCTCGCTGGATCAGCCATCCCAAAGTAGTGAGAAGCAGGAACATAATGGGGATGGAACGACGCAGCATCCTTGTACCAGGTTTGTCTGTCGTCAGAAATTCCGCGGCTTCTCCAAAGGGATGCAAGGCAATCACAGCCAGGGAAAGAATAAAAAAGCCCATTGCGGTGTGCAAAGCGACTGAACCAAATCCGGGAAGTTGATAGAGCCAACTGAAATCGAACAAATAGGCAAGAAGGGTACTATAAGAAAGAAAGGCGATGCCAAAAGAAAGATATTGTGCGATTTTGGAGCGAGACAGCAAAATGGCAAGCCCTATCAGGCTGAACCCAGCCGCCGTGGCTTGCGACATCCTGCCCGGATAGAGGTCGGGAGGCGTTGCAAGGTCCTTAATGAAGAATTGATCCAGACCAAGGTCGAATCGAAACAAGTATTCGCTCAGAGTCAGCAGACCCAGCACCAGCACCATCCCGGCAAGGATTCCCCCAATCTGCCGCTTTTCCCGTGGCGGCTCATCTCCTTGCATAAACCAAAGTGAAGCACCTGTCAGGATGAAACCTATGGCAGTATTGAATTTCATGGTTGCTAGATTCGAGATGATGCTTTTGAGAGCTACAATATCGAAAATCCAGCCGATTAGTACGATCATCCCCATACTTATCGCAAAGATGATGGAGAACAATGTATAGTTATGTAGCATCAATGAAACGCGACTGTTAGATTGAATCGGATTCATAAATACTCCGTTTCGACTACTTCTAGACCTTCATCAATGTAAACAGTATAACATTGTAGTTTGGTTCGTAAACAAGATAAAATGTGGCTCATTAGGAATTTGCGTGGTAGCCCCCAGATATAGGGGTGTAAAATGGTGGCAAAAAGGCGAACATGGCAAAAGCACAAGTCACCATTCCATTGGATCTTCCTGATGTTCGGGTACTCAAGAGCGAGATGAACAAAGCTGGTGAACTGATCATCACCGTGGAGAGTACGAAAGAAACAGCCGTATGTCATCGGTGTGGCAGGGTCATTGTGAAATTTCATGGTTATGATAGTTGGGTCAAGTTGCGTTACCTGCCAGTATTTGGTCACCCGACATACCTTCGCTATCGCCCCAAGCGATACCGCTGTGAGGAATGTGATGGAAGCCCAACCACCTCGCAGCGTTTGGATTGGCATGAACCCAACAGTCCAAATACGTTTGCCTATGAGCAGCACATCTTGTTGCAGTTGGTGAATGCGACGGTAGAAGATGTATCGCGCAAAGAGGGTCTAGCCTACGATAAGGTATTGGGGATTGTGGATCGCTATATCTGCGCTGAAGTGGATTGGTCACAGTATTCTGCCTTGGAAACGATCGGATTGGATGAGATTGCCTTGAGAAAGGGGCATCGCGACTTTGTGGTGATCGTTACCGCTCGCTTGAAGCATGGACGAGTGGTACTGCTGGGTGTTTTGGAGAACCGTCAGAAGGAAACGGTGGTTGAATTTCTGCGCTCCATTCCGGAAAGACTGAAACGAAGGATTGTTTCCGCTTGTTGTGATAGGTATGAAGGTTACACCGAAGCCATCCGGGAAGAACTGCCACATGTGCGCCTGGTGATCGATCGTTTTCATGTCGCCAGAGCCTATCGAGATGCGTTGGATCATCTGCGCAAGGCAGAACTCAAACGCTTGAAAAACGAACTTGCTGAACAGGAGTACAAGGCCTTGAAAGGCAGTATGTGGGCACTGCGCAAAGAGAAGCAGCAGCTGACCTCTGAAGAGCGAAGAACATTGTCTTCCCTCTTCCGGCTTTCTCCTGACTTGAAAGTAGCTTACCAACTGCAAAACCGCCTGACAGAGATTTTCGAAGAACATCTTTCGGTAAAGGCAGCCGAAACAAAAATCAGAAAGTGGATCATCGCCGTGGCCAAAAGCAGGCTACGTTGTTTCGATACTTTCATCAACACCCTAGCCCACTGGTGGAAGGAAATCTTGAATTACTTTGTCGATCGTGAAACCAGTGGCTTCGTGGAAGGCTTCAATAGACCTCTTGCATAAGTGAGAGATGTGCCATAATGGGCGCATGAAATACGAAACAGTTCGAACACTAAAAGACGAGGATTTCAAGCGGTCAACAGGTGTCCAACGCAACACCTTTGAAAAAATGCTGGAAGTGGTTAAAACTGGGTTGCGTGACTTTGGGCGACCGGCGAATTTAGGCAGGGCTGACCCATTGTTAATGACCTTGATGTACTGGCGTGAATATCGCACTGAATTTCATATTGGTCTGACATATGGCGTCAGCGAAGCGACAGTGTGCCGCACAATCAAAAAGGTTGAAAATGTGCTGATCAAGTCGAAGCAATTTCACTTGCCCGGTAAAAAGGTCCTGCAACCCAGCGACACAGTGATTGAAATTGTGCTGGTAGATGCGACGGAACAGCCGATTGAGCGCCCAAAAAAGACAACGCAGGCATTATAGCGGCAAAAAGAAGCGTCACACCCAGAAAACACAGTTAATGGCTGACCTGAACACAGAAAAAATCCTTGCAACTGACTTTTGCGATGGCCGGGAAAATGATTTTCAGTTATTCAAGAACAGCCGTTGTGCGATCTCGCCAGAGACCTGCCTTTTAGCCGATTCTCGTTATCAAGGATTGTTGGTGTTTCATTCAAACAGTCAAACACCTGTCAAAAAAAGTAAACTTCATCCATTGAGCCAGGAACAGAAAGCCAACAATCGAGCATTATCTAGAAAACGCATCCTGATTGAGAATATCATTCGCAAGTTGAAGATCTTTCGGATTTTAAGTGAACGTTACCGTAATCGGCGCAAACGCTTTGGGCTACGTTTCAATTTGATTGCTGCCATTTACAACATGGAACTCAAAACCGCTCACTGACTGACTTTTGCAAGAGGTCTAATAATAAGATCAAAGTCCTCAAACGGCGCTCCTACGGTTTGACAAATCTGAAACATCTCTTCCAGCGTATTTATCTCGACCTGGAAGGCTACAGGCTCTTTGCTTGACCACCATATCTGGCCTTTTCACGCAGATTCCCGAAGAGCCTAAAATGTTCTTATAATTATTTTCCCGAGGAGCCAGCCCGTACTGTGATGTTGCGGATTTGTTCTTTGTCTGCTTCGGTGGCTGTGGAGATCATGAATGTTGTCCTTGATTTGAAGATGGCTTATTGTCACTGTGTTTTGTGTTTTCAGCAAGGCTTTAGATGGGAGCACTCAAAAGGTGTTAGGAAGCCAAGGGTAAGGATGCCCGTTTCGAAGCGAGAATATCCCAGGTACCACTCAACCAAGAGGCACGTGCCTTGGCAGTTAAGAGCGCGCCCTGTTCTGTCCAGCGTGCTCCAGCTCGTTTGAGACGTAATCCGGATATTTGCTTGCCGCCACTTTCCACGGTTCCACTGCCAATGAAGTAGCCCTGCTGGCGAAAACGTGCATAGTCCATGCGGTGCTTGTTGTTGGTGAAGTAGGTGACGGCTTTGTGGATGGCGGTGGCTGCGGAAACATGTTCTGACAGTTGTCGACAGGCATGGATGAGTTTGTCGATCTGTCCTTCCCACAACAAGCTACGTGCGTTATCGAGCCAGGTCTGATAGGGTTGGGTGCCCAAGCCGAAGGCGGCTTCCGCCACCGGGGACAGATATTGACTGGCATGATACCAGTCAACGATTTGAACAGCCTGTGGGAAGTGACGCTCGATCAGTTTCCAGATCCAGACCACCCCATCGCAGACAAAGACCCGTTCTTCATACAGGTCAGCTTTCCGCTGACAGGCACTTGCCCAAAACAGATCGCTGAATTCATCCCCCGTCTTGAAGTCACAGTGGTAACTGATCTCTTGGGCTTGTAGTTCGTTTTGTTCGCCCACCCGCTGTCCATGTCGCCGCCGTTTCTGGTAGGATTTCACTTTTTCGACCCGATACCAGGCGATATTCTTGAGTTCCCGCCATTCGCCCTTCAGGGGTGCCATGACCCCATCCAGCGAACCATACAATCGACCGCTCTGCTTCCCCATTTCACGCTGACGTTGCTGCAGCCATGCCACCTCTTGACTCTGCTGTTGCCACTGTGCTTCTTCCTCTTGTTGTAACTGACCAAACCATTCGGTTTCCTTGCGCACCGTATTGTCACTCACCCGAAACAAGAGGAAGCGTTCCAGCCAGCACGTTGCTTCTTCAAAGGCTACCTCGACCCCCGCCAACGCCAGCAGTTCCGCCAACCCTGCTGTGACCTGTCCGGCAGCGATCCCCAGCCGTCTATCCAGTGGTGCCTGCCCAACATGACAGTCACTACAAACATAATACTTGCGCCGATAGCTCGTCCATCCGAAGACACTCAAGATCTTCGCCTGCCGTTTGAATTGATAGTCCATCTCTTTCTCACACTGACACTTCACCGCCTCTTCTTGACACTCTTCAGCCTGTTGTTCCAAATATTGTCCCAAAGCTTTCGCTCCTACCTCTCGCAGTATTTCTCGCATCCCGATTTCTACTGACCGTATATCCTCGCCTCCCAATCCAACCTTGCCCATCTCCTGTACCATGATTTCCGCCATGGCTTCAATTGCTTTTGTGCTACACTCCATCTGAGCCTCCTGTTTTGACTTTGGTTTCCAATACCCTATCTTAACAGGTTGGCTCACTCTTTTCTTCCCTACCCAACAACTTTTTAGTGCACCCACCATCACTTTAGATGTTAACTCAATTTGCTTTACTAAAATGAGTTAAAATCAAATGGGAAGGAATACCGTGCCTTGAAGATTTCAAGCGAAGAACTTCTTGTAAAAATACGTAATCAAATTACTGCGTATCAATTAAATGTTAAAAGCGATAATAAGGCGCATCGATATAACATTAATGATCGAGCAGAATCTTTTACGATACCCTTGTTTAAATTGATTTTTGATTGGGGGAATTTGGTAGATTTAAATAAAAATATTTCCAATTACCCAGGCATCGATCTGGGAGATTATGGTCATCGGATAGCTATTCAAGTTACATCTGATACAGCTTTAGAGAAGGTGAAACATACTCTCTCTCAATTTGTTGAGAGAGAGTATTACGAAGATTTTGATCGTTTGATTGTCTTCATGATACAAGAAAAATTAGACAACTACAATAAGAAAATCATCAAAAGTATTTGTGGCGATAAGATAAATTTCAATCCTGATGGTGACATTGTCGATTTAGGTGGGTTAATGCAGTTTATAAAAGGTTTGCCTCTTCCCAAACTCGAAAAGATATTAACGCTTTTTCAAGATGAAACTGGATATATAGAAAGTGCTCCAGTTGTTCGTGACCCCGAGGCTAAAGAAAATCTTTTTTCTGCGCCTACTGCACCTCCTTTTGAGGTAGGTTTGCTAAACCTATTTGAGATAGGCTTTCCTGAAACACTCTATATAGGCGATTGGAATTTTTCAAAAAAACAACTGGGGACGCGTAAACGAAACGACAGAAAGTTGGTACAAG
This sequence comes from uncultured Chloroflexia bacterium, assembly GCA_963753655.1. GTDB lineage: Bacteria > Chloroflexota > Anaerolineae > Anaerolineales > Villigracilaceae > Defluviilinea. The sequence continues at coordinate 29,786 of CAVWDB010000006.1, forward strand.
AGGCACTTTCGCAACAGAGCTTAAAGTTTTCTGTTGATTGGGTCACAACAGAAAAACAAATAGTCACTTTTCACGACTTGAGCAATGATTTACTTCCATTGAACAAAATTATTGATGAAGGTACGGTTACGGAGTTGGAAACGCAAGAGTTTTATGAAAACCCAGTTTACAGAAATAAATTCGTAGAACTGCTACAAAGATGTCTTCAGCAAAAACTGTTTCATTTAGGATTACATTGGCAAAATGAGGAAAGGGAATACATTTTTGTTCCTCTTAATGCAGCAAGCCAGATAAGAGAGGTGGAGTGGAAAGGTGTAAAGGTGGATACAAGAACGGTATACAGGCAAATTCCTGATTTGAAAGATAACACTAAAACTTATTGCCATGAACATTTTGCTTTTGCAACAAGGTTTTATGAATTTGATCAAATTTGGTATTTAGCTGTTACCCCTGATTGGTTTTATAGTTCAGACGGATATGTTCGGGCTTGGTATGCAATCGAAGATAAGCGGAAATATAAAAAGCAGGTTGAAGCAAACCAAAATGTTTCGACGCATGTTAGATTTATCCATTCATTCATTTCTACTAACAACCCGCAACAAGGTAACCTCCAATCAAGCATGTTTGGAGATATGAATTTGCCTTCTCAATCCTATGAATTTCTGTGGATTGAAGATCTAAAAGAGATTGACCATATGCCGAGATTGCCAGATTCAGAATGGAGACCTCTTTCTGTTGCTGATTCTGACAGTTCGGATGCGATGTTTTAAGGGGTATCTTTACAATGGAATTCATTTATCTTTCTGAACCCCTTCTGGATTTTGCAAACGATACTCATATTTGTCCGCGCGCAGGAATTTCTAAATATTCTGCCTACGATGTAAATAATCAGCCTAGACGGGATAATATCTACTTAGGCGCGATTGGAACAAATGGAAATATCGAGTTATTAAAATCTTGGCTTGATAAAGTCATTCATCCAATTAGCGCAAAACCTAACAACCAACCGAATTTGTTTCCAGAATTCATAGGCTTAAACAAACAAACAGGATATAAATCTGAATTCGTGCTTGGCGAGAGCAATCTAAAACCTCTGTTATCGAAAGAGTTGAATCAATTATTGCAAATAAAAGTCGCTACAAGACGAATAGAAGAAGCTGTGAAGCTGTATGGAGAAAAGATTAAATTTCTTGCTCAAAACAGAACGTTAGAGGTAATTATTTGTATTATCGCTGGCAAGCTTTTCGATAAACTTAGTACTCAGAGGGCTACTGAAGACGACCGAGTAGATGATCACCTTGAGGATATTGAGACAAATTTCCGTCGTATGCTAAAGGCTAAAGTAATGAAGTACAGCAACATACCTGTACAAATAATAAGAGAGAATACATTGAAGGGAAATCCAAAAGGTACTGGGTCAACTCAAGACGATGCAACAACTGCGTGGAATTTGTGCACCGCACTATATTACAAGTTATCAAACAATGCAATTCCTTGGAAACTTTAAAGCTGACCAAAATAAGCCATTAACTTGTTATGTGGGGATTTCTTTTTATAGAAGCAGAGATAAGACTGTTGTTTATAGTAGCCTTGCTCAAGTTTTTGATGAGATGGGAAGGAATGTTATTTTAAGAGGCACTCCAGTTAAAACAGACAAAGAAGATCGTAAGCCATATTTAGATTCGACTCAAGCATATGATCTTCTAAATTCTGCTGTCAACGAGTATAGAATAGCAATGAATACCAATCCTGCTCGTTTAGTCATTCATAAAACTTCTCACTTTTCTAAAGATGAAGTTGCAGGCTTTGAAGGTGTTTCGGAAGATTTACGGATTCAGTTGGTGGATATGGTCTCGATGAACAATTCTAATATCCGACTTTTTCGGCGAAGTTCTTATCCGCCATATCGTGGGTCAATGATAAATTTTGATAGCCAAAACAAATACCTTTTATATACGAGGGGTTCCGTGCCATTCTTTCAAACATACCCAGGGAAATATATACCTCAGCCGCTTGAAATTCAAGCATATCAGTCCAAATCATCTCCGAACCAAATCTGTGAGGAAATTCTATCTCGTACCAAGATGAATTGGAACAATACTCAGTTTGATAGAAAATATCCTATAACAATTGAATGCGCAAGAAACGTCGGCAAAATCATCAATTATCTAGATCCGACTGAAACACCTCAAGCAAATTATCGCTTCTACATGTGAAAGTAAAAAAATATACAGGAGCCTGCCCATGACCATCACCCTCGACGGATCATCCCTCACGATTGAAAAACTCGTTGCGATTGCACGAGATAACGAGAAAGTAGAACTTGCCCCCAGCAGCGCTGAATCGCATCAAAGTCTGCCGCGCCATGCTGGAGGAGAAGCTTGCCAAGAAAGAAGTCATGTATGGCACGAACACAGGCATCGGTGAGTTTTCAGAGACGATGCTCAACGATGAGCAGGTAAAGGAATTTCAGAAATATCTCATTTACAACCATGCGGCGGGCATCGGTGACCCCGCGCCGATTGAACATGTCCGTGCGGCGCTGGCGGGGCGCATCAATGTCCATGCGCATGGGAATTCTGGTTGCAGACCCGAGATCACACTAACACTGGTGGAGATGCTGAACAAAGGCGTCACACCAGTTGTTTGTCAGAAAGGGTCAGTGGGTGCGAGCGGCGACCTTGCTCCGATGGCGCAAGCTGCGTTGCTGCTCATGGGCGAAGGGGAAGCCTTTTTCGAAGGCGAGCAGTTACCAGGTCACGAAGCGATGCGGCGGGCGGGCATCGAAGTCCCAGGCTTGCAGGCGCGCGACGGCTTGGCAACCATCAACGGCTCCAATTTGCTGACCGCCATGTCCGCACTGCACATCTACGATATGGAACGTTTCCTCAAGCAGGCAGAGATCGCGGCGGCGATGTCGATTGAGGCGCTGCTCGGCAACATGAAACCGTACAACACCAAACTGCATGAACTCAGCGCGGTTTCACGGCGCGGTCACGTCTGCGAAAAATATTTTGAAAGTCATTGAGGGTTCCGATCTCATGACGGGCAAAATGAAAACCAAAGTGCAGGATGCCTATTCGATGCGTTCCACTCCGCAGGTCATCGGCGCGGCGCGTGATGCGATTGCGTATGCAAGATCGCAAGTTGAAATTGAACTCAACGGCGTTGGTGATAATCCGATTTTTATTCCCGAAGATAGATTGACTCTCACGGGCGCAAACTTTCAAGGGACTCCCGTTTCATTGCCGATGGATATGGCGGGCGCTGCCATCACGATGGTGTGTGTCATGTCGGAGCGGCGCATGAACCGACTGACAAACCCGGCTCTTTCTCAGGGACTGCCTGATTTCCTCGCCCATCAGCCTGGTTTCTACTCTGGGATGATGCTCAGCCAATACACCGCCGACCACCTGATCGTCGAACAACGGATTTTATCTGCGCCTGCCAGCGTGATGTCCATCCCTGCCGCCGCCGATCAAGAAGACTTCGTCTCAATGGGCATGAACACCGCATTGAAAAATGGACAGATATTAGATAATGCATTCGGCGTTCTAGGAATTGAATTCATGGCGGCCGCGCAAGCATTAGATTTTCGAGAGTTTACTCCAGGTAAAGGTTCGCTCAAAGCGCGCGAAGTGATTCGTAAATATGTTGCGCATCTTGAAGTGGATCGTCCGCTATATAACGATCACAATGCGATGAAGAAGTTGGTGCAGAGTGGGGAGATATTGGTTGAGGTAGAGAAGGTGGTGGGGGCGTTAAATTAGCTCGTCATTGCGAGCCGTAAGCGAAGCAATCCCCAACCTTGTGACGGAGATTGCTTCGTCGGGCAAAGCCCTCCTCGCAATGACGGAATTTTTTTTGAGATAAGTTGTAGTATTCTTACAAAGATAAACATGAAACGATTTCTTCTTTTCTCACTTGCTCTACTTCTTGTCACCACGGCTTGTAATCAAACCTACGTCATACCGACGCCGACATTCCCTCCTCCCGTTCAACCCACGGATACCTCCATGCCGCCAACCAGTCAACCAGAACCGACTTCAATTCCAAACACTCCCGTCATTCTTCATCGCGGCGTTAACTTTGGCAATATGCTTGAGTCGCCCAACGAAGGCGAATGGGGATTGTACGCGCAGGAGGGATATTTCGATCTCGTGAAAAACGCGGGTTTTGACTTCCTCCGTTTACCGGTGAGTTGGGATGCACATGCCGATGGAGCACAGCCATGTACTATTGACCCCGAATTCTTTTTTCGTGTGGATCAGGTCCTTGAGTGGGCGATGGAACGGAATCTCACCATCATCCTTGATTTTCACAACTATGATGAGATGATGTCCAATCCGTGGGGGAATGAGGAACGCTTTGTTGCCATCTGGAAGCAGGTATCCGAGCGTTACAAGGATTATCCTGCAAATCTCTTATTTGAACTGATGAATGAGCCGAATACTGCACTCGATGCGCAATTGTGGAATCAATATGCTGGCGAAGCGTTAGCTGTCATCCGCGCGACAAACCCTACGCGTGATGTGGTGATCGGTCCAACACAGTGGAATTCCTACGGCTGGATTTCCACACTCGATATTCCAGATGACCCGCATCTTATTGTGACGTTCCATTATTATGAGCCTTTCCATTTCACGCATCAAGGCGCCGAGTGGGTGGGTGAGGAAGCGCAGGGTTGGCTTGGCACAACCTGGGATGCAACGAATGCTGAGAAAGCAGAAGTCATCAGCAACTTTGACTCAGTCGCAGATTGGTCAAAGCGACATGGCAACGTCCGCATTTTGCTGGGCGAGTTTGGTGCGTATTCACGAGGTCCGCAAAACTCACGCGTCCGCTGGACGACGTTTGTCCGTGACCAGGCAGAAGCGCATGGATTTGCCTGGTCCTACTGGGAGTTGGCGGCAGGCTTTGGAATTTACGATCCTGATGCTAAAGTGTGGCGGGATGATTTGTTGAAAGCGTTGATTCCATGAACCATAAAAGTGACAGTCACCTTCAAGGTGACTGTCACTTCATTGCAAGATATTTCAACACCCCATTCCCCGCTCCATATCCACTGGAGAAACACGCCGTCAATAAATAACCTCCCGTTGGAGCTTCCCAGTCGAGCATTTCGCCTGCGCAGAAAATGCCGGGCATATTTTTCAGCATCAAATGTTCATCCAACGATTCAAATGTCACGCCGCCCGCACTGCTGATCGCTTCATCGAGCGGACGCGGCGCGACAAGCGGAACTGGCAATGCTTTGATAAATCCAGCCAATCGTTCTGCGTTCGTGAAATCTTCTTTCGATACGAACTCGCGCAAAAGTCCCGCCTTCACGTTGTGTATTCCCAACGACTTTTCCAGATAACTTGCCAGTGAACGTTTACCGCGCGGTTTTGATAATTTATCGACCAGCCATTCGAATGTTCTGTCTGGTTTCAAATCCAGATGCATGATCGCTACCCCGTTCGCCTCGATTTCATCGCGCATCATCGCTGACGCTGTATAAATCAAGCCTCCCTGCACGCCTTCTTTCGTCACGATGAATTCGCCTTGCTGACGAAATTCCCCAAAAGATAAGATCACAGACTTGATTGGGTGACCCATCATATTTTTCACGAAAGTGTTCAGCTCCACGCTACATCGAATCCGCAATTGGATGGACGTAACGCTTCGACCTTAACTCCAGCCTGCTTCAGCATGGACGTCCACGAGCCATCCGAGCCGAGCCTTGACCAACTCCCTCCGCCGAGAGCTAACACAACCGCATCAGATTTGAATCGTCACTTCGCCAGCGGGTGTGACAAACTCTAATTCCACCGTCCCGCAGGTTGAATTAGATGGGTCGTCAATTGCAATCAAACCTGCGAGACGTATATCCGTCAGTTTGTGACGCAGGTGAAAGGTCACGTTTGAAGCGTTTAGTCGTTGGAGCCAGGCACGTAGAAGTGGACTCGCTTTCATCCCCATCGGAAAAACTCGTCCCGAAGTTCCAATAAAAGTTTGAATCCCCAGGCTATGTACCCATTCACGGAGTTGGTCAGCACCAAATGCTTTGAGCATGGGTTCGATGTCTTTGCTTCGTTTGCCGTAGCGAGACACGAACACATCGAAGGGATCGGAGTGCGTGATGTTCAATCCGCTTTTGCCCGCCATGAGAAGTTTGCGTCCCACCGATGGCATGGAATCGTAGACGTCCACCTTCACGCCCTGCGCGCTGATGACTTCTGCCGCCATCAAGCCTGCGGGACCTCCGCCAATGATCGCTACTGATTTCAAGGTATTATCGCTTCCACAACGAGATTCTTTTGCGAGGCGTTTCCAGCAAGATAAGCCAGCGCCGAGCCGATTGCAAACAAAGCAATGTTGAGAACGAAGGGCAAATTCTTATCGAGCGCGGAAAGCGTCCCGGCAATCCAGCCAAATGGGGAGGTGATGAGGATGATGCCCACATATAAAATGGACTGGATGCGGGCGCGCTCCCTGGGGTCAATGGTCAGCACGACCATTTTATCCACGAGCGGGCTGACGGCGGCAAAACAACAGGCTTCAAGGAACACACTGATGATAAGAAAACCATAACTTTGATCGGGCGCGGTGATGAGGAGGAGTTGACTCGCGATAAAGCCAAGGAAGCCCAGCGCCATTGGAACTTTGAAGTGCGTTCTGTTGATGCGCGGCATGACTACAAAGAAAAAGACCAACATGACTGCTGATTTGACAAAAGGGAAGAGCGCCAGGTTTTGCGCTGGGATATGTAGTTTCTCGGTCACAATAATGCCCCAGAAACTGCCCGAGATCACATTTGAAATGCTGAGTATCAGCATGATGCCCGCCGTATAAAGAGTTTGCGGTGTGCGGAGTAAACCTTGAAAGATGCCGCGATATTCACCCAACGCGTGGAATATGTTTTGATGGCGCGTTTCCTGCATGCGAATTACGCCTTGCTGGGTCTCTTGTGTCATCTGGTAAGTGAGAATTGCTTTTATAGTGAACATGATCGCCGCAAAGATATATAGTCCGCGTACGGTGGGAATCAGTGAGAACGCGCCGATCAATAGACCTGCCAGCGGAGCGACAAATCCAACCATGATATTGGCGATGTAGATCCAACTATAAATATCAACCAATTGGTCTTGATCGGCATCTTCCACCAGCAGGCAACTCCATGAGTTGTGGGTGATACGCCAGACGCTGTTGATGATGCCCGCGATCAGGAAATACCAAAAATTTTGGGCGATGGCTGAGATCAACGAGGGGATGCTCCACGAGATGATATCGAAGATCAGGGTGGTGCGTCTGCGTCCCAGTTTGTCAGTGACCACGCCGCTTAGCAGTGCAAGGATGATCTGAAATCCCCAACTGACGCTAACGATCAGTCCAATCTGTTTATCAGATAGCCCGAGGGCTACCATATAAATCGAAACATACGGAGAATATAAGTTGAAGGGAATGCCCCACAACGGTTCGGTGTAGACGCATCCACGCGGGTTGCCGCGCAGGCTTTTGAGGGTGGCGATGAGGGAATGGTTCAAGATCAAGCTCCGAGGTTCCAAAGTTTTTGTAGCCCGCTGATTATAAAGAGAAAACTCCTGAATGGGTCAGGAGTTTTCGTGATAAGTTAACTAAATGTTTGATAAAACACTAATGCAAGTTTCGATTTTCTCTTTTTCGGTGGATGATTGGCTATTTGCTTTCCATACATTGAGTTCTTCAATGTGAGCATCTATGCTTGGTTGTGTCAATCTTGCATATTGATCGGTGCTTAAGCCAAATATCCTTTGTAAGTTAGCTAGAAGGATTTCTTCTGGTTTCAGGATTAATCGATCATGTATTATTTGTGAAATTTGAGCAGAGAGAATGTTTTGTACACTTCGTTTCCTGAATTTCAGGAAGTCCCCTTCATCAATACCAAATAGTAGATTGAGTAATAGTAAATTGTCTTGTTCGTCGTCTGTTAATTCATGATCCTGAACACATGCGTTTGCATAATACAAAACTTGATCCAGGAAAAATTCTTTCAATGGAGGTGTGTCTTTTACGCCTTCCGTTTCAAGCATTTTATCCAAAGAAACTCTGGATAAATTTCCAGATACTATAAACTCAGCGATCTTCTTGAAAACACCTTCTGGCTTTTCTGATTCCAGATAATGCAGGAAAGTAGATTGCAATGAATGCCCTTTCAAGATTACGGTTCCACGCTTACGATGCCGCCGAGCGCATTCATCTTCAACGTCCATGTACTGCCTATTGTGTACTGCTGGAATTCAGAGATCGAATTGGGCGAATAGGTTTCCGTTCCATTATTGGTTGAGAATGTGACAGTCAATTCTTCCGATTTGTCTCCCAGCCGCTGGTCGCTTGAATAGCTGGGATTGTCGTAGATGGGATTCAGGTCGTTCCCGTCCAATGTATACGTTTGGATGGTCTTCCACTCATCCAACGTATAAGAACAGTACTGCTGGGTTTCGGTGTGACATTCCTCCACGACTTCAGAATAGCCATTCCCTTTATCAATAGTCTTATTCTCGCAGACATCCTGGCTTTCATCGTGGCAGGAGACATCATAAGCTCCTGATGGCGGGCTTCCCCGCTCGTTCGAATAATCAACCGCCTGCACTGCCTGCACGGGTACGAATGTTTGCCAATGCGTATTGGTCACGGTCCCTTGAGTGGATTTTGTCGGGAAGAGGAACAACGCCCCGATCACGAGACAACACACGGCGAAGAATCGCGACTATCCCTCCGATTAACAGCCAATTTGTCTTTTTCTTTGCCGCAGGGTTGCCTGTGACCACGGCAGGCTTGGGCGCAACTACTTGTGCCGCAACTGGTTTCGGTAATGCCGCTCCACAATTCGAGCAGACCGAATTACTGCCCGGATTTTCGGTCCCGCAATTTTGGCACTTGATAATTTTTGGCGAGGGAGGCGGCGCTTGCATGATTCGTCCCGCCTCGCGTGCCTTGCCCTCTTTCAAATCTCCGCCGCACTGTGAACAGGTCTCGGCAGTGGCGGGGTTGCGCGCGCCGCAGAATCCGCAATGGATGTCGGCGCCTGCCTGCGCGGCTTTGATCTGGTTTTCATCGGTTACAAATTTTTGGTCAGCCCCCAGCTCAAATTGCACATTCTCAGGTTGTGGCGCGCCGCAATTCTCGCAAGTCTTCGAACTGCCTTTGTTACGCGTGTTGCAGTTCGGGCAGGTCCATTCATTTTGAATATAGCCTACGGTTCGTCTGCGTGCCATCAATGCTCCAATCTTGTAGTGACGACTTTAGTCGTCCAAAGTGAACGACTAAAGTCGTCACCACGAAATCTAATTTTGCAATTATAAAATACGACTCACGAAAATCCATGCCACTTTCGTATCTCTTCGATACGGGATTCGCAATCTGGTTCTTCATGCGGACTCGGATCGCCCGCGTCATTTCCACGCTTCGAGCTGGTCAATGCGTCGAATGTCGCTTCCGCCCCGTTAGCCACGTTGACCGGGTCATAGCCTCCTTCGAGCACGAAAACGATCTTCCCGTCACAATGTTCCTCTGCCAGCGTAACGACTTTCTTTGCCAACATGAAGTATCCTTCCGTTGATAACCCAAGCGATGTGATGGGATCATTCCAGTGTGCATCGAATCCAACCGAGATAAAAAGCATCTGTGGCTTGAATGATTCGACGAATGGCTTGAAGATTTTATCCGCTACCTGTTCGTAGACTTTATCTCCTGCATAAGCAGGTAATGGAACATTCACGATTCGTTTCTTTGCATGAGGGACATCTGTAATCCAGCCTGTGCCGGGATAAATTCCCCATTGGTGTGCGGATAAGAATCCAACATGTTCATCATTCAAAAACGCGGCTTGTGTGCCATTGCCATGATGGGCGTCATAGTCAATGACCATGACGCGTTCCAATCCGTTTGTCAGCGCGTCTCTTGCGGCAATGGCGATGTTGTTGAAGATGCAAAATCCCATGGCTTTATCTGGTTCTGCGTGATGACCCGGCGGGCGGATAATGGCGAAGGCGTTACTTGCTTCACCGTTGATGACAGCACGCGCGCAGGTAATGACTCCGCCTGCGGCTGATAAAGCGTCGTTGAATGACGATTGAGTTATATAAGTTGGTGCGTAGTCAATGATGCCTGGGGCTTCTTCACGGCAAATCTTTTCCAGTGTGGAAACAAGTTTGGGATCGTGAACCAGACTGATCTGGTCGCGCGAAGCGGGTTTTGCATCCAATGTTGTTGCGTTGGATGAACTTAACTTCGGCTTCAATAATTCCAGTCGTGCTGGTCGTTCAGGGTGATCGGGATACACATGATTCGGTGACGGGACGAAGGTGTAAACGGTGGTCATGTTTGGATTATAGTCCAATAAAAAACCGCCGCCTTGTCAGCATGGGGGGGACATGCTAATCAAAGGCGGCGGTGGGACACCTAATACCAATAAAAGGGAGGGCAGGTGTCGACGTGTTCACTATACTCCCGAATAATTTTAAAGACATTAAATATTGATTAGAAATCCGATGACATTTGTCCTAATTGGAAATCCGCGGTCATCGGCTCGCTGGGGGATTACGGGAGCATACTGAGAGGTACACGAACTCCCTGAGTTCCAATATCACGGCTTATGTTTTCTTTGCTCGAATAACTTTAGCCAATCGTCTACTTCCTGTTTGGAGAGTTCGCGGTCCTTGGTAGGCTTGGGGGCGGAGTTGCGCGCCTGTCTGAGTAATATGGCAAAACTATCTGATGACATCACCTCTGCCTGTGCGGCACGTGCATCTGCCTGCACCTGCCTGTCGGAGGAAACGACCGTCCAGTTCTTTGCACTTTTCCCCATCTTCTTCATACGGTTGCAGATGGCATCATCCGCAGTGGTTCCCAAGGGAACAAAATGGGCGGTTACGGTGCCCAGCTTGCGGGTCCCGGCGTGAGGCGTTGGCGCTCCATCGAAGTAGACTTCGACCTGCCTGCGTTCCAATCTGCAAAACTCTTGAAGGATGGCGACGAGGTCCATTTCATCGTCTGGGGAATCCAAACGTAGTCCAAGCTTGGGGATGAGATTATGTCCGTCGATCAGATAAGGCATTGTGATATATACCGTTCCGAAGGTTTGTTTTGCTGAAATGTCAAGCATGAAAACCTTCGGAACGTTCTTAGTTTGTTATTGACTTAGGTCTATGGCTTCTCCGCCATATTCCCCGGTGACGGAAATTGCGCCGCTGGAATAGTCGTTTGTATAGGTAAGTGTGCCGCTCTTTTTACCGCTGACTTCTGCTTCAAAAGTAAGGATGCCAGTGCTGGAATCGTAACCACCTGTTCCGGTAATGGCAAATCCCTTGGTGAAGGCGCAATCTGTGTAGCTGTAAGATTCTCCCGCATCGCTTGGACCGAAGGTAAACGAGCCTCCATAAGGACAAGCGAATGTACTGTTTTCCGTGAAGGAACTGTAATAGTATTCAGGTTGCACGAGGAGTTCTGCGTCAATCGCTGAGAAAACTTCCAGTGGGTTCGTAAAGCCGCTAATATCTTTAGGCATAAGCGGCCGGTATGCACTAATGACCGCCGGATCCCATTTGCAAACGGTCTCACGCTCTGATGGGAGTTCTCCAGTGACAAGGAAATTTGTAATGTAATCATCCGGGCAACTGTTTCTAAACCACAAAATGGAGTGGCGTCCTCCTTCCACATAAATGAAGTAACCATCTGCCAGGTGTTCGTAAACAGATTTCCCTTCCTGGAAAGGTGTGGCAGGGTCGAGGGTGGCGCCCAATACAATGGTGGGAACACCATCCGCAGTCAATGGCTGTCTTTGCACTACATCTTTCGGCGCACTGGGCCACAAGGCACAATATAAACCTGTGTAAATGCTTCCATCTATTCTCGGGACCGTTCCATTGGAAGCTTGACCCGCTTCAATCACCTTCTTGATTCGTTCATCTGGTGTGCCGCCGTAATATGAGTCGTCGGTGCAGTTGACATCGTAGAACATCGTATCAGAGAATGTCGGGTCGCCGAGGTAATCTCCTGTGGCGGGGTCGAGGGATGCCTGCTGATACAACAAACGCGCCATTGGGACAATATCTCCCTGTTTTGCGGAGGCTAGGGCGCGCAGGAAAAGTGTTCGTCCACCAATGGAATACATTTGATAGGCCGCGGTGAATTCCAACTGGTTGAACGTAAACGTGCGTTTAACTTTTTCACCTGAAGGCAGGGGATATTCGTACGCAATGGGTTTCTTGGATATTTGTGCTGCAAGATCGTCATACACGGATAACGCATTCCCGCCCATGTCTGCCGCGCAGGCTTTATCCTGATCGCAAGCCTCTAAAACTGCCACGAGTACATCATTGAAGGCTTTTTCCTGCGCAAAGGCGCCTTCTTCGCCGGTCAGTGTCATATCGATGGTGCCGTCGAGAACAAGTCCAGCCAAATGGTCGGCATGAGCCGCCGCATAGGTCTGCGCCACAGCCGTGCCATAGCTGACTCCGTAAAGCCAGAATTTTTCGTCACCCACTTCCTTGCGGAAGGATTCGATATCTTCAGCCACCTGGTCTGTGCCATAGAAACTTAGCTTTGCAGGGTCAATTCCGATCTCTGTTACACAGTTTTCCACAAAGGTATGGGCTTCATCAATTGCCGCCTGTTGTTCCGCTGGTGTATCATATCCTTCCAGTCCGGCCTTATCGGTTCCATTCAGGTAACTCAGAAAATCTTTGGCATATGCTTCGGGGCAGGCTAATGGGCCGGAAAGACCGATGCCGCGCTGGTCGAAGTAGACAATATCATAATGTTCCAAAATTCCATCATCGAAAAAAGAGGTGGTGCCCGTACTGATACCTTCTCCGCCGGGACCACCCGGAAACGCCTGCACGTACATGCCATATCGCTCCCCTGTGGCAGGCGCAACAGCAAAGACAACATTCAAAGTCTCTGCATTGGTTGCATCAAAATGATCCAATGGGACCTGGATTGCCACGCAGGTAAAATCTGGATTCTCCTCACACGGCTGACCACCAAGGCGTTCGAGCAAGGAGGTCATATTATCGTTGCCTGTGGAGGGGACAGGGGTATTCGTTTCCATTGAGGGTAGGAGTGTTGGCGTTTTAGTTTCCTTGGGTGTAAGAAGACCCCCAAAATTGCAAGCCATTATAAAGAAGCCCACACAAACAGAAACTGTTAATAATTTTTTCCTTGCCATGACTTAGTTCCTTATTGTTCGATTTGTTTCAAATAGAACCGCTATTGTACGCTTGACGGGTCTTATCAGCAAGAAAAAAATACCCTCTCCGATGGAGAAGGTAATCATAGCGTGGTTTCGAGAAAAATTAAACCGTTTGCATTACTTTCGTCATAATCTCAAAATTTGGCGGATTCTCCAGTGTCTTTTTTACTTTGCATAATTCCGCCGAACGAATGAGCGCGCCGTGATATTGTTTTGGGAAAGAAGGTGGAACCTCAATATCGAGATGGATGGTCTCGATCATCCCGGTCATTGGGTTGGGACTGTTGTGTTGAACGATCCGAATTCCCTCTGTCGGAAGATTACGCTGACGACAAAACCCGAGAACATAAATTCCCGCGCATGTGCCGATGGATGCCAGGAACAATTCAAACGGCATAGGCGCAGAATCCTTACCGCCGCCGTTCACGGGTTGATCGGTTGGCAGGTTGTGACCGCGGAAATGTGCATCCACCCGCGATTCCCCGGGAAAGTCAATGATTATATCCATATTGCTACTCCAGTATTAGTTTTTCGTAAGTATTGACATAACACAAATCGAAAACCGTACATGTGATTTATAATGTTATATACAGGATATAAGTCATATTTTGAAATAGACGAGATCCACTTTCCAAATAGGAGACTGAAATGGCTGACAAAAAACAGGGCAAATCACTCACCCCCTATCAAGGCGGTGTATTGCGTAACATGGTTTTTCAAGCGAAATTGATCATGAAACTTCTGGGCGACCGCAGAGTCAACCCGTGGGTTAAGCTCATTCCAGTGGGCGCCCTGGTTTATCTTGTTTCGCCCATCGATATCATCATGGGGATTCCCGGAGTCGATGCGTTGGATGACGCGGCTGTCCTTTGGCTGGGTTCAAATTTTTTCATCGAACTTTGCCCGCCGGATGTGGTGGAAGAACATCGTCAGGAATTGAGCAATAACCTGGATGTTGACTCAACGGACGATATTGTCGATGCCGAAGTGACGGATGTGAAAAAGGACTGATATTGAAGCGTTATCTGATTTTATTGTTACTCATTCCCATCCTTGCCTGTAGTGGATTAAATACTCCGCTTCCTCCCACGCCGACGGTTGATTCAGGTCTACCTACCATACCCCCGCCGACAGCAATTCCCGATACCCCCGCTTTGACACAGACCTCTCCCACTGATACGCCTCCTGTGCCAACGACGTTCCCTGATCCCAACGCGTATTCATGGCAATTACTCGTATCCGGTCTAGAGCGTCCCGTGGATTTGCAAGCCGATGGCTCGGGACGTTTATTCATTATCGAAAAAGTGGGACGCATCCGTATCCTCCAAAATGGACAGTTGGTGCAAACTCCATTCCTCGATATCACCGACCGCGTTGGAAGCAGCAGTAATGAGCAAGGCTTGCTGGGCTTGGCATTCCATCCAAATTATGCACAGAATGGACGATTCTTCGTCAATTACACCAATGAAAGCGGCAACACGGTGATCGCACGCTACCAGGTCTCCAACGATCCAAATATTGCGGACCCAACAAGTGAAGTGAAGTTATTAGGCGTAAACCAGCCATTTCCAAACCATAATGGCGGCGTGCTGGCATTTGGTCCCGATGGTTACCTCTATGCTGGTTTGGGAGACGGCGGGTTGGCGGGTGATCCGTTTGGCAATGCGCAAAAGACTGATGTTCTTCTCGGGAAAATATTACGCCTGGATGTTGATTCTGCAGAGCCTTACGTTGTGCCTGCTGATAATCCATTTGGCAATGAGATATGGGCTTACGGATTGCGTAATCCCTGGCGCATCTCGTTTGATATGGCAACAAGTGATTTGTTCATCGGCGATGTAGGGCAGGGCGACTGGGAAGAGATTGATTATCTTCCTGCAGGCTCTTCCGGTGGTACAAACTTTGGCTGGGATTTTCGAGAGGGGAGACACGATTATGAAGGGACTGCACCTGCTGGATTAACTGAACCGGTTGCGGAATACAGTCACCAAGAAGGTGGATGTTCCGTTACTGGTGGATACGTCTATCGCGGCTCGATGCCTGAGTGGAATGGGATCTATCTCTATGGCGATTATTGTACTGGGTATGTTTGGGGGTTGATCAAATCTGAGAATGGCTGGCAGTCTCAATTGTTGTTTGAGACGGGTGCGAGAATCACATCCTTCGGACAGGACGAGATGGGAGAACTCTATCTCGTAAGCGATGCCGGTGATGTTTATAAATTAGCCCGAAAATAATTTGGTCAAGTCTCATCCACAATAGGTGGATTGTCATCTCAACACATGACGCCTGTCACTGGCAGGCGTTTTTTATTTGTTCTACAATGGCATTGCACACTGGAGGTGTCGAATGGCTCAGAAAAAATGGCAAATCAGCAAGATACGCTATTGTGAGCATGTTGGGCATGAAATTTTTTTGGAATCACAGGTTGTATACCCGGCTGACCAATTGCCCGATCAGCTGCCTCGTGTGGTTTCACACCGTTGTTCGAATGCACTCGAATGCAATATGATCGATAAGGCAACGTGCGCCTGGTGCGGCACGAATCCGGATTACCGTCCTTTATAAACATGGCAGGCGATATTTACGCCCGCTTTGTATAAGAAACTCTCTCTCCCTCTGAGTTGGTCTATGGGCTGCCCCGCGAGCGATCGCGGGGTATGCCGTTAAACGGGACTCGCTTCGCCTCCTCCACGCTTTAATCTGCTTCACCTCTCAAACCGAATCCCAGCCTTGACATCGTCCCATTTTCGCAGATAATAAAGCGTAACAGGCGAGTCCAATCGAATAAAGGTAATGACAGAGGAAAGTAAACTGGCAGAAGCCGCCAGAGAGGTGCAAAGCAAGTGATGAAATTGCACCAGTCCGAAACCAGTCGAAGTTCCCTCTCGAGCCGTTCGTGTGAACATAGTGTAGGGACAACAGCGTTGCTGTGTCCAAGTAGTACGAACCGTAGTCTCAACGTTATATGAGAGGCTGATGTTAGTCAGCGCAAAGCGAGCCTATCAAGGCTAACTTGGGTGGTACCACGGGAATCTCCCTCCCGTCCCATTTTGTGGACGGGAGGTTTTTGTTTTGTAAATTTATCCGTCATTGCGAGCGAAGCGAAGCAATCCTCAAGCCAATTAGGGGATTGCTTCAGGCGGAAGATCACCGCCCTCGCAATAACGGGAATATTTGGAGGTACGAATGTTGGATAAATTGAACGAGATCGAAAAGACCGCATTAGAGACGTTATCCGCGATCACCGATCAAGCCGCGCTGGATGCGTGGCGCGTGGCGAACGTTGGACGCAGTTCACCATTGATGGGGGTCTTTTCAGGGCTGGGGAAACTCTCCAAGGAGGAGAAGCCAGTTGTCGGCGCGGCGGCGAACCGTGTGAAGGTGGCGCTTGAGTTTGCTTTGGAGGAAAGGGCTCAGGCGGTGAAAAATGCCGCTTTGGCGAAATCCCTCGAAGAAGAACAATTAGATGTCACGTTGCCCGGACGCAATGTGCATCTTGGGCGATTACATCCATCCACGCAACAGTTGCGTCGTGTGTTGGACATTCTCGCCGAAATGGGCTTTCAGGTGTACACGTCGCGCGAAGTGGAAACGGATGAGATGAATTTTCAATTACTCAACTTTCCGCCGCACCATCCCGCGCGTGAGATGCAGGATACGATTTATGTGGAGGCAGGTGAGCGCGGCGATAATCCGATCTTACTCCGCACACAGACCTCTCCCGGGCAGATCCGTGCCATGCGCGAATTTGCCGCGATGAATCCAGATAACCCTCCGCCGATCCGCATTGCTGTGCCCGGCATGTGCTTCCGCTATGAGCAGATCACGGCGCGCTCTGAAATTCAATTCAATCAAGTCGAAGGACTCGTAGTGGGCGAGAACATCACGTTCGCTGACCTGAAAGGGACGCTGGTTGATTTTGCCCATAGAATGTTCGGGCAGAATGCGCGTACGCGTTTCCGCGCTTCGTACTTCCCGTTCACGGAACCATCTGCCGAAATGGATATGGAATGTTTCGTCTGTGGCGGTAAGGGATGCGGCGTATGCAAGAATTCGGGCTGGCTCGAAATTCTTGGATGCGGCATGGTACATCCCGTCGTTTTGCAGAATGGCGGATATGACCCGAAGCGTTACTCAGGTTATGCCTGGGGCATGGGTCCCGAACGCCAGTTGATGCTGCGCTACAAGATCGACGATATTCGATATTTCTGGGGAAACGATCTCAGATTCTTGGAACAGTTCTAAAAACAGAGAATTAGAGATTGGAGAATTCTCTGTTTCTCCAATTCTCTTTCAATAAAGGAAGTGATTTATGAAAGTACCTATATCATGGCTAAAAGATTACATTGACCTTGACGGTCTTTCCGTCGAAGACATTGCCCGCAAACTAACCCTCGCTGGCATGGAAGTGGACGAGATCAAATATGCGGGTTTGCCGATGCCTACTTACAAAGACGGCGAACGACACGAATTCAAGACCAGCGGCATTGGCTGGGATCGGGACAAGATCGTCGTGGCGGAGATCCGGGAAGTGAACCCACATCCCAACGCGGACAAGTTGACTCTGCTCGATTTATTCGATGGCGAAAAAGATCAGGTTGTGCTCACAGGTGCGCCGAACATCTTCCACTTGAAGGGTACGGGTAAATTGCCCAAGCCTTTGAAAGTGGCATACGCCAAAGAAGGCTCGGTTATTTATGACGGTCACGCTGATGGACTTGTCCTCACCACACTTAAACGTGCCAAGATCCGTGGAGTTGAATCCTATTCGATGGTTGCCTCGGAAAAGGAACTTGGCATTTCCGAGGAACACGAAGGCATTATCATTCTCGATGATGATGCTCCCGTTGGTATGCCGCTCGTGGATTACATGGGCGACGCCGTATTGGATATTTCCATTCTGCCGAACATGGCGCGCAATGCGAATGTCATCGGTATTGCACGTGAACTTGCCGCATTGACGGGACGCTCTCTCAAGAAGCCGACCATTGAATACAAGACCGAAGGCGAGTCTGTTGAAAAGTTGGTTTCCATCGAGATCGGTGAACCCTGAGCTCAACCCGCGTTTTGTGCTTGGGGTTAATCCGTAATGTGGAGATAAAGCCAAGTCCCTATTGGGTACAACGTCGTTTACGCCTTGCTGGCATCCGCGCCATCAGCAATGTCGTGGATGCAACGAATTATGCCATGCTCGATCAAGGCGAGCCTCTGCACGCCTTCGATTATGACGTTCTCAAGGAACGTGCGGGCAAGAACAATATAAAGATCAGCACCCGTGCCGCAAAGGACGGCGAGAAGCTCACTACTCTCGATGGCAACGAGCGTACGCTCACATCTACGAATGTTTTGGTCTGTGATGAAAAAGGTTCGCTGTCGCTGGCAGGTGTGATGGGTGGTTCTGAATCCGAAGTGACCGACAAAACTAGAAACATCCTGCTCGAAGGCGCGGCGTGGAACTTCATCAACATCCGCAAAACGGCGAAGCAACATAATCTGCCCTCCGAAGCCTCGTTCCGCTTCTCGCGTGGCGTGCATCCCTCACTTGCTGAAACAGGCGTCAGGCGCGGGCTTCAACTCATGGCGGAATGGTCGGGTGGCAAGGTTGCGCCTGGACTTGTAGACGAGTATCCGCTTCAACCGAAAGACTCGGTGGTGGATGTTACGCCACAAGATGTCAAACGTTTGCTTGGCATTGACCTCACCGTTGAAAAAATTGCCGAGCTTCTTACGCATCTCGAATTCAAATGCGAAATCACAAAAAACGGTTTACAAGTCACCGCCCCTTCACATCGCCTTGATATTGGCGAAGGTGTTGTCGGTCTCGCGGACGTGCTCGAAGAAGTTGCCCGCAGTTATGGATATGACAACATCCCTGAAACGCGCATGGCAGATGCCCTCCCGCCGCAGATCGGCAATCCTGTTCATGAGTGGGAGGAGCATGTGCGTGATCTTCTCGTCAGCCTCGGTTTGCAGGAGATCGTCAGTTATCGCATGACCTCACCCGAGCGCGAAAGCCGTGTCGTGCAGTCATGATGAGTATGTTGTCATTGCAAATCCCACTGCGCCTGAACGCCGTGTCATGCGCCGCAGTCTGCTTGCCTCTGCGCTCGAGTCCGTTGAAAAGAATGCGCGCGCCGAATCCATTGCCCTGTTTGAGATCGGTCCCGTGTTCGAGCCTGTCAAAAATGAATTGCCCAATGAGCCGCGTAAACTTGTCCTTGTGATGACTGGATTACGACAAGCGCTGGCTTGGGATGTTAAGGACTCTCCGCATCTTGACTTCTTCGACATGAAGGGACGCATCGAACTCCTTTTGAGCGGACTCCACTACACGGACGTCCTCTACGCCCCAGACCGACTCTGTCCCATACCTGCATCCTGGCAAAACCGCGCAAATAACGATCAATGATAAAGTTGTAGGTGTGTTCGGCGAATTGCATCCATTGGTGAAGGATAAATATGAAGTTGGCGATGCCCCTGTCCTTGCGGCAGAGTTCGATCTCGACGTGTTACGCTCCGTCTCACCAACGTATGGCATCAAACCCGTTGCGGATGTTCCCCCTGTCCTCGAGGATATAGCGGTCATTTTGGATGAAGCAGTTCCGGCGTCCCAGGTGGAAGCGTTGATCCGTCAGACCGGCGGCAGGGTGCTGACGAACGTCAAATTGTTCGATGTCTATCGTGACGAAAAGATCGGCCCGGGTAAAAAGTCTTTGGCTTATAGTCTCACCTATCAATCCGATAAAACAATGACGGACGCCGATGCCGCCGCGATCCGCAAGAAGATCGTCAAACGGCTGGAGCATGAGGTCGGCGCGAAGTTGAGGGGTTAAAAGTTGTAATCATGAGGTGGGTACGGGATTTAAAAAGCAAAGGCTGCTCGCAACACCGAGCAGTCTTTGCTTTTTTATTCTCTAATTTGCTGGTTTTACAACAATGCTCAACCTTAGTTTACAAAACTCATTCGAGCCGATCCTGATTGCCCAGATGGTGGTGTAATTCCCGGGTTTTTTCGGGGATTGCATCTTTACAGTAAGGTCGCCTGTTACACCGGGATTAATGGTTGCCTTGAAATCATATCCCGACGACTTATAGAATTTGTCGCCACTGGAGTAGACGAAATCAACATCCTCTTTCCCCCACGCTTTTTTGCCAATATTTTTTACCCGCCATGTTGCATCAAAGTTTTGTCGCGGAGGAAAACTTGCCCAGTTACTGGGGTCCTGGTCAATGGGCAGGCAGGCATATTTTTCGCTGCTTGTTAGGGCAGCGGCGGTCAATGAGGCGCTGACCGGGTTGGTCGGTGACTTCACGATCCAGATAAAGGTATTGGTAGCCGTGGGTTCAGGTGTTTTTGTAGATCGAGGAGTGGAGGTGAATGTCGCTGTAGTGTGTGGACGTGGGAATTGCCTGGACGGTTTGCGTGGATGCGGCATGCGCGGTTTCCACAATGTAGGTGTTAATGGCTCCCGAGTCCAGTGTGGGGGCGGGGGGCGGGGCGGAGAGAACGGGAACACATGCCATGACTACTGCAAGGGCTGTGAACCATATCAGGATTTGTGTTTTGCGGCTCGACATTTTTCCTCCATCATCTGCGCTTAACGAATGCCATTCGGTGGTTTTTATTTTTCTACATTGATCGCGGCATACGGGTCTCAGGATTGACTGTCACTGGCCTAGGCAGCGCTTGGAAAACCTCTTGATGACGCGGTTACGTCAAGTGCAATTTCATAGTGCTCACCGCTGTTTCGTTCTTATGGAGTTGGTGTTGCGGATGGTTCTGCAGGAGGTTCTTCTTTTACCACAATGGAAAGACTTACTTTGCAAAACTCATCTTCGCCTTTTTTTAATGTCCAATAAGTGGTGTAGGTACCGGGGGTTTTCGGGGCTTCCATATCCACAACAATATCCGTAGTAGCGCCAACCGGAACTGATTTACTGAGATCGTACCCGGATATTTTATGCAACTTGTCGCCACTTTGGTAAATATAATCCACGTTTTTTCGGTCCCATTCCTTCCTGCCGTTATTTTTGATCTTCCACGTTGCACTAAAACTAACGCGTAGGATCGAAACTTGTCCCATTTACAGGATTGACGCTAAAAGGTATGCAGGCATAATCTTTTTTTACAGTTGCGTCGTTGATGCCTGTAAAGGTTGGGATGAGGGAAGCTGTTGGGGTGGAAAATATAAAGATCACAGTGTTGGTTGCAGTGGGTTCGGGTGTATCTGTGTTTCGGGGTGTGGGTGTAAGTGTCTCCGTAGATGTGGACGTAGGCAGAGCTGCAAAGGTTTGTGTGGATGCGGCATTGGCTGTCTGCGCAATGTAGGTGTTGATCGCTCCCGGGTCCAGCGTGGGGATCGTGGGTGAGGCAGAAAAAGTAGGAACACATGCCATGATCACAGTAAGGATTGTGAACCAGAAAAAAACTTTTACGGCACGGTTCGACATGATTTTTCTCACACCTGGATTCCAGCGAGTTTCGCTTGCGCTATTTTTCCACGATGATCGCAACATAGGGATAACAGATCTGACCGTCAATCGTCCAGGTCATTACGTAGGTTCCATCTGTTGCGGGGGCATTTGCATCGAAGGTCAACTTCATACTGATCGCCCGGAGCCATAGCGGGGAGTTCAACACGTGTGACACTCGTCATTTTCGTCCCGCCAAAATATTTTAAGTCCAATCCTGCCACCCAGGACTTTGTGCCTGTATTGACAATCTTCCACTTGATATCGAATGAATCGTTCGGTTTGAAGAGCTTATTGTCATAGATTTTCTTTGCTGCGGGACGAGGATCGTAAAAGCTACAGGCGTAATCTGCCTTCACAACACTGCCACCGCCGCCACTTGGAACGGTTGTGGGAGGCACGATCTCGAAGGGAGTGGCTGTTGGGATGATGGGAGTTGGAGAGGGGAGACCAACCTCGGTCTGAGTCGGAAGCGGAGTGTTTGTCGCGGGAGGTTCAACCGGTTCTGCAGCGGCTGTCTGTGTGTTTTGTGCGGCAACGGTCAATGCGACAGAGGTCGCCACCTGGTTGGCAATGTCATCAGGGTTTTGTGTTGGTTGTGGTTGTGTAGCGGGCACACAGGCGTTGAGCAGGAGGATCACCGCCATTACAGAGAACAGGGCTTTATTCTTGGTTGGTTTCATTCTTTTCTCCTTCATCATTTATTCCTTATTTGTCGTTTGATTTTGTAGAGCCATCTCCGATGCCGAGTGGCTGCCACTTCTTTTCATCTTTAAGGCGGTGTTGAATACCGTGACGATCATGTGTCTCATCAAAGCCTTCCGGCTTGATGAACATCTCTTCGCCTTCGAGTAGACCGTGCACACCGGATTGACCCGGCTCCGGTCGTTTCTCGCCTTTGAACTTGGCGGCGTCACTGGGCAGGTAGTCGGTGGGTTCCTCGTAGGTGGTTACATAACCTTCATAGTTGCGCAATATGACTTTGTGATCCGACATGCTCAACAAGTAGTTCGGCATGACGGGAATCTTTCCGCCGCCGCCAGGAGCATCCACAATATATTGCGGAACAGCATAACCGGACGTGTGTCCGCGCAAGCCTTCCATGATCTCGATGCCTTTTGCGACCGGTGTGCGGAAGTGTCCCGCGCCTTCAACCAGGTCGCATTGATAGAGATAGTAGGGGCGCACGCGAATGCGGACCAAATCCTGCACGAGTTTGCGCTGGATGTGAACGTTGTCATTCACGCCTGCCAACAGCACAGACTGGTTGCCAAGCGGAATACCTGCTCGTGTAAGACGGTCACAGGCTTGTTCCAGTTCCAGCGAAATTTCGTTCGAGTGATTCACGTGGATATTAAGCCATAGGGGGTGGAACTTGGCGAGCATATCACACAATTCTTGTGTGACGCGCATGGGCATGAAAACTGGCACGCGCGAACCGATACGGATAATTTCGATATGTGGGATTTCACGCAAGCGACCAAGCAATTCCTCCAAAATTTTGGGTGCCAGTACAAGCGGGTCACCGCCAGAAAGCAGAACGTCGCGTACCTGTGGAGTCCGTTTGAGATACTCGATCTGCATCTCGAACTCCTGACGGTTGAACGTCTGCCCGGGATCGCCGACGATGCGCGAGCGTGTGCAATAGCGGCAGTACGAGGCGCATTGAGTCGTTACCAGCATGAGGACTCTATCAGGATACCGATGAACCAGCCCGGGTACGGGAGAGTGGCGGTCTTCCGCAAGTGAGTCTTCCATCATGGCGGTGAAGGATTGCATTTCCTCCGCCAATGGGATGATCTGTTTGCGGGTTGGGTCATCAGGGTCGTTCGGGTCGATCAATGAAATGAAGTAGGGCGTAATATCCACGCGGAACAAACCACTGGTGTTAAGCGCTTTGCGTTCTGAATCGGTAAGCGGTAAAACTTTTTCGATTTCTTCGGCAGAATTCAAGCGATGGCTTAACTGCCAGCGCCAGTCGTTCCACTTTTCATCGGGAACGTCTGCGTAGATGGGGGCACGTTTTGATACAAAAGGTGTAGGCATATTTCCTCCGGATTTCTAAAGGTTGGACAAAAATAAGTGGACAAGTCCCAGGAAGCTGTTTCGTGGAGGATCATGATCTGGTCTGAAAAACCCAGCTGACATTATTTTCATGATGGTATTGTAAGAGCAAACAAAAAGCGGGTCAATGTCCCTTTAGACTACGCGCCAGGAAGATGGAACCTCAAACTTGTTCCCGGTGTATAACATATAGATCATGACCTCTCCGGAGAGACCATTTGGATGAATCCGCCCTGATACGCCGCGCCGCAAACGGCGACGCGACGGCTTTGGAACCGTTGTTACTTACGCATCAGGAGGCGGTTTTCCGGCTGGCGTATCTGCTCCTGGGCGACCCTGATGACGCGGAAGATGTTGCTCAGGAAACCTTTTTACGCGCTTGGAAATATCTCAAGCGGTTTGATGACACGCGCCCTCTCCGCCCATGGCTGTTGAGCATTACATCCAATCTGGCGAGTAACCGACGCCGTTCTGCCGGGCGGTATGTATCGGCGTTGATGCGAGCTTTTCGATACGAACCTGCGCCTGCCAGCGTTGAAGAAAAAAATGTGCAACATGCAGAATCCAATGCCTTGTGGAAAGCGGTGCAAACCCTGAATATTGCCGACCAGCAGATCGTATATTTGCGATATTTCCTTGACATGTCGGTCACTGAAACGGCTGAAGTGTTAAACGTCGCAGAAGGCACAGTCAAGTCACGGTTGAGTCGCGCGCTCGAAAAATTGCGAAAAGTGATCAAGCAGGATTTTCCTGTGCTTGCTGAAGGACATGAGTCATGACCGATATGGAATTTGAGAATCAATTACGCGCCATTGCATCCGGGATGGAATACCCGCGCACGCCTGACATTGCCGGAAGTATGATGACGCGCATCCATACGTTCCCCTCTCCCTATGGGAGAGGGGCTAGGGGTGAGGGGAGTACACGCTTCTTTTCCCGGAAGTTGGTCTGGTCGCTGACCATCCTGCTGATGCTTATCTCAAGCCTTGCTCTCATTCCCCCTGTCCGCGCCGCGATCATTGAGTTCATCCAGATTGGAGTTGTGCAAATCTTCCCGCGCTCCGTCCAACCGACACCCGAAGCCATCCGCACTGTCACGCCGCCGGTTGCCACTCCCGAGGCATCCCTGATTCCCTTGCTCGATGAAATTGCTGGTAGAACGACGCTTGCAAACGCACAGCAGATTGCTGATTATCAAATTTTACTCCCAACCTACCCCACGGAATTGGGTCAGCCGGACCATGTTTATGTCCAGGATGCAGAGGGAGCAATGACCATCTTAGTTTGGACCGATCCATCGAGTCCTGAAAATGTGATCATAAGCCTTCACTTCATCCCATCCGGGAGTTGGGCGATCAACAAGATGGAACCTGTCGTGATCGAAGAAACGCAAGTCAATGGTCAACGCGCCATTTGGGCGGTGGGACCCTATCCCTTGTTTTTGCGCAATGGTGATATTCAATTCACGCGGTTGATCGAGGGTCACGTGCTGATTTGGTCAGATGGCGATGTTACTTATCGTCTCGAAACGGATATGGACTTGGAAGAAGCACTCAAAATCGCAGAATCTCTGGAGCCAATCCGCTGATCTATGGAACCCAACCTCCCTGAGTGGTGTACACAAGTAGAAACTGTATACGCCAAAGGAGGCATGAATGTTTTCACGTATCCGAATTGCACTTGGACTGGCTGCACTGGTTGCGTTAATTGCTTCCATAACGGTCTTTGCCAAAGGAAGTTACGCATTCATCACCATTGTGGGTCCAAACATAAATGATGCTGTTCGCAGCACTGACCAGCTATTAACCGCCGATTTCTTTGCGTTTGCTGATTTTTACAATGACAAGACTGCTGCACCGCAAAACCCCGGTGAAGGTTATGAGATCACGCGTTACTATGTGGATGGCGGCCGTGAATCCGCTTTTGACCAATTGCATTATTATCCACAGATTGGTTTTGTGTTCTATGACGGCATTGTCAACGGTGACTCTGAGTATGATGGCAAATGGTATAAGGCCAATCCTGATATTCTCAAGCCTTTTCAAACCGCGCTGTCCATACCGATAACGAACATTGCGCCCGCTGCACAACCAGAGCCTGTGAAGTCTGTCGAACAGACTCAGCCCAATACACAGATTCCTCAAGCCTCACCCATCACAATTATCCTTGCTGTAATAGCGGGCTTATTTTTTATTGTTTTAGGGTCTATCTATTGGCGGCGTAAACTTTCCACTTAATAATTCTGTTAAAGGAGTCTGATATGTTCTCTCGATTTCGAATTGCATTTGGTTTTGCTTTCTTACTGTCTCTGGTATTTGCCATCCCTGTTTTTGCCGGAGGCTGGGCAGTTATCACCTTGGATGAGCTGCCTGCCAATGTTGTCGCGGGTCAGCCTTTGACAATTGGATTCATGGTACGCCAACATGGCAGAACGCCTATGGAAGGTTTGTACCCCAAGATCACAGCGACTTTGAATGGCGATACGCAGTTCGATGTGTATGCCAAAGCCGAAGGTGTGATCGGGCATTACACGGCGACTCTCACATTTCCACAGGAAGGAGATTGGAATTGGACTATTGAAGCTTTCACCATGAAACAATCCATGCCGACTTTGAATGTCGTTGCATCTACTGGTCAACCTCTCGTAAGAAATAGTCCGGCAGCTTCTCCTATTTCCACCCTGTTAATTATCCGCATGTTGGCGATTGCCATCGGACTTTTTGGATTGGTGGTAGCGTACCGTCGTCGGAGTCGTTTGGCTGTTGGTTTGACGGTTGCCTGTCTATTGATTGGTATTGGTTCGTTCATAACAGGATCAGCCATCCCGAAGGCGGAAGCGCAGAGCAAGTCATCTGTCCTGGATGATTCGTCTGTCTCACAAGTTGAGTTGGGTCGGGAATTATTCATCGCCAAAGGGTGCATCACCTGTCATGTCAATAGTAAAGCAGCTTCTTCTGATTACTGGACCATCGAAATGGGTGCGCCAAATCTATCAAAATTCTCTGCCGGCTCGGAAGTGTTGCGTCTGCGGTTGAAAGACCCCACGCTGGTGAAAGCGGATACGCAGATGCCCAACCTGAATCTCTCTGATGCTGAGATCGAGGCGTTGATCGCATTCATCAACTCGAAATAAGTATTTTCCTTTCGGATATGGACAGCGAGTCACTCGCTGTCCGTTTTTGTTTTAATATACAATTGTCAAAAAGGAGTGCTTATGACCGATCCCGCTTCAACTCATGGACTTTGGGCTGATCTGCATCGCCCTGACCTGTTGCCCGCTGACGCCGACTTTTCGGTTATAGGAATCCCTTTTGATGGAGCCGCCTGTGCACGGAAAGGCGCCGCACTTGCCCCCGAGCGGATCCGTTTCTGGTCTACGCACCTGACTCCCTTTAGCGAAGACCGCACCCGGCTTGGAGACATCCGCATCGCAGATTTGGGAGATATCCCCATTGCGAATCAAGAATTGGACACTTCGACTTCGCTCAGTGCAAGCTTTGAACCGGTTCGCCAAAGGGTAGCGGCTCTACCTAATGTGCCGCTCATCCTCGGCGGCGACCATTCCATTAGCATCCCGGTCTTGCAGGCGCAACGTGAAAGATATAAAGATCAAAGATTGGGCTTGCTGTGGGTGGATGCGCATCCTGATTTGTGTGACGTGTTCACTGGTTCCAAGTTCTCACATGCTTGTGTATTGCGCCACGCGCTTGAGGCTGGCTATAATCCGGAGGATGTTTGCCTGGTTGGTTTGCGTTCATGGGAAGACCAGGAAATTGATTTGATCGAAAACGGCGGACTCAATATCTATACCGCCGCAGAGGTTGCCGAGCGCGGTATGAAGCGGATCACTTCCAGTATTTACAGTAAGTTGAGCGATTGCGATGCCGTCCATATTTCACTGGACATTGATTGTCTCGACCCTGCCTTTGCCCCAGGCACCGGGATTCCAGATGCAGGTGGATTGACCACTCGTGATGTGATTACACTTATCAAGTCCTTGCAGGGATTGCCGCTGGTCGGGCTGGATCTGGTTGAAGTTGCGCCGCCGCTTGACCCATCCGAGGCGACAATCTTTGCGGCGTTGAAGATCATTATGGAATATGTTGCGGTGTTTGCAAGAGAAAAGCAGAAGGAGTAAACAATGGATATTGATTTGGAAAAAATTCAAGTGACCCATAATCCATCCGAAAACCGTTTTGAAACATGGATCAATGAGAAGCTCTCGAAATTGGATTACATACAGGATGGGAAGAATTTTGTCATCACCCATGTGGGTGTACACCCTGAATTGAGAGGGCAGGCAGTAGCAGGAAAAATTGTTGAAGCGGCACTTCAGTATGCCAAAGAGAAATCCTTGCGCGTGATTCCCATGTGTTCATACGCGGCGGCATACATTCGCAGGCATCCTGAATATGCCGAATTGACCAAACAAATCGTTGGCGAATGAGCGAGGTTATCTTTCGCCTGGCAAGGCCTGAAGACCTGTCTCCCATCGTTAGAATGCTGGCAAATGATGATTTGGGAAGCCGGCGTGAAAAGTTCGAAGAATCATTACCCGATTCTTATTTCGCCGCATTTGAACAAATTGACAACGACACGAACCACGAATTGATCGTCGCCGAGTTGAACGGGGAGGTGATCGGGACTTTGCATCTGATCTTTATTCCATCCATCAGTTATCAAGGCGGGTTGCGTGCACAAGTCGAGTCTGTGCGCGTAGACAGGAGGTTTCAAAATCAAGGGATTGGAAGTGAAATGATGAAATGGACGATTGAACGAGCCCGGGGAAGAAATGCGCATCTCGTCCAGTTGACGACTCACAGGTCCAGGGAAGATGCGCACCGCTTTTACGAAAGACTCGGATTCAAAAAGTCACATGTGGGGATGAAGCTAAGTCTTGAATAAATTTTCTTTGTGCAGTAAAAAAAACAAAACGCGCTCCATAGGGAGCGACGCGTTTTTTCATTGTGGCGGGGAGGGCGGGATTCGAACCCGCGACTGGTTTAACCCAGCACTCACTTAGCAGGCGAGCCCATTCAGCCACTCTGGCACCTCCCCGTTTATTCAGTTTGAAGGTTTCAAGTTGAGGGTGCAACTCGTGCTAAATAAACCTTCAGACATTCGGTATTCTAACATGCAACCCTCAGCGGAGGGAGTGGGATTCGAACCCACGTTGGTGTGACCCAAACATGTTTTCAAGACATGCGCCTTCAGCCGCTCGGCCATCCCTCCATGGGATCCCAATTCTTTTTGGGAGGCGGACAAGATTTTACCATAGGTATATATCAATGCGAACCGCTCGTGCTAAAAAAAAGAGAAGCTTTTACTGTTGCTTTCTTCAAGTCCGGGTAAAATTATAGCTGTACAGGGTTTGAGCTAAAAATCTCTTGGTTGCAGGTTCGAATCCTGCTGCGGCCACTTTTGACGGTTTTACTAACGCGAGATTAATGTTTTATGGGACTTCCTAACTAAAGAACCAATGCGTTGAATGACATCCATTGGCAAACTCCCCCAAGTGGCGGAGTTCAACACTCCCCAGTCGATGGGTGCTTCCGGGGAGCGTTCGGCGTATGATGAATTCAAGGCTTGTAGAATAGTTCGAGCCAAACGCGCAACACTTTTGCATGAGATCAAATCTGTGCGCATCAAAGGCACAACTCATTAAACAGTAGTTCATAACAATCTCCAGCTTCGGTGTGTCAGTTTCGCACGCTGGAGAAGCTCAGATGAAAGGATGAAAAAATGTCATTCAACAATAAATCCCGTTTGGATCCATCCCAGGTGGAGGACCGGCGTGGCCGGGGAAGAGGGACCGCCATCGCTTTTGGAGGCGGAGGACTTGCCCTGATCGTCACGATAGTGGCAATGCTGCTGGGCGTGAACCTTACTGACCTGACGAATAGTAGTGATCCCGGGCAGCAGGTACCATTTTCAACTGAAAGCGCTGGCGATGTTTATGACTTGCAGGCGCAATGCCAGACGGGAGTAGACGCAAATACCAGCGAGGACTGCCGCATTGTCGGCTTCGTCAACAGCATCCAATCTTTTTGGACCGACGAATTTGCCAGCCGCGGGGGACAGTACACAGAGGCTGATACAGTCCTTTTCACGGGCGCAACGGATGCCGCTTGTGGATACGCCAGCGCCGCAATGGGTCCGTTCTACTGTCCAAGCGACCAGAAGGTTTATCTGGACCTCGACTTCTTCAACGAACTACAGACGCGCTTTGGCGCTCAGGGCGGTCCGTTCGCCGAGGCGTATGTGCTTGCGCATGAGTACGGACATCACGTGCAGAACCTGCTGGGTCTACTGTCGGGC
Source organism: uncultured Chloroflexia bacterium (assembly GCA_963753655.1). Taxonomy (GTDB): domain Bacteria; phylum Chloroflexota; class Anaerolineae; order Anaerolineales; family Villigracilaceae; genus Defluviilinea. The sequence continues at coordinate 59,859 of CAVWDB010000006.1, forward strand.
AGTTCAAACGTCACAGGGCCAGAGAGCGATGCAGTCATGACGGAACTCCAGGCGGACTGCCTGGCCGGCGTTTGGGCATTCCACGCCACCGAGACCGGTTACCTGACGCAGGTAACGGATCAGGACATCGTCCAAGCTCTGGACGCCGCCGCTTCCGTGGGTGATGACCGCATCCAGCGCGAGACACAGGGCTACGTCTCACCCGAGTCGTGGACCCATGGATCGTCCGAGCAGCGGCAGTTGGCGCTCAAGGACGGTCTGCAGAGCGGGGATATGGACACCTGCAACTCGCCGGGCTGGACGCCATAAATATAAAATTTAAACGTCGAGCCAGATGCGTTGAAAAAGATTAAGCTCCCCGCAATCACGGATTGAATCTGTGATTGCGGGGAGCTTTCTGCTGGTTGGTGTAAAATTGTAGCTGTACGGGAAATAGATAAACTTGGAAATATAAAAGAAAGAAGTTTGTGATTATCGCTATTATCAAAAGTATGCGACTAAAAGGAGAGAGATGATATGCAAAATTCTTCCACTCAACTAGTCCAGTTTACTGATTCTAATATACATGTAACAGCTAATTCGATTGCTGAAGCAAAGCTTGCTATAAAAGAATTGAAAATTAAGAAAAAGGAATATGCACTTGCTAAAAGGGTAGTAACAAATCAACAAAAACAATTGCGGGCTGAATATACACAAGAAGTAAGAACTCGTGGTTCAATGATCAAAGGTAGAGGCGCACTTATAGGCTTAGCTCGTTCAATTCAGTCTACATCAAGAGATAACCGGCGAACAAAATTGGCAAATGATCTTGCTCCGTTAGAACAAGATAAAATGAGAATTGATAGAGTTATATCTGCAATTGATGAAACCGTCATAAAGCTAGAAGCTTACATACTCAATCAACAATCTACATAATAATAGAAAATGTAAAGTGTAATTTATGGTTTGCTTAGGAGGGCATGGGAATGGAAAGTATTAAAATAAAATCTACATCGAGATCTTCTGCAACAACAGATGATATTTTATTGAGGTTAACGAATACTACCCGGCTTATATTTCGACCACTGATTATTGAAAATGCGAAGGAGCATGAGGCAGCAGTTAAGGGTACTTTTATTTTTCAGAAAAAGGGTGTAAAGGGAAAATGGGAGGATTATAACGAGTTACCATTAAGTAAACTAAAGAATTCTGAATGGGTGAAGCTAGAATTAAAAGGTGTTGAGGTTTTAGAATTATATAAACAATTAGGAAGTTTATATAAAATCTTTCATCAAGGTGGGATACCTTCTGGCGAAGCACAGTATATAAAGATAGATCAGGGTCTGGGAGCTTTGCTAGCCGCTAGTGAGGACGAGTTACATCATCTGTTTGATAAAGAAATAGAAGACGTTGTAACCTTGTTTTCTAGACTGTTGAAGTGGTTATCATCGTCAAATACCCCAAATCAAATTTTGAACGAACTGGAAAAGTTGAATGTAACCAATTTACAACAAATAAGAAGTGTCGTTGGTCTTTCAGCACTTAAATCAAGCTTACAAACATGGGAAGCAAACATGGAAAATTCTGATGAAGAATTTTGGCAAAACACCCTAGAAGAAAATTCTTTTGTCTTGTCACAGGTTTTTGCTTATCCAGTTATTGTGGTTGAGGAAAAAGCATATGTTGGGGGCAAAAACATTTCCAACAAAAGTGGCAATATAGTGGATTTTCTAGCCAAGAATGCCATCAGCAAGAATGCAGTGTTAATAGAAATAAAAACACCAAAAACCGATTTGTTGGGTAGACAATATAGAGGCAACTTTAGCATTTCCGCTGAGCTTTCGGGAGCTGTAGTTCAGGTAGCAAACTATAAGAGTAATTTGCAAAATGAGTATCAAAAATTATTTCTAGGGGGGGATGTTGATGTTGGGGAAGCTTTCGAACCTACCTGTGTTGTGATTATTGGAAATTATTCAAGAGAAATTAGCCAGTCACAGAGAAAGAAAAAGTCTTTAGACCTATTTCGATCTCACCTAAAAGATATTGATATAGTTACCTATGATGAACTGTTTGGTAAGGTTCAATTATTAGTAGACCTTCTTGAAGGCTCGTTTGAAAAAAAAGATTTGAATAGGGACGATGAAAATAACCTAGATGATTTTCCCTTCTAATTTAGTATTAGAAGAGATCATGATTTACATCATCAAAATGTACTTCAATAGGACTTGAACCGTTATCCGCTAGGTTACTAGCTGCTGTCCAATTTTGGTAAAACTGAAGCCGCAGTGATGCGGCATTTTGTTCTAATGAGGAAACGTGGTTTGTTTTACAGAGTATGCCAATGATATAATTCGACCCATCGCTCAGGAACAAGGAAAGGATTTTTTATCATGACCGACACCGCTTTGTTGGAAATCGCGCTTCCAAAAGACATCCTGACACTTCTTGGAAATAAATCGCAGGCAGGTGAAACTGTCAGGGAATTTATCCTGTTGGGGTTATATCAGGAAGGGCGTATTTCCGGCGGTAAAGCCGCCGAACTATTGCAATTGACGAAACGCGGTTTTGTCGCGCTCCTCGCGCGCCGGGGATTGGATTATTTTCGACTGACGCCCGAAGAATGGGAAGAGGAAACCCGTATCGCCGGAAATTGGCGTCCCGATACTGGTAATGCCTAAAGTCGTCTCCGATACCGGACCGATCATTGCCTTGGCGCATATCGGTCAAATTGATATTCTGCGCAGGCTTTTCGGTCAGGTATTGATTCCTCCCGCCGTTCAAGCCGAGATACGCGACGAAACCAGCGCGGCGGCGCTCGACAACGCAGATTGGATTGTCCTCGAAGAAGTGAAAGATACGCTTGCCGTACAATTGCTTAGGGAGGAGCTCGACGCCGGGGAAAGCGAAGCCATCGTCCTTGCTGAAGAACATCAAGCTGTGTTGCTATTCCTTGATGAACGTGCCGCCACACGGAAAGCCCGTTCTATTGGGTTGCAATGTATAGGCACGCTGGGCATCCTGCTTATCGCGAAAGAAAAGGGTATTGTGACAGAACTCAAGCCTCTGCTGGACCATTTGCAATCGGAAGGGTTTCATATGAGCGATGCCCTTTATAGTCAGGTTCTCCGCAGTGCGAATGAGTAGTCCTCGCAATGAATAAAAATCCCGACCACACTTGGTATAATTCCGCCCACTATGAAATACCATATCTGGACCGAAGGATGCCAAAAACAAAACCTCCGAGTTTTCAAAAAACTCGGAGGTTTATTTTGTTAGCCAGGCAAATTCCAAAAAGTGCAGTGGACATAATTGGAGTATAATACACATTATTATCGGAAGTTATACACACGAAAATGAGGTAAAAATGCGAACTAATATTGTGCTCGACGATAAGCTTGTCGAGCGCGCACTAAAGTTGACAGGCATCAAAACCAAGCGCGAGGTGGTACATGAAGCGTTGAAGTTGTTGATCCTTTTGAGCGAACAGGCGCAAGTCCGCTTGATGCGCGGCAAGTTCCCCTGGGATGGGAATCTTGATAACCAGCGCCAGTCTCGCATCTCGGTAAATTAGATATGCTGGTTGTGGATACATCTGTCTGGGTGGATTATTTCAACGGAATTGAAAATCCGCAAACCGATTACCTGTATGCCGTTTTGGATCAAACTCCCATTCTCATTGGAGATCTTAATATTGGCGGAAGTTTTACAAGGCTTTCGGCACGACCCCGATTTTGAGAAAGTCCGCCGCGCATTGGGGAAATATATGCAAGCGAATATGGTCAACACTTCACTGGCGGTACAAAGCGCCAGAAACTATCGCTTTCTGCGGGGAAAGGGGATGACTGTCCGCAAAACGATTGATAGTCTCATCGCCACGTATTGCATTGAGAACGATCATCAATTACTGCACAACGACAGCGATTTTGATGGATATGAAAAGTATTTGGGGTTGAAAGTCGTTCATCCATAATCCTGACCACTCTTGGTATAATTCCGACCCTACGAAGTCCAGCGTTTTACAACGTGCAGACTCGTAACTTTAGCAAGGAGCAGGATGAAATACCATATCTGGACCGAAGGCTGCCAAATGAACGTCGCCGACTCACAGCGGGTTGGCTCGTCGTTGGAGCATCTGGGCTACACCCTTACTGAAACCATCGAAGAAGCGGACGTTATTGTTTTAAACACCTGTGTCGTGCGCCAATCTGCCGAAGACAAGGCGATGGGGCGGTTGACTTCGCTTTCCCCGCTCAAGAAGAAAAACCCGAATCTCGTCATCAACTTGATGGGTTGTATGGTCGGTGTGCGCGGCGCGGAGAAACTGCGCGAGAAACTTCCCTATGTGGATGTGTTCTCGCCGCCCTCCGACCCGGGTCCGCTGATCTCGCATCTCACGCAGGGCGAAATTCATTCCATCGAAGACTCTGAAACCACGCGCCGCTTCCTGATGATGGATGAAGAACTCATCCTGCCGGTTGCCGAGCAGAACAAACTCATCAGCGCGCATGTGCCGATCGTTTATGGTTGTTCACATGCCTGCACGTTCTGCATCATCCCCTCCAAGCGCGGCGGCGAGCGTTCACGTCCCGTTGGCGATGTGGTGGCGGAGATCCGCTCGTTGGCGAAGCAGGGCGTCAAGGAAGTAACGCTCCTCGGTCAGATTGTGGACCGCTATGGCAAGGATATTCCCGATACCCTGACGGGCACGCGTGGTCCCAATCTCGCGGCACTCCTGCGCATCATCCATGATGTGGATGGCATCGAGCGTATTCGTTTCCTCACATCGCATCCCAATTATTTCACCGAAGAACTTATGGATACGATTGCCGAACTTCCCAAAGTGATGCCGCATATCGAAGTCCCCATTCAAGCGGGTGATGACGAAGTGCTTCTCAATATGAAGCGCGGCTACACCCAGCAGGATTATCGTGACCTCATCGCAATGATCCGGGGCAAGATACCGGATTGTTCCATCGCAACGGATATTATCGTTGGATTCCCCGGCGAGACCGAGGAACAATTTATGGAGACGTATCGCGTCCTCTCCGACCTTCGGCTTGATGTGGCACATTTAGCCCGCTACTCGCTGAGAGAGGGTACCGTCGCCACCCGCCGCATGGATGATAACGTTCCTGAAGAAGAAAAGATGCGCCGCCTGCATCTGCTCGATGATCTACAGGAAGGGATCGTTGCCGAGATCAACAAGAAATATCTCGGTCAAACTGTGGATGTGTTGTTCGAAGAAAAAGTAAAAGGACGCTGGCGCGGCAGAACTCCGACGAACAAACTTGTCTTTGTTGAATCAGAAGATGATTTGAAGGGCAAAATCGTTCCTGTCACCGTTACGTGGACGGGACCGTGGTCCATGCAGGCGAATTCTGCACATGCAGCCTGAGTTAATTTCGTTGTAATACCCGTAGGGGCGGAGCATTGCTCCGCCCCTACAATTTTTTGAGGGAACATGAAAAAGAAAAGAATCCGTCCATTAGCAATTTGTGTGTTCCGTAATCAAAACTGTATCCTTGTCAATGAAGGATATGATCCAGTCAAAAAACAGACCTTCTATCGTCCGCTGGGGGGCGGGATCGAGTTTGGCGAAAAAGCTGAAGATACCATCCGGCGCGAATTGATGGAGGAGATCAATGTAAATGTTGGGGAAGTTCGATATCTTGGCACGTTGGAGAATATCTTTACCTTCAATGGCACTGCGGGTCACGAGATCGTGATGATCTATGATGGAGCGTTGACCGAGTCTGGGTTGTATGAGCAGGCTGTGATCGTAGGGGAAGAGGCGAACGGGGAAGTCATCCGTGCGATGTGGAAGAGTCTGGATGAGTTCGGAGAAGGAAAATCCATTTTATATCCAACAGGTTTATTGGAATTGTTAACTCCTTAATTCGATTTGTTGTATAGTGGGAGAAATAAATTACAAAAGGAGTTTATTATGCGTTGGGATGAATTGACAAGCGATCTTTTCCCTGAGGCGGTTCAAAAAGCGGAGGGCGTATGCCTTCTGCCCTTGTCCTGTGTTGAGCGGCACGGGCGTCACCTGCCCTTAGCCACGGACATGTTCATCGGGCGGGAAGTGTGTAACCGTACTGCGGCGCTGGAACCCGCAATCGTTTTCCCGGATTACATCTTCACCCAAATCCTGGAGGCGCGTCATTACCCGGGCTGTATCGGTATCGAACCTGAGTTGACGATTCGTCTGTTGGAGAATACCTGCCGCGAGATCGCGCGCAACGGACTCAAAAAGATCGTCCTTGTCAATGCGCATGGCGGTAACGATAGTCTCATTCATTACTTCACTCAGATTCAACTGGCAAACCCACGTGATTATGTCGTTTATGTTGTCACGCCAGAATTCAGCGAAGAAGACGAAGCGATGGTCAAGGCGTTGTGGGAGACGACCGTTGATGGTCACGCAGGTGAAAAGGAGACGAGCGCCATGATGGCGATCCGTCCCGATCTTGTGAAGAGTGATGCTTTACCCACAGACGGCGAGGGTATGCCGCTTGGACGATTGCAACACCTTCGAGACCTGGGGGTAGATGTGGGGGTCTGGTGGTATGCCGATTTCCCGAGTCACTATTGCGGCGATGGCATCCCTAGCCACAGTTGAAAAGGGTAATCGCTGGCTGGATGCGCGTGCGCGGGCATTTGCAAAGGTCGTCCGTGCCATCAAGGATGATACAGAGACGAAACGATTACAGGATGAGTTTTTCGGAAGGGTTGAGAAGTTTTGATAAAAAGAGACGGTCACCTTCAAGGTGACCGTCTCTTTATTTTGTAAGCTACTTCACCAAATTTCTCAACACCGTATGGAGAATGCCGCCATTGCGATAGTAATTCACTTCCACATCGGTGTTCAATTGGGCGGTGGCTTTGAAGTGGATGACCGAACCGTCAGCTTTCGTTGCCTTCACGTTCATGATCGACTTCGGCTCCATTTTGTCGCTCAAGCCCTCGATATCGAAAACTTCATCGCCTTTCAAACCAAGCGATTCAGCGTTTTGTCCCTCTGTAAATTTTAAAGGCAGGATTCCCATGCCCACCAGGTTCGAACGATGAATACGTTCGAACGATTTCGGCAATGACGGCTTTCACGCCTTGAAGAAGTGGTCCCTTCGCCGCCCAGTCGCGGCTGGAGCCTGTTCCATATTCCTTCCCGGCAAGGATGATGCTGGGTATTCCCGCCTCTTTATATTTCATCGCTGCATCATACATGGACATGATCTCACCGGAGGGTTGATATTTTGTCCAGTTGCCTTCTTTGGGCGCGACCAGGTTATTCTTCAAGCGGATATTTGCAAACGTGCCGCGCGCCATGACAAGGTCGTTGCCGCGCCGCGAACCATACGAATTGAAGTATTGCGGAGCCACGTCGTGTTCCTGCAAATATTTTCCAGCCGGGCTGTCTATGGCTATATTACCAGCGGGTGAGATGTGGTCGGTGGTAATAGAATCACCAAACAAACCCAGCACACGCGCGGACTTGATATCCTTTACGGAACCCACCTCCAGCGATATTTCCTGAAAATATGGCGGATGATGGATGTACGTAGATCCCTCATCCCATTCATACAAGTCGCCACCGGTTACCTTGATCTCTTTCCACATATCCGAGCCGCTGAACACGTCCGCATATTTATCCTGGAACATCTCAACTCGAACGCTTGACGTGGCAACTTCGTTGATCTCCTGCTGAGTGGGCCACAAGTCTCTGAGATATACGGGCTGACCCTCAGAGTCTGTTCCAAGCGGTTCCTTATCGAGGTCAATATCTACAGTGCCGGCCAGGGCATATGCGACGACGAGCGGCGGACTGGCGAGGAAGTTTGCCTTCACCAATGGGTGGACTTTGCCCTCGAAGTTTCGATTGCCCGAAAGTACCGCCGCCGCCACCAGATCGGACCCGGTCACTGCTTTGGCGACCTCAGCCGGGAGCGGACCCGAATTGCCGATACAGGTGGTACATCCGTAGGCAATAACGTTGAATCCAAGTTGTGAAAGCGGCTCGATCAAATTGGCCTGTTTGAGATACTCAGTCACCACGCGTGAACCGGGCGCAAGGGATGTCTTTACATACGGCTTGACGTTGAGTCCCTTTTCGACAGCCTTCTTCGCAACGAGCCCCGCCGCGACCATCACCGACGGGTTGCTGGTGTTTGTGCAGGATGTGATTGCGGCAATGACAACCGCGCCGTGCTTCATCTTCATCGAGCCGCCGTTTGTCCCAAATATTGCTTCAGCACCTAACAGTTCGGGTTTAAGTGCAAAGCCACGTTCTTTCACAGGCGCGCTCAATGCCTTCTTGAATGTCTCTTTCAGTTCAGACATTAACACACGGTCCTGTGGACGTTTGGGTCCGGCTAATGAGGGTAGCACAGATCCAAGGTCCAGTTCGAGCATATCGGTGTATTCCGGTTCAGGCATGCCCGGTTCGTGGAAAAGTCCTTGTGCGCGCATGTAGGCTTCGGTTAAGGCAACAGTTTCTTCGGAGCGACCTGTCAATCGCATGTAACGAAGCGTTTCTTTATCGACAGGGAAGTAGCCGATGGTGGCGCCGTATTCGGGAGCCATGTTACCGATCGTGGCGCGGTCAGGCAAACTCATGGTTTCAAGACCAGCGCCGAAGAACTCAACGAATTTATCCACCACGCCTTTGTTGCGGAGCATTTGTGTTACGGTGAGAACCAGATCGGTTGCAGTGACGCCTTCTTTGAGTCGTCCATGTAATTTGAAACCGACCACATCCGGCAGGAGCATATCCATAGGCTGACCGAGCATCACAGCCTCGGCTTCGATGCCGCCTACGCCCCAGCCGATCACACCGAGACCATTGATCATGGTGGTATGCGAGTCGGTGCCAACGAGGGTGTCGGGAAACGCCAGGACCTCTGAGTTCTCCGAAAACTCGGATGCCTGTTTGGTCATCACAACATCGGCAAGATATTCGAGATTAACTTGATGGACGATCCCTGTCATGGGCGGGACAACCCGGAAATTCTTAAAGGCTTTCTGTCCCCATTTGAGGAACTCGTAGCGCTCGCGGTTGCGCAGGAATTCCATTTCAGTGTTGCGGTTGAGCGCCTCGGCTGTGGCGAAGAAATCCACTTGAATGGAATGGTCGATCACAAGGTCAACAGGCACAAGCGGGTTGATCGTCTTGGGGTCGCCACCTAAACGTGCGACCGCGGCGCGCATCGCGGCAAGGTCTACCACTGCTGGCACACCGGTGAAATCCTGCATGACAACGCGTGCAGGCAGGAAGGGAATACCGGGACGTCCTCCCCTCACCCCTGACCCCTCTCCCTCAGGGCGAGGGGAAGCCGTCCACGCCGCGATATTTTTCACATCGTTCTGGGTGATCTCTTTGTCGTTGCATTGACGAAGAGCCGCCTCCAGCACGATACGGATCGAAAACGGGAGCCGCTTCAATTGAGTCAGACCCGCTTTTTCCAATGCGTCGAGTCGGTAGATTACGTAGTCTTTGTCCCCAACTTTTAAAGTATCACGTGCTGTAAAGAAATCGTTCATTTGGTTCTCCTTTGATGAGGTGATCTCGCAGGGCGAGGTTCTTTGGAGATCCCGCCCCTGCATATGTATCACCACAGATTTGCGAAAGACATAAAGGAGCGCCTTTTCTATCCTTGCCGTGGGGTGTAATTTACATTTTTAGATCTGTTTTGAGCAGTTGGACCAGCTTCACTTTTTCGTCATCCGGCAGAAAGCCAGCCTGTGCCGCGGCAACAATGCGTTCTCTTAATGTATATAAAGGCATGTGTAATTCATCGCAAACATTGTAATATTCATTGCTCAGGGTGATACGCGAAATGCTTGGGTCGTCGGTATTAATGGTGACATTAATACCGTTCTCGAACATCTTTACCACCGGGTGCATTTCAAGCGACTCTACCACGCCGGATTGATAATTGCTTGTGACGCAAACTTCAAAGGCTGTGCCGCGTTCTTTGGCAAGAGCGGTGATACTTGCATCTTCCAGCACACGCACACCGTGCCCGATCCGTTCGGCGCCGAGTTCCTCTATGGCCTCCTTGATGTGCTGTGCGGGTCCCCATTCTCCTGCATGGATGGTCACATGCAGCCCGGCTTGCTTGGCTTCCTTGAAGATCCCATTGAAAGGTTGTGATGGGAACTCGGCTTCGTTGCCAGCCAGATCAAGCGCAACGAGACCGTTATTAATATGTTCTGCCGCAAGCCAGGCAACCTGTTCAGCGAGTTCGGGGCTTTCATGCCGGTTGACCGAAGCGATCAATTTAACGTTGATGTTATGCTTTTCTGCGGCTTCCTTCGTGCTGGTGATGACCCAGTCAATGACATCGTGCATTGGGAAACGTTCAGCCCGGCTCAAAGCCACGGGTGTGAAACGCAGTTCCATATATTTCACGTTATCTTTCGCGGCGTCCTCGATGGCTTCGCGCGTAATGCGGTGGATGACATCCGGCGAGCGGTAGAACATGCGCAGTGTATTGAATTTGGAAAGAAAATTTTGGAAGGTGAACTTGTCTTCTTCCTGCACTTGCACGAGCGTGCTCAGCCGCAACACATCCGCAGGGATGGTCATGCCATGCTGACGTGCAATGTCAAGCATGGTATCCAATCGCAGAGAGCCTTCCAGGTGGCGGTGTAATTCCACCTTTGGGAGGACGCGATACATGTTGAGCGAAGCGGTGACTCGTTCTGTCATACTTCTAAGGTTGGTTAGTGGCGTCGCCTTTTCTTTTTTTTCTCGCCCGTTGTTTGTGTTCCTTGCGTGGGCTGTGCGGGTGTATCTGCAGTTTCCACGGGCGTGATCTCTACCGGTCTTTGCTGAATGGCAAAAGCCCGATTGATCACAAGACTGCGAATATCTTCCACCAACTGTGTGAACATTTCAGAGGCTCTTGCTTTGTATTGTACCAGCGGGTCACGTTGTGCGTAAGCCTCCAGACCTATCGAAACCCTTAGGGCTTCAATGCGTGTCAGATATTCCACCCACAATTCAGAGGTGGCAGCCAAAAGCACCTGCCTGCGGACTTCGTTCAGTACATATCTTCCTATGGATTCAACCAACGCCTCGCGGTCAGACTCACCCAGGCCTGCCACTGATTCGTTGAGCCTTTCCTCCCCGAAAGCTCTCTTTGCCGCATCGCCAAAATCTGCAAGCCGCGCGGCGTTTACAGAAAGACGGTTGTACTCACTCTGCCCAATGGCAAAGACGAGAGCTTCCTCGGCTTCATCGAGATGGGTCAGTACATCTTCTGTCAATTGTTCAGCAGTGACATCTTCCAACAATTGTGCGATCAGGAAGATATAGCTAAAGCGATTGAAGGCTTGTTTGACCTGGCGGTGTGTCTTTTGGTCAAAAGCTGTGCGCGCGCCCTGGGATAGTGTAATGAGCAGTTTAAGTTTATTTGTGTCACCCTGATCGGTTGTGATCAGGTTCTCGATGTCGCGTGCAACCTGTCCGTTTTCGCCGACCAACTGTTCTTTGCGCCGCGCCAGCGCGTTGCCCGCGGTTTCCTGAATCATATCCGCCGCATCTTCCCAGCTTGAGACCTGGAATTTATCGCCCAGTGAATCGCCGATGCGGTTTTGTACGGTGGCGATCAAACGCGAAGCATATAAACCCGTCAGTTGTGCGTTGATAATATTTTTAATCATTTCCCTGGCTTCATACGTATCTTCATCGAATAACCGCAGTTGCTCGCCGTTAAGTTTGATCTGCATACCGACGAGAGCATTGATCTCCTCCAACATCTTTTGTGGACGCGGGGTCTCTTCCAGGTCGCGTAATCCATCGAAATACGCGTCGAGCACATCCTCACGGGATGCGACTTGTGTGTTAAAGGCTTCCTCCGTCCGCTCGATGATATTTTCGATGGCGCTCAAGTGGTGTGCGTTCTCTGCTTCCACCGCGCGGGTGATCAAGTCTAAAGTCGAAGGTCGAAGGTTGTCAGAGTTGGATAATTCTTTCAGTAATAGAGACAGACCAAAGCTGGGGAAGAGGCGCTCCCCAGACATGAACGGCGGCTGGACCTGTTCGAGCCAGGCGATCAACTTCCAGGGACCCTCTTCGTCAGCCAATCCAATTTCCACGCGTTGTTTGATTTCCAGTTCCAGCATTTCCTGGATATCATCGCTTAAATCTTCCTTGACGAAGATGCGGTCGCGTTGACCATAGATCTGCGCGCGTTGTTTGTTGAGAACATCGTCATATTCGAGCAGGTGCTTGCGGACATCGAAGTTCGCGCCTTCGATGCGGTGTTGGGATTGTTCGATGACATTGCCAACCAGACGAACCTCAAGAGGCAGAGAGTCGTCCACTTTCAGGCGTTCCATAAGCCCGCTGACTTGTGAGCCGCCTTGCAAACGCATAAGATCATCTTCGAGCGAGAGATAGAAACGGGAAGAACCCGGGTCGCCCTGACGTGCGGCGCGACCGCGTAGCTGGTTATCAATCCGACGCGCTTCGTGACGTTCGGAGCCAATAACATGCAAGCCGCCAAGTTCCTTGACGCGTTCCATGTCCTCAAAATATTGCAGGAAGAGTTTGACTTCGCCTGCATAAATACCATAGTCAGAAGGTGCAACGTTTTTCAGGTGTTGGCGTCGTTCTTCGGGTGTCATGTCGAACGGGTTTTCATGTCCTGCTTTTCGCAAAACACGGTTGACTGCTGTAATGACCTCTTCAGCAAGCTCGCCGCCAAGTTTAATATCCACACCACGCCCTGCCATGTTGGTGGCAATCGTCACTGCGCCGAACGCGCCCGCGCCCGCGATGATCTGTGATTCTTCGGTGTGCTTGCGTGCGTTAAGTACTTGATGGGGAACGCCGCCTTGTAATACCAACTTTAGTCGGTCTATATCGTGTTCCTCAAGCCGTAGAATATCAAGGATGATGGGAAAGTTGGATGGGTCTTCAAGGCTGATGGTTGTGATTCCAAAGGGCTGGATGAATTTACGAAGTGTGTCGGACGAGATCTTTTCAACGGGCTCGTTGAACTGCGCCAACTCAGGAATCAAACGCCCATCCTCCTCGCGGTCGTTCGCTTCCATCCAAACGCGGCGGACAAGGGCAATTTGGAGCAGGCGGCGGATAATGTCCGGTTTGAGGTGACGCGAGAGCAGTTCGGAAGAATCGACCGAGGTCGTACCGATCAACAATGGACGTCCACGCACGTGTTCGCGTGTGATCTCTAATACAATGGCGCGAAGTTTTGCCTCCACGGTCTTATAGATGATATCGGGATAATCTTTGCGGCGATAGAAGAGGGTGTTTTGCTCCGGGTCATCCCTCCTCGCAAAATAGGAATAGATATAACCTTCTTCATCCTTGGTTTTGATCTCAACCAGCGGCGCTTCCCTGCCAAATGCCTGATACTCCAGGTTAGGCGGAATGGGCGCAACTTCAAGGTCGTAAATTTTGCTGAATTCTTCCGCTTCGGTCAGGGCAGTACCAGTCATGCCTGAAAGTTTTTTATACATGCGGAAATAGTTTTGCAGAGTGATGGTGGCATAGGTGACATTTTCCGGCTCGATCTTGACGCCTTCCTTTGCTTCCACTGCCTGGTGCAGTCCGTCGCTCCACCTTCGACCGGGCATGAGACGGCCCGTGAAGTCATCCACGATCACGACTTTCCCTCCCTGTACAAGATATTCCTTATTACGCTTGAAAAGGAACTGGGCGCGTAGAGCCTGCTCAAGGTAGCCTCTCAAACGCGCTTGTTCCGGTGTTACGTCTTCGGGTCTTTCAGGGTCCATGAGAGGCTGCCCCAACATCTGTTCGACGCGCGCCAGACCGATCTCCGTGATCGAAACGTTGCGGTCTTTTTCGTTCACTTCGTAATCTTCGGGCTTGAGTTGCTTAACCATCTGCGCCATTTTGCCATACCATTCCAGGTCGCCTGATGAAGGACCTGAAATAATGAGCGGCGTGCGTGCTTCATCGATCAACACGTTATCCACTTCGTCGATGATGGCGTAATGATGTCCGCGTTGTACACGATCGCTCAACCGCATGGTCATATTGTCGCGCAGGTAATCGAACCCGAACTCTGCATTCGTTCCATAGGTGACATCTGCCGCATAGGCTTCAACACGATCCACCATACGAAGGTACTGCTGGTCTTCATGAGGAGACTCGCGTTCAAAGTCAACAATAAACGCTTTCTTTCCATTCTCTGTTGCCGCCGCCATTTGCAAAACGCCAACGGATAGCCCAAGCATATCGAAGATCGGCGCCATCCAACGCGCATCGCGCCGCGCCAGGTAATCGTTCACGGTAATCAGGTGAATACCTTTTCCGAGCAGTGAATTGAGGTAGATCGGCAGTCGTTGCAACAAGCGTTTTTCCTTCACCGGTTCGCATCTCGGCGATGGAGCCACGGTGCAGGATGACGCCTCCGATCAACTGGATATCGAAGTGACGTAACCCAATCGTCCGTTTGGATACTTCGCGAACAACGGCAAAGGCTTCCGGCAGAATGTCTTCCAACGCTTCCTGCTCAGCTTTGAACTGCTCCTCTTCATTAAGCCCATCCAAGTTCCCAATCGATTCTGCCACCTGTACCCGGAACTCATCCGTTTTGGCTCGCAACGCCTCATCGCTTAAGCGCCTCGAATTGCGGTTCCAGCGAATTGATCTCTGTGACAATGTCACTTAATTGCTCTATGACTTTTTTATTGGGGTCTCCCCCGAAGATTTTAACGAAATTTTTCAGCATTTTTACCTTTACGGGGAAGAATTATACTGCCACTTCCTCGAATACCTGAATTTAATATTGAACGTGGTGGAATACTATCATGCGAGTATTAGCGAAACGTAAGTGATGAATATAAAAAATCACGGGCAGTTGCCAATGATTATTTGACCTGATTATTTGTGGGTTATGGTGTATTCATCAGTGTGGTTGCGAAGAGACGTCGGGGTTAAATTGGTGGGTTGATTTCCATCTGGTCTTCTAATGCAAAACCACGACATTTGTTTGGTAAACATCCTGCGGCGAGCTTGTATGAGATCCATAGGATAGTTTTGTTTCGTGCTTTTCAAGTTTCTCAGAATATGGATGACCTGCTCTCTGGTAAACAAATCGTTCATTCTAAACACTAATCGTCTTCTTGAAGGTGGGAACCCAGGGTTTTCCTTAATTTTGAAATCCCGCGATTTTGAATAACTTTTATATTGTTTACATCCTTACCGATGATCTCTGCGGTTTCCTTCAGGCTAAAATCCTCCAAAAAGCGCAGAATGATTACATGTCGTTGATCTTCTGAAAGTTCCGAGTTCATGGCAGAGACGAGCGCTTCCATGAGAACTCTTTCCTCGATTTGAGACTGCGTTGAGGCAGGTTGGCGTTTATCCTGCATGTTCACTGCGATCTCAAGCGGGGCGATATGCTTTTCAGCGCGCGAACGGTCCACAACAAGGTGGTAGGCAGTCTGATAGAGATAGGAGCGCAGGTTTGTACGGGGACCTTTCCCACCAGCAAACTGTTCAAGCAGTTGGGCGAATACATCGCCGACAATATTGTCTGCTGTGATCGCATCATGGCAAAGCCTTAGGGCATATTTGTATATGGCGGGCGCAAACTCATCAAAGATGGCAGTCAACGCCTCTTCGTCGAGTTTTTGTGCGGCTTTGAGCAAAGCAACCGTATCCTTCATAGGATATTGCCTCCGCCGTTTTGTATTCCATGTACGATGCCAGTTTTAGTCATTAAATCGCCCGTATTCATCATCTCTCACTGTCCGAGTATACTATTATAAACCAGCTTGATTGTCCAGAGTTGTATGGGAAGCGATTGAGAAGTATCAATTTTGAAATTTGAAGTACGATATAAGAATGCCTCTTCTGGCTCGTCCCCGGATGTGGGTAGTTGGTAAGAATTTGTTCATATTTTGATTGTAAAAATTTGCTTTCACCCTGAGTAGTTATCCAGTGAAGTTATTGATATAATTTTAGCGAGGAGAATAACCATGTTTGGATCAATTGAAGGCGCCGATCGTCGCAAGGAAGAAGAGCGGGTTCGTAATGAAGGGCGCCTCCCACCCGGGCAGGCGCTTACTTTTAAATTCCCCGTCCTGCATTATGGACCAGTCCCTCCTTTCAACCCCGCGGCATGGGACTTCCGTGTATGGGGCGAAGTGGAACAGGAAAAGACCTGGACCTGGGATGAATTCAACAAACTCCCGCGCACAAAGATCCAAATGGATATTCATTGTGTCACGCGTTGGAGCAAGTTCGATACGGTCTGGGAAGGTGTATCTGTCAAAACGATGGTTGAGAATGGCTTATTCACGATCAAGCCGAAAGCCACTCATGTGATGCAGCACGCCGAATATGGATTCACTGTTAACCTCCCGATTGAAGTGGTATTGCAGGAGAATTTTCTACTTGCCACTCATTTGAATGGTGAACCGATCACTCCCGATCATGGATATCCATTGCGCGGCATGGTGGGATTTATTCCCAGCCAGAAGGACCTTGAAACGCCTTATTTGTGGAAAGGCGCCAAATGGCTTCGTTCTCTGGAGTTCATGCCTTATGACCGACGCGGTTTCTGGGAACAGGCGGGCTATCACAACCGCGCGGACGTTTGGCGCGAGGAACGATTTGGTTAAAGTAATCGGACGGCAAAGGTTTGCCGTCCGATTTTTATTACTGTTTTCGAGATTTATTAACTCACCTTACGCAGTGATGTTCGTAACGCGAGATTTATCTCGCTTTTCAAGTGTTTCTTGGGTAGGGGCGACATAAATGTCGCGTTACAAATTAAGTGTAGCGTATGGTTCGTAAGGTGAGTTATTAAGGTCTTTTCCCCAGTGTGACTGTGATGTCCAGGGGTTGACCGTCGCGCAAGACTGTCAGTACTACTGTATCACCGGGGGATTTGTTTGAGGTCAACATGCCAAGCAATTCATCAAATGTATTTATGGGTTGGCCATCGAATGCAATGATGATATCGCCGCCCGCATTCAGCCCATCAATTCTTGTAGGAGTATCCCCGGCTCGGATGCCAGCCTGATCGGCAGGTCCGCCGGGAGTAACACTTACAACATAAGCGCCTGTAAAGGTATTTAATCCCAGCGCTTCGATTTCAGATAAACCAAGATCACTATTGGAGGAAATGCCCAAATACGGGTATTCATATTTCCCATCACGGATCAATACCGGCACCACGCGCTTTACTAGGTTGATCGAGATGGAAAAGCCCACGCCTGAATTAACCGCATTGCCAGTAGCTTGATTGATATTATCCGTCCGAATGGACTGGTTGATGCCAACCACTTCACCGTTCATGTTGAACAGCGGTCCCCCCGAATTGCCCGGGTTGATCGCGGCATCGGTCTGGATGATATCGGCTGTACTAAAGAAACCACCTCCGCTGGGTGCGGCGTGAGCCGGTTGAGTTCGTCCAAGTCCGGAGATGATACCCAGGGTCATGGTGCCGCTCAACCCGAAGGGATTGCCAATCGCAACAACAGATTGACCAACCTGTAACAGGCTCGAATCGCCGATAACCAATGGATGAATCTCTTCGG
Source organism: uncultured Chloroflexia bacterium (assembly GCA_963753655.1). Classification (GTDB taxonomy): domain Bacteria; phylum Chloroflexota; class Anaerolineae; order Anaerolineales; family Villigracilaceae; genus Defluviilinea. Next base: position 77,385 of record CAVWDB010000006.1, read on the forward strand.
CAGGTGCATCCACTTTAATGACGGCCACATCGGCATCCGTATCGGACCCGATCACTGTTCCAAGTGTTTTGAAGCCGGAGAAGAAATCCACTTCAACCTGGCTGACGCCTTCAATAACATGCTGATTGGTAATGACATGTCCCTCATTATCGAACATAAACCCTGACCCTAGCGCGGTACCCGTCCGAATAGCTACCACGCCCGGGATCACCTGCTGATACAACGCACTGAGCGAGCCTTCCTCAGGGGCAGCATTAACGGGAACAGAGAGAGAGGGAGAGTTGGTTTGGATCTGCGTGACAGGTGTCGGAGCGGAAAGAGGCGTGAGTCCTGGAAGTTGACACGCCAACACCGCGAGCGTCAAAGCAATAAATACGAAAAAAATACGTTTCATTCTTTCTCCTAAAATTTGATCTTCGAAGCTTCTTCAAGAAGTTCAAGCTGTTTGGGTGACAGGTATTTGGGAATTTGCACTTTAAGTTTTACGTAGAGGGCGCCCTTTTCTTTTGCGTTCTTCACATGAGGCATACCGCGCCCGGCAAGGCGAAAGACCTGCTCGGGTTGCGTGCCTGCGGGAACGTTGAGTTTAATCCTGCCGTCCAGGGTTTCCACCTCGGCTTCGCCGCCTAAAATGGCAGTGAACACGTCGACAACGGCGCTGGTGTGCAAGTCGTTCCCGCGCCGTTCATAGCGATTGTCTTCGCCCACATTTATGATCAAATAGAGATCCAGCCCGTTCGGACCTGCACCCGCGACGCGCACCTTTGAGCCTGTGCGTACACCCGCGGGGATGCGGACTTGTTTCTGGTCGCCCGAACTTTGAATGAGACGGGTGGTGCCTTTATAGGCTTCGTCAAGACTGATATCGAGTTCCTGTTGATAGCCTTGTGGTTGTGAACGCGCAGAAGGTCTTGCTCCGCCCATGCCGAATATGGTTTGGAAGAAATCAGAAAAGCCGCCGCCGAACATATCATTGAGGTCATCCATGTTCACACGTGTGCCACCGGGAACGCCGCCATATTGATCCCAATTAAAGTCGCCCGGGTTGCCGCGTTGCTGCCAATTCGAATAATCGCTTCCCACTCTGTCGTAATAGGAACGCTTTTTTGTATCGCTCAACACTTCATACGCTTCATTGATCTCTTTGAAGCGTTCCTCAGCCTGTTTATCGTTTGGGTTGTAATCGGGATGATGCTTCTTTGCCAGTTTACGATACGCCTTGCGGATTTCGTCTTCACTGGCTTTGCGATCCACGCCCAGGATTTTATAGTAATCTTTGTAGTCCATACTTTAATTGTTACACCTCGTGAATTGCGAGTCAAGAACCCATATGGATGTCTAACACAACTCTAATTCATAGGATGTCGATGAAACCCCGCTTCTTTCTTAACGGGAAGCTGATTCTGCTTGACTGATCTTTTTCACAAGATAATATTCCCCTCGCTCAAACCCGCGCCCCAGATAATAGCCCCGCGTGCCAACTGCCGAGATGACAGCCATCCGCTCAAATCCGTTTTCTTTGGCAATACGTTCAGCCTCTTCCAGCAGACGCGTTCCCAGTCCGGCATGTTGCGCCGCGCCCTCTTTCTCTGCGCCCACCGCGAGGGACTGTCCGTAGACATGTACTTCACGGATCAAGGCCGCGCCGCGTGTGCCCGATAGGGTATCCAGGTCGGACATCCCTGTTTGCGGAGAGTCTTTGCCCGGCAGTGACAAACGTACAAAGCCAGCCAGCTTATCATCTGGTGTGACATAGGAAATAAAATGCTCCTCCGCCACGCCAGCCTGATAGACCATGTCATCCAGGTTCAATGACTCGGCGCTCACCGATTTACCGCGTACCTCACGACAACGCACACATTCACAATGTGTACCGCGTCGTTTCATCTCATTATGTACATCCTGCCGCAGGCTCGTGCGGCGATTCCCTTCAACAACATTTGTTGAAGGAATATCGCGAATCACTCGGTTCACGCGGCAATAACGAGGAATGGTTGGTTTAATGTCAGCGATCAGGTCAATGAGTTCCTGTGTTGTATACGGCTTGAATTCACCGCGCTGCCAGTATTCGTACAACTCGGCATTTGCCAGCAGTTGATTGGGATAGATCTTTATTTCATCCGGGCAGAAGTCACTCCACAATTTTGCGAAATCTTCACGGTCCGATTCAGGTGTTGCGCCATGCAGATTGGGCATCCAATGCAGAACGATCTTGAATCCCGCCGCACGCAGTAGGGCACAGCGTACTGTGTACTATTCCACAGTATGTCCGCGTTTGTTCATATCGAGAATGCGGTCATCCAAGCTCTGCGCGCCCATCTGTACTTTGGTCACACCGAGATGACGCAGCCACTTGATTTCATCGGGATTGATCTCATCGGGTCGCGTCTCGATTACAAGTCCCACATTGCGATGATGAGTGTTTTCATTATAAGTGTGGGCGTCAGTAAGTTCGTTTTCGCCTATTTTTGTCTCTTCCAGCGGGATGTCTGTAAAATCGTTCATCGCATCAAAACAACGTTTGACGAACCACTCCTGATAATCGCGCTTATACGATGACCACGTCCCGCCGAGGATCAGCAACTCGATCTTGTCTGTGGGATGCCCAACGGATTTCAATTGTGTGATGCGCGAAATTACTTGTGCGTATGGATCGAATTGATGCTCCAGCCCGCGCATGGCGCCGGGTTCATCAGGTAAATAAGACTTGGGCATCCGAACGTCAGTGGGGCAGAAGATACATTTACCGGGGCAGGGATAGGGCTTCGTCAGAACCGTGACCGTTGTCACGCCGGAAAGCGTCCGCATGGGCTTCATACGAATCCGCTCTACCAGGCGGATGTCTTCATCCATTTCTCCTGCTGCAACCATTTCATTATAGATCGTCACCAGCATGGACTTGTTAAGATAACCGCTCCCATCCTCAAGCGGATGACTTCGTAGTGTTTTTGTCACATCGCGCCCGCGGCGAACTTCCTCCAGCACATGCCGTGCCAGGTCTTTTTTATCAGGGGTGAGGAGATGCGTCTCTCTCCAGCGTTCTCGTTTTTCTGTTTGCATAGTAAATAATTCAAATCGGTGGTTGAGTAGCCGCGAAGCGGCGTATCGAAACCACCACTAAGCAAGATCACTCTTATTACTTGTTGGTTTCGATACGGCGGACAAATACCGCCTACTCAACCAACGGACTTGTCTTAAACTCACTTTTCAACTCTGAAACATCCTTATGGCTGAACATCTCTGTATGCAGACCACACTCGGTCTTGCCGCGTCCCGTCCAGCGGCCAGCGCGCTCATCGTCATTTACGCCGATGGCAATCGTGCATGGCGCACAGCCAATACTTCGATAGCCTTTCTCGAATAAAGGATGCGATGGTAGATTATTTTCTTCCGCATACTTCTTTACATCCGCTTTTGTCCAATTCAAAAGCGGATTGATCTTGAGTAAACCATCTTCCTGTAACTCAAGGATTTTTGCAGATGCCCGCACCGAGGTCTGATCGCGGCGGATTCCGCTGATCCATGCTTTCATATCCTTCAACGCCTTTTGCATGGGTTGTACTTTATTCAAAAAACAACACAAGTTTGGGTCTTCAAGTGGCAGTGTACGCGTGCGTTGTCGGGCAAACATATCCCAGCGCGTATCGTGATAGAGGTCTAAAACATTCAGCTTCCAATCCGAGGCGACCTGCTCGCGGAAGATCGCTGTTTCCCAAAAATGATAACCCGTATCCAGAAAGAAGATCAAAATATCACGACGTATCCGTGATGCCATGTGCAATAACGGCACCGATTGTGTTTGAAACGACGAACTCAGCGCGATCTGGGCCAGAATATATCCACGGCCCAGTGGATGATTTCCTGCGGTGTCTTCGCCTCAAACTCATCCGATAATTTTTCGATCTCGCCTGCTGAAAACATGGCGGGATTATACCCGTTATAATATCGGCATGGATTCAAGCTACTGCTGCGCGGTTGATCGAACTCAACCGCGCTTTTTATAATCGTTTTGGAGATGCCTTCTCTGCCACACGCCGCCGGATTCAACCGGGAGTGCGCAGTGTGCTCACCAGGCTCAAAGGGGATGAATCCATATTGGATTTGGGATGCGGGAACGGAGAACTGGCACGTGAATTGGCGAGGCGCGGTCATCGCGGCTCGTATCTGGGCGTGGATTTTAGCCTGCCACTGCTCCGCGACGCCAAATCTCAGCCCGCAGGTTTTTCTGCCACCTTTCTGCAAGCCGATTTGACCACCCTCGACAAATTATCCATCCTTGATGATTTGTCATTCGACACTGTTTTTGCTTTCGCAGTTTTACACCATATTCCCTCGGCAGCTTTGCGGATGAACATTCTGAAGAAAATATTTCAATGGCTCCCGCGGGGAGGAGACTTCATCCACTCCAATTGGCAGTTCTTGAATAGCGAAAAACTCAAAGCGAGAATCCAGCCTTGGGAGAGCGCGGCAGTTTCAGAGTCCGCGGTGGAGGCGGGGGATTATCTGCTCGATTGGCGGAGCGGGGGAAAAGGTTTGCGTTACATCCACTACTTTGATAAAAATGAATTGTCTGAGTTGGCCAAGGAGACAGGTTTTATAATCAAGAATGAGTTTTATTCAGACGGGGAAACAAATGATCTGGGGTTGTATCAGGTGTGGCAAAAGCCTCAATAGACTGAGTGTTGGAAATTCATACTAGATCTGACCGCCACGCGATTGCGCCCCTTGTGTTTTGCAATGTACATCGCCTGATCTGCGCGTGAAATCAGAGTTTCCAAGTGGAGCGTGTTTTGATCCCTCCCCGAAAGTCCGATGCTGACCGTTATATCCAGTATCTGGCTGGGAAGAAGTTCAATCGGTGTGTCGGCGAGGGATTTTCGCAGCCGCTCAGCCACCATTTTCGCGGTTTCCAAATCGGTTTCCGGCAGGAAGATGATCACTTCCTCGCCGCCATAGCGACCGACAAGATCAATGTCCCGCACAGATTTCTTACAATGATCGGCAAACCTCTGTAATACCTGATCGCCCGCCTGATGACCATAACGTGTCGTTGACTTTTTTAAAGTGATCCAGGTCCAGCATCATACAGCAGAAGGGACGATTCATACGATGCGCCCGGGAAAATTCTATCCTTCCCAACTCAAAAAGACTGCGGCGGTTATGTAGACCGGTAAGCGGGTCCGTCAAGGCAAGGCTTTGTATCTCTTGAAATAGATAGGAATTCTGTATATTGATCCCGATCTGATTTGCAAAGATGGACATGATCGGCAGGTCCGATTTTGTTAAGGCTTCCCCCCACATCCATAGAATACCGACCAATTTCTCTTCAAAGATAAGCGGCAGCCTGAAAATTTCCGATGGAAGTGTGACGCCAGCTTCCTGCAGGGACACATCGATCTGCCTGCTGAATTTGTGAGGGATTAAAATTCGAAATTCATTGTCTGGGTTCGATACACTCATGGTTTGGGTGAGACTTTCTGCGCCCATTCGTGAATAAAGGTCCTCCATTGAAAACGTATAATGCTCCAGCGGGAAATTAATGGCATCGCCTATTTTTTTCAGGGTTTTCGAGGAGATGGATGTGTAATTAACTTTAAAAACTTTTTTCTCACGGTCGAAGATCGAGATCATGGAGGTGATGTTGATCCTGTTCAGTTCATCTCCCAGGGTTCGAACGATATCGTCAATGTGGTGTTTCTTTTCGACATGGGTTGTGATATGTGCCAGCGCATAGGTCAATTCATTGGAATGAGCGAGTTGCTCCAGCCAATTCCTTTCAGCCTGCTCTGATCTCAACTGCTCGATGGCTGTGGCAAGTTGACCGGCAAGTGTGCCCAGCAGGAATTCATCATCCTTGGTGTATGCGTTGAGTTTTGCACTTTCCGTATTGATCACGCCGAGGATATGATCCTTTATCCTGATCGGAACGCATAATTCAGAAACGGTTTTTGAGTCAACATCAATATAATTGTCCGTATCTTTGGTGTTTCCCAGGAGGATCGGAACACCGGTCTGTGCGACCCGGCCGCTGACTCCAACGCCAAGCGGGACCTCGCTGGGTACAAACTGATTTGAAGAAACGAATCGGTACGATGGGTGCGGACAAAGCACGCCTTTCTTTTCATCCATCAAGAGGATGCCGAAGTTATCGGAAAATAAATTTTTACCGATGATCTCGGTTGCGCGTTCGATCAATTGATCGATGGATTCTGTCTCTGTGGTGATCACCGCCACTTGATGCAAGGCGGTTAATTGTTTTACTTGAAACTGGGTGTTCTCGAGCAGTTGTAATTTTGTCAACACCAGGGCGATCTGCTGCGCCGCGATCTCAGCCTGGTTGATTTCCTGCGGATCAAAACTGTGCTTATGGTTGTACCCCAGCGAAAATGCCGCAATTTTATTTCCCTGAACGATCAAGGGGTATGCCCAAGATGGAGTGGCTTGGGAATCTTGACGCAGTTTCGGGATTAAGGAGAGTAGATGTTTTTAGATCTTCAATAATGAGCGGACGTCCCGCCTGCATCACAACGGCGGTAAGACTCTGTTCCCCTGCTTCATAAATCAATTTGGGATACGTTTCCTTCATCGATCCATAAGCGATCACGGGAGTAGTGACCTCGTTCTCCTGATCCCAAAAGGCAAAGAAACAATCATCTGCCTTAAAAAGTTTTCCTATGCTCTCCACCAAAACTGTCAGGGCAGATTTGAGATCCTCGGTTTCAAGAACGATCCTTGTGATTTGCTGGAGTGTCTCCAATCGTTCGATGTAGTTCCGCCGCTCCTCTTCAAGTTCCTTCAGTTTACGAAAGGCTTTGCTCCGCTCACGACTGGCTGTTCCAAGTTTGCCGATAACCACAGCAATAATGAACAGGGATAACATGCGAAGGCTGTTATCCAAGTTCAATGTCAAAATACTGAAAGGTCGGCCTGTAGTTTCAACAAGGGCTATATTCAGCAGAATGGACAAGGCTGCCGCTAAAAGCCCTCCGCGCACGCCGAAATACCAGCCTCCACAGATCACGGGGAGAATCGCCAGGGATGCAAGACCAGCCCCAGCATAGGTATGATACCTGGCGAAAATCACGGCATATAAAGCAAATGTGATCGACGCGATAAAGTATGCGGTAAACCGGGATTGCGGGTAAATGATCTTATTCATCGAATCCATTTTATGCACTTTGACTGGTTTGTCTGTATTGGAAAGCAGGACATTTGCTTCTCCAGCTTGTGTTTATTGTATTCTCTGAATGGGAAATAAAATATTACAAATTTGAAACATCGCCCTGCTGTATTTTTGCCCGATTTAGATTCATCACATCATATCCTGCTGCCCGTTGTTGTGGGCTCCACTCCCAACTTTTTTGCGAGACGGCGCTCACGTTACAGGTTTCACATTAGGGCAGGTTTGTGGCGAAGTAGACCTGGTTGCCAATCGCGAGGTAAAGTACATAGTTGGGGCTGACCGCCATTGCGCCAATTGGTCCTGATTGGAACGGGTTGCCTTTGCCTGAAAAACCGCTGATCTGATTTTGCAGCTCGAGCGAGCGCGGCGAGAAACGGAAGACACTTCGGTTTTCGGAATCAAGCAACAGCACAACCGGGTTGGGCGGGTTGGTGAAGGACATTTGCGTAAAGTGCGCTTGGGCAAAAATATCAATACCTTTGTGCGCCGCGAAGTTGTCGATGCGCGGCGCGGGATCGACACAACGGGTTGGGACTTCGGCGAGACGGCTGAATGTACAGGTGGATAGATGCCCATCGGCATGGAGCAGGTACAGGTCATCGCCAGTGACGCCCAAGTCGATGGCGTTATCGATATTCGGGATCTGGTTACTAAAATAGAAATAGGGAGTATCTATAAAAGTGCTGTCTTTTCCTACAAAAACCCATACCGCGTGCGCTTCGGCGTCGAGAACGTATAGGTTGCCGTTATCCAAAACAAAGGAAGTGATTCGCCCCCAATTCGTATTGGGCAGGGAGGGCAGCGGGAAGGCTTGTGGGACCTGACCCGGAGCGCAATACAATAAATTGCCTGTCGAGTCGATGCCCAAGACAGTGGCGCTGACCGCGTTGACCTTTGGAAGCGCAAGGATATCCACCAATGTGCCAACCTGATAACCTGCATAGGTTCCCGGCTGGCAGTTAAAGGTACCGTCCAGTTGGAGGCTTCTACCGTTGAAAGACGCGTGAAGAATATTGCCGCGTTCGGCATCCAGCATATACAGATCAGATTCACTGGCCGCCATGCGGCTGATTTGGGCAGAGCCGCCCAGCCCGCCGGTGAAGGCTGAGACGAATTCAAGCCGCACGATCCCCATCAGGTTGTCAAGTTTTGCCTGCGCTTGTGAGCGCAATAATTTGGCTTCGTCCGTTTCCCGATACTCCAAAGCCTGATCCAGATACGCGAGTGATTGCACCAGTTCATCACGCTGGCGCGCGGGGTCTGTCTCGCTGTTTGCTTGTGCGCTTGCCAGGGCCGCGCTTTGATAAAGTTCATGGTATCTTTCGCTCAACCCATATTTGTCATAAATGACCCATGAAATAGTGGCGACCAAGACAGGAACAATGAGCGCGACAGAGATCATGACGTAAGTGGGGATCATCAACGGTTGGGTTGAATCCGAGTTGGGGACAAGGCGCGGGACGAATCGCCGCAAAAACTCAGCCAGACGTTCGTTCACGCGACGCCCGGTCTGGATTCCGCCCGCTACAGCTTTTGCCATCTGACGCGTGGCTTCTGCATGTGCAGTGGGCTTGTCGGGCTTTGTTGACAGGGGCAGAATCTCTTCTGTTTCAGAGGCTTCTTCAACTTCCTCCTCAGAGTGCTCTATCGCGATGTGTTCAGAGACGATAAGCTCGGCGGGGTTTGCGCGCGGGATGGATGGCGGAAAACTGCGCGGCGTTGTCACCCCGGACGAGGAAGTTGTTTCGTTCGGCAATGGGATCATTTCTTCGGGTTGGGGCGGGATAGCGTAGGCAGAGGGCTGAATCATATGCGCGGCGAAATCTGCCATGGCATCGAGCTCTTCTTCTGAAATGGGAGGACTCATTCTGTTCGGGTTCTTCATTTTGAACAGCGTACGGCAGTGACGAAATAATATTTGGACGGGCTTCTGCCTGTTGCGGTTCAAATGATTCAGATTCGTCGAATGTATCCATAGGCGGAGCAGGTTCGGGCTTGGATGGACGCGCAGCGCTTATATCCGGGCGCATGATTGTGATCACGCCGCGTCCGCTTTGTGGTTGGATCAGCGCCGCGTTCAGGTCGCCTTTGGTGAAGGTCAACTTCCGATAGCTTGCATCCAGCGATGTGGAGGGGCGTTCGCCCAAAAGATCGGCTTCCCAATCGGTTGGGAACTTCGCACATAATACGAGCAGGTCGTTGGAATGGATCTCCACTTGTGAAAGATAGGTTTGGATGCTTTGACTTGCCCCCAAGCCCTTGCCCGATAGTGCGGGGTCGTAGATGTGACGTGATTGCCCTTCGCTCACCCAAACTGCATGGGTGGGGCCGCTAAGTAACAATGTGCATTGATTCTCGCGCACGGCCGCAAGGACCAGCACGCCCAGTGCATATTGCCCACGCCCGGTGGTTGACATGTTTCGTTCAAGCAAGACGCTGTTGATATTCTCCGCCGCTTTTCGCATGGCGGACGTAAGCGAACCCGGCGATTGATAGAAAACATCTGCCGCATTGCTGGTCAACTTTGTGATCTCGTTCGTTGGGAAGGCGGCATTGCCTGAAAGCATGAGATAGATGACCAGGTTATCTTTGTCACGCCCACGGGCGGGTTTGCGCGGCGGGGTAACAGCCAACAGACCGGGCAGGTTGGCAAGTTCCTGTCCGTTGAGTCTGTGAATGGGGAGGATGTTCAGATCAAATGTGGTCACGGCGTAAGAATCATCAAAAAGTTTCTATCATTATACTGGTAAAATTTATAGGAAGCGTAGGGGCACAGCGGATGAATTTCAGACAACGCTCTGTAATTGTTCCGCTGTGCCCCTACCATTGTGAATAAACACATGATTTTCAAACTACACAAAGACTTTTCTGAAATTGACATCTCCACATGGAACGCGCTGGTCGAACAAAGTATTGCGGATACGCCCTTCTCACGTTATGAATATCTCAGCGAATGGTGGCAGACGCTTGGCGGCGGCGAATGGCAACATGCCGAATTGGTTTTGGTCTCTGCAAGTGAAGACGATCAACTTATCGGCATTGCGCCATTATTCATTGCTGAGTATGAAGGTCAACAGGCGCTGCTACTCGTTGGCAGTATCGAAATTTCTGACTATCTGGATTTGATCGTCCGTGAAGCAGATTTGAAACGTTTCTTATCAGGACTGATGGACTTCCTCGCCTCATCTCTACCCGATACCCTTCGATCTAACTCAGGGCAGGCCTGGCGCGCCCTCGATTGGTATAACCTGCCCGATATCTCTCCCGACTCTCGCCGCCCTCCAAGCGGAATTCCGAACGCCGCGGCTGGGACTATCACGAAGAGATCTATCGTCCCACACCGCGTATCGCATTGAACGGATCATTTGAAGAATATCTCTCACGCATTGACAAGAAACAACGTCACGAAATCCGCCGCAAGATGCGCCGCGCCGCGGAATCAGAATTGAATGTCCGCTTTCAAGTGGTTGACCAAAGCGCTGATATTGAGTCTGAAATCAAAGCCTTTTTTGATCTCATGATACAAGACCCCAACAAGGAAAACTTCCTGCACCCTGCCATGCGCGAGCAGATGACCGTTACCATCCGCGCCGCGCACGAACAGGGTTATCTCTGGCTGGCGTTCCTTGAAATAGACGGCGTCAAAGTCGCCGCATCGTTGAATTTCGATTACAAAAACAAACTTTGGGGATATAACTCAGGCGTCAGCCGCGCGCACATGGAACTTTCCCCCGGCTGGGTATTAATGGCACACGTCATTCAATGGTGTTGTGAAAACGGACGCTACCGAATTCGATTTCATGCGCGGCGACGAGGAGTACAAGTATCGTTTCGGGGGAGTAAATAGTTATGTAATGAGAGCGAGAGTCCTTAAAGCAGGATAATCAGCGCGATCACCGATCCAATCACGGCCGCCGTGATGATGAGCGGCAGGACTGCGTTCCACACGGCTCTACCCCAGCTCTCTTCGAGTTCGTATTTCATGACGAACGTTTCATAGAAGACCACAAAAATAACGGATAAAAGTAAATATCGCTGAAGAGACTGCACTGTGCTCGTGAAGCGAAATACCAGCGTGATGATCAATACGGCCGGAGATGTAATGTAGCACTGTATATAGGTCATGCGCTTGAGCGCGGACTTCCTGAGCGGACGATTGTTATTCACCTCGATCCAGGCGATGTAAACAAAGAGCAGTAAAGAAGCAATGATCGCTCCGAGAAATATTTTGTTTTCCGAAAAGACCGCCAGGATGCCGTCCTGTTGGATTTCTTTTCCGGAGAGCAGTGTATACGTCAATGGCAGGACGGCGACAAGGATCCAAAAGAAAATCGGGGAAAGGAATTCGTCGAAACGATCCTCCAGCTTTTTCTCCCATTCCTCATTTACATACTTTATGGCCTTCGTCGGCGCAAAGATGACTTGAAATAAAGTCTTCGGCAGGAGCATGATCCAAGCCATGATCTCGAAGATGACATCTTCCAACGCTTGCAGGATTTTGAATTGCGACATGAGATTCCTCCGCTGATTGATTTGAGAATTCAATTATAAAGCCGTTTTCTTACGAATTTGACTTCATGCGCGGCGATGAAGATTACAAGTATCGCTTTGGCGGCGTGAATAAGTATGTGCTGAGGGCGAGGGTAACAACAGTGTGAAATAGTTTTGGCATATGAATTGCTTGTTATTCAGCTGGAACAACGTTAATCCCAACCAGTTTTCCATAGATGCTGTTTGGCAAAATACGTCCTTTGGGATCGCCTTTTAATATACATACAGGCACTCCGGGGGTATCGATGCCTAACACGAGGAGATGATGTTTTCCTTCTGCTAGAGGAGGAAGTTCAAGCGGAATGCGTGCGTATGCGGTATCTTTATCTACCCTGCCGTATAAAGCCATTTGACCGGGGGCAATTTCAACCTGCTGATAATCCACGAAAAGCAGCAAGGAGAAAAATGATTTTTCCAGCTCGTCCATTGGCGGCGCGTCCAGGTTGGTTACATCTTCGTGACCTGCGAGCGCATAGAAACGGGTGGATGCATTCGCGTTTACAGTCAACCACGGATCGGGCCAATTCCACACATCAATTCCATCATTTTTTAGGGTTAGTTCAAGTGCCATCCATGGATCATGATTTTTGATTGATCCTTCTGCGGGCAAGGAGACAAAATTCGATTTTCTAAATGGAGAATTTAATGGTTCTGCAATTAATGTAATTCTCCAATATACCAAGTTTACAATGCCATATTCATTAGGATACTCTTCAAGGTAAGGAACACCAATTGCAATAATATCGTGAATCCCTGGGTCCAATGGAGGGATTATTACTTTAAGAGATATGTCATCTCCTCTATCCAGATTTATGTCATTGTATATTCCTGAGTTGGGAAGAGCATCATTGAGTTGACGCTCATCTAATAAGACAAATAATCGAAGGTTTGCTGAACGATCATTTCCTTCTGGATACCAAAATCGCCATCTAAAAGACTGTTGTTCATTGGCATTAACCCATAATGTTCCCTCTGCCAATTTATCCAAGTTTGAAGTGTCTTCTGGATAAATCCCTCCAAATAAACCATAGGTGAAATCCTGCTTTAACCTTTCCCAATCGAGTTCTTCAGGTGATATCTCCACGCAAAGGTTACATTTGTTCTGGGAGTTAGTTGAAGATCGTCCCAGCCGATTGTAGATAACTCTTGAGAATGTGGGTTTTTTGGGGGGAGCAACTTGCAGTAAACAGGATAAATGTTAGATATTGCATAGAGTGTTTTTGTGTTCATTCTGTTGGGTTGTCAATCATTGGGTAGGTGTGAAGTGATTCCGGTTACAGATTTACCGATGCTGATAAGTTTGGAAACCAACCGCCCCAGCCCGACTTGGTGAATGCATGAGAGGTATCCACTCGCCAAGTTTTTCCAAAGACGCTGGCTACGACTTTGCTTTTTGTTGATGTAACGGATCCGCCTCCCGTCTTAGCCGCGCAAACTTGGGCTGCGCCTCCTTGAGGAGAGCTATTCATATACAGCTGAACTGCCGTAGCACAAATACTGTATGTTCCGACTGTATCGGAGCTAAGGCTACTATTAGCAATACCGTCCATCTTTGATGCTGTCCAGGACAGTTGTGCAGTGGCAGTGGCAGTTCCACCGCCTGGTAAGGATACCGCCGCATCGCTGTCTTCCGGAGGGTAGGTCAAGCTCACGCTTACCTCGCTAATATAATCGTCGCCGCCTGTTTCCTCCTCCGGCGGCTGCGCCCAATGTGTTTGCGAAGAGCAAACCCATTGTGATTGATACTTGTAGACTGGATCGTAAAAGCCTCTTGATGTCCATGTCAGCCTCCTTATACTGAGCATAAACTATTACTCACACCTACCCAAATATGAAACTCCTTTATATGTTACGTCTCTCACAATAAAAGTTCAACTAGGGGAAACCCTAGTCTTTTATCGTGTCGAGGTCATAGGGTTGATAATTGAGCATCCAAACAATGGCTTCTTCGCGAGAATTTGCACTGAGTTTTTTTAGAATATTGGTAACGTGAAATTCCACACCCTGACTTTGTAAATAGTGGGTGATTACCTATCTGGTAATCATTCCTTGAATTTCAATGGGGGAGATGATTGCGCCGTTCATATCCAACAAGAAATTTTCTTCTGTATAGGGTTGATTGGCAGATATTCGGTGTATATAAAAACTTCTGCCATCGCTTCCCCAGGCTGTGGCTTGAAAACTATATGCAGTATCGTTCGTGAGTTGTTTAATTGCGCCGGTTATTAAGTCCATAAGATAAACATTGATAATGTGATTTTGATCTCCACTGTTTATCAAAAGGGAATTTCCATCCGGAGACATCAATACACTTAGAAACTCCCACACAATACCTTGTGTTTGGCTATCTAAAATTTTTACAGATGTTTTTGATACAGTGTCATATATATAAACGGCAAATGGCGTTCTCTGTCCCTGTTCAGCGCTAATGAAACAGGAATATACTATTCTAGTCCCATCACTGCTTATATTTTGGAAATTGATAGTGCTGTTGAGATTTGTATGGCAAATAGTGTCCGTATTCTTTTCATTGATTAGAACTTCGACTTGCCCGTTTGAAGTATCAACGGCGCAAACAGCCATGCTAGGTTGTTGGGCATTGGCGCAGGACATAAAGAGGTTTTTTACCATCAGGCGACCATCTGAGGTTCCCGCCAATGCTGCCTAAAATCTCTTTATTTAGTGCGATGGTCTTTTGATCTGCGATATTTTGAATGTAAACGAAGTTGTCTTTGAAATAAGCAAATTGGGTCTCGTCGGGCGAGAGATTTGCCATCTCTATCGGAGATTCTTTGCCAGAGAATAAAATCGTTGAATTTATGCCATCCAGAGTAGAGATATAATAATCCCGCTGATTAATGATCAAAAAATTTTGGTTTGATGTTGAGATGTTCAGTGCTGTATTTGGAGTGAGGGTAGGAGCTTTTTCGGTATTATTATCCGCTTCGTTAGTAGCAATTTGTGTTGGCATCACGGTCAAATTATAATGAATGGTTGGCGTAGTTTTATTAGGAAGTTGTTGAGTTACAACTATGGTATTCTGATTTGAGCAACCAACTAATAAAAGAAACCAAATTGATAGAATTTTGTTCGGGAAATTTCTTCTCATTGTTTTCGTCATTTCTTTGTAGATTTCAAAACTCCCCAAGGACTTGGGGAGTTTTAGTGCATTTACTTGTTGTCTATGGATTAGTATTATATTCCATACTGTCAAAAAGCACCTTCTTTCCACATGTCCAGCCACTACAGTCGTTACTAAGCATAAGGTATCCACCTGTATTTGTTGATACATAATCCGAATAGCCAATGTAAACCCATTTGCCTTTATTAACCGCATTAGATTGATCAACTGTGGAATTCCATATATTTATATCCCGCCATGAGTATTTTGCTACTGATTCACCTATGGTTGGATCGAATGCCCATATTTGATAGGTATGGGCTGTTGTGTAATCCCATCGATATGTGTTTACACTTGTTGTACTTCCAATTCTGTATTTGCAATATCCAGCGCCGCCCGAGACTTGGTTTAGGCAAGATGGACTTTGAAGAAGTATGGAAGGATTTCCTGATATCCCATTAACAAATGTAAGATTAGTCTCTGTAATGATATGTTTGGCACTGACTGCCTGAGCAACGAAAGTAATTGAAAGTGTTGTGAGTGAAGCAATGAAAATAGACATAATGAGTTGTTTTATGTTGTTCATTATACAATACCTTCGCCAATTACGGCGGTGAAGGGTGCACATTAACAGCATGAACACAGCCTAAAGTGGCTATCTGGCCAAAAATCTGCTGCAATAAAAATGGGTCAGGTTTTTCGGGAAGCATTTTTATTGTCTCCTCGAAGTATTTTGCGGCGCGGAAATAAGCTTTCAAATCCAGAATGCCGCTGTCAGGATGGACTTCACGAAATTCACGCAGCAAGACCTGGGATAGGTTGACCATGAACAGCGAGAGGTTGCTGGCATTCGTGACAGGCAGATCCTTGATATTCATCCCGCAGGAACATCGGGACGATGTGAAATCTTCCAAGCCCCAATCCTGTTTGGCATCCCTGAAATTGAACTCGATCTGGAATTGCAAACTGTAGAAATCGATGATCTTTTCATAAGAGAGTTCCAGGTCACTGGAGAACAGGTTGACATTGGCAAAGGCGCCGGTCCCCAGGTTGGTCTGGGTGAGAATGACCACATTGAGCACCTGGGTGAACTCATGATGCAGCATCTGGGCTTGGTAGATGCAGGTTTCGATGCCCTCTTTGACGCTTTTCTCGACCAGGTATAGGTTTGGAATGTTGCGATAGTTGATCTTCTGGCCATATTTCTTGCGCGGTCCTTTGCGTTTTTGCTTACCGTCGTAAACGAAAGACAGAGCCGCATCATAGCGCAGTTTAAGAGATCAAGTGCAGATCACACTGCAAGGTCATCTGCAGGGCATTGTTGTTGCCAAAGTGTCCATCCAGCACCAGATAACGGACGCTGATCAGAGCTTGCAACAGAGTGAGCTGATTTCTAACCATCTCCTGGATGCGCTTCAGTTCCGGCGTCAGTTCAACCTGGCTTTTATCCCGGTTGCGGCTGCCTTTCGGACGACCACGCTTTTTCTTTGGCGCTGCCTTATCCTTTTTTGCTCGTTTCTGCTTGCGCTCTTTGGCCGCCATCTTTTCTGCTTCACTGCGGATGACCTGTTCCACTCGCAATGGATAGGAGCGCCGATCTTCGACAGAAACCAGTGACAGGGAGAAAATGGCAACCCCTTTCACGACCTTGTTCAGCAAGCCGGAGAAGAAGTAGTCCAAGCCATGCGTCTCTTTGCCAGATTTGGTCACCACGCTTTCATCTCCCACCAGAAAGTATTCTGTCCCAGGCAGGTACAAGTGTCGCATGAAGAACTTACCGAAAACGTTCGGCCAGGAAATCACAGCGTTGAAAAATCGCTGTACCGTTCGGTAGCTGCCACCTTTCCCGGCCCAGCGAGACAGACCTAGCATCGTCACACGACCGCTCAGACTCAACATCGCCTGGGCGATCCGGCTCAAACGTCGCAGATCGGTTTTCGAAAGCTCAGGCTGTATACATTGTAAAAGTGCTAAAATGTTCATCACGGGCTTCTTGTTGTAGGTTTGTTTGTGGTGAACATAACTTTACTACAAGAAGCCCTTCTTGCTTATTTTTTGGCGAAGGTATTGGTATAGTTACCTTGTTTTTAGTTAGGATAGGTAAGGATGGGCAGTGTATTCTACGGCTGGTTGTTTTGATGATATTTGTTTTTGGCGGGAGGCGAAAACTTCTTGCCATCAACATGATTATCAAATTGAATTCGAAGTGAATTCCATTTCTACAATTGTTTGCCCGCCCGACTCTTGAAAATATTTGAGTATGACGCCAGTATCTTGATCTATCCAGGCAAGGACATGATCTGTTTCTGTGAGAAGGTCAATTTTCCAAGTTGCGCGTCCCGCAATAGTCTCCTCCCCCAATAATTGATATTTTGATCCTGAACCTGCCTGTGCGAACCATTCTGAATAAATATATTGCATAATCGGATTTGATATCAGCATTTCAAAAGGATGGTGATAAACCTCATCTTTTTTTACATCAGCTAATGTTTGTGGAATAAAGTCCGTTTTCTTGGCAAAGGATGGAACATCACTTTCGGTGTAAGAAAGATTTGCATCGTCTATTTGATAAATTTTTACGCCATCCGACACCAGCTTATAGTTGATCTTTGTCTTATCATCGGATGCCTTATAAGCAACATTTGCTTTTAAGGGCTGTTCAATGTCAACAGAAATCAGATCAACATGCTGATTGTTAGCTGCATCATATTGAGTTAGCTGTGCTTCACCTTGAATCGATGACCATTTCTTGTCGCTTTGCAAAGTTTTAGTTAATATCTTTTCAGTATCACTTGCGGCTTGAACATTTTGTGCTTGTGATAAATAACCGGATGCTTGAAGTGCTACTATCAAGACGCCTAGGATAACTCCTCCTAAAATTGATGCAATCCAATCTTTTCGCTTCATGACTTTCTCCTTGAGTAGTGGTGTATTTTTGCTACAAGAAGCATTCTATCCACCCGTCAAATTAATTTCTACTAGGGAATCCCCTAGTCTTTTATGACGTCAGGGTTATCAGGATGATGTTCGAGCATCCAGATGGTTGCCTCTTCGCGGGGGTTCAGGTTTTTTTTCAGAATATTTGTAGTGTGGAATTCAACCAATATGGATTCGATTTCATGCGCAGCGATGAAGTTTACAAATATCGTTTCGGGGGAGTGAATAGTTATGTGATGAGGATGAACGCGAGAAAGCAAGTTTTGGGTTAATACTATTGAGCACTCCAAGATATTACTTGAAAACCCGCAAGAGAATTTAGTTGTTCTTGAAAACGCCCGTCTAAAAAAAATAATGTTGGTATGTCTTGCGCTGAGTCGCCTTGTAATGGGGAGTGTATTAGCAATGATTTTGCGTCTGGACTTAATACAAAATCTACGATGTCCGTATTGTTATTTGTATTCAACAATACAATGTCTTTTACTTGTTGTGATGAGATCTCATATTTGTAGAGAGTGTTGAATTGTTCTTTCCGCCCTGAAAACAAAATAGAATTATCGCTCGGCAGAAAAATTGGATTAAAGATATAGGATATCCCATCTGTCTGATCACTAAAGATTTTTTGGGCGCTCTGTGTTGAAATGTCAAAAAGCCAAATGTCTCGTCTTGGAATTGACTTTCCTCCAGAAGATGGCAGAGATCTGACTGCAAGAAAAGCGATCTTGCTTTCATCGTTACTCCATGAGGGAGAAAATACGCCATCCAGGATATCTGTTGCGCCGAAGATTTCGGATTTGATCAACACTTGCACATTTTTCGGGTTCTTTATATTTACTAGGCAAAGACTAAGTCCCATTGTTCCTTGTACGCCACAACTAAATACAATACTTTGGTTGTCCTTTGACCATGCCAACCCTATTCCTGTCCAATAATTATTTGAATTTAACAACGGAGCGCTTGCCATAGTATTAATGTCAAGAAGATATAAGTCTCGGCTTGTATTAGGTATATACACTATCATTTTTCCATTGGGCGACAAAGCAATTCCACGATTATTGATAGGTATATCCAATGGCGTTGTTTCAGAATCACCCAAGTTTGAAAGATAGTAAAGTTGCTTATCCGTGTTTTTGACTAGAACGACCCCTTTCAGTGGTATGTTATTCTTGGATGATGAAGCCGCAAAAGTTGTAGTACTAACTGGCAAATTTGGGCCGATGGTGGGTTGTGTTACCGTCCTTTGTGCGGAGCCACAGCCGTAAATGGCTAAACTGACAAAAAACAACAATAAGGAACTTCTTATTGTTAAGAACATATCAGCTATCCTTGGTTGAAAGTTTGTCAACAAGAGAACCAGATGATAATCATCTGGTTCTCTTGTTGACGGTCTTACTAACAACCTGTATCCCGTGTAGGGTAGGTAGAGTATTTAATAGTATCAAAATAAACTTTGCGCCCATCGCAGGCATACCCCGATTGACATTGATTTCTTAAGACAGTATATTTCGTTGCATCATTTTGATTTGGATAATCGGAGAATCCGAGATAAACATATTGTCCTTTGTGATTTGCTTGGTTAACCAACACATACCAATAATAAGTAGTGCTCTTTTCCCAAACATCATATCGGACGCCGGCCGTCGGCAGTGAGCTTGGTATGTAAGCACACCAATCATATATATTGTTAACATTGGTAGTGCCCATATTCCAGGCATAAATTGTTGGATTTGAACCACTAGTATCTTGGGTTAAAAGTTCCACAATAGCCACCGGCACAGTTGGAGGATGTCAAGGTTTGTTTAGCCTGACTGCCAGGACTATTCGGCCATAAATATAGATTTTGTGACGATGTTGTACCTTCTGTTCGAGTGTAAGGACCACCTGCAAATGCCACGCCAGTGAGGATGCCAGCGGTAAGAATTGCAATCATCAGAGATTGCACGACTTTTTGAGTTTTTCTCAACATAGTGTTCATGTTTTTATCCTTTGTAGTAGATATCAATTGGATGCAGAAGAATAACCTTGCGGAACCTTGAATATCCCTGGGGCAATGTTTCCATTTACGGTAAATGATGTAAAGTTCATTTCCAAGAATGGTTTTCCATCCATAAATTGACTAGCCTTCAAGATAATACCTGTGGTTTTGTCTGCCCAAACAGTTGTATCATCGTTGTAAATAGTGTGTAGGTGTACAACCCAAACATTTCTACCTAATAAGGTTTCATCTTTTTCTAAAGTATATGTGTCGCCTTCACGCCCTTGTGGAAACCACGAAGGAAACAAATATTCTCTGATGGGAGCGTCAATAACCATGGCTAATGGATGAAGCCTTACTGTGTTGGGACTATTTCGCTTAAATTGGTTGGCAGGTTGGATGCGTCTTTAAGTGAATTTCGAAATGCACCCTGTGTGTAAGTCTTGTTCCGTTTGTTAAGATCATAAATATTGGCACCATCACTAATCCATATTCCATCGACACCTAACCCGGTTTGATCAATAACCTCCACATAAACATGATCTGGCTGAGAGAGGTCAAACTTGTTGATGTAAGTCTGTGTGCTTCCATCATCACTATACCAAATAAATTTAGCCTCTCCCTGTACCGTGTGCCATCTTGTGTGGCTAGTTAAGATTGTGGATAAAACGGCATCAGTTGGACTTTGCGCACGTGCAGATAGCGCGGCAAAGAAGTGAGGCGAGACTCCCGTTATTAATCCAGCAACGCCCAAAATGACCCCAGCTAAGACAGATGTTAGCCATTCTCTTGATTTCATAGTAACTACTCCTTGGTATGCAGATATTTTTTCAGATGATAGACTTGGTTTGAAGTTGATGTTGATTTTTCAGTTATTCCCCTTGCGCAATGATTTCGATATTTGCTACAAGGAGTATTCTATCCACCCATTAAATTAATTTCTACTAGGGAGTTCCCTAGTCTTTTGCGTTATCAAGTTTATCGGGTTGATAATTGAGCATCCAAACGATAGCTTCATCGCGAGAATTCATGCCAAGTTTTTTCAGAATATTGGTAACATGAAACTCCACGGTTTTGGGCGAGATGTTCAAGAATGCAGCGATGGACTTATTATCCGCACCGGTGGCGACTTGTTTCACGAGTTCTTTTTCACGGTCGGTTAAGCTTTCCCACTTATTGCTGACAGTTTCTTTCCATTTATGCGCTCGGGCGATTTGTTCGTCGCTGAAATAAATCGTCCCTTCTGCGGCGCGGCGAATGGCTCCAATCAAACGTTCGGCTAATTCTTTTTTGCTCAAATATCCGGCAGCGCCTGCATCCATCATGGCTGAAAGATAATAGTCGCGATCATGTGACGTGAGTACAAGTGTGATGACATCTGGATGGTGTTCACGTACCCATTTTTCGATTCTAGATGGACGAAGACCTGGCATTTTCAAATCCAGTAAAAGGATTTGGGGATGGAGTTTGGGAATTAATTCCAGGACTTCAAATCCATTATTTGCTTCACCGATAATTTCAATATCCTCGGCAGTATCCAGCAGGGAACGAATTCCTGCGCGTGCTACAGGTTCATCATCTGCCACCAGCACAGTAATTATTTTTGGAGAGGGAGACGACATGTCAATTTCTCCTTTGTATGAGTTCAGTATACTCCCGTCGTTCTTTTTTTTGTCAAGGAATTTTGTGATTGCAGGCTGATCGTGAAATAGAAAACTCCGAGATTTTCAAAATCTCGGAGTTTTGAATTGCTACCCTCCTCCGCTCGCGCCTCCCGCAATCCCACCCTCCGTCAACTTGCGCAAATCGCTCAACGCAGATTCGATCTCTTCCGCGTTTACAGGTCTATCTTCATCGCGGTGTTTCAATGCGCCAGCCTTTGCCTTCTCCATTGCCAACTCTTTGATCGAAGCGTTGGATGCCAATGCTTCCTTTACCAGTGCGGAGCCTTGTGCGTATCCGATCACGGGGTTGAACGCGGTCACGATGATGGCGTTCTTCGAGAGCCAGCCTTCCGCTTTTTCGCGGTTGGCGGTCACGCCTTTCACGGCGCGCTCGGTGAATGCGTTCACTGCGCCGATCATCACTTGCATCATCTCGAACAGGTTATGCGCGATGATGGGCATCATCACATTCAATTCCAATTGTCCCGCCTGCGCCGCCATTGCCACGGTTGTATCGCATCCGATCACGTGGAACATCGCCATGTCCAACATCTCTGCCAAAACGGGATTCACTTTTCCCGGCATGATGGATGAACCCGGTTGAACGGCGGGCAATCTGATTTCGTCGAGACCGGTTGAAGGTCCAGAGGATAAGAGGCGGAAGTCATTGGCGATGCGGATCAAGGTCAATGCGAGAGTCCGCAATGAGGCGGAGAAGTCCGCCGCATCTGCTTGCGATTGCATAGACTCAAATAGATTATCGGACTCATACAACTCCAGCCCGGTCAACTCGGACAACTTCTTCACCATGCGCGCGTGATATTCAGGATGTGCGTTCAAACCGGACCCGACAGCTGTGCCGCCGATGCCAAGCCTTCTCAACCCCTAAGCCGATCTGCGGACGCGCTCCGCATCGCGCTCGACCGCTTTGGCATACGCGCCAAACTCCTGACCTAACCGAACTGGCACAGCATCCTGCAAATGGGTGCGACCCAGATTTGACCACATCATCAAACTCTTTGGCTTTGGCTTCAAATGCAGACTGCAAATTCTTCAATGAAGTCAATAACTCGTCCACGCGCCACAACGCGCCAAGACGAATGGATGTGGGAATCACATCGTTCGTGGATTGCGCCATATTGACATGATCGTTCGGATGAACATAATACACCCCGATCTCTCCGCCCAGAATTTGCGTGGCACGATTGGCAATGACTTCATTCGCGTTCATGTTATGACTCGTCCCCGCTCCTGCCTGGAATGGGTCAACAACAAATTGCGAATCCCATTTGCCATCCATCACTTCTTCCGCGGCTTGGGCGATGGCATCTGAAAGTTGCTTGCGCAGTGAAATGTTTGCCGTCCACTTCGCGGTCGTTGAATAGACCGAGTTCAAAGTTCACGAGCGCGGCAGCGCGTTTGACCGCCGCAATCGACCAGACAAACGCGCGCCACGGACGCAACCCGCTGATGGGGAAGTTATCCACTGCACGCTGGGTCTGCACGCCATACAATGCCGAAGCCGGGACGTTCAACTCTCCCAGCGAATCCTTTTCCTTGCGAAAATCGTTTTGGGTCATGTCATCTCCGCCAAATGATATTTTTCCTATTTTACACCGTTACGTGCATCATTCGCATGTAATGAAGGATAGAGGGTGCCTAAAAACCAAAATATATCCGTCATTGCGAGCCGTCCTGAGCGGAGCCGCCGTTCGCTGGCGGCGTAGTCGAAGGAGGGCGAAGCAATCCCCGTAATGACGGAAATTTTGTTTTCCCATTACAATTGATGCTTATACAAAAGGATAATAAATGGATAAGCTGATTACACTCTTCTGGGTATTTCTCAAGATCAATTTGCTCAGTACCTCCGGCGCGGCATCCACAGGACTTTTGTACAACGAGGCTGTCGGTCATTTTTTGACCGAAGATCAATTTGTTCAGGCAGTTGGGCTTGCGACTTTGCTTCCTGGCAGTGACGCTCTGCAACTTGCCATGTTCGTTGGTTACACCGTGGCAGGCGTGCCCGGCGGGCTGGTCTCTTTATTCGCCGCAATCCTACCGCCAACCATATTGATGTTTGTGCTTGTCTTGATTCTGCACCGCATCCAGAAGGAAGCGTGGGTGAGTCGCTTTGTGGAGGGCTTGACACCGGCTGTGGCAATATTGATTTTTACGGTGGCATGGAAAGTATTGAAAAGTGGGGTTGGCAGCAGCTTTGACTGGGTGATCCTGGCATTGGGAGGGGCAAGCCTGGTCGCTTATCTTTTTGAGATACCCGCTCCCATTGTCATACTTGTCTGCGGGGTTGTTGGGACATTGCTATTCACATGAAACGACCCATGACGTTAAAAGCCTGGTCCCGCTTATTCTGGATCTTCCTCAAGGTGAACCTGCTGACAACGGCGGGTCCCACCTCCATTGGTCTTTTGTATAAGGAGACTGTCGGCAGTATTATGACCGAGGCGCAGTTTGTGGAAGCCGTTGGGTTTTCCAACCTAGTGCCTGGCAGCGAGGCGCTCAAGCTTGCCATGTTTATCGGGTATTCAGCCGGAGGCATCTTTGGGATGCTGGCAGCTTTGCTGGGCGCCATTCTTCCCCCTACGGTCATTATGCTCACCGTGGCATCCATCCTGTTTCAGTTTCAAGGGCAGGCTTGGATGAAACACTTCATTAAAGGTATGACTCCCGCGGTAGCGGTCCTCATGGCATTGGTGGCGTGGCAATTATTCAGGTCTGCCAACCCCAAATCCATCAAATGGCGTCCTGCTGTAATTGCCCTCCTTAGTTTCATCGCGCTGTATATCAACGTGCCCCCGCATTTCGTATTGATCGGTGCAGGCATACTCGGCATTATTTTGTTTCGGTGATCATTGGAGTTTTTCTTATGAATATTAAATTGCTTATCACAACAAACGGATTCAAAGGGACGCTGCCTGCCATTGAGTACGGCGCATGGTTTGCTTCGATCATGGGGATGAAGATCACGCTTCTGGGCGTGACCGAGAGCCTGAATCCTGCTGCGATAGATTCCCACCACCCTTTGGAAGATGTCTTCGAACGCGCTGTCAGTTTGTTTAAGGACCGAGATGTGGAATACAGCCTGGAGGTCCAGAACGGTGAAGCGGAATTGGTCATCCCGGAAAAGGCGAACAGCGGTGACTATATCACCGTGGTCAGCCCGTTGGGACGTCCACAGATCAAGCGTTGGTTAACCGGGCGATCCATCCGACCTTTGATGGAAAGAATTACAAGCCCGATCTTATATGTCCCTGAGTTGCGTTTGCCATTGAAGAAATTGTTGATCGGTGTGGGGGGGCTTGGGTATGCCGAATCAGCGGAGAACCTTGCCTTTCAGGTCGCCGTTGCCTCTCATGCGGATGTGACAATTCTGCACGTAATCCCGCCCACCGATCTGGACTATCCCAGCACGCGCGAAGTGCGCGAACATTTGAACGATCTTGCCAATACAGACACACTGCCCGGACGCAGTTTGAGGAAGGCATTGAATATCGCAGAGGGTATGGGGCTGAATGCAAAAGTCACTGCCCGTCAGGGGAATATTGTGGAGGAGATTCTCGCGGAAATTCGGGAGGGGGATTATGATCTGGTCTGTATGGGTTCACCGTATAGCGCCAGCGCGTTGCGCCAGTTTTATACGCCCAATGTCACAGCAGAAATTGCTGAAGTTATCTCTTGCCCCGTCATGACAGCTCGTTATCAACTCCAATCAGGATAAGCCCGGCGTATATTTCTGTTCCCATTCCGCGATAGCCGAGCGGATGGCGGCTTTAATATCTTCATTAGGCACCTCTTCTATTCCCTCGTACTTGTTGACACCCACATAAACAATCACCCCTCCAGAAGGTATCTCCATCATCGTAACGCCTTGGGATGCAAGTGGAGTATTTGCGATGCGTACTTGCAAAATCGCATTGATCTGTCCAACCATGCTGGTGGGAGCGGTCTGGGGCTTTTCGTCTTTCTTGGATGGAATAGGTATGGCAGGTTTCGGAGTAACGGATGCCGCTGGGGCAGGAACAGGCATGGGGGCGGGAGGAGATGCGCTAATGGTATTCAGTCGAGATTCAACGGTTGGGTCTGACCTCGGTGGAGGGGTCACTGCCTGAACAGGTTTTCCCTCCAGCCAGGGACGAATGAGGTTCAATATTTCAACCAGTCGTTTGCGTTCCGAGGGGGATAATGAAGGCGGGTCCACACGTGTGCCATCAAGATCAAGCGCTAACATTCCGTTTTCATTTTTAAGTCGCAGAATGCCGGGGTCACCTACTTCAACCGTCTCAGTAGGAGAGACCGGAAGGTCTTTCTTCTCTTCCTGTTCCTCTGCAATGCGTCTCTTGCGTCCCTGGTTGCGCCCCTCGAAGATGCCGAAGATATAAACAAAGATGACAGCTGCAATCCAACCGACAACAGACCAATTAATTTCCATTCTTCACCTTAACGATTGACATTTCGGACAAATGTGCGTGCCGCGTTGCCCGACAACGAGACGTTGTATTTTTGTGCCGCACACCGGGCAGGGTTTTCCTTCACGATCATAGACTCGAAAATAGTTTTGGAATTCGCCGCCCCGGTAGACCCAGTCTATGGATGCACCATTGCGGCGGATGCCTTCGTTTAAGACGTTACGGATCGCTTCATGCAACGCCTCAGCTTGTTTCATTGTAACTGAGTCGGAAACGGCGAGAGGATACAATTTTGCAATGTGCAGGGACTCGTCTGTGTAGATATTGCCCAGCCCAGCCAGAAAGGTCTGGTCGAGCAGCAACGGCTTCAGTTGGCGGCGTTTTTGGTGCAATGCTGTGTAGAGCCACTGCGGAGTAAAGTCTTTGTCTAGCGGCTCCGGTCCCAATTTGCCAAGCACCTCTTCTGGATTGGCTGTCAGCCATACGCGCCCGAACTTGCGCGTATCATTGAAGACCAGCGATTTGTTCCCCGATAGTTTTAAGATGAGCCGGTCATGTTTTTCAGGGGCAACCGTGCTCTTTTTGACAAACAAGTCGCCGCTCATCCGAAGATGGATCAGTAGGCTGAAATCAGAAAGACGAAGAATAAAGTATTTGGCGCGGCGCGTCACTTCCTTTATTTTTTGACCTTTGACTTGTGCCTTGAATTTTCTCGGAGAGGGCGCGGCAAGTGTGCGGGACCAACGCAGGTTGCCTTCCTTTATTGTTTTGCCAACCAGGTCTGGTTCCAGCTTGCGTGCAATGGTTTCTACTTCAGGGAGTTCGGGCATGTTAGCTTTCAGCTATTGGCGATTAGCTCTTAGCGCAAATACTAATCGCTAACCGTCGATGATTATTCATTGAACATCTCTCCAACGCTGCGCCCTTCATGTGCCCGGCGAATGACCTCTCCAAGCAGGGGCGCAATAGATAATATGGTGAGCCGTTCTTCGAGTGGCTTTATTTTTTCAGGCAGGATGGCAACCGTGTCTGTCGTGATGATCTGTTTGATGGGTAATGCGGCGAGCCTTTCAACGGCATCCCTTGAAAAGATGGGATGGATGAATGCGAGATAGATATCGCGCGCGCCATATTGTGTGACAACCTTCACCGCTTGCGAGACCGAACCGCCTGTATCAACTTCATCGTCGACAACAATCACATCGCGGTCTTGAACGTTGCCGATCAATGACAGGGCCTCTGCGCTGGCATCGTTACCTGTGCGTCTTTTTTCAATAAATGCAATCGGCAAATCCATATCGAGCGCGTAATTGCGTCCCTTTTTGGCAAAACCAAGATCTGTGGCAACCACCACTGGGTCTTTCATTTCTTTGATAAGTTTTTTCTTGATGTAATTGCTGATCATGTGAGAGGCGGTCAAGACATCGCCCGGGATCGAAAAGAATCCCTGTACCTGACCGGCATGTGGATCGAACGTCATATAACGGTCGGCGCCTGCGATCTCGATCATATCTGCAACCAGGCGGGCGGTAATGGGTACGCGCGGCTGGTCTTTCTTATCCGAACGCCCATAGGCTAAATAAGGGACAACTGCCGTAATGCGCGCAGCGGAATCCAAACGAATGGTTTGGATCATAATCAACAATTCCATCAGGTTGTGATGTACTGGCGACGATGTGGTTTGAATGACGTATACGTCCTGTCCGCGGGCGCTGTCTTGCAGTTTGACAAAAATATTTTCATTGGGAAACTGGATGACTTCCCGCGGGCTTATTTTTTGATCAAGGTAATCAGCGATCTTTTGCGCTAATTCTGGCGAACCTGTTCCGGCATAGAGTTTAATGTCACCGTACATTTTTATACCATTGCTTCCGTGATGCATGCCTTCTTCTCCTTACTTTCCATCTAACAAGTACTTTACAGCCTCGTAAGGTGAGAGCGCGCGGTCGTAGACCTGCTCGACAACTTCCTCATACCTCTGCTGGACTCCCTCAATGAAGCGATCCATCAACGCCTCCCCTAAGAGCGCATCCAGCTCGGACCTCAATCTGGCGCGGTCACGAGCCGCCCAATCCCCACTTTGGCGCAGGTGCATCTCATGCCTGGCAATGGCGTCGACCAATTCTGCGATCCCTGTGCCATCTGTCGCGACGGTTTTGATGATGGGTGGAATCCAAAGGGGTGTATCACTCTGAGCCACCGAAGACGGCGAAGAGTCTCCTCGTCACCTTGGAGACCATTCGCAGATATCGTCTGCCCGTGATGGCGGAAGATGCGTTTCGTTGGATGGGCAAGCTCGAGCGTCGAACGAAGCGCACGTTCCGTATTTTCCACACCGGGGCGGTCCGCCTTGTTCACGACAAGCACGTCTGCAATCTCCAAAATCCCGGCCTTGATGGCTTGGATCTCATCGCCAAGTCCGGGCGCTTCGACAACAATGGTGGTATGCGCGAGGCGTGCGATCTCCACTTCGCTTTGTCCCGCGCCGACCGTTTCGATGATGATGATCTCATACCCCGCGGCGTCGAAGACTTGCACAAGCGCGGCAGTGGTTTGCGCAAGTCCGCCAACCGAACCACGCGTAGCCATCGAGCGAATGAAGACACCCTCATCGCCTGAAAGATCGCGCATACGGACGCGGTCACCCAACACCGCGCCGCCCGTAAACGGACTGGATGGGTCAACCGCGATGATGGCAACGCGTTTTTTTTGTTCCTTGCGATAATAAAGCGTGAGTTGATTGACGAGCGATGATTTGCCCGTGCCCGGCGCGCCCGTAACACCAATCAGATGTGCCTTGCCGGTATGCGGAAAAAGTTCGGCAAGCGCGGCACGTCCCTCCGGTGAATTATTTTCCACTTGTGTCAACAAACGTGATAATGAAAGGCGGTTGCCCTCGAGAATGGAATAAGTTGCCATCATTGTTTCTTAATAACAATTACGCATTACGAATTTTCACGGAACCCGTAATGCGTACGTTTTACTTCACTGCCTCGCGGACATCTTTGATAATATCCTCTGTAGATGCGCCTGGACCGTAGATGCCCGTGATGCCCATTTCCTTTAAGCGAGGTACATCTTCATCGGGAATGATGCCTCCAATAAAAATATGGACATTCTCCTGTCCATTCGCTTTCAGTAGTTCGAGAATACGCGGCGCCAGCGCCATGTGTGCGCCGGAGAGGATGGACAGACCAACCACATCTACATCCTCTTGCAGAGCAGCTTCAGCGATCATTTCAGGGGTTTGGCGCAAGCCGGTATATATTACTTCCATACCTGCATCGCGCAGGGCGCGCGCAACGACTTTCGCGCCGCGATCATGCCCATCCAGCCCTGGTTTCGCAACGAGCACACGGATCTTTTTTTCTGCCACGGTTCCTCCACAGTGAATTCTGATGTGATTATACTATGTCGGTTGCGTCCTCCCAAAAGGCAACGTTTCAGCAATTAACCGCAACGACACTGAAATTTCCATGACTCTTTGGCGGGTTAAGTCATGTATAAAATATGCTATACTCTGCTCATGCAATCACGTGCAGATTGGTCACAATGGGCTGAATCGTTGCGCCGCTTAAAACTGGATGGACTTGCTTCGTGGCTATTGGAAGCAGGCTCTCCACTGACCTTGCTGGGGGCACAAGTCTTGTATATCAGTCAGCCATTTGTGAGTGGGAAACAAGTCGAATCCATTGCCCAAATGTTGGAAGAAGAGAATGAAGCGCAAGCCTTCGCTCATTATTTACGCGGGGAGGTGGTTTGATGCTCGCTCTAGGTATATTGATCCTTGCTGCGATTTTGTTACTGGTTCTGACATTCTTACGGCGCAGGTCGCCTGCTGTGTTGCGTTCGATAGAAGCATATGAACGCCTCAACCGTGCAGTCGGTCTTGCGGTGGAGAATGGAAAGCGTTTACATATATCGCTCGGGAGGGGAAATCTCTTCACGGCACGCGCGGGCTCGGCGTTGGCAGGGCTTGCCATGTTGCGCCAGCTTGCAGAGCGCACCTCCATGAGTGATCGTCCGCCTGTGGTTACATCAGGGGATGCTTCGCTTGCCATTCTTTCCCGGGATACATTGCAGTCCGGCTACCATGCGGCGGGGGCGGATGAACAGTATCGCGCTACTACCGGACGTTTGACTGGTCTCACGCCCTTTTCCTACGCGGTGGGGACAATTCCCATCATCCATGATGAAGAGGTCTCCGCGAATGTGATCATTGGCGATCTTGGCGCTGAAGTCTGCTTTGTTAGCTGAGGCTTCCAACCGTGAAAACACCGATTTGATCGCGGCAAGCGACGACCTGTCTGCGCAATCCATTTTTTATGTGGAATCAAACGACCCATTGATCGGCGAAGAATTGTTCGCCGCTGGCGCGTATGTAGGTGCAGGCGCGGCGCATGAAGCAAGCTTGCAGGTGCAGGATATTTTGCGCTGGCTGATCATCCTTGCGATCCTTGGAGGGGCAGCCTTGAAATTATTGGGATTTAATTTCTAATGCGAGTCTTTACTGCGGCATTTGCCATCGCTTCCGGTGTGATCGTCCTTTTGGGATATTTCATCCCCTTACAGGTATTGGACCAAATTCGATTGCTGCTCACTGATTGGGGAATTGTCATTGCAGGGACGGCTGTTCTGGTGGGTATTCTCAACCTTGTTGCTGTGCAAATGGAAAAGATACGGACCAAGCAGAAGAATGGCATATATGGTGTTCTTCTGATCTTATCCCTTATTA
Source organism: uncultured Chloroflexia bacterium (assembly GCA_963753655.1). Taxonomy (GTDB): domain Bacteria; phylum Chloroflexota; class Anaerolineae; order Anaerolineales; family Villigracilaceae; genus Defluviilinea. Next base: position 107,975 of record CAVWDB010000006.1, read on the forward strand.
TCACGTTCTTTTTGGGACTGCTTGTTGGACCTGAAAATCCATATATGCGTGTTGCAGTAGATGCGATCATCGTTCCTGTGGAAGCCGCGTTGATGGCGATCCTCGCAGTGACGTTAATTTATGCCAGCATTCGTCTGTTCCGTCGCCGCGTGGAACTGATGACCGTTATCTTTTTACTGACAGCCCTGCTCTTTCTCGTTGCCATTGTGCTGATGCCTTTTGGTTTTGGTCCGCTCAGCCAGATTATTCTCGATATTACAGGAATGTTCTCACGCGGCGGCGCACGCGGACTTTTGATCGGTGTCGCATTAGGAACATTGCTTACCGGCTTGCGTGTATTGTTCGGCATTGACCGTCCGTATGGTGGGAATTAAATATGGCTGATATCCGTTGCCCCAATTGTGGAATGGATAACCCGGACTTTCTGGATGACTGTCAATTTTGCCAGGCGCCATTGAGACCCGACCCAGACCCAAAGATTCAAACAGGTGACAGCCCCACAAAGAAGAACACGGGCGAACTCGAGGCCGTCCTGCCTGCGTGGCTTCAGGATGTGCGTCAGCAGAGCAGGGATTCAGCGGCGGAAGATGCCATTGAAGCCGCGACCAGCCCGCTCATTGAGAAAGAAGCGGCTCCCGACCTTTTGGCAGGACTTGCCAATCAATCTGCCTCGGAGGACGATGAAGTCCCAGACTGGCTGGCAGACCTAAATCCGGTTGAGGAGAAAGAGTCGTCCAAGCCTTCCTCCTCTGAAAATACATCGCCATCAGATTTTTTCTCGCAATTTGAACAAGATGAATCAGCACAGCCTGCGGTTTCTGCGGACGAATCTGCTCCAGAGGAAATGCATGCCTGGATCAATGATGAGGCACAGACGCCCGAACAAAAAGACGAACTAAGCGATTGGCTTTCGCGAACTTCAAATCAATCGAGTGATTCTCTAGGTTTTGGTTTGGAAGCCTTACAGACTGATGAAGGGAAAGCGCCTGAAGAGGAGCCTGAAGAAACGAAAGAACCTGAAGACCTGAGTTGGCTTCATAATCTTGAAGCTTCGTCAAAACAAACTGATGACTCTTCTGCGCCCCAGGCAGATATGGGCTGGACGTCCAATTTTGATTTGCCAGCGTCCGGTCAATCAGCTGAATCACAGGCAGATCTGGGATGGCTCAATGAGTTGGGTGGTATCCCTTCGACTGATTCTGCCGAATCGGCTTTCTCGCAGCCCGCGTCTTCCGGCGACGATTTGGGTTGGCTCAATAATTTAGGCGGCGACTCTGCCTCGATTTCTGACGAGTCTCCTTCCCCTCAACCAGTATCTTCAGAGGGAGATTTGGATTGGCTTAGGAATCTTGGCGGCGAAAAACCACCTGCGTTCGATGAGAGTATGGCTGCACAACCCGAATCACCGCAGGGCGATCTGAATTGGTTGAATAACCTCAGCGATACAACGGCGCCAGCTTTCGATGAACAGGTTCCCGTGCCACCGGCTTCCCCACAGGATGATGTAGATTGGCTCAAGAATCTTGGTAATAAATCCACACTTGTCTTTGATGAGTCTGCATCTAACGAAGCTCCTACTTTACACCCATCGTCACCGGTTCATGAATCTGGAGACATCGTTGAATTTGGATGAGTTGGATGAGAATGAAGAACAGCCATCCACCAAAATGCCGCCTGCCCAGCCATTTGCAGAGCAGGACGATTTGGATTGGTTGAAGAACATCAACGATCAACAGAATGTCCCCCCTGTCCCTGCCTCGCCTGTCTCTCCATTTGTGCCGCGGCGTACCGCTCCTCTTGAAGAAACAACCGAGAGCGGCATTCCAGATTGGCTCAAAAGCGCGACGGAAGAACCAGCGATGCCGCCCCCGGGCGCAGTTTCCATGGACTGGTTTGAGGCACAGGAATCTTCGGATAAACAACCGCCTCCTTCCACGCCTGAGTCTGCTTCTCTTCTATCGGGGGTTCCTTTATCTGATAACCCAACTCCTTCCATATCCAATCAGGATGTGGATTCCATGTTTAATGTCGAGATGCCCGATTGGCTCTCCCAAAAACCGGAAGAGCCCGAACCTTCCTTACAGGGAACTGTGCCCTCTGCGTCAGGTGAGGATTCACTTTCCCCGGTGGATTTACCCTCATGGGTACAAGCCATGCGCCCGGTGGAGGCTGCCATTGATGCAGTTTCAGCGGGTTCCGGTAATCAAGTGATCGAGAAGGAAGGTCCGCTTGCCGGGTTCAGTGGGTTAATCCCCTCTGCACCGATCGGTTCATCGCGCAGGCCTAAAGCGGTCTCGTTAAAGTTACAGGCAACGGATGAGCAGCAAGCCAACGCCGTGCTGCTGGAAAAGATGATCGCAAGTGAAACGTCCCCGCGTCCTCTGAAATCTTCAACGGTTATTGCCTCTCAACGAATGGTGCGTTGGGCGCTTGCCATTTTATTCCCGGTTGTATTGAGCCTGGTCATCGGATCCAATTCCCGCCTTATTCCCATCGTTGCTCCCGTTCAAGTTAGTGGACTATCCGATCTTATCGCTGCCATCCCGGACGGTTCATCTGTGCTGGTAGTGATGGATTACCAGCCCGCTTTGGTCGGTGAGTTGGAAGCGGCAAGCGGTCCGTTGCTGGATCAAATGGCTTTGTCGCGTCATGCAAAATTCACGTTTCTTTCCACTTCGCCCAACGGTTCTGCTTTGGTAGAGCACTTGATGACCAATACAAATCTCAGCAAACCTGCACCGGATGGTCTTGGATATCAATTGGGAACTCAGTATTTCAATCTAGGGTTCCTGCCCGGCGATTCAGCTGGCGTTCTCGCATTTGTAGAAAACCCGAAGATGGCAATGCCATCAGTGAATGTAGGCGCTTTCTCTGAATTTACCGCCGTGATCGTTTTAACCGATCACGTTGAATCCGGTCGCGTATGGGTGGAGCAGTTGGAACAGGCAAAACAAGGAAATGCAACTCTTGCGGGTCAGAAAATGTTGATCGTTTCGAGCGCGCAATCGGGCCCGCTGTTTGCGCCTTATGTTTCATCGGGTCAGGTGGATGCCATGATCAACGGACTTCCAGAGGCGGCGAGCTATGAATATGTTAATAATACACGTCCCGGAATCGCCCGTACCTATTGGGATGCGTTTAGCGTTGGTTTAATGATGGCGATTGTCTTGATCGCCATCGGCAGTTTCTGGAGTTTGGTATCAGGGATTCGCACCCGGCGTGCGGAAGCGGGACAGGGATAAAGCGCCATGTCCATCGAAATAATCTCTGCTCTCATTGGTTTCATTCTTACGTTGATGATCTTTAGTTATCTGATCGGCGATAATCCATTATTTCGTGTTGCCGTCTACTTGTTTATTGGCGTTTCATCCGGTTATGCGGCTGTGGTTGTTTGGTATTACGTGTTGATTCCAAAATTCAGCCCATTGCAGGACCCGAACCAATTTCCTCTTCTGATTATTCCGTTGATCCTTTGTATCTCTTTGCTTGCAAAACTGATACCGCGTATTTCATGGATCGGAAACTTTGCCATGGCTATTCTGGTAGGGGTGGGCACGGCGACAGCCATTGGTGGAGCCTTATTGGGCAGCTTGATTCCACAGGTAAGAGCTTCAATGGATGCGTTGGATCTTCGTACGAGTGGGGGCGGTGTGAGTACAGTATTCAAGCTACTGGATGGTGTGGTAATGTTGGCTGGCACGGTTCTCACACTTGCCTACTTCCATTTCAGCGCCAGTCGTGCCCCCGACGGTTCGGCAAAACGAAATGTCATCCTTGAGTTATTGGCATGGGGGGGACGTATTTTCATTGCGGTCACATTTGGTGTATTGTTTGCCGGAGTTTATATGACAGCTTTGACGGCCATGGTAGAGCGGTTGAGTTCCCTGATCAATTTTGCGAAGGGATTTTTGGGTCTGTAAAGTATGCCTGTATCTCTTGTACAAAACGAATCCATTCTGGCGATTGAAGTCGGCGCGGCAACGACGCGCGCGGTGCTGTTCGATGTGGTCGAGGGGCAATATCGTTTTGTCGCATCGGGTCAGGCTCCCACTACGGCAGAAGCGCCATTCAAAGATATTGGCATCGGTGTGCGTGAAGCCATCCTCAGTTTGCAAAACATCACTGGCAGTACACTGCTTGGGCAGGATAATGACCTGATCGCGCCCGCCCAGCCTGATGGCTCAGGGGTGGATGCAGTTATTGCGACCATTTCAGCGGGTCCTGCGGTAAGGACAGTGATCGTCGGTTTGCTGGCAGATGTGTCATTACAGAGCGCTCGTCGTCTGGCAGAGACCACCTATACACGCATCGTGGATACGCTCGACCTGACCGACCATCGCAAACCGGATCAGCAACTGGATAGTATCGTTCGTTCCCGCCCGGACCTGGTCATCCTTACCGGCGGCACAGACGGCGGCGCGTCCCGTTCGATCTTGAAAATGTTGGAAGCCGTTGGGCTGGCTTGTTACCTCATGCCGATGGAAAAGCGACCCATGGTATTGTATGCGGGCAACCAAAAACTTGCGAACGATGTTCAAGAGTTATTGGGTGGACATGCCGGTAAATTGCAGATTAGTCCCAATATTCGACCCTCTCTCGAAATCGAAGACCTTGGTCCCGCGAGCAGTGAGCTGGCTTCGCTTGTTGTACAGCTTCGCCAGCGGCAGCTCAAAGGTGTGGAGGAATTGAATATGTGGGCTGGCGGAAATATCCTGCCGACTACGTATGCACAAGGGCGCATGATTCGTTTTCTCAGCCGCCTTTATGAATCTACGCATGGGTTGTTGAGCGTGAACGTGGGCGCGTCAGCGACTTCGGTTGCGGCAGGGCTGGGCGATCAACTTTCCCTGGGCACTTACCCGCAATTCGGACTGGGGGAAAGTCTCGCGGGTTTGTTGCAGCATACCGAGCTTGATGAGATTATGCGCTGGCTTCCATTGGATATTTCACCCAATACGCTGCGCGAATATTTATTCCAGAAGTCTTTATATCCCAGTTCCATTTCTGCAACCATCGATGAGCAAGCCATTGAACAGGCGGTAGCGCGCCAGGTGTTGTATCTGGCAGTGCAGGCGGCGCGCAGGGATTTCCCTGCCTTGTCCCGCTCCCAGGCTGAAACCCTGCCCCGGCTTGATCTGATCCTTGCAGGCGGCGGCGCGGTCAGCGATTCATCATCTTTGGGGCAAAGTCTTCTGTTATTGCTGGACGCGGTCCAACCTGTGGGTATCATGCCAATTTTGATCGACAAGAATAATTTACTTTCCCTGCTTGGGGTCGCCGCGGCGCGCAACCAATATCTGCCGGTGCAGGTGATCGACTCAGGCGCGTTTATTGGACTGGGGACGATCATTTCTGTAAATGCTTCGGCAAATTATGGAGAGCAGGTCTTGCGCGGAAAACTCACTTACGAAGATGGAACGGATGCCCGTGTGGATGTAAAGTTTGGCGGCTTGGAGATCCTTCCGTTGCCGAGCGGGAAGACGGCACGTCTCAGCTTGCAACCGCTTTCTCGGGCAGATGCAGGTTTGGGTCCAGGAAGAAGCGGGGTGATCTCTATAACGGGCGGCGCAATGGGTGTCATCATTGATGCGCGTGGACGTCCGCTCAGGCTTCCGTCTGATCCGGTTCGGAGGCGTGAATTGATCAAAAAGTGGTATTACACGGTGGGAGGATAAATGCTGGCGCCCATTCTTCACATATTGCCCTTGACTACGATCGTGCGCGAACGCATCCTGCCTGTGGCGGGAATAGTGAATGTACATATGAACCAGCGTGTGAACCCAACGGATGTAATTGCCGAAGCGAATTTTGCGCGCGAACATGTACTGTTCGATGTGGCGCGGGCTTTTAATGTTTCGGTAAATTCCGCAGATAGGCTGATCAAGGTGAAGCAGGGCGATCGTTTATCGCAGGGATCCCTCGTTGCGGAAGCCAGCGGAATCATCCCGCGTGCGATCAGGGCGCAACGTGCGGGAAGAGTCATGGTGGCTGGCGGGGGACAGGTCTTAATGGAAGCGGGGGATGCGCGTATCGAATTGCGTGCGGGCATGCCGGGCACGGTCATACAGGTCTTGACCGAACGCGGCGTGGTGATTCGTACAACTGGTTCACTGGTACAGGGTATATGGGGCAATGGACGTATTGATAACGGTGTGATGACCAGCCTGATCGAGAAGCCCGATGAAGTATTGACTCCTGATCAGATGCACGTCAGCCTGCGCGGTTCGATCATTCTGGGCGGGCACGTGCGCGACCTTGAGACCTTACGCGCCGCCGCAGAAACGCCTGTACGCGGCTTGATCGTTTCGAGCATGTCTTCTTCGTTGATCCAACCTGCGATGCAGGCGCGCTTCCCGATCATTGTATTGGATGGTTTCGGCGCGATGCCCATGAATTCATCTGCGTTCAAATTGTTGACGACCAACAATAAGCGCGAAGTGACCGTGAATGCCGAGCACTTCGACAGATACAGCGGCAATCGTCCCGAAGTGATCGTCCCGCTACCGGTTTCCACCGAACCCGCCGAACCGGACGCGTATGAGATGTTTGCGGTGGGTCAGCAGGTGCGCATGCGTCGTTCGCCTCATGCAGGCATGATCGGCGCGATCTCGGGGCTTCCCTCAGGATTGAGTTTATTGCCCAGCGGCTTACGAGCGCCCGCGGCGGAAGTGAAACTTGAAAATGGCGAGAGCGCCCGCGTGCCTTTGGTAAATCTTGAAGTTGTGGGATAATAGTTTTTATATTGTTACCCTGAAAACAAGCGGCTCACATCGTCCCGATGTCCTTCGGGAGATTGATACATATCGCTTAGGAGAGTGGAACCATGACCATGAACGATTTCGACAGCCTTGATGAATTTGATGATGCCAATCCCCCTGAGGAATCCAATAACCGCACATTCCTGATCGTAGCCGGAATTTTAGGTGTCCTTGTTCTGGTTGCTTTTCTTTGTTTGATAGGTTATTTTATTTTCAATCGCAGTACCGGTCAGACGAATGAAGCCACCGCCCAGGCGCAACTGACCGAACAAGCCATGACGATCCAGGCGGGATTGACACAAAACGCTGACAGCCAATCTCAGACCCAGACCGCGGCTGTGACGTTCACGGTTCTTCCCACGAATACGCCTGTCATCGCCGAAGCGACAGCGACTCTCACCGAAACGCCGAATCCTGCCACCGCTACCGTCGGCGCGGCATTCACCCAAATCGCCGCCTCCACACAGACGATCATTCCCACTTCCACTGCACTGCCGAATACCGGCTTCGCCGATGATGTCGGTCTGCCGGGCATGTTCGCCCTGGCGCTCGTGCTTGTGATCGTGATCTTCCTTGTGAGAAGGTTGAGAGCGGCACCGACGAGATAAAGATTTTGTTTTGAAATGAACAGACCCTGAAGATTTTTATCTTCAGGGTCTGTTTTTGTATTTGATGTTTATACTACACTCTTCGCAACCTGTTCCCCATATCCCAATAACGCCTTGACCATCTCCTGTGTCCGTCCTTCGGCATACACCCGTAGCACGGGTTCCGTTCCTGATGGACGGATTAACAACCACGAATCATCGGACATGATGTACTTGACTCCATCGCGTTGGCTGATCTCGGATACCTTCTCGCCTCCAATCTCAGCCGGAGCCTGCTTCGTGAGAAAATTCGCCATCTCCGCCTTGGCAACGGGACGGCTCAAGCGCAGGTCGGTACGTTCGTAAAAGGCAGGACCCACATCGTTGATTAAATCTTCGACCAGACCTTGAAGCGTCTTGCCGGATTGAGCGATCAATTCCACGAGTAATAATCCCATGATGGGACCATCGCCTTCAGGGATATGTCCCTTGAATGAGATACCGCCCAATTCTTCGCCGCCGATCAGACACATCTTCGGTCATCATGTAATCAGCGATGTGGTTGAAGCCAACAGGCGTTTCATAAATCGTCAATCCATATCGTTTTGCCAGGCGGTCGATCATACGCGTGGTGGAGACTGTACGAACCACCGCGCCTGTCCAACCGCGCTTCTCAACAAGATACTTCAATGACAAAGCCATGATCTTATGCGGGTCAACGAACGCACCGTGTTCATCCATCGCGCCGATGCGGTCTGCATCGCCATCGGTCACAACGCCAAAATCACCAATCCCTGAACTGACCGCGGATGCCAATGCACCAAGGTATTTTGCAATAGGTTCGGGATGAACGCTTCCGAAGCCGGGATTTATTTCACCCCGTATTTCAGCGATCTCGCAACCTGAGCCTTGCAAAAATGACTTGATAACCCCGCGTCCCGAACCATACATCGCATCCACCACGAAGCGTTGTGGGTTGTCCGCGATAATGTCCATGTTGATTAATGTCCGCAGGTGATCAAAGTAAGCGGGTAATGGGTTGAACTTTTGTATCAAGCCAGCTTCGCGCGCTTTTCTGAAATCCATCAGGTTGGGTCCGCGTGCCTGTTCTTCATTATCATTGATGTACACTTCCACACGGCGGCATTGTTCCGGCAGCGCAGACCCGCCGAACGCGCCCTTGAGCTTGACTCCGTTATAGCGCGGCGCATTGTGGGAAGCGGTGATCATCACCCCTGCAATCGCATTTTGATATTTGACCGCATACGAGATCGTGGGAGTTGGCGCATCCGCCTGCGCCAGCAAGACGGTGAATCCATTTGCCGCCAGGACGCGTGCGACTTCACCTGCGTATCTATCGGACAGGAAACGCGTATCGAATCCCACCACGATCTTTTTTAGGATCGGGCGCCTGCCCGCCATTATCTGATTGATTCCACTGCTCTGACGCGACCGCGTCCGCGATGGCTTGCGCGACCATGCGTAAATTTCCGAATGTAAAGGAGTCTGAGATGACGGCTCTCCAGCCATCGGTTCCAAAATGAATCGGCATGAAAGTTCCTTTGCGTATTGTCTCCCTGAACAGGGTGAAGGGTCTCTAATCGGAAGAAGAGATTCTTCGCTATCGCTCAGAATGACATATTTTATGGCGTAGATGTTGCAGGTGAAGTTGGCGAAGGTTGCCAGTCTGCCACTGGCGTCGCCGTGACTAATACGCCCTGAATCATCCATCCCTCCACGCGTACTTCATTGACGATGGCAAAAACGTGTACCCAGGTCACGTTATTTACATTTTGCAAGTCATTGGGGATGATGGTCACTGTCGCGCCATTGCCGAGGGTGGCTAACACCTTTCCACCGGGCTTCTCGCGTATGAATGCCCCGCCTCCTTCAGAGGCTTTGATAAGTGCAATGATGGGTGTCGGTTCGGCGGTGACAGTTGATGTCGGTATGTTGGTGGGGGACTGGGTCACGCCCACTGTGGGTCTTGGTGTGGAGGAGGGAGTGCCAGTAGGAACGCCAATGAATGCTGTGGCAGGTTCGGGGTTGGATGATGGAGATGGTGTAATGCCGAGACTGGGAGCCAGAGCCAGTGTGGATGTGGCTTGGGTGACAGGAGCAGGCTTCGGCGTCGCGAGCCCCGCCTGTACTTTTATCCATTGATCGAAGCCGGTTAATAAAGTCACAGCGGCGATGAGGATAATAAACGTGAGTCCGGTAAATGCTAATCCTCTAAATGAGGTGGGGTAGAAACGCAGAAAGAAAAGTGTGATGATGCCAAAAAAACTTGCCCAGGCGACATGGACGAAGAATACATATAAACCCTGGGGCCATATTTCAGTGACGCCGCTTCCCAATCCAAAGCCGGCCGCACAAAGCGGAAGAAAGAGTTCGTAGGCAACCAGCGCGCTGGGCAGGTACGGACGTTCTTCTGAACGGACAAAAGAAATGGTGAGTAGAATGGCGCCAATGGTTAACACGGAAATATCGGGCCACCATAAGCGACTGTGAACGAATGCTTCGTTAAATGTCAGGGGTTGGAAGGTGCGGGAGGCCAGACCCGCGAGGATCCCGCTGATGAAGATGAGCAATGACGCTACGAAGAGTGCCGTGATGGTTTGAAGGAAAAGCCGCCCTGCGCCTGCGACAACGGCAAGTGATATACCGATCCATGGAGTCAGTAGTGGAGCAACGAGTATGCCGAAGATGAGCAATCCCTGCGAATTGAAGAAGTACCCCAGCCCTAATATCGCTCCCGCGAGCAGGGCAAACACAAATAGCTCGTAGGATGGGAATGCGCGACGTGCAAGATGCGCGAATAATGCCGCGCGTCCCTCTTCGTCAGTAGGGAAGTAGGCGCGGCGCAGTGCGCGCCGTCTGCGAGCACGCGCAGAGACAAACTCAGGTGTTTGTTCTGGTTCCGGTTGTGATGTGGGTTCAGAATAATTCATTCAACGCATCTCTGTGGGATTTTTTTCATTAATCAGTTCGATTATACAGGATATATGCAGCGTTTGAGGAGACCTCGCACACCTGGAATTTGTATACGCATCATTCCACGCTGAAACTTGCTTCTATTATTGACACAGGGCGATTGCATCTAATTACCAGAGGCTAAGACTTTAAGAAGGTAATCATCTTTCCAACCCGCCTGGAGTTGTTTGGCATGGATACCGCCTTTGGCAGATTTTTCTTGTTTGAGCAAATTGAGTGCAATATGGCGCAGGACGGCAAAGTTTTCAGGGGCTTGATCCTTGTGAACTTGGTTACGATCTTCATTCAAGGCGAGGTCCAAAACCCAATGGAGTTGATTTTCAATCGACCAGTGCTTGCGCACAATTTCTAGAATGCGTTTGGCGTTACTGGGCAAACTGGAAATGTAGAAACGAGTGTGTTTGGTTTCTTTGCCATCCAGAATGCGCGTACCAATGACCATCGCAATGGTTTGTAAACCAGACCAGTTTTTTAAGCCGCGTATCAAGTTCAAGTACTCAGGATTGGAAGTGCTCCAACACTCACGCACTTCAATACGACCATGGTCCTTGTTGGTGGTTTGGGCATATTCAAAAGAAGCGTATTTGAAATCCTGCGCTTGATCTACTGCAAATAGAACCGAAATATCTTCATACAAATGTCCCTGATTCTCTTTGACACTCAGCACATAGTCCGCCTCGGCTTCAACAATGGTTTGGGCGATGTCAGTTTGGGTTCCGATGGCGTCAATCGTGATAATACTGCCTGAAATCGCTAGGATTTTGAGTAATTCAGGGATCGCCGTGATCTCATTCGACTTTTCGTCCACCTTGCGTTGTCCCAAGACAAGCTCATTTTCAGTTGCCCAAGCGCTGACCATATAAATCGCTCGCTTGCCTAAGCGTTGATCATCCGAACCGCGCAAACACTTACCATCGATGTTGATAATTTGTCCTGCAATAATGTCATTCACCGCCCAGACCCATTCGTAAAATGCCAGTTGAAATTGCTGGGCATCTATTTTGGCAAAGACCCGTCCAAAGGTGTCATGCGAAGGTGTCCCATTTGGTAGTTCCAGAAAGGTCTTCAACCAAGACAATTTGCTTTTTCCAAATAGTTCGATATCAACCCAATTTTCTGCCCCACAAATTACTGCACAAATCGCAATGGCTATTATGTCGATTAGTTTGTGGTCTTTCGTCCGATCTATGCGCGGATCGGGAACTTTCCCGAAATGCTCTTCGATTGCTTCTAATGGCTTCTTGGGCATATTATTGACACCTTTTCCTCATCGGGTATAATACCGTGCGCACGTAGGGGTCGATAAGCTTGATAGTGGAGCAAATAACTACTCCATCATACATAATGGCTCCGTAGCTCAACGGCAGAGCAGTTGCCTCTTAAGCAATTGGTTGAGGGTTCGAATCCCCCCGGAGTCACAAATAACCAGAGCCTAACACGTCATCATCCAGGTGTTAGGCTCTAGGACTTAAAACCTCAAGCTTGCTTTTAAATCTTCCTGGACTGGGCACGGCATTGTTGGAATATGCCTCCACGGTAAGTAGGACGAGCTTGAACAAATATTTGAAGGGTAAAACATTTGGGTTAATAATGATAATGATAGCAACAGCTATTACAATTCATAAGGATGTGATAAGATTTTTATTGTACAGGTCGAGTTTGTCCGCAATCTTCATAAATTCCATATTTTTAGCCTATTAATCTGATCTCTATCTTGCCCGTTGCAAAATGCTCCATGCGTAAAACAGTTCGATGTGAGTTCATTTTAACATTGACGGAGAACTAAATGTCTGTTTCCTGGTATGTAATGAAAAGCAAGCCAAATAAAGAGAGTTTTCTCGCCCGGCAACTGGAATCTAACGGCGTGAAAACATTCTTTCCTCATCTCCTTGTAACACCAGTCAATCCGCGGTCACGCAAAATACGCCCCTATTTTCCGAATTATCTGTTCATCCATGTGGATTTAGATGAAGTAAACGCCTCTACATTGCGTTGGATGCCCGGCGCTTCGGGTCTGGTTAGTTTTGATGGTGAACCTGCCCCTGTCTCAGATGCCTTGATCGCCGCTGTTCAAAAGCAGATGGATATCCTCAACGCATCGACGCGTAATCAGACAACTGGTTTAAAAACAGGGGATTCCGTTATTGTACAGGACGGCCCTTTTGCAGGCTATGAGGCTATTTTTGACGTGCACCTTTCTGGAAATGAGCGAGTACGAGTATTGTTGAATATGATTCAGAGACGGCAAATCCCTCTCGAATTGGAAAGCAGGCAAATACGGCGTGCGAAGCGTCCGTAATTTTGCCTGAAAATTACTCAAATGGGTGATATTTTGGGGAATTATGATGAAGAAACTCTGTAATATTCGTAACCTTTTACATGGTTGGTCGTCATGGGAGCGTTAATAAGTATTTGTAAGAGTTTTAAAGCAATCTATTGATTTATTCTCTGCAAGAGCAGAGGGAGTACATGTCGTCATGAGCGTACGGACCGATCTTGAAAGTTTTCCTTTCATTGCTGTAGGGAAAAAAATAAGAAAAGCTAATTCCATTGTTTCTCGAAACAAACAATGGTTTTTGTATGTTTGTTTGTTGATTTTGTCAGATGCAATCATGACGTTTCTGGCTTTTCGACTGGCGTTCTTACTGCGCTTTGAATTCGCTTTGGGGATTTTTTATAAGAATGAAACGCATTGTATTTAATGATTACCGGTTCTTGATTTTTTCAATGCCCTTTATCTGGTTGGTTATTTTCGCTGTTAATGGTTTGTACGCCAAGGATAATTTACTGGGTGGCACCCAGGAATATTCAGCAGTTTTTCGCTCGGCCTCAGAGGGGTTTCTTCTTATTGTTCTTGCGGGGTTTCTTGGACCGAACCTGATTATTGCACGCGGTTGGTTGTTGATGAGTTGGGTGTTTACTTTTTTCCTGGTGGCAGGTACTCGATTCTTTTTGCGACGGGTGGTTTATGTTCTGCGGAAATATGGTTTTTTCTTGACCCCTGCTGTCATTGTCGGCGCTAACCAGGAAGGACGCTGGCTGGCTGAACAGTTTCTCCGCTGGGATCGATCGGGCTTACATTTAGTAGGTTTTGTTGACAAAAAAACCCCGGTTACTTTCCCGCTATTCCATGATCTTGTCTCGTTGGGTAGTGTAGATCAATTAGGGGAGATCATTGAAAGATACAATGTTGGCGAAGTTATCCTGGCTTCCAGTGCATTTTCTACTCGTGATTACCTTCTCGAAATTTTCAGAAAGTATGGTGTTTCAGATAATGTGAATATTCGCATGTCTTCGGGTTTATATGAAATCCTTACTACAGGTTTGTCTGTGAATGAATTTGCCTATGTCCCCCTTGTCTATGTCAATAAAGTTCGTTTGACGGGGGTGGATAATATCATTAAATTCATTTTGGATTACCTGATTGTTATCGTAGGTTTGATCCTCCTTTCACCTCTTCTTTAATCATTGTTGTGGTGGTGAAAGTGAGTTCTCCAGGTCCTATTATTCATAAACGATTGGTGATGGGGCTGAACGGTAAACAGTTTTATGCGCTCAAGTTTCGCACCATGGTATCGAATGGTGACGAAGTATTGGCTCAACATCCAGAATTAAAGGAAGAACTGGCAAGAAATCATAAACTCAAAAAAGACCCACGTATTACCAAAATAGGCGAGTTTTTGCGAAAATACAGTCTGGATGAGCTTCCACAATTATTCAATGTGCTTACTCGTGACATGTCGTTAGTGGGACCTCGCATGATCTCACCGGAAGAGGTTTCCATGTACAAACAGTTTGATATGAATTTGCTTACCGTATTACCAGGCATCACAGGTGTTTGGCAGGTCAGTGGGCGGTCAGATATTACTTATGAAGAGCGGGTACGTCTGGATATGTACTATATCCGTAATTGGAGTATCTGGCTTGATCTGCAACTTTTGCTCCAAACATTTCCAGCCGTATTAAAAGGCCGCGGCGCATATTAAATAAACTATTAGAAGGAATCTTTTATGGCAAAAATACTTGTTACTGGGGGGGCTGGTTTCATTGGCTCCCATGTAGTGGATCTGTTCCTTGAAAAAGGATTTGAAGTGGTCATCCTGGATGATCTTTCCACTGGGCGCGCATCCAATCTGAACCCTGGGGCTAAATTTTATCAAATGGATATTCGGGATCCAAAAATTCGCGATATCTTTGAAGTTGAGAAACCAGACTATATCAGCCACCATGCCGCACAAATGGATGTTCGCCGCTCTGTTGCCCAACCGCTATTTGACGCAGATGTGAATATTCTTGGCTCGATCAACCTCATTGAATGTGCAAAAGAATTTGGCGTAAAGCGATTTGTTTATATCTCAACAGGAGGTGCAGTCTATGGGGAACCTGAGCGCGTGCCTTGCGAAGAGACAGACCCCATCAACCCGATCTGCCAGTATGGTGCCAGCAAGCACACAGTCGAGCACTATTTGTTCATGTATAACGTGAATTATGGATTGAAATATACAGTTCTTCGTTATCCCAATGTTTTTGGTCCCAGGCAAGATCCCCATGGGGAAGCGGGCGTAGTTGCAATCTTTACAGGAAAGATGCTTGCTGGTGAGCAAGTGATTATTAATGGCGATGGTGAGCAGACACGAGATTATGTTTATGTAGGCGATTGTGCACGTGCCAACTATCTTGCTGTTACCGTGGAACATCAGACTGGAATCTATAATCTGGGTTGGAGCAGGCCAACCTCTGTGAATGACATCTTTTCTTCGCTGGCAAAGGTTACGGGATACTCCCATCCTGCCAACTATGGGCCCGCCAAGGTTGGTGAGACGCGTCATATTTATCTCAACGCTGCAAAAGCGAACAAGGATTTGGGATGGGAACCGACGTTGGATCTTGATGAAGGGTTGGCGAATACCGTCGCCTATTTTAAAGAATCGGAACGGGTTGTTTGATTATTGTTCAGACCCCTCTGCGGGTCAGTTTTTTTGGCGGTGGTACAGATTTCCCCTCTTTCTTTATGGAGGAGGGGGGATGTGTGTTAAGCTCTGCAATCGACAAATTTATATTTGTGACTGTCAAGGAACGCTTTGACAAAAAATTGCGCATTGGCTACACCCAAACCGAGATGGTCGATACCGTCGATGAAATCCATCATGATCTGATCCGTGAATCCTTGCGGCTTACGGGAATTGAAAATGGAGTTGAGGTTACTACCATGGGTGATATCCCTTCTGAAGGTTCGGGGTTGGGCTCATCCAGTACGGTCACAGTCGGTTCTTTACATGCCATGTATGCTTACATGGGTGAGATTGTTTCTGCCGAACGATTGGCGCGTGAAGCTTGCGGTATAGAAATTGATATGTTGAAAAAACCGATCGGAATTCAGGATCAATATATAGCTGCCTATGGTGGGCTGCGCTTTTTTGAATTCAAGTCTGACGGAGAAGTAAAGGTTGAAAAAGTTAAAATTTCACCTGATTCCCATCGCATGTTGAATGACAGCTTTCTATTGTTTTTCACAGGTGTCAGTCGCCGCGCTGACACGGTTCTCAATGAACAAAAGAGCAATATCAAACATCGTATCACTGAATTGCGTGAGATTAAGCAAATGGCTCACCAGGCACGAAGCGATATTGAAACCGGGAACTTCAATTCGTTTGGGCGTTTGATGAATCAATCCTGGGCATTGAAGAAAAAACTGGCAGGCTCGATCAGTAATGGAAGTATTAATGAAATGTATGAGACTGCTCAACGTGCTGGCGCTATTGGTGGAAAGATTACGGGCGCGGGTGGGGGAGGATTTCTCATGTTATATGTTCCGTATGAAAAGCAAAATGCCGTTCGTACGGCTTTGGACGGCTTGCAGGAATTACCGTTTCGACTGGAAGCCGATGGCACAAAAGTGATCTTTAACTATCGACGTTCGTAATATCTTGATTTTGAAAGATAGGTTGACCATGGAAAGTATACAGAACTACATCTCAACACTGCAACAAACAATGGATCAATTACTCCAGCAGCCAATCGCTGAAGTCATTGACATATTGCAAAGTGCCCGACTACAAGGCAACCAGGTTTTTATCATGGGCAATGGCGGCTCCGCTTCCACTGCATCCCACTTTGTTTGTGATCTGGCAAAGAATACCCGTCATGACACGTTGCCTCCTTTTCGTGTGATCGGGCTTACGGATAACATGGAGATCTTCTCTGCCTATGCCAATGATGAAGGATATGACAGCGTTTTTTCACAACAATTGGCAAACCTGATCAGACCCAGTGATGTTGTTATCGGGATTTCAGCAAGCGGAAATTCTCAAAATGTACTCAATGCCATTGAAGAAGCGCGAAAACACGATGGGGTGACCACAATAGGCTTTACCGGTTTTAATGGCGGTCGTTTGGGTCCGATGACGCACATCCATATTCATGTGGAAAGTAATATCATTGAACATGTTGAGGATATTCATCTCATGCTCGAACATATGATCGTTAAAACGATGAAAGACCAGGTGATATGCGGCGGCGGGTTTTGCAAAGCCAGTCGCCAAATATTCGGCAGATATTTTAGGAGATTAATCAGAATTGCCGGTGTGTGAAAGTTTGTCCAGCTTAAGGATTGCACTTATAGCTTCAGAAAGATCGTTAAAAACGAAATAATTCTTTAGATTTTCGGGATGTGATAATAACAATTGCTTTGCGCCGCGACCCGTTTTTACCAGTATTGTGCCTCGCACTCCGGCTGCCTGCCCTGCCAGTAAATCGCTCCATGCATCTCCAATCATCCATGAAGCGCCCAAGTCTAATGAAAGCTCCTGAGCAGCCTGCAAAAGCAATCCGGGTTGCGGCTTACGACAGGTACATTCATCTTGAGGTACATGCGGGCACGTATAAATGCCATCCACGTTACCGCCCATTTGTGTGATTGTACTGGCGAGGCTTTCATTGATTTCCCGGGCAGTTTTAAAGGAAATAAGATTACGTCCGACAGCAGATTGATTGGTCACGATTATGATTTTGTATTTCTTGATTAATGAACCTGATAATGCTTTTATTGCTTTCGGCAAAATTTTTACTTGTGACCAATGTCGGACATAATCTTTCCGGTTTTCAATGATGACACCGTCTCTATCGAGAAAAATTGCTGGATGCATGAAGACATTATACTATTTGGAAAGTGTACAAGATTGGTAAGAATTAAGCAGCAGGTTCTTTTATAATAACAAGCTGGTGCGTTAATCTTGAAAATCATGTTTCGGTGATATTATGGGACGCTTCGCCTGCATCCCTTCCAGAGGCCTGATTCTGACCAATTGACAGGGCGGTACTCTTCAATTTTTATTTTGTAAATGTCCTGACCTCGACTGGAATTTCATGTCGAAATGGCGGAGCACGCCAAGATTGGGAGACCATGCTAAAGACCATTCGTTTGTACCTTGATCGTCAGGCATCATCACAATTTCGATACTTTTATGAGCAAACGATCATGTTCCTGTTTGCATGGATACCTACAATTATCGGAATTGGAGTACGCGGCCTGTTTTATCGCATGATCTTGCATATGGACGGAGCAGCCGCCATTGAGAGGCATGTAAGGATCAGGTTTGCTGATCATATAAAACTTGGACAGGGCGTCTACATTGATGAAAACGTTTACTTGCATGCCTGTCCCCAAGGCATCGATATTGGAGCCGGAACGATCGTGATGCACGGCGCCATATTACATGTATATAACTTTAGGGAAATGCCGCAATCCCAAATTAAGATCGGACGCGACAGCTTGATTGGCGAATATTCCGTTATTCGCGGGCAGGGAGGTGTGCAAATTGGGGATCGGGTATATACATCACCTTTTACACAGATCATAGCAGTCAACCATGTTTTTGATGATCCCGCCCGACCGTTTGTGGAACAAGGAATTACAGCTGAAGGTATTGTTATTGAAGATGATGTCTGGCTTGGTGCTGGCGCAGTGATTACAGATGGCGTCAGAGTTGGGAGGGGAGCCGTTGTCGCTGCCGGGGCTGTCGTTACAAAAGATGTACCCCCTCATACAGTTGTTGGCGGTGTTCCTGCAAAATCAATCAAAGAGATTGATGGTAGTATAAGCAATCCTGGTCGGAAGATTTATCACTCATTTAAGGATGGAGTTTTATGACGGTCTTATCAATTGTCATCCCCGCGTACAATGAAGAAAATGGAATTTCGGAAATCGCTACACGAGTTCTTTCCGTAGCGCCCGCCTTGAAGGAAGTAGGTGTGGATCGTATGGAATTACTTGTAGTGGATGATGGTTCCAAAGACCGAACAGCTGAAGTAGCCGAGAACATACCTGGAGTTACCTTGGTTCGGCATCCCAAAAATAAGGGATATGGCGCCGCGCTCAAGACCGGATTTTCCAGGGCGAGCGGTGAATTGATTGGATTCCTAGATGCTGATGGAACTTATCCTCCGGAATATTTTCCTCAATTGTGCAAATCTGCTCTGAATGGGACCGAACTGGTAATAGGTTCCCGGATGGCTGGCGCCGATAGTCAAATGCCGGTCACAAGGCGCATTGGTAATTTTTTCTTTGCCAATCTCTTATCCATTTTGGGCCGCCAAAAGGTTACGGATAGTGCAAGTGGTATGCGTGTTTTTAAGCGCGAAATTTTGGAACAGATCTATCCGCTTCCCGATGGTCTGAATTTAACCCCGGTGATGAGCACACGTGCGTTGCATGAGGGCATTACGATCGAAGAAATACCCATTCCTTATAGTGAGAGGGTGGGGCGCTCCAAATTGAGCGTAATTCGAGACGGCAGGATTTTCCTTCAAAGCATGGTATGGACGGCTCTTTCCTATAATCCAGTCCGGCTTTTAGGTTTAATAGGTCTGGGCGGAATTAGCATTGCAGGCTTGATCTTTCTTGGTTTGATCGTGGCAAGGCTGAATGGCATTACAACATTGGGATCGTCGGGCATCATTGCCTTGTTTACCGCGTTGATTTCAGCGGTAGCCGGCATTAATATTTTTGCTCTCGGTGTGACTTTCAACTATCTGGTTTCCTTGTTTTACAAGAAACCCATCCGCCAGGGTCTATTTGGTACACCCATCTTCAAAACACCATTAGATCAACAATTTGGCTGGATGGGAATTGTTTCTATTGGAATAGGGATGGTGATTAGTTTAGCAAGCCTTGTACTTGGAGTGAATGGCTGGAATATTGAACGATTATGGTTTTATTTGTTAAGTAGTGCGATGATCTTTTTGGTTGGCGTTCAACTTGTTGTTTATTGGTTATTGTTGCGAATTCTGGAAGAGTTAAGTCAACGAGAAGTTCTTACAAAACAAGATATGGGTCTCAATGAGTAGTAAAGGAGAAATACAATGACTACAAATGAATCACAAAATGTAAATTTAGGAAGTAGAAGAATTGCTAAACTTCGCATGGCAGATTTCCCCAACGCGGATGCCATCGTTCGGGAAGGACTCCTCTCTGCTTCACGCTCGGAAGAAGCGGTGGATATCATGCTCGTCAATCCTCCCACCCCTGACGGTGAACTTTGGATTCGTACGCAACATCGAGTAGGGCGGCGCACGCGTGAAAACATGGTTTGGCCCCAAGTTTCATTGGCGCAAATGGCCGCATTGCTTCATCCGGTTTACAAGGTGAAAGTGGTGGATTGCAACGCAGAGCGTATTGGCTGGCCTGAGTTCACAAAAATGCTCGATAAATATCAGCCAAAATATTATCTTACACAACTTACCGCGCCTACGCTCGAAAACGATATATATGGCTGTTTCCTGGCACATGCACGAGGGGCAAAGACCATAGCTTTTGGAACGCACATTACCCCTGTTCCTTTGGAGACGATGCGTCCCTACCCCAGCCTGGATTTTGCGCTGGTTGGTGAACCAGACTTGACCATCCGTGATTTGCTCGATCATCTGGAGAATAAATTCAGCGAACGTTCACCGGAGATCGTCAAGATATTCGAAAAACATGATCCCGAATACAAACCATCCTTTAACGAAGATGGCACTGTTAATATGCGTGGTATCAAGGGAATTGCATGGCGTAAGGGCGAAGAAGTCACACTGAATTTCCCGCGCCCCTTCATCGCGGATTTGGATGACTTGCCAATCCCCATGCATGAGCTGCTGCCTTTGCAGTCTTATCGTATGCCTTATATCAAAGGACCTTTTACTTTCATTGTCACAAGTCGTGGTTGCCCGGCGGGTTGTACCTACTGTATTAAGCATGTGAGTTATCAGTTTTCTGCCCGCATTCGCTCCCCCAAGCTTATTATGGAAGAATTGTGGCAGTTAAAGAAACTGGGAATTAACAATATTCACATGTATGCAGATCTGTTCACGGTCAATCGTGAACAGGTGATCGAACTCTGCAATCTAATGATCGAAGAGAAAATCGATCTCCATTGGACATCCAATAGTCGTGTGGATTATGTGGACGAAGAAATGCTCACGTTGATGGGAAAAGCTGGCTGTCGTTTGATTTCATGGGGTATTGAAAGCGGAAACGAACAAATTCTCAAACATGCACGCAAAGGCGCATATCCCGACAAGGCAGAACGCGCCCTGCGCTGGGCAAAACAAGCTGGTATCATGAATTGGGGTTACTTCATTATCGGCCTTGCCTGGTGAGACGGAAGCGACCATTCGCCAGACAATTGATTTTGCAAAGAAACTCCCTCTTGATATTGCCTTGTTCCATGTTGCTGCTCCCTATCCCGGTACCCCATTCTTCTTTGAAGTCGTGGAAAACAAATGGTTCCGCCCCGGTACACGCTGGGAGCAGGTGGATATGGATAAGGGTACGGTTTTGGATTATCCAAACCTATCAGCTGAGCGATTGCTCTATTGGCAGAAACGTGCCTTCCGTGAATGGGCTTTCCGTCCTGGTCCCGCCCTCACCTATCTAAAGATGTTGACATATGATTGGGCTACAACCAAGACTGCATTGAACGTTGGTATACAACACATCTTCTGGGCGTCCTCTGATACGGGTGCGCCGATTGGTGGTGCAAGTTAGTTGTTTTCCAGAAGATCAGAAATGATGCATCAATTAGTCGAAAACCAGTGGTTTGCTCTGGTTGATTTTCTCCTTGTAATCACGTGTGGGGTGGTCTGGATGTTAGAGCCAGAGGCTGTTCCCTGGTCAATTCTGATCGCCCTGACCCCGTGGATATTAAGGATGAGCGCCGGAGTATTTCCATTTCGGCGTAGTTCTTTTGATTGGTTAATTGCGGTATTTGTGGCGACTGCCTGGGTTGGCTATTGGGCTGCCTATGATCAAACAACTGCATGGAGCAAGTTCTGGTTAATTGTTGCATCTGTTTTGCTTTATTATTCTCTAGCGGCTCAACCGAAAGAAAACCTGGTGTGGATATCTGGCGTTTTCTTCTGTCTTGGAGTTGGAGTTTCCATTTATTTTTTTCTAACTCATGATTTTGTCAGTCTCCCGAGAAAGTTGAAACTCGTAAATGAGTTGGGTCGCTGGCTTATGCAGAACCGTCCTCCGTTAATGTGGACGCCAATTCATCCTAATTATGTAGCGGGTATTGTTGCAATCACGACCCCTTTTGTTTTTTACCCTGTTTGGAAGTTAAAAAATAATATCAAGTCCTTTGTAGTTTTGTTATATGGGCTTGTTGCCGTTGGGTTGGGGTTATCCTTTTTTGCGCTTGTCATGGCTACTTCGCGCGGGGTGGTTATGGCAATTGCCAGTGCGCTTGGGGTTTGGCTGTTGTGGAGAATTGTTCACTCGGGCAGAATCAATCTCCGGCTTGTTCGCGAAGCGGTTTTTCCATCCCTGATATTGCTGTATCTGATTGCCGTCTTTGTACTTCTTTACATAGGCCCGGCAAAGTTGGGAAGCAGTGTTTCGGGTCAAAATTATTTTGATACAGAGAGCCGGGCTCAATTGTTTTCCCGAAGTGTATATTTTCTGACGGACTTTCCTTTCACGGGCGGCGGTCTTGGGTCGTTTCCAGGGTTGTTCTCGCAATATGTGCTTGATATACCTTTTTATTCTCTGCCCAATAGTCATAATCTTTTTCTGGATGTTTTCATTGAGCAAGGATTGTTTGGCGGGCTGGCTTATTTACTGATATATATAGCGAGTATTTGGGTGACAGCCTGGTCAATAGTGAAGGCACAGTCAACTGAAATGCAAGTCGTTGGCTGGCTTAGCTTGTTTGCACTTGTGATTGCCTGTGTGCATGGCCTGGTGGATGATTATTTATACTACCAGAACGGCGCTATACTTTCCCTGTTTTTGGCTGGTGTTGCATCAAATACATCTGGTTTAAATACACAGGTTGATCAGAAGAACAGCAAACCGCTTTTTAAGAGCATGATGATATTTCCCTCTGCCATTGCCATTTTAATTTTTGGCATGTTGCTCCTTAATTTGAACAAGATCCGATCCGACTGGTATGCCAATATCGGCGCAGTGGAAATGGCAAAAGTGGAATTGAGGGGCTTTCCGGAAAATGAATGGGCTGGCACAAAACATGTATCGGACCTAACGACTGTGGAAGACCCGCTTCTTGCCTCCCTTCAACTTGATCCTCATAACCAAACAGCAAACTACCGTTTGGGGTTAATCTCATTAGCACAACAGGATTATCCAGCGGCATGCGATTATTTACTTGAGGCTTATCAGCAGTCACCGCGCCATCGTGGAATTGTCAAATCATTGGGTTATTGTTATGTCTGGTTGGATGATATGGACCATGCTCAATTGCTTTTGAAAAATATTTCTGAAGCGAAAAGTGAACTTGAAACATATGCCTGGTGGTGGAAAACCCAGGGACGAAGTGATTTGTCAACAAATGCGAATGCCATGAATTCTGCTCTTGAAACATTATCACCCCAACATTAATTCGGTGGATTTATTTTATATATGAAGACCTTATACTTTCGAACGACTCTCATCCTAGTCCTCTTTTCAGTGCTTTTTGCCGGCATGTTTTTTGAAAACGTGCCCTCGACCAGCGCCCAGACATTCCAAGAATGGTCAGATCCCATCAATCTGTCCCACTCGGGAGGTTCCCTTGATCCTGTTTCGGTAATTGATACCAGAGGCGTAATACATATAATTTGGGTGGATCAATTCGATGGATACAAATATGTTGAAAGCACAGACGGTATTGAGTGGACATCTCCCAAGACCGTAATTTATCCATTTTCCCCAAAGGATGATTCCCGTCCTGTGTTGGTAGCGAACGTGAATGGCGAAATCCAGATTTTCTGGAAGGATAAAGTCAATTCATTGTATTATGCCCAGGCTCAACCTGATTCGCTTGGAGTGCCAAGCTCCTGGACGGGTACATTCAGGGTGGACGAATCCGTCCTCGATTTCAACGTGATAACTGACTCGCGCGGCGCATTGCACATCGCATATGCAAAGTCTATCAGTACAGATACCAGTCCTGCGGGAATTTATTATCGCAGGGTTGATGGCTCTGGCTGGTCGGCACCAATGAACTTATATGAATCGCAATACTTCCGCTCTTTGGGAATCAATGATGCGCATGTACGTCTCACAGCGGCGAACAATGAAGATAACTCAAGGTCAGTCTATGTTGTCTGGGACGATCGTCCGCAAAAACGTATCTTTTTTGCAAAATCTACTGACGGTGGAGCCAATTGGAATACCCCTCTTCAACTTAAAGGCCCTGAAGATTTTACTGGATCAAGCTTGCCATTTAACGTCAATGTGAGCGCTACCAAAAATGGTGTTTTGTTACTATGGCAGGCCGGAGATCCTGGATCACGGTGTACCCAGTACAGTCAATGGTCTGAAGATGGCGGAATCCAATTTACGGAACCTGTCAAAATGGGGGACGAATTTGTTTTGTGTCCCAAGCGTACTGATTTTATCAGTCAAAGCGATGAGTTTTCGGTGGTGCTTCTCGGTGTACAAGATGATATTTCATTGATTGCATGGAACGGTTCCAGGTGGAGTGATTTGCAAACTCAGAATGAGCTATCTGGTTTCTTGAATCCAATAACATTTGACAATGTTATTTTAGCCTGTCAGCATGTTTCTTTATTGAATGTAACTCTTTATGTTGTCGGGTGTGACAAGGGACTGGGCGGGGATATTTGGTTGCGATCGCGTCCATTGGGAGATTTGGAGGACTGGTTTCCCCCTGCTTCTGCGTGGACTTCACCAGGCGAAGTAACGAGCGCGAAACAAAAAATTTCATCCCTTGCTTCTGTTGCGGATGCTCAAAATAATGTTCATGCTTTTTGGGTGCAAGCCCCTTTGCTGGATGTTGATAAAGCGGATGCTACTATACAATATGCGCGTTGGAATGGTGGAAAATGGTCAAAGCCGGTTAGCATTCTTTCCGGGTTTGGAAGCATACCGGTTCAGCTATCTTCAATTATGGATAGTCAAGGAAGGTTGTTTCTAGTTTGGAACGAAGGTAAAAATGGTGACCTGTATTTCAGTTGGGTGAATGCCGATCGCGCGAATGTTCCCTCTGAATGGTCTGCACCACAGCAAATATCCATCCCTTCCCAAATAAGCAGCTTCCCTAATATTCTCGTAGATGATTCAGGTAAGATCATTGTTGCTTATTCTGTGCCGTTAAATGAAGATCGAGGAATTTATACTGTTCAATCTGACAATCTTGGAAAAACATGGTCTCAACTGGTTCTCGTGTTCGATGGCGTAGCCGCTGATTGGGATTTAGTCGATCAACCCAAGATGGATCTTTCAAGAGATGGCCGCCTGCATCTATTATTTTCAGGATCTTCTTTACGGGAAGCCGATCAATCTGGTGAACTTTATTATACACAGTCACTCGATGGGGGGAGTACGTGGAGTTAGCCAGAGGTGGTAAGCGAAAAGCCGATCCTATGGAGTCAGATCGTCGATACTGACAAGCAGACCCTTCACAGGCTTTGGCAGGAAAATAATGGAATAACCCTGGATGTATTTCATCAAATTTCTCGTGACGGAGGAGAAACCTGGGAAAATGCGGTCAAGGTCTTTGGCGTAACGGATCCTTTTGCAGAGATATCCCTGGCAAAAGATTGGGAAGGTCATTTATATCTGACGCAGACTCGTGTTGAAAATAGGAGTTTAATTGTTGAGGTTTCTAAGTGGGATGGTACCCAATGGGTTAACCAGGAAAAGAAGGAAGTCAATATAAAGGAAGAGAATGTCCAACATTCGACTGTAGCGAGTATCACCCCTCAAGGGTGGTTGAATGTTATGGTTTCTCTTATTTATCCAGACTCAATAAATGGACCAGAAAACAAGATAATAAGTTTTACTCGGTTGCTTGAAGTATCTGGCGAAACTTCCCTAACTTTGCCATTATTGATTCCTACCTCTGTTCCTGTCACGGCTTTAACAGCTTTACCTGAAGTTGTTTCAACGGCAACAACTTCCTCTCCTCTTGCAAATTTAAGTGACCCCCCTTCGTCATCGAGTAAGAATTTAATTGGATTATTGTTGGTGGGAGGGGTGATAACTTTGATCGTAATTATGATCTGGCCAGAAAAAAAAGTGAGACCGGTTAATCTATATGAGTTTATGGCTTGGTAAATATACACGTCCAAGTATTTATGGGCTGGTGGCGATTTTCATTGTTATAAGCCAGATGATTTCAGGATCAAATTTTTTGGCACAAATATCTCGGTGGTCATCACCGGAGACAATTCCAGGAATCAGCCTGGAAAGTTACCCTCCTATTCTTGTTGCAGATGAAAATAGAACTGTGCATGCTTTTTCGTCTCAATGGGTGGTTGGTGGTAAAGCTGTCATCTATACCCAATGGACGCTTGAGCATGGCTGGTCTGTGCCTATTGATATTCTTCTTTCCCCGTATGGGAATGAGGCAAGAGTTACAGGGGCGAGTTTGGGTGAAAATGGTATGATGCATTTGGTTTTTTACGGGGGAAATAGCATTTCAGGCGATATATATTATTCGAAGGCGCCAGCAAGTGATGCCAATAATGCGAGATCATGGTCCGCGCCGGTTTTAGTGGGTGAATATGCTGGGGATCCAGAAAGCGCAATTGTGGTTGAAGATAGCCAAGGAGACCTTCATATAATTTATTTTGGAAAAAGAGATGGGAATGGACTCTATAGCACGACCTCAAAAGACGGGGGAGATACCTGGTCTGATTCAGAACTGATTTTTTTGGCGGATAGTGAGGCGCCTTTTGTTTGGAGGATTCAGGCTATTAAGAGTAATTCAGGATGGCTGCACGTCATTTGGAATGTTTATGACAAAGGGGGGCAGGGGCGCGGGGTTTACTATGCCAGGTTCCAGACCGGAACTGATTCATGGGGTGATATCGTTTTGCTTGCTGAGACGAAAGAGGGTTTAGGTGCGCAAACGCCAGCGATCATTGAGTATAACGATACCCTATATGCCTTCTATATCATACCCGGTAAGATCAATGTCCGTCGTTCTGTGGATAATGGGTTAACTTGGGATGATCCCAACGTTCCTTTTTCTCGTCACACGGGCGTTAATGGTTCGCTCTCTTTAGTGATTGATGGAAATAACGAATTACACTTGTTCTTTGGTCAGCGTATTTCAGGCAACCCTGATATTCATGGTATGTGGCATAGCGTATTGGTAAATAATCGCTGGACCGAGCCTGACGCTGTAATAAAAGGTCCGAGGATCGTCGATAAGGAAGGACTCAATGGTTTTGACCCTTACGAGGCACATGCAGTTGTAAGTCAGGGGAATGTAATATTGGTAACATGGCGAACAGACCCGGGCGATATAAAAGATAACGGCGTATGGTTTTCGTATGCAGTTGTAAATGCCCCGGAATTTCCGGTGGCTACCTTGCCACTTGTAGATATTAAGGCAACCCCTTCGCAAACTCCTGTAACCGTTCCCACGTTATTAATAAATGACACCCCTCAAATACCCTTGGATAAAGAACGCCGGGATCAAAACCCTATTAGCTGGATTGTTGTGGGAGCAGTTGTGATGGGTGTATTGCGTGTCACGTACATTTTGATTAAACGGGGTCGTTGAACAGAATGAATCCTTTGGGTAGACCTACGCATAACTTTGTTTTTTAGCTCGTTTGTACGTTGATTGATCATAATATCCTAATCAAATGAAATGAGAATTATTATTTATGACAGTGTTCCTGCAAAATATGAAATCTTTATATAGTTATAAAGACCTGCTTTTTACCTGGGCTTATCGCATCGTTCGTAGTCGTTATCAACAATCCATATTGGGCGGGCTGTGGGCTATTATTGTGCCTACTGCGACCACGGTGATATTTAGCGTGATATTTACATTCTTTATACCTATTAAGACGGGAGAAGTTCCCTATATCGTGTTTTCATATACGGCCATGGTCCCTTGGACACTCTTTTCATCGTCAATAGCCGACATGGTTGATTCCCTGACAGGCAACATGAATCTGGTGAGTAAAATTTATTTTCCACGTGAGATCCTGCCCATCGCTGCTCTGTTAGCTCGGTTGGTGGATGCTTTTATAGCATTTAGTCTTTTGGGAGTTCTAATGTGGTATTTTGGAATGAAAGTCAATCTCGCTAGTTTGTGGATCCTGCCACTTGATTCTCCTGATACAGATGGCCATTTCTTTGGGGCTCGGATTTATTGGCAGTGCGTTAAATGTTTTTTATCGTGACATGCGGCATATTATTGTTCTGGGATTGCAATTGTGGTTTTACGCTTCTCCCATAATTTATCCTGTATCAGCTGTTCCGGAAAATTTGCGGGTCGTCTATTTTCTCAACCCCATGGCTGGTGTGCTCGAGGCGTATCGCGCCGTATTGCTTTATCATAAAACTCCCGATGCCATGAATATCCTTTTATCCGCCGTAGTCGCCCTTTTGATTTTGGTGATAGGATACTGGCTTTTTAAACGGGCTGAATTTCAATTTGCGGATATTATTTGATGGATGAGATTAATATGAAACCATCTATTGTATTGGATCAAATTTCAAAACAATATCGGACAGGTACGGGCTTGACTAACTTTCGCGATTTGTTTACAGATCGCAGGAACACTGCTCCCGAGAAGTATCATTGGGCTGTAAAGGATGTGAATTTTTCCCTTCAGCCGGGCGATGCCTTGGGAATTATCGGTCCCAATGGTGCGGGAAAAACCACCTTGTTGAAACTTCTCTCTCGTGTTACAAAACCGACTTCTGGTAACATTCACGTCAATGGCCGGTTATCCGCCCTGATCGAACTTGGCGCGGGGTTTCATCCTGACCTTGCGGGTCGTGACAATATCTTTCTGAACGGAACAATCCTGGGGATGCGAAGATCGGAGATCAAATCCCGCTTTGACGAGATTGTTGATTTTGCCGGGATTGGTGATTACCTGGATACGCCTGTAAAACGTTACTCATCGGGGATGTATGCTCGACTAGGCTTTGCTATTGCGGCTCACGTTGACCCACAGATACTGCTTGTCGATGAGGTTTTGGCCGTGGGTGATTACGCCTTCCAGCAAAAATGTTATGCGCGCATGGACGAATTGCGCTCTCATGGAACGACTTTAATTTTGGTATCCCATAATATGGAGGCGATTCGCCGCGTATGTGAAAAGGGGCTTGTTATGTATCGGGGTGAGGATATTTTTAACGGCACGGCGGCTGAGGCGGTGATTGCCTATTCTGATGCCTTGCGTGAATCTGCCCGTGCAATGCAGATTGAAGTGCCAAAAGAAGATGGAATAGCCCAACGCGTGATGACATTTGATGCTGAAATTGATCAGGTTGGTTTGTTTAACGAACAGGGTGTTATGACAACAGTGGTGGAATCGGGAAGTTCTGTCCGCGTTGTATTATCTGTGCACTTTACCAAGGAAGTATCTAACCCGGTTTTTTCTCTTGTAATCCGAACGCCGGATGGCTCCATTGTATATGATACGACAACTGACTGGATGAAAATTCAGACACAAGATTTTCATACAGGTGACTCCTGCAAAATCGAGTTTAATTTGGACATGCATTTATTGGATGGCGAGTATGAGCTGGGAGTGGATATCGCCTCTTCAAATTTCAGTCACTTTTACAATTCCCTGGAACGCGCTCTGGGCTTCTCGGTTGTTGGTTCATCTGAAGCAAAAGGATTAGTAAATCTTGGAGCGAAGGTCCGGGTTTTGAAAAACTCATAAGGTGCATCAGCCAAGAATGATCACACCATTGGTAAGTGTTATTGTCCCGGTCTACAACAACGCGGAATATTTGGGGGATGCGATAAACAGCGTACTTAACCAAACGTATCCAAACTTTGAATTGATTGTTGTAAATGACGCTTCTCCAGATCATACGGATACAGTGGTTAAAAGCTTTAAAGATTCCCGTATAAAGTATATTGTTCATGAAAAGAATCAGGGACTTTCCGCGGCTAGAAACTCAGGGATTCGGAATTCTGTGGGGGATTATATTGCATTGTTGGACGGAGACGACTTTTTTCATCCAGATAAACTGAAAGCGCATGTCCAATTTTTTGAAGACCATCCGGAGATTGATGTAACCTATAATGCCCGTTTCGAGTTAAATCATTCCTCCAAAACAATCCGCGATTTATGGCGCCCTCCTCCAACTGTTGGTCTCTCAGATCTTATTCTAGGATATCCCTTTGCTCCCAGTGACATGGTCATTCGGCGTGAGTGCCTCTTTCGCGCTGACCTGTTTGATGAAAGCTATACCTATTATGGTGAAGATTTAGATATTAATTGTAAATTGGCAATTTTGGGATTTAGATTTGCCTCTGTTGATCGGGCCCTTAATTATCGTACTTTCCATTCGAGGAGAGTTATTAAAAATCTTCGCCGGTATCAAGAAGACGAGTTGCGTCCGCTATATAAAACTTTTTCCGATCCACGATATCCAGTAGCGTTACTTCCTCTGCAGAATAAAGCCTTATCTAATCGTTATCTGGGATGGTCCATTTTTGCCTATTTACAGGAAGACACTACATTAGGGCAGGAATATATTCTGGAAGCTGTGAAATTGAATCCGTCACTGCTCCATGGACATCCTTGTGAGCTGTTAGAAAACTTTATTCACTTTTGTATCATGGATGAGAATCTGGATCATGAGATCTTACTTAGGCGTTTATTGGAGTATTTGCCGGGAGATTTGACATGGCTGATGGATCAAGCAGATTGGGCGGTTTCTCGTGGGTATCTCTTAAGAGGTATACGAGCAGTCATGTGGGGACGATTGCAGGAGGGTGAATCCCACTTTAAAAGATCACTGGCTTATGGCGCTCAAATTGATGAACCCCTTTTGCGACGTATAGCCGCGCAGTTAGTAAGTCTCGGTATGGAATTTGGTGCAGACGCAGTCCAAATTGTTCTTGATGATCTATCGCCTTTCCTGGAACGGGTTGGCAGCAAAGGGGATGTCAACTGGTTAAAAGGCTGCTACGCAGTAAATATTGGATTCAAAAACTATGCCGCCAGACAATATAGCAAGGTTCCTC
Source organism: uncultured Chloroflexia bacterium (assembly GCA_963753655.1). GTDB lineage: Bacteria > Chloroflexota > Anaerolineae > Anaerolineales > Villigracilaceae > Defluviilinea. The sequence continues at coordinate 138,779 of CAVWDB010000006.1, forward strand.
GTGCAATTTTTCACGCCATAATGAATGACCCATCCTACCTGCTAAATCGTGGGGTTGTAAAAATTCTTCTCAATTCATTGACGAAATATGCTTTCTAAATTAAGAACTCGCTTCTTTTTTGCCAGGCGGACTTTTTGGTATGTCGTTTATTATGGATTTGCCCAGCACCTCCCGGCCTCCTATCGTTTCCAGCCGCTTGGTAAATTTGCAAAATGGTGTCGAGCTAAAGCTTGCAAGAGGTTATTTCGTTTTTGCGGGCGGCATGTCAATGTCGAGAAGGGTGCAAATTTTTATACAGGCTGGGAGATAGAAATTGGCGATAACTCCAGTTTGGGGATTGATTGCATGGTGCCATACGATTTGAAGGTGGGCAGGGATGTGATGATGGGTCCTTACGTCATCATTGTAGGTGAAAATCATAATTCATCCAACCGGGAAGTTCCCATGCGATTACAGGGATACAAAGGATATCCACCCGTTCTAATTGAGGATGATGTTTGGATTGGTGCGAGAGCAATCATATTGGCTGGAATTACAATTGGCAAAGGGGCGATCATTGGCGCTGGCGCCGTTGTGACAAAAGATGTATCCCCATATGCGATCTGTGTTGGAAACCCGGCACGCGTAATTAAATATAGGAACGATGAGAAAACTGATAGTTGACAGGAAATAAACATGCGACTGGGTATTGCCATACAGGAAACATGGGGATTTTTCAACGAAATATTCGTTGACCTTCAAAAAAAATATGAGGTAGAGGTTTTTAAACGCCGCAGGTGGCAGTTGCCCATTTTCCATGCCAGGATGAATCATTTCTTGTATCGGCAGGACCTTACGCGGTTTATGAAAAGGAACGATGTGGTCTTTTTTGAGTGGGCGAGCGAACTATTGGTGGCTGCCTCGCACCTACCCAAAGTGAGTGGAATTGTGACCCGTCTTCACCGTTACGAAATGTATCAGTGGGTGAATCGTGTGAATTGGAATGCGGTTGATAAAATTATCCTCGTCAGTCACGCAAAAAGGAAGGAGTTTATTGAGAGGTTCCCGACACAGGCAGAAAAGATAGTTGTTAGTGGACCCTCCACTTCGTTGGAGAGATTTACTCCTCAATCAAAGACCTTCAATGGAGATATAGGCATTCTATGCCATCTGACGCCACGGAAACGTGTATATGACCTTATCCTTACTTTTTATGAAACCCTTCAATATAAAAGTGATCTTCATTTGCATATTGCAGGCGGTATGGATCAGGCATTTGAAGATTATTATTATGCCTTGCAATCCGTCGTTGTTGATCTGGGTATTCAGGAAAAGGTCACATTTTATGACAATGTAAAGGAAACTTGGGATTGGTATCATAAAATAGATATTTTTATTTCGAATAGCTATTCGGAGGGATTACAAGTTGCACCCATGGAAGCTATGGCATCCGGATGCTATTGTCTGGCACATCGCTGGCGGGGAGCGGACGAGTTATTGCCGCAGGAATATCTCTATTTTACAGATACCGAACTTCGGAATAAGATTTTGCAGTATTGTGAAACTTCTGATGCGGAGAAGACAGAACAAAAAAAACGTCTACGCGCGTTTGCTCAGAAAAACTTCGATATCAATCAGACCATCAGACAGGTGGTTCAGACGATCGATGATGTTGCCGAAATAAGAAGTAATGCCTGAGAACGATTAGCTGGGCATATCGAATTTCATTATTATATTTTCAGTTTGTGTTTCGGGAGGAACCTAAAATGAAGGTTAGTATACTTGGTCTTGGATATGTCGGCTGTGTGTCAGCGGCATGTCTGGCGAAAGATGGGAATGAAGTCATTGGGGTGGATGTTAACTCTGTCAAAGTGGAATTGCTTGCCTCTGGAAAGTCACCCATTGTTGAACCCGGCTTGAATGAATTGATCGAGCAATTTGTGGGGAATGGCAGATTGCAAGTTTCCACTGACGTATCGTTTGCAGTACAAAATACGAATGTCAGTTTAATTTGTGTTGGAACCCCCAGTAACGATAACGGGAGCCTGAAACTTGATTATGTCAAAAATGTATGTCGGGAGATCGGTGAAGCGTTGGCGAAAAAGAATGACTATCACGTTGTTGTTGTTCGCAGCACTGTCTTACCGGGTACAGTGGACGAATTATTAATTCCGATTTTGGAACAGAGTTCCGGCAGGAAAGCCGGGATTGATTTTGGTGTTTGTATGAACCCCGAGTTCCTGAGAGAGGGAAGTGCCATTCGGGACTATTACAAGCCCAGTTATATAGTAATCGGTGAACTGAATGAGAAGAGTGGTGATGTGATCGCTGATTTGTATAAGGATATTGACGCTCCAGCTTTCAGGGTCCCGATCCGAACCGCTGAAATGGTCAAATACGTGAGTAACGCTTATCATGCATTGAAGATTGTTTTCGCCAACGAGGTGGGAAGCTTAAGCAGGGCACAGGGAATTGACGGACAGCGTGTTATGGACATCTTCTGTGCAGATACGCAATTAAATATTTCATCTACGTATTTGCGACCTGGATATGCGTTTGGCGGTTCATGCCTGCCCAAGGATGTTCGGGCTTTGTTATATCGAGCGAAGGAATTGGATGTTGATTGTGAAGTGTTGAGTTCTGTGATTCCGAGCAATCAAAAACAGATCGAACATAGCGTCAAACTGGTTGAAAAGACTGGTAAGAAGAAAGTTGGTTTTCTCGGTTTAAGTTTCAAACCGGATACGGATGATCTTCGCGAAAGTCCGGCGGTTATCTTGGCTGAGACCTTATTGGGAAAGGGATATAACATCAAGATCTACGATGACAAAGTTGAGCTTTCCCGTCTGCTCGGGGCGAACAAGGCGTTTTTGGAGGGTGAGTTGCCCCATATTGCATCTCTGCTGTGCCCTTCGATGGAAGAATTGATATCCCAGTCTGAGGTGATCGTGATCACAAATGGAAGTAAGGCATTTCGCCAGGCTCCTGAACTGATGAACAAGCAACAGGTTTTGATTGATTTGGTCGGGATTGCCAAGGAAGGCAGGGAATTGCCAGGTGTATATGAAGGAATTGGCTGGTGATCGAAATCCAGCTGTGAATCATGACCTTGGACCGAAACCTGCGCTTCGTTGTATTTCGTTATAGCCATCACTCGCCTCATTCCGGTTATTCGCGGACTGCTGAGTATGGTAAGAAATTGTTCAATAGCGAAACGATTCGAGTCGAAAAACCATTATCCCGCAGTATCATTCGCGAACGCATGTTGTGGAAGATCTCTGCTGGAACGCCCGGATATGACCGCACTTCAATGGCAGTTGAACTTAAAACAATGCGTAGGATGTTGGGCGAACAGAATTCCATTTACCATTTTCTTTATGGTGAAACCACTTATCATTATGCCGGTTTGCTGAATCGCAAAAGAAATAATCATGTGGTTGCCACCTTCCATCTGCCTCCAGCGGGCATTCAGAGTGCTGTGAAAATCGACTGGCACATCAAAAATCTGTCAGCAGTTGTGTGTGTGGGGCGCAACCAGCAGGAATACTTTGAAAAGATTATCGGGACAGACCGGGTGTTTTTTGCGCCTCTCGGTGTTGCATCTGATTATTTTGTTCCGCCTCAAACAATCGAGTCTAGAGATCCCGACTTGTGCCTGATCGTGGGAGAAAATTATCGTGATTACCCCACTTTGCGCGGCGTGATCGAGCTGGTTTCGTATCTCCGTCCGAAGACAAGGTTTATTATTTTGACGCCGCCCCAAAATAGCAGGTTGTTGGGCGAACATCCGAATCTCATCTATAAATCAGGCATATCAGAGGAAGAATTATTAAGTCTGTATCAGTCTGCGTCTGTGTTGTTAATGCCTTTGCAGGATGCCACTGCAAATAACGCAATCCTGGAGGGGATGTCATGTGGGTTGCCTATTGTCGTGACAGATGTCGGCGCTGTGCGCGATTATGTGGATCCGGCTTGTGGGAGGCTCGTTGCACCGTATCAAGCCCGGGCGATGTCTGAAGCGGTTATTGATATCCTGAATGATGAATCTGCAAGGATTAAGATGTCGTCAAAATGCAGAGAGCATGCCCTACAATTTTCATGGGAAGAGTCGGTGGGAAAGCTAAAGCCCATTTATGAGGCGTTGACTTGAAAACAGTTGGTGTTATTATCCCGAATTATAACAACGCCCATTATCTTGGAAGCGCCATCCAAAGCATCCTGAATCAAACCTTTACTGATTATGAGATCATTGTTGTGGATGATGGGTCGACGGATAACAGTAGAGATGTGGTGAGCGTTTTTGGCGGAAAGGTTCGTTATATCTGGCAGGAAAATAAGGGGCTGGGCGGAGCAAGGAATACAGGTATTCTCGCATCGAATGCTGAGTTTGTTGGCCTGTTGGATGCCGACGATGAGTGGAAACCTGACTATCTTGAAAAGATGATGTCTCTGGTACAAAACTATCCCGAGGCCGTTGTTTATTATAGTAGCGCACAAGGTATGGATGCTTCGGGAAAGGACCTTCCTCAAACATTTGGTCGAACGACTTCATCGAACGAAATATATCAAAATCTTCTGCGTGCAAATTTTATTATTCCCAGTACGGTCGTTTTCCGTCGTGCTGTAATCGTGGATGTTGGATTATTTGAAGAAAAGAATCGGGATTTGCATGGATGTGAGGACTGGGACCTCTGGCTGCGACTTGCCCCTTCACATCCATTCGCAGGGACGGCTGAATCGTTGGTCCGATACAGATTGCACACGCAGACATTTTCTGCCAACCCGCGCCATATGCAGGAGGCCGTAAAGACCGTCATTCAAAAAAACTTTGGAGTTGACGATGGCCAGTATGAAAACTGGTCTGCTGAAAAGAAACGGGCGTTTGGCGGCGTGTATCGGTACCATACGCTGACATCCGTCAAAAAACAGGGGAACTGGGAAGCGGCAACAGAATCCTTGTGCAAAGCACTGATGATCGACCCAACTCTGTCTGTTGATCTTGATCTCTTTTATGATCTTGCATTAGGAACTGATGCCACGGCTCATAAAGATTCAATGCAGAGTCTGGATTTGGAACAGTGCGCCAAACAAATACTGGATATGTTGGTGAACGTATTTGATAAAAAACCCTCGCTGAAATATTTGCGAAGAAATACATTCGGAACCGCAAACTATGCAATCGGTTTAAGGATTTATAATACAGGCCGAAGAGATTTAAGCAGGCGATCATTATTCCGGGCGCTTACCTTCTCGCCCAAACTTTTACTGGATGGAAAGGTTGTTTTTACCTTGATAAAGTCTTATATAAATTTATCGGTAGTTAAGCGCCTCAAACATATTATAAATGGGAGCGGCAATGCAGGCTAAAGCCGCTAAAAACATATTATTAATTACCCACTTCCTCCCGCCATCGCATACCGCAGGTACAGAACAATACACACTCGCTTTAGGAAAAATACTCCAAACCAGAGGCTCGCATGTAACGATCCTTTGCGCCGAAGATTGGGATCATGGGGAAAAATATTGGAATGGAGTGACACAGGAAACACTGGAAGGCGTACCGGTTCTTCGCATTCATTTAAACTGGGTGAAAGCGAAAAGAACCAATCAATATCTATATGACAGCCAGCAAGTTGAGCAGTGGCTGGATCAATATCTGGCTTGCCAAAAATTTGATATAGTGCATGTCACTTCAACCTATTCTTTGGGTGTGGGGGTTCTCCGCAGTGTCAAGCGTGCCCATATTCCTTTGATTTTGACTCTAATGGATTTTTGGTTTTTGTGTCCGAGCATTCAATTGCTTCGAAGTGATGGAGAATTATGCGATGGCCTGACAACTCCCTTTCAATGTGAATCATGTCTCATGGCTGATTCAAATATCTTCAATAAAGTAAAAGTCATTCCATTGCCTGAAGAGATCACCGCCCGGTTTTGGGATGCGCTTTCCCATATAGATGTGATCAGCCGTCAACGCGGGTTGCGCGGAATGTTATTAAACATGGAACATCGTAAGAAGGTGATGAGGGAAACCTTTGATCTTCCCGATATTGTCATCTCCCCATCCAAAATTGTTCAAACCATGTTTACCAAAAACATGACAAGAGAGGTACAGTTCCTGCCCTACCGTCATGAGCTTTCCTGGTTGAGAGATTATGCCGGGAAAACAAAATCTGATGTTATCCGTATTGGTTATCTGGGACAGTTATTCAAGAAAAAGGGCGTTCATGTGCTCGTTGAGGCTTTTGTGAAGGCAGGTATCGAAAAACAGGCTCGACTGGATATCTGGGGTGACCATTCTAAAAACCCTCGATATGTGCAGAGTTTACAGGAAATAATGGGAAATAGCCGATCCATAAAACTACAGGGAGAATACAAACATGATTATTTAGGTTCGATCATGACTGAAATGGACGTTCTTGTTGTCCCCTCCATTTGGTATGAAAACGCTCCTTTAGTGATCCAGGAGGCATTTGCTACTGGAACCCCCGTGATAACAACCAATTTGGGTGGGATGTCCGAAGCAGTTACCCATGAAGTTAATGGCTTGCTGTTTGAGAGAAACGACTCAAATGATCTGGCCCGACAATTACAGCGCGTGGTTGACGAAACAGGACTTTTGGAAAAACTTACGATGGGTATACCGCCTGTGAGAGATTTTCAGAATGAAATGATCGAAGTAGAGAAGCTGTATGATCAGTTGATATTAGAAAGAAAGTTGCCGGCCCTCTAAAACCGATATTGATTATGGATGATGCATTGAATATACTCTTTGTTGCCAATGGTTTTCCGCCAACACGCTGGGCGGGTGTGGAGACTTATACAGCCGCCATAGCCGGTGAGTTTATGAAAATTGGTCATAATGTTCAAGTCTTATGCGGCGGGGAATGGAACAATGGAGCGAATTACTGGAACGGTTACGTCGATGACGTTTATAACGGCATCCCTGTTCGCCGGATAAATCTCAACTGGAAGAAATCTCCCGATCCTCAGAAATATCTATATAACAACCCCGTCGTTGCCGAATTTCTGGATCAATATCTCAATGAGATTAATCCAGACATGGTACATATAACTTCGTGCGAGACGCTATCTGCAAGTGTCTTAGATGTTGTAAAGAAACATCGTATTCCTTTGGTTTTGTCGATCACAGATTTTTGGTTCCTTTGTCCGCGGATAAATTTATTGAGGAGCGACGGTGAGAATTGCGATGGTAATACGACACCATGGGATTGTTTGCAGTGTACGGCACAGGGGTCAACACTATATCGTTTGTCCAAAATGGCATTCCCAGGAAACAGTTCTAAATCAATATTGACCAAGCTTAGTACTATTCCACTTATAACCCGTCAACGCGGCGTTCGGGGAATGATGGGGGATATGGCTGATCGTAAACAATATATGCGCCATGCATTTTCGTTGCCTGATGCCCGCCTGGTCGCTTCACGTTTCGTGATGAATATTCATACAGAAAACGGGTTTGATGATCCTATTCAGCTTCATCCTTATGGTCATGATTTGTCGTGGTTGGAAAATTATCACGGCAAATCACATTCAAATACCGTAAATGTAGGTTTTATCGGGCAAATTGCCGAGTCTAAGGGTGTTCATCTTATCTTGGAGGCCGCCCGGCGACTTCAAGATGCAACAGGCGAAAAAGTCAAATTTTTAATTTATGGAAATCTGTATAAACATCCCGCTTATGCCAGGCGCCTTGAAGAGTTGGCTGAGGGGCTGGAAAATATTCAATTTTGCGGGATTTATCCGCGCGAAATGAGCGCAGATGTGTTTTCAAAAATGGATGTTCTCGTGGTTCCATCCCTGTGGTATGACTTTCCCTTAATTATTCACGAAGCCTTTGCCACAAAGACACCGGTCATTGCTACTAATTTGGGTGGCATGGCTGAAGCAGTTTCGCATGAAATCAATGGTCTGCTTTTTGAGAGGGGGAATGTTGATAACCTTGTTGATCAAATCCAGCGGATTGTTGATGAACCGGATTTGCTGCCGAAATTGCAGGCAGGTATTCCAAAGGTCAGGAGCATTCACGAAGACATAAGCGAGATGGAAAAAATTTATCAGGAATTATTTCAACGTCAAGCAAGATCTACAGTTAAGGAGCATTGAAATTTTTATGAGCAAAATACTTGTAACGGGTGGAGCGGGCTTTATCGGCTCTCACGTGGCAGAATCGTTGGTTAACCGCGGACATGATGTTGTTGTATTGGATGATTTGAGCGGCGGCTTTGAAGAAAATATTATTTCCGGCGCCGAGTTTGTCAAAGGCAGTATTAATGACAATGATCTGTTAGTGGAGATGTTCGAGAAAAACAAGTTCGAATATGTCTTTCATCTGGCGGCATATGCGGCTGAAGGATTAAGTCATTTTATCAAGCGCTTTAACTATAATAACAACCTGATCGGGAGCGTGAACCTGATCAATGCTTCTGTTAATCATGACGTGAAATGTTTCGTCTTCACATCCTCCATTGCCGTATATGGTGCAAGCCCTGAGCTTCCCATGACAGAAGACACCATTCCTCACCCTGAAGATTCCTATGGGATTGCCAAACTTGCGGTTGAGCAGGAATTGAAAGCTTGCAAAGAAATGTTCGATCTGGATTACATCATCTTCAGACCGCATAACGTATTTGGCGAACGCCAGAATATTGGCGACAAATATCGCAATGTGGTTGGCATCTTCATGAATCAGATTTTACAACATAAACCCATGTCTGTTTTTGGGGACGGTAAGCAGACGCGTGCATTCAGCTATATTGCGGACCTGGCTCCTGTCATTGCCGAATCCATTGACGTTCCTGACGCGTATAATCAAATATTCAATATTGGCGCTGACCAGCATTATTCGGTGAATCAATTAGCAAACTCTGTTGCAACTGCCATGGGGGCGGAACCTAATGTTGCCCATCTGCCTGCTCGAAATGAAGTAGTGAATGCGTATTCGTCCCACGAAAAAATTCGCAAAGTGTTTGGCGATAGAGAACTCACCAGCCTGGATGAAGGTTTGTGCCGAATGGCGGAATGGGTGAAACAGCACGGGGCGCGTTCCAGCAGCAAATTTGAGAACATCGAAGTGACTAAGAACTTCCCCAAAGCCTGGCTTGTTTAATAAGATCGTTGTCCCATGACTCAACCTCTTGTTTACACTGTTATTCTGAATACCAATCGTCGTGACGATACACTTGCGTGTCTTGCGTCACTGTCTAAAAGCACATACAGCCAAATAAAAGTCATCGTTCTGGATAACAGCTCCACTGATGGATCTGTGGAAGCTATTCGGTATGCTTTCCCTGACGCGCAGATCATCAATCTGGCCGAGAATCTTGGGTATGCTGGAAATAACAATGTCGGGATAGAAGAGGCAATTAAACAGGGGGCAGATTGGGTCTTGGTCCTGAACGAAGATACGATCCTGGATCCGGATTGTTTGGCAGAACTTGTGAAGGTGGGGGAGGGCGATCCTCAAATCGGTATTGTAGGTCCCATGGTTTATCATCATAATGAACCCAATGTCATTCAATCCGCTGGCGGGATGTTAGGAAAGTATTGGCAGAGTCAGCACTTGGGTAAGAATGAATTAGATTGCGGGCAATTTCAATTGCCTCATCGTGTGGAGTGGATATCAGGTTGCGCCATATTGGTGAGAAAAGCCGCTATTGAACAGGCCGGTATGCTGGACGCCAGTTTCTTTATTTACTGGGAGGAAACCGAGTGGTGCATTCGAGTTGCAAGGAATGGCTGGCAGATCATTCATGTACCTCATGCAAAGATATGGCACAAAGGAGTACAACGGGACTACCAGCCGAAGCCCTCATTCACTTACTATGGCACCCGGAATCATCTTTTGACTCTCTCAAAGCATAAGGCCCCGTGGGCTGTCCAGTTTTTTAATTGGGCACAACTCCTTCGCACGCTGGTGAGCTGGTCGGTAAAGCCAAAGTGGAAAGATAAGATCGAACACCGTAATGCCATGTGGAAGGGCGTGGTTGATTTTCTTCAAAATCACCGGGGACAAATGCCTTCGTAACAACCTTCGCTATTATGAAAATCCTTTTTCTTTCACGCTGGTTTCCATACCCAACCAATAATGGTTCCAAAGTGCGGATCTATAACTTGTTGCGCGGGTTGGCAAAGCATCACGATGTGACTCTGCTGAGTTTTGCGGACGAGCCTGGGGCGAGTGGCGATGCGCCTGAGATCAAGAAGATTTGCGCCGAAGTTCATGTTGTTCCCTGGCACGAGTTTAATCCGAATAGCACGCGGGCACGCTTCGGTTTTTTTAGCGTTACTCCGCGTTCCATTATCGATACTTTTTCCCCCGAGATGGCGGGAAAGATCACGCAATTATTGAAGATATATAATTTTGATCTTGTCATTGCCTCGCAGTTATCGATGGCTTCCTATCGTCCATATTTTGAAAAAACGCCGGCTATATTTGAAGAGGTTGAAATTGGATTAAGTTATGGCGAAGTTTACCGATCATCAGAATTAAAAAAACGCATCCGGCACGCCTTTACCTGGTTCAAACTTCATCGATATCTTTCGCGCCTGCTCGACTCTTTCCGGATATGTACGGTGGCTTCTGAACAAGAGCAACAGTTGCTTAATCGGAACTTTTCACTTCGCAATGGCACTGTTGAAGTTATTCCCAATTGTGTGCAGGTAGGCGATTACGAAAACCATCGATCAAAAGTCGTGCCAAATCGAATCGTTTTTTCCGGGTCCTTCCGCTATCGTCCAAACTATGATGCGATGCTGTGGTTTGTGGTGGAAGTATTTCCATATATTCTTGAAGAGGTCCCGGATGCTCATTTGATTATTACAGGCGATCACGCCGATCTACCGCTTCCCACAACGGAAAATATTACACTTGTTGGTTATGTGGATGATATCCAGTCCATGATCGCATCCTCCTGTGTTAGCATTGCTCCATTGTTGAGTGGGGGTGGGACACGATTGAAGATATTGGAGGCCATGGCAATGGGCACCCCGGTAGTCTCCACTTCAAAAGGCGTGGAAGGTCTGGACGCCATAGGAGGCGAACAGCTCTTCGTGGGGAATACGCCAGAGGTTTTTGCAGGTTACGTGGTGAAGATCCTAAAGGATGAAAGTATGCGCTCTCAAATTGCAGCGAATGCGCATCGGTTTGTAAAAGAGAAATATGATTGGGAAACGGTAATGACGCGTTTTTTACCCTTGGTGGAAAGCGCTGTTGGCAGCCTGTGAGTAGGATTATTTGTATATGAACATTAATTTTAACCTAAAGATATTTTCATTCAATTGGAAAATTTCCATCAGCCAACAATGGATTCGATTTGTCATCATCGTAACTGCGCTGCTTGTGAGTATATTCCTGTCTTATTGGAGCTCACCTGTGATGTTATTTTGGCTTTTGGTGCTGCTGGGCGGGATCGGTATGTTTCTGGTCTTGACCTTACAACCGAACATAGGATTTATTCTCATCTTTCTAAGCGGTATTTTTATTCCTTTCGTAGGTCCCAGCAACCTTAATGCTGCTATTTTAATGGCTGCGCTCATGTTAGGAATGTGGTTGTTAGATATGTTGGTGGTCAAGCGCAAATTTGAATTTCTTAATTCACGCGCTTTATTGCCCGTTTTTGTTTTTCTGGTGATTTCCGTTGTTTCTTTTGGTATGGGGCAGATCCCTTGGTTCATCTTTGCCAACCAGGCTCCCATCACTGCTCAAGCTGGTGGGTTTGCTATCTTTACGCTCTCCATTGGGGCATTGCTCCTCGCGGCACACCTTATTCGGCAGTTGTACTGGCTTAAGATTATCGTATGGTCTTATATTGGGCTGGGAACAATTTACATTGCAGCGCGCTTTGTCGATTTTTCTGCGATAGACAGGATTTATAACATTGGGTTTACCGCAGGCTCCATGTTTTGGACATGGCTTGTCGTACTCTCTCTTAGTCAGGCTATGTATAATAATCAGCTAAAGATACATACCAGGGTGTTTTTAGGTGTACTGGTAGTGATGACCATGTATGTTGCCTATGTGCAGGCGAACGACTGGAAATCAGGCTGGGTACCTCCGCTTGTTGGCATCGTAGCCTTATTTGGAATTCGATTTAAGAGATATATTATTTTTGCGGTTCCTTTGGTCATGCTTGCTGCCGTGTATGCGACGGGAAAGCTCGTGTCTTCTGATGAGTACAGCTGGGGGACTCGAGTGGATGCGTGGATCATTGTCCTTACAATCAGCCAGGTTAGCCCTATTCTTGGCATGGGGTTTTCGAATTATTACTGGTATACGCCCTTATATCCCATTCGAGGTTGGCGGGTAAGTTTTAACTCCCACAGCCAATATGTGGATCTGATCGCCCAGGTTGGCATATTGGGGTTGCTTTGTTTCCTTTGGATATTTTTTGAGATCGGGCGATTAAGTTGGGAACTTTCGAATCGGGTGACAGATGGATTTGCGCGCTCGTATGCCTATGGTGTACTGGCAGGTGTGGCAGGGACTCTCATGGCGGCGTTTTTAGTGGACTGGGTCTTGCCATTTGTTTACAACATCGGCTTTCAAGGATTTCGGGCAAGTATATTGCCGTGGATATTCTTTGGCGGATTAATCAGTCTTGAAAATATGTATCGGGAAAAACTAGACACATAATCATTTAAAAAAGAGGATATTATGACAGAAGAATTGATTGGCTTGATTCCCGCGGCTGGGAAAGGTGTTCGTTTGGGTCTGCCTTATCCCAAGGAACTATATCCTGTGATTCGCGACAACCGCTATAAACCAATTTCCCAGTTTGTGGTCCATAACATGACCGTTGCCGGTATTCAACATATTGTTTTTGTCATTAATGATACCAAACATCAGTTACTTGGTTTTTTTGGCAACGGGCATCGCTTTGGCTGTGATTTGAGCTATGTGGTTCAGGAACAAAGAATGCAGGACGGTAAATCAACATCTCCAGGTCTATCTGATGCGCTGGATAGTGCCTATCATCTGATAAGGGGAAAAACCGTTTGCTTTGGCATGGCAGATACGATCATGCAGCCCGAGGATGTCTTTGCCAGAGGACTTAAAGAAGCAGACCCGGATGATGATGCAATCCTGATTCTCTTTACAACCGAACGACCTGAAAAATTCGGCATGGTAAAAATGGACAAAGATAATCGCGTATTGGAGATCATTGATAAACCCAAACAAACCGATCTGACAGGGATGTGGGGGAGCATTATCTGGCGTCCAAAATTCACAGAGTATCTTCATAAGAGCGTCTTTGAAGATGGAATATCCGATTTTGCAAAGATCATGAACGATGCCATAGCCCAGGGTATGAAGTTTAAAGGTATTCATATGGTAGATGGTACCTATATAGACCTTGGGACTTATGAAGAGATCGCAGACTTAGACAGAAAATTTCGAGAGGAGTAAAAATGTCGGATTTTACAACCCAGCCCAAAACCCGGGAAAGAGGCGATGGAGAAGCGATTCCGTCTTTATCGATTATTTTAGTTTGTTGGAATAATAAGACGTATATGGACCCCTGCTTGCAATCCCTGTATGAATCAGGAATGCAGCATTCATTTGACGTCGTTGTTGTCGATAACGGTTCGACCGATGGAAGCCAGCAAATGCTTGCAGAAAAATACCCCGAAGTCAAGATCATACAAAATACTGGAAACGTGGGTTTGGGGAAGGCAAGTAATCAGGGTATCGAAGCAACCCATGGTCGGTATGTGTTATTGTTAAATAATGACACGATTGTGAATGGATCGTCTTTTGATGCAATGGTTGACTTTCTCGATCAGAACCCCAAAACGGGCGCTGTAGGAGGTAAACTTTTGAATGAAGATGGGACAATACAATCCTGTTATAACAATTTTCCCAAACTTCACGAGGAGTTTTTGGTCACTACCAGGCTGGGCAGAATGATCCGTCCGGGCTATCCTGCGATCATGACCGGAGAGGATATTCGCTCTGTGGATTGGTTGGGATCGGCATGTCTTATGCTGAGACGATCTGCTCTCGCAGAGGTTGGATTGCTGGATGAGGGGTATTTTATTTATGGGGATGAAGCTGATTTGCAATACCGGCTTAAGAAAGCGGGATGGGATATTTTCTTTCTGCCTCATGCCACCACAATCCATTTTGGAGGACGCAGCATGGATCGTTGGAGGCGTCGTAAAATGGTTTACCGTGGAAAGATAATATTTTATCAAAAGCATTATGGGCTTCTACAAACCTTAAGCCTGCGCTTGATGCTTGGTATTCTTAGCGCTGTAAAAATGATCACATGGGCAATCGTGTCGCTCTGGCCACAGAAGCGTGACTTGGCGCAGAAAGAACTTCACTCTAACCTGGAAGTGGTTGGTCTTTGTATAACACTCACCTGATTTGAGAATTTATGAATGTTGCTCACTCATCCATGTCAGTGAATACAAACGATACATACACGATAAGGTTTTTTAATAAATCTTATCTGTTGTCTGTGCGGAAAGCCCTATTATTGTTAATGTTTGCCGCCGTTTTATTAAGATCTTTATCGGCGTTTTATCAGGGAAATATTGTTGCGGATCTACCTGGCATTAACGATCAGATTTCTTATGATGGATTGGCTCGGCGGGTTGTGGATGGATATGGATTTTCATACGCTGAAGGTCATTGGCCCGCTACACGAGCAGGGGAGCCCACTGCTCATTGGAGTTTCCTCTATACTCTTTACTTGGCCGCGATCTACAAGTTGTTTGGAGAATATCCTTTAATTGCAAGATTAATACAGGCATTCATCACTGGTATCCTCCAGACTTTTTTCATCTGGCGAATAAGTACCCGCCTCTTTAGTCGGACTGTGGGCTTGATCGCTGCAACTCTAAGCACGTTCTACATATATTTTTTTTACTACGCCGGTGCCCTTATGACCGAGACCTTTTATATCGTCGGTATATTGTGGACATTTGATGTTACTTTGCGTATTGTTGCTCCATACCAAAAGGGGTCAACCGACCAGCGAAATACGGATTGGCGCCAGTGGCTCGAGTTGGGTTTGGCAATAGGTATAACCATTCTGTTTCGCCAGGTCTTTTTGCTTTTCCTACCATTCCTCTTTCTCTGGCTCTGGTGGAATGTGCGCGACACGGGAAAAGAAACTTGGGAACAGCGCGTTCATTGGTCCGCATTAAAAGGCTTGCTGGGAGTGGTGTTGGTACTTACTCTGATGATTGTTCCCTGGACGATCAGGAATTATCATGTATTTGGGACATTTGTATTGTTGAACACAAATGCCGGCTTTGCTTTTTATTGGGGGAATCACCCTATTCACGGGACGAAGTTTATACCTCTGCTTGATCAATCGTATCAGGATTTGATCCCACCAAATTTGCTGGCTCTAAACGAAGGCAGGTTGGATCAGACTTTGCTTCGAGAGGGAATCAAGATCGTACTAAACGATCCAGTCCGTTATTTTTTGCTCTCCGTCAGCCGAATTGAGGAATATATCAAATTTTGGCCATCCAGGGATTCTGGGTTGGTAAGCAATATATCGAGAGTAGGTTCTTTTGGTATTCTTTTACCTTTCATGATTTACGGATTATGGGCTTCCCTGTCACAATTCCGTAAACCCATTTATCCCGGACAGCGCGCTAATCTATTGCTTTTCTTTTTGTTTATTGTAATTTATACGGCGATCCATTTGTTGACTTGGACGTTGATTCGGTACCGCCTTCCTGTCGATGCGATCTTAATTATCTTTTCATCTTTAAGTTTCGAAATACTGGTTAGGAAACCTAATCGAATCTTAATGATTGTTGATAAATAAAAAGTGGTAGAAATTATATGAGAATCGGAATTGATGCTAGATTTTTAACTCACCCACAGAAAGGTGGGTTCAAGACATATACAGAAAATCTCATCCTGGCAATATCAGAAATAGACCAGGATAATGAATATATTCTATACCTTGATCGTCAGCCGCTTGACGATACCCAGATTCCTGCCCATTCCAACTTTTCAGTAAGAGTGGTGCCGGGAGATCATCAAATTTATGGAATGAGCTGGAGAGAGCAATATGCACTCCCTCGGCAGATGAAAAAAGATAACCTTGATCTTTTTCATTCCTTATGTTTAACGGCGCCCTTATTCCTTGACGTGCGTTTAGTTGTTACAATACATGATATGATTTGGTATTATCCAACCCGGTATTCGCACAAGAGGTTTGTTCTCGGAAAAAGGAAACTGATGAGGTGGTATTATCAGTCTGTGCCCGCGCTTGCAACCCGCAGGGCAGATGCTGTGATTACGGTCTCTAATGCCGCCAAACAGAGTATAGTTGAATACATGCAGATTCCCAGCAATCGAATATTTGTGACACATGAAGCGGCAAGTAATATATATCGTCCGATCGAGAATCGGAAACTAGGTGAAACAATTTATCAAAGATATCATTTGCGCTCAAGTTACATTCTCGGAATTGGATCTGCGGACCCCAGAAAGAACATAAAGACACTTATTCGAGCTTATGCTTTATTGCCTGAATCTTTAAGGCATAATTATCAGTTGGTGATTGTCTGTAATCACCAATCATTGAAGACAATCTCACTTTTAGAGGCTGAGCGTCTGGGCATTTTGGAGGATGTTCTTTTTTTGGAGGAGGTTGGCGATCAGGATTTAATGTATCTTTATAACCTGGCTTCCTTGTTCGTCTTTCCATCTCTGGAGGAGGGGTTTGGACTGCCTCCTTTGGAGGCAATGGCTTGCGGCACCCCTGTTATAGCCGCAAATAATTCCTCGATTCCAGAGATTGTCGGAGATGCGGCTTTGCAGTTTTGCGCTGAGGATGTAGGGGAACTGACATCCTTAATTTTAGATGTATTAAGCAGTCCGCATCTTCAAACGGATATGAAGAAGCGCGGGATTGACCGGGCCTCCACCTTTTCGTGGAAAAAATGCGGTATGGAAACCATTAAAGTCTATGAAAAAATTATGGGCTTGTAATTAATTGGAGACCTTGCATACCTAACACAGTAGCTATAAAGCCGTTTCGTCTGTATTTTCATGCCTACTCTGGATAAAGCATAGTGGTCAAATGTTTTGTTTTGCCGGTAATGCGTAGGTGAATTTATAAAGACTTTTTTAGCAAAAACAAATCGTAATTCGTAAAGGAATATTAAGAGATATGTTTTGTTCCGCTGTTATCCCCACCATTGGTCGATCAACATTGTCTCGGGCAGTTTACAGCGTTCTGGATCAAAAATTCAGCGATGAGGATTTTGAAGTAATTGTTGTGAACGATACTGGGTCTCCTTTACCCGAGATGGACTGGCAGCACTCAGCCCGCGTACGAGTAATCACCACTCAGAAGAGGGAACGTTCTGTAGCACGTAATACAGGTGCTGCTATCGCCCGAGGAAAATTTTTATATTTTCTTGACGATGACGATATCATGTTGCCTGGCGCCTTACAGGAATTTTGGGGATTGTCGCATAAGACAGACGCCAAGTGGTTATTTGGTAGTTACCAAACCGTAGATAATGATGGCAATATCCATGCAGAATTTCATCCCGATCTTAAAGGCAACATTTCTGCATGGTTGGTTGCAGGAGAAGGTATTCCGTTGCAAGCATCGATCTTTAGTGTGGATATTTTTTATGCCACTGGAGAATTCGATGTTTATTTTACTGGAGCTCAAGATCGGGATTTAGAGCGCCGAATCTCAATGCGTTGTCAGGTTGCGAATACACAAACTCTTATCACCCAAATCCGTGTTGGCCAGGAAAGAAGCAGCACCGATTGGTCGAAATTGGCCGAGTATGACCGTTGGGGAAGAGAAAAGGCATTTGATCAAATGGTTGCATTCCGCTCTCTCTGGGATTCGGCAAAAGGTAACAGTCACCTGCATGGAAGGGTCAGTAGAGCATATCTTGCATCGGCGGTTTGGAACTTAACTCGAAAGTTATTCTTAAGAAGTCTTAGCCGCTTGATTTCTTGCGGTGCCTTTGCCATGCCATATATTTTCTCGCCCAAATTCTGGAAAGGGATAAATACACGAATCCCGCCTCTGGGGAACCTTGAAGCAAGATAGTTTTATTCCTGTGATTGGACTCACACTTGTCCAATATTTATAACAGGATCATAAGCAGAGGTGGAATGACAAGAATTTATAATATTAAGTTCCTGCCGATTTCCACTTGCATTTTAAATAACAATACCTTCGCCAATTATGGCGTAGCGGAGGGTTGAAAAACTGAATGAATGGCGCCCAAGCGGGCAATTTGTTGAAAAATGTCAGCCAATAAAATGGCATCAGGTTTTTGCGGAAGCATTTTAATTGTCTCGAAGGCCTAGCGGCAGCCTCGATAGTGAGATTTTAGATCCAAGATGCTGTACTCAGGATTATGTTGTCTAAAGGGCTGCAACAACGCATAACTGAGATTGACCATAAAAAACGAAAGGTTGGCAGCGTTGGTGACCGTGATCTCTCTGATGTTCATGAAGTCCTCCAAGCCCCAATACTGCTTGGCGTCGCGGAAATGAAACTCGATCTGGAAACGCAAACTATAAAACTTGATGATCGGGTCATAGGCTAACTCCAGATCGGTGCTGAACAAAACAACATGCGCTTGAGCTCCTGTCTTCAGCTGGGTCTTCAAGATGACGACCACATTCAAGATGAAAGCAAACTCTTTGTTGTAGAACTGACCCTGATAAATATTGGTTCGTAAGTGATCTTCAGTCGAGGTTTCCTTCAAGTATTTTGGATCGAGTTGGCGGACATTGATCTTCTCGCCATACTTTGCCGGACGTCCTGATCCACTATATTCTCCTTCAAAGGCTGGATAGAGTGCTACATCGGAACGCATTTTAGAGATCAGATCCAAATTCGCCTGTTTGACCATGAAGGCGCTCGGGTAATTGCCAAAATGACCGTCCAGCACTACATATTTCAAATTTCTGCTCGTCCCAATCGTTTCCAGGAGGCTTTTCAAGGCTTTTTGGATCCGCAACAACTCAGCATTGAGCACCCCTTCATCCTTTTTTGTCTTGTTCTTGCTGCCCTGCGGGCGTCCGCGTTTTTTCTTTTCTGCCGTTTTCCTGGCTTCCGCTTTGGCTTTGCTGGCTGCCTTTTCTTCCGGACGTTTCACTACTTGAACTGCCTGCATCGGATAGGATCGTTCTTCCCGTATGTTCACAAGGGATAATGCAAAAAATGACAGGCTCGGTATTACCCGTTGTTGAATGCCTGAGAAAAAGTGATCCAAGCCATACGTCTCTTTGCCAGCCTTACTCACCACGACTTCATCTCCGGCTACCATGTATTCATCTTCGGGCTTCAAGACACGCTTTCGAAAAAACAACCATTGGATCGCATTCCACGGAAGGACGCTATGATAAAAACGCTGGATGGTTCTGTAGCTTCCGCCTTTCTCTGTCCAACGCGATAGTCCCAACATCGTGATCCGCCCGCTGGCAACCAGCATTCCATAAACCACCCGGCTCATCTGGCGAAAAGTCGTTTTTTCTAAAAGAGGTGCAATGTTTTGTAAAAGTGCTAAAATCTCTGTCATGGGCTTCTCGGAGTAAATTGGCGTTTCGTAGACTTCAACTTTACTCGATTAGCCCTACTTTGTTACATCATTTTTGGCGAAGGTATTGAAATAAAGAAAGGATTTTTTAATTGTATATTATTCTGGATCAAGGTATTCTCGATATGCGGAATAAGGGCCAAAACGCATTGCTTCAGGCGGCCGTTGACCGTGTCCGGCAATTGTGGCCAGAAGCCTTGATTGGCATCACAACATTTGCTCCTCATCTGCTGAAAATTTACTTTCCAGATGTAATTCCTGTGAGTCCTGATGGAAGCCATGCATGGTATAAAAAATCGAATAAATATAATCAAATTTACGATTTGATACCTTCAAGCATCCTGAGAATATTGCTTGAAATCAGGGAAGAACTCTGGTATTGGCGGCCAGGATTTACCCTCGGGGCTATACGCGCAAAGATGAAATCTTGGTCGAGATCATCTTCCCCCAGTACCGAATTTGCGGATAATTTCCCTATGAACGAGATTGAGATAACGGATACGATGGAGAAACCTGATTATGCGGATGTGGTTTCTGATGCAGATTTGTTTATAGCAACCGGGAGCCAATACATGTGTGATCATGCCAGAGATACGGCATTTCAGGTCTTGGACCGTCTGGAAGCTGCAATTCGCCGCGGGATTCCAACTGTCATGGTAGGGCAGGGAATAGGTCCCATTAATAATTTGGATTTGCGCGCTCGGGCAAAGGAAGTTCTCCCCTTGCTGGATTTAATTTTTGTTCGCGAAAGGTTAGAAGCTCCAAATCTGCTGGCCTCTTTAGGAGTGGATCCAACAAAAATAGTTGTTACAGGTGACGATGCAATTGAGTTGGCATACAATTCTCATACCTCTGCATTAGGGAATGGTATTGGCATAAGCATGCGCTGTATGCCTTCCACCGGGGTAGGTACTGTGGATATCCCTGTCATTGGAAAGACGCTTAAAGAAGCTGCCGGTAAGTATGACGCTGAGTTGGTAGGTTTGCCTATATCTTTGAGTATTCATGAAAGAGATGACAAATGTACTCAGTTATTAATGGAGGGATACAACAAAAAATGGATGAGCAAACAAAAGTTTCAGAAACCACTGGCATACATAAAGGATATTCAACGCTGTCGTCTTGTAGTTACAGGAACATTTCACGGTGCAGTTTTAGCTTTGGCACAAGGTATTCCGGTGATTTGTTTAGTGAGATCCGGACTCTATATGAATAAATTTTATGGACTGGCCGACTTGTTTAATCTTGGTTGTGAGATAATCTCTCTTGAAGACGATCATTTTCAAGAAAAGTTATTCTCATCAATTGATTTGCCTGGAAATCTGCTGAGGAGCTGAAGAGTCAGTTATTAGAAAATGCCGTTTTGCAAATTGGATGGAGGATATCAGCTTATCAGCGACTATTTGAATTGGTGGATCGAAAACAAAGTAAAGCTTTATGAGGAACCTGTTGGATGACAAGCAATAAGCCGAAAGTTAGTATTGGATTACCCGTATATAATGGGGAGAAATACCTTGAGGAAGGGTTGGACTCTATCCTTGCCCAAACTTACAGAGATTTTGAACTTGTCATTTCTGATAATGCTTCAAGTGACCACACCCAGGATATTTGCCTAAAATATGCTCAAAAAGATCAGCGAATCATCTATCATCGAAATGATCATAATTTAGGCGCGGCTCCAAATCACAATCTTGTTTTTAGATTGTCTAAAGGAGAATATTTTAAATGGGCTGGCTATGACGATAAGATCTCTCCGGAATTTTTATCCAGATGTGTGGATATTCTTGATAACCAGCCAGATGTGGTTCTGTGCATGCCAAAAACGAGTCTTATTGATGGGTATGGAAAATATTTAGGTGAATACGAATATAGAGCAGAAGCGGATTTCCAAGATCCCCGACAAAGATTTCGAAGCTTTATTGCTTACAACGAGTCTGGAAACTACGTCTATGGGCTAATGCGGGCAAAAAATGTTTTGCAGACATCGCTTCAGGGGAGTTTTCCTTCATCAGATCTTGTATTTCTTGCAGAATTAACACTTTACGGTAAATATCATATAATACCTGAGCGTTTATTTTTCAGAAGATATCATTCAGAACAGTCAACGAAAGGCGCATTGAATATAGAGCGAGCGCGTACCGGGTGGTTCGATACATCTCTCGAAAGCAAAATAGTTCTACCTAAGTGGCAGGCCTTACAAGGCTATTTTAAAGCAGTTAAAAATGCCCCAATAAATTCCTATAAGCGATTATATTGTTATCTGCAAATTATGCGTTGGGCGCTCGTTCCAGCACACGTTAGAGCGTTAGGAAAAGATATGGCGCTTGCCTCTTGGAAAATTCTTGTTACCTTACTCTTAAGAATTCGGAACGGAAAAAATAGCCCGGCGAAAAAACCGATTTAACTCTGTTTTCTGTTAACAACTTTTAGATATTAATTAAGTTCAGAGCAGTGTTTGGAAAAACACAAATGGACTCTCTTGAAATATATGAAGACACAAAATCCTTTATATAACTGGGTGGTTTATTTTTGACGGATAACAAACAAGCTTAATTTGATTAATATGAGAAATACTAAAATCTGCCCCAGTTGTCATTCCGATAGCATATCTATTTTTTATGAGATTCACAATGTGCCTGTCAATAGCGTGTTGTTGTTAGATTCTGCGCGCAGAGGCTTTAAAGTTCCCGAAAGGTGATGTTATTTTGGGGTTTTGTAGGTCATGCGGTTTTATTTACAATCTCGCTTTTGATCCCAATGTACTTGAATACTCATCCAGATACGAAGCCACCCAAAGCTATTCTTCATCATTTAATGCTTTTCATCGCGGTTTGGCTGAACAACTAATTGAGCGATACGATTTACGAAATAAAGATGTAATAGAGATTGGCTGTGGGCAGGGTGAATTTCTGTCACTTCTTTGTGAAATTGGAGGTAATCGTGGTGTGGGGTTTGATCCTGTATATAATGATGAGCGAGTTGAGCAGCAGGCGAATGGATCAATAATATTTATTAAGGATTTTTATTCAGAAAAATATGCTCATTTTCATGCGGATTTTGTATGTTGTAAAATGACCCTGGAGCACATACAAGACACTGCAAAGTTTGTTGGTATGATCGGCAGGGTGCTCGAGGACAAATCCAACGTAACAGTTTTTTTTCAGGTGCCAGACGTGGTGCGTATATTGCGTGAGATGGCATTTTGGGACATTTATTACGAACATTGTTCGTATTTCAGTTTGGGCTCACTTGCCCGTTTGTTTCGAAAAAACGGATTTGACGTGATTAATCTTGAAAGAGCCTATGATGATCAGTATCTTATGATAACGGTTAAACCGGGGACAGGAATGAACGCATTGCTTGAGAAAGAAAATGACCTATCGGGCTTAAATCGTTATATTGCGCGTTTTGTGGATGAGCATGACCATAAACTGGATGAATGGCGAAAAAAACTTACTGATATCCGTAAAAACGGAAAGCGGATTGTTATATGGGGAGCAAGTTCCAAAGCTGTAGCTTTTCTGACAAATTTAAAGGTCTCTGATGATATTCAGTACGCGGTTGATATTAATCCTCATAAGACGGGCACATATATTGCAGGAACAGGTCAGGAGATTGTGGCTCCGGAGTTTATGGTTGATTATAGACCTGACGTAGCGATTGTGATGAATCCGATATATATCGAAGAGATTAAAGGGATTATTAAGGGAATGGGAGTGAATACAGAATTGATATCAATTTAGCATAGAAGAGAACCGTTTCATTAATTATTTGCTTCCTGCTAAAGGGGATTACAATAAGAGCGAGAGCAATGGACCATACTTATCCATATTGATTGAGGAGTTATGAGATCGAAATTCAGTAGGGACCGCATCAAGCACCACTTTGATTTGATTTCAAAAGATCGCCCCAAGCGAGATGAAGATTTATCGCAGATAAATCACCTCCTTCATACTCGGCTGATAAGAACATATGAATTGCTGGGTACTTTTGATGGGCTTAAGTTTTTGGACATTGGTTGCGGTACAGGATTGGCAGCCAACTATATATTAGAAAATAGAGGCAGCTACTTTGGGATTGACCTATCGAAACAAATGCTCCAAGAATTCCATGGAACGTCAAAAGAAGAGGGAGCAACTCGATTGTCCGTAGCGATCATGGAAAACCTGCCATTTTCGAATGCCTCTTTCGACAAGGTGCTTTGTCTGGGAATACTTGAATATGTGGAAGATTTGGAGTTGGCAATTGGAGAACTTTCAAGAGTTATGCGAAATGATTCGAGCGTCATACTGTCCATGCAAAACAAATTCAGCATTTATCGGTTGTGGGACCGTTATTTTTATTCTGGTTTTTTGTTCAATGCATTGAGAAAATTGTGGGGGCGGTCAGTTGTCGAGGAGCCGCTTGAAAATGTATCTACTTTAAAAGAACCTAAAAGACATCCTTTCCCGCCATCACCTGATCGTCAAAGAAGTTATCTATTACAATTTTAATTTGTGGGTAAGGCCTCTTGATAGATTGTTTCCATCCCAGTCCGTATGGACATCGAAAAGGTTGGAATTCCTATATCGAAGTATATTGGGTCTCTTCCTAGGAGCCGATTTTATTATTGTCGCTCAAAAGGTGGCCTCGGAGATTGATTCCATTGCCTCCCTTTTATCTTGACCTAACGAGTGTTTGGCTGGCTAGCGGTATCATTGCGGATTTGAATGCTTTCCCTCGATAGTTTTTGCTCTACCACTAAAAATAGAAAATAAACACTTTGACAACAAAATCACTTTGGAGAAACTATGCGTATTCTAGTAACAGGTCATAATGGCTATATCGGCACAATTCTGTCGCCCATGCTAATAGCGGCAGGACATGATGTGATTGGATTGGACAGCGATTTATATCGACGCTGTACATTTGGCGATGGGATGCCCCAAATTCAGGGCATCAGAAAGGATATTCGTGATGCTGAACCCTCTGATCTGGAGGGTTTTGATGCGGTTATCCATTTGGCGGCGTTGTCGAACGATCCGCTTGGAAACTTAAATCCAGAACTAACTTACGAGATAAATCATAAAGCTTCAGTTCGATTGGCAAAATTGGCAAAACAAGTCGGGGTAACCAGGTTTCTTTTTTCATCCTCCTGTAGTACCTATGGCGCGGCAGGAGATCAGATGTTAACAGAGGAAGCAGAGTTTCATCCTGTTACACCGTATGGTGAGTCAAAAGTATTCGTGGAGCGTGATGTTTTGGAATTGGCAGATGAAAATTTCAGTCCCACTTTTTTACGTAATGCAACTGCATATGGGATTTCTCCGAGGCATCGATTCGATATTGTTCTCAATAACCTTGTTGCCTGGGCGTTTACAACCAATCTGGTTTATCTTAAAAGCGATGGAAGCCCATGGCGTCCCATCATACACATTGAAGATATTTCTCGCGCCTTTCTTGCGGTGTTGAATGCTCCCAGAGATTTGATTCATAATCAGGCTTTCAACGTGGGAAGTAATGAAGAGAATTATCGAATTCGTGATTTGGCAGATATTGTCAGAGAAACAGTCCCAGGTTGTCAAGTTGAGTATGCTAAAGACGCTGAACCTGACAAACGGACTTATCGGGTTGATTTTAGTAAAATAGCAAAAACCCTTCCAGAATTTAAACCGCAGTGGACTGCCCGGCTCGGGGCAGAAGAGCTTTATACTGCCTACCAAAAATATGGAATTATGCTGGAAGAGTTTGAGGGTCCCAAGTATAAAAGAATTGATCATATTAATCAGTTGGTCAAAGCTGGTGACCTTGATTCAACTTTACGTTGGAAACAATGAACAAAAATGTTGATTATGAAAATCAGGATATGATGATGACAAAATCCATAAGCAACCTCGACAGCAATGCTAAAGATTCTATTGTAGAGAAGACCTGCCGTTCTTGCGGCGCTGTATTGCGGCATACGTTTGTTGATTTGGGGATGTCGCCACTTTGTGAAACCTTCTTAAGCGCCGATCATTTAAATCAAATGGAACCATTTTATCCATTGCATACCTATGTATGTGAACAATGTTTTTTGGTTCAACTTGAAGAGTATGTAAGCCCCGAAGAGATATTCACAGAATATGCTTATTTTTCCTCTTATGCTGACACATGGTTGCAACATGCCAGAAACTACACCGATTTAATGATAAATCGCTTTCATTTAGATCATCAGTCGCGTGTAGTTGAGATTGCGAGTAATGATGGCTATCTGCTTCAATATTTTGTGGAGAAACATATTCCCGTCCTTGGGATAGAACCAGCGGTTAATGTAGCAAAAGTTGCCGTAGAAAGAGGGGTGCCCACCCTGACTGAGTTTTTTGGTTCAGCATGCGCCCGTCGTTTGGCTGATGAGCAGGGACATGCTGATCTTATCCTTGGAAACAATGTGCTTGCACAAGTGCCTGACTTGAACGATTTTATTGAAGGCATGAAGATCCTTCTTAAACCAAATGGTATTATTACAATTGAGTTTCCACACCTATCCCGATTAATTGAACAAAATCAGTTTGATACCATTTACCACGAACATTTCTCTTATTTCAGTTTTTTTTCAACAGAAAAGATATTTTCAGAACATGGATTGAGATTATTTGATGTGGAAGAATTGTCTACGCACGGCGGCTCTATAAGAATCTATGCATGTCATCAGGACGATGATACAAAGGTTGTCGCTGAGCGTGTTCAAAAACTAAAAGACAAGGAAAAGCATGATGGTGTGATGAGCCTGGCATATTATGAAAATTTCAGCTCACAAGTCAAAGAGACGAAGCGTAAATTATTATCTTTCTTGATTAGCGTCAAGCAGGAAGGAAAAACAATAATTGGATATGGCGCGCCAGGAAAGGGAAACACGTTGCTTAATTATTGCGGGATACGCACAGATTTTTTGGACTACGTTGTTGATCGTAATCCGTACAAGCATGGAAAATTCACCCCTGGGACGCACATTCCCATCTATTCTCCTGACCGAATTTATGAAACTCGACCAGATTATGTGATGATACTTCCTTGGAATTTGAAAAACGAGATTATGGAACAATTATCGTATATACGAGAATGGGGAGGAAAATTTATTGTTCCCATCCCAGAAGTCAATGTGTATCCTTAAATGGTAAAAGTTCCCTCGCAAAATGAAGATATTTGCGGGCAGAGTAATCCTCTTGGCGTTACTCAAGTTTTTTGCCATTGAAATAGTGCGTGAAAGGAAAAAAAGAATATGAAAGTAGTTTTATTTTGCGGCGGGATGGGTATGAGGTTAAGAGAATATTCTGAGACCATACCAAAACCCATGGTTGAAATCGGATACAGACCAATCATCTGGCATTTGATGCGCTATTACGCTCATTTCGGGCACAAAGAATTTATTCTTTGTCTGGGCTATCGTGGGGATTTGATCAAAAAGTATTTCCTGAATTATGCTGAATGGTTATCCAATGATTTTGTCCTTTCAAATGGAGGACGCGATATCACCTTATACAATAGTGATATTGGTGATTGGACCATATCCTTTATTGAGACTGGATTACAAGCGAATATCGGGCAAAGATTAAAAGCAGTCGAGAAACATTTGGCAGATGAACCTGTCTTCATGGCAAACTATTCTGATGGGTTAACAGATCTATACCTTCCTGATTATATTGATCATTTTTATGCCCATGATAAAGTTGCAAGTTTTTTATGTGTTCAGCCGTCCCAATCATTTCATATTGTTTCCATGAATGATAACGATTTGGTTGAAAGTATAGCGCCTGTCAGCCAATCGGACTTATGGGTAAATGGGGGTTTTTTTATATTTAAGAAGGAGATATTTGAATATATCCGGGATGGCGAAGAATTAGTCCATGAACCCTTCCAACGACTAACAGAAGAAAAAAATTTGATTGCTTATCGAAACAGGGGCTTTTGGGCTTGTTTGGATACATTTAAGGAAAAACAACTATTTGACGATTATTATGCAAAGGGAAAAACACCATGGGCAGTTTGGTCTAACATAAAATAACTGTTGATGAATTGTTTTACTTAATAAGTAGAAATGATATATAACGAGTCGGAGGCAAAGTGTTGGGTTTCAACTTTAATCTAAATCGAAATAAGGATCTTCAGGTTTTGTGTCTGGGAGCTCATAGCGACGACATCGAAATTGGATGCGGGGGGACTATTTTTCGGCTTATCAAGGAGTATCCGAATGTTCATGTTCATTGGGTGGTTTTTGGCTCTACAGGCATAAGGAGTGAAGAGGCTCTTAAGAGTGCAAATATGATTCTAAAGGATGTGAAGGATAAAAAAATTTATGTGGAGGGGTTTCGAGACAGTTTTTTTCCTTATATCGGAGACAAAATCAAAGAATATTTTGAGAAATTAAAAATAGATTTGGCGCCCGATATAATTTTTACACATTATCGACAGGATTTTCATCAAGATCATCGCCTGATATCGGATTTAACCTGGAACACCTTTCGGAATCATTTGATTCTTGAATATGAAATCCCTAAATATGAGGGCGACCTGGGTTCCCCCAATTTCTTTGTGCATTTAGATGAGCCGATTTCTCAATGGAAGGTAAAGCATTTATTGCTCCATTTCAAAACCCAAATTGACAGATATTGGTTTACAGAGGATACATTTTTTTCCTTAATGAGGATTCGAGGAGTTGAATCGAGATCGTCCGGAAATTATGCTGAAGCCTTTTATTGTCGCAAGATGATTTATTGAGTGTTGAATGCACATTCTTTTTCTAACTCAAATCCTTCCCTATCCGCCGGATTCCGGCCCTAAGGTCAAAACCTGGCATGTACTAAGATATTTGTTTGAGCGTGGATATAAAATTACTTTGGTTTCTTTTGTTCGCCCGGAGGAAGAGTCTTATATCGAAACAGTGAAGGAAAGTTGTTCTAAAATTTATACAATTCCCATCACACGCTCGAGATTGTCGGATATAAGATACCTCCTTCTTTCTCAATTTTCTGGTCGACCATTTCTTGTTGAACGCGACGATATTCCTGAAATGCGCACTCTTGTAAACAGTATTGTTGAATCGGAAAACGTTGACTTAATTCATGCCGATCAGTTGACAATGACTCAGTACGCTCTTCCTTTTAGAGATGGCTCTCATGGATGGCCTGCATTGATTTTTGACGCACACAATGCAGTCTGGACAATTGTCAGGCGGATGAATGAGACCATGCCATTTTATTTTAGAATGCCATTATCCTTTGAATCCAAACGCGTCAAGAAATACGAAGCGAAAATCGTTACAGAGTTTGATGGTACACTTGCCGTGGCGGAACCAGATCGTCAGGCATTAACCGATGCTGTTCATGAATATTTCCCTGAACGACCCACTGAAAGCTTGCCTATCACAGTTATTCCGATAGCTGTGGATACGCAGCACATTCGGCCTATTAAAAGACAAACATCCTCTCTTAATATTCTTACAATGGGCACACTTTACTATCCGCCTAATGCGGATGGTATTCGTTGGTTTATCCAGCAGGTTTTCCCATTAATATGCCGCGCGTTGCCAGAAGTCCGCCTCACTGTTGTTGGAAAAAATCCCCCCAAGGACTTTTTGAGAATGGCTGAGGAAAGTCAAGGTAATATTGTCATTACAGGATACGTTCCGAACCTTGATCCCTATTTTGAAAACTCAAGCCTAATGGTTATTCCGGTACGGGCAGGGGGAGGAATGCGGGTGCGTATTCTTGAGGCTTTCGCTCGAGCAATGCCGGTTATTACCACCACAGTTGGGCTTGAAGGCATTAAGGCTGAGCCAGGTGTGGATGTAATGGTTGCCGATACGCCAGTCGATTTTGCAAATTTAGTGATAAAGGTGTTAAATGATAAAAATTTGCAGGATCGGTTGTCTATGAATGGACGCCAGTTAGCCGAAGATAAATATGACTGGCAGGTAGTGTTGAAACAACTTGACGCTCTCTACCAAAAATTGTCTAAGTGACAGTGATGTTTATCATTTGCCGCTAATTTTGAGATGAATTCCCCATCGAATAAACTGTCTACTATGAAAATTGCTTATATCGTTCCATACGTTCCTAATCATATACGAACCCGATCCTTTAACCTGATCAAGCATCTCTCAAAAGCGGGACATGATGTAGTCCTTATTACACTTGGCGCCGGTAAGACTGATTTTTCGACGCGAAACAACTAAATACGGTTTGTAAGAAAGTTTATTATCATACCCTTCCGACCTGGCATTCATTGTTGAACTGTTTTATCGCGTTGCCTTCTCAAAGACCGCTTCAGTCAGTGTACAGCTGGCAGCCCAGCCTAGCCAGGCAGTTGGCAGAGATTTTCGAAAAAAAAACTTCTGATTTTGATATTGTACATGTGGAACATCTTCGCGGTTCTCAATACGGCGTTTTCCTTAAGCACAGGTTTCCTGCTGTTCCGATAGTCTGGGATAGCGTTGATTGCATTAGTTACCTTTTCGAGCAAGCTGTTAGCCAGAGTAATAGTATGACTGGTAAAGCTATAATGCGTTTTGAGTTGGAAAGGACGCGAAAGGCTGAAGGATATTTAGTGAGTTTTTTTGACCACGTGTTGGTTACCTCGGCCTCTGATAAAAATGCTTTGTTAAAGCTGGCACTTACAGAGGAAAGGGCAGCTTCCCTATCCGTTTTGTCAAATGGAGTGGATTTGGATTATTTTCAACCCAACAGAAGCATTAAACGGGAACCAGAAACAATCATATTTAGTGGTAAGATGAGTTACCATGCGAATATTTCCATGGTGGAGTATTTGGTCGCTGAAATCATGCCCAGGATTTGGAAACGCCGTCCGGCAACTCAATTGGTTGTTGTAGGGAAAGACCCACCTGCTGATGTGAAAAATCTTGCAACGAATCCTCTTATTACTATAACAGGGACGGTAGACGACATCCGTCCGTTTTTATGGAGGTCCACAGTTGCCGTGGTACCTCTTGTGTATGGAGCGGGTATTCAGAATAAAATCCTTGAGGCGATGGCAACAGAGACTCCGGTTGTTGCAACGTCAAAAGCTGCCTCGGCGTTAGGGGCAGTTCCAGGAAGAGATATACTAGTAGCGGATGCGCCGGACGATTTTTCGTTGGAGGTTTTGCGCTTAATAGAAAATAAAGATTTTCGGCAGGAAACTGCTTCACGGGGGCTTATGTATGTACAAAATTATCATAATTGGGATATAGTAGTTACCCAACTGTTGGAAAGGTATGAAGAGACAATCTCAGGGATTCATAAAAGGTTGCTGTAGATATGTTAAAGGTATCAGTAGTAACCTCTGGTACCGTCTCTCGTCTAGTTTGCATGCTCCTATCACGTTGAACGATGATTACGAGCTGCGTGTAGCTAGCTGATTGTCATTTGTGATGTAGAAAAGGTTTTCAATTATTATGGATATTAACGCAGTATATTAAGCCATTAATCAAGTGGTGGCGGTTACTTGCAGTTGTAACTGTTTTAGCCGCAATTTCTAGTTTTCTTTCGGTATTATTTCAGCCCGAATCTTATGTCTCCCGTACGACATTAATGATTGGTCGCACGATCCTGGATCCAAATCCTGATGCAGGGCAGATCTTTATTGCATCGCAATTGGCTTCGATATATGCTGATATGGCAAAACGTGAGCCAGTACAAACTGCAACGATGGAGACCTTGGGAATAAACTGGCTACCAAACTATCAAGTACGAGTTGTGCCAGATACACAGCTTATTGAAATTTCCGTTCCAGATACCAACCCCCAGAGAGCTCAAATCATTGCCAACGAAATTGCAAATCAACTTATGCTTCAAAGCCCTGCTATCAGCGATAATGAGACTGGAAGGAGACAGGAATTCATCAAACAGCAACTATCCAGCCTGCAAACTCAGATCCAGGATACGGAGAATAAAATTGATGAGTTACAACAGGGTCTGGCTGGGCTGAACAGTGCAAGCCAGATTGATCGTACTCAAAATGAGATAAGCCAGCTTTCAGATAAACTGAGTACTTTACGAGATAGCTACGCCCTCCTGTTGTCGAATACCCAAGGAGGGGCTCTTAATATCCTGTCGGTTTTTGAGCCGGCTAATTTGCCCACCTCGCCGGTGGGGACAAATAAATTGCTCATTGTAATTTTAGCCTCAATGGTTGGGTTTATCCTGGCAGGCGCTGCTGCTTATATAATTGAATATCTTGACCGAACCATTAAGACCACATCGGATGTGGAACGGTTATTTCATTTTCCAGTGATTGGATATATGTCTCAAATGTCTGAGAATGGAACGAACGCGACATACGTTTCGAATCACCCAAACTCAGTGGTTGCAGAAAGTTTTCGTTTACTTCAATCAAATCTCGAATTTTTTCAGGCATATAACTCTGCAAAGACGATTTTGGTCACCAGCCCTGCCCAGGGCAACGGAAAGACCACAATTGCCGTCAATTTGGCTTTATCCATGGCTTTTAGCCAGAGTAAAGTAATTCTTGTGGATGCCGATTTGCGCCGACCTGCCATCCATGCCGCGCTTCAAATTTCAAGGGCTCCCGGACTTTCGGAAATTATTCGGAATAAAGTAAAGGTTTCGGATGCGATACGAAGTATGAAAAACGAAAAGATCGATGTGATCACCGTGGGTGATGTTCCTTCAAATGTGACCGAGGTTGTTGGCTCAAAGAGAATAGCAGCGATACTGGATGGGCTTAAGGAAGAATTTGAAACGATCATAGTGGATGCCCCCCCTCTGGTGATTTCTGATGCTTATACGCTGGCATCCAAAGTGGATGGCGTTATATTGGTTTTGGAACCCGGGCAGACCCGCGAAGAACAAGCTAGGGTTATCAAGGAACAGTTTACACGAGCGGGCGCAAAGCTGATTGGGATTGTGTTCAACCGGGTTACCACCGGAGATGCAAAAAGTTATGGCGATTACCAATATTTATCCATGTACTCGCCACAGCAGTATAACGATTATGTATCGAATGCCACGAAAGCGAAACCCGTTGACTCGCGTTCCAAGAAGCTGGTTGCATTTTTTGAACGTGGAGAAATTCCTTCCGAGATGGTGGAGGAAGTTGAACACGCCATTACCGCAATCAGAACACAACCGAGAAACTTATTGGGCCGCGTACGAAAGCCAAAGAAGAAAGATAAATAACTATAGATAAATCTTTCTCTTTCTATTAGAAGGGATACACTGAAAAGTGTATCCCTTTTTGTTTTTCATGAACAGTGTATACTTTCTGCATGAGTACTCGTTATATTCCCCGTATTGTCATGTGGATGGTTTTGGTTGTTACCATCTTTGTTCTTTATCCATATTTTGTTCCGGTGCAGTTGCCAAATGTTTCCATCTCCGCTTTTGGCTCGGAGACGGTTCGTGCGCAGGTTACGGAGATCATCGAAGAGGGCAATATTGACCTGGGGGGGATGAGGCAACGTTACCAGATTGCTCGTGTAGAGTTATTGGAGGGGGAGTATCAGGGTATTACCATGGAAATGGATTACGGCAAAAGACAGGTGATTTCAAGCGATGTTTATCTTCAACCTGGCGATTCGGTATTGGTAAATGTTGGCAAAGGTCCTGATGGAGTGTTGAATATTTACTTTGCTGACTTTGTTCGGGTGAACTATATTTTGTGGCTGGCAGGACTTTTTGCCGCGGCTATCATTTTGATCAGTAAATGGAAGGGTGTGCGTTCGCTGATTAGTATGGTTTTCAGCTTGATCGTGATCATTGGTTATATTATCCCTCATATACTGGCAGGTGGGGATCCTCTACGGGTCAGCATTATTGGTTCGGTAATCCTTCTGGGCGTAACGCTTTACCTGACCTATGGTTGGAACTTAAAAACACATGCATCGGTTTTGAGCATGATGGTGGTGCTGTTTCTCACCGGTATTTTGGCATGGGTGGCTGTGAGCCTTACACGCCTTACGGGAACCGGGGACGAGAATTCCCTGTTCCTTATCCAAATGTTGAACTCGCAGATCAATTTACGCGGTTTGTTGCTGGGCGGAATGATTATTGGTGCGCTGGGAGTGCTTGATGACCTTGTGACCACCCAGTCTTCGGCAGTGTTTGAGTTACATCATGCCAATGAAACGCTTGGGTTTCAAGGGTTATACCGCTCTGCCATGCGGATTGGGCAGGATCATGTTGCCGCGACCGTCAATACGTTGGTATTGGCATACGCGGGCGCGTCACTTCCCATGCTCCTTATGTTTTCATTAGGACGGGGAAATTATGGTTATCTGGTCAATTTTTCGTTTGTGGCGGAGGAGATTGTACGAACGCTGGTCGGCTCGCTTGGCTTGATCGCGGCTGTGCCGGTCACAACTGCCATTGCCATCTGGATGGTTCTCAGGGTGGATTCGCTTGGGCGGTGGAGACAGGTTCTCGGTCCAGAAGGAGGCGGAGATGGGGAGCAAGGGCATGTCCATTAGGGTGCAACTTTTTCCAGGCTGTACCGTAAGTCTGTGTAGAAAGTCCAAGAGGAGTTTGAGTGACTGACGAAAAAGCCTGGGTGCTCCAGGCGCAAAAAGGCAGTGACGAGGCATTCACGAATCTCGTTGAAACCTATCAGAAGCCTGTATATAATTTGTGTTATCGCATGGTTGGCGAACCTGAAGAAGCGGAGGATGCCGCGCAAGAGACTTTTCTGCGTGCGTATCAGAATTTACACCGCTATGACCCTTCCCGCTCATTTGGTACGTGGATTTTCTCGATCGCGGCGCACTATTGCATTGACCGCCTGCGGAAGAGGAAGTTTGCCGTGTTTTCGATGGATGCGGAGAACGAGGACGGTTCCAGCTTTGAATTGCCGGATCCCGATTCGCCCCACCCCGAGGCTGAATCTGTGACAAAAGAAGAGCGCGACCACCTCCACCTTATGCTGAAAGACCTGGACGCCACCGATAGAGCCGCAGTTATCATGCGGTATTGGTACGATTATTCTGAAGTGGAAATTGCCCAATCACTCAAGCTCACGGTAAGCGCAGTGAAAAGCCGGCTGCACCGCTCGCGTAGGGCGCTGGCGGGGATGTGGCAGGAAAATGAAAGTCGTGCGCAAACCGAAAGGAGAGTTTATGAATCACCAGCCTTTTGAAGAGTGGCTATTGAATGATATATCGCTTGTTTCCGATCAGAAGCGTGAACTTGACCTGCATGTACGCTCATGCGCGTATTGTGCCGCGCTTGCTGAAACAGGAATGGCTTTGCATTCGGTGAAGATGGTTTCGCCTGCCCATGGTTTTACAACACGCTTTCAAGGGCGGTTAGCCGCCCGTAAACTGGCAGAACGCAGACAAAGGTTTTGGGGCGCGCTCCTGTTTACTTTCACGGGATTGGCGCTGTTGTTGTGGCTTTTGGCGCCCTCCATTGCCTCGTTTGTCGCTTCACCTGCAACCTGGACTACTGCGCTGATCGAGTGGGGAGTATTTCTTATCACCACGCTGAATGCGATGTTCCAGGCCGGTTCTGTTTTGTTACGGATTACCCCGGGATTTCTTTCTCCCTTTGTATGGATGATCATAGCTTCGGCGTTTGCCGGGTTAAGCCTTTTGTGGTCAGTATCAATCTGGCGGTTCGTTCGTGCACCGCGAGGAGTTTAATGTATGAAAAATAGATTTAAATATATGTCTTTGCTGCTGTTGCTGGCCTTGTTGCTTGTGCCAACCAGTTCGGTATACGCACAGGGACCAGGGAACGGTAACGGGCGGGTGATCTTCGGGAGTAACTTTACGTTGGAAAGCGGGGACACCTTTGAGGGCGATCTGGTGCTTTTTGGCGGCAATGTAACGATTGAAGAAGACTCAAAACTTAACGGCGACTTGGTTGTTGTCGGTGGCCGTGTCGAGAGCAACGGTGAACTAAATGGCGATGTCGTCGTTGTCGGCGGACAGATCAACCTGGATGAGTCAGCTGTTGTTTCCGGTGATGTGGTCATGATCGGTGGGCAGTTGCAACAGGCTGAAGGCGCGCAGATCGAAGGCGATGTTGTCAACAATATTGCTCCGGCGATTGATTTCCCGAATGGGCGTGTACCTCCTCCGGGTGTGCCCACTGTACCGAACGTGCCGGGTGTGCCTACTGTACCGAACGTGCCGGGCGTGCCTGATGTTCCGAACCCAAACATCCGCATTAACTTCAATCCATTGACAGAGATGTTTTGGGTATTCTTTTTTGCAATCCTTGGGGCGGCGTTTGCCATGTTATTGGGATTGTTCTGGCAGGTTCAAATTCAACGCGCGGCTGCCACTATTGTTTCGCAGCCTGTGATGGTTGGCGCGGTTGGGTTGCTGGCAGTCGTCACGGGCATCATTCTGCTTATAACGATTGTGCCACCCATTCTTGTTGTGTTTGCGTGGCTGTTTGGTGTTGTAGCGTTGGGCTCAGAAGTGGGCGAGCGTTTTTCCAAAGCGATAAACCAATCCTGGTCGTCCGTGCTTACGATGGGCTTTGGCACCTTCCTGTTGCTGTTGGTAGGCGGGGCTGTCGGGTTCATACCGTGTCTGGGCGGGATCGTCCAGTTCGCGCTCGGCCTTCTGGGGATTGGAGGGGCTGTTATATCCTGGTTTGGCACTCGAACAGTTTCAAGCCCGGCCATCATTAATTACACTACGCCGACAGATTCAGGGCAGGCTCCAACTGCTTTATAGTCCTAAAAAATCCTTCATGATATACTCAGTCCGCCCCATATAAAAAACGAATGGGCGGACTATTTTTACGGAGGATGTATGGCTTTGAAGGAAATCCCTGTTCCGGACACAACGGTTCACAAATCCCCGCCGCCACTAATCGAAGTGTCGGGAACACATCGGGAGATGGGACAGCAGATTGGAGAGGCGCGTCGCAAGCAGGTGCAGCATAGTGTCGAGAATGCCCGTGTATTGATCGAGCAGTCGTACAATACGCTTGAGTTGACCTGGGAAGGCGCCCAAATTCAGGCCCGCAAATATCTCCCTTTTGCCGAGGAACGATATCCGCAATATGTGGATGAGTGGCGCGGCATTGCGGAGGGTGCGAAGGTTCCCTTTAATGAGATCGTAACCCTAAATGTCATGGAGGCGGTTACCACCGATGCTCTGCACCTTACACGTTGTACCAGCTTTGCGGTAAACGAAGAGTGTACGGCAGATGGTCACGTGCTTGCCGCGCATAATGAAGATTGGGTGCCTGAGGATGAGAATGATGTCTACGTGGTTATGGGGAAGCCGAAAAAGGAACCGCCCTTCCTGGCTATGACCTACGGTGGACTCCTGTCTAATGTGGGCTTCAACGCTTACGGGATTGCCCAGCTCATTGATTCTGTTTACCCGAACGACTCACGTATTGGAATTCCCCGTCTCGTGGTGGCACGCGCGGTTCTGGCATCAAAACGCCTTTCCGGCGCGATTGGTCGAACGCTGGTCCCGCACCGTGCGGCTGGATATAATCACCTGCTTGTGCACGATAGCGGAGAGTTGTACTCGGTGGAGGTTTCTGCCCGCAAATTTGATATCCTGCATGGCACAGATGGATACATGGTTCACACCAACCATTACCTCTCCCAGCCAATGAAGGAGATCGAAGATGAACCTGAAGAATTACTTTCATCACGGGTGCGGTATTTCCGCGCAAACCGTTTGTTAAGACAAAATTCAAAACATACGATCAAGACCATGCAGGGGATCCAAAAGGATCATGTGAACCTGCCGAACTCGATCTGTAATCACAACATTGCGGGTATTGATCCGCTGGACCGCGAGAAGACCATCAACGCACTTGTCATTGACCTGACAGCGCGTGAGATGCACATTGCCTGGGGTAACCCATGCCAAAATTCGTATCATACATATCATTTGAACGCGTAAACGATCAGAGAATCGAAAAGAGACCGCCTCACCGGCGGTCTCTTTTTTGAAGGGCCTATTTTATAACAAAAAGACACCTTATTCGGTGTCTCTCGGCTGTGCCCCCACGGGGATTCGAACCCCGGTCGTAGCCTTGAAAGGGCTGCGTCCTAGTCCACTAGACGATGGGGGCATTGTTAAGCGGGCGGATTTTATCATTCCGCTGAGTAATGGTCAAGCGTTTTGTCTATTTCTTCTCTTTTGCACGTTGACCGAGAAGTGCAATCATATCTACTTGTTCACGATTAAAGAGAATGCCGGGGCTTTCCACTTTGAGGTTGGGTATCAATATGGCTGAGAGCGTAGCTTCAAAGATGGGGATGAAATTGCGGGTCTTATCTGAGATCAATGTGACAAAGTCGAAGCGACCAGCCACCTCTAATTTTCCGTCGATCTCGAAGACGCTGGTTGCAAGACGCGCTGGGAGTGGGGCAACGTTGGAGTATCCACCGCGAACGATCCCTGTGGGTCCGAGATCTTCACGTCGAGCGGTACAAACGACAAATATCCGTGACTTTACCAGGCGCACAATTTCAAAGTGATCCACTAATTTTGTGGGCATGTGGATACGTGCCAGGCGTGCATCATGAATTTCCAGATGTGATTTGGTTGTATCGTTCATGACCCCCATGATCCCATTTGTGGCAACCATAACCTTTCCGACAACGCGGTAGCCCGATGTGTACACGTCGGCCGGGAGGAAGCGATAGGTTCGTGGAGATGTATCCATGGTGATTTTTCCTCGAGGCTGTGTTGTTAATCCCGCAGAGGGTGAGATAAATTCCTTTTTTGTGTATCCGGCTGAGGCGTACGTTTGACGCGGCGGGTTGCTTCTCCGGCATTGGGGCTTAGGAGCATGGTCAGCCAGGCGATGGCGCGTTCATCGTATTCGCGTTTCCCGCACATGTCACAAATCCAGGCGGGGAAATTTGGGACGGTGATCAGTTCCTCGCCCAGCCAGGTGAAGTAGGTGATATGCCGCAGGTGCATATTGCCAGCGGGGCATTCCTTGCATAGAACAGTTTCAGGGGTATGAGCAGAATGAGGTTCTTTCATATGATTCCCTTGCTATTGCTGGGCAAATACTTCCTGTGTATGGTTGATGATCTTCCATTCGGGCGGGGGCCAGTAAATTAATACCGATTTACCGATTACATTTTCCAGGGGCAGCAATCCCCATTGATGGGAATCTTTTGAATTGTTGCGGTTATCTCCGAGCACGAACAATTGCCCATCCGGGACAGTCCATTCCCCATCGTATTGTGGTGATTGGGCAATGTAGGTTTCTGTTGAGAGTGAATTCCATTAACCGTGACAATGCCATTATGGATACTGACGGTTTCGCCGGGGAGACCGATGACACGTTTGATCAGAGCTTGTTTTGGTCTGTGGGTAAGTTAAAGACGATGATGTCACCGCGGGCGGGCGTTCCTGTTTTATAGGACAGTTTGCTGACGAGGATGTATTCGCCATCCTGCAGGGTGGGGACCATGCTGAAGCCATCCACGCGGACGCGTGCCGAGATGGCGTTGATTCCAAAATATAAGACGACGGCAAGGATGATCGTTTCGAGAATATCGAGCGTAAAGCGTTTCCAGTCCTCTGTTTGTTCAGGTTGTGTTTCACTGGGTTGTATCTGGGTTTCTGGTTGTGTTGTTTCCAAAATAATAGATCTCC
This sequence comes from uncultured Chloroflexia bacterium, assembly GCA_963753655.1. Classification (GTDB taxonomy): domain Bacteria; phylum Chloroflexota; class Anaerolineae; order Anaerolineales; family Villigracilaceae; genus Defluviilinea. The sequence continues at coordinate 177,897 of CAVWDB010000006.1, forward strand.
GATAAAAGATTATACTGCTTTTTATATAGTGTTTGTTCGCCCTTAAGGTTCAGTTAACATGACTGTATGGTTCCGTTATTTTTTCCATATTCAGCCCACGTGCGGATGAATTCAGCCTGTTCACGGGTTTCCGGGGAATGCCGGTGATAGTGACTCTTTGGAACCGTTCGCCACCACTCTGCAAGTTGACGCAGCGCTTCCTCCCCGGTTTTGCCGTGTCGCACCAGATAACAGCCAACCGTGGTGCCTGTGCGCCCGACGCCGCCCCAGCAGTGCAGGTAGATCTTGTGCCCATCCTGAAGTTTTTTGTCTATCGTATCCAGGAGGGATGTCATCAGTTCGGGTGTGGGCAGACCAAAATCTTTGATGGGGAAGTTGTGATAACTGGCATCCACTTCATACGCCTTTGCCTGTTCACGCAATATCTCTGCATAGGGAACCAGTTCGTCTGGTTTTGTGAGGTCGATGAAGGTATCAATGCCTGCTTCGAGCAGCGCGTCGAGGCGTTGACGCGTCTGCTCCGTGTTGTAATTTCCGGGGTATTCTCCGGCGAGCAGGCGGTCTGGTTCCACCCAGTAAGATTCAGGTAAGGGACGTTTGGGTTCGTTCATATTATTGTGGAAATGAATTACAGACTCTGTTCAATATATTCTGCCTGAGTTGGACGAGTTCAGGATATTCATAGAAGAACAGTATTTTTTCATCTGCAATGGAGTTCAATTCAGGTTTTGGGGACAGCACAAAGAACGCCCAGGATTCGGCAATATCTTCTGCCGGGCTGGTGGGGGCGTAATCTGTCAGGAACTGGTCGCGGTAGGTCTTATAAAAGTCGTCGAGTTCATCGTAGTAGATATCCTCATCCTCTTCATGGTCTATTACCTGCCATTCTTCATAGAAATCTGTCCAAAAGCGGTTGAAGAATTCATTGATATAGGAGTCAGGGGTACTGCATCCTTCACCAGTAAAATATTGCGGACAGGTGGAGGCTTCCTGGTCATAAATATCCGTATCGTCAGGATTGTTGTATACGGCTAGGTCGGGAGGCGCCTGTTCGGCAGTGAGGGTGAGGAGATGTCCCTGTTCGTGGATGAGCGTGTAGGTGAGATCATAATAGCTGGTCGAGTCGAGGATATCGATCTGGAGCACCCAGCGTTTTGGGTCCTTGGGGGTTTGAGCAACCGCGGCGAGGTAATTGCCTGTGCCGTCTGTGAAGATGCCAAATTCTGAGAGCATGTTCCGTTGTTCGGGTGGGATGATGGCGACAAAGTAGTTCCAGATGGCTTCGTGAGTGGCGCGGTCGCTTTGTTCATCCTTGAGGTTTTCTGGAACGGTTTTAAAATAAGTTTTGTTGAGTTTCTCACCCTCGAGCGTATAGGTAACGAGATAGGTTTCATCGTTGGAATTATCCTCTGTTTCATTTCCGTCAAAGGAGGTCGCCTCTTTCATAATGTCCGCAAGGAGCAGCGGGCACGCGGCTTCGAATTGAACGGTGGGGGTTGGCAGAGGGAGTGTAGGGATGGACGTCAGTGTGGGAAGTATTTGTGTGGGTGGCGGTGTGGGTGTATCGGGAATGATCAGCCTTGTGGCGGCGCGGCAGGCTAAAGTGGAAGAAAGAAGCGTTAAAGTCAAAAGAATGGTTTTTCGATTGCGGTTCGTCATTTGTCCATTATTTGGGGAGATGGATCCAGCCTGCATCGAGTGCGTAAAGATAAAGGTATCCGATCAGGAGCAGAACCCAGCCCAGCATTTGCAAACGCTCCATCAGGGTTTCGAACGAAAGGGCAAAATTTTCCTGAATGGTTTGGACGATGTTCTCGAGATTGTCGAGTTTGGTCTTGACGCTTTCCTTCCAGTCCTTGAGATAGAACTCGTTGTGGATGGTTTCATAAAGTTTGGTGGTATACCAATCGCCGATGAAGAGCAGGTTTTGTTCCACACGCTCGAAGTTGAGCATCACTTCGAGTTTGTGTTCTGCGATCTGGCGGATCATGCCGCGCGTGGCGCGTGGACGGCGTTTGTTCAGAAAAAAGGATTCGTTGATCTTATCGAGCAGGTCTTCGATGGATATATCCAACATGCGATAACGCAACAACTGATAGTTGCCGATCTTGAGCAGGACGATATCGGATTGAAAGTCGTCGTTGGGAGCGATAATGACAGCGCCCTCCCAATCCACCAGTGTGAGTTCGCTGGCAGAGTAACGGGCACGCGAGCTGAGGATCTCCTGCATTTCGGTTTTTTCAAAGACTTCGCGCTGTGAGCGGATGAATTTGGAAATGGCGAGCGCGTTCTTTTCGATCCATTTATCGGGTGTGGATTTGGTCTTGTTCACCATCAAGATGGTATATTCTTCGAACAACCCGCTTTGTCGGTAGGGTTCGGGGATGTAACGGGATTGCAGTACGTCTTCGATCTTTTTTCGATCCGGTAAAACATTGAATGCGAAGGGGTCGCTCAGATCGTAATGACATTCGACAATCTGGACAACATCGTCATACCGCTGACGTGTAATGGAGGCGGCGTAGCCTTCGATGACGATGGTTTCGACGCCAACGGTGACGAGGTCGATATCGATCGGTTGGAAGTAGGGCGCGTCTTTCAACCCTTTGAATTGTTCCACAGGCTGGAGCGTTGTCTCCTCCGAATCAGGGAAGGCGAGCAGGTAGCAGATTTCCATTCGGCAAGTTTACTCCAGTTTTTGAATGGCTTATACTTGCATTATTCTGTCATTGCGAGGAGCGTTCGTTGCGACGAAGCAATCCTCAACCCTATGGTAGAGATTGCTTACCCTATCGGGCACACGTCGTCGGGCTGGGTTTCGATACGCCCTTCGCAAAGAGCGCTCAGGGCTACTCAACCAACAGCCCTCCTCGCAATGACGGGTTGAAAAGGTGAAAAATGACTCTACAAGATCAATATAACAAATGGAAAGAAACAACTCTCAAGAAATCATTGGATAAGTTCAAGGAGAGGCGAGAGCGCTTCGAGACCTCGGCAGGCATTGAGGTCCCGCGGGTGGCGCTTCCCGACGATGGTCGAATAGGCGGCGTTCTCCCGCCGTATCGAGACCACAATGTTGAGTATCTCGATAAACTCGGCTTCCCCGGCGAATATCCCTACACGCGTGGAGTCCAGCCGACGATGTATCGTTCGCGCTTATGGACGATGCGGCAGTATGCAGGGTTCTCGACTGCGGAAGAGACCAATAAACGTTATCTTTATTTGCTCCAACACGGACAGACCGGGTTGAGCGTCGCGTTCGACCTCCCAACGCAAATCGGCTACGATGCGGACGATCCGATCGCGGCGGGAGAGGTGGGCAAGGTGGGCGTCTCGATCTCGTCCGTGCACGATATGGAATCCTTGTTCAAGGATATTCCGCTCGACAAGGTTTCGACTTCGATGACGATGAACGCGCCCGCGGGTATTTTGCTGGCGATGTATATCGCCGTGGCAAAGAAACAGGGCGCAGACATCCGCAAACTGCGCGGCACGATCCAAAATGACATCTTGAAAGAATACATTGCGCGCGGCACGTATATCTTCCCGCCCACGCCCTCGATGCAACTCATCACGGATATTTTTCAGTTTTGCGCGAGTGACGTGCCGAGTTGGAACACGATCTCGATCTCGGGCTATCACATCCGTGAAGCGGGTTCGACCGCCGTGCAGGAAGTGGCGTTCACGCTCGCGAATGGGATCGCGTATGTGGAGGCGGCGCTGGCGGCTGGTTTGAACATTGACGATTTCGCGGGGCAACTCTCGTTCTTCTTCAACGCGCACAATAACTTTTTGGAAGAGGTGGCGAAGTTCCGCGCGGCACGTAGGCTTGTGGGCAAGGATCATGCGCGAACGCTTCAAGGCGCAGAAGCCAGCGTCGTGGCAGATGCGCTTCCACACACAGACCGCAGGTTCGACACTGACCGCGCAACAGCCTGAAAATAACGTCGTACGCGTGACGGTGCAGGCTCTCTCCGCCGTTTTGGGCGGAACGCAAAGCCTGCACACCAACAGCATGGACGAAGCGCTCTGGCTTCCAACGGAAAAGGCTGTGCGTGTGGCGCTACGCACACAACAAATCATCGCGCATGAATCAGGCGTAGCGGACTCGGTCGATCCGTTGGCGGGGTCGTACCTGATCGAATATCTCACGGACGAGATCGAAAAAGGCGCGCAGGAGTACATCACCAAAATTGACGAGATGGGCGGCGCGTTGGGAGCCATTGAAAAGGGATTCATGCAGAACGAGATCCAGAACGCCGCCTACGCCGCACAACAGCAGATCGAACGCGGGGAGCAGGTGGTGGTGGGAGTCAATCAATTCCAGGTGGAGGAAGAAATGACGCTGGAACGTTTGCAGGTTGATCCCGCGATTGAGTTGGGGCAGAGGGAGCGATTGAGGGTGTTGCGAGAGAATAGAGATCAGAGAGTAGTGGATGCGTTGCTTGGCAGATTGGTGAACGCCGCAAAAGGAACCGAGAATTTGATGCCGCTGTTCATTGAATGTGTGGAGAATGACATCACGCTCGGTGAGATTTGTAATACGCTGAGAGGCGTATGGGGCGAGTATGTGGCGGAAGGGTTTTAGATTTATAATTAGGACATACTCGGAGGTTGCCATGACCCTTTTAGAACAAATTGAAAAACAATTAAGTGCCCTGCCTGCTGAAAAACAAAATGAGGTTTTGGATTTCATTGCATTCCTGCAACAGCGTACTAATGCATCGCAGGTTGTAAAGCGACGTTCACTCAGAGAACATACCGCTTTTGGTTCGTGGAAGAATCGCAGAATTGATGCGGTCAAGTACCAACAAAATCTCCGTGCTGAGTGGGGAATTTGATGATCGCTGTCTTTGACACGAACATCGTAATTGACGCGCTCAATGGAGTTGTAGAAGCCGATGTTGAGTATGGTCATTACGAGCGTGTGCTGATTAGCCGTATCACCTGGATGGAGGTATTGATTGGCGTGGAAGGTGACGATTTTGAAATTCGAGATTTTCTTGAGTTGCATTTCGAGATCATCTCACTGGATGTTGCAGTGGCAGAAACCGCCATTCAATTACGCCGCGAGCATCGTCTTCGATTGCCCGATGCCATTATTTGGGCGACTGCGCGTGTAAATGATGCAGTGTTGGTCACACGAAATACCAAAGATTTCAAACCTGATTGGGATGGAATTCATCTGCCGTATACCCTTTAGCCAAGTGACAGTCACCTCGAAGGTGACTGTCACTTTTGTTGTGGAGAATCTGATGCCGCTGTTCATTGAATGTGTTGAGCACGACATCACGCTTGGGAAAATTTGCAATACGCTGAGAGGCGTGTGAGGAGACGCAAAGCGTGTCGCGGAGGGGTTTTAGAAACAGGGTAAAATAAAGTACGAGGTGCGTTATGCAACAAACTTATCGTACAAAGACATTGGTCACAAAAGGCGGGAAGTTGTCCATTAAGGGCTTGCCTTTTCAAGCGGGTGAAACGGTCGAGGTGACTGTTCGCCGCGGAAAAAAACATTCCCGCGCTGTGAAATATCCTTTACGTGGTAAACCCGTGATTTATCGTCAGCCCTTTAAAGGTGTTGCGACAGGTGACTGGGAAGCCCTGCAATGATCGTGCTGGATACGCATATTTGGGTTTGGTGGGTGCATGGAGACGACAGACTTTCTCCTTCCCAATCTGCGACCATACAAGCCAATGAAGACGGGGTGATCGGGGTTAGCGCCATTTCATTGTGGAAAATTGCAAAACTCGTCGAAAATGGGCGGCTCGAATTGCCAGTTTCTCTTGAAAAATGGTTTGAACAGGCACTGAACTATCCTGGTTTTCGTATCATCGAACTGACGCCTGAAATAGCGGTTGAGTCCACGCGCTTACCTGGGGAATTTCATCGCGACACTGCCGATCAGATCATTGTTGCTGCCGCAAGAGTGCAAGATTGCCCGCTTGTTACGTCAGACGAGAGAATCCTCGGTTATCCCCACGTAAAAACAATTGCTTGATATTACATGCCGCTGTTCATCGAATGTGTCGAGAATGACATCACGCTGGGCGAGATTTGCAATACGCTGAGAGGTGTTTGGGGTGACGCAAAGCGTGTGGCGGAAGGGTTTTAAGAATAAGTCTTAACTCATAAAAGGAAATATATATGAATGTGCCCTCTACCTATCCAGCAAATAAGAAACAGCCAGATCCTAAACCACCTTTACAACAACCGCCTCCATCTATGGTGTTGTATATAAGTTTGTTGGTTGTATCTATTATCCTTATTATTATTACTTTTACATTGGATAAACCAGACTGGCCGGGGCTTCTTATCAATTTAGCATCTGGTTTTATTGGGACAGTTATAGTCCTAATCTTTGTTGACCAAAAGCTGCGAGCAAATGAAGTTCAAGCAATGACAAATTTCGGATTAAGTTTAGGAGTGCTTTTTCAATCTATATATTCATCAGATACCAGACAAAAGGTATTATATTCAAGAAGTTTCAATAGGCAGTTAAGAAAAATACGCCCAAAATCATATTATTATCGTAACTACACAGTAAGTTTTACATGAAGGGTTGCCAGAAACTAAAAACCCAGAGACAATCAAGGTCATGGAACCAATTCGACTGCCGAATGAAAAAGAAATCAATACTGCATATGAAGAAGGGAAAGAAGCAGTGTTGAAATTATTTCAAGACACCTTTGTCGCTCTGGCAGAGCGGATACAAAAGTTGGAAGATCAACTTGCAAAAAACAGCCGCAATAGCGGGAAACCGCCATCCAGTGATGGGTATGATAAACCTGCACCGCGGAGTTTGCGAAAACGAAGCCGGAAAAGAAGCGGCGGACAAAAAGGACACGTTGGCTATAAGTTGGAGATGGTCAAAAAGCCCGAGCATATCAAGAGACATAAAGTTGTGAAATGCGCTCATTGCCATAATTCTTTGAGGCATGAAAAAGTGGAACGGGTTGAAAAGCGACAAGTATTTGACTTGCCGAAGGTCCAGATGGAAGTGACTGAACATCAAGCGCAGGTCAAGCAATGTCCTTGTTGCGGGAAAGAAACGCGAGCCGAATTCCCGAGGGAAGTGAAGCAGGCGGTGCAATATGGAGCAGAAGCAAAGTCGCAGATGGTCTACTTGAACCATGAGCAACACATTCCCTTGAAACGGACCTGTGATGTGTTTGAAGAATTCTATGGTCATCGTCCAGCCGAAGGGACGATCTATGCAGCGGGGGCAGAAGCGGCAGAACTCGTAACGCCTGTGACCGAGGCAATTAAGGAACACCTGAGCCTACTTGAGGAAGTCATCGGTAATGACGAAACGGGCGTGCGCATTGGCGGAAAACTATACTGGCTGCAAACCACAGGCACAACTTTTCTGACACATTATGCCTATCATCAAAAACGCGGAAAAATCGCAATGGATGCAATGAATATCTTGCCGCGTTTCAAAGGACGAGTGGTGCATGACGATTTACCCTCGTACTTTCAGTATGATTTTCAGCACGCCTTGTGCAATGCTCATCATTTGAGAGTGTTGCTTTTCTTACAGGAACGGTATCCGCAAAAATGGATTGAGCCTTTAGTTGCCTTGTTATTGAAGATCAAGAAAAAAGTAGAGACCGTTCAAAGAGATCAGCAAACAGAGTTAAGCGAAAGACAGAAGGCAATCTATTTCGCCCAATATGACAAGTTGATCCAACAAGGTTTACGAGCCAATCCTCCGCCAAATGCAACCCGTCGAAAGCCTGGACAACGAGGCCGATTGAAACAAAGTCCAGCGCGCAATCTCTTGCTGCGACTTAAAGAACATAAAGCGGCTGTGCTGGCTTTTATGACCGATTTTAAGGTGCCGTTTGATAATAATCAATCCGAGCGTGACTTGCGCATGATGAAAGTCAAGCAAAAAGTCTCGGGTTGCTTTCGATCCGAAGACGGCGCTGGTATCTTTTGCCGCATTCGCACTTATCTTTCCACGGCTCGCAAGAATGGGCAGATGGCGCTGACGGCCTTACGCCTTGCTTTCATGGGTACTCCTTACTTACCCACTTTTGTCTCACCATATGCTGTGTAGTTACTTATTATCGCCGACAAGTTGAATCATTATTTGATTCAAATGCTAATGGATTTATCCTATATGGCGAAGCTGGATCAGGGAAATCTACTTTATTTCAATCGATTGCTTTGACTCAGACTGAAAGGGTGTTGCTATATCCGCAAAAAATCGAACACCAGTGATTTATCCGATGTATTATTGTATCTTCTCAAAAATGGGGGGAGGGAGAGTCTTTCAGCCCCACGACCAACCAAGGTTGAGTTCACGAGCGCGTTTCGTCACCAGAATGTCCATGGGTGGAATCTGGTTCGTTGCGGAAACACGATCACGAATATAGACATAGAAACTGAGGCCCAATTTCCTGGCTGTGTCAGCCAGAGTCATGAAAGTATCCCAAGCTTGTAACCCCAGTTGGGTGCGCGGGCCGAAACTCACATCACGCTTTCTCACGCGCTGTCGAACCGCCAGTTCAGAAGCATTGTTATGCAGAGGCAGTTCAGGGTGTTGAAGTACCTGCAGTAATGATGTTTTCTTGGCGCAGGTTTTGGCAATGCGCTGATCCAGATCGTCATAGCCTGTCTTCGTTGCGAACAGGGTATCGAACTGGTTTTCCAAGCGCTTGCATTCTTCCGCAGTGGGCTTTTCACGGTACGCCAACATCTGCTGGTAGTAATCCCAATAGGTTTTGAGAAAGTCTTCCAGTTGCTGGCGGTGAAGGGCGATGACCGGTTCCAACTTTTTATACGCCCGTCCATCGTGAACCCAACACAGCATCATGGCGCGCGTCAGCCAGTGAAATACGGATGCGTCATCGCATACCAGCGTATCCACGATTGGAACGCCTTTTTCTGCATGGTACGCTGCGACCGCTGCCGCACCTAGGATTGCCGTGCGCTGCTGGATATTCAAATTCGGCAAAGCATGATCCAATCTTTTCATAAAAGCGCTCTCTTCCCAGACTTTTTCACTCTGCCACTTCGGCAGAACTGCCTGGGCTGCTTTCGAGAGCGCTACATTTTTCAGATACCCAAAGGCTTCCTCGTTCAACAGGAAGATGCGCTTGCGCCCCTGGCGTAGCACATCCAAGGCTGTCAAACGGTCTACTTTCGGATGCGTATGATACGAGCTGTACGCTGGGTTGCAGACCACCTGGCAGTGTTGCCTTTGTCCATTCACCCGCGTTTCGGTGTGGTCGCTTTGCTGCCAGGGACTACTGCGCAGTCCCGCCTCATATACCGCTTCACTCTCCGCATGAAAATCCCCTTGCTTTTGGATCAGCAGGTCGGACACTTCTCCTTTTGAGATCTGCACCCCCATATTCACCAGAAATTCCCTGATCTTTGGCTCACTCGTCCCCACCCCAAAATACAGGGTCAGGATCATACTCTTGATCCCCGGACCAAACTGCCCCGCATAGCCGGGTGGCAGTTGCGCCAGATAGCTCTTGCGCCTCGATGCCGAGTAGTACTTCTCTTTATAAAATCGCACATTCTCTGTTTTGACCAGCAGTTCCTGCACCACGACCGTTTCGTATCCTTTGTATTCCGCGTCCGCTGGTAACTGCTTCGCCTCCACTTTCAGGACTTCTTCCCGAGCTATCTGCACTTCGACCTTCTTGCTCTTCTTGTGCCTCACCCGTTTTTTATGCCGTTCTGACTCTGATGAGTGGTCTCCCTTTGGCCATGGCTGCTTTTTATTCCCTTTGATATTCGGCTTCCCTTGCTCTCCCTGGAGCCGATTATTCTCATCTCGCAAGCGTTGATTCTCCACCCGCAATGCTCCTACCTCTCCGCTTAATCCCTCCACCATGTTCAATAACCGCTTCACCAATTCGCGAGCGTTCTCTTCCTGAATTGCGTTCAGTTCAATGTCTTCAAACATACTGGCGTTAGTTTACTCGCTTATCTTTGTTCCGGGAGTATCCAATTATTTCCTGCTCATCCCCCAGTTTATTGAGATGATACGTATTATTGGGCAAAAGGTGATTTAATTGAGAAAATTTGGCAGCAGATTTATCAATATTCTCATATTCGAAAAGCAACTTTTAAGAGATGGCTTGAAGCGGGAGAAGTTTTACTGATTCTTGATGGGATAAATGAAAGCATCGATATGGTAAATGCATAAAATGATTTGTTTGATTTGAAAAATAGATATCCAAATACAGTTTTTTTGGTTTCTACGCGTCCGCATATGCCAAACAAAGTAAAATTGGATATCTTGAATTTGACGAAGGTTCAAATGCCACCATTGAGACGAAATGAGGTCGCAGAGTTTCTTAGGATGCGGCGAGGTGAATAAACAAAATTAGGAGCGCAATCAACTGATTCTGCGCTTGGAATTTATTCCAGCAAGTGGATGGTAATTAGATGACAATCACACCTCAGCAAATGGTCACTGCCCAAGCAAATCAAAACGCTGCTGCACATGAGCAAAATACTCCTGTCCGATTAATTGCAGGTCCAGGAACAGGAAAATCTTTCACAATTCAGGAAAGAGTAAATTGGCTTTTGCAAAATGGTGTTCCTCCAGAGACAATATTTGTCATATCGTTTACAAGAGCAAGTGCGTTTGACTTACGACAAAGAATCCATGGTTATTGTCTTCAACAAGGGCGCCCAAATCCTGAAGCCGTGAGTGTTACCACGCTTCATTCTCTTGCACTTAGAGCTTTACGAACAGCACGGCTTCTTACTTATTATCCATCCTCTCCACTCATTCTCGATGATTGGGAAGTAAAGAATATCTTCGACAACGAATTTTCAATTGTTGCTAGAAGTGCAAATAATAACCAAGGATATACACCAGGTCGATGTGAAGATATAAGGAAAGATTATGAAGCGTTCTGCGGGACAGGAATATACTCTCCTGCTAGCTTGATCCCACCAAATCCACCAATCTCGCAGCCTGAACGGACAAATTATCAAACCTTTCATGTGTCCAGGACGCAAATTTATTCATGTGTTTTGCCAGGGGAATTAGTTAAGCAATGTGTTGAACAAATGCAATCGGGTATATTTGATCCTGTTGCGCTGTTAGGAATGTCTTATTTAATTGTAGATGAATATCAAGATTTAAATCCTGTTGATCTTCAGTTTATCGATTTACTTATTGGGCAGAATATAAATACGTTTGTTGCTGGCGATGATGACCAAAGTATTTATTCTTTTCGATTTGCTTCGCCTCAGGGAATTCAGCTTTTCAATCAGCGATTTGTAAATGCAGTCACGCACGAAATTGTTGATTGCTTCCGCTGCACTCCAGAAGTTTTAGAAGCAGCTCATAGTTTAATAAACGCAAATTCCGAGCCAAATCGCCTGCCCAAACAAACATCATCTTTATACTCTAATGCAACACCACCAGAACAAGGTGTGGTGCATCATTGGAGTTTTCGGAGTGGGGTAGCCGAAGCGAGAGCAATTGCCTCTTCCTGTAACAAACTTATGCAAAGGGGGCTCCCAGCAAACGAAATAATGATTATTTTGAGCAATACACGCGCTCAACTAGACACAATTCTACAGGAATTAGATTCAGTCGCTGTTCAATACGAATCTCCTCGGGCAGAAGCGTTTATTGATACCCGACTCGGGAGATTTATTCTAGGAATTTTGAGAGTGACATGTAACAATGAAGATTATCTTGCTCACCGATTGATTTTGGGTCAGTATCCAAATGTAGGGGCAATTACTTGCAACCAAATTGCTGAAATTGTATCGGCAAACAATCTGAATTTCAAAGATTTGTGCTACAACCCGCTACCAAATGGATTGTTCACTGCCAGAACATTAACAGCGTTAAATAACACACGAACAATTTGTGGGATAACAATTAATTGGCAAGCTTCTGATACCTTACAGTTGCGGACAAACGAAATCAATAACATGATTATGAATTCCTTTGGCGATCCTGACCTTCAAATTTGGGAAGACCAAATTGTTAATCTTCCCCAAGACATTACACTGGAAGAATTAAGAGATTACTTATGGATTGATAAACCAGAACAATTGTCAAAACTCTTAGACAATATTTATACAAGATTAGGGATTGCCCGTCCAGAAAATGCTATGAATCAGCCCAAAGTAAAAGTGATGACAATTCATGGTGCAAAAGGATTGAGTGCGAAGGTAGTCTTTATCCCTGGATTAGAAGAAAATATGCTTCCAAGCGTAAATAGAATTCCTTACAACGGTTTGGTTTTAGAGGCAGCGAGGATGCTATACGTTTCTATTACAAGAGCAAAATCTGCTTGTGTTGTGTCTCATGCAAATTATAGAGTTGTTAATGGTACTAATACTAGGCAAACTCCATCTCGATTTCTTAGAAATTTGAATGGACAATTTGTACAAAGGACTGACGGGCTCGATGATCTCGAAGCTGATCAAATTATTGCCTCGTGTAATAATTTGTGAATTTTAATCTCAGCATGTGTGATGGATTTCGTCGTGTGAGGAAAGGCGTGGAGAGATGGTGAGGGACCTCACCCTGATTGTGGTGATTGATCGGCATGTCGGATTGCCCCTCTCCTAAAGGAGATGGTATTGAGACGATTTCTTTTCTGGATTGATGGGCGAGTTGAATTTCCAAGTTATGATTTGGTTGATGTGGGTTTGGGCTTCTCCCCTTCAGGGGAGACGGGAGAGGGGTTTTCATTTAGAATTGCTCCATGCTTCCGCTTATCCTAACCAGTCACACCGCCATGCTGATTCTCAATTGGGGTTACTTCATTTGGTTGGCGCCCGAACTCATCCATACCTTTTCGCATCGCGTCAACGCCAGTTCGCATATCAGTGACCCTTATTCGGGAATAGCGATCAGGCTTTCTCTCGGCACGGCTGTTTTGTCGGCGTATTGGCTGGCGTACATGCAAACCTGGGGGACCATCACCTGGCATCCCGTTCTGATCTTTGGGCTTGGTATCGCGCTGATGATAATTGGCGTGGCTTTTCGTTGGTACTCGATCCGTGTGCTTGGGAAATATTTCAGTGTGCAGCTTGCCGTCCAGCCGGGTCAGACCGTGATGAAGGAGGGTCCATATCGCTGGATTCGACATCCATCTTATAGCGGTTCGCTGATCACCATGCTGGGACTTGGAATGGCGTTCACCAACTGGTTGTGTCTCGTCAGTGTGCCGCTGATTGTTTTTATCGGATTTAATTACAGAGCGAACATCGAAGAGAAGATGTTAATCTCTGCATTGGGTGATTCCTATCGCGAATATATGAAACACACCAGGCGCTTCATTCCATTTATTTACTGAAATTAAACCCGACGCACCTTATTCTGCTCCATTGCCAGTTGCGGGTTTGTGCGCGGAATGGAGGTAAAACAAAGTGACGGTCACCTTTAAGGTGACCGTCACTTTGTTTAATGGTAAGCGTCGATTACAAACTAGACGCGCCGTATCGCCCTAAGGATAACGACGAGTATAACGCCTCCGAGAGCGGCTACCAGGATCTGCCCAAGCAGGTTGCTGGCTTGTAATCCCATAACACCAGCCAGCCAACCGCCGATCAGACCACCGATCAGCCCGACGATCAAATCACCGATCAAGCCGAATCCGCCTCCTTTTACAAGAACACCTGCCAGCCAACCAGCCACGATACCACTGATGATCCAAACTAAGATGCTCATGATTTTCTCCTTTTGTTAATTCTTACAGATGATTCACGACATAGCTGTCGTGTAATAGGAGTTTAGCAAAATCTTTTAAAAAAAGCAAGTTAATAGAGTATCGGTGGAGTATCCATCATAGGGCTATCCTTCGCATCATTCAGTTTTCTTTGCCAAAGCCGCTTCGATGATCTGCTGAACTCTTGGTGCGATGCTGGATGGGTCGGGATGCAAACCTTCCACGAGCAACGCGCTGTCATAGATTTGCTCGATGATCGCGTTTTGCAAATCTGAACTCGCTTCTGTGTTGAGCAGTCCCTTCAAGATGTTATGGGATGGATTCAATTCCAAAATCTTCTTCGGCACTTCGTATTCCTTGCCGAGATACCGGTAGACGCGTTGCAGTTCAGGATTGATCGTCCCGTCCGGGTCCACCAGACGCGCCACCGATTGCGAAAGTCGGTTGCTGACGCGCACATCCGTCACACGCTCGCCCAGCACCTCTTTGAAGCGCTCTATAAGTGAGTTGAAATCGGCATCCGGGATTTTCTCCACCTCTGTCTCATCTTTTGATTTTTCACTCGTGTCAACATCCGCTTGTGCGACATTCTTTAACTCGTAATCTTTATACTTGTGGAAGCCCATCAGCATAAACGAATCCATTGGGTCAGTCAGCAATAACACTTCCGTCCCTTGTGAATGGAAGTAATCCAAATGCGGACTGCGCAACACAGACTTTGGGTCATCGCCGACGATGTAATAGATAACGTTTTGTCCCTCTTTCATGCGAGACACGTAATCCTCCAATGACGACCATGTATCGGGATTCAGATTCGTCTTGAAGCGCAGTAATGGATGCAGCTTCTCGCCGTCTGCCACATCCATCGACAAGCCTTGCTTGATATAGCCGCCAAACTCCTGCCAGAATGTTTGATATTTCTCCGCGTCCTCCTTGGCGAGCGTTTCCAAATCTTTGATAATCTGATTGGTCAGCACCTTTTTCAGCTTCGGCATCAGCCCACTGGACTGAACAGTTTCTCGTGAGACGTTGAGCGGCAGGTCCTCCGAATCCACGACGCCTTGCATGAAACGCAGATACTCGGGCAATAGATCCTTATTGTATTCATCGATCAGAATATTGCGTGAATACAACTTCAGTCCATCCTCTTTCCGCAGGGCGAACATGCCGCGCTCCGCTTTGCCGGGTATATACAACAGCGCATACAATTGCACCGGCGCATCAGTCGACCATATGGATGTGCATCAGCGGGTCTTCAAACTCCAGCGTCGTTTGTTTGTAAAATTCCTTGTATTGTTCATCGGTCACATCCTTTTTGGAAGTGCGCCATAAAGATGTCTGCTTGTTGACAGGCGACTTGCCGTCACCGATGTAAATGGGGAAACCAATGTAATCCGAGTACTTGTGGATGATGTTTCGGATGCGGGATTCCTCGGCAAATTCGGATGCTTCCTCTTTGAGCTTGACCTCGATCCGCGTCCCTCTCTCAGCCATATCTGCCGCGCTGACTTCAAAATTATCCTCGCCGGTGGCATACCAACTCACCGCTTCGGCATCCGGCTTGAACGAACGCGACGTGACCCGTACCCATTCCGCCACCATGAACACCGAATAGAATCCCACGCCGAACTGACCGATCACCTGGCTGAAATCTGCCTTGTTCTCTTTTGCCAGTTCCAAAAACTTGCGCGCGCCCGATTGGGCAATCGTGCCAAGATTTTCGATGATCTCCTCGCGGGTCATGCCGATGCCTGTGTCCTGAATGGTGATGGTGTGCGCGTCCTTATCCGCTTTGATGGTGATTTGCAGCTCCGTCTTTGAATCAAGAACGTTTTGATTGGTCACCATCTCGAAGCGCATGCGGTTGAGCGAGTCTGATGCATTGGAGAGCAATTCCCGCAGAAAGACTTCGCGGTCTTTATACAGGGAATGGATCAGAATATTGAGGAGTCTGCTTCGTCTCCGCTTTGAATGTGAATTGTTGTGTCTCGTTTGAATTGCTCATGTTGCCTCCTGGAAAATAAAAGGAAATCGTTGGTTGAGTAGGCGGTTTCGCGCTGACATCGTGCCCGAAGGGTAGCGGAGGTCGAGTGCAAGCCGAGACCGTAGTCGAAGCGTGTCCGCCGTATCGAAACCAACAGGTTTTATAGCTGCTCTTGTAATCAAATTTCCTTTGGTTATTGGTGGTTTCGATACGCCCTTCGGGCTTACTCAACCACCGGTTTTTATGAAATTGTTGTCTACCTAAAATTTTAAATCGTTTGAATAATAGTAACGATAAGAGTTTTGTAAGAAAAATATCAAAGGTCAGGCTTTCTCAAAAATGAACGATACCAGTCTTGGCAGTTTATTCTCGTCTGTTTCATGCCAATATTCATTCAACTTCATTAGCTTCAATCCATTGGATATCGCCGCGTTCGTGAAATCGGAGACGTGATGTATGAACGCGTCCACTTCGACGGTTTCTTCGCCTCTGGAAAATCTTGCCTTCTTCCCATCATATTGCCGGAAAGGATGAAGTTCGTTGATGAAGAATTGTCCTTTTGGTTTCAGGCAGTCGCGATGCTTCCGAGAAGACAAAAGATCAAATCTTTGATGTGTTCCAGCACGAGATTGCAGGTGATCAGGTCAAAGGATTCATCTGCAAATTTCCAGGGTTGGGTGATGTCCATCATCGAAAAGGTGACATTCCCAGCTTTGACCTTTTCTTTCGCTTTCTCGATCATGCCGCTGTGAAAAGTCAACCGCTTCGACCTTTGCGCCGATCTGTGCAAGGAACGAGGTATTCTTGCCCGTGCCGCATCCAAGCTCAAGGATGGAGTCGACTTGTAGATCGGCGAGCAGTTCACGGGTCAATTTTGAATCGAGGTCGCGGGTCAGGTTGATGTCTGAGTCGTAGGAGTCCGACCATTCGTTGTAGGCGTTTTGAATATTCATGATTAACTCATCACAGGGGTAACGTCCCGAAGGTTATCGTAAATTAAACTTACTTGGAGACCAATCCTTCGGGACGGTAGCAATATCATTGATTGAATTATACCCATATAGGTTTTCACGCATTCTGAAAGTTTGTTGTTATACTAGCGCACAATATGGAACTTTCTGCCGCCATCCGTTTGTTAGGGGATATTCTCGGTGATGTGATCACCGAACTTGAGTCGCCGGAATTATTTGAAACAGAGGAACGCATTCGTGTCGCCGCGAAGGAACGCCGGGGCGGAAATACCGAAGCGGGCAGGCAGCTTGAGGCGGAGGTTGAAGCGCTGAATATCGATGCCGCGCGCGCCGTCTCTTCCGCGTTCACCAGTTACTTCGATCTCGTCAACCTTGCCGAGGAATATCATCGTGTGCAACAATTGCGCGAACGCGAGTCCGCGCAATATCCAACGCCGCTGGGCGAGTCGGTCGGTGAAGCGATTGCCATGCTCAAGCAAGATGGCGTTACAACCGATCAAATGCAGGCGTTGTTGGATGGGCTTTCGATAGAGTTGGTGTTGACCGCGCACCCCACCGAGTCACGCCGCAGGACGGTCTTCTCGAAACTCCAACGGCTTGCGCGCCTGCTCGATCATTTTGCGAACGACCGCCTGCGCCCGCGTGAAAAACAAAAGACGCTTTCGTCCATTCATGCTGAAGTTGCGGAGTTGTGGCTCACCGACCGTACGCGCACCGTGCGCCCGGCTGTCACCGATGAAGTGCGCATGGGATTGCATTTTGTCGAGTCCGTTTTTTGGGATGCGCTCCCCGAGTTGTATGCGGATATGGATCAAGCGCTCGTATTGCACTACCCTGAAGTGGTTCCGCCTCCGAGCTGGCTTCGTCTCGCTTCATGGATGGGGGGCGACCGCGACGGCAACCCCAATGTGGATCATGTGGTCACGGCTGAGACGCTTCGCCTGCACCGCGGTCTCGCTGTGGAAGGACATCGCCGCACCTTGCAGGAGTTGGCGCGCCGTCTGAGCTTGAGTGACCGCCTCAGCCCGCCTCCGCCTGCAATCACAGATTGGATCGAATCGCGCCGACCGTTCCCACCGCACGTGGAATATATCGAACAACGTTATCGCACGGAACCCTACCGCCTGGTGCTTTCTTTGCTCGCATCAGACTTGGCAGACGCCTCCACCGACCAAATGACCTCACGCCTGCTCGAACGAGCGCCTCATCAGGCGCGCATCCATTTACAGGAATTGCTTGATCCGATCCATGTTATCGCTGAGGGCCTGCCTGCCTCCATGCGAAATGACGAGATACAAAAACTTATCGATCAACTGAATATTTTTGGTCTTGCACGCCATGCGCCTGGATATCCGTGAGGATGCGAGCCGTTTCAATTCCGCCGTGGATGAGATCCTGCGCGCGCTCGATATTGCCACAAACTTTGTGGAGATGGCAGCTGAAGAGCGACTTCAGCTTTTGATCCGATTATTATCTGCTCCCCTGCCCGCACTTTCTGCTCAGCCGGGTGTTACCCCAGCTACTGCTGAAACGTTTGCCTTGTTCCAATTGATGGCGCGTGTCCGTAATATATATGGCACGGAATTGCTGGGACCGGTTGTGATCTCCATGTGCCAGTCTGCCGTCTGATGTGTTGGGTGTATTGTTGCTGGCGCGCTGGTCAGGTTGTGATGCAGGTATGCAGGTTGTACCTCTCTTTGAGACCATAGACGATCTGAGTTCCGCCCCTTCTGTTCTCGAATAGCCTGTTCATCTTACCCATCTATCAGGAACATCTCTCCACCTGTAAGAACGAGCAAATGGTGATGATCGGCTACTCCGACAGCAACAAAGACGGTGGATACGTGATGGCGAACTGGGCTTTGTATCAGGGACAGGAAAGCATCACGAAAGTTGCACGTCAATATGGCATCACACTCACCATCTTCCACGGTCGCGGCGGCACGATTGCGCGCGGCGGCGGACCTGCCAACCGTGCCATCCGTGCCCAGCCATTGGGCAGTATCAACGGTCGCTTCCGGCTTACCGAACAAGGCGAAACCATCGCGGCGCGCTATTCCAACCCTGAATTGGCGCATCGGCATCTTGAGCAGATTGTCCACGCGGTGCTGGTGGCTTCGTCGCCAGCCAAAACGAAAGACGAAGTGTCCTCTGCATGGCGCGCCGAAATGGATTCAATGTCTGCCACTGCGCGCAAAGTCTATCGCGGGCTTGTGTACGAAACTCCGGGCTTCATAGATTTCTGGCAAACGGCAACGCCGTTGGATGAGATCAAACGTATGTACATTGGCTCGCGTCCCGCGGCGCGTTCCCAAAGCAGCGCGGTGACGAAGATCCGTGCCATTCCCTGGGTCTTTTCGTGGATGCAATCCCGCTTCAACCTGCCGGGATGGTTTGGTCTTGGCTCTGCGCTTGCCTCTGTGAAGGATATGTCCCTGCTGCGCGAGATGTATCAAGGCTGGTCGTTTTTCAAGTCCCTGCTGGATAACACGGAGATGTCCCTGCTCAAAGCCGATATGGAGATCGCTTCCATGTACGTCCGCCTTGTGCCGGATGAAAAACTGGCAAATGATATCATTTGATATGATCCTTGCGGAGTATGACCGTACTTGTCACGCCATCCTCTCTATAAGCGGTCATAAGAACTTGTTGGACGCCGAACCCGTGACGCAGAATGCAGTGCAGTTACGCAATCCGTATGTTGACCCATTGAATTACATTCAAGTGGAAATGCTTCGCCGTATCCGCGCTGTATCTGACCCTGAAAGTGAAGAAGCGCAATCCCTGCGCGAGGTAATCGGCGTGACGGTCAACGGCATTGCGGCAGGGCTGAGGAATACGGGATGATGTGATGTTCGTCATCTTGTATTGACGGTTAATCTGCTTATAATTTTCCCCAATGAATAGACCGTTTTCAAAATCAAATTTCATTTCGATGGGGTCGGAGCCATATGACTCCGATTTTTCATTAAGGAGTAATCTCATGGCAAAAGTCGATAATATGGTTCAGGATTTTCTCGCGCAAAAGAAGATCGCAATCGTTGGCGTATCCGATAAACGTGAGACAGGCTGTAATATGGCATATAAGAAATTCAAGGAGAATGGATACCAGGTATTTGGCATCAATCCGCGCATATCCACCTACGACGGTGATGTCTGTTATGCCGATTTGAAATCCATCCCTGAAAAGCCGGATGCAGTCTTTATCCTTGCCAGTCCTAAAGTGACTGATCAGATTGTCCAGCAATGTGTGGACTTGGGTATCAAGCATGTTTGGATGCACTGCATGATGGGTACCAAGCCTGGTTTGGCGGCGAGTATGACCAGTGTCTCGCAGGAGGCGGTGGAGAAGTGTAAAGCCAACGGCATCACCGTGATTCCGGGGTCATGTCCGAATCAGTTTTTGAAGCCGGACTTCGGTCACGCGATGATGCGGGGGATGTGGAGGATGGTTGGGTTCATGAATATGAACTAACAAACTTTATGCGCCGTCCCGAAGGCTTGAATGAAAAAGAAATAATAAGAACCTTCGGGGCGTTTTGCATAAAGGGACGCTAAAAGAATCTAATTTTTTGATTCCTGTTCACTAAGGATAATAAAAGCAATCCCGGATGAGTTGTTGGCTGGGTTGTAGTGAATATTGCTGATGAACTAACCACTAATACATCCTGATATATTGCCCTCTCCCTCAGGCGCGGGTACAATAAATTTGCTCGCATCAAGGACGCAACGTTGGCGCATGTATCTCATAAACTAAAGAACTCTTTTGAGGGTGCATTGGCAGGCGGGGGGGACCCGGCAACATCACCCCTTTATGTTTTTGGTCCCTTTCTAAAATTGATCGTGGTCGCGGGGGTGGCGCAGGTCACATTCGGCGCGTCTTTGTGGCTGGTGGTGATCACGATAGCAGTGGTCTCCGCCATGTACCGCCTGGTGATGCAGTGGGTGACGGATGGCAGCGGCGGCAGCGGGTTAAGTGAGGAAGAGTTTGGAGGCTGGGCGGTCAAGGTTAATGCGGCAATCACTTTCATTGAATACACGTTGACATTTTTGGTCAGTATGGCGGCGATGGTTACATTTATCGGCGACCGCATTCCGGTTTTAAATGAATCGCTATTAGGTTTGTCATTTTTAACGTATCGAACTTTTGTTGCCATTGCATTAAGTGTATTGACTGGCTGGCTCGTCAACCGTGGACCAAAAATGGCCGCGCGCACATTTGGACCTGCCACGGCTGGGGTGTTGATTCTTTTGTGGATCATGGTGATTGCAACCATCGTCAAACACGGTTTGCATCTCCCGGATTTCAATTTCGATGCTTTCCGCATTCAATATCTTCATATCACACTGGGAGGGTATGTCCGCATACTGGCGGTGATGACCGGTGTTGAGGTCTTTGCAAATCTGGTTGCAGCTTATGATGGAACGCCCTCACAGAAAAGCAACAAGGCATTTTACAGTTTGTTGATTATCATGGGGACGACCGCCATTACGATGCTTGTGGTGGGTCCCGTAATTTTTGAAATATCCGATCCGTTAAATACTCACGTATCTGTTTTCACGCAAACAATGGATCACCTGTTGCCGCAACCGCTTCCGTATATTGGAACGCTGGTTGGCATCGCAGTGTTGATGTCCGCTTCGGCGGCCAGCGCGCAAGGGTTGCAGAATCTGGCTTTTGGGTTAAAGGAACGCAAATATCTGCCGCCAATTTTTGGCGAACCGAATCAATACGGAGTGGCAGATAAACCGGTTTGGTTCGAAGTCGCAATTGTGAGCATTTGTTTTCTCTTGTTTGGTACACATGAAGAGACATATCTCGCCATTTATGCGGCAGGCGTCTTCATTCTGCTCAGTATGACAGGCTGGGCTGTGACGAAGCGACTCGTTCGCCAGGTACGTGAAAAATTCAATCTGACAAGTGCGCTTCTTATCATTGGGACAATTGCCGCGGCGCTCCTGACATCTGCTGCCACGCTGATCATTTTTGAAGAACGCTTTCTCGAAGGGGCTTGGACATACCTCGTATTTATCCCCATTTTGTATGCGGGTTTCACATACTTTCGCAGCCGCATGGGGGAGCCTCAACCTGAAATGGATTACCTGGGTTTATTGGATGCAACGCAATTGGCTGGTTTTGGGTTTGGACAAATGGATGTCAAGCCTGTCCTGCCTGGCTTGAATGGAAATGGGGAGGCGGAAGTCTCATGGCAGCCTGATCCTGAGGATAGTAAATGGTACGAACAAACAGTAGTAATCCGAAATATTGCTGTTTTACTGGATGGTTCAAAAGAGGCGGCGCAGGCTATTCCCCTGGCGAAAGCTGTTGCCCAATCAACCCATGCGCATGTGACCATCCTCTCTGCCATTAAAGAACCTGTAACTACAAGGCAAAAGAAAACGCATCAGCTTGTCCTGGATGAACGAAAGATTTATCTCAAGAGAGTTGTCCATGATTTCCAGAATAATGGCATTGACGCAAACTACACTGTTCATGAGGGCGCCATCTCTGAAGTGACAAAACGGTATATTGGTGAAAACAATATAGACCTGGTCGTCACAACCACGCGCGGGAAATCAGGCAAACCGCATTGGCTGGATGGTGGTGTTTCTCGCAAGCTGGTTCAATCCATTGATATACCTATTCTGATCGTGAAATACCTGGAGAATGGGTATCCACCTGTGCCCACCGTAAAACACATCATGGTCGCGTTGGACGGCTCGGTATATTCGGAAAGAGTCTTACCTTATGCCCGCACACTTGCCGGGTCATTCGGAAGCGACTTGTTGTTATTGTGTGTCCCGGCTGTTCCGGAGCGGGATAACTACCGTGCTCCTTCTGAAGTGGTCGAAAATATCCGCCGCAAAGCTGAGTCCAATATGCGAAAATTTCTTCATACGATTGCCCGTTCCTTACGGAAGGATCGTTTGCGGGTCAAGACGCTTGTGAGGGGCTCCATCCCTGCCCGCACCATTGTCAACGTTAGCGAGGAACGAGAGGTGGACATGGTCATGATTACCTCACGCGGGCGTGGAAGCCTTGACCTGCTCCTGATGGGCAGCGTGGCGGAGGAAGTTGTGCGTGAGACACAAATTCCCATTTTTATGATGCCCGCCCGTGACCGGAAGGATTAGAAATAATATGCCAGCCAACATCGAGATCAAAGCCCGAGCGCGGGATTTTAACGAAGTTAAGTCGCGTGCCGAAAATTTAAGCAATACATCAGGGGAAATTATTCTGCAGGTGGACACTTTTTTCAACGTTGAAAATGGACGCTTGAAATTACGCGTTCTTGCACCTGATCGGGCACAACTCATCTACTATACACGCCCCGATCAGGAGGGACCTAAACGTTCGGATTATCACATTGCTTATACGTCCGATCCAGAGAACCTTAAACACGTGCTCGAACTCGCCTATGGCATTCGCGGAGTTGTCAAAAAGACGCGTTACCTTTATCTCGTTGGGCAGACGCGTGTGCACTTGGACGATGTCGAAGGGTTGGGCCAATTCATGGAATTGGAAGTCGTTATGGAGGACGGGCAGAGCGATGCCGAGGGGCAGGAGATAGCCGAAGGATCTAATGACCAGCCTCGGGGTGGAAAGAAGCGATCTGCTTGAGGGCGCGTATATGGATTTGCTGGAAAAGAGCGTTTAAAGTCACAAGTCGAAGTATGGTAAAATACCCCGCCGAGCGTAGTACCCTTCGCTCGCAAGGTCATCACGAGGTGAGACCGAAGCGCCGTATTTTTACGTCGAACCATATTCCAAAGCACGAAAGGGCTTGAATCATGAAAGTAATGTTAGTTAAGGATGTTTATAAACTGGGGCGCGCGGGTGACATTAAAAAGGTCGCGGATGGCTACGGACGAAATTTTCTGATCCCACAAGGGTTGGCTGTGCTCGCCACAGCAGGGGCGCTCAAACAAGTGGAGAAGATCCGTTCGCAGGCTGAGATCCGCCGCGCTGAACAAAACTCCGAGCTTCAAGGTTTGGCTGACCAGATCAAAGGGATTGTTGTCTCTTTTGGAGCCAAGGCTGGCGATACGGGCAAACTGTATGGCTCCATCACCACACAGGATGTAGCCACCGCCATTTCAGAGCAGACCCGCTTCGAAGTCAAGAAGCAGCAGGTTGACATGCAGCCCATCCGTAACCTGGGCGAATTCGTTGCTTATGTTCGTCTCACGATGGACCTGATGCCTGAAGTCAAAATTATTGTCCACCGCGAGGGCGAAGCCCTGGAAGAGGAAGCTGCGGAAGAGCCAGCCGCAGAAACAAATGTTGAAGCATACCCCGAAGAAGTTGTTCCCGAAACAGCCAAATCAACAGAAGCCTAGTTCACACGCATTTCCCCCAGACGTCACCAGTTCATTCCCGTTCGATGGGGGCTGGTGATGTTTCGTTTATCCTCACGATTGCTTGCTTGTCCACGAGATTGCCACGCTTATCATGACGCAAACCATCGGTCAAAAACTTAAAACTGCACGCGAAGAAAAACAACTCACGCTCGAAAAAGTCTTCGAAGCCATACGCATCCGTGTTCCTTATTTGCAGGCGCTGGAGGCAGATGACCTCTCGTCCATGCCTTCGCCTGTGCAGGCGCGCGGCTACCTGCGTAACTACGCCGAATTTCTTGAACTGGATATTGACCAACTGCTGGAAGAAATGCGTTCATCGAAACAAACAACCGGGGAGATTATCGGACCTGATGATTTCACTGATCAACCAACTTCACCACCCCCCGTTTCTGATCCTGAGCAACAACCAACACCTCCTCCTGCGCCGGAAATTGATGTTGTTCAACAGGCCGACCCTCAACTTGAGCCTGAACCTGTCAAGCCCAAACGCCGCGGCCGCAAAAAGATCGAACCCTTCGAGGCTGCTCAGGAAGAACCTGAATCCATTCCTGAACCTCAACCTGAGATGGCCCAAGCGCCTATTCCCGAACAGCTTGAACCCTTTGTAGAGGAAGCCGTTGAAACCGTTCAGAAAGAAACACATACCGAACCCCGTGTAAGCGACAAAGTTTGGCAGACCTGGTTGAACCGTATCGGCTCGGTAATATCGGTGCGTTCCAATCGAAAAGCACAAAAGAATCTAAAAACTTCATCTGATAAATCCTCACAACCCGAAGAACCCAAACCTGAACGGATTGAAGTGGAAGCAAGCCCAACTGCCAACTTCCGAATCTGAAAATCTTCAACCTTCAGCCGAAATCTTTAAAGAAATTGGCACTCGAACTCCGCAGCCATCGCGAGACACTGAGTCTGCATCTGGATGAGGTGGAACGGAATACACACGTCAAAGCACATTACCTAGATGCGCTCGAAAACGGCGCCATGGATCGACTGCCGTCCACGGTTCAAACACGCGGCATGGTAGCGAATTACGCTTCTTTTCTGGATATGGATGTGGACAAGATATTGCTTCGTTTTGCAGATGCGTTACAGGCGCGTCATCGTGAAAAGAATCCGCAACAGCCTGGTCGCAAGCCGAACCAGCCGATCTTGTCAACCAATGTCTCTTTACGCAGTTTCATTGCAGGCGATATGATCTTCGGCATCGGCATGGCGATCCTGTTGGTCGGTTTTGCCATCTGGGGGATCAACCGTGTCGTGACCTTGCAGAGTCAACGGGAAATACAGGCGACAGCGCCCTCCATTTCTGATATATTATTGGCTTCACCGGATGCATCCCTGTTTACAGCAACCTCAACACTGTTGCCCGTGGAATCTTTTCCAGGGGAAGCCACAGCCACGATCGTCATTCCCACCATTAATGTCAATGTCAGCGTACAGGTCAATCTTGTGGCAGTGGAGCGGACGTACATGCGCGTGATCGTGGACGGAGAGACCGCTTTCGAAGGACGCGTCGTCCCGGGGAATGCCTATCCGTTTGAGGCGGAGGAACAGGTCGAAATCCTGGTAGGAAGCGGCGCAGCCATCCGCATCGTCTATAATGGACGTGACCTGGGTCTCATGGGAACCTTTGGTCAGGTTGTGAATAATATCTATCGAGCAGATGAGGTGGTTACGCCGACGGCGCTGCCCACTCCGACACCCACAAATACAGTGGCGCCGACCTCCACGTTGAGACCCACCCGTACGCCCATTTCGTCACGGACGCCTGTTTCATCCAGCACTCCTGTGCCGTAAAAGTTTACTCCTGCCACAACAATGCCGTGGTAGTTGAAAAGGAAATTTAGTAGTGACTCAAAATACCTTTCATCTCGTTTCACTCGGTTGCGCGAAGAATACCGTTGATTTCAGACTCCATGGCGCAGCTTCTTCTCCACGATGGATATAGTGCAGTGGATGACCCTGCCCGTGCGAATGTGTTGATCGTGAATACATGTGGCTTTATCGGGCCCGCAAAGGAAGAGTTTATTAATGTCTTGCGTGAGCTTGCAGATGGCAAACGCGAGAATCAACTTTTGATCGCGGCGGGATGCCTCACCCAGCGCTACGGTTCTGAGGTGGCTCTCAAAGTCCCTGGCGTGGACGGGGTACTCGGTACGCGGCGCTGGATGGATATTGTGCAGGTGGTGCGTGAACTCCGCAGGCGACCTCACCCTGAACCTGTCTATCATTTGCCTGAGGATGCGAAAACGGTGGGTACTGATGAACATGAGGCGATGCGCGTCTCTGTGGCGGGCTCAAGCGCCTATATCAAGATTGCGGATGGATGCCGCCGCCCGTGTGCTTTTTGTGCCATCCCGCTCATCAAAGGGACGGCTGTTTCACGTCCTATTGAATTGATCATTGGCGAGGCGCGTCGTTTGCGGGATGCGGGCATCCATGAGTTGATATTGATCGCGCAGGATACAACTGACTACGGTCACGATCTGGGGATGAAAGATGGACTTGCCATTTTATTAGAGCAGTTGACAAGCGCTGTTCCAGACATGGATTGGATCCGCATTATGTATGCCTACCCCGGCTATGTGACGGATCAATTGATCGATGTCATGGCTTCGAGTAAACAAGTCTTGCCTTATCTCGATATGCCTCTTCAACATGCACACCCCAAAACGCTCTATCGTATGAAGCGACCCTCCAATATTGATTGGGTGCATCGGACGCTTGGCAAGATGCGATCCAAAATTGATAGACTTGCCATCCGCACCACGTTCATTGTCGGCTACCCGGGCGAGACGGATGAGGAATATCAGGCTTTGCTGGATTTTATACAAGAGATTCGCTTTGACCGCGTGGGGACGTTCCAGTTCTCGTTTGAGCCTGGGACGACGAGTGAGCCGTTGGGTGACCCTGTCCCTGCGGAGGTGAAGCAGGCGCGCTTTGAGCAGTTGATGGAGTTGCAGCAAGGCATCTCCATGCAGGTCAACCAATCCTATGTCGGCAAAATACTGGATGTGTTGGTGGAAGGAAAAGACAAAGGTATCGCCATTGGTCGTTCTTACCGCGACGCACCTGAAATTGATGGGCTGGTCTTGATTGAAGGCGATGCGAAGATAGGGGACATTGTGCCGGTAAGGATCACAGGCGCAATGGCATATGACCTGACAGGTGTGCCTGCGCCAGAGTTGATCAAGCTATAAATAACGGAAACAGCCGTCCCTGAGAAGGAGACAGCTGTTTTTGGTCTCGACGAAACCTGCACTTGCGTGCTGTGCAAGTGTATGCTTCGCTACTCGAGCAGCATCTGGTTTATGAAGCGCGGGCGAAAGCCGTCGCCAGCAGGATCAGGATGGAAAGCCCAAAGTTGATCCGCAATAGAAGCGTTTCCCTTTTTTGCAGACGAATGACTTGTTCTTCGTCTGCATTCTTTTTATTCATCAAGAGCCTGCGAATGGAAGGGATGACCTCCCAGGTCTGAATGGCGCTGGCAACGATCATGAAGATGCCGAGAATGTGTTTGACGAGGATGGCGGACGACCATTGTGTGCTGATGGAAAGAAAGCCATCGTAGTGTGGGCTGACGCTCATCTGGAATAGCCCCGTGATGAGCAGGAGACTCATGCAGAACCATGCAATGGGTTCGAGCCTTTTTTGCATGGCACCGATGAGCGCGAGATGGTCAAGGGGTTTAAGTGTTTTATTTGCGGCGGGCAGGAATAATATGGAGGTGGCAATGATCGAACCGATCCATGCGACGGTGGCGAGCAGGTGTAACCAGAATATGATCGCCAGTACCCAACCAGGAGGAGTTGTCATGGTTAGGGTGTTGTTGTTGCTGGGTCAGGTGTATCGGTCGGAGGAGGCGTGTCCGTTGGCACTGCCACGGGTTGTGTGTCAGTGGGGATTACCGTCACACCCGCGTCTACAGTGGGAGTTTCCAGCACGGGAGTGGCTGTAGCAGGGAAACAGCCGATATATGCTTTTCCGTAGTTTTGCGCCGCAGTTTGATCCAAGGCTGCCACTTTTTGAGCGTTCTCATACTGATCGACCGCATCGCAATACTCTCCATTTCCAAATAGCTCATCTCCGTAGCGCATGGAGGCAACATAGTAGCGGTCTGAGGCGGTCATCGTGCCATCCCATAAGCTGGGCCAGCCGCCATAGACTTGATCGAAATAGAATAAAGCCTGGTCCCAATTTAATTCCCAAAAGGAAGCGCCGAGGATGTAATAGCGCGCGCCTTCGCGCAATCCATTTGTATCGCGGTCCAATGGACCAAAGCGCTCTGCCAGGGTCAATTGATAGATGCCGCCCTCAAGGTTGCCCTGTTTGACGATCAAGTCGTAGCCATAGTTGCGCAGGGCAAAGTAATACATGCCATCGACTTGTGAGGTTTGGTAGGTTGAGTCGAATTTGCGCATTTCGTCGAGCGCGCTGAGCGCGCCGGGCCAATCCTGCGCCGCAATCAATTGCTGTGCCTGTGTATAGGCTTCTTCGACCCCGCTAAAGTCAGGTGTGGGCATGACGGTGGACGTGGCTGTTGAGGCTGGCTGGTTCGCCTGTGTGCTCATTTGCACCAACACCTGTGTCAGGGTATCTTGTGCGCCCGGGAATGAGGGATCATTTTCAATGATAAATTCGAGGCGTTGTTTGGCGTTGTCATAACGACCAAATTGCATATCCACCAGCGCAAACTGATATTGCTCGCCAAGTTGTTGCAGCATTGCGGAAGATCTTGTTTCCTTGCGAATGCTAATGGCTGATCGATAGCCGCCCAAAATGGCAATCAGAAGAATGATAGTCAGCCCAAGCGCACTGAACAGGAATGTTCTGCCGCGTTTGCCTTTGTTAATTATTTTATTGGGTTGTGTGCTTTCAGGACTATTATTATTTTGTATCATGGACGGTATTATATCCTAAGGTATTTTTACAGTTTTAATAACAATTTAATCTCGGACCAGATGAAAGGAATGGCGCCGAGTCCGCCAGCGAAAAGTGCAATGACCGTTGCGGGTAGAGAGGGCAGAGGCAATAGTTTCATCAAGATGAATGTTATCGCGCCAGCCGTTATCCCGCCAACCAGCGCGCGTGGCGCGGTACTTCCAATTTTCAGCAAGCCCGGAAACCGGCGATTTAAAATGAGAAGAAGGATGGTGGCTTGGATGGTGAAGGTCAGCGCGGCAGACAAGGGAATGCCTGCCAGGCCAATCATCGGCGAAAGGATCGACGATAGTACTACAAATGCCACCACCTGACTAAAGGCGGCGATCAGGGGCGTACGGGTATCCTGGTTCGCATAAAATGACCGGACAGCAACTTCCAGCCAGGTGTCCCCGACCAGACCAATCAGGAATGCCCAAGTGCAGGCGGTCAATAAGTCTAATCGAGAGGCGTCGTATCCGAAGAAACTGTCTGCCAATGGACGGACGGTCAAAGCCAGGAGGACTGCCACCGGAACGCAAAGCGCCAGCATCACTTTTAAAGCTCGATTGACTGTCGTAATAAATTTGTCAGTCTCACCACGATTGATAAATTCAGCCAGGGAGGGCAGAAGCGCTACGGCAATCGCCGTGCCGATAATCGTTTCAGGTACCTGTTGGATCGTCCAGCCGAGATTGAGCGCCCCTACGCCCACCGTATCATAGCGCGAAGCGAAGTTGTCGCGCGCTACAAAGTACGCCTGAATACTCGCCATGGTAAGGACGCGCGGTCCCAACAGGATTAATACGCGTTGGACGCCCGCGCTTTTCCATTCGAGGATAGGGGTCCAGTGGAATTGATAACGAATCAACCCCGGAACCTGAATCAATAAATGCAATCCCGCACCTAAAATCACACCATACACCATCCCATATAGTCCCAGCCCAAAAGCCGGGAGTTGAATGGGACCCAGGCTGAGTCCGCTGCTGGGGCTAAGAATCAGAACGCCGAAAATTTGTCCCAGGTTATATAGGATGGGCGCCAACGCAGGCAGAAAAAAATGCTGGTTGGCATGCAGGCTTGCCATCACTAGTCCGCTGATCGAGAAAATAAGGATGGCGATCAGATCAAGGCGCATCAGCGAAGCGGTAAGGATTTGTTGTTCCAGTGTAAACCCTGGGGCAATTAAATAATGCACGATCGGTTCCGCCAGCAGGATGATGAGTATCGAAAATGTTCCCGTGATGACAAATGCCAGATTAATAATTCTGGAGAATAGATCCCACGCCTCGCGCCGACCTTGACGATCCAGATATTCTGTCAGGACGGGGATGAACGCCATCCCCAAGGCTCCGCCTGAAAGCAGGGCGGAAAGATAATCAGGGATATTGTTTGCCGCGCCGAAAATCCCCATCCCCTCCAGCCCCACGACCTTATTAAAGAGCAGGGATTTTCCGAAGGCAAAAACCTTATCCAATGCGAAGAAGAAGCCAAGCAGAAGAGATGTACGTGTGAGAAAGGAAAGTTTGTTGTTGCTATTTTCAAGGGACATAAGGAGGGGTATCCAGTACGATGAATTTTCCTTCTGTATTTTTTGTAACTTTATACTCGAATTGAGAGACAGGCGGCATTTCTGTTTCGTCCGCGCCACAGCAGGGACCCAGCACAAAGAGATTGCCATCCGGGTTGCTGAATTCTACCTGAAAGGTAAAAGTGTTACCTTGTTCTTCCTTGGGCGTTATCGTGCGGACTTTCAAGCATTGTAAAAGTTGGTTGTCACAAGCATAAGCCCATAAGGCGACATGATCGGATGGGTCAACGTCGGTATTGAAGATTTGCAGTTGCTCGTAACTGCCGCCATAAAGTAAAACCGCCTCCTCATATTTACCTGTGTTCAGGGAAGTCAAAAAGTTGACCAACGCACTTTGCGCTTCATCATTAACTGAAGGCGCGGTTGGCGCGCTGGCACAACTCGTAATCAGCACCGCAGTGAGTAAAAATACTAAATAAGGTTTCATTAGAATGGACTTTTCACCGTGCCGCCGTCCACATTCAACATCACGCCTGTGATATAGGATGCGGCAGGCGAGACCAGGAATACAGCCGCGTTCGCGAACTCTTCGGGCTGTGCCATATGTCCCAGCGGAATTTCGGTGATTTGTTTTGCCATTTCCTCTTCGGGTGTCGTCTGGTTGTTTTTGGCGCGAAACGCCAACAGGTCCTGCACGCGCTCCGTTAACGTCCAGCCCGGCAGAATGGAGTTAAAACGAACCTTGTCTTTCCCAAGTTCCAGAGAAAGCGACTTGGTTAAGCCGATGGTTGCCATACGAACGCTATTCGACAGCACAAGGTTGTTCATCGGTTGCTTGACCACATGCGAAGTGATCGTCAACACGCTTGGCGCCTCCGACTTCCGTAAATGCGGTAACGCCGCGCGGATCAAACGCACGTGGCTCATAAAGGACAGTATCCACTGCCTTTTGCCAGGCGGCTTCATCGAAGATTTCGAATGAACCGGCTGGAGGTCCGCCTGTGTTGGTGATCAGGATATCGAGTCCGCCCAGCGATTCGACTGCCTGCTCGATCAACCTTTCCGGCACGGATACATCCGCCGCGTCTCCCGCGAGACCGTAAGCCTGCGTGCCCGTTTCCTGGGCTATCGCCTCGGCTGAGGCTTTGATCTTCTCCTCATCCCGCCCGTTGATCGCGACTTTGCATCCTTCTTTTGCGAGCAGCAATGCCGTTGCGTAACCAAGTCCACGGGATGCGCCGGTGACCAGTGCGCGTTTGTTTTTCAGTCCCAGATCCATTTTTTATCTCCATTTCAAGGTTTGCGGGTTGACACGTTTAAACGTTCAAACCTTCCAACTTGTTAACTTTCAAACAACCTCGATCTTTTGCTCGATCACATCCCCATCTGACCAATGACCTTCCACCCATTTTGCCACATTTCCCAACGCGGACTGTAAGAACGCACCGTCATTCCCAACCATCGCGCAGACAATGACCGCCTCCTGCCACTTATCCTGCAAATCCATCTCTGCCACAGAGACGTTGAACTCGCGGCGCAAACGTGAAATCAGCGGCTTGATACGCCCGCGCTTTTCTTTGAGGGAGGCGCAGGTGGGGAGGTGAAGGTGGATGGTGAGAGTGGCGATCATTTCATTGCTTCATGTAACTTATTTGCCAGTGCCATGGCATCTTCATCACTGCATGAATCGTCCCTTGCAAGAAATTTCAACCCCCGCTCCATGACTTCCTTTCCTCGTGGGACGATCCAACAATGGAAATGAGGTTGACCTTCCATCGTGGAGAGTTGGTAAATGCGTTCCACTTCCATGTTCGCTCTCAGCGTGTGATAGACTTTTTTCAACACAGTACCAAGCGAAGCGGACTCGTCAATTGTCATTTCCGAATAATCAAGAAAATGACGCTTTCGACTCAATGAACAATGTTCCCAGCGGACCCAACTTCCCCGGCGCGTGGCAGACCATCCAATGCTCATCTTCGTAGATATATCCGCCGGGAGGAGTGGCTTCTTGTCCTTTGTGTTTGCGGCAGATGAAACAGATTTCCATATAACACCTTATGATTTACGAATTACGAATTACGCTTTACAATCCCTCGCATGGACATCGAAGTCGCCTACAACAAAGCCCTTGATTACCTCTACTCTTTCGTAGATTATAGCCTGAAACATATCTCCGAACTTGCCAAGGCGGAGTTCAACCTTGACCGCATGTTTGCGTTGATGGAAGAACTGGGCAATCCACAAAACAAATATCCCATCATCCACGTGGCAGGGACGAAGGGTAAAGGTTCGGTCAGCGCGTTGTGCGCATCCGCGTTGCAGGCAGAGGGATATACAGTTGGCTTATACACTTCTCCGCATTTGATTGATTACTGCGAGCGGATTCAAGTCAATGGCGAGCCGATTTCACATGAGTTGATGGTTGAACTTGTTGAAGAAATAAAACCTGCTGTTGCGAAAATTCCCAAACTCACAACCTTTGAAATTACAACTGCGCTTGGGTTTCTTGCCTTTGCAAAACAGGGATGCAATGCCGCCGTGATCGAAGTCGGTTTGGGTGGACGGTTGGACGCGACAAATATCGTCATGCCAAAGGTTTCGGTGATTACCTCACTGTCCTATGACCACATGGCTGTTTTGGGAAATACACTTGCAGAGATAGCCCGAGAGAAGGCTGGCATTATCAAAGGTGGCGTCCCTGTGGTTTCATCGCCACAAAAAGAAGAAGCCCTCGAAGTCTTGGAGCGTGTAGCCAAGATGAAAGAATGCAAGTTTACACTGGTAGGAAAAGATGTAAAGTATGGAAAGTTAGGGTCGTCGTTGGATAGCCAATCCCTTACCATCGCGCTCCCGGAAAAGCACCGGGACGATGTGAGCGGAGCAGCCGCTGATCGAGTAGCGGAGCGTACCGAGACCGAGCGCAGCGCCTCCCTGAGTGGCGAAGCCGTATCGAAGGGTCAAGACGCCAGTATTATGCTAACCATTCCCTTATTAGGCACACACCAAATCGAAAATGCCGCTACCGCCTACGCCGCTCTCAAAGCCAGCGGAATTCCCATCTCGGACCAAGCCATCCAAATCGGATTTTCTCAGGTAAAATGGCACGCCCGCTTCGAAGTGGTGAGTCGACATCCGCCCATTGTGATCAACTCGGCTCACAATCGAGACTCTGCCTTACGATTAAGAGAAACACTCGATGAATATTTTCCTGGTAGACCTGTCGTCATGTTGTTCTGCGTTTTGGAAGACAAGGATATTTCAGGTATTCTCGAAGAACTGAAACCGAGACTTGAATACGTAATCGCAACACGGGCAGACCATCCACGTGCGCCTGCGGCGGAATCCATTGCGGAGCAGGTGAGAAAGCTTGGCATTACCGTGGAAGCTGTCGAGCCTGTTGCGAGCGCCTTGGAAAGGGCGCTCGAATTGGCAGGTAACGATAAAGTTGTATTGTCAGCCGGGAGTGTCGCGTTTGCGGGTGAAGTCAGTGGCGCGTGGGGACGCAGGAACAAGGTCAAAGCGGAGGAAACGCCTCAAACCGACGAAGCAATTTGGGACTGGGATTGAAGCGCACGTCTGTTGGAGTAATTTGCAAAAGATGGTAGCATTGATATATCCGTCGAAGGTTTCCGTGTCGGAAGTATTACAAGTAAACGGGAGTCGGGAATCGTAAATTGTAACGATTCTCAAACCACGGCTTCCGATTCTCGAATAACGAATTACGAGTAAAAATGAGTCACCCAAAAGAATGGAACGAAGAAGAAGATAATTTTGACCTGACCCTCTCGCAGCGCACAGAGGAGTTGTATCGCATCCCGAACCGCGAGGCGGACGCTGATGGCATGATCGAAGCCGCGGTGTTGCCGTTGCGTGACCTGATCATCTTTCCGCGCATGGTCTCGCCGATCTTTGTGGGGCGTGAGGCGTCATTGCTTGCGGTGCAGGAGGCGCAGCACAAAGAGCAGACCGTCATCGGGCTTACGCAACATGACCCCGATCTTGATAACCCGGGCGTGAATGATTTTCTGCCCATCGGTGTGGAGATGGCGGTGGGGCGTTTGCTTGCCATGCCGGATGGCTCGCACTCCGCGCTCGTGCAGGGACGCCGCCGCGTGGAGATCGTGGAGTTCATTCGCACGACTCCCTATTTGATGGTGCGAGCCCGCGTCATCACCGAACCTCAAACTGCTGACCGCCAAACGAACGCGCTCATGCGTTCAGCCTTGGACCTCTTCGATCGCTGCGTACAACTGGATCGCTCGATCCCCGAAGAGGCGCATTTGTTTGCAATGAACATCTCCGAACCGGGCTGGCTGGCGGATATGATCGCCACGTCGCTGGCGTTGAACTACGAAGCCAAGCAAAGCCTGTTGATGCTGCTCGAGCCGCGTGGACGCTTGCAGGCGTTGAACAAGATCCTTGCGCAGGAAGTGGATGTGCTCGAACTCGAAGATGAGATCCATTCACGCGTGCAGGATGAAGTGGATAAGAGTCAACGTGAGTTTTATCTGCGTGAACAGATGCGCCAGATCCAAAATGAATTGGGCGAAGGCGATATCTTCACGAAAGACGCCTCTGACCTCAAGAAGAAATTGGAAGCCGCAAATCTTCCCGACGAACCGAAGCTGATCGCTTTCAAGGAATTGGAGCGACTCAACCAGATGCCGCCGATGGCTCCCGAAGTGGGCATCATCCGCACCTACATTGACTGGATCCTTGACCTGCCGTGGTCAAACGCTTCACCCGATAATTTGGATGTGAGGAACGCGGCAAAGATACTCGAACGTGACCATTACGGGCTTAAAA
Organism: uncultured Chloroflexia bacterium; assembly: GCA_963753655.1. Classification (GTDB taxonomy): domain Bacteria; phylum Chloroflexota; class Anaerolineae; order Anaerolineales; family Villigracilaceae; genus Defluviilinea. The sequence goes on from CAVWDB010000006.1 coordinate 213,142, forward strand.
AGGCAAAAGACCGTATTGTTGAATATATTGCCGTTCGTTCGTTGAAGCCGAAGAAGGAACGCCAGCCCATTCTTTGTTTTGTTGGACCTCCTGGCGTTGGCAAGACATCCCTGGGACGTTCGATTGCCGAAGCGCTTGGGCGCAAGTTCGTGCGCGTCTCATTGGGCGGCGTGCGCGATGAAGCCGAAATTCGTGGACATCGCCGCACGTACATCGGCGCGTTGCCGGGACGAATCCTCCAGACCATGAAGCGCGCCGGGACGGCAAATCCACTGTTCATGTTGGACGAGATCGATAAGCTATATTCCGATTTCCGCGGTGATCCTGCTTCTGCCATGTTGGAAGTATTAGACCCTGAACAGAATTATGCATTCAGCGATCATTATCTCGAAATGCCTTTTGACCTTTCCAAGGTCATGTTCGTGACGACGGCAAACTCGCTTGGCAATATCCCTGCTCCGTTGCTCGACCGCATGGAAGTGATCGAGTTCCCCGGCTATATCGAAGAAGAGAAACTGGAGATTGCGAACCGTTATTTGATCCCGCGTCAGATTGAAGAAAATGGAGTTGACGAACTCAGCCTGACGTTTGAGGCGGATGCGATTCGTCGTATTATCCGTGAATATACCTACGAAGCGGGTGTCCGTAATTTGGAGCGTGAGATCGGTCGTGTCTGCCGCAAAGTGGCGCGTTTGAAAGCTGAAGGGAAAAAATATCCCGTTGCGATCACGGCTGAATCCATCGAAAAGTTTTTGGGACCTCAACAGGTCTTTCAAACCGAAGCCGAACGCACCGATGAAGTGGGCGTGGTCACCTCTCTCGCGTGGACGGAGAATGGCGGCGAGATCATGCCTGTGGAAGTGGCAGTGCTTGAAGGCAAGGGCGGTTTGCAAATGACCGGACAGATGGGTGAAGTGATGCAGGAATCCGGTCAAGCCGCGTTGACGTATATCAAATCCCGTGCCGTTACACTTGGACATTGACCTGGATGTTTTCGAGCGTATGGATATTCACGTTCACATGCCGGAAGGCGGCATCCCAAAGGATGGTCCTTCGGCGGGCATTACGATGGCGACGGCGATCATCTCCGCGCTCACTGGGCGTCCCGCATATAAGCATATTGGCATGACTGGCGAGATCACACTGCGCGGACGCGTCCTGCCGATTGGCGGCGTACGAGAAAAAGTATTAGCCGCGCACCGCGCCGGACTCAAAACTGTCCTTTTGCCTGAGAAGAATTTGAAGGATTTGATTGATCTGCCAAAGACTGCCAAGGCTGAATTGAAGATCATCCCGGTCAAGCATATGGATGATGTCTTGAAGATCGCGCTGGCGCCCGAAGCTATTATTGAACCACCACGACCGCGGAAGCAGCCGAGAGAAGATATGCAGGACGAAGGCGAATAGATTTTTATACTCTGATGGTTGAGCAGCTCCGAGTGAAACGAGGAGCGTATCGAAACCACATCTAAGCAAAGCAATTTCTGTTACAAAATTACTCCTGTTACATGTTGGTTTCGATACGGGCTTCGCCCTACTCAACCAACGAAGTCTTCTGATTATGTCACGCTCACTCAAAGGCAAGGTCGTTCTTATTACTGGCGCATCATCAGGGTTTGGTGAAGATGCGGCGCGTTTATTTGCAGAAGAAGGCTGCAAGGTTGTCCTTGCCGCACGCCGGCTGGACCGTTTACAGGCGCTCGCGGCTGAGATCCAAAATCGAGGGCGGGCAGGCGTTTGCCATTCCTGTGGATGTGAGCCAACTCGCCGAAATCGATGTCATGGTGCAAACTGCACTTGACCTGTATCAACGCATCGACATCCTTTTCAACAATGCCGGGTTTGGCGCAGTGAACTGGTTCGATCATCTCAACGCCCGAACGCAGTATCGAAACCCTTATTCAAGTCAATCTCACTGGCACCATGCTTGTTACACGCGCAGTTCTTCCGTATATGCTCAAGCGCGGCGAAGGGCATATTATCAACATGGTATCTGTTGCGGGTCTGATTGCTCCGCCTCTCATCACAACCTATTCCGCCAGCAAATATGGCGTGCGCGCCTTCACCGATTCGCTTCGCCGTGAAGTTGCTCCGTTTGGCATAAAGGTTTCCGGCATTTATCCCGGTCCGGCCAGCACAGAGTTCGGTCAAGTCCATGGAAAGAGACCGAAACGCGTGAAGCTGTCAACAGGATTGGGATCCTCAACTTTCACATGACCTCCGAATATGTTGCCAGCCGCGTCGTTGGTCTTGCCAAACGTCCGCGCCGCAGTCTTGTCATTCCGTGGTGGTTTCGTGTCGTCACCACATTCGATACCCTTTTCCCGGCTTTTGTGGATTGGATTTTATATATCTTCTCAAAACGAACTCGTCCATCGGATTAGGCACTATGCTCTCTGCCGCCGTCACTCGACGTTCTGAGCAGAGATCAAACAAGGAGATTCACATGACAAACCCTCGCTTCGACAAACTCAACGCCTCACTTCGGACCTCAGACCTGGAGGCGGTGATCCTGAATCCGGGTCCCACACTGACGTATCTGACCGGCATGCATTTCCACTTGATGGAACGCCCGATCGTTTTGGTTTTCGCGCAGGATCAAGTCCCTGCCATTGTTTTGCCTGAATTGGAGTTGCAGAAGGTTGCGTCATTGCCATATGAACTGCAAGTCTTTGCGTACCCGGAGAATCCGTCAGAGTGGGATAAGGCTTTTCGTAAGGCGGCGCAGGCTCTCGGTCTGGATGGGAAGCGTATCGGCGTCGAGCCGCGTCAGCTCCGCTTGTTGGAATTCAGCTATGTCAAATCCAGCGCGCCCGAAGCGGACTACCCCGATGCCAGTGATGTACTGTCCAGTTTGCGATTGAAGAAAGATAAAGCCGAGGTGGATGCCATGCGCCGCGCGGTGAAGATCGCGCAGCAGGCGCTCGAAGCGACGCTCCCCTTGATAAAAATCGGGATGACCGAAAAGGAGTTATCCTCCGAGTTGGTGATCCAGTTGTTCAAACACGGCTCTGATCCTGAAATGCCGTTCAGCCCGATTGTCTCTGGCGGGCTGAACTCCGCCAACCCTCACGCCTCGCCAACGGATCGCAAATTACAAGTTGGAGATTTGCTCGTCATTGATTGGGGCGCGGCGAACGACGGCTACATCTCAGACCTGACGCGTACCTTTGCAGTGGGCGAGGTGGATGAAGAATACAAGAAGATTCATAAGATCGTGCAGGACGCAAACGCGGCCGGTCGCGCCGCCGCAAAGCCGGGCATCCCATGCGCAGACGTGGATAAAGCCGCGCGTGACGTGATCGAAAAATCAGGCTACGGAAAATATTTCACGCATCGCACGGGTCACGGTATCGGCATGGAAGGACACGAAGAACCCTATATGCGCGGCGATAATATGCAAATCCTTGAGCCTGGCATGGCCTTCACGGTTGAACCGGGCATTTATCTGCCTGGCAGAAATGGCGTGCGCATTGAAGATAATGTTGTGATCACCGAAACTGGCGCGGATGTATTGTCCGATATGCCACGGGAGATACGCGTGGTGGGATAAGAAGTTTCTGCCGCGAATTTCACGAATTGGCGCGAATCGTTAAGAAATTCGCGTAATTCGCGGCAAATTGTAAGAGGATATTATGACTGAGATTCTTTTCAAAGAATTGTCCTTCAGGATCGTTGGCGCGGCGATGGAGGTGCATGGTATCCTTGGACCGGGATTTTTAGAGTCGGTTTATCAGAATGCACTTGAAAAAGAATTAACCTTGCGCGGTATTCCGTTTCAGCATCAAGTTGATCTGCCCGTGTCTTACAAAGGAGATTTGGTGGGTGTGTACAAAGCTGATCTTATTGTTGGTGGCAAGATCGTTGTCGAAATCAAAGGGATATCCAAATTGAATGCATCTCATCAGGCACAAGCTCTTCACTATCTTGCCGCAACGGGATTGGAACTTGCCATTCTCCTCAATTTTGGCGCTGGCTCTTTGGAATATCGTCGCGTGGTCAAATCTGAAAACAAAAATTCGCGATAATTCGCGAAATTCGCGGCTGAAGGTTCCGATGGTCTCTATCCGGCGTGTCATGCCCAGCGAAGCAAATACTTTATCTACAATTGCTCTCTCAGCGAAAGCGCATTGGGGCTACCCAGACCATTGGATGGAAATATGGAGATCTCAATTTACTTTCACTCCCGAATATTTTGAAGAGAACGAGAGTTGGGTTGCGGAAATAAACAACACGCCAGTTGCCTTTTATACATTGCAGGATCGCGATGGAAAGGCTTGGATCGAAAATTTATGGGTTTTGCCTGAATATATTGGACAGGGAATTGGCAAGCAGTTATTCCTCCACGCCATGGCATCGGCACGTCAGCGCGGATATACGAGACTGCAACTCGAAGCAGATCCGAACGCTGTTGGCTTTTATGAGAAAATGGGAATGCGTAAGATTGGTGAACATAAATCAGAAATTGAAGGTCAACTGAGAATTTTGCCCATTATGGAGATGACATTGTGACCAGCTATTGTGACTACTGCAACTCCCATCCCGAAGATATTTTTAACAAGAACTATCACGATACCCAATACGGATTTCCCTTGTACGATGACAATCTGCTTTTCGAACGCCTTGTCCTGGAAATCAATCAGGCTGGACTTTCATGGATCACGATCCTGAAAAAGGCAGATAACTTCCGCAGGGCTTACCGCGGCTTTGATATTGATAAAGTTGCGAAGTTCACTGAAAAAGATCGCGTCCGCCTGCTGGCAGATGCAGGGATTATTCGTAACCGTCTCAAGGTCAACGCTGCGATCGAGAACGCAAAACGGATTCAGTTGTTGCAAAAGGAGTTTGGCTCATTCAAAGGCTGGCTCGATGAAAATCATCCACTGACGAGGGAGGAATGGACGAAACTTTTCAAGACTACTTTTGTTTTCACAGGCGGCGAAATCGTGAACGAGTTCCTCGTGTCCGCGGGGTACTTGCGGGGCGCGCATGATAAAACGTGCCCTGTTTATAAGAAGGTGATGTCATTGCGCCCGGCATGGGCGGAACGGATCACGAAACGGAAAAGCGGATAGCGGAAACATTATCCGTTTATCCGCTTTGCGAAGCATCCTTTGATTAGCTATAATTCACCGCATGTCCCAGATCATCCCCACAACCGAACCATTCTTTTTTCAAGGCGACTCTTCCAAGCCTGCCTGCCTGCTGATTCATGGATTCACCGGCACACCGAAAGAGATGCGCTGGATGGGAGAGTATCTCTTTCGGCAGGGGTATACGTGTCTCGGTATTCGCCTGGCTGGTCATGCCACCAGGCCGGAGGATATGATCCGTTCACGGTATACAGATTGGATTGCTTCTATTGAAGATGGATATCATCTTCTGAAAGGAATAACGGACAACGTTTTTCTTATCGGTCTATCGATGGGAGGGGTATTGTCGTTGCTGATGTCCACGCGCTTGGATGTGAAGGGCGTGATAGCCATGTCAACTCCTTATCGCCTGCCGAGCGATTATCCAGTTTGGTATTTGCAGATGGTGAGCGCAGTGATGAAGTTTCGACCCAAGACAAAAGAAGTTCCTGGAAGCGGTTGGTTCGATAAGGAGGCGTGGCAGGAGCAAATCTCTTATCAACAAAATCCCATCCGGTCGGTGGCGGAGTTGAAGAAGTTGATCCTTGAAATGCGAGATGCCCTGCCGAAAGTTAACGCCCCGGTGTTGTTAATGCACTCGAAAGATGACTCTTATGTGCTGCCTGACAACGTGGAGAAGATTTACGATGGGCTGGTCAACGCGTCAGATAAGACAAAGCTTTATATAACGGGATCAGGTCACGTTGTCACGCGCGATGCGGCTCGTTATCAAGTATTTAAATCAGCTTTGGAATTCATCCGGCGAATCGAAGAATCCAAAACATCCTGATTTCATCGAGTGTCATTTGAACCGTAATCTTCTATTCGTCGCAGTCGCTTTATTCCTGTGGGGATTTGCCGAGGGGCTGTTCTTTAATTTTCAGCCGATCTACCTTGAACGGTTGGGTAGTAACCCGCAACAGATCGGGTTGATCCTGGGTGCGTTCGGTATGGTGATGGCGATCTCACATATTCCGGCTGGTTATCTTGCGGACAGGTTTGGGCGCAGACCTTTATTGTTTGCGGCGTGGTTCATGTGCATTATATCCACCTTGATAATGGGTTTCGCCCGCGACCTGGCGTTGTTCGTTGCGGGCATGCTGACATATGGTCTGACGATCTTTGTTTCGTCGCCGCAGAGTAGTTACATAACCGCGGCACGTGGCTCGTGGTCTGTGGGGCGCGCGTTGACGTTAATGACTGCAACCTTCAGTTATGGCACGGTGCTGGGGCCCATTACCGGCGGCTGGCTGGGCGAGGTGTATGGTTTACGTAGGGTATATTTTTTTGCCTCAGCCGTGTTTGTCCTTTCCACGGCTTTTATTTTGTTCATCCAAAAGCAGCCGGTTGATCACCACGACACCGAAATGACACCCGTTAGTATTTTCAAGAACCGCACCTTCATCCTATTTCTAACAGTTGCCTCCTTTGCTTATTTTGCCATGTTTCTTCCACAGCCTCTCACTCCCAACTTTTTGGAGGGCGTACGCGGGCTTTCGCTAAAACAAATGGGGCTTATCTTTACCATCAGTGCACTTGGCGGTGCCTGGATCAGCGAGCGCCTTGGGAACATGAGATCATCTCACGGGCTTTTGATCGCACATTTCCTGGTCGCCTGTTTTGTTCTATCCATCTGGCGCGGGGAGACAATCGTGTTATTTGCGGTTGGATATTTTCTCCTGGGTGGATACCGCGCCTTCAAGCCTTTGACGATGGCTCATGCGCGCGGGCTTGTCCACAATTCGCAAATGGGATTAATGTATGGCACAATGGAGACAGTAGGAGCGGTCATCTACATCCTTGCGCCGCCGATCGCTGGATTCCTTTACGAGCGCGATCCCGCCATCGTCTACCCGCTCTCTCTTGGACTTATTGTTGTTTCCGTTATTTTGACCTTTATCTTCACCCCAAAGGATTCCCATGCTTGAGATCGCATCTTTCACATTAGGGCCCGCACAAACCAACGCCTATCTCGTTGCCGATTCTGAAACAAGTGAAGCCGTTGTCATTGACCCAGCCTGGGATGGGCATATCATTTTGGGTGAAGCACAGAAACGCGGCTGGCGTATCGGTCATCTTTGGTACACACACGCGCACTTCGATCATATTGGCGGTGCGGGCGCGATTGCGGATGCGCTGAATCCATTGCCGCTTGTGGCGCTCCACCCAAACGATCATGTCTTGTGGCGTGCAGGCGGTGGCGGCGCGCTCTTCGGCTTTGACATTGACCCCGGTCCCGAACCGACGATTGATTTTGTTCACGGTCAAATCTTGAAATTGGGGAGTTACGAGTTTGAAGTCCGCTTTACGCCGGGGCATACGACGGGTCATTGTGTTTTATATGTCGCTTCCGAAAATGTTTGTTTCTGCGGCGATCTGATCTTCAACGGGTCTGTGGGTCGCGCTGATCTCCCCGGCGGCAATTGGGACACTCTTGTAAAGAGCATCAAGGAACAAATATTCACTCTGCCCGCTGAGACGCGATTATTGCCGGGTCATGGTCCTGTGACGACAGTGGGGGAGGAAAAGATGCACAATCCGTTTGTGGGCGGGATGTAAAAAACGTAGGGAATGGCAGTTGCCATTCCCTACGTTGAAATTAAAAATCCGTTCTTCTTGATTTGTTAGCCTTAGTCTCTTGTCGTGCGTAGCAGCTACTCTTCACGTGCTTCTGACGTTGTCGTGATGCTTTGGCTGGTGGTTTACCATAACCAATGGAAGCTGGAAGCGATGTCATCCTGCTTATCGTGACAATGTATTGACTTTTCTTAATACTTTGCTTTGTAAGATTTAGGCGCTTTCCGGAACAACCATATTGACAAAAAGAATATCTTATGAGAAACTGTAACTAGTTACGGTACTAGTTACATAAATATTCAAAAAACAGGATCATATTTACCTCCTAATGAAAAAGAATACAACTATTAGAGATGTTGCCAAGCTGGCAGACGTGTCTGTTGCGACAGTATCTCGGATTTTAAATAAAAAGCCTGATGTCTCAGAAGAGACACGCCAAAAGGTTTTAGCGGTAATCGATGAACTTGGTTATGCACGCAGTATGCAATGGAAGCAGATAACATCAGGGAAAACAAGAGTGATTACCTTGCATTATCCCTATAAATTAGCGATATCCAATCAAGTATCTCTCCATTTCATAACCGGGGTGACAACCGCCTGTGAAGAACACAATTATTCTCTGCATTTAGTAACCCAATCTCTTGATGAAAAGAGCCTTTTAGATTTTTATCGCACAAACCAGAGTGATGGGGTGATTTTGATGGAAGTTCGAATGGATGATTGGCGTGTGAAATTACTGCGCCAGCATAATTTGCCTTTTGTGATGATAGGGCGTTGCGAAAATAATGATGGGGTAAATTTTGTGGATTTTGATTTTGAATTTGCTGTGACCGTTGCTGTTAATCATCTAATAGATTTAGGGCATCAAAACATCGCGTTTGTTTCCGTTATTACTGACCCGGAACGAAATCACTATGGACCTAGCGTCAGAGCCTTGGAAGGATATGAAAAAGTATGTGTCCAATACAATATCCCCCAACTTTATTGCGAGGCTGATAACGGACTTGAAAATATAAAGCTTGCCACAGTGAACTTTATGGAAAAACATCCAGAAATAACAGCAATAATTACTATCTTTGACACGGCAGTTGCGGGAATTTTTTCAGCAATCAATTCGTTGGAGTTGAGTATTCCAGGCGATATTTCTTTTGTGGGCTTGGCAGATGTGCAGGGAGGTGAGCTGACATCACCTTCGCTTACGGTATTGCATTTCCCCGCATCATCCATGGGCCATGATGCAGCTAGGATAATGATCGATGGATTGGAAAAAAGTACGAAAACCAGTGAACAGATACTGGTTAGTCCTAAACTGGTTATTCGTTCTAGTACGGGATTCGTCAGAAAATCGGCATAGCCTGGTGAATTTGTAAAGTAATCAATATGCCCTGGAAGGAGGTGGTGTATTTGATAATCTATAGAAAAAATGAGAAGTGCCCCTTGCCTTTCCAGAGAAAGAAGCACTTCTCAAGTGTGTCGCCATACTAGTTGAAACTAGTACCTGCGACGTTTAAGTATAAACGAAAATGATAAAAAAGGAGTGAAAGATGTTTCGTTACAAAAATCTACTAATGACTCTGATTGTGATTCTTGGCATTGTCGCAACGGGGTGTAGTTCAGCAACTGAAACGCCTGCCATTGCCCTCCCCACAACGGAACAAGCGACGGAAGCACCTGCCATGACTGAAGTGCCAGCCGCAACCGAAGCTCCCTGCATTTGGGCCGGGCACTACGCTTACCTACATTGCCAGTCAGAACTGGGTTTTAGATTCAGAGATCGAACTGGCTAAAAATTTCGAAGCGGAAACCGGCGTTCACATTGATTTTCAGATTATCCCATCTGATCAGTATTTCAATGTTCTGGAAACCAAGCTTGAGGCTGGAGGTGAAGGGATAGACATCTTCGGTGGTCAGAGCGGTAAGACCGACATCAAACTTCAATTGAATGTTGAAAAGAATGCAGTACCTCTGACTGATCAAGAGTGGGTCAAGCGAATGAACTCGCTGTCCGTAGAGCAGATTAGCCTGGATGGCGTTACCTACGGGCTGACAATCTGGGATACGGTTGGCGGTTCCTGGGTCATTGTCTACAACAAAAAGATGTTTGCTGACAACGGTATTAGCGTGCCAAAGACCTACGCTGAATTTGCCGCTGCCTGCCAAACCCTCCAGGATGCCGGAATTAATCCAATCTATGAGCCATTTGCCGATGGTTGGCACCATGTCCTGTGGTTCCTGGAAATGGGTCCAGTGTATGAAGCTGCGAACCCTGGCTTGGCAGATGCATTGAATGCAAATAAAGCAACCTTTGCGGGCAATCCCACTATGACGACGGCCCTGACCGAACTCCAGGAAATGTACGATAAGGGTTATTTTGGGCCCGATGCGCTCTCCAATGAATTTGCGAATACTGAAGCGGCTATGGCTAATGGAAATTATGCCATGACGGTGAATCGTTTCGGATTACCGGGCCAGATTCATGAGGCATACCCGGAAGCGGCTGAAGAAATTTTGGCTTCTTTGTAATCCCTCTGGCCGATAATCAGATCTGGAATGTCAACCCGGCCGCTCCAAGCAAGTTCATCTATTCAGGATCAAAGAATATCGAGGCTGCCAAAGCGTACTTCGAGTTTCTGACCAGGCCCGAAAACCTGCAATACATGCTTGGATAACGAAGCTCAGTTTGCAATGCTCAATTTTGATGGTGTTAAAGCTGAATTGACGGCAGACCAGCAGTCGTTCATCGATACCTATAAAGAGCAGGGAACTGTCTATCAGACCGCAGTAAATTATGTCAATCCTCAATGGATGGATGTTGGTCAGGTTCTGACCGCAATGTTTACGGGTGCAGCAACTCCAGAAGAGGTGTTGGAAGACACTGATCAGCGCAGGGCTGATATGGCAAAATCTGCCGGAGACGAAGCCTGGAAGTAATGGCTCATTGATAGAAATCGTTGTGGGTCTGTTAGGCTTCACCATTTATTGGAAATAAATATCCTAGGGAGCCTATTCAGACCCACAACCATATATGTCTTGCTTTGTCTTCTATATTATGAAAAAAATAAAGATGAAAAACAAAATTTATCCGTTCTATTTTTCTGCTGGGGCAATTATTTTGTATTCTTTGTTTATGGTAATTCCCGGACTTTTAGGTTTTTATTTGTCCTTTACGGATTGGAACAGGTACTCATCGGAAATAAACTTTATAGGCTTCCAAAACTTTGCTCTGATCTTTTCCAAACAAAACTATTGGCATAGTATAAGTAACACGATAATTTTTACGGTAGTCACAATTGCATTGAAAACCGTGATTGCATTAATGCTGGCTTTGCTTTTGTCCAAAGGATTGAAGCGATTTTTTCAATTTTCATCGTGTTGTTATCTATCTGCCGGCCGATTATTCCAATGATTGTTGTTGGTATTGTGTTCAAGTCTATTTTACATCCTGCAACCGGCGTGCTAAACGAGTTTCTCAGAGGCATCGGCTTGGATTTTCTAGCACAGCAGTGGCTGACAAACCCAAATCTTGCGCTCTACTCCGTGATCGGCGTCGATACCTGGAAGGGGATTGGATATATTATGGTGATTATGATTGCCGGCCTCCAGGTGATTCCTACCGAGTATTATGAGGCCGCCGAACTCGATGGAGCCAATCAGTGGGATGAATTCTGGCAAATAACTCTTCCTTTGTTGATGCCCACATTAACAGTAACCACCATGCTAAATCTTCTGTATGGACTAAAGGTGTTTGATATTGTTTGGGTGTTGACCAACGGTGGACCAGGCTACGCAACTGAAACGGTTTATACGGTTGTGTTTAAGGAGTTTTCCAAGGGTCGTTATGGTGTCAGCACCGCGCTTTCCACATTGTTATTCGTGGTTATGTCAATCTGCGGGTATTGGTTACTCAAAACGATGCATGCAAAGGAATTGGAAGCCTAGGCGAGATGTCGCTTGCAAAAACTTGTCTTGACTTTGGATTTTTAGGAGATCACCGCGTTGAAAACAAAAATTTTTAAGAGCATGCCCGCAAATTTACTGGCTATCCTAATCAGCCTTGTAATGTTTGTGCCCATTTATTTGCTTTTTGTGAATTCCCTGAAGGATGAAGTTCAATCCAGAGGCATGGGAGTAGAATTTCCCACCAGTATTCATTTGGAAAATTACTTGACTGTTATTGAGCAAGGCAAACTGGGAGGCGCTTTTGTAAATAGCCTGCTCTATGCCACAGGGGCAACAATAATCGTTGTGGTCTTTTCGACCACAACAGCATTTGTGTTGTCACGTAATCGATCCCCACTTAATCGCTTCTTGTATTTCTTCATCACTTTGGGGATCGCAATGCCCATAAACTATGTAACGTTAACGAAGGTTATGCAGGCGACCCATCTGATCAATACAGTAGTGGGAATCATAATCCTGTATGCGGCTACGAAAATTCCTTTTGGGGTTTTTCTAATTTATGCGTTTATCGAATCGATACCTAAGGAAATCGATGAGGCGGCAATTATTGATGGATGCAGCCCTCTTACACTTTTTTCCACTATTATTTTCCCTTTGCTTACTCCCGCCTGGGTGACGACAGCCATCCTAAGCTTTTTGGATTTCTGGAGCGAATTTATCCTTCCCTTATATTTCTTGCAAAGCTCGGCGAAGTGGCCAATGACTTTGGCGGTATACAATTTCTTTGGCATGTTTGAACACAAGTGGAATTTAGTTTCAGCTGATATTGTTCTAACGATCTTGCCAGTTGTCGTAGTTTATCTACTGGGACAGCGTTATATCATCTCCGGAATGACTTCCGGGGCAGTTAAAGGATAGGTATTGATATTCATGAAATCACAAAATAAACTACTGGCTGATCTACTTGATTTTGATACACCTGAAGCATCACAGGATATTTTATGGTCTGCAGGTACACCGCATTCTGTCAATGAGCTGGATGGATCTATTGGAATTGAATTGGATTTTTTTGCCCAAACTTTTAATGAAGAGGGAATCGTGCCAGACGGAAACATCCCACCTAAACGACACACCTTCTGGGTGCGTGCTTACGGTGAAGATATTATTCGATTGACGATAAACTTCAATGGTAATGAATTACCTACTGACAAGAATAATGTGATGTTGGATATTGATGAGACATTGAAGCAATTGCCTTTATCAATAGATAAAAATTCAAAAGGTTGGAAGGTTCTTGATCCCAAGGGGAAGACACGTATGGAAATCAATAACCAATCTCCAGTCATCAAGCACTGGAGCGATCTAATTCCAGCCCCGCCCGAAACGTTGAATGCAATCATCTACCCTGACGGCTTGACTTCTGTACCTCTTGAAGCCGTACGATATGTTTAAGCCAAGTCAACACGAATCTTTCCCGTTTGCCTACGTTGAACGTGACCAACGTCCTCACCGGGCTACATTTGCTTTCCATGCTTCTCCAAATGAAAAAATTGCCGGAACAGGAGAACGTTTTGCACCCATTAACCTTTCTGGGCGGACATTGGTCTTGGAAAATGATGATGCTTTGGGGGTCAATAATCGGCGTTGTTATAAAAACGTGCCATTTTATGTTTCCAATCGCCCATACGGTCTCTTGATTCTGACTTCTGCACATACACGACTATCCCTGGCTGATATTTCCACGCGGGCCAACCAGGCAATGATTGAAGATGGACTGGTCGACTTATTCGTAATTGGCGGCAGGAATGTTGAACGCATTGTATATAACTACCGTTTGCTGACTGGCTTCCCGCATGATGTGCCTTTGTGGTCATACGGTATCTGGATGGGACGAATGACATATTTTACGGCGGAAGAAACCCGTCAGATTGCGCTCGTTTGAGGAAGGAATTATTTCCTTGTGATGTGATCCATGTTGATACCGGATGGTTTGATAAGGATTGGATTTGCGAATGGGAGTTTAGCCCAAGAACATTTCCCAACCCTGAGAATTATTTAAAAGAGATGCGTTCAAATGGTTTTCGTATCACATTATGGCAGCTTCCATCAGTAAGCGTGCAGGCAGATTTATATTCATCAGCCTTGGAGAAACAGATACATTGCCAGCAAAAATGGTGTGAATAGCTTTTCAAATTTTGGCGGGATTGGAAATGCCGCAACAATTGATTTCACAAATCCACAGGCAATGGAATGGTATCAGGGGCTGTTGGAAAAATTGCTAAGAATGGGAGTGGCTGCGATCAAAACTGATTTTGGTGAGAACATTGACTTTCAAGCAGATTATCAAGGAATGGATGCAAAACTATTACACAATCTTTACTCATTACTATATCAAAAGGCGGCCTTTGATATAACCAAAAAAGTTACCGGAGAAGGATTGATATGGGCCAGGGCTGGCTGGATTGGCAACCAACGATATCCCGTGCATTGGGGCGGCGATTCCGCTTCTACATGGGATGGGATGGCTGGTTCGTTACGCGGCGGCTTGCATTTGGGTTTATCGGGTTACGCATTTTGGGGGCATGACATTGCGGGCTTTCATGGTTTACCCAACTTTATGAATAGTTGGCCCTCCGATGAGTTGTACATGCGTTGGACCCAATTTGGTGTGTTTTCCTCCCATATTCGGTATCATGGCGCTTCTCCTCGTGAACCCTATGAGTACCCTGCAATAGCTGACCACGTAAGGCAATGGTGGAACTTGCGCTATGCACTGATTCCCTATCTGGTGGAGCAGGGACGTCAGATTGTTAGTACTGGTTTGCCAATGTTACGGGCGCTGATTTTCCATCATGAAGACGATCCCATGTGCTGGCACATTGATGATCAATATTACTTTGGGAGTGTTTTTTTAGTTGCACCAATTATGAATAATGACGGTATTAGGGATGTTTACCTTCCAGCAGGCAAATGGATTGACTTTTGGACGGGAGAGATATTGGAAGGCAACCGCTGGCTAAAGAACATTAAGATGTCGCTGGAGCATATGCCAATCTACGTTAAGTTTGGATCGCAGGTGTCAGTATATCCATATAGCGTTCAGTGTACAGATGAAATGGACTTGACTAAAGCCGTAAACATGGTCTTTGATGACCAATACCATGGATTACGAAGTTCCGTTTTAGGGAAGGTCGTTAGTTTGTAATACAAGCCAATTAATTTATTAAAACCCGTTCTTGTTAATCACACCTTTATACCACTTGGCGCTGTCTTTCAGTGTTCGTTTCTGCGTTTCATAATCCACCCATATAATGCCAAAGCGTTGGGAATAACCTTGAGACCATTCAAAGTTATCCATCAGTGACCAGACGAAATATCCTGCCAGTGGAACACCGGCCTGAATGGCGCGATGTGCCGCGGCGAAATGAGTTCGCAGATAATGGGTGCGAAACTCGTCAGGGACATTCCCCTTTTCGTCTGGCGCTGTGGAGTAACTTGCGCCATTTTCCGTAATGTATATCTTGAGCGGCTGGTAGTTGAAGTAGACCCTTCCAAGAATGCCTGTCAATCCATCGGGATAATTTTCCCATCCCATCTCTGTCCAGTGTTCGGGCGTTTGGGGTTGTGGAAAAACAGTTTGCGGGTCGTTGTTTGATGCGTTTGAGCGGGCAAGTTGACGGGAATAATAATTCAGTCCAATAAAATCCGTGGGTGTTGAAATCACATCCATATCACCCTGCTTTACGAAATCCATACCGTTCGGGAAGGCGCCCAGGCGCGCGAGGTCTTCGACAATATCCGATGGGTATCCGCGCCTGTAAGCGGGATCGGCAAACCAGCGGAACCATTGCCCGTCGGTCCTCACGAGCGAGGTCCCTATCGGCCGCGCTATTGGAAGCCGCTGTATTCCAGTTGAGATTGAGCGTGATACCCACCTCCGCGTTTGGGCTGTTACGGCGTATGACAGGGATTGCCCAGCCATGCGAGAGCAAAAGGTGATGCGCGGCGCGTACGCCGAGCGCATAATCCTTCAATCCGGGAGCGTGTATTCCCATTGCGTATCCCAGCCAAGCCACGACTGCCGGTTCATTATGTGTGATCCAGTTCGAGGCGCGGTCGCCGAGCGTGCGTGAGACGATGTTGGCATAATCCACGAATGCCTCCGCCGTCGAACGGACAGTCCAACCACCTTCGTCTTCCAACGTCTGCGGAAGATCCCAATGATTCAATGTAACAAATGGTGTGATGCCTGCTTTGATTAGCTCGTCCACCAGTTTGCTGTAGAAGTCGATTCCCTTTTGATTGACTTTACCGCGCCCGGTTGGCAGAATGCGGGGCCATGAGATCGAGAAGCGATAAGCTTTCAAACCGATCTTCTTCATCAAGCCGATATCTTTTTTCCATAGACGGTAGTGATCGTCCGCTACATCGCCTGTATCGTTATTCTTTATATTTCCAGACGTATGTGTAAAGCGATCCCACGTGGATTCACCCTTGCCGTGCTTGTTCCATGCGCCCTCGATTTGGTAGGAGGCGGTTGCCGCACCCCAGAGGAAATTGTCAGGGAAGATGATCCTGTTTGCCATTTATTAATTACTCCATGTTTTTTTCGGCCACGGATTTTACTGATTCGCACTGATTTTTCTTTTAAATTACTTTCCGTGAAAATTCGTGAAATCTGTGGCTAAGATTTTTCCTTACTCAATAGTCCGCCGATTATACGGGCAGTTTCAATATTTGCGGGAAACTCCCCAACGATCACTTCCCATGTTTCGTTCAGTGTCACCGATTCGTTCTTGTTCAGTGTCTTCAATGTGCCAAGCGTTTCGATCTCTATACAAACATCCTTGACATACGCTTCCACGTTGGAACCCAGATCAGGGAGTTCCCCGTCTTCAACATCGAAGCGTTTTACAAATAGCGCATCGCCCATTGCGCAGGCAATCCATCCGTGTGTATTGCGGTTTCCGATCTTCACCGCCTGCTCCGACGCTTTGCCATGCAATAACATGAATTCATCGTGCAGTTCAAGCCGTTCATCTTTCAAACTTGAATACGACCATAGCACAAGATTTCGATTTGGCGCAAGCCCACTGGTTTCCACGGTCAACGGCAATATTCCCATGCCGCCCAAACGCAACTGCGTAATGCCCCACGGCGCAAGCGTAATTAACTCATCGCCGTGCCACGTCACTTTTTGCGAAAGATGCACGCGGCTTCCATCCAATCGAATTGCTATTTCTTTTTCCAAGCCCGAAGCGTCCACGTCACTTCTCAACGTCACACCGCCGTTTTCTTCAACAACTTGCAAACCATCTTCAGGACATATGTAAAACGAATCCTCAGGGGCAGTCCACAAGCGATGTCCGCCGCGTAGGAAATATTCTCCATGCGGCGTCGCCCAGTGTGCGTTGGGTGTTTCGGCGAGCAGGTTGTCTTCCACGCCCTTTGCATACAAGCCGATGATACGGGGTCCGGTTGTGGTCAGATACTCAGAGTCGTAAAAATTCATTTTCTATGGATGCAGACGGAAGTGATGATGACGGCATGGTTATTTACACTCCAAAATTTCAGGGGAAGTCTCGCCGTACGTCAACCCATATCCGAATGGGAAGAGCGGAGCGTCACAGCCGATTTTGTCTGCTGCGTTATTGATATTGATCGGCAGTTGTTCATTTGAACGGGGCCAGGAATAAGCTGTTTTGCCTGTGAATGGATAATCACCGAATAAAACATCAGCAATCCCATTACCTTCGGTGCCAGGAAGCCATGCCGCAACCCAGGCTTCTCCCAGGGGAAGTTGTTCGGTAATCACACGCGGACGACCCGACAGCAAAATGACAACCACTGATTTACTGCTTTTTCGTGTTCCCTCAAGTAGCGCAATCTCTGCATCTGTAAGTGAAATATCCGCTGCATCACCGACACCTTCGGCATACGGTTTTTCTGCAAGAACAACAACTCCTACATCTGCGATCAGTGGTTCGCCGTTCCCGTCTTTGAATTCGCTGAAATCAGCATCACGATTGAATTCGATCCGTGTGTTTATATTCACCGCGGCACGGATACCGCTCAGTATGGTTGTACCCTCATCGTTGTTGCCTTTTTTACCCTGCCATTCGAGAGTCCAACCGCCAGATTGCAGACCGGTGTCATTTGCGCCTTCGCCAGCGATAAAGATGACGGGGGTATTTTTTTGCAAAGGTAAAATGTTATTCTCGTTCTTGAGCAATACCAACAATTCGCGCACTGCCTGCCGCGCCAAATCCAAATGTTCACGCGAACGGACAGTATCCTGATACTTCGTATCGGGCATGGGGTGTTCGAACAAGCCCAAAGCGAATTTAACGCGCAGGATGCGGCGAACAGCCTCATCGACGCGTGATTCGGGGATGTCCCCATTGTTGACCGCGTCTTTCATCGTCTCGATGAAGTTGACATAATCATACGGCACCATGTCCATGTCAATCCCCGCGTTGATGGCTGTGACGACAGAGACGTAGAAGTCAGGGTCAATCTGGTCGATTGCCTGCCAATCCGAGACGATGAAACCGTTAAAGCCGAGTTCGCCTTTGAGGATATTGGTTAGCAAACCTTGTTGCGCGTGCATCTTTATTCCCTTCCAACTGCTGAACGAACCCATTACGCTCATCGCCCCTGCATGTACGGCGCTTTGGTAGGGAGGTAAAAACAGGTTACGAATACTTTCCTCCGGAACCTGCATGTTGCCCTGATCGAGCATGTATCTTGTATTCATGTTGCTTGTGCGTGCCGATGCCCATATCGTTGCACCATCACCGATGAAATGTTTGGGCGTTGCCAGTGTGAATAACGTTTGACCCTGCGTTGACAAATCGCCAGACTGCAAGTCTTGCATCCCTTTGATGTAAGCCGTGCTTAGCGATGTGACAACGTCTGTGCTTTCGCTAAAACTTTCGTAGGTTCGTCCCCAACGTACATCCTGCACCACAGCAACGACGGGAGAGAAATTCCAAGGGATGCCGCTGGCGAGAATTTCCTCCGCGGTTGCGCGCCCGATCTTTTCAACCAGCGCCGGGTCGTTCGCCGCGCCGAGACCAATATTGTGCGGGAAGATGGTCGCATCCTTCATGTTGCCGTGACCATGCACAGCATCCACGCCATAGATCATGGGAATCCCCAAACGCGTTTTCAGCGCTTCACCCTGATAGACTTGCACCATTTCGTACCAGCCTTGCGGTGTGTTCTGTGGAGGGGAGGCTCCACCGCCGCTCAGGATCGAGCCGATGAAGTACTTCGTAATATCACCGGGCTGGATGCTGAATCGTTCCACTTGTGTCATCTGACCGATCTTTTCATCGAGCGTCATGCGTTTGAGCAGGTCCTCCACGCGCGTCTCGATGGGTTGTGATGGGTCGGTATAAATGACCGGACCCAGATCACCAACCTGTGTCGGCGTTGGAGCGACATTTGCCGTTGCGGTTTCGCCTCTACATGCAGAGAGGAGGAAGGAAAGAAGTAAGAGAAAAGAAAGAAGTTTTTTCATTTTATGTTTAATACCAACTTGGTGGTTGAGCGCAAGCAGTCGAAACCACCAATAAGCAAAGCAACTATTGTCACAAAATTATTCCTGTAACCTGTTGGCTTCGATACGGCGGAGACGAGTATCCTTGCAAGGCATTCTGAATTACGCCGCCTACTCAACCAACGGGCTTATTGGTTAGCTTTCTACTACACCATCTTTCAGCGTCAACATCTTATGCACATATGGGTCAACAAGCGGATCCTGGGATACCATCAACATCGTGATCTTCTGCGTTTCCACAAGTTCGCGGAAGAAAGTCAACAATTCACGGGTTGTCTTGCTATCAAGTTCGCCTGTCGGCTCGTCTGCCAAAATCAACTTGGCATGATTCGCCAGCGCGCGCGCGATTGCCACGCGTTGTTGCTGTCCACCTGACATTTCATACGGACGATGGTCTTTCCATTTTCCCAATCCCACCATCTCCAAACATTCCAAAGCGCGTTTATTTCGCGTATCGTAATCATCGCCTTTGATACGCAACAGCAATTCAATATTTTCATATGCCGATAAGGTCGGTAACAAACCAAACGATTGAAATACCAAGCCAATGTGCTCACGCCGCCACACCGTCGCATCCGCGTCGCTCATTTGCATCATGTCATGTCCCAGCACGAGCGCCACAAAAAACGTTATCAAAATTCTTTTCATTATCGAAGTACAGCCTTTACCCTTACAGTTTTTGTTTCCTTATCGGGCAATGGGATGATCGTCCCATCAATGGGCTTTCCATCCACCTCAAGCGACACACTGTTCCCGTTGCCTTCCCTTTGGACTGAGATCTCATATCGGACTCCCCGGAAACTGCGCGTCGCCTCAAAACTTTTCCAATCTGACGGCATGACAGGCTTCACCTGCAAACCATCGAGCATCGGTTGAATACCGAGAATGTTTTGCGTGATGGCGACGTAGTTCCACGCCGCAGTGCCTGTCAGCCAGGAGTTTTTCGCTTCACCATGCGTGGCGGCATCCCTGCCCGCGATCATCTGGGCATAGACGTAGGGTTCGCATTTGTGCAGTTCACTGATCTCTTCACGCGCCGATGGGTTGATGCGTTTGTAATAATCGAACGCCTTATCGCCGCGACCCACAATTGCCTCCGCGATCATGACCCAGGGATTGGTATGACAGAAGACGCCAGCGTTCTCCTTGTATCCAGGCGGGTACGATGAGATCTCACCGAGATGCAGATAATACTGACTAAAGGCAGGCTGTTGCAAAACGATTCCATGCGGCGTAGCAAGATGTTCAGCAACTGCATCCAACGCTTTGACTGCGTTGCCGTTCTCCACGCCAAGACCTGCCATGATGCATATACCTTGCGGCTCGATGAAGATACGTCCCTCGGTGTTTCTCTTCGAGCCCAAAACGTGACCGAAGTCATCATACGCACGGCGGAACCAGTCACCATCCCAGCCTGCTTTCCAAACAGTCTTTTCCATTTCGGAAGCAACATTTGAATAATAAGTCAAAGGTCGAAGGTCGAAGGTCGATTTGACTTGTGACTTGTGACCTTCGATGTAGTGATCTGCAATGCCAGCCATCTCACTACATGCCAGCACGAACAGACCGGCGATGAATACGCTCTCTGCAACTTTGCCGTCCTTGTTGGTTGTAGTCTGGAAGGATTGACCAGGTGTATCGGAGAAGCAGTTCAAGTTCAAGCAGTCGTTCCAGTCTGCACGACCGATCAGCGGAAGTTGATTAGGTCCGAGACGATCAAGTGTGTACTGAATGGAACGTTGCAAATGTTCGTACAACGGGCTTTCTGTCCCAGGCTCGTTCTCATATTGAACTTGCTCATCCAGAATTGGCCAATCACCACTTTCCTTGAGATATGCGGCGACACCCAGCACCAACCAGGCGGGATCGTCATTGAAACCAGAGCCAACATCGTTGTTACCGCGCTTGGTCAGCGGTTGATATTGATGGAACGCGCCGCCGTCCTTGAGTTGTGTTGCGGCGATATCCAGAATACGCTCTTTGGCACGTTCAGGGATCATGTGTACGAAGCCAAGCAAATCCTGGTTCGAGTCACGGAAGCCCATGCCGCGTCCAATGCCGCTCTCAAAGTACGAAGCCGAGCGGCTCATGTTGAACGTCACCATACATTGATATGCATTCCAAATGTTCACCATACGGTCCGTGTGTTCATCGGGAGTGGTTACTTGCAGTTTGCCGAGCAACGTTGTCCAGTAATCGCGCAATTCATTGAAGGCTTTATCGGCGTTGGCTTGTTGCAAGTATTTCTCCATCGCCTTCTTTGCAGATTTCTTGTTGATAACCTGTGAGCCTGGCGGATCAAATTTTTCATCTTTGGGATTCTCTTGATAACCAAGAATGAAGATGATCTGTTTAGACTCGCCCGCCTTCAGGTTGACCTTGACATGGTGCGATCCAATGGGTTGCCAGCCATGCGCTTCGGTATTACGATGATTTGCCTGTTTCAACAACTTGAGGCTCATCCCAGCCTCGATATCCTCCGAGAAAGTCTTCACGGATGGTGTCGTAACCCGCCAGTTTTTCAGAGCAGGCGAAATAAGCGAAGTGGTCACGGCGTTCACGATACTCGGTCTTGTGATAGATGACATCGTTTACGATCTCCATCTGTCCGATCGAGTAGTTGCGCTGGAGATTGGTGGCGTCATCGTTGGCGTCCCAGAGACAAAACTCGATGGCAGAGAACAGGCTCAGGTCCGAATCTGAAGCGCTCTCGTTGGTCAGAGTCACCTGCCAGATCTCGAGAGATTCTCCAAGTGGGACAAAGTATCGAGTGGAGGATTTAATCCCATTGAGTTTGGACGTGATGACCGTGTAGCCCTGCCCGTGACGGCATTCGTATTCATCGAGCTTTGTTTTTGTCGGCATCCATGAGGGCGACCAATACACTCCGCTCTTGTTGTCACGGATGTAAAGGTAGCGACCGCCCATATCGAGCGGCGAGTTGTTGTAGCGGTAACGCGTGAGACGGCGCAGGCGGGCATCTTTGTAGAAGGAGTAGCCGCCGGCGGTGTTGGAGATAAGCCCAAAATATGCTTCACTGCCGAGGTAGTTGATCCACGGCATGGGAGTGTCTGGCTGGGTGATTACGTATTCACGTGCCTTGTCGTCGAAATATCCGAATTTCATCCCAAGTCCTGTTCTTTTG
Source organism: uncultured Chloroflexia bacterium (assembly GCA_963753655.1). Lineage (GTDB taxonomy): Bacteria > Chloroflexota > Anaerolineae > Anaerolineales > Villigracilaceae > Defluviilinea. The sequence continues at coordinate 235,460 of CAVWDB010000006.1, forward strand.
TGTTCTTATTGATGTTATGTCATTTTGAGGACGGAGCGACAAAGAATGACATGGTTGGAAAATTATTTACTCAAGCACAACCTTGTCACTCAAACGAATATCTCTGCTCGAGGCGCCAACCAGAATTTCAAATTCACCTGGTTCGGTTGCCCAGGCGTTTGTTGCGGTGTCGAAGTACCAGAAGGCTTCACGGTCCAAAGTGAAGGTGACAGTCTTCTTTTGACCGGGTTTGAGTTCGATCTTGTCGAAGGCTTTGAGCTCTTTTTCGGGTCTGGCAAATGTGGATTTGACATCACGTACGTAGAGTTGCACGATCTCTTTGTCCTTTGACCTTGCCTGTGTTGGTCACATCCACTTTGACCTTGAGGGCGCCATCAGGTGAGACTTTCTTGGCGCTCAATTTCAGGTTGCTGTATTTGAATTTGGTGTAGGACAATCCGTGACCGAAGGGGAAGAGCGGCTTGACATCTTTCTTATCGTAATAACGATAGCCGACGAAGATGCCTTCTCCATATTTGACTTTGCCATTCTCGCCTGGGTAGTTGATGTAAGCGGGGTTATCTTCCAAGCGAACAGGGAAAGTTGTTGGTAATTTACCTGACGGATTCACATCGCCAAACAACACATCGGCAAGGGCATTGCCTTGTTCCTGGCTGTTGTACCAGAGTTGGAGAACGGTCTGGGCTTTATCGATCCAGGGCATTTCGACAGGCGAGCCGACGTTCAAGACAACGACAGTGTTCTTATTGGCTTTGAGAACTTGTTTGATAAGTTTGTTCTGTTCGCCTGGGAGCTTCATGTCCACACGATCAAAGCCTTCTGATTCCCATTCGTGGTTCAAGCCTGCGATCAAAATAACGACATCTGATTTCCTGGCGAGTTTGATGGCATCGCCGATCAGGTCTTTGCTGTGAGGAGGCTCATGTCCGATGGCTACTGAACGGAATTGCGAATCACCTTTGAACCAATATTCCAATTTGATGGCATAGGACTTGCCGCCTTTGAGTTTGAGTTCGGACTTCAGTTCCTTGCCGAGGTGGGCATCGTCAGTGTGGTCAATGAGAAGTTTGTCATCAAGGTAGAGTCTGCTCCAGCCCACTCCGCTTAACGATAGTTTGTGCTTGCCCGATTCTTTTGGCGTGAAGAATCCTTGCACGCGCATGGAGAAGTTTTCACGGTTCACAGCGGGGATGGAGTTGTGGAACCATTCAAAAACAGGAATGGTTTCGATGGATTGATAGAACGGCGCGCCAGAAAATTCGATTCCGTCGAACAGGCTCGCGAGTCCTTGGAGATACCGATGCGCCCGTCTGCGGTGGATAAGGTTTCGGGAGCAGGAGCAGGCAGGTTCTTGTGGATAAAACATCCGGGGGCGTAATCCACTTTCACTTTTTTACCCGCACGATTCTTGATGCCTTCGAGCGGCGAGACAATATAATGAGGCAGGAAGCCCGAAGAACTGCCGCCGCCAAAGATACTGGCATTCGCTGCATGGGGTCCGATAACGGCAATGGACTTGACCTTTTTGAGCGGAAGGTTGCCGCCGTTCTTGAGCAGGACAATGGCTTCGCCCGCCGCCTGACGAATGATCTTGCGATGCTCGGGTTTGTCATGGGCGCGCTCGGCGGGAAGCTCGTGATTATCGAAGAGTCCCGCTTTTTCCGTGACGAGGAGCAGACGACGGATTTTATCGTTCAGACTATCCATTGAAAGGCTTCCGTTATCGAGAGCTTTTTGCACAAACTCAGGTGACATCCAGCGGGCGTTGCCGGGGAACTCGATATCGAGTCCGCCAGCAGGGACGGCTTCATCGTAGGTGCCATACCAATCGGAGACAACCGCGCCTTCATACTTCCATTCGCCCTTGAGAATTTCCTTGAGGGTGTGATCGTTTTCGCAGGCATAAACGCCGTTGAGTCGGTTGTAACCAGACATGATCGTCCACGGATTCGAGTTGCGGATGGCGATACGGAACGGTTCGAGATAGATCTCGCGCAAGGTACGCTCGTCTATTTCTGAACTCATGGATTGACGCTCGAACTCCTGATCGTTGCCCACGAAGTGTTTGATACATGCGCCGATACCTTTATCCTGTAAACCTTTGATATACGCGGATGCCATGATGCCCGTGAGATACGGGTCTTCGGAGAAACACTCGAAGTTTCGTCCCGCAATCGGTGTGCGGTGGATGTTGACGGTGGGAGCGAGCAGGACATTCCCATTCTTGGCTTTGACTTCCTCGGCAAGCACATTGCCAACCTTTTCGACGATGTGGGGATTCCACGTTGCGCCCAATGCCGCGCCAATCGGCGTGGCGGCGGAGGTGGGCGACATCTTGCTCCATGTGCCGCGTACACCGTTGGGTCCGTCTGCGACGTGGATGTAGGGGATGTTCAGCCTAGGCACAGGTGTGGTAAACCACAAGTCCGATGCGGCGAGCATGGAGATCTTTTCTTCAAGTGTAAGTTGGGCGAGCAGGTCGTCTATTTGTGACATGAGAGGCTCCAGTTAGGTGTGAGTTACGAGTAACAAAGATTAGAGGTCGGCAAAGGTAATAAGTTGGATATTATTAGATTCAATCGCTTGTTTAATCGTTTGGTCAGTTAATATCTTCAACTCTCTTTCACGTTGGAAGTTATAGACGGATTCTTTTGCGAAGGCATCATCCACATGACCGGGGTGGCACATGAGTTCGCTGGCGCCATCACCCAGATTATGGATGATGTTTAGCAAATGTTCCTGAGTTGCGCCTTCATCATAAAAGTTCACAATGAAAGTGTCCGGCTTGCGCGGGTTGAATTCCTGCATTAATAATTCCGGAACATGTTTGGCGGTCTCTTCCAATTCACTTGAAACTTCTGTGAACGGAAAGCGGATTGCGCAATCATATTCTTTTGCCAATTCCAACATGCCTCGAAACAACTTTGGTGCGAAATAAGATGAATGATGATGCGAGTCCAGGTGCGTTGGCTTGCGTCCTGCTGCCTGGATGAATCGTTCGATCTGCAACCGCCATTCTGCTTTGACCTCTTCCATGTTCAAGTTTGGAATGTTGGCAATGAACGGATCGTACTTGAAGTGATTTCCATTCGCATCGACAATGGACGGAGCCGCTTCGCGCGTCGAGAGAGGTTTGCCCATTGTCAACACGAGGTGGACTCCCATCCCAAGTTTGGGTGACTCTTTTACTGCGATAGCGATGTCATGCACCGTGGTTGGGATGTTCATCATGCAGGTCGTGGACGTGACCACGCCGTGCAGATGTGCTTCACGGATGCCGCGGGAAATGTCGGGTGTGCGTCCGTAATCGTCTGAGTTAATGATTAGTCTTTTCATAGTTGCTCCATATTTTTCAAATAGGTTTGATACAGGTCAACCAAATGACGAAGGGGTTCCTTGTAGAATTCATCCGGGTCTACGATCACTTTTGCATAATCAGGGATTGGTTTTACCTGCGGATTTGTTTTCGCAAATTCCTGAATGACTTTTGCGTGTGGTTTCAATGAACCATCGGGGCGCACCAAACCAAAGAAGCGTTCGTGCTGTGAGTTCTGACAGGGAGGCAGATCCCACAACTCAGGAACGTAATCAGCATAGCACCACAACATCGCGCCTGTTGCGCCGCTATCCTGTAGTTTTGGAATCGTCAGGCTAAGAAATTCGGCAAAGTCTTCCTCGCTTGCCATGAATTGTGTGCGTTCCCGACCATTTGTTTCAGTCCATTCCATACTATGAGAGGGTTCGCCGGGCAGGGCAGTACATCCGCCGAACTCCTCCATCAAGACGGGTTTGCCGCACAACGCCGCGGTCAGGGCGCAGGTAAACGGGACAAAATCCGGGTCCAGATTTTGACGTGCCCAGGGCGTATACATAGGATAAGAGTGCATGACGGCGACATCTGTGTTTGCATACACTTTGTCGATGCGCAGTCCGTTATCGCGGTGGAGTCCATCGCCGTGTAGACCAATGGTCACGGGGTGATGCGGGTCAATGGATTTGATCAAGCCAACCATCTCCTTCACCCACGCCGCGCCCTCATCCGATGAGTAGGGCCATGCAAACAAGTCTGGCTCGTTGCCAAGATTCCACATCCAGATGCCGGGGTGTTCTTTAAGTTCACCGACAACAGTTTTGAGCAACAACCGCGAAGCATCCAAAGCCATTTCATCATGGAACATGTTGCGATACCCCATATTCGTCTTGTTGCCTGCGCTGACCACATCGCGAAGCCAATCAGAATGCACTGCTGGTGGCAACTCGCCGCCCAACAGCCAGCGCGGACTCCAGTTCGGTCCGCTCATGTGACCCGTGAAGAAGGTCAGGTCAATCCCTAGCCCGGTTTCCGCGGCAATGTCTGCGACCTTCATGAGGTGATCGAGTTTGTCCTTTGCAACGCTGGTCGGTTCAGGCTGAAAGTCATCCCACAGTAAAAATAAACGGACAACGTTCATCCCGACTTCTTTGATGATAGCAAATTCTTCGCGTACCTCGCCCGCGTCAAAATTGCTCCACCAATACATGGCCTTGCGGCGGGGCCAATAGTTAATGCCGAGTGTGAAGGGTTGGCTCATGTGTAATATCTTTTATGGTTGGTTTGCTGTTTGATAGATTGCATTTACTAGAGAATATTCTCCCTGTGCGTCATGGTCGAGCGCCCAAAACATAATGCCTGCGGCTTTCTCCATGGCAAGGTGTGTCTTGGTCTGAACCGTGGGAATACCGTTATAAATTTGTGTTGCACTAAAATAACGAAATAAGTCTGTTTGTGCCGCGGCAGGGTCAACCTGAACCAATTGGGAGTAGGGTATGCCTTCTGCGTTGGGCGATTCCTTTGTATGTGAATAAAAAGGTACCCCCATCACGATCTTTTCCTTTGGCAAGCCGCGTTCGCTCCAATAGGAAAGCCCGCGGTTGAACTGTTCCATTGTCCCGTGATCGGGCCCATCGTAGGTCATCACATTGACAAAATCGAATAGTGCGAAAAACTCATTTGGGATACCCGCGCCATTGTCATCACCATACGAGACAACAGCTGTGGTCAATAATTTATCCGGCATGGCTGTGCGTAATTCCTTGATCAATGCCAGAAAATTTTGTGACGATTGACCAGCATCGGGATATTCCCAATCGATATCCATGCCATCAAGTTGATACTCTTCCACAAATGCTTTCAGGTTCTGGACAAATGCGCCTCGCGACTCAGGGGAAGCTGCCAGCGTTTCAAATTGCTGATCCCAGCCCCAGCCTCCCACAGAGATGCTGACGTGTACGCTCTGTTCGTGCGCGCGCTTTACGATCTCCTGTAACTTCCAGCCATTGTTGAGTGGGTTGAATGTGCCATCAACCTTTGGGGTGAGAAAGGAATAGTTGATATGGGTCAATTGCTCATAAGGAATAATCTCTGCAATGATCGCATCCGTTGCGTAGGCAAGAATGATGAATGGGGCAGAGGCGGGTGTAGGTGTCATTATCGGTGTAGTGGTTGAGACGGAAGGCGTAGAGGGTGAGCAGGATGCCAATAGAACAATGAGCAGGCAGAGGCTTGTCCTGAGCGTTGTCGAAGGGCTTGGAGCGAAGCGGGTTTTCACTAAAGCGCTGTGCATCATCATCGCACCATTAGGACGGTTTCTTTCATCGTGTTGCGAATGGATTTCGTTGGATCCAAGCCTCCGATCTCCATGCCGAGCAGTACAGCGCCGATGACCGGCGGAGCATCCAACGGTAAAAAGCAGGCTTTCGGTGCAACTTTTTGAACCGTTTCACGCATTGGGTCGATGAGCATTGCGCCGCCTTTGAACATGCTGCCGGTCATGACTACGTCAAAGGCAAGCTCCTCAAATTCCAGTTGACGGATGACTGCGTTTGCCATTTCACCCAATTCACAACCTGCCCAGTGAATGAGTTCACGCGCAACCTGATCGCCGTCATTTGCAATGCGGAAGATGATCGGCGCGGCGAAGGCGCCAAGATCATACTCAAATGTGGTGTATCCACGCAACAGGTCTTCAAGGTTTTTCGCGCCCACGTGGGCGATCAGTACATCTGCGATAGCGGTCCTGGGTCTGCGTTTTGTCCACGAATAACCAACCAGTTGCATACAACGGTGCATGAGTTCGGCTCCGCCTGCGCCTTCCCCCATCAATACACCGTGACCCGTTACGCGTCCTTCACGCTTATGTTCACGATCCCAGCCGCGGCAGTTCGACCCGGTTCCCGAAACAATGACCACGCCCCAGCCCTCTTCTGACCCAGCCACCAAGCCGGGCACGGCATCGTTTACGAATTGATAGGGTGTTGTTAACCCAAGGCGATCTATGGTCTTGGCGGTGATTTCATATTCGGATGACCAGTCGAATCCTGCTACGCCGAAACCTGCCCCCGTTATGTCGGCTTTGGTCAACCCTGCGGTATGAAGCGCATGTTCCATGCTGGTCTGCATAGCATGGAACATGCCATCATAGCCAACAGTTTCATGATTGCCAGGCCCGCTTTCTCCAAAACCGAGAGCGCGTCCAGTTTCGTCAACGATGAGTGTATGAGTTTTAGTCGCGCCCAGGTCGGCGCCAAGGAAATAACGCATCTTTACCTAAAGTTAATTACAGGAGCGACCGTGGGGTTGCCCTGTGTGAGGTCAGTTCCAAAATTGGGGCAGATGCTCTTTATGCGTTTCCAACATATCGTCGAGCACCGCCTGAACTTTGTCTGCTTTGGGTCCCAAGGGATGGACAAGCAATGCCTGATATGCTGCATCACGGTCTCCGTGAACAGCGGCTTCTACAGTTAGCATTTCGTAGGCTTTGATCGCCGAAATCAGTCCAAACTGTGATTGTGGCAAAGGCTCGGTAGGGATGGGAGTAATCCCGCTTTTTCGCACTACGGAGGGAATTTCGAGGACCCATTCTGAGGGCCATTCCTTGACAGCGCCGTTGTTCGTGATGTTTACCACATGTGTTTCGCCAAGATCGTTGTAGTGAGCGTTCAGTAGTTGCGTGGCAACCGTTGAGTAGTATGCGCCGCCGCGTTTCATCAGGTCCGCAGGTGGTTCTTTGAGATCAGGGTCGGCATATTCCCTCAGAAGGTCATTTTCTACTTCGATCACTTCTTCCGCGCGGGAGGGGGGCCATGTCTCCTGTGCCTTTAACTTTTTATCGGTATGGTAAAAATATTGCAGATAATAATTCGGTATCATGCGCAAGACTTCTATCGTGCGCGGCTCCCATTCCGGTTCTGTCTTCCTGTTTGAGTTTTGTGATGAAATTTTCGATCACCTGGGGCCAGACATCTTCACCGTCAATGGTGAAGCCGCGATGCCAGGAGAGATGATTTAAGCCCAGTGTCTTCAGTTCCGCGTGACTGGGATCGAGCTTTCCCCCCGAAGCCTGCTCGAGGCTTTCGAGGATGTGCATCTTGGCTGTGATCGGGGCATTGCATACGCCAACAGCGGGCACGTCCGCTGCGTATTTGCTTAACGCTTGGGTCACCAGCCCGGCGGGATTTGTGAAGTTGACCAACATCGTACCCGGTTTGGCAATTTCTCTAATGTCCTGTGCGATCTTCAATATTACAGGAATGGTGCGAAGCGCCTTGCCCATTCCACCCACGCCGGTGGTCTCCTGTCCGATCAAGCCATGCCGTAAACCGAGATATTCGTCGCGGCGGCGTGCTTCCATATGTCCGACGCGCAATTGCGTGGTTACATAATCCGCCTCTTTTATGGATTCACGCTGGTCTGTTGAAAGGATGACTTTGAAAGGCGAACCTTTAGCTTCCACCATACGCTGTGCAAATTTACCGACAATGTTAAGCCGTTCTTCGTCAATATCCATCAACCACAATTCGTTCAGCGGGAATTGATCCAGCCGCACAAGAAAACCATTGACGAGTTCAGGCGTATAAGTGGAACCACCACCAATGACTGCAACTTTTAACATGTCGGCTCCTTTTATATTTATTTGAGGATATACAGCGTTACTGAATCCGCAGGCAGAGTCACTTCATCGCCATTCTTGAAGGTTTGGGGTGAAATAGATTCTGCTTTGTGGTCTTTGTCAAACAAATACATTTCAATCAATTTCAAATTATCGCCTTGATTTAATTGCAGAGGCTTATGAATGTCATTATCATTTAAGTTGACGATGATGACAGTTACAGAACCATCATCCTGTTTGGCAGCAAACACAGACACATATTTCGTATCTGAAGCTGCCTCCAGTAGATGATCCCCAAATCGTTTGTAGATTTGATACACATAATAGGTGGGGCGGACGTCGAACGAATCCATAAACCCGTGACCTGCCGGGCTGCTCTTCAAAAGCCAATAGGCGAGCATCTCTGGCTGGTGGCGAATCATGCGCCCCAAAATATCAGCCAGCCAAAGGGCGTTGTAAAAGCTATCAGGTGACGTATCAACACCGGTTGCGTCCGAGGAGTTGGAGTTAAATTCCATCACGCCCACCAGGTACTCTTTACCTGTCGTATCTTTAATCAGTTTGCGTAAGTTCGGTAGGATGCGCTCCCACTGTGGGGTGTTGTCGCGCAACTGATCCCAACTTGCTACACCATCGGTTGTCTTGAGAGGAAAAGGATAACGATGAACCGTAACAATGTTGACCAGGTCGGCATTTACTTTTAGGAATTCGGTCAAGTAATCACGCTTCGTGAAATCCTGCTTGACTGACTTTACATACAACAATTCGCGTGGGTCAAATTGTGGATCACCAACATAATCTGAAATATCTGGACCATATAGTTGAATGGATGGATCAATTGCTTTCATCGCCAGCGCGAATTCGCGCCAGCGCTTTGCATAGTATTCAGGCGTCCAGGTTTGATCTTCCAGGATAAAAAGATCCGGTTCATTACCGATGCTCCAATATTTGACGCCATATTTTTTATCGATGTTTACATAGCGAACCAACTGTGCCGCTTGCCCAGGAGTGCCTCCCAACAAGCGAACTGTAATGCTGGGTTCGGCATTCATGATGTTACGCGCCACTGAAATGTAGCTGTCAACTAAATTGGGGCGAACGTCGTTTTGGTCACCCCAGTGACCACCCGGCCAACGTAAAAGGGTAATGCCAGAATTTTTAACCGCGTCAATATTCCCCAAGCCGATTCCGGCATAAGCACCATAATTGACTCCTAATGTGAACTTGCTGATTGGGCCCGATATCGCGTGTTGTATCCACCCATAGGATGTTGGCAGGTGCAGCCGGAGTTGCTGTTGGTGCAAGTGTCTGAGTTATGGAGGACGTCGGTGTAGTAACTGCAACAAAAGCCTGACAGGACGTCAGGCTTGAGTAGATAATGACTAATAAGAATAGGGCCAGTGATATACCAGCCCTGTTTCTTATCCGCATTTATTTATCAACTCCGGTAATGACGATCCCTTGAACGAAGAAGCGTTGGGCGACGATGAACAAGATCAATGGCAGAAGCATAGCCATGAGAGAGGCCGCTTGAATTAATTGAGGCTCGGTGTTATACAAGCCATTAAAGGTCGGGAGCGCCACTGAAATTGGCCAGGCTTGGCGGTTGGTGGAAAGATAGATTAGGGGACCAAAGTAATCGTTCCAGGCATACACGATATGGAACACAGTGACAGCCATCAATACCGGGTATGATTGTGGAATAATGATTGACCATAAAATCCGCAGGGGACCTGCACCGTCAATCATGGCTGCCTCGTCCAATTCACGCGGCAATGTCATAAAAAACTGGCGCAACAGGAAAACATCATAGGCATTCGCGAAGAATGTGGGAACAATCAGCGGCAGCCATGTACCCACCCAGCCAAGTTTTTGAAAGACATAATAGGTTGGAATGAGAGTTACAAAAGCTGGCAGGAAAATCGTGGAAATTAAGATGGTGAAAAGAAAATCCCGGCCGGGGAAGCGGAAGCGTGAAAAACCAAAGGCTACCAATGTGCAGGAAATCAACACGCCAATCTCGGACATAATGGCATAGTACGAAGTATTCCACATCAAATTGGGAAAATCGATGGCTTTCCAAGCATCCATGTAATTCGCCCATTGGGGTGCCCAACTCCATGGCCTGTCAAGGGCACGCCAGGATACTGTGCAGACAAACTCCCCAGCCGCCAAATTTGCTGGATCCACAAAGGTGGTCTCTTGTCTGCCCTTTTTGACAGCAGCCAAATTCTTAATAGATTTATCGTTGGGATTTGAGCCTGCACAAGTTGCTGCAGGTACTTTATAAACTTCAAGATCGGCGCCTTTATAGCTATAGGCCGCTGGCTTTGCGGGCCAAATCGGCGAACCAAGCTGGGCTATTTGCGTCGTTGTTTTCAACGAAGTAAATATCATGAACAGGAACGGTGCCAGATATATCGCCAGGATCGCAGTCGTTAATACTGTGACGAAGAGTATATTGACACCTTTGAAAAGTTTATTGTTTTTCATTAACTTATTCATCTTGCCGCCTCCTTAACCGAGATTCGCCAGCATAGTAGACCCAGTATTTTGCGGTGCTGAACAAAACGATTGTCACTAATAATATGACCAGAAAAAGGAACCAAGCCATGCTTGAGCCATAGCCCATGTTCTGGTAGGTAAAAAAGGTTCTATACAAGTACAGGTTGTAGAACATTGTCCAGCCCCCGGGCAGTCCGTTCCCTTGGTTAATCACCAGCGGCAATTGAAAGTATTGGAATATACCCACTAAACCAAGTACCAGATTATAGAATACAACTGGAGAAATCATGGGAAAGGTGATATTCCAGAAAGTCTGCCAGCTGTTCGCGCCGTCTACTTTGGCGGCATCGTATAGTTCAGTTGGAACCCCTTGCAAACCAGACAGAAAGATGAGCATGGCATTGCCGAGACTCCAAATCCCTATGATCACATAGGCTGGGTACACACCGGTAAGGTAACTTGTACCATTAGCCCAAAGCGGCAGATTCGCATTAGCAACACCTAACCAAGCCAGGACACGATTGATCCAGCCCGATGCTGGGTTTAGCATGCCGCCCCACAAATAAATGGCTGCCACGAAAGGCACGATATAAGGCATATAAAACAGGGATCGGAAAAAGTTTTGTCCCTTAAGGTTTGGGTTATTCATTAGGAGCGCTATTCCAAGCGGAAAAAAGATACCTATAGGCAGGGCAATCAGAGCAAACCTGACCGTTACCCATAAAGAACCCGGGGTTGCGCCGGTGCTCCAAACTTGCGGATCTGTCACAAGTTGTTTATAGTTAGCAAGACCAACAAAGTGAGGCGTAGCCAATATAGAATCAGTCACTTTTCGATCTAATAAACTAAAGAGCAAAGTCGCCAGGGTGGGTAATAAAGTAAAGGCCAAAAAGCCCACAATCCAGGGGGTAAGGAAAATCAGACCATTCCGCATCTCCCGGCGTGCTATAGGAGAAAGGCTGCGATAAGAAGTTATTGAAGGAAGCTTTTGCCTTCTATTGAGGTATTCAAACATGGGAGCTCCTTTGTAATGTTGACTTGGATGGCTGGCTTTTTAAAGCCAGCCATCCAAGTTTCAAACCAACTACTTTGTGTTATAGATTGTGTTCAAATCATCAACCAAATTTTGGTATTCGGTATCGAAATTGAACTTATCGGGAGCAGTGTTTTGCAATAAAGTAAAGAAGGTTCCCAAACGTAGGTTGGCTTTAATGTAGTTCGGCAGATATTGCTCTGCGCTTGGGGTATCGGGGTAGCTGAGACCTTGCAGGAACACGTTCCAGCTTTCCTTGGTGACGAACGGATAATCCTTGGACTTGGCATCGAAGAATGCCTGAGTCTTGGAAGCGACAGCGGGCATAGCGCCGTAAACCGGCAGAAGTTTATCAGCACCGGTAGTGAGCAGGTATGCCAGAGCGGTAAAGGCTGCATCGGGATTCTTAGAGCCCTTCCAGATACGGAAGGTGTCGGCATCTACACGACCATTGACTTTACCATCTGAACCCATCGGCATTATGCCGATCTGGAATTGAGCGCCACCATCGACGAGGCTACTCAAACAGCAAGTATACCAAGTCTGGGTTAGAGCCATGGCGACCTTGCCAGAGTTGAACGGGTTGCCGGTGCCGAATTCAGGGGAACCGCCCACAGGTCCGTTGGGAGTAAAGGGCTGTTTGCCCCACATGCCATCATAGTACCACTGGAAGCCAGCTTTCCAACTATCTGGAATGGCAGATTTAAAGTTACCAATGGCATCGCCGCTGTAGATCTGCTGGGCGCCGCCGTAGAAGGTGCCAACCGATTGAATGGATTGGAACTGCGGAGCATAACCAAATTGCACGATTTGGGTGGCATCAAAGCCATCCTGGGAGGCATCATTGCCGTTGACATCAACGGTCAAGCGTTTGGCAACTTCGGTGACTGTATCCCAGTTCCAATCAACTTGCTTGCCATCGAGGGTGTACTTATCACCATACGTAGTGGGAGGATAAGCAAGACCAGCTTCATCAAACATGGATGGAACGTAATAGATACCACCCGGGTACACAGCGAAGGGCAAGCCAACTTGTCCCTGGCCTTCAACCTGGTAGAACTTGATCAGTGCCGGGTCGAAAATGGAGGTATCAAAGCCGGATGACTGGATCTGAGGGGCAATATCAAGCCATTGGCCGTAGAAGGCGTTCGAACCAGCCCAACCAACCGGACCAACAATATCAGGTCCATTGCCAGAAGCAAATTCGGTTGAGAGGATATCATTGGTGCTGCTGTTGTTGGGGATGATTTCCAGAATGAGCTGGATATTGTCCTGTGAAGCATTGAAGTCTTTTACAACTTCTTCCTGTACCGCAATCTGGTCAACATTTGTGCCGGTACCAAGACCAACGAACCAGCGGACACAGGTCTTGCCAGCTTCGCAGGAGGCAACTGGGTAGGGAGTCAGCGTTGGTGTTGCAGGAACTTCAGTTGGGGCCTCAGTCGCACCAGGGGCGGCAGGGGGTTCAGTCGCGGCGAGAGCCTGAGTAGCAGTGGGCTTCTCTGCAGAAACCTGGGTTGGTGCTGCTCCACCGCCGCATGCCGTGAGGATCATCGAAGCGATGATTAGCAGGGACAGAATGTAAAAACTTTTCTTCATGGTGAGTTTCTCCTCATAGTAGAATTAGAATTTTGGAATCGACAATTAGTAAAGCACTGGGATCATTATTTGTGAAGACGCTCACCTCCTTTACAGAAGATATTTCTCACATCAAACACCCGCATGAACGGCGGATGATGATCTCGGTGGGTAGAACTATGACTTCGTCAGAAGGATGGTCTTCAAGCAAATCAAACAATTTCTCTATGGCAGTCCGTCCCACATCTTCGGTTGGGGCTCGGACAGTAGTTAGGGGCGGATTCAGAAAAGAGGAAAAGCCAAGATCATCAAACCCGATTACTGCTATTTCATCAGGAATATTGATATTATGTTTATGCAAGGCTCGCATTACACCAATAGCCGCATCATCGTCGCCAGTAAAGACCGCATCAAACGAACCGCGTCCTCCGTTTTTCATAAATGTATCCAAAACACCGTATGCAACGTCACGCTCGAATTCACCATTAAGGATAAGATGCTCATCAAAGGGAATCCCATTCGCCTCCAAAGCAGATTTATAGCCTGTCTCACGCCGATAAGAATCCTCTTGATGAAGAGGGCCGCGCATGAACAATATTCGGCGCCGACCATGCACTGTTATCAAATGGTCAACCAATTTGTGAGTTATTTCCACATTCTCAACTGTTACGCTTGGGATATTTACTGAAGGGGGAGGTGTACGGTGAACCAAGACTATGGGGAAACCGCTGGAATGCAACCGGATCAAATCTTCATCAACCAACCCATCTGAAAAAACCAATAATCCATCTGTGTTATGCGGTCCAATAGGCGCAGGCACATTATTACGGCTGTCTGCACGATAAGTGGCTATGATCAAGTTATATCCCTTTTTACGAACCACTGCTTCGATGCCATTCAGAAGAGGGACAAAAAAATCGTTATGCAAATTATTGAGCAAAAGACCGACCACTCGTGTTTTTCTACTGGCTAGTTGTCGGGCGGCCGCGTGCGGAATATACTTCAGTTCACCCATCACTTTTTCCAACCGTTCTGATACCTCCGGAGAAACCGGGGTATTTCGATTAATGTAGCGGCTTACTGTGGCAACTGAAACGCCTGCTTTCTTAGCTACATCTCGGATCGTAACGGAAGAAGAACGTCAACTCATGGTCATGAATGTAAACGGTTACTGTAACCGTTTACATTATTTCACACCTCGGTGTGGGCGTCAAGTAACAATATCTTAAAAAAACCCATTACCCACTTGGGTAATGGGGAGATTGCCTGTTTGCCAATTTAAATTCTTTAGGATTTACACACCTGGTGGATCGTAAGTAGAGTGAGGGAGCGGATCCCCAAAGTTAACGAATATGATTGCCTCCGGTTCTTTGTAACGGCTCAACTCCAATTTTCTCTCCCCGAAAAATTCGAAAATACGATAGTGATCGAGGTGGTATTTGTCCTCAATCGATATGTATCTTACTTTGCTTGTGAAAAGCGATTGTTACAGTTCGATTGAATAAAAGGAGCGATGCGAAATTTCGCATCGCTCCTTTTATTCAATTATTTGGCGAACTCGGTTGCCCTTGTCTCTCGAATGACGGTTACTTTGATCTGACCGGGATACTGCATGGTCTCTTCGATCTTTTTCGCAATGTCGCGTGCAAGCCTAGCAGATGTGAGATCATCGATCTTTTCCGGCTTCACAATGACGCGCACTTCACGTCCTGCCTGGATGGCAAACGCCTGCTCCACGCCCTCAAAGGAAACAGAGAGTTCCTCAAGATTGCGAATGCGTTTGATATACGCCTCCAGGTCTTCGCGGCGCGCGCCTGGGCGTGCTCCAGAGATGGCATCCGCGGCTTCAGCAATGACCGCCTCGACAGTTTCCTGTTCCACTTCATGGTGGTGGGAAGCAATGGCATTGACTACTTTGGGGTTCACACCGTAGCGTTTGCAGAATTCCGCGCCCAGCATGGCATGTGTACCTTCCTGATTGTGATCCATGGCTTTGCCAATATCGTGCAGAAAGCCCCCCAGTTTGGAGAGTTCGATGTTTGCGCCGATCTCCGCGGCAAGGATGCCAGCCAGCTTGGAGACTTCAACAGCGTGCGCGAGTTGATTCTGCCCATAGGAGGTACGGAACTTCAAGCGACCCATCATGCGCAGTACTTCGGGGTGCAAACCCGCAACGTTGGCATCGTATGCGGCTTGCTCACCTGCCTCGTTGATGATCTTCTCAACAGCCTTGGTTTCGTCTTCCACCACTTTTTCAATGTGTGCAGGATGGATACGTCCGTCAAGGATTAACTTCGCTAGTGCACGGCGTCCGATTTCACGTCGGACAGAGTCGAAGCAGGAGACCGTGACAGAGTCAGGAGTATCATCCACGATCACATCCACGCCTGCGGCTTGTTCGAATGCTTTGATGTTGCGTCCGTTGCGTCCAACGATGCGCCCCTTCATTTCCTCGCTCGGGAGGGTGACGACAGCACGTGTAACTTCTGCCACATGCTCGGACGCCACGCGTTGGATGGCGTCTGCGATCAGCTTGCGGGCGCGCTTTTCACCTTCCTCACGCGCTTCCGCTTCGATCTGGCGGATGATGCGTGCCATATCACCGCGAGCTTCTTTTTCGACGGCGGCAAAGAGATCCTTCCTTGCATCGTCCTGGGTCATCTGGGCGATCTGCTCAAGTTTTTTTACTTCATCTTCATATAGTTTGTCGATGTCGTTGGCGCGTTTATCCACCTGTGATTGGCGTTTGTTGACAGTGGCTTCACGTTGTTCGAGCCGCTCTACGCGGTTATCGAGCTCGGAACGACGCTTATCAAGACGATCTGATTCCTTGTTCAGTTCAATTCGACGCTCCTTGATCTCGGATTCAGCGGCCTGGATAACCTTGGTGGCACTCTCGCGTGCCTGGCTTTCAATCAACCGGGCCTGTTCGTTAGCGCCTTTTAGAATGGTATCGGCTTTATCCTGCTGATTCTTTGTTTGTTGCTCCACCTGATAGCGATGGAAAAAATAACCGGCAACAACACCTACAACCAGCACCAACACATCGACGATCAAATTAATTGGGTTCATGGTGTATCCTCATCTTCAAAATATTGTTCCTCTCCATGCGTTTCATTCCAAACCCTTGTGACCACGTGCGCCACCACTGAATAAGGAAATCCGCGTCGTGCCAGGAACTCGGATAATTTTTTTCTAAACTCTTTCCACTCCAGACTTTTAAATCTGGGCGCTCTTTTTTGAGCGGCCTTATAAGCGAGAGCTTCATCATCCACGTCTTCCAATGCGGACTTCATCGATTCGTCATCGAATCCCTTTTGGCGAAGCTCCAGCGCCATCATACGGCGACTGCGCGGACGAAATGTGCTTCTGTTTTCGACCCATGCACGGGCAAATTGTTCATCATTGGCAAGCCCATCCCTACGGAGACGCTCGAGTGTTTCCTCGATCACCGTTTCGGGAATCTCATGCTTGCGGAGGTTCTGTCGAATTTCGGATTCGGACCGGGCGCGGTAGCTCAGAAAGAGGAGCGCTTGTTGAAGCGCCCGTTCGCGCGCATCATCGGCTTGTAACTGTTCAATTTTCTTTTCGTCCAATTCCTGGCCAACTCTCAACCACGCGGCAGTGATACGTGCCAACCCGAAGGCGAACTCTCCATCGAGATGAATGTTTACCCGGTTGGGGTGCTTCTTTTGCACCATTATGGCGGTAATTTTTTTCATTAAAAGCACACAGCCGAAGGTCCGCCTGACGGAGCCTCGGCTGTGGAAAATGTCTGGATAGTTTGAGCAGACCTAATGTCCCGCGCGCTGCGTGTATGGGAGCAGGTCAAAACCGCGTGACTGAGGTTAAGTCACTTGCGGTGAACAGGTTAAGGGGGGCGAAGTCAAATTCATATTTAATTTATTTCCAACAGACTTCACAAAATAACTCCCAAAACAGGGGAGGTTCTTGCTCAAATAGCCAGAATAATTTACAGCCAGACCGCAGGGGAGGCAGAAGTTAGCGGGTTCAATCCTTACAGACACCCTCATTATACATGGATTTTTAGGTTTTGTTAACATTCCATTTTCGTAGCATTTTTTTCGCAGAGGTTATATTATTAAGGAGTGACAAATGGAACTATGTAAATCGCACAAAATATGCAATAATTTACTTTGTCTGAATTAACTGCACTCTACAAGGAGGCTATATGGCTAAGTTTACACGTGAAGACGCGCTTGAATACCATCGCTTGAAAGGCAAACCAGGAAAAATTTCCATTGCACCGACCAAGCCCATGGACACACAACGCGACCTAAGCCTGGCATATTCGCCGGGCGTGGCGGAACCTGTTTTGGAGATCGAAAAAGACGCGGCGAATGCCTACGAATATACATCCAAAGGCAATTTGGTGGCAGTTGTCTCGAATGGTACGGCTATTTTGGGGCTTGGCGACCGAGGCGCTTTAGCCAGCAAACCCGTGATGGAGGGGAAGGGGGTGTTGTTTAAGAAGTTCGCTGATATTGATGTATTCGATATTGAATTGAATTCACATGACCCGGATGAGATCATCAAGGTGGTGGCGGCGATCTCGCCGACCTTCGGCGGCATCAATCTTGAGGATATCAAGGCGCCTGAGTGTTTTTATATCGAAGAGACCTTGAAGGGAATGTTGGATATTCCTGTATTCCATGATGACCAACACGGAACAGCGATCATTTCGTCTGCGGCGCTTGCCAATGCGCTCGAAATTGTTGGCAAGAAGCACGAAGAGATACGCATCGTGATTTCGGGCGCGGGCGCTTCGGCGATCTCGTGTGCGGAGTTGGCGATCCGTTGGGGTGTGAAACGTGAGAACATCATGCTGTGCGATAGCAGGGGTGTTGTGTATAAAGGTCGCACCGATGGGATGAACAAATATAAGGAGCGCTTCCTGATCGATACCGATGCGCGGACTCTGTCTGATGCCCTGCGCGGCGCGGATGTATTCTATGGTCTATCGGTTGCCAATGTGATGACGCCAGAGATGGTCAAGTCCATGGCGAGTGACCCGATCATATTCGCGATGGCAAATCCCGATCCGGAGATCAAGCCTGAATTGGCAATGGAAGCGCGCAAGGATGTGATCATTGCAACAGGAAGATCAGATTACGTCAATCAGGTCAACAATGTGTTGGGCTTTCCGTTCATCTTCCGCGGCGCGTTGGATGTACGTGCGAAAGCGATCAATGAAGAGATGAAATTTGCAGCCTCTCAGGCGCTTGCCGCGCTTGCGAAGGAGGATGTGCCTGATTCAGTTATCCGTGCGTATGGAGGTGAGAGTATCAAATTTGGGCGTGAGTATATTATCCCCACGCCGCTCGATCCGCGTGTACTGTTATGGGAAGCGCCTGCCGTTGCAGAGATGGCGATGAAGACTGGTGTTGCGCGCAAGACGATTGATATTGACGAGTATCGCGAACAACTTGCATTCCGCCAAGGGAAAGGTGAGCAGATACGATACTTCTTCCAAAATAAAGCGCGGTCATCGGGTGGAGGCAAGCGCGTCGCTTTCGCGGAAGGGCAGGAGCAGAAGGTTATCCGTGCCGCCTATCAGATCCAGGAGGAAGGCATTGCCACTCCCATTTTGATCGGTCGTCAGGATGTTATTCAAGAACAACTTGACATACTTGGGCTTGACTATAAGCCTGAAATTATTAATCCAAGAGAATTCAGTGGATTGGAAAAGTATGCACAAACCTATTATGAACTTCGCAATCGCAAGGGCATGGGCATCAATGATTCACTGAAGAAGGTGCGCGAATCAAATGTGTTCGGCTCGATGATGGTCAAATTGGGCGATGCAGATGCGTTCATTTCCGGGCTTACCTATGATTACCCCGATGTGATCCGTCCATCCCTGCAGATCCATCATACGGCAAAAGGGGCGGCACGCGCGGCGGGTGTCTATCTGATGATCGTTGATGACCGCGTTTATCTGTTTACAGATGCAACAGTCAACATAGACCCGACGGCTGAAGACCTGGCAGAGATCGCGATCCTGGCGGCGGATTTTGCAAAAAAGCTGGAGATCGAACCGCGGGTAGCTTTCCTTTCATTCTCGAACTTCGGCTCCACCCCGCATCCCTTCTCGGACAAGGTGCGGCGCGCGGTCGAACTGACAAAGTCTCACCGCCCTGAGCTGGTTGTGGACGGCGAGATGCAAGCGGATACGGCAGTGGTTGCCGACATTATTGAGAATCGCTATCCATTTAGCAAAGTGAAGGATGCAAATGTGTTGGTCTTCCCATCGCTTGAATCAGCGAACATCGCCTATAAGTTGTTATCCCGTTTAGGGAATGCAAAAGCAATTGGTCCCATCCTGCTGGGTATGGGTGCACCGGTGCATGTATTGCAGACGGGTGACGATGTAAACACCATTGTGCAGATCGCGGCTGTGGCGGTGATGGATGCCATGGGCAGGGAGTAGTAATAAACTAACTTCACGAACAACAGTTGTTTCTCAAATGAAAGGACTTCGCAGGCTTCATATTCTACGAAGTCCTTTTGCTTTGTTTAGCCTACCCTTGTGGATTCGGATCGTTTTCTACAGGTTTTCGAACGGGATCGCCTTCAAAGTAAAAATTGTCGAACAGTACGCCGAGACTATGTAAACCAATAACCAGTCCCACGCGCCCGGATACGGCTGGCATGGTACCGGTATTTACCAGTTGCCCGTTGATAAGGATCTTTATGGTACTCGTGCCTGCCTGTGAGGCAACTTCCACTTCAAGCCTGTTGGTTCCATAACTGGGATAGAGGGTGCCGCTTAGTTTCCAAGGATCGCCACTCAACCAGGTTCCCCAGGCATTGTTTGATTTTTCGTAGACCCATGCGCCATAAACCTGCCAGGTTGTAATCTCAATATCGGCGTAACTGCCGCCGCCTTCCCGTAAAACCAGACCAAAGCCGCGGTCTGTATACCCGTCAACAAAAGTGGCATCCACACCCATTTTATAATCCTGGACGACACCGCAATCCGAACAAATGGCAAGGTATCCTTCTCCCTTATCCGAGATTGGATAGGGACCCATGTGCATACTCCCATTTTCAATACGGCATTGTCCGCATTCGATCCAGCGCCCGGTATTAACGCTGAAATTATCACGGATTACGATAGGTCCTGGTGTGACCGTTGCAGTTGGAGTGGATGTTTCGGTGGGAATGGGCGTGGACGTCGCGCGGGCGGCTTCCGTTTGTGCCGCAGAATACGCCTGTACTGTTATATCAAGGGCGACCATGGTCTGTTGCAAACTCAACGAAATTGCAGTCCCTTGTAAGTCGGGCGTTGGGGAGGGCGGAGGCGCGAATGTCCCGCAGGATGATACAAAAATAAATAATAGCGAAAGAGGCAGGAGTTTTTGGGAAAGATGTTTTGGATTCATCAGGTGTCCCTCTCAGGATTATTTGGATGGTTTGAATTATATCAGGATGGATTTCCCCTTATGTAAATTGACCGGAAACTGAAAGGTAAGCCGTATGAATTAAAGATCACGCTTTTGAAAGATGCGAATGCAAAGGCTTAAGGTAATAACAAGATAAATGCCTGCATAGAGAACCATCAGGGCACTAGGGACGGATGTAGCGCCAAATGGGGATATACCCAGGATGCCCCCCAAAGGCGTTTGCATCTCGAATGCCGCGCGTCTCCAAAGAGATTCGCTGGGGATGATGAGACTGGTGATAATGCCGATCTTTATGGCAGTCTCGTTGTGGAGCGCTGCACCGATCTGTTCGATCCAACCTCCGATGAAGGATAGACCGTACAATCCGAAAACAATACCTCCCGTTGCGAGAGCAGGGAATGCGGCGGAGCACATCAATGTGATCGTCATGATCAGCACAGACTCCATGTAAATAAGTCCAATGCCAGATAACACATTGTCAGGCATATATCCTGCCTGAATGAACATACTCAATACAATGCCGCCTGCCAATAGCAGAACGTAAAGCCCGAGCAGTCCGGCGAAGCCGAGCCATTTGCCAAGGACAACGTCTGCGCGCCGGATGGGTTTGGTGACGATGGTCTGGACGGTGCCAGAATTGATCTCACCTGCAAGTGTATCTGCTCCTAATAAAGCCGCCATTGCAATGGAAAGAAACGTAACTGCATACAAGCCCGCCATCAGAAATCCATTCATGCTTTCGACATCTACTATGGTTGCCGCCACTCCACTCGGTACGTTTGCTTCTGCAATGCTCCGAACTTGTGTAAGAATGAAATGCAATCCGATCGAATAGATGACCAGAAAGGAAATTCCCAAGACCAATCCAGCCAGCATAATTCGCCTGCGGATTGCCTCGCGGAAGGTTAATTTTGTAATAATCCAAATGGCATTCATAACCCACCCTCCTTGCCAACGGTCTCGATAAAGATGTCTTCCAGCGACATACGATCTGGATTGATTGCATAGACCTCAGCGCCTTGTGCAACAAGATAACGCGTGATCTCGGGTAGAACAGAATCGTTGGGAATGAGCATGTGGATGAACTCTCCGTCCATCTGAATATCCTTTCCCCATTGCGAAAGTCCCGTCAGCGACTCTGCTGAAAAATTAGCAACCCGGATGGTCACGTTGGTTTGATCAGCAGATAAGGATGCTAGGTCAAGGACGCGCGCCACTTCACCGTGCCGGATAAATGCAACACGATCACAAGTGACCTCGATTTCACTTAACAAATGGGAGTTCAAAAAGACGGCAGTCCCTTGTTTGCGGACTTCATGGATGACATCCCTCACGAGGCGGCGACCCACAGGATCCAAACCCGATGTCGGCTCATCCAAAAAGACCAGGGCGGGCCTGTTCAAAAGAGCCTGAGCCAACCCGACGCGTTGCAACATGCCTTTTGAAAATGTACGTAATTGTTTATTGCGAAAATCAGATAACCCCACACGCTCGAGCAATTCGTCCATCCTTTGCTTAAGGTCATCCCTCTTCATATTCAATAATTGACCGTGGAGCAAAAGGAATTCGCCAGCCGTCAGCCACTCTTGAAAGCGGAAATGTTCAGGCAGGAAGCCGACACGCGACATCACCTGCCGGTCTCCCATGGGTTTTCCCAGTAATGAGCCCGAACCTGACGTTGGTTCGATCAACCCCAACAACATTTTCATCGAAGTTGTTTTTCCCGCGCCGTTGGGTCCAAGAAAACCGAACACCTCACCCTGCATGACTTGCAGGGTGAGGCTCTTTACGGCGGCATACTCGCCAAATACTTTTCTTAGTTGGGCTGTCTCGATTGCGTTAGTGGTTGACATCAATGTTTTGTTTCTACTAAGTCTAGTCGCGCTGAGCGCAGCGCAGCGCAGACGAAGTGCAGAGTTGCAAGATTAGCTGCGTCTCGTCTACGGCTTTCTACGAGCATGAAAGCCTCCGCTCGGCACGATGTGCTCTTTTATGGAAGAGAGTTTGCAAGATCAAGTGCTTGCTGTGAATTACTGCCAAGTCCGCCGATCGTGTAGATGATGCCATCCTTGACCCAAAGCAGTGCAAATTGTGGAGCGTCATCAGCAGGTCGTTCAATGAAGGTGCCCGTCACACCATCAACGGCAACCTGTTTATATGAGGCGGCATTCTTCGGGATGGGGACCACAAGTGTGGATGTCCAATCAACGGTATCGGTAAATGCGGCGGCTTCATCGCTACTCATGCCGGAGAATTCCAATGCGATTTGAGCGAGCTGGGCAACATTCAAACTTGCAGGAGCCGAAACAACCGGGCTGGGGATTTCTGCAAGGATGACGCAATCTGCATAAAGGCGTCCGGGTGAACCGTGCGAGTTCATGTCGAAGCCATCGCCGTCACTGCTGGGGGGAGGGCAGTTGCCAAAGGCAATGCTCACACTGGCTGGAATTTCCACGGAGATTTCAGCGCCATCAACGGCTTCGGGTAGAACGAGGTCGCCTCTTCCGGCTTCCTTCAAGCAGAGCCTGTGCTTTTGTGCGGTCAACGGTCAACGAGAAGGATGAACCATTCATCACATTGATCTGTGACGGAGCCGCCTCATTCGGGACCCGGACATTGAATCCTGCCAGCGAGCTGGCTTCATTTGCATTTGAGGCCGTTACGGGATTGCCGGGCTTTTTTGTCATTGTAACCGAGGCTGAGATCAGTTGACTGATATCATTACCGACCGCGCCGTTCAATGATTCCATGCCTGTAAAGTCGACAGGCACAACCGCCACCTGTTGAACACGGAACAGGTTGAGCAATTCACTTGCGAGCGCCCGTGTGCCAGGGATGGCGATGATGAGTGTCAGGACGAGCAGGGCAGTAACCCCATAACGTACAAGAGGGGAAGCGAATAACTTTTTAAACATAAGAGTCTCCTTTTTGGTGAGTTCATATTCTTTATATTTGTGCCAGGCGGCGGAGGTGGAAAGACCCGCGTCTTTGGCGTCAGGGGAGAGAAAAGCCAATTTGTCAGCAACCAGCCCCAATTGAGTCTGAAGCGTCTTTTGTCGGGTCTGGCATTGCGGACACGAATCGAGATGAGCGAGACCTTTTGAATCTAATTCGCCGTCGAGTGCCGCTCGTAATTGACCGTCATTCAAATGATTGTTCATGGCTTCTCCTGTGTGAACGCGTGGTAGTGTTTTTCGAATTCGCGTTCTGCTCGCAATAACAATGGACCGATGGATGTGGGCGAGAGTTTCAACGCCTGGGCAATGTCTTTGTATGCCATACCTGAATATCGCATGACGAGAAGCTCTGCCCGCCGTGAATTCATTTGACCCAGCGCCATACGGACAAAATTCTGCTCTTCCTTTTCTGCGAAGATTTTGGGGGGCTGGTGAGCATTTGTTTCTTCCAGTGCATCTTTGCCGGCGTTGATCTCGTAGTTCTCGCGGCGTTTGAAACTTCTGATGGATTGCAGTGCCAGGTTTGTGGCTACTTTGTAAAGCCAGCCGCGTGTATTGCTCTCATCCTGTTGGGCAGGGTTGTGTTTGTATAACCGAAAAAAGGTTTCCAAGGTCAGGTCTTCCGCTTCGGATGGATCCGACACCATGCGCGTGATAAAGCGGTGGATGGAACTCCAATGCTCATGGAAGATGGCTTCAAACGCTTCGTCAGGTTTGCTCTTGCTGAGCTTCATTTGATAGGGAACACTTTCGTGCCTTAGGGATTTATCCATCGGTCTGAGGTCTTTCCATTAGGATAATCCCGCTCGATGGGAAAATGAGACAGTTTATTTTGAACTTATTATATTCCCCGTTGTGTTGATTGGTTACTCATCTTTCATACACAGTACAATCCCTTCGGGGTTAACAGTGTTTAGGTCGGTGGTTACACCGAGCTGGTCACACCAGCATTTTTTCTTAAACGTCTGATTCCCAGCCAGATGCCCGCTCCGAGAAGAACGAGACCCAGAGACAACCCGCCGAAATTGCTGACGAAGTTGCTGACCAATTCCCACTGACTTCCAAATAGATACCCCAGACCGCCATAGAGGACGATCCATGTCAGTTCTCCAAGGGCGTCATAGGTGATGAATCTGCGAAAGCGGATGCCGCTTCCGCCCGCGATCAGGTTGGTGGGAATGGCTAAAGCGGTGACGAGGAATCGGGTGAAGTAAACAGCCATCCCTGCGCGTGAAGCGAATGCTTCCTGTGCGCGATTTCCATCTTGCCGATTTACCAAACCGTGATTCCACCCAATCCTTGGCATAATATCCAATCCCAAAACCAGAGCGCATCGCCGATGACCGCGCCGAATCAAACCGAGCGACGCGGCAGGCAGTCCATTAAGGATTCCCTGTTCTACGAATGCGCCTGCGGCAATAAGCACAACGGAAGCTCCAATGGGAATTCCCAGCGCTCCTAAAAATAATATCAATCCAAAAAGAGGTGCTCCATAATTGATCACCTGTGTAAGTAGGAGATCGGACATGTTACGGGGTGGGGTCTATCGGAGCCAGTGGTGGACGGTGTTTGATGATCGCTTTCTTTATTTCATCCAGCACGTGGTCCGTTTTGATCGGGATAGAATTCTTCGTTCAATTCCTTCAGGTTTTTCTCTTGATGGCCTTTCTCGGGGATGTCGATTTCTTTAAATAACATGCGGTCAGAAACGCCATACGTTCTGGCAATGTAGGGGATGGTCATCCAATCACGGATCAATTCCACATCGGTTTCACTCGGCTGGGGAGGGGGATGGCTGGGACCAAAACCGCCATTTTGGATATGCCTGATTTCCCGCAAGGCGCGTACCCCGAAGAAACCGGCGAATACTATCCCCAGGGCGATCAGCCCGATGATTACCAAACGCTGTTTTGCAGGTGTCATTTTAATTCCGCCATTTAATTTATTTGGGATGATTGCCTGTCACCTTGTCAATTGCGCGCTGCCAGGCGTTACCTTCCGCGCCGAAGCCTTCATCCTTGAAGCGATAATCGTTCTTGCGGATAAACTCTGCCAGTTCGCTGCGCAGGTTTTCAAGCTTTTCGCGGTGGATGGAGAGCAACCGGTTGCTTGTTTCAAGATCACGTACTGAATTCGAATGTTTTCTTCAAATGCGGTAAACATAATCCTTCCGAAACTTGAAGTGCATTTGTCATCTCCGGCTCTTTCAAACTTCCAACCAATGATGAAATAATGGTATGAAGCGCCTTTTCCCTCTGGAGGCAGACAACACAATGCTTTTGCGGGGTCAGCGCATAAAGGACTTTTTGTACTGTCGCACTGACCTGCTCGGGAATCTGTTTGATCAAAGTCGACCAATGTTTTGTGGCTGGGGGAGTAATGTCGCTTTCAAGTTGTCTCAAAGTGTTGTTGATCACATCATGATAGATGATCGCGAACCCCAGTGCGTTGCCCAACCTTTTATCCACAGCCAGCCGGGCATGTTCGCGACAAAAGCCCATGCTGGCGCGTAGCCGTTCGCGCAATTGGATATCGTTGACGCTCTCGTAAAAAAGGTTGTTGAGATATCGCTCGACTGCTTCTTGTTCCAAGCGGCAAACTGGGCAGCCTGATTTGCCGCAGGCCTGGATCAAGTCGTAGGTTGTCGAGGACGGCATTTATTCCTGCCACTCCAATTCAAACTCGCCGATGGAAACGGTGTCGCCTTCCTGCACACCAGCGTCGCGCAAGGCTCCGTCCACGCCGATGGTTTCCATGATCTTTTGAAAGCGGCGCAAAGAACCGTCATGTTCCCAATAGGTCATCTTGGCGGAGCGTTCGATGGCTGTGCCTGCGACGCGCCATTCATGCGTACCTTCGCGCGTGACGACAAAATCACGCGCGATCATCTTTGGGTTTATATACAGGCATCGGCAGTTCAAGATCTTCAAGCGGGGGAGTCTCTGCCAATTTTTGATACGCTTTGATTAACAACTCACGCGTATTCGTGCGCGCCAAAGCGGATATGGTAACGAACTCCACTTTGAGTTTCTTGAATTTCTTTTTGATTTCTGCAAGTCTTTCCTGGACCTCGGGCTGGTCTATCTTATTGAGCGCTACAAGCTGGGGCTTTTTCCCCAGATTCGGATCGAAGAGCGATAGCTCCGAATTGATCTGACTGTAATCCGCGACCGGGTCTTCTGACAAACCGTCCAATAGGTGGATCAGTACACGTGTGCGTTGAATATGACGTAAAAAGTCATGCCCAAGTCCCAAGCCTTGCGCCGCGCCTTCGATGAGACCGGGAATGTCTGCGAGCACGACCGTTGTGTTGATGTCAATTTCTGCAACACCGAGATTCGGTTCCAGTGTGGTGAATGGATATGCCGCGATCTTTGGGCTGGCATTCGTCAATACTGAGAGCAACGTGGATTTGCCCGCGTTCGGGACGCCGATCAGCCCAATGTCAGCGATCAGTTTCAATTCCAGTTTGAGGCGCCGCTCCTCGTAAGGTTCTCCTTTTTCGGCAGTGCGCGGCACCTGGTTGCGCGATGTCGCAAAGTGTTGATTTCCGCGTCCGCCGCGTCCGCCTTTGCAAACGGTCAATTGTTGACCCGGGGTGTGTCAGATCCCCGATGAGGATGCCAGTATCCGCGTCGTAGATGACTGTGCCAGGCGGGACGTAGAGAATGAGATCTTTGCCGTATCGTCCCGACCTTTGAGAGGGTCCGCCTTTCATGCCTTCCTCTGCCCTGAACTTTTGATTCTTGTGAAACGCAGAAAGCGTATTGAGTGTTGGTTTAACTTCAAGAATCACGTCACCGCCCTTGCCGCCGTCGCCGCCATCCGGTCCGCCGCGGGGAATGAATTTCTCGCGATGAAGGTGCATCATGCCATCGCCGCCTTTGCCTGAACGTACGTGAATTTCTACCTGATCTGTGAACATAAGTTTCTTATTCTATCCTATTATTTCGACGGCTCGGTATTTGTGAAGTATCGATGTTTTCTAAATGCAGGAGCATTCATTCAACTAACCAAACTGTCAAGTATGGGTAGGGAAAACCCGCATGTATGATGAGGGTGGAAGGATATATGATACGTATATGAATACTACAGACCTTTCTCCTTATCAACAGGGCGCATTCCTGATCGTCAACAAGCAGATCATTCCTTTGACAAAGCCGGTGATAACTTTTGGACGTCAACTTGGAAACGATCTTGTTTTTCATGAGGATTTTCTTTCCCGCTTTCATGCCGAAATTGTCCACCAAGACGATAAATATGTGCTGTGCGACAAAGAGTCCACCAGTGGGACCTTTGTGAATGGACGAAAAATCGATGAATGTGTGCTGAATTCCGGGGACCTGATCTCGCTCGCTAATATTCTAATTATGTTCGTAAATAATAATTCCAGGATCGCCGGAAAGACGATGGGAACCACGCAGAGCCTGCGCCAGAAACATCGACCCTCGAAGGATGAAAGAGTATGAATGAGCCATCCACAATTTTAATTATTGACGATGAGCCTGCCTTGCGGTTGGGGCTGGCGGCGAAGATCAAACGTCAGGGATATACCGTAGTTACCGCGTCCGATGGTTCTGATGGAATGCAAAAGGCAAAAGAGGTTTTGCCCGATCTTATCCTCTCGGACGTGATGATGCCGCCTCCAAATGGGTTTGAATTACGCAGGCTCATGAGCGAAGATCCGCAGCTTGCATCCATTCCATTCATCTTCCTTACGGCGCGCAGTGGCGTTGATGATCGCGTTACCAGTATTCGCGAAGGCGCGGATGATTACATCACAAAACCCTTTGTGACAGATGAATTACTGGCACGCATCGAAGCGGTCCTACGGCGTGTAAAGGCTGCACAGGCGCGTGGACGTGAAGAAATGCGCGAAACCGCCAGACAGCGAAATGGATCAATTGAAGCAGGAGATCCTGCAAAACTTCCACCACGAACTGCGTACACCGCTGACCAATATCGTCATGCCGTTGGAACTGATCGTCAATAATAAATTCGATGACCCGGAAGAGCAGGTGAAGTTCCTGCGGATTGCGCTTTCCAACGTTGACCGTCTTGAATCCCTTGTGACTGATTTTGTTTTGCTGACGAATATCGATCACGGTAATCTAAACCGTATTCGACAGTCTATTGACGTAAATAACCATATCCTTTTCCCTGTGCGTAAGCGCCTGGATAGATATAAATCGAAGGATATACAATTTGTACCGGATGTTTCGTTGTCGGGCGCAATGACTGCGCCGCGCCGGGAGTTTACCCATGCTTTGATGCACCTGGTGGATAATGCGCTGAAGTTCAGCCCTGAGGGCGGACAAGTCAAATTGATGATCGAGTCGGCTGAAGATGGAAGCACTGCGATCACTGTTCACGATGAAGGAGCAGGGATTCCCGTGGAACTTCGCGAGAAGGTCTTTGAGCGCTTCTACCAGATTGATCAGGGCGACAGCCGAAAGTACGAAGGACTTGGAGTCGGGTTAACCATCGCGCAAGCCGTTTTTGCTCATATGGGTGGGAAGGTTTCGATACTGAATACTTCAACAGGATGCCGTGTGCAAGCTCTTATTCCAAGCCCTGGACCGGAAGATATCGAATATGGATGAAAAAACGATTCCGTTGCCGCGAGTTAATGATCATTCGATAAAACAGCATGAAAAGCCCAGCCAGGAGAGCGACGAAGTACTTTATGGGCGCGCGCTTTTCGCTCAAACAGGCGAGTGTGTATTTATCATTGGTCTTGACTTTCGTTATATCGCGGCAAACCAGCAGGCGCTGAGTCTTTTAGGATACGAAGAATATGAGCTGATCGGCAAGCCGGTCAGCGAGGTGATGTCGCAGGATGATTCTTTGGGGCATGGCCCCAGCTGTTGAGAATCGCCCGAACATTTACGAGCGTATTCTGAAGCGCAAAGACGGATCCCTGCTTCCCGTGGAGATCAGCACATCCATTGTCTACGATGATGTGGGGACTCCCACTTATATCCAAAGCATTGCGCGCGATATCTCCGAAAGAAAGAACGCTGAAGGGATATTGAAGCGATATACCCAGATCCTATCTGTGATCAGTGATGCCGCGGCACGCTTGTTGCGGTCTTCCAATATCGAAATCAAAATCCCTGAAATATTGCAGTCTCTGGGGCAGGCCATGGATGTTTCCAGTTGTGCTGTTTTTGAAATTGACACTTTTTCCAATGAACCGTTTGTCCGGGTTCGATACGAATGGCATAGAACCGATCATCCCAAACTGGATGTGGATGCCACGGTTCAGCCATTTATGGGAAAGATATATGACATACACAGCAAGTTCTTTTTCTCGCGTGATATCGAAGACGAAGTTGCTGCCTCGTCAGATTTTGAATTTGTTTCATTTCCAGTGGACGGAAATGTTGGCTCCTGGCGCTTTCTGGGATTTTTTGCCGAAGAAGGACAACTTTCCTGGTCTCCTTCTGAAGTGGACGCCGCGCAAACGGCAGCGAATTTGATCGGCTCTGCTTTACAGCGCAACCGTTATGAGGAAACCATACAATTGAACGAAGCACGCAGTCGCCTCATTCTGGATGCTCTGCCTGATTTGCTCATCAGGATCAATTTGGATGGAGTGATTCTCGATTACAGCGCCCAGTCCGATCACCCGCTTTATCTTCACCGTGATGTAATTTCGTGGAAGAAGTTGTCTCAGGTCTGGCCCCAGGAGATCGTCAGCAAGATCGTTGGAGAGGAGAATGAGAGTTCGTTTACTTCGCCCCATTGGTTGGAGGAATTTTCCCTGCCTTATAGCAATAATACGTTCGAGTCACGGCTCTATCCAATTGGTTCGAGCGAGGCGTTATCGTCATCCGTGATATTACCGAACAGGCAAAGCTCAACGAAATGAAATCCGATTTCATCAACCGCGCTTCCCATGAGTTGCGTACGCCGCTAACCTCCGCCATGTTGATGACCGAATTGATCCAGGAGGGCGGGACGGAAGAGGAAGTGGATGAATATTGGCGCACTTTGAAAAGCGAACTCAACCGCCAGAAGATCCTCATTGATCGATTGTTGATGGCGGGACGCCTGGAAAGCGGCATGATGAAACTGGAAGCCAAATCGATGGACTTGATGCCGGTTTTGCAGGAAGCGGTTAGGGCGATTAAGCCCATTGCTTCCAAGCGCAAAGTGAACCTAAACTTGAATGCTCAGGAAAATCCATTGTTGGTTATGGGTGATACAAGTGGACTTCAGCAGGTCTTCATTAATTTGATCAACAACGCCGCCAAATTCTCGGTGGAGGGCGGTGCAGTCAATATTAACGTAACGCAGAACGATAACGAAGTCCGTGTTGCCATTGCTGACAGCGGTGTGGGTATCCCCGAGGACGCCATCCCTTATCTCTTCGAGCGTTTCTACCGTGCCAAAAATGTCACAATCGCTGAAATTCCGGGCAGTGGTATTGGGCTTTATATCGTCAAATCCATTGTGGATGGACTAGGCGGCGCCATACATGTTGAGACCGAGATCAATAAAGGAACCACATTTACTGTCAGTTTGCAACGCAGTATCGAAGCGGGTTAATCGCTGGGCGGTTTTATTTTACGAATTTCCACGCTGTGGGCAATATCAGGGATGCCGCAATTAATTTAACTGCATCGCCGATCAGAAATGGGAGAATTCCGAATATGACGGCTTTGCTAAAACTTCCCAACACCACTGACAACCACGCCACACCGCACATATAAACAATGATCGTGCCAACAAGGAACGGGATCAGCGACGTGTGCACGCTTCTTTCCAACCCCCGTTCTGCCAGCAGACCCATAATATACGCGGCAACGACAAAGCCCACGAGGTAACCCGCGCGTTGCCCCCGTGAGGATGCCAATTCCAGAAGCGCCTCCCGCAAAGAAAGGCAACCCCAAGGCGCCTTCTGTGAGATATAGGATCATCGAAGCTGCGCCGCGCTTTGATCCTAAAGCCACGCCGACGAGTAGAACGCCAAAAGTTTGTCCTGTAATGGGTATGGGTGTAAACGGTAAAACGATCTCAACTTGTGCAAGAACGGCGAGCAGTAAACTACCCAAAACGATCAGGAACAAACTACGGATCCATTCCCTTGTACGCGGAAAATAACGGGCAGAAAGAGTGGGAGCAAGTGTTGTCATATCTAAAGTTTCCCTTTTTAATTTTTGTTAGCTTTATTATAAGCGAGCGTATGAAAAAACCTGTTACTTTTTCAAGGCTTTGTGTAACATATACTTGGAGAAAATATGCAAAAGCGGATTTATGTCTTTTCAGTATATATCCTGCTCGCCATCACCTTGGGGATCATTCCCTTCGGGCGCGTCCTTGCCGGACCTCCGCCCCTGCCTCCGTTTCAAGATGAATTTTCCACGCCCACGCTTCCACCGCCTCCATCTCCCGCGGACATCATCAACGCGGTCAACAACCTGCGCCTCTCGCGCGGACTGAACCCTCTCACGCTCCATCCTGTATTGATGCAGGTTGCCGCGGAACAGGCCAGCGCCCTCGCTGCATCCGAAGGCACGATCGGGCATGAACGTCCTTGCGGGATGACGCTCGGACAACAACTCCTTATGATGGGCTTTCCGCTTTGGGGTGATCTCTCACTGGATGGTTATCGCTCCGAGAATTGGACAGCGGCTTCAACGGTGGAAGAAGTGATCTCCTCCTGGCTGGGTGATGACGAGCATACCAATACCATGCTTTCCCAATACCGGAGTGACATCGGTGCGGCAGTGGCGGTTAGTGATCAAATCTATGTTGTATTGGAAACAGCATTGAAAACAAATTCTGGGCAAAATCAAAGTACGGCTTACGATATTTTGACTGGCGTACCCATGACCCAATCTGCCTGTATGGGGATGGCAACCCAATTTGCAGAAGCAGGCGATTATTCACAGTATTCCGTCCCGGTCGCCATGAGTACTGCAAGACCCGATGGAGATGTGATTCACGAAGTCCAATATGGGCAATCTTTGTGGTCGATTGCCATTCAATACAAAACGACCATCTCAGAACTCAAGCGATTGAATAATCTTCCCGATGACACGATCGTTCCCGGCTGGACGTTGCTCATCCAAAAAGGCGCGACACAACCTGCACCAATGACAGATGCTCCTTCGTCACTCAACCCAACGCAGACCCGTTACCCAACCTCCATTCCATATTACACATCCACTCCTTCACCAACCGCGACAATTCCATCCGTGCCAATAGGACAGGTCATAAAACAAAACAGCACGGTCGTCGTCGCGCTGTTGATCACCTTCATGGCGGGATCTGTTTTAAGATTACATGGCGTTAACGCGGGATTTATCTCGATTAGGTGTTGTGGGAAAGGAAAGAAGGAAGAAATAATAAGATGAAGGGGCAGTTGCCTTGTATACGTTTTAACCTAACCCTATATATGCTCATACACATGCTGATAAACCATTTCACATTTTTGCCCGTAGAGTTCGGGAGTATAGGGTTCAGGCAGTTGTTCCAGCGCATCGAAAATCGCCACACGGACGGATGCCGCGGGTCTTTTGTTGTTTGCGCCAGTCGAGGACGATGCGTTCGGCTTTGAGGGTTTCCAACAGTTCTTTGGCAACCTGCTTGACCTGCTCGCGTTCTTTTTTGTTGAGTTTGATATTGGGGCGGATGAGCAAATCAAAGATGGCGAGTTCTTCTTCGGATAAATTTTCAGAGATGCCGCGTTGTTCCTCTTCGCTGAGAGAGCGGGCAAAGGAAATCAATTCGACAAAGAAGGTGTCTACATCTTTGCCGCCTTTGTTGTAGTCGGCGATGAGTTGCTCGAATTTGGCGGCGTAATCAATGCGGGATTTGTTGAGTCGAAGCATGGCTT
This sequence comes from uncultured Chloroflexia bacterium, assembly GCA_963753655.1. Lineage (GTDB taxonomy): Bacteria > Chloroflexota > Anaerolineae > Anaerolineales > Villigracilaceae > Defluviilinea. The sequence continues at coordinate 268,735 of CAVWDB010000006.1, forward strand.
GGAGTTGGGCGTTGATCTTGCCCGCGTAGTTTGTCAATCTCGATGTGTTTGCGGCTGTTATCGAATAACTTTTTGAGGGCTTCAAAATCCACTTTGGATATATCAAGGACATGCGCCCCAGCCGCGATCCTTGATGACATATTGCTCTTTTATCTTGATGGATTTATCCAGCACGCGATTCACTTCTGCCATGACCGATGACAGATTGATGAGGTCTTGACTGTTGTTATTGCGGACGCGTTCGGCGAGCACTTGAATGGCTTTGCGTTCCATGCTGAATTGACCCGCTGGGACATCGGGCAGGATGGCTTGAAAGAGTCGTTCCACTTTGAGGGCGTGAGTGATGAATCGCGCCTTGCTTTGGTCGTTGACCAGAATGGCATCCACGGCGTCATCCATGAGACCGATGCGGACAAATTCATCTTTGGCTTTGATTATCTTGGCGAGGTCGGAGCCGACGCCGCGCAGGAATGATTTCGCTTCATCGAGAGCGGTGCGCAGTTCGTCAACCAATGCCTGCTTGGTTTCGACGGGGAGTTCGCCTTCTTTGACGCCGCCGCCAGAAGCGGAGCCGTAAATCGCGAGCGCTTTTTTCAGGTCATCGGAAGATGCCGATGTAATCCACGATCAGGCCGTTGTTCTTTTCGCGCGAAGACGCGGTTGGCGCGGGCGATGGTCTGCATGAGGGTATGGTTGCGCATGGGCTTATCGAGATAGATCGTCGAGCAGCTCGGCACATCGAAGCCGGTCATCCACATGGCGCAGACGAAGACGATGCGGAACGGGTCGTCTGGGTCTTTGAATTTGGTCGTCGAGGTCTTCCTTCGACCATGCGCTTGCGGTGCGGTACGATATCGAGACCCTTGTTCGCGCATGTCGGCGATTTCGTTTTGGCTTTGGGAGATGACGACCGCCATATCGGTCTCGCGCATGAACTCGAGTTTGGCTTCAATCTCAGGCCGTTCGCATCGGGTCGCAGGTTTCCAGCTCGGCTTCGAGATCGCCGCGAGTTGGATGCTCCAATGCTTTTGCACCTTGTCGAACATGCGGACGGCGGTGGCTTTATCGATCGAGACCACCATCGCTTTGCCAGGGAAGCCGCGCCCGATGAAATGCAGGACGATATCTTCGGCGACCTTTTCGAGCCGGTCGTCGCGGGTGATGAGATGATACTCGTGCGGAGAACTCGCGTTCGAGCTTGTTCTTCCTGCGTCGTCATCAAGTTCGGCTCGTTCGAGCAGCGTGATCCATGTCCTGGGTTCAGGTTCTTGATTGGCGAGTTGCAATTCAGGGATGCGGTTCTCGTAATAGAGCGGAACAGTGGCGTTATCTTCGACGGATTGCTTGAAGTTGTAGATGCTGACGTAATCACCGAAGACCTGCTTGGTGCGTTCTTCGCCCGCCATGAGCGGCGTGCCGGTGAAGCCGAGGAAGGCGGCGTTCGGGCAGCGCGTTGCGCATGTTGAGCGCGAGCGTGTCGTATTGGGTGCGGTGGGCTTCGTCGGTGATGACGATGATGTCAGCCCGCTCGAGACAGGACAGGGTGGGGTTCGCCGCGCTCGAGTTCGGAATTTTTGGATCAGTCGTGAAAACGTAGCGGTGGTCTTCATCCGCCAGCAGTTGCCGCAGGTGTTCGCCTGATCCTGTGCGCGGATCTTTTCTTCGGGTTCGGTGACCGCGCCGGCGCCCGCGAAGTTCTTGTAAATCTGGTCATCCAGTTCAATGCGGTCGGTGACGATGAGGAAGGTCCAATTGCCTGGGCAGTTTGCGCAGTACCTTTTGGGCGAAGAAGATCATGGAGAAGGATTTGCCGCTGCCCTGCGTGTGCCAGAAGACACCGAGCCGTTTACCCTCGCTTTTGCGCGAGGTCTGCTGGATGAGCGTTGCAAAGGCATTATTGACGCCGAGGTATTGATGGTTCATTGGCGATCAGTTTCTGCAAGCCATCTTTGGCTTCGGTGAAGAGGATGAAGTTCTCGACGATATCCAGCAAGCGGGACTTGTCGCACACGCCGCGCAGCATGGTCTCGAGCGAGATGACGCCTTCTTCGCCCTCGCAGTTGATTCGCTTCCACTCGGTGAAGTGCTCCCACTCGGCGGTGAGACTGCCGAGCCGCGTGGCGGACTGCCGTTCGAGAGGATGATGAGGGCGTTGTACCAGAAGAGTTGCGGGATGGTGTCTTTGTAATCGCGCAGGTTGTTGCGATAGGCGTTCTCGAGATGTTTGTGAGCTGGCTTTGAGTTCGATGAAGACCAGCGGCAAGCCGTTGACGAAGCCGAGCAGATCGGGGCGGCGTGTGTAAATCTCGCCTGTGACCCAGAATTGTGACGCGAGCAGGAAGTCGTTCTCTTTGGGATGTTCCCAATCCATCACACGGACAGTTTCATCGCGTTGAATCCCTTTTCGTCTTTGAACTTAACCTTCACGCCATTTTTGATAAGATCATACACATTTTGATTGGCGGCGACAGGCAGAAGCGTGGAACGCTCGCGGATGAGTTCCGTGATGGCAAGTTCAATTGCAACTGATGGAAGTGTTGAATTTAGTTTTACAAGCGCAGGACGCAAGCGACTGACCAGTACGACTTCACCTTGATTCTCACGACCTAATGTTCCATTCTCTCCGAAAGTCTCTTTGTAGCAGTTGACAGTCTGCCACTCCAGCACATCCTTGAAGAGACGGATGGCAGGCTGTTCGATGAGGGCGTCTTCGGTAAAGGGATTCGACATAGACAGGGTTATTGTAATTCGTTTGTTCGTAGAGACATTGCATTGTAGAGATGTAGAATTGCTACGTTTCTACATTGATAAAGACAATATCACATCCACAATACTTCATCGTTGTTTCGATCATTCTCCAATTGGACGGATTGGCGCGGATGTAATTGCGGATGCGGTTCAATTCTGTCTCGTTGCGGATGATGTGATCCCAGAACCGTTCCTGCCATCCAAATTCGTGACCATCCTTGTGCGCCAATCTGGTTACCGCGGATTTGAATGAACGCACCGCAACGGATAACGAACCTGTTTTCGGGGATATGGCGGACATTTGGTTTTTGGCAACCGTAGAGACGTTGCATTGCAACGTCTCTACAATCACAATAATTCCATGCGCATGATTTGGCATGATGACCCATTCGTCCAATTCGATGCCCGCGTGATGTTGCGGATTTTCCGCCCAACATTGTGCGGCGATTTCGCCAACCGCGGACAGGCGCACATCGTCCCCTTCAACCGCGCCGAAATAATGATTGCGCCCTTTCGTGCAGATGGTGACAAAATAATACCCAGGGTTGCGGTAATCCCAACCCTTCAAACGTGCGGATTCGATGCGGTATTTGTTTTTGAACAGGGTCATGGTTTGTCCTATCGTGGGGGCGTTGCCGCCGCCCTGTAGAGACGTTGCATTGCAACGTCTCTACAACCACGCCACACGGCGCGGTCGTTATACGTCGATTTCGCCCGAAACCAACCTCGGCAGGAGCAGGTCGCGCGTTTGGCGCAGGTTACGATTGCGAAATAATAGATTATGTATGAATTCGACTATGTCTTGTGTGATCTGATTGAATTGTTCTAACAATAGTTTGGGTGGAATCAGAACAGGATACTTCACCAAAACTTTCCAGTTGGCACGCGGCATTTTAGTTCCTTGTGAAGTTTGTGTAGCATGATTTACAAACGCTTCACTGAATACACATCCTAGGACAAGCCCAAAATATTCTGGTGATTTCGGAGCAATGATAATTGTGTCAGAAGATGCTACACCATCAAGAGGGGCAACGCCGACTTTATGAAAATATGGACGAATTTTTCCAAAGAGAATTTCACCTTTCTTGAAGGCGAGTTTTGTGCTTTGAACATCACCCACTTTGCCCCATTCTGAGAGTGCGATTGACTTGCGCGGTAAATGTTCCAATCCGAAATAAGGTGTCTCGGGGTCAATGTCATTTGGGTGAACATTGCGGCGAATATCTTGTGCAATATCGCCTAATGTTTTTGCTTTCCACCCCTCAGGCAGAGACTTTCCCTGTACAGACGGTCGCATGCACCGACTCTGCATAAATCGCCTGTGCCATCCCCTCCAAAATGCGGATGCGGCGCGTGTTGTTTTCAATCAGGTCATCGTAGGCGGAGAGGATGTCCGCGATGCGGCGTTGGGTGGACGAGAGGAGGAAGTGGGATTTCAACTTGAGCAACTTTGTAATATTCCAAATGTTTGGTTGAGCCGCTCCACCAGTGAGCAACCTTTCATTTGAGCCTGTGAAGTTGATACGATATGCAAATAATACATAACATACTTAGCGTTCACAGTTTTTGGCATGTCTTACTAACTTTGACAGCTGTTTTCATGTGAGATTTGCGCACATCTAATTCCTTTGGAACAATGCCTGACATCTCCAACATTTGCCCCGACAATCGTGATACAAACATCGCCTTCATTTGGCAATGTACGGATTTTTATTTTTGAATATTGATTATCTGTTATATAAACGCAAATCAGTTCGGATTAACTTTCCCTGCTCGAATATCTTGCGTTCGGAATGATAGGGGTGATCTGGTTGGTTCAGATAAAAAAACATCAGCCTTTTGACAGACACTTGCCGCCTTTGATGTCGACAATATCGCCAAGAGTAACTGATGCGATAAGTCATAAATTCCCAAGAAATGTCAGTAACATTCTCGAGCAATCTTTTCTTCTAACTCGCGTGCTTCTGCATTGAGCACTTCAAGTTCTTCATTCAATTCTTCGAGTCGTGCGGCAAAATCTACATCGTCATGGTTTTGCTCAGTCACGCCTACATAACGCCCAGGGTTCAGGCTCCAGCCTTGCGCTTCCACTTCTTTGAGCGTGGCGACTTTGCACAAGCCCGCGATGTCTGTGTATTTACGATTTTTGATTGACGATTTCAGATTGGAGAGTTGGTCTTCGGATAATTGAGGAAATTGGGCTTCATCGAATTTGAAGCCGTTCAAGTCATCGCCGCGATACAGGCGTGCCAGAGTCGCAAGCAAGCCGAGTTGCGCTTCGTTCCATTCACGGTGGGCGCGGTCAATTTGGGTGTAGATGTTGCGGGCGTCAATAAATAAAATCTGGTCGCGGCGTTTCGTTTTCTGTTTGCCTTTATCCAAAAACCAGAGCGTACAGGGCAGGGTCACGGTGTAAAATATATTCGAGCCGACCGCCACCATCACATCCACCACGCCCGCTTGGATCATCTGCTTGCGGATTTCCATTTCAGATTGACGGGCGTCCGAAGCGGAGTTCGCCATCACGAAGCCCGCGCGTCGTCCGATTAGCAAGAGCTAGCGAACTCAGGAACATCTGAATCCAGATGTAATTTCCGTTGTCGTTCTTCGGCATCCCATACGGGAAGCGGTCTGTCCGCTTCGCCAAATCTTCCTTGTTGACTCCGTCCACATTGAACGGGGGATTCGCCATCACATAATTGAACGCCCCGACCGCCTCGAACGGGTCGCTGTAATAGGAATTGCCTTGCAGGACGCTTCCGCCCAAGCCGTGAACTGCGAGGTTCATCTTGCACAGTCGCACCGTCTCTTCAACTCTTTCCTGACCGTACACGCTCAACGTCCCGCCTTTGCGCCGCGCCGAGAAAACTGCGCTATGCACGAACATCCCGCCTGCTCCACAGGCAGGGTCATAAAAGTTTTCCATGCGAACGGTTGGAAAATCGCCACAATCAACTCAACAATGGATGGGGGCGTAAAAAATTCCCCGCCTTTTTGTCCTTCGCTCATGGCGAACTTGCCGAGGAAATATTCGTAAATCAAGCCAAAGGCGTTGCCTTCGATGTCCATTGGGATGCTGTTAAAACTCTTGAGCAGTTCCGTGAGAAGGGGCTTGTCAAAGCGGTGTAATTTTGGGCAGGATGCCGCGCAGGTCTTCGTTCTCTTTTTCGATGTCGGTCATCGCTTCGTTCAACGCCTTGCCGATGTCCGCGCCTTCGGGCAGGTGCAAGAGATGACTTCCAGCGTGCCTTCTCTGGCAGATACACCACGCTCAACTCTTGATAATCTTCGCGGGTGATACCGCGTCGCTTGCTTCGCGAACTTCGACTTTGAGTTGCTCATCGGCGTGCGCGAACTTCACGTCCGCAAAGCGCAGGAAGATCAGTCCCAGCACGGGGATGGAGTATTCAGAGGATTTGAGATGGGAGTTTGCACGCAGTTGGTCGGCGGCGTCCCAGAGTCGGTCTTCGAGTTCTTTGAGGTTGGTGGGCATTGGCAAGGTTCCCGCGTTGAGATGTATTTTGAAGATTGGTGTAATTATATGACTTGTATCCCCAAAATGGGATTGCAATGTGAAGGCAAATTAAGCAGGCAAATCTTTTATAATCCCTTCATGAACTGGCACAAAACCACACTCGAAATTTCCACCCGCGGCAAGGGACTTCACGATTTCACCGAAACTGTCCGCGCGCAGTTGCGGGACTGGAACGTGCACGAAGGTATGTGCTTCCTGTTCTTGCCGCACACCAGCGCATCGTTGGTCATGAGCGAAAACTGGGATCCAACCGCCCGCGCCGATCTCGAAACTTTTATGGAGCGTCTCGTCCCGGAAGGGGACAGGTGGTACACCCACGATCTGGAAGGCGCGGACGATGCCACTTCCCACATCCGCTCGATGTTGACGGATACCAGTCTGACGATTCCGGTGGATGATGGAAACCTGTCGTTGGGAACCTGGCAGGGAATTTATCTCTTCGAACATCGCGCCCATCCGCATCGGCGCAATGTGTTGATGCGCGTTTTGAGTACGGAGTAAAGTTATTCAACAAATAAAAAGAGTCGGATGAATACACTCATCCGACTCTCAAATGTAGAATACCGATTTTCGTTACATCTTCCCAAATTTCTTCTTCAAAATATCCTGCAATGTCGGTTGACCGATCTCCTGCAATTCATATCTCACACGCTGGAATGGCTTGGTGATCTTGATGACGCGTGTCAGATCTATTGGCGTCCCAACAATGACCATATCCACATCGGATTTGTTGATCGTCTCTTCCAAATCCTTCATCTGCGCTTCGCCGTATCCCATCGCCGGGAGGATGGGTCCGGTCTTCGGATATTTCGCATACGTTGCCGCAATGGACTTGACCGCGAACGGACGCGGGTCAACGATCTCTTTTGCGCCAAAACGCCGCGCTGCAACATAACCAGCGCCGTATGCCATCCCGCCATAAGTCAATGTGGGACCATCTTCGATGACCAATACGCGTTTGCCGCGAATGGAATCGGGATCGTCTACAAAGAGTGGGGAGGCGGCTTCGATCTGGATCGCGTTCGGGTTCAACTTGCGAAGCGACTCGCGCACTTGAATTACTTTTTCAGGATCAGCAGTATCCACTTTGTTGATGATGAACACATCGGCGAGTCTCACATTGGTTTCGCCGGGATAGTAAGTGGATTCGTGCCCAGCGCGGTGCGGGTCTGCAACAACGATCTGCAAGTCTGGAAACATAGAACGGGAAATCATTGTTACCGCCATCCCATAACACAATATCCACTTCCTGCTCGGCTTGTCGCAAAATCTTTTCATAATCCACGCCCGCATACACGATCACGCCGTTGTCAATGTGCGGTTCGTATTCCTCGCGCTCTTCAATGGTTGTCTCGTGTTCGTCGAGATCATCGTAATCGGCAAAGCGTTGCACTTCCTGCCGGACAAGATTCCCATAGGGCATGGGGTGACGGATTGCCGCGACTTTGAATCCCATCTCTCTTAGGATCAAAGACACCCGCCTCGTTGTCTGACTTTTGCCTGATCCCGTCCGAACGGCACAGACAGACACGACCGGCTTGGTCGACTTGACCTGTGTATATTTCGTGCCCATCAAGCGGAAGTCTGCGCCTGCCGCGTTAACCAGACTTGCTTTATGCATCACATATTCGTACGGCACGTCGGAATAAGCGAAAATCACCTGCTCAACATTATGTTTCTTGATGAGCTCTGATAACTCATCCTCGGCTCGGATAGGGATTCCGTTCGGGTACAACGAACCAGCCAGTTCGGTCGGATAGAGGCGCCCTTCGATGTCTGGAATTTGAGTTGCTGTGAATGCGACCACTTCATAATCCTTATTGCCTCGAAAGAACGTGTTGAAGTTGTGAAAGTCACGTCCTGCCGCGCCCATGATGAGAGTTTTGATAGCCATAGGTAGGTACTCCTATTTGCGTCGCTCTGAGGACAATGTCCGAAAAGTCTCTGAATTGGGATTTGAGACTCCTCGTTTCACTCACAGTGACATCTCTATTGTAAAGAAAACAGGCTGAACGTGTAAATAACGTTCAGCCTGTTTTTAGTATGACCAATGACGGTCTGTTTGATTATAGATGTTTGCGTTTAATGGGGGCGGTGAGACAATGCACAGCGCCGTAGCCGCCAACAAGTTTTGTGATCTCGGCATTGAGCACTCGAAAGCCACGCTTTTCCAGTTCAGTGATGACACGCTTGTTTTTAGAAAGAGAGATGATTAAAGTTCCATTTCCCAGGTTGAGTAGATTGGTGGCGAAATTTTCCTGCTCTTCTTTTGTCACTTCGATGACTTCAATGCCCTTCTCCGCGAGAAATACGCGTAGGTTCCCCATTTCTTCGGTGATCAATTGATCGCCGCTGCGCGAAAGGCGGATAACTTCGCGTTGATCCATCTCCTCGCCATACGCCATGACCAGGTTACTGGAAAGCGGAATCCAGAACATGTCGAGATGCATGATGTGCATGTGTTCATCGGTGGGGACGGCATAGAGATCAGCTTCCTCCTGATGCCTCCTGTTGATAACTGCCACCAGTTGAATGCCGTGGCTTTCAAGCAACGGGCCGAGTTTTCGGCAAACATCTTTGACCGCTCTATAGTTTGTCCGTGCACCCACGCCGATATAACATGTATCTCCAAGGATGGCAATGTCACCACCTTCGATGATTCCTTTTTCGACAGGGATGACCGAGCCATTTAAACCAAGCTCGACCAACGCCTCCCTGAAGATCGCCACTTCAGGTCTGCGGATATCCCAGCGAAGCGACGAAAGAAGGATCTTATCTGCAAGCGTTTGTGTTTGATCTCTTCCATAAAAAATATTTGCAAGAGGAAGGGATTGTGAAAGGCTGAGTAAATAATTCAACTGAACGGCGGCTTTTTCTCCATAGGTACGAACATCCTCTTCCAGTGTTTGTTGAATATCCATTTTTATTTGTTCATAAATATCGTTAATGTCGTGCTTTATCCCTTCTTTTGCGAGATCGGCTATTTTTTGATGACGATAGGTTTCGTATAGTTCATCTGCTCTTTGGAGTAAAAGTCTTTCCAATTCGATTTTATTAGCAGGCGCATTTTCGATATTTCTGTTTCCCAGGAGGCGTGCAACCGCATCCTTTGCGCGAACAACTTTCACACCCTCTGCTTCCATGAGGGATTGCAAATGTCTGAATTGTTCACGTGCTTCAGGAACCTCATAGTAACTAAAGAACAGGCTTTTTGATTTCGGAAGGAGTTGCCCCAGCAATGCTTCAATTCCCGGCTCTCCCCAAACCAGGACTTCTTCCAACGGATCAACTTCGTTAAATACCTGCGCCTGCATTTGAAGGATTTGTTGCAATCTTCGATTACCTCTAAAGTATGACGATAGATGTGTGATTGCGTTACATCACGTCGGGCGCTTGGATGTCCAGCAATCTCAATGAGTTTGCAATGACCTGTTTTGCCGCGGCAACCAGTCGCAGACGTGCATTGCGAACTTTTTCTTCTTCCGTTTGTGTGACCGGCACGGCATGATAGAACGAATGGAAGGCGTTCGCCAGGTCATAGGCATACGCTGCCATCACCAGCGGACGATATTCGTTCGCCGCCTGTTGCACAGCGTCGGGGAATTTCGAGATTTGCTCGATCAACTCGATCTCGTGCTTGGTCAATTCATAATCGAACGACACATTGCTCAAATCTCCAGCGTTTGCCTTCTTCAGAATCGAATTTGCTCTCACGTGCGCATTCTGAATATACGGTCCCGTTCTACCGTCAAAGGACAGAGCTTCATTCATGTCGAATACAATATCCCTGTTGTTATCCACGGACAGCATCGAGTATGCCAAGGCGCCCAAGCCAATCTGCTGGGCAATTGTTTCACGTTCGACCTCTGGAATGTTTCCACTTTTTTCCGATTCAACCGCCAGCACACGTTTCACTGCTTCATCGTAGACATTTTTGAACAGCACCACGCGTCCGCGCCGCGCCGACATAGCTCCCTCGGGCAGGCTTACAAAACCATACCCCAGGTGGTAGCATTTATCTGCCTGCGGAAAGCCCCATAATTTCAAAATGGCAAATGCCTGTTGTAGGTGTAGGGATTGACGCACATCCACAACATAGATCGAACGGTCCACATGATATTGCTCGAACTTGACTTTTGCCAAAGCCAGGTCCTTGGTGAGATATAAGGTTGTTCCATCTGAACGTAAAAGTATGTTCGATCTGTACTTTTCCTTGGTTAGTCCAAGTTTTTCATCGATCTTCACGATCACTGCGCCGCCGCTTGGGCGTTCATCGTCCGCTATTCCCTTTTTGACGAGTTCTTCAACAATGGCTTTCGATGGCTCGTCCACTTCCGATTCATAGAACCAGACGTCCATCTTCACATCCATCATGTCCAGTACAGCACGCAGTTCTTCGAGACTCCATTCACGGGTTACGTGCCATAGCTCTCGAACATATGGATCGCCCTTGTCCCATTTTTGGTACATCTCTCGGCGTTCTGCATCGTATGCTTCGCGTTGCGCGGTCTGTTCCGGTGTTTCGTTTTCTTTCTTCTCAAGCAGGTTGGTTGCTTCTACATATAACTTCAACAACCATTGACCGCGCTCGTGTACGCCCTGCGGTTCCTGTCCCTTGTAAAACTTATCGTAGATCCACATCACAGTGATGACGCCAAGTCCCAGGTCGCCGGGGTAGGATGCGCGGGTTGTCTCGTATCCTGCAAACTCCGTGAGACGCGCAAGCGCTTCACCTAGAATCGTGTTGCGAAAATGACCAATGTGAAATGAGTGATGTGTATTCGGCTGGGCATATTCGACCATGACCCGTTCACTTTTTGGCGCGCCCCGCCCAAAGTCAGATTTGGAGGCGAGCACTTCGTCCACAACTCGGCGGGCATAATCGGATGTTTTAAAGTAGACATTGAGATAGCCTTTGACTGCTTCGATGTGGCTGATTCCCTCCACGCTTCCGATCTGACCCTTGACCTGCTCTGCAATTTCCTGAGCCTTTTGCGGCACTGGGACTTTATTTCCCTTGCCAAGTTTTGCTTCATTTGCCGCGGTCTGGAAAAAAGATGTGGACGTTCCCCATTCGCCTGAAAAGGGAATGGCTGTCCATTTGAGGGTCGCAAGCGCAATATCGTTCGCGTAGCAAAAGGCTTTTATTTTTTCTTCGATGATTTGTTGGATATCGTTGAACATAGTTTTTGGATTATATCATTCAGGATTTATGTGTAATGCGAGATTTATCTCCCTAACAGCGAATTGGGTGCGATCAAAAGGCGACATGAGTGTCGCGTTACGAAAACATCTTTTTGTTAAACAAAAGCGGGAGCCTTTCGACTCCCGCAATGTGGCTTAATGTACTTTATTGTTCAGACTACTTCTTTGCAGTCTTCTTTGATGTGGTCGTTTCAGCAGCCGCTTCTTCGGGGTTGAATGAAGCGAGTTTCTTCATCAAGCGGCTTTTACGACGCGCGGCATTGTTCTTGTGGATCACGCCTTTTCCCACAGCTTTATCCAGTTCACTGATCGCCTTCAAGATGACTTCTCTTGTTTCAGGCGCGTTCTTTTCAAAAGCGGCGCGAGCCTGGTTGACAGCGGTACGCGCCGCGCCGCGTGTAGTGCGATTGATCAATCGACGCTTCTCGTTCTGTCTGTTACGTTTGATTTGAGACTTAATGTTAGCCAAGGTCTTCCTCCGAAATTGCTTGCCTTTCTTAATTTAATGACGGTTCTTTTGCGCCGCCGCAGGAGCGCTATTGTACATGAGGCTTTCTGATTTGTCCAGAAAAAGCTATGGTTTGGCGAATATCGCAACGAAATACGCGCCAAAGAGGGTATTTTCGTTTGAAACGTAGGTGACACCCATTTCAGTCACATTCGGATTCAGGATGTTTGCACTATATTCTGAATTCTTCATCCACCAGTTGAATGCAAGCTGAGGATTGATGCCATACGCAGGGTGCAAAGCGTAGAGATTTTCAGCGATGACAGATGCAGAGTATCCCTGTGCGGCAGCACGACTCTTGGCAGTGGAACCATCCAAGCCGATGGGGCTGAAGTAGTTGTTGCAAAGCATGTCTGTTGCATAGCTGTTCGCGGATAAAACCAGTTTTTGATTAATGGTCAATGCTGGTAGATTGTTTTTGGCGCGCTCATCGTTGATGAGGGTTTGCAATTCGGTTACGAAGGATTCGTTCCCTGTGCCTGTACATGCCGTAGACCCGCTATTGCCGGACGCGGAGGTTGCAGCGGCGGTAGCCTGGGTTGATTGTCCTTCAACAGTCGGCGAAACAGGCGTGGATGTGGAGGGAAGCGTGGCGGTCGCGGTCACGAGATTGACGGGGATCTGTAGCACGTCTCCAACGTTAAGAGCATTTGCATCCTCTATCTTATTGAGGGTGATAATATCTTCCGTTTTGCTATTGAATTTGGCGGCAATCCCTGCCAAGGTGTCACCTGCCAGAACAGAATATTCGATCTTTGTACCTCGTGGGAGATTTGGAGGGATGGGCGTGCGGGTTGGCAGAATGGTGCCTGGAATGGGGATGAGGATTGTCTGTCCTTCCTGGATATTTCCGCCGAAATCCGCCTGGATTTGAGGATTCTGATAATAAATCAGCAAAACGCCATCGTCTCCCAAATTGAATTTCTCGGCGATGGCAGACAGCGTGTCGCCTTGTTGGATGATATAGGGGAATGGCTCAGACGGTGTGGGGGTCAACGTCTCGGTGGGCGTTTCGGTGGCGGTAGCTGTCACTGTCGGCGTGGAGGTGTTAGTGGCTGTGAACGTGGCTGTGGCCGTGGGTGTTTCGGTGGCGAACATGGCGCCGAGCGGCTGGTCGGGTTGCATTAGCCAGACGACAAGCAGGATGATCCCGATCACAACCAAGCCAATGGCTCCGTAGACCAGGAAGGGTCCCCTTTGCATTCTTCGTTTTCGATACGAATTGATGACGTTCGTAGTGTTGATGGGTTTATTAGGTGGCGTTCGATTGAGCATGTGAGTTTCCTTTATAAAAAAGCGCATACCATGAGATTGCTCCCACCTTATGCGGTGAAATAATTCTACCTGAAAATGATGAGTTGTGTGGAAGGGAAAATAGGGGCAGAGGCAGGTACACAAGTAGTAGACTTGTTCATGTGTATACCTGTCTATTGCCTCACTTTCAAATGCGTCTTCAAAAATTGCCCCGTATAGGACTTCTTGACCTTCATCACTTGCTCGGGCGTTCCCTCTGCGACCAATTCGCCGCCTCTGTCGCCGCCTTCGGGACCAAGATCAATCAGCCAGTCTGCCACTTTCACAATATCGAGATTGTGCTCAATGATCAATACCGAATTGCCAGTATCCACTAATCGTTGCAGTACTTCGATCAGCTTATGCACATCTGCCGCGTGCAAACCAACGGACGGCTCATCCAGTACGTAAAGTGTCCTTCCGGTTGCGCGGCGAGAGAGTTCTTTTGAGAGTTTTACGCGCTGTGCTTCGCCGCCTGAAAGGGTTGTCGCCGGCTGCCCGACGCGGATGTAGCCAAGTCCCACTTCCTGTAATAACTTCAATTTGTTTTGCATGGGGGGGTAATTCTTGAATTCCTCAAGCGCATGATCAACGGTCATATCAAGTACATCCGAAATCGAATACTTATCCCTGAACAATACCTGCAAGGTTTCGCGGTTGAAGCGTTTACCGTGACAGACATCACACGGCACATACACATCCGGCAAAAACTGCATTTCGATACGCAGCTCACCCTGTCCCTGACAGGCTTCACAACGCCCACCATGCACATTGAAAGAGAAACGCCCCGGCTTGTAGCCGCGCACTTTACTTTCGGGTAATTCCGCAAACAACTTTCTGATTTCATCGAACAAGCCTGTATATGTTCCCGGGTTCGAGCGCGGTGTGCGTCCGATGGGCGACTGGTCAATGTTGATGATTTTGTCGAGATGTTCAATGCCCTCGACTTTCTGGTGTTCACCGGAGGATGTCCGTGCTCCCATCAATTTTGCAGCGAGTTCGTTGTAAAGGATGTCGCTCATTAATGTGGATTTGCCTGAACCGGAAACACCCGTGATACAGACCAACTCTCCCAACGGGATCGAAACATCAATATTCTTTAAATTATTTGCAGAGGCGCCCACTATCTTCAGCGTTTTGCCATTCCCCTCACGCCTCTTTTTTGGGATTTCGATCTGCTTCCGCCCCGAGAGATATTGTCCTGTCAATGACTTTGGGTGCGCCAGGATCTGCTTTGGTGTTCCCTCTGCGATGACTCGCCCTCCGTGCTCGCCTGCGGCAGGGCCCAGGTCCACGATCCAATCTGCTTCACGGATGGTTTCATCGTCATGTTCTACAACCAATACGGTGTTGCCCAAGTCACGCAGACCTTTGAGTGTATCCAATAATCTTTTGTTATCGCGTGCATGAAGCCCAATGGACGGTTCGTCCAACACGTACAACACGCCAACCAGCCGTGAGCCGACTTGTGTCGCGAGGCGAATGCGTTGTGCTTCGCCACCGGACAAAGTAGTAGCTGAACGGTTGAGGGTTAGATAATCCAAACCGACATTGACGAGGAAGTTCAGGCGTTCGTGTATTTCCTTCAAAACACGTTCTGCGATCGTTTTTTGTTTCGATGTGAGCGGAGAATTCTTGCCTGTGATCTTCTTGACCCATTCCAATGTCTTCAACACGGGCCAGGAATTTGCTTCGACGATGTTAATATCGTCCACCGTCACCGCCAGCGCGGACGGGTTGAGGCGTTTCCCTTTGCATGTGGGGCAAGGGCGGTCAGACATAAACTCGGATGATCTTCTCGCGCATCCATTCGGAATTTGTCTCACGATAACGGCGTTCGAGGTTGGTAATGACACCTTCAAAGGCGCGTGTGAACTTGAATTCATTTCCGCTTGCGTTTTTGTACAGCATTTGGATCTGTTTCTCGCCTGTGCCATATAAAATAATATTTAGTTGGTCTGTTGTTAATTCCTTGACAGGTTTATCGAGATCGATTTTGAAGTGACGCGCCGCGGCCTCGAGTCCCTGCCAGTAGTAGCCGCCTTCTTCTTTGGGTCCGCTCCACTCCATGCTTGCAATCGCTCCCTCATTCAATGACCGCTCATTGTCCGGGATGATTCGTTCAGGGTCGATCTCCAGTTTTGAGCCGAGTCCCTGACAATCCGGGCAGGCGCCTTGAGGTGTGTTGAAAGAGAAGGTGCGCGGTTCCACTTCCGAAATACTGACGCCATGTTCGGGGCAGGCGAGATGTTCAGAAAAGTTGATATCTTCCTTTTTATCAACAAGGTTAACGGTAATATAGCCCTCGCCGAACTTGAGAGCGGTTTCAATGGAGTCAGTCAACCGGGTGAGCGCAGACTTCTTTTCTTCCTTATCGCCCTCTTGTGTAATAACGAGACGGTCAACAATCGCTTCAATGGTATGTTGTTTATAGCGGTCGAGTTCGATCTCGTCATCCAGTGAATGGACATTGCCATCCACGCGGGCGCGGGTGAAACCGGCTTTGCGGATCTCCTCGAACACGGCTTGATAGGTCCCTTTGCGGGCGCGTACGAGCGGAGCAAGGATGAGGACGCGTGTCCCGTTGGGAAGTTGCTCGACCTTATCCACGATCTCCTGTGCGGATTGTTTGACGACTTCACGTCCGCAGATGGGGCAGTGGGGAATACCGACGCGCGCGAACAAGAGTTCTCATGTAGTCATAGATCTCGGTAACGGTACCCACCGTCGAACGGGGATTATGCGAGGTGGATTTCTGGTCGATGCTGACGGCGGGAGAGAGTCCTTCGATGTAATCCACATCCGGCTTATCCATCTGCCCGATGAACTGACGCGCATACGCGGAGAGTGATTCCACGTAGCGGCGCTGTCCCTCTGCAAAAATGGTATCGAAGGCAAGCGACGACTTGCCTGAACCCGATAAACCCGTAATAACCACAAACTTATCGCGGGGAAGCTCAACGGTGATGTTCTTAAGGTTATGCACGCGTGCACCGACCACGCGAATGGTGTTGAATGTCATGTTTCTCCTTGGAAAATTTAATTATAGCACATCTGTTTCATTTATGATAATTTCGCTGGAAAAGCAATCTTTTATTATACCAATGGCACGATGCAGTACGGTCGAGTAGTCTTGCAAAGACACATTGGAATCTCGCCGCCTACTTTAACCAACGGGAGGGTGTAATGGAATTAAAATGTTGCATGTTATACTCCCTGCAACTTCTAAAATCCGTTGGGGTTATTTGTATTAGCCCTGCCGGTAGGATCAATAATTGCCGGAGCTAGATTTCAACGAAGAAGAGGTGCTGTCGCTTGCCTCACAGGGTGACCGGGATGCGTTCGGTCAACTTTACGAACGTTATATAGACCGCATCTTCAACTACGTGTATTACCGAACAGGAAACCTTCATGATGCGGAGGATCTGACTGCCCGCGTTTTTCAACGGGCGATGAATCACATCCAAAAGTATACCGACCGAGGCGTTCCTTTTTCTGCGTGGTTATATCGTATTGCACATAATTTGGTTGCCAATTGGCATCGTGATCGAAGCCGCAAGCAGGAAATCCCGTTGGATGATCTGCCTGTTCTTCCCACAAAGGGTAATCACCCAGAGCGGAATCTTGTCCATTCACAGGAACAGGAAACGCTTCTCCGTCACATCCGGCGCCTGCCTTCGGAACGACAGAATCTTCTTATCCTCAAGTTTGTTGAGAACATGTCGAATGCGGAGATCGGTGCAATCATGGGACGCAGTGAGGGTGCAGTGAAAAGCCTCTATCATCGAACGCTTTTGGCGCTCCGTGAACAATTGGGTGACCAGAATATAAATTTGGATGGTGAGTGATCCGGTGGTTTCGACACCGCACCTGTGGTGGGTGCAGGTGTACGCCCTTCGGCTACTTAACCAACGATGTATGAGTAAAACTATGAACAAACGAAAGACAAAAGTATCTGACGATCAAATCAATGAACTCGAAGCGCATCTGGCTGGGACCCTCAAGCCGGTTCCGCTTCCCAACGATGTTGTCCAACGCCTGCGCGAACGGATGTACACACCCTTCCGCGAAGAGATCGCTTCACGATTGCGCGATTGGAAAAGAATGTTCCTTGTTTTTGGGGGAGTGATGTCTGGGTTGCTGGTGATCATCACCCTTGCCCGCGCATTCTTCTATCTGGTGTGGCGGAAGAATATGATGTAAGTTTGATAAAACAAGAAGACCCTAAAGGTCTTCAAGACCTTTAGGGTCTATGTATTCAACAATCCCTTGCACAACTTTCTCGCCTCTTCGATCAAATCCACATCCATCGGAAGTTTGAACTCCTCATTCACGCGCAAAATCAAATATTCAGCAGATTGACGCAATTCACTTGATATGCCTGCCTCATGAGCTAATTCATTGAGCAGGTCATACGCACTCGGTGTGCGGAAAGTTTTCCCCTGCCGCGCAAAATACTCACGCGCCGCAACTCCTGCTGCGCGGCGTGCACAGACGCGGGCTTGTCCCTCATTGCCTTTCGCGTGGGCTTGATTTGCTTTTTCAAATTCCGCTTGAATTTTAGTTTGGAAGTCATCCATACACTAAATTATACAGCGACTTCCTTCATCAACCTCAACAATGTGTTTATAATCCGCCTATTCAAACGGAGGCGGCTTATGAGAGCCAAAGTGAATGTATCAAAACTTTTGATTCTTGCAGTGAGTGTGCTGTTTATTATGTCTTGTCTATTACCGGGAATGATCCCACTGACGTCGGAAGCATCTGGTCCCACACCAAAAATGGAAACGGATACCGATACGGTTATTGCGACCTTGAGGGGATTATGCTTTTGAATATAAGGTGACCGTTGAGAAGTAGAACATGAAGGCGTTTCTATGTAATGTAATACCTTCCATTGTTAATCTACAAATCTATATTTGAGCAAGGTCCAAACGGCTTCAAAAGCATCTTTTAGCTTGATCTTCTTGCCTTGAGAATAGTCACGCGGATTGAACGAGATCGGCACTTCAAAAATGCGGTGTTTGCTCTTGAGTATCTTGGCTGTGAACTCAGGCTCAAAATTAAATCGTTTTGCCTTGATCGTCATCCCTTCAATGACATCGCGGCGAAAGACTTTGTAACCAGTTTCCATATCTGTCAGGATGGTGTTGTAGAGGATGTTGGTCATGGTGGTCAGTAGTCGGTTGGCGACCAGGTGCCAGAACATGGTCACGCGATGAGGTCCGCCAAGGAAGCGGGAGCCGTAGACAACATCTGCGATTCCCTCATTGATTGGCTGCAATAGCATCGGGTAATCACGCGGGTCGTATTCAAGATCAGCATCCTGGATCAGCAGTACATCGCCTTTGGCTGCTTTTATTCCGGTAG
Source organism: uncultured Chloroflexia bacterium (assembly GCA_963753655.1). Taxonomy (GTDB): domain Bacteria; phylum Chloroflexota; class Anaerolineae; order Anaerolineales; family Villigracilaceae; genus Defluviilinea. The sequence continues at coordinate 287,394 of CAVWDB010000006.1, forward strand.
CTACTGCCGCTCCCTTCCCTTGATTTTTCTCATGAAGGAGAATGTGCACCTTTTTTTTGCCATCCATTTTTTTTAGGATATCGCGCGTGCCGTCTTGTGATGCGTCATCCACAACCACGATCTCTGACGCGAGTTTGGTGGCCTGGACGCGCTTGATGATCTCCTCGATGTTTTTTGCCTCGTTGTACACAGGGATGATAACGGATAGATTCATGGTGTTTCAGATTATATACGATATTACCGAACCATAGATGTCATCGAATTGAAGTGTACATTGGTTCAAGAGGCAGTATAATTTGGATGTGATTGGCTACTTTATTCCCTTCAATATCCCGTCATCGGAGGTGTTATGACAAATCCCGGCTTGCGACCATCCGTGGGCACGGCTTTATTCACGCCTCCGCCGATCAATTCAGTGGAAGATACCGGTCTTTCCGTCCTCTGGCTGCAGGATCTAACCCTGAAAGTTCTTTACTCACAGGGATATGTAAGTGGTTTTAAGATTGCAGAAATGCTTGCCCTGCCTTTTGCCGGGGTCACAGATGGAATTCTCGAATCTCTAAAACGCGAAAAGATGATTGAGGTTAAATCTTCACAAGGTGGACTGGGAGAAGGAGCTTATACCTATGGCATAACAAGCGCGGGCACCACGCGTGCACGCGAAGCGTTGGAACGCAGTCAGTATGCAGGCGCCGCCCCGGTACCGTTTGCGGTTTATAACGAGGCAATTCGAAAGCAAAAGACGGGTCGTATGTCGGTCACCACGCGCACAATGCGTCAAATCCTTTCGCAGTTGGTAATTTCCGAAACTACTTTTCAGCGATTAGGTCCTGCGCTTAATTCGGGTACATCCATTTTTATGTATGGCCCTCCGGGCAATGGTAAGACCAGCGTTGCGCGTGCGTTTGGCAACCTTGTGTTGAGCCAGGCCATGTATGTTCCGTACGCTTTATATCTTGATGGACAGGTAATCAAAGTTTATGATGCAGTCAGTCATACGCTTGCACCTGAGGCCGATAGCGTAACAACCGCATCGGGTACAGGAAATTTGCGGGCAAGTCAACGGCGTGACCCGCGCTGGGTAAAGATTCGTCGCCCATTCATTGTTGTAGGCGGTGAATTGACCCTTGAGGGTTTGGATCTTGTTTATGACGATGTTCATAAATTCTACGAGGCGCCATTTCAAGTCAAAGCCAATGGCGGCATCCTTCTGATCGATGATTTTGGACGACAACAAGTCCGCCCGCGTGACCTGCTCAATCGTTGGATCGTCCCGCTTGAAAACCGGATGGACTTTCTCACGCTTCATAACGGACGAAAAGTTGAAGTGCCCTTCGACGTTTTGATCGTGTTCTCGACCAATCTCCCGCCAAAAGACCTTGTGGACGAAGCCTTCCTCCGCCGCCTGCGTCACAAGATCGAGATCGGCGATCCGTCCTATGAAGAGTATCGCGAGATCTTCAAGCGCGTGGCACAAGATAAGAAGGTAGAATACAGCGATCAGGGATTGGCATATCTTTTGCAGGAATGGTATATCAAACGCAATCGGAAATTACGCGCCTCCCATCCGCGCGATCTATGTGACCAGATCCTTGATATTTCGAGTTACCTCTCTGTTCCGCCGGTGATGAATCGTGATATGCTCGACCGCGCAGCGCAGGCCTACTTTGTGGATATTTAATTTCTTGATTTTCATTGCGCATGACGGATTACGCATAAGATCTTGGAGTGCGTAATCCGTTCATTTTTTATGATGATAAATACCCTGCCTCAACCTGCTATTTTCGCTCATCGCGGCGCGTCTGCTCATGCGCCTGAGAATACGCTTGCCGCGTTTGAATTGGCGCTGGCTGAAGGCGCAGACGGCATCGAGCTGGACGTCAAATTAAGCGCGGACGGAAGGGCCGTCGTCATTCACGATGCGACCATGAATAGAACCACAGGCACAGCAGGGCGCGTAAAAGCTCTATCACTTGATGAGATGCGTTCATTAGACGCGGGCAGTTTCTTTTCAGAGAAATATGCGGGAGAGAAAATTCCTGCGCTTGAAGAGGTATTTGAAACCCTGGGGAAACGAACATTCATCAATGTGGAACTGACCAATTACAACACGCCGCGTGACCATTTGGTTGAAACCGTTTGTATGCTGGTCAAAAAATTCAACATGCAGAAATACGTATTGTTCTCATCCTTCTTCTCCTCCAACCTTTCCCGCGCTCGCAGTTATTTGCCCGAAGTGCCGAGTGGGTTGCTGGCGTTGAATGGACTCCTTGGCGCGTGGTCGCGCTCGTTCGGTTTCTCCTTTGGAAAGTATCAGGCGTTACATCCCAATCTTAAGGATGTGACACATGAGCAGGTGCAGCGTGTGCATCGTTTAGGGAAGCGTATCCATGTATGGACGGTCAATGCGGAAAACGATATGCACCGCCTGTTTGGTTGGGGTGTGGATGCCATCTTTACCGATGACCCACAATTGGCTCTCAGGGTAAGGGGAGAATCAAAATGAAGATGAGATCAAATCCTTTTCGCGCCGGGCAAGCTAAAGTCTGGGGAGGAAGCGTGGTTTTGTGTGAGGGGTGTGATGGACTTGAATAAACCCCTTCGTTGGCTGATCCTGTTGACGTTCATCGCAGCCCTTCTTGGACCAATGGTTGGCGCGTCAGCCCAAGCCGAGCCTCCCTCTGCGCAGGTACAGAAGGCGTTGACTTCGATGACCCCTGAGGAACGAGTGGGACAATTATTTTTGGTCACGTTCAGCGGCACAGATACAAATGAGACGTCCCGGATCTATGACCTGATCATGAATCACCATGTGGGTGGAGTGATTCTGACCGTGAAGAATGATAATTTTGTTGCCGAACCGGATACCGTTGTATCAGCCCGGCAACTGATCGAAAATTTGCAAAACATCGAATGGGATGCGACGGTTGCCCCCTCTCAAGGACTTGGCAATCAATCCGTATACGTTCCCTTGTTTGTTGGGGTTTCTCAGGAAGGCGATAGCGCACCGCGCGATCAAATTTTGAGCGGGCTGACAGGCCTCCCGAATGAGATGGCGATTGGTGCAACCTGGCGAACAGACCTGGCAGAACAGACTGGGTTTGTCCTCGGCAATGAGCTATCCGCGCTTGGATTTAATCTATTACTTGGACCTTCACTGGATGTGGTTGAATCACCCAATCCATCTGCGCAAACCGATCTGGGAACACGGGTCTTTGGCGGCGATCCATTCTGGGTGGGGGAGATGGGTGCTGCGTACATCACGGGGTTACATTTAGGAAGCAATGGACGAATGATGGTAATTGCCAAACATTTCCCCGGACGCGGCGATTCAGACCGTTCGCCTGAAGAGGAGGTTGCCACAGTCCGAAAATCTTTGGAGCAATTGAAGCAGGTTGAATTAACTCCATTCTTTACAGTGACAAATTCATCTGAACCTGCGGCAAATGCAGATGGTCTACTTGTATCGCATATTCGTTACCAGGGGTTTCAGGGAAATATTCGTGCAACGACGCGCCCGGTCAGCTTTGATGCGACCGCGTTATCCACGATCCTTGCCTTGCCTCAGTTCTCCGCCTGGCGTGAGAATGGTGGTTTGGTGGCAAGTGATGACCTCGGAAGTAAAGCGGTGCGTGATTTTTATTCACAAGGCGGGGAAATTTTTTCCCCGCGTGTGGTGGTACGCGATGCATTCCTGGCTGGGAATGATCTGCTTTATTTGGGGAATATCGTCTCGGACGAAACCGATAATACCTATTTGGCAACTCTGCGAATTCTTGAATCTTTTGCACAGGAATATCGAAATGATCAGGTTTTTGCCCGCCAGGTGGATGCGGCGGTGATCAGGATTTTGACAAAGAAATTCAGTATGTATGCTGAGTTCAACATTTCCGATGTGAATCCGCCTGAGAACGCGTTGGCAGATATTGGTTCTTCACAGCAGATCACATTCGATGTGGCGCGCAATGCTGCAACGCTGATCAGCCCTGATCCACAGGAGTTGAATACGCTGCTGCCTGCCCCTCCGAGCCAGGTGGAACGGATTGTGTTTTTGACCGATACGGCTTCCTACAAACAATGTAGCGGCTGTTTGGAGCGGAATACGTTTGCGGTGGATACGTTCCAAAAAACAGTCCTGCGTTTATATGGTCCCAATGGAAGTGGCCAGGTGCTGACCAATCGATTGAGTTCGTTTTCGCTTGATGAATTGGAATTAATGCTTGAAGGAACTACAGAGACCAACATTGAGTCTGCATTGAGCAACGCATCGTGGATCGTGTTATCTCTGAGTGATGTGGGAGATGGACAGCTTGACCTCCTGAGACGCTTCTTCTCTGAAAAACCGAATTTAATTCGGGCTAAGAATATCATCCTCTTTTCTTTTACTGCTCCATATTATCTCGACGCGACAGATATTTCAAAGTTGACGGCGTATTACGCGCTTTATAGTAAACAACCTGAATTCGTGGATGTTGCCGCGCGTTTGCTCTTCCAGCAGGTCCCGCTTCAGGGTTCTGCACCTGTTTCCATTCCGGCGGTTGGATATGATCTTATTACGCAGACCTCACCCGACCCTGCACAGGTCATTCCTTTGAGTTTGGCTCAAACAGAGGTTCCCGCCACAGAAGTAAGTGAAACCCTCACTCCAGAACCGACACCCACCCTTTTATACAAGATCGGGAAAACGATCTCAGTTCGCGCGGGACCGATCATGGATCATAACGGTCATGTTGTCCCTGACGCGACCCCGGTGCGTTTTAGCATGTCTACGCGTGATGATGAGGGGAACATTCTTCAGCAGGTGGAGACAACAACATTGGATGGTCTTGCACAGGCTTCATTTACCATTGACAAGCCCGGTAAAGTTGAGATCCATGTCGTGAGTGAGCCTGCTGTGGTCTCGGATGTTTTGCAGTTCGATGCTACGGGCGAGGGTGTGGCTGTAACCGTGGTTGTGCCTGAAGTTACCGAAACGCGCGAAATCATCCCGCCAACTCCCACTGTGGTTGTTGAAAATGATCTCGTCTCACCCGATGGATACCCGCGCATTGGGGTCTGGCTCCTTGTTTTACTGGCTCTCTTTGGAAGCGCACTTCTTACGTTTTGGGCTGTCAGCCGCGTTGTGTCACCCCGTTGGGGTTTACGATTCGCCCTAGCGGTGTTGATCGGCGGACTTGGCGCGTATAACTATCTTGCCTTGGGATTCCCTTTTGCGACGGCATGGATTGGTTCAGAATCCGGCGGCGCGTTCGGTGTTTTGTTATTTACACTGGCAGGAGAAGCTCTGGGTATTATCCTAACGTGGGTCTGGGCGCGCTGGTTCAGTGAACAAGAGTCGCAAGCAGGCTGAGGAGTAATAATACAGTGGCGCTCCACGCAAGCGTTGCTTCAGGGGGATGTGAGAGATAGTCCAGTAGGGGTTGTGGGCGGGCGTGTCGTACAGGCAGAGGAAGGGTGGGCGATTCGCGGTATCCGAGCAAAGCCTGGCGGAAGTCATTGATTGACTCAGGTCGTTCATCGGGGTGCAGCGACATTGCCCATAAGACGGCTCTTTCGGTGCGCGTGGAAACAGCGGGATTGATCTGTCGTAACGGGATCAGGCTTTCGGGCGAGAGGAAGCGTTTTCGGGCATCCGCAGGTGATTCATTGGTCAATAGATGATATAAGGTTGCGCCGAAGGAATATACATCTGAACGAATATCCGTGTGCGTATCGTTCCCGCCATATTGTTCGAGGGGAGTGTAGAGAGCTGTGCCCTGTCCCTGAATGACGGTAATGGTCACTTCTTCAGGGGCAAGGATTTTTACAAGTCCGAAATCCACAAGTTTGATCAAGCCATGCGACATCACTTTAACATTGCTGGGTTTGATGTCGCGATGGACAATCGGAGGTTCCTGACTATGCAGAAATGTCAATGCGTTGGCGATCTGTTCCGCCCAGGAGAGCACGTCTTTTTCTGAAAGGAATCTCTTGTTGCGCCGCGCATCCAGCATAAGGGTGCGCAGGTCTTTGCCAGGGACATAATCCATCACCAGATAATCGCGCGAATCATTGGAGAAAAAGTCGGAGACTTTCGGAAGATTGGGGTGATCAAGACGCGCAAGAACAGTCGCCTCACGCAGGAACTGGTCGCGGGCTTCATCTCTTATGTTGTCCGGAAGGGCGCGGTCATATTCGACTTCCTTCAACGCGCATTGACGACCTTTGAGACGTGTATCCTCGGCCAGGTAAATGGACCCCATGCCGCCTTGTCCGACCCGCTCAATGATCCTATATCGGCCGCGCAATACCTCCCCGTTCTTGAGGGATGGCAGCAATGTTCTCCTTTTGACCATCTTGTCAGGCTGATGTGCGTAACTGACGGAATATTTCGGCGTGATTCTGCACAGAAACGCGTGTTTATGCTATAGTATTATAATATACTACTTTCCATTATCGCGGTTGGTTAAACCGATGAGACTTTTATGAAGAAAACGCAGGAAGATTATCCATTGCTGGTGGCGCAGGAAGGACCGTTGAAGGGTCAGCGTTGGCAATTGGAGCAACCCATTGTATTGGGTCGGGAGTCCACATGTGACGTGGTGATTGCCGATCGGCAGGTGTCACGTTTTCATGCACGACTTACACCAACAACAGAGGGTGTCATACTCGAAGACTTGGGGAGCAAGAACGGTACACAGCATAACGGAATATCTTTAACTGCCCCGGTTGTTTTGCAGGATGGCGACATGGTTTCCATTGCCATAACACAGCAGTTTATGTTCCTTATCTCTGATGCCACCACGCCTTTGCTTGATGGTATGCCTCAGCATGGGCGTTTGATGATGGATCTGAAGTCACGGCGGGTGTGGGTTAATCAACAACAGCTTGTGCCATCGTTGTCTGCCCAGCAATTCAAATTATTATGGTTGTTATATGAAAAAGAGGGACAGGTTGTCAGCCGTCCTGATCTTGTCGCTATCGTTTGGGGGGATGACCAGATGGCGGGTGTCTCCGATCAAGCGCTGGACGCGTTGATACGACGTTTGCGCGAACGGATTGCCGGGCTTGACCCAACACATCAATACATCAATACCGTACGCGGTCATGGTATCAGACTTGATAATCCATCGGTTTGACCTATTTGAATTAGACTCTTCATCGCCTCTCGCGCAGCCGCGGGAGGTTTCTTTTTAACCCGTAACTTTTTCCCATATACGCCGACTGCTATATTGAGACCATCCATGCGCTCCTTTAAATGATCGTGTCGCCGTCATTCATTTCCCTCGGTAAATGAATTTTCCAGTGATGATATACTGAATATGTACATTAGAGCAACCTTTTTCACATCAAACCGTTTGCGGGGATCCGCCTCCATTATGTCAATTTATGATGAACAGAATGCGTTGAACGGATTGCAGAAACTGGATTTGCAATCCATCGGCGTCATCTACGATCAGTTCTTTTCCGAAGTCTATCGTTATATCCGTTATCGAATCAACGATGATGCGGTTGCCGAGGATATTGCAAGCGATGTCTTTGTGCGCCTGCTCGAAGCTGTCCAAAAGAAGCAGGGACCGCGGACCAGCCTCAAAGGCTGGTTGATCGCCACGGCTTCGAACGCGGTCAACGATCATTTGCGCCGTCAGTATCGCAGACCCACTGAGGCTTTATCTGATGCGATGCCAGACGGTGCTGCTGGAATCCATGCTGAAGTGGATCTACGGGAACAAAATCGAATGGTGCAAGCAGCCTATGCTCAATTAACCTCTGAGCAACAGGATGTGTTGGCTCTTCGATTTGGGCAGGGATACTCCCTCGAAGAAACTGCAACTTACATGAAGAAGAAAGTAAATGCTGTGAAAGCTCTCCAGTTCAGGGCGCTTGCCGCACTCCAGCGCCAGATCGGGGAGGTGAACCAATGAATGACTTATATGAAACTTTAGAAATTTGTTTAAGAGAGATCGAACATGGTATGGATATTGACACCCTTCTGTCCCGCTATCCTGACCTTGCCAAGGAATTGCGCCCCATGCTGGAAGCATCGGTCAAGGCAAAGGCGATGGCTGGGACGGGTCCATCGCAGGATACGGTGAGACGCACTCGTGCAAAGTTGCTTCAACATGCCGCCGAATTGCGCGCAGGAAAGGTCAAACCCAAATCGCACCGTATCTGGTCTGTTCCCTTGCGGCGCGCGTTGGTAACTCTGATGGTCGTGGCGGTGCTTTTCGTCAGTGGAACGGGTTTGGTGCGTGCGTCTTCGAATTCCCTTCCTGGCGACAATCTGTATCCTGTCAAACGGACTTGGGAGGATACCTTACTTCTCCTCACATTTGATGCGCAGAAGCGTGGTGAATTGGAACTCGAACACGAACACGAACGGCTCGATGAATTGAATGAACTATTTACAGAAGGACGTTCTGCCAGCGTGGATTTCCAGGATATGTCACGAGTTAAAATGGGAGCGAGTGGCTGGTTGCAGGAATCCCGGTCCTTATCTCAGCGGACACGCGTTTGCCTGGCCAGTCGGTGGTTGTCAATGATGGAGTGCGCGTGGTCGGCGTCGCGCAAAATGATTACACGGTGATCGCCGAAAGGATCGAGTTGTTACCTTCTGGTGCAAAAATACCGCCAGCGAATGATAATGAAGACGAGCTTGAGCAGGAAGACCTTGAAGCACCAACCCCGCAAATTGAAGAAGACTCAGGCGAAAAGTCCGCGGGCGAAGCGATTATCATCCAGCCGACAAGTACATCGAAAATTGATCCCGAAAATAATGTTTCCGTCGGCGGGGACATTACGAGTGATGATAATAAAGAGAAAGACGGTGGAAAAACCAAAAATGAGGGTAAAGATGATCATTCCGGAGATGAAGATCATGGCAACGACTGATTTTACGAAGAATGATCCCTCCGCATTTTTAATTAAGAGTTCCTTGTAAGAAGCGCAAAAATCGAGTACATTAATAGTGTAGCACGTTCGTTCTATTATTTCGCGCAGGAGACTCTTATGACCGACTCGAACTTTTATCTTGGACGCGCGTACGACCCCATCAAACAAGCCCTGACAAATACCCAGGTCACTTATGACCCCGCAGACTTGACTACTCATGCAGTTGTTACGGGTATGACGGGTTCAGGTAAAACAGGGTTGTGTATTGCCTTGCTTGAAGAAGCCGCGCTCAAAGGTATTCCCGCCATCATCATTGACCCTAAAGGTGACCTCACCAATTTACTATTGCACTTTCCCGATCTTGCGCCACAAGACTTTCAACCCTGGATTGATTCTGAACAGGCTCGTCGATCTGGTAAAACCATCGAACAATCTGCAATGGAAACAGCCCTTTCATGGCGCAATGGGTTAAACGAGTGGGGCATCACCCAGGAACGTGTGCTTGCACTCAAGAACTCTGCACAGTTTGCTATCTATACTCCCGGCTCCGATTCAGGGATTCCCGTCAGCGTACTGTCGTCGCTTGCCGCGCCTGCACTCTCATGGAACGAGAATCGTGAAGCCTTGCGAGAAAATATCTCCAGTACGGTCACGGCGCTTCTTGGACTTGTTGGATACGAAGATATCGATCCGCTTCGTTCGCGCGAACATATTTTGCTCGCCAATATTTTCGAGAACGCGTGGAGCAAAGGCAAGGACGTAGACCTGACCGAACTCATCTTGCAAACACAAACGCCTCCGTTCGATAAACTCGGCGCATTCCCCATAGACACCTTTTTTCCTGCAAAAGATCGTATGGAACTGGCAATGGTGTTGAACAATATCCTCGCTTCACCCGCGTTTGAAACTTGGCGTCAGGGTCAATCGTTGGATATCGGTTCGATGCTTTATACCGAAGATGGGCGACCGCGTCACAACATTTTTTACCTTGCCCACCTCTCGGATGCTGAGCGTATGTTCTTCGTCACGCTTCTGCTTTCCGCGGTTGAAACGTGGATGCGCACCCAAGCTGGAGCAACCTCTTTGCGTGCGCTTCTTTACATGGATGAGATCTATGGTTACCTGCCTCCACAACGTAATCCGTCATCCAAGGGACCGCTCCTTCGTATGTTGAAAAGTGCGCGTGCTTTTGGTTTGGGTTTGTTGCTCGCCACGCAAAACCCAGTGGATGTGGATTACAAAGCCCTCTCCAATGCGGGCACATGGTTCATCGGTAAACTACAAACCGAACAAGATAAAAACCGTTTGTTAGATGGTCTTGAGAGCGCGGCAGGTGGCGTCTCACGCGGCGTCTTCGATAAACTGATCTCATCACTGGGTAAACGCGTCTTTGTTTTGCATAACATTCACGCGAAACAGCCTGCCCTATTCCAATCGCGTTGGGCAATGAACTATCTCGCCGGACCCATGACTCGGACGCAAATCCCTGCCCTCAACAAACTCGTCAATGCGGACCTCACGCTTCCCTCTCAGCCTGAGCCTGCTCCTGTTTCCCAAACCATTTCTTCTCCTGAAACTGCTTCGCCCTCCTTTATTGCCTCAACTCCAATCGCCAATCGTAAATCTGAAATCGTAAATCCAAAATCCGAGGGTAGCCAGACCAAACCAACCATCCCTGCTTCCATCAAGGAATACTTCCTTCCGCAAAATTACAGCCTCCCCGAAGCTTTCAAAGCCGCGGGGCAGTCGATGTCCGCGGAGGCGATGATCGAAGGCGTGATCTATCGCCCTGCGTTGGCGGCGTCCGCGCAAGTGCGAGTCCTTGACCGTAAACTTGGCGTAGATAGCGAGGTCAAACGCGGCACTTTCGTCCCATCTCCTGAGAAACGAGGCTCCATCCGTTGGGATGATTACTCCTTCAACAGTAAAGCACTCGAAAACATGGATACTTCTCCGAGTCCCTCATCGCGTTTTGGCACGATCGATTCGCCTTTGAACGATTCCAAATTGATGACTGCCCTGCAAAAGGATTTTGCTGATTGGGTTTTCCGTAATTCATCCATCAAAGCGCGCGCGAATGAAGCCTTGAAAGTATATGCCGGTCCCGATGTAAGCCGGGCAGAGTTTATGAAAGCCTGTGCCGATGCCGCCAGCGATGCGCGTGATGCTGAAACCGCGAAAGCAACTGCCACTATTGATCGTCAACTAAAAACGTTGGGTGATAAACTCGCGCGTGAAGAACGCGAATTACAAATGGATCAAAGTGAACTTGCGGGTCGCAAACGGGAGGAAAATACTAACCTGCTTGAAATAGGCGCCAGTGTGTTTGGTGTTGGTCGTAGAAAAAGTATTACTTCTCAGTTTTCGAAAAATCGTCTTACCAATAAAGCCAAGGCGGATGTTGAAGAATCCATTGACGCCATTGCGCAATATAAACAACAGATCGCCGATCTTGAGAAACAACGGGCAGAAGCAATTGCAGAGATAAACGACAGATGGGGCGATGTGGTCAACGATATTACAGAGGTTACCGTCACTCCCAAGAAAACGGATATATTCGTCAACCTCTTTGGCGTGGCATGGATGCCCTATTACGTTGTTCAATTGGGAGCAGAGACCATCGAACTGCCAGCCTTTGGCGCCGAGTAAACCCAACATCTGTACCGCGACATGAATGTCGCGGTACTTTGGAGAAGAATGCTCTGGTTGATTTTGTCCATTGCTTTATGGGGAATTGTCCATTCCATCATGGCGTCGCTCAGTTTTAAAAAATTTCTTCGTCGTGCATTGGGCAATGGGTTTATGCGAGCCTATCGTTTGTTCTATAACATATTCTCGGTAACCAGCTTTGCGCCCATTCTTTATCTTATGTTTGTGCTGCCAAACAAAGGTTTATATCAAGTACCATTTCCCTGGAATATTCTCATGCTGGCTGGGCAGGGCATGTCAGTCATTTTCCTTTTTGTGACAGTCTTGCAAACGGATATCTTATCCTTTGCAGGCTTGCGTCAATTCGTTGAAGAAGAAAGGCAAGGAAACTTGGTGACGGGTGGTTTTTATCGTCATATCCGTCATCCACTTTATACGTTCGGGCTTTTGATATTGTGGCTTTCTCCGTCAGTCACGGTAAATTCGTTGATTGTATATTTGTCATTGACGGTCTATATTCTCATGGGGGCATATTTTGAGGAGCGAAAACTTCTCCGTGAATTTGGTCAAGCGTATGCGGACTATAAAGCTTCCACGCCAATGCTTATTCCTAGGATGAAGTTTGATGGGAACAAATAATTTTTGTGTCTCGTCTTACCATGACGGTTCTCTCAAATAACTGACACAGTACGCTCATTTTGTGTTAACTTTTACGATTATCTACAAGGTATAATTTTCGACAATGGCTACCATTTCACAACCTTATCAGCGGATACCCGTTTTCCCACAGATCATCGCCGCGCTGGTCAGCGGCGTGACACTTTTCTTTGTGGCGATCATCGTATGGACGCTTGGCTATCAACTTATCTACGCAGGACGTATTTTCCCTGGTGTCTCGGTTGCCGGGATTGATCTTTCAGGTATGACGCCCTCCGACGCGGCTGTGGAGTTGAACCAGAAGTTATCGTATCCCATCAATGGGAAGGTACTTTTTCGGGATGAAGAAAAAGCCTGGGTAGCGACTCCGGCAGAGTTGGGCATGGTCTTTGATCCATCGTCCAGCGCGGTGACAGCTTACAGCTTGGGAAGAAGCGGAGGCTTGTTCGGGGCGTTGGCGGGTCAGATACGGGCAGGCGGCGCGGGAGCAAACATCCCGCCCGTCATCATCTTTGACCAGCGAGTTGCTTATCAATATTTGAGTCAGATCTCCTCTCAAATTGACCAGCCAATGATGGAGGCAGGTCTAAGCTTGGAAGGAACGAATGTGGTTGCAACGCCTGGACAGGTGGGGCGCGAATTAAAGATCGATGCGACCCTTATTTATCTTGGCGCGCAGTTACAGACATTCAGCGATGGCGAAGTACCTTTGGTCGTGCAGGAAATCCAGCCGCAAATTTTGGATGTAAGCGGACAGGCAAATATAGCCCGGCAAATTCTCAGCCAGCCTTTAACACTAACACTCCCAAATTCTGCGGGGGAGGGACCCGGTCCGTTTGTATATGACGTGCAAGTGCTTGCCAGTATGCTCGCTGTACAACGCGCGGACAACGGTGTGCAGGTGGTTCTTAATGCAAATGGATTGCACGAGGTGCTTGACCCTCTTAAGGCGCGTACGGATCGTCTTCCGAAAAACGCAAAATTTGTTTTCAACGATGATACCCGCCAACTCGAGCCCATTGAAAATTCGCAGACGGGGCTGGTCATGGATGTGGACGCAAGTATCAGAGCAATCAATGATGCCTTACTGCGCGGTGAGCATACTGTGCCCCTGGTGGTTACAGAGGCGCAGCCGGAAATATCCTCGACAGTAACCGGCGCCGAACTGGGAATTACCGAATTAATTCAATCACAAACATCCTATTTCTATGGGTCGAGCGAAGAACGTATCCAAAATATCCAGGCAGCGGCGGCTCGTTTCCACGGTGTGCTGGTTGCGCCGGGCGAGATTTTCTCGATGGGGGAGACCATGGGAGACGTAAGCCTTGAAAATGGATTTGCCGAAGCCTTGATCATTTATGGTGGTCGTACGATCAAAGGTGTGGGCGGTGGGGTCTGTCAGGTCAGCACTACGTTATTCCGCACTGTCTTCAACGCTGGCTTCCCGGTCATTGAGCGTTACTCTCACGCGTATCGTGTTTCCTATTATGAACAAACAGCCAGCGGCTCCGTGGACCCGAGTCTGGCTGGGCTGGATGCAACAGTTTACTTCCCGCTGGTTGATTTTAAATTCAAGAACGATTCACCGTATTGGATTCTGATGGAAACCTATGTAAACCCAGGTGCGCGCACATTGACGTGGAAATTCTATTCCACTTCTGATGGACGTTCTGTGACTTGGGATACGACCGGACTTACAAACGTGGTCCCTGCACCTCCTCCTTTATTTGAAGTAAACCCTGAACTCAGAAAAAACGAAATGAAGCAAGTGGACTGGGCGGCAAATGGCGCCGATGTGACGATCACACGCACAGTGTTACGAGGTGGTGCGCTTTACTTTCAGGATGAATTCACGACCCCATACCAACCCTGGCAGGCAGTTTGTGAATATGGTCCTGATTCAAAGAACCCTGAAAAACTGGCTGATGAGAAGAACTTGTGTCATAACCCTTCCGGATAAGAACATCATTTGGGCGTGGTAAAAATCCCCGCTCTTGATAAGGAGAACTCATGGTTAGTGAAACATTGATCGAAATTTTGCGCTGTCCGAATTGCGTGCGTACCACTGGCGGCGAACTAAAATTATATAAAGACGCATGGTTCGTTTGCAGTGAATGTGGGCGCAAATACCCCATCGTTGACGACATCCCGGTCATGTTGATCGAAGAAGGCGATAAATGGATCAACACGGCTGAAGGCGAATTACCCGTCCCGCCTCCTGCGAAATAACGTGTCAACATTGCCAAGCTTGTTGAACGAACTTATCAGTGGAGATGAAGGGCTCGCCGAAAATGCGGTATTGTCACTGATCGAATTGGGTCAGGATGCGATTCCCGCATTAATGGATTTGACTCAATCTCCGGATGCGGACTCTCGCTGGTGGGCATTACGCACGCTCGCACAATCGCCTCTTTGTCGGACCGAATGGCTGGTCCCGTTTCTATCAAACGACCCCGCCCCGGAAGTGCGTCAGTGCGCGGCGCTGGGGCTGGCTAACAAGCCTGATGAAAGCGCCATCCAGCCTCTTGTGCGTGCCTTGAGCGATGAAGATCATCTGGTTGGGAGCCTGGCGGCGAATACGTTGGTCAAAGTTGGAAAAGCATCTGTCCCGTCCCTTATCGAAGTTGTCAGAGGCGCGCCACAGTCCGCTCGAATCCATGCGTTGCGCGCATTGGCAGAGATACGCGATCATCGTGCAATTCCCACGTTGATGAAAGTGATGGAAGAGGATTCTGCACTTCTGCAACATTGGGCAACGGAAGGCTTGAACAATCTTGGTTTGGATATGGTATATATAAAACAAGCATGAAAAATATGGACTTTCTCAAAAACATAAAACTTGAACGCCCCTCTACACGCGTGATTATTTTCTGGGTGGTAGCGATTGTTTTGGGTATTGGCGGATTCTTTTTTGTCCGTGGTATAGCCACCTGTTGGACGATCACGCCTCTCCCTGGAACGCCTCCCTCGGATTGTGGTACGGTGACCGCCGGTTTAAATGGTCCCGTATTGACCGATGAACAAGGCACACCCATTGCCACTCCTGATACAGCGACGCCCGGTGCTGTCAGTATCCCAGATTCCAATCTTCCTCCTGCCTGGGATGGCGCCAGCCGCATCAATGTTCTTTTAATTGGGTTGGATTATCGCGATTGGACGGCCGGGGAAGGCGCGCCGCGTTCAGACACAATGATCTTGCTGACGGTCGATCCGCTTACAAAAACTGCCGGGATGCTTTCCATCCCACGCGATATGTGGGTCAATATCCCGGGATTTGGATATAGCCGTATCAATACCGCGTATTCCTCGGGCGAGGGCGCCAAGCTGCCGGGCGGCGGCCCGGCACTGGCTGTGAAAACCGTGGAGCAGTTCCTGGGTGTCCCTATTCAGTACTATGCTCAAATTGATTTTTATACGTTTATCGAATTCATTGACCTGATCGGCGGTATCGAGGTTTATTCAGATGAGCGACTGGTGCTTGACCCCATTGGTTCAGGGAAGGATAAACTGGTCATTACCTGCTGTGGTTGGCGTGAGTTGAACGGTGAAAAAGCGCTTGCCTACGCTCGCATACGAAAAACCGAAGGCGGCGACGTTGACCGCGCCAAACGTCAGCAGAAGGTCATTTTGGGAATTCGCAACAAGGTCCTTGATCCGCAAAACTTCCCTGTCTTACTTGGGAAGGCCAGACAATTTTACGAGGAATTCTCGGCTGGTATTAGAACCAATATGCCCTTTGAAACAGCCCTACAACTTGGCGTGCTGGCACGCGATATTCCTGTTGAAAGTATCAAGCGAGGCGTGATTGATTACACAATGGTCGCACTGGATAACACTACTCTTGGCGGACAAAATGCCAGTGTTATGAAGCCCTTCCCGGATAAGATCCGCGAACTGCGTGACCAGATATTCACTTCTGGCGGCCCGGTAAGTCCGCTGGCGCAGGGCGACCCCATCGTGTTAATGCAGGCAGATGGAGCGCGTGTGCGCTTATTGAACGGTTCTTTCGCATCTGGATTGGATGTGACTACAGGGAATTATTTCCTTGCTCAGGGTGTACCTGTCACAGAAGTGGGCGCTGCCGATCGCGCCTATGAAAACACAGTTATCATTCTCTATTCCCCCAAGCTATATACATTAAAGTATTTTCAGACTGTATTTGGGATTACCTCCAGCACGCAAATACGGATTCAACCTGACCCCGCCTCTACTGTAGATGTGGAAGTGCGATTGGGGAACGATTGGGCGAATAATAACCCCATGCCATAAGCGTATTCGAAAAAATCAAAACAGCCGCAGAATGAACTGCGGCTATTTTGATATGTAAGACTGTATGGAGCAGTCAATGTGGGGCGTAACCTTATCTTGATTCCCAAGAAATTATTATGGTTGTTGAAAAGTAAGTTTGAAACCACCTGTGTATGATTCCCCGCTGGGGGTCTGGCAATCGGGGGCGATCAGGTTTGTTGCGATGTCGCTTCCCTGACCAAGTTGAATTGTATAGGCTATATCTGGAGTCATTCGGTAATCTGCATACCCGTTGCCGAGCTCGGGTTTAAGACCTGTAAAAAATTGTTCCTCACCCGCATCCCACGTGATGATGACTTTTATGCCTGCCAGTTGTCTGCGAGTGGAATTGTATACGATCACCTGCAATAATCCATCAGGTAGATTGATATCGCAAACGGTATCCTGTCCGATCAATGTGAAGGGTGCGCCTTGAGTTGGTAGGGGAGTCTTTGTAGGACGCGGGGTGGCTGTGCCTGAAATCGTTTGTGGGGCGGTAAACTGTGTTTCTATTGGCTGTGGGGTTTCAGTAAAGAGGAAGAGAGCATCTTCGGGCGATGGGAAAGGTGTGATGGTAGAGGGGTTATCTACGGGCGCTTCTACAATCACGCTTACCGAAGTAGCTGTGGCAGGAAGATTAACTCCGTTTTCAAGTGCGAAGGCAAGCGCGGCAAGCTGGTCTGCCTGTGCAAATTGTCCGCTGGCAATGGTCCGCTGTGCCTGGGCTTTCAGGGCTTCCATTGGATCATTATCTTTCAGTAGGGAGAGTCTTGCCTGCGCACGCGGCAGGTTGCCAGTGGCGGCAAAGGATGCGGCGATGGCAGAACGGAATTGATCTTTGAAGTCGGCGCGCAGTGCGACCGGCTCCGCGTCGAAGATGCGTAAAGGGGAGATCGACCACGAGTAAACGAGACCAAGCCCAAGTCCCGCGAGAAGCGCAAGTACTATGTCCCAGGGAAGGCGTTTCATTGAAGTATCCCACTCCAGGCTTGCATGGCTGTGACAAGTTCCTGTATTAAGGAAATATCTGCGTCAGAGAAACCATTGATGCGGGCATAGTTGAGTGCCTCGGAGGCGATGGCAGAGGGGGATTGAGAGCCCAAGATGGCTAATCGGCGTGCGGCAAGACCCGGGTCCTGTTCGACGCGGTAGGCTTCTGCGGTCATCAGAACGTAATCGGTTTTATAGTCTGCACGTAATGTATCGGGAGTGAGGTCGAAGAAGTCAACAGGATCTATTACCCAGCCATATAAGAGACCCAGCCCAATGCCGGCAATGAATGCAAGAATGATGAATATCCAACGGGAGCGGTTTGATTTCATATGAATATCCGGGCAGGTGATCGGCGGCACCCAGAGACACTTCCGTACCGTTGCTGTCTTTCGACCCTGGCGGGGTTTGGCAGGCTCTGCCGCGCCGGGCCTGCCCGGACGCTGGCAAGCATACTTCATGAAAGAGGGGATGTCAATTCAGAACGTCTATTGGGGATGAGCTTGCAAAAAAGTCGGTAATGTCGCAACCTTGCAAAGTTGTTGGAAGTAAGGATTGACTGACAATTTTCATAAGAATAAAATGAGTAAAAACTTGTAGTACCTTCGGGTGATGTATATAGAGATGCGATGATCCAATGTCGTGATTTGGTCGCTTTTCCTTTTTATTCAATTTTCAGAAAGGTGCAGACATTGGTGAGCAAATAACGAACCTGGTTGCGTGCCGGGTTTTAATTTTGCGTGCATCGTGTTGACGACATTATTCTTTTAGAAATATTTTGTAACTTTAAAGATCGAAAGATAGACCTTTTTGTTGTTAACTTCCGGCCATTGGAGAAATTTATGAATTTTCGTTTTATTTACATCCTGCGCTCGTGTATGGTCGTGGTGATATTAACTGGAAACTTTCTTCAGCCTCAGCGGGTAGGCGCATCTTCTACGGGCATCCCTGAGCAGGAAATTGTGACGGCCCCGTTCTATGTACCGAGCGTTTCGGTAACTTTGGGTATGACGGGGAGTGTCACATTAGGTGGCGCTTTTTCCTTTACCGTAACTTTTGATAACAACGATGTTGATACCGGTTATGGTCCCTTCATCGACCTCATTATTCCTGTCAACGGAGCGGATGGCGATTACAATCTTGATACCAAGGACGGTATTGACTTTGTCAGCGCTTCAGCAGTTGGCTACACATTTAATACTGCTGACGATACGTTGAGTGTGCAAACTTTTCCGAACCCGCCTGCGGGCCCGCCCATCCCTGTCTATCCAACGGACTACATCACTTGCGTTGGCCACCCATGGGCGGTGAATAGCTCGAATGCTGCATTACCAGTTTGCGGTCGCGCAGGGGATAAGTTTGTGAGTTTGCGTTTACCGTTTGGATCCTTCACTCCCGATCAGCCTCCGGTTGTAGTGACCGTAAATGCCACGATAAGCAACCTTGCAGATGCAAATACTCCATTAACTGTCAAGGCGCGCGGTGGGTATATGTTTGGGGCGACACCCCTGGATGACTGGTGTTGCGGCGATGCATCCATTGTCAGCCCGGTTAGCAATGATGGAACGGGGTGGCCTAATGGAACAATAAGCCCAACGGTGCTGGCTATTGAGAAAACCTATGTGGGTCCTGGAAACACAGAGGATGAAACAGCTACCGGACCAAATTACCCGCGTCAATATACGATCACAGTTGATCTGGCCCAAGGGCAGTCATTCACTAATTTAATTGTTACTGATTATCTTCCCAATAATATTCAATTTATAAGCGTCTCATCCATTACGCCCGCAGGGGCTGTGATTGATGACCAGCCCACAACAGGGGCTTCGCAGAATCCGCCAGATAATGATCTGGTTGTGCGCTGGGCCTCGATTACTGGCGTGGCAGGGATTGATATTTCGGTCACAGTGAATTTTTTTGTCCCGCGGCTCGATGCGGATTCAAATCCCGTGGTTGATCCGATAACTGGCAATGACACCACAGCTGGAAATATTGCCTGGGCGAGAACCGACTGGACGCCTCTTGACGTGCGAGATGCGCCTGTTACTGTTACGACGGATGGTACCTGCCCCGCGTGTACTCCATTGCATACACTGGAAAACAAATCCATCGCAATTCAAAAGAGTGTTGCTGATATCACAGACAGTAATGTCTCTCCCGGTGATGTACTGGAATATACATTGACCTTTCAGATATCTGATTTCTTTGCGTTTGGCAATATTGTCGTCACTGATATTATTTCTGATGGACAACACGTCAGCGGAACGTTTGTCCCTACTTTGCAAGTGAACGGAAATTTATACGCTTTGGCAACTGCAAACATCAATGCTGCCAATTATGATTTTTCTTGTAACTACACAAGTGGGCCCGGCGCGGAGTGCACTGCTAATGATCCCGCTGCAAACAATGGGGTTACGACGCTAACATTTAATGTGTCAGACGAAATCCTTGCTCGAGGTCAAAATAGCGATATGGTCGGTGGTTGTATTGACCCGCTCAACGGCAGTACTACGCCCGATTGTGGCTCTTACGATGATGGACCAACAACCGCGACAATTGTCTTTAGGGCCGTAATTCAGGAAACATTCACGGACGATTATCCGTCAGGCGATTTTAGCGTAGACCAGGGCGATGTGCTGAATGATACGGTCACAGTTTTGGGCGATGTTTTGGATACTGGTACTTTTTCTGCTGGACAGCCTGAAGATGACGATGCAACTGCCAGCGTGGTCATTGAACGGAAGGATCTCGCAAAATCTGTTTATGCGATCAACGGAGATACAAATTCCGGCAATTGGAATACATCCGGTGGGAAAGTGGAAGTCAAACCACTGGATACCGTTACTTTCCGCCTGACCTACGACTTGAACACCAGTGATGTCGAAGATTTATCGTTCGAAGATTATTTACCTTTGCCTGTTTTCTTTGTCGACGATTCAGATGATACCGATTATGTTGCACCCAAACATCAGGATGGTCCCGCCTGGGTCTTTGATGACGTTGTAAATGGAACCGCGCCTGCTTCGGGTCATGCCAAGTTTGGTCCGAGCGACTCATTCCGTACTTATTCCGGAATCGTTCCTGCCATAAGCACAAATTATGCCAATAACAGACTGGCTTTTGATTATGGCGATTACGATAACCCTGCCGACGAATCCAGAACGGTTGACCTGTTGTTCACGTTGACCGTGGCAAAAGAACCTTTTGCGGACCGGCTATTCCTTACAAACGAAGCTCATGCCTATGAAGGAAGCACACAAGGGGCGTCAAGCACGGCGGATGCATTATTGCAGTTCATCGTTACCCAGCCGATCATGTCTTCCAAGAAAGGCGTTGTTTGGACAAGCAGCCCAACCGGCACGTATAGCCCGGCGAGTAAAGGTCCCGCTGGAGTGGCTTTCCTTGCGCCAGCCAACTCGCCGCGTTGGACAGGTACGATCAACTCAAATGGGTTGGCGAATCGCCCGATCAACAGTAATCTCAGCGATGTGGATGCGGGCGACATCGTCACATTTGCCATTACGTTGGAAAACTCAGGGACGAGCCTCAAAGGTGCGTTTGATATCATCCTGCGCGATAGCATCCCTGATATCTATCAGATCCCGGGCACTGTGGAGGGGCTCAATTTACAGGTCTATTATGGGAATGGCACAGGTCCAATTTCATTCAACGGACTCGGTGCAGCCTGCACAGGCGTTTGGCCCGGTGATCCCTGTGGTCCCGATGGACTTGCAAATACAGCCGATGATTTATTTGGAAATGGTATTGAATTGGTTGACCCGGTAGGACAAGGTGTTTGCCAGGCCCATGATCCAAACTTGGGAAACAACGTCATTCTGATCACTTACGACTTGCAAATACAACCGGGTGTATCCCCTGGGACCTATACCAATACAGAAGTGCTTACAAACTATGCAAGTTATGAAGGCGGTCCAAGTCATGTGACCCCGTTGGCGAGTGGGACCTTTCCCAATAATTATCCCGCTGCCGTTTGGGATGTCGCGATCAAGGATGCGGCGAGTGTCACGATTTAAACTGAACCTTCCAAATATCTGGTTGCGACATCTCTGGCTGATACCACAGGTACAAATGTAGTTGTCGGCGAGATTGTCCGCTATCGGTTGGCCGTTCGTTTACCAGAGGGAACCAGCCCCAACGTTCAGTTCAGAGATTTACTGCCGAACGGTTTAATCTTCCTGAATGATAATAGCACAACGGTGGCATTCGTTTCAGATAATGGAATTGCGTCTACTGCTACAGGGACTTTGCCGGTGCCTGCCATACCAAACGCCTGCAACCTGACCGGAACGGTTGCTGATGCAACCACACCGCCATCCTCCTCCATAACCTGCGTTCTGGCAGATGCAAATATCGGAAGTTCAAACAGTACAACTGCCAATGTAGATACTTACGCCAGCGGCACCGACCCTTACTTCAAACTTGGCAATCTCACGAATTCTGATGATGATGACGATGAAGAATATGCGATCATTGAGTTCAACGCCCTTGTTCATAACCAGGCGACCAATCAAAATGACAACGCTGAAAATATCGATAACCGGGTGCGTGCCTATATTAACAATATACAGTCCGGGAATGATTTGCCTCAAGTACGCGTGACCGTTGTCGAACCTTTTCTAACATTGGATAAAACCAACTCAGCAATCAGCGCTACGGTGGATGCGGGGGATACTGTTACCTACACTATCACACTGGATAACCTCGCAGCGACCAGCACCGCGACTGCCTTCGACGTGCATTTTGTGGACGCGCTCAACGCCTCTTATCTAACCCTTGTGCCTGCTTCTGTGAGCGTCAGCTTTAGCGGCGCCTCATCTGTTGTGACCGATAACTCAGCTGCCAATACATTGGACATAATCATCACTTCGATCCCTGTAGGTAATACGGTCACGATCACCTACGATGCAACCCTGACCGGTTCAGTCACAAGCCGGCAAGCAATTGACAATACAGGTGACGTTACATGGACTTCGTTGCCCGGTCCCAACGGGACAAGCCCCAACAACACGGGTTCCGTCACACCGGGCGCCAGCGGAACCGATACGGGCGAACGGAATGGAAGCGGCGGGGCGAACAATGATCACAACGCGACAGATACCTCCACTTTCAACGTTTCTGTCGATCCCTTTTTTAGCAAATCAATCGAACTTACGAGTGTACCTGGCACTACGAGTTCCAATTCCACAATTGGTGAAGTCGTTACCTTTGGTTTATATGCAACGTTGCCGGAGGGCACAACTCCCTCGCTTCAATTGGTGGACGACCTGCCCGCTGGCATGGCATATATTGATGCATCTTATATCCTGGTTACAACCCAGCCACCCGCGGCTTGCGGTTCATTGACAGCCGATTTTGCCGGGACCGTTCCCGCACCAACCTTGACGGTAACACCGCCAGTTGGCGGAGTTAGCGCCGTTATCACTTTTGATTTTGGCGCCATTACAGCTGTAGGTGATAATGACGCCACAAACAATACTTTCCTGATTTGTTTTGAGGCTGTTGTACTAAATGTTGCAGGAAATCAGGATGGCGATACACTAACCAATAACGCCACCATGCAGGCGGGAACATTGCCCGTTCAATCTGCCAGTATTGATGTAAATGTTGTTGAACCTGTTATGCAGATTGCAAAAACGGTCAATGAATTATTTCCCATCCCCAGTCAGGTGCTTACTTTTACATTGACCGTGGATCATACATCTGCCAGTACGGCCGATGCCTATGATGTGATTATCTTCGATGACTTGCCCGCGAATCTCACACTTGATCTGGGCTCTATTGTGGCTACGCATTCTGGAGGGGTGACAGGGTTAACCGATACGTCTGCGGGGAATCGAGTCGAAGTTCAGGTTGATGAATTTCCAAACGGAGGCAGTCTCATAGTCCAGTTTGAAGCGACCTTTTCTGGAAACCTTGGCGATACGCTTACGAACACAGGTAATATCACGTGGACATCCACGCCGGACATAAATCCGGATGAACGCATGAGCGGCGGCGGTGTGAATGATTATGAATCGTCAGACGATGTTGGCTTGGCGAATACACGCGAGCTTGAGAAGTCGCTGGTTACATCCAATCATCCAAATACATCTTTTCCCGATGTAGCCATTGGTGAGATCCTCACTTATCAGGTTGTGTTGACTTTTCCGGCAAATAGCACAGACACTGCCGTTGTTGTCGATACACTTGATTCGGGACTTGCGTTTATGGATTGTTCTGATATTACCGCCGGATTCAATATAACCAGCTCGGTGGTTGATTTTACGGCAACTGGAAATTGCAATCCGGGTACAACGCTGGCGAATAATCCACAAATTCAAAATTCAGGCGGCGTGATTTGATTCGATTTCGGAAATGTGACAAATACAAACCTGGTAGATACAGAGACGATCACCATTACCTATCATGCTGTGGTTTTGGACGCCGTTGGTAATACAGGGGGTGTTCAACTCCATAACAACGTAGAATGGCAATATGGTTCTACAAGTATTTTTGCCTCTGCGCCGCAAGTTACTGTCCGTGAGCCTGATCTCAGCCTTGAAAAAACGGTTGATCCCACAGTTGCCTTGCCCGGCACAACTGTGACCTACACCCTGCTGATTGAACACAACAAGGGCAGTGAAGCCGACGCGTTTGATCTTGTACTTACGGATGTTTTACCGACTGGTTTGGAATTCATCGGAGGCATGCCAACTGTGACGACAGTCAGCGGGCAAGCTCCGGATGCCATTAATTATGATGCCCTAACGTGTACGCTCACGATCCAATGGGATACATTCCTGCAAGGTACAACGTCTAAGTTGGATATCCGCGCTCAACTTGCCAGCACTTTAGGCCGCGGCAAAACAATTAACAATGAAGCCAGCCTTGCCTGGTCAAGTCTCACGGGCGATGTAAGTACTCCACAGTCCATTTTTAACGCGGCATCCACAGAGCGGCGTTACGATCCTCTCAACCCAGCGGATGTTTACGTGGTGAGCAGTTCGGCGTTGCTTACAATTCCGAGTTTGCCACAAACGGGCTTTGCTCCAGGAAGGATCACAGCGCTGCCCTCGCAATCGACAGAGGAGCAATACATTGCTCTTGATAGTCTTTGGATGGAAATCCAAAAGCTGGGCGTAAGGATGAATATTGTCGGTGTTCCGTTTGATGAGGCAAACTGGAATCTTACGTGGCTGGGAAACCAGGCTGGATATTTGGAAGGGACCGCCTATCCTACACACTCTGGCAACTCAGCTCTGACTGGCCACGCTTATCTTGCGGATGGGACACCCGGTCCG
The DNA here is from genome assembly GCA_963753655.1 of uncultured Chloroflexia bacterium. Taxonomy (GTDB): domain Bacteria; phylum Chloroflexota; class Anaerolineae; order Anaerolineales; family Villigracilaceae; genus Defluviilinea. Next base: position 312,149 of record CAVWDB010000006.1, read on the forward strand.
TTCGCAAAGCTGGATCAACTGCGTTATGGTGATCAGATCGTTGTTCATATCAATGGTCAACGTTATATCTATGAAGTGCGTCAAAACCAACTTGTAAGCCCCGCTGATTTATCGGTTCTCAAACATGAGAAATATGCATGGCTGACGCTGATCACTTGCAAGTCCTATAACGAGCGCGTGGGAGATTATTTGTACCGCGTTTCCGTCCGTGCGGTACTTGTGAAGGTCGAAGCAGAGTAGTGTGAAAATTGTCCAAGGCACCCCATACAACAAGCCCTGAGAATTTATTTCAGGGCTTGTTGTATGATATTTATTTTCAACCGTCTATTTTATAAGAGGGAGAAATGTTGAAACAATTTGCGGGTCAAACAGCCGCCCCGACTCTTTTTTTAGATACTCCGTAACTTCAGAATGTGCAATCCGTTTACGGTAGGGGCGGTCGTTTGAGAGAGCATCCCAAACGTCTACGACAGCGAAGAGGCGGGCGTGAATGGGAATATCCTTTCCTTTCAGTTTATGCGGATATCCGCTTCCATCCCAGCGTTCGTGGTGATAATACGGGATGATGATGGCTTCTTTTAAATATTTGATATTGGAAAGCATTTGATGTGCATATTGCGGATGACGACGCATGATCGCCCATTCTTCATCGGAGAGGGGACCCGGCTTTTGCAGAATCTCATCCGGTATGCCCATTTTCCCCATATCGTGTAAAAGGGCGCCGCGGCGGATGTGAACGAGCTCTTCTTCATTGAAGCCCAGGGCACGCGCCAGTGTCACGGTCATTCCAGTCACACGTTGGGTATGTCCCTCTGTTTCGCGGTCGCGCAGGTCGAGCGCCAGCACCCAGCCTTCGATGGTTTTGTCATAGGCTTCCTGCAGATCGGCATGTGCCTTTTGAAGCTCTTCCTGTGACTTTTTTCGCTCGGTGACATCGCGCGAGGAAGCCTGGATTTCCTGTTGCTGTTTGGTCTCGTCAAAGAACAGCCGGGCTGTCGTTTCCAGCCAGATGAGATCTCCATTTTTGTGGCGCGCTCGATAAGGCACGGTCACAGTGATATCGTTCCATTCCGTGGAGGCGAGCAAGTCCATAAGATTGCTCGCATCTTCGGGGTGGATAAGATGCTGGATGGATGTTGCAACCAATTCCTCGGGCTCATATCCCAGCAGGGTATGGCAGGCTGGAGAGACGTATAGAAAGATGCCTTCTGTGTTGTGTCGGGAGATCATGTCAGACGAATTTTCTGCAAGCAGACGGAATTGCGCTTCCTGTTCTGCCAGGGTTACCTGCATTCGTTCCTGTTCTTGAAGGATTTTCCATTGATGGATGGCGCGTTCGGCGATATGCGGCATGTCTGTCATGGATTCGGATGACTTGACAATGTAATCAAGAGCGCCCGATTTGATCGCGTCGACGGCATTCCGCTCGCTCCCATAACTTGTCATAATAATGACAGGCGGTCGGGAAACATTCTGTTCTTCAAGGAGCAATTCGTTACTATCCCCATCTGGTAGGCGCCAGTCTGCGATGATGAGTGTGGGTTCAAAGTTCTTTATGTGGGCGCGTGCTTCTGCGAGCGAGTGCGCGACGGTGAGCCTGGATTTGTCACCGCGCTCTTCGAAGGCACGTTGAATCAATTCTGCATGAGCAGGCTCATCTTCAATTAAAAGAATATGGACCGCATTCCCCATCATGGAAATAAATCCGGTTCTCTTGTGCCCATGCTATTCTTTGATATCGGGATTGGTATTCCAGCCCAGCCAATAGAAGCCCAGATCGTCCATAAGTTTTTTGAACTCTTCAAATCCCACTGGTTTTACAAGGTAGCTGTTTGCGTGATTGTAATAAGCCCGTGCGACATCTTTTTCAGCTTCTGATGTGGTCAGGACGACAACGGGGATGGCTTTGAGTTCATCTGATTCCTTGATCGCTTTTAATACGTCGATGCCGTCCACACGCGGCAGGCGCAGATCCAGCAGGATCACATGCGGGCGGGGATGACTGTTTCGGTCTGTATATTCCTCGCGGTGGAATAGATAATCCAACGCTGACTGACCGTCAAGAAAATGGCGCACCTTGTTGGCAATGCGGTGTTCTTCCAGTGTACGTATCACCAGTTCGGCATGATCTACATTGTCTTCCACCAACATAACCAGGATCGGTTCTCCAACCATTTCATGCTCCTTATGTTCCTTCAACGCGTATTCCGTTGATTTTAATCCTGTTCCGCATTTTATGGGATATTGAAAAGGCAGGTTCCCTATGATTGTATTTAAGCCGTAAGGATTTTGAAGACACCCTGTTGCTGAGTTCTTCCAGGGGTACGACTGGTTGGTTTGTCTTTGTTTTATTCCATCCTGCGAAAAATCTCGTGATATAATTTTCCAAGCAAATACGTATTTTCTATATGGAGGATCTCCCATGGAAATCACAACTCAGGAATTCAAGCATTGCGATATGATCACGGTCAAAGGTCGTGTTGACAGCGCCACAGCCCCCCAGTTGGCGCAGGCATTGGAAACCGCAAATGATGGCGGTAAATACAAATTGGTTGTGAACATGGATGGGCTGGAGTATATGTCCAGCGCCGGATTCCGTGCTTTGCTGGCGGCACAACGAAACTGTAAAAAATACAACCGTGGGGAAGTGGTATTGGCTTCCGTGCCTGATCGCATACGAGAAGCCCTGGAGCTGGCTGGTTTCACCGAACTGTTCAAGACATTCGACGATTCTCTTGCCGCTGTGGGGCATTTCTAACAGTTACTCTTTTGTGATTTGGAGACATCCACTAATATATTCAGGGAGAAAGCCGCTTTCAGTGTTTTCACTGAAGCGGCTTATCAATTATTTGATGCGATCCATTCAATTCACCGCAAATTTTAAATACCTCGATGAGATACGCGAGTTCGTGGGGGATATTGCGCGCAAGAGCGGTTTTAACGAGAAAGCCGTGTATAACATTCAACTGGCAACGGATGAAGCCGCGTCGAATATCATTGAACACGCCTATGAAGGCGTTACCGAATGGAGTTGCTTGAGCTATCCTGCGGTATGCATGGTGATGCGCTCACGATCATCCTTGTGGATCACGGTGAGGCGTTCGACCCATCCGAGATTCCCATGCCGGATCTGAAAGCGGATCTTTCTGATCGCAAGATCGGGGGCTTGGGCATCTTTCTAATGCGTAAATTAATGGACAACGTCCATTACGAATCACACCCTGAAAAAAACAGCAATACCCTCACAATGATCAAACGGAAGGGGTAACGGCATGACAGCCGCTACTCGTTCTCCCCTATCGTCAGATTGGCGCGACCTGGCCAGCCTTGGGGAGCATATCATCAGCGCCACATCGCTTGCCTCCCAGCGCGATCAGATCATCTCTATGACCACGCGCTTGCTGAATGGTGAGGTCGAAGTTTGGTTACGTGAGAATCTTTTTCGACTTCCCACCATCGAAGGTGAACCGCTTTTCCCTGAAGAACCCGGCACGTCCGCTATGCAACGTGCATTAAAGTTTGGACGTGTTTGCACAAAACAAAAACGGGGGATAAAAACCAACGCCTCGCGCGGGACCTGGGCATCGGTCCCGCTCGAAGAGCAGGGGATCACACTCGGAGCGCTTCAAATCACCCGTCCCTCAGGACCTGACTTCAAACCAGATGAGCTTGATCTCTTACAGGGGCTAGCCAGTATTGTTGCTGTCAGCCTGGTTGCCTCTCATCGCGTGGCTGTGGAACGTTTTCGGCTTAATCAACTGAATTTGGTGAGGGAAGTCAGCGCACAGATCGCAAATGTTCTCAACGTGGACGAACTCTCCACACGCGTGACTGAACTCATCCAGCAGACTTTTCATTATTATTATGTTGGGATATTCACCGTTCGATATGGTTCGACCTCCCTTCGCTTCCGCTCGAGCGCCATGGCGCCGCGCAAAGGCAAGCGCAAGAAGAAAGTCGCTTTGGATGTGGAAATAGGTCAGGGGTTAATTGGGCAGGTTGCGGCGGAGGGAGAACGGGTGCTCGTCGAGGATGTGAAGAAGGATAAGCGTTACCGTTTCATCGATGTCCTGCCGGAGACGCGCTCTGAAGTGGTCATCCCGCTGAAGATCAAAGAGCGGGTGTTGGGTGTAGTGGATGTGCAAAGTGACCAGATACAGGCTTTCCATCCAAACGATCTGTTGATATTGGAAGCGCTGGCAGATACCATCGCTCGCGCCGTTGACGCGGCGCGCTTATATGGTGACCTGCGCCGTCGTGCCGACCAATTGACCCTGATATCAGAGGTCACCAGGAGCGTCAGCTCATCGCTTGAATTGCGGACGTTGATGGAAGATGTTGCCAACCTGATCCATAACCGTTTTCGATACCCGCACGTTCACTTGTTTACGGTGCATCACAATCGGCGTTTGATCAAATACGAAGCCGGGAGCGGTGAAAGACGCACAGGCTTATATGGATATACCCTCTCTCTTGACGACGACGATGGCATTATTCCCTGGGTGGCGCGTGAAGGAAAAATGGTCTTTGCCAATGATGCCGAAAAAGACGAGCGTTATCGCCCATCGCCTCTGCCGCCCGCCAATACGCGTGCCGAGCTTTGCGTGCCGTTGATCTATGATGACGAGGTGGTCGGCGTATTGGATATTCAATCGGACAAGCCCAATGCCTTCACGGAGGATGACCGCGTGATCTTCGAAGCTGTGGCCGATAACATTGCCATCGCCATCCATAACGCGGATTTATATCGCTCCGAGCAATGGCGGCGGCAGGTATCGGACAGCTTGCGCGAAGTGGCAGGTTTGATCTCTGCCGATGCCAGCGTGGACGATGTGCTGGAAGCCATTCTCTCCGAGTTGGACCGCAACCTGCCCGTTGATATTTCCGCCATCTGGTTGATGGAGGATGATGAGTTATATCTTGCCGCCTGTCATAATTGCGATGAAGGTGTGCTTGAGCAAACACTCTATGATGTGCCCGAAGCCTATGAAGGGTTACTGACTGCCATGTACTCGGAACATCCACTGATCCGAAAATCGACAGACCCGATCGGGATCACAGGGATTACCGCCGGATTCGACAAAGATTATTCGGCTCTGGCTGTCCCTTTGCGCTTGGGCGACCAGCCGTTGGGTGTGATCACGCTGGCGCACCGCACATCCGGCAGGTATGGACATGAATCGCAGGGAATGACAACGACATTTGCCAGTTACGCCGCGGTCGCCATTGAGAATGCGCGTCTTGTATGATAATGCGCAGGAACAGGCCTATGCCTCCGCCGCGTTGTTACAGGTGGCGCAGGCAGTTGTTAGCTTAAACGATCTCGATCAGATCCTGAGTTCCATCATTCGCATTCTGCCCATCCTTGTCGGTGTGGAACGCGTTGCCCTCTATCAATGGGATAGCGAGAAGGACATCTTTCGTCCTGCGCAACAATATGGTTTGGATGAAAACGATGACGAAGCGTTTTGGACCCGTTCTTTCTCGTCGGGTGAATTTGCTTTTCTCGATTCGTGCCGCGATGAAACCGGTTTGCGTGCCTGCCAATTGGATGACCAGCGCGGCTTACAGGCGTGGATCTCATTAGACCCCACAAAGGAAGTCAATCTTGGCGACCCTGGCGCATTCCTGTTTCGCTGTGCCCATTGCCGTCAAGGACGTGCTCTATGGCGTGATGTTGATCGAAGAAGCCGCGGGCGGACTTCGCTTCCGCGCACGCAGGCTCGAGATCATCACGGGCATTGCGCAACAGGTCGCGCTTGCGATCCAGAACGATCTCCTCCAAAAAGAGATGGTCGTACGCGAACGCCTCGAAACGGAAGTGCAGTTGGCGCGCCAAATTCAGCAGACCTTCATCCCGGAATCTTTGCCGCAATTCGAGAACTGGGAACTTGCCGCACGTTGGAAGACTGCCCGTCAGGTGGGCGGTGACTTTTATGATGTGTTTGATCTGCCGAATAATAAGCTGGGACTCTTCATCGCGGATGTCGCCGATAAGGGCGTTCCCGCCGCGCTCTTCATGGCGCTCACGCGGACTCTCGTCCATGCCGCCGTGATCGAAACTACATCTCCTGCCAAGGCTTTGACGCGTGTCAACGAGTTGCTGCTGCCTGATACAAAGCAGGGTATGTTCGTCACGGCAGTATATGCCGTGCTGGACATGAACAATAATGAGTTGACCTATGTCAACGCGGGGCATAACCCGCCGTTGTGGGTGAAACATGATGGGACGGTTGAAAAGTTAACCCGCTCAGGTGTTGCCCTCGGCGCAACGGAAGATGCGCACATGGAAGAACGGACAATAATGCATTGAATCCCGAAGATCATGTTCTGTTCTACACCGATGGTTTGACCAAATCATTCAATATATGAAGGCGACTTCTTCGGTGATGATGGATTGCTCAAAGCGATTCAATCCAACCACTGCGCCTCTGCTTCCGAACTGTTGGACGTGGTCGAAAAATCGCTTCTCGATTTTGTGCAGGATATGCCTCCCGCCGATGACTTGACGATGTTGGCGTTGAGACGGGTGTGATAAAATAAATCTGTTGGTTTCTAATTGATATAGACGAGGTATACCATGGCTGTCACAACTTATGAAGGCGTTGTCGAAAAAGGCAAAATCCGTTTAAAGGCTGGTGTGCGCCTACCTGAGAACGCAAAAGTGTATGTAATCGTCCCCGAAGCGCAAGCGCAGAAAAAGAAGATTGCTCGTGTTTTGACCCCACGCTTGGTTCATCGCAAACAGGCTTCCGACTTCAAGATGAAAGTAAGCAAACAGTAGTTCTCATGCCGAAATACAACTCTGAGAACTTCGATCCGCCTGCGCCAGTTGCCTACGTGACTTTACGTAATCCTGCAACTGGCGCTTCGTTATCCGACGTGCCCATGCTTATTGACACAGGCGCTGATATTACGATGCTTCCTCTTCGGTTTGTAGATCAATTGGAAATTGAAACTGAAAACGATAAAATGTATGAAGTGCAGGGTTTTGACGGAGAATCGAAACTTGTTAAAATGGTTCAACTCGAAATGATTTTTCTGGATAGAAAATTTGGAGGTCAATTTCTGTTGATTGATCAACCTATGGGCATCCTTGGTAGGAATATTTTAAATGCACTCTCCATCCTGTTCGATGGACCTACTGCAAAATGGGATGAATACAAACGATAATTGTCTATTGGATTTTGTACAGGATATGCCTCCCGCCGATGACTTGACGATGTTGGTGTTGAGGAGGGTGTGAAACTCCCTCTCCTACTGCGTCCGAAAAGCATCGGGACGATGTGAGCGGAGTGACAACGTAGTCGAAGCGGGGAAGGGCAGGGTGAGGGAAATCTTTTGCATCCCGATTTGCATCTGGGGATATGTAAAATACTACTAGTTTGTTATAGAGTGATTTTGAGTGGCTTTGACACCACAATCACATCATGACAAAAGTAATGTCTGAACATGAGATTACAACCAGTTGTATTAGGTTTTCGTTTTTGATATTCTTTTTCTATATGGGAAGGATTCACACAAGGTAATCAATGAAAACTTCACAACAAACCGAAGCAAACCAACATCCCAAACGGCGCGGATACCGCTTTTGGCATTCCTTTTTGCCAATCTTATTGTTACTGCCTATATTGCTTTACTACGGCTACTGCTGGGGCTTATGGGGAAGACAAAGCCTACTGCTCCAGTATCTGTTTCAATGTAGTTGCCCGCCTGCCAGCGAGGAGGCACGCTACCCGGAGGAGGTGGATGTGATTATTCCTGCATGTCGAAATATAGATGTTACTACCAGGCTCTCGCCTAGCGGGCGTTTTTTGTACATTCGTGAGGGCAATCATGAACTTGCTTCAGCCTATTTCTTGGATTTACAAACCATGGAGAGGATTGAAGTGACTGACCAACCCTTTTCGAGTTTTCTCACTGATGATCTGTTGTTTGTTGGAAGCGGCCTTCAAGCTTACATAATTGACCGAATCCATGACGTTCAATATCCAATTCAAAAGTTTGAGTACTCGCGCCCAGATGCAGAAATAAATGGGGAAATTAATCTCGTTTTGCTTGCCGAAAGCTTGAGAAAGGCAGATAATGTTTTTTTAGTGGGTGCCAGTACTGACACGGTAGTTGCCTTGGTGTCAGATTTTCATATGCATCCAGAACAAAATTTTATTGCTAATCGATTTGATATACCAGATTTTAATATGGAACAGTTTTTGCAAGAAAATGGCATCATCTACCGAATCATCCTGCCAGATTTTCTTGATGAAGCAATATCTCCGAATGGCCGGTTGGTAGCACGTCCTGATGGAATTTATCTGATCGAGTCCAATAAGAAGATTGTTGAAGGATATTCTTTATCGGTAAGAGGCTGGGCTTATGATGGGCATGGGGCAATCTATTCTCATCACTTTGGTCACTGTTTGATGTGGATAAATTTTCCGTTTGCCGATGACAAAGAATGCTTTTTCCGTGTGGCGCAACCGGTATTGCTACTAAAAGTCCCGCAAGAATATTTGATGTCTGTACAAACACCTTAATTGCTGGGATGAATTAAAAGCGGAAAACAATCAAGAGCAATTCCTGATTGCACTTACAAGTTGAATCTATGACCCTACACTCTGGAGGAATATCATGTTTACATTCAATCTAAGAGCAAAAGTTATTCATATAGTATTGCTCGTGATAGTCTTGTTTGGTGCGGCGGCGCCAAGCACGGCACTCGCAAAGCCATCTGTTATACAGAGTGCTTTGGCTAATTCGTCAGATGAGGTAAATGCTTTGCAAACATCTACTGTTTTACTAGCATGTGATCCGGGTAGTTACACATTTCCGGACTTTGGTCCAGTTTGCTCGGGCGCAAGCCCTGCCATTTCACTAACGGAAGAGTTCGATGTCGTCGGAAGGATTCCTTATTTAATCTATTGTTTATATGCTTCTTGTTTTGGTTTCTAAAAGCAGAATTTACAAAGATTTTACATCCCCGCCATACCCCTATAACCTCCACAACCTAAAATCATCATCGTAACCTAAACAAAAAGGAGATTACGATGATAAAAATGTTTTTCAAGAAAACCATTATATTGGCGCTGGTCGCCGCGCTGGGAGTGGCGAGTCTGCCATTCGTCAGCGCATCAGCCTATGGGGGCGAATGATCCGACTGTCCCACCGCAGGGACAGATCACCAATGAGCGACTGGAGTTGGTCTGGGCGCGTCAACTGCGTATTTATGAGCGCATGGGCAAGGCTGATGCCTTTGTGGAAAAAATCCAGACACTCATTGACCGCGCCAAAGAGAACGGCAAGGATGTCTCTGCTGTGCAAACCGCGCTGGATGCGTTCGAAGCTGCCCTTAAAGATGCCAAGCCCATCTACGAGAGCGCCAATGGTATTGTCAACTCGCATGAGGGATTTGACTCGAATGGCAAGGTGACTGACCCCGAAAAAGCCAAAGAGACAGTGCAGGCGATGAGAGAAAAGTTCAAAGCCATCCATGATGCGATGGACGGCACGGGCAAAGCTCTGCGTGAAGCCATCAAAGCCTTCCGCGAAGCCAATCCGCACCCCGAAAAAACGCCAACCCAAAGCAGTGGGTGATCTAATAATGTCATTCTGCCTGCACCTTGCCGCAGGCACAGGTGAGCGGAGCGAAGAATTCTTCTTGAGATCTATTGTAGAGACTTTTCGCTGACGCTCAGAGTGACAGATGACAAAAGTTTACATAAACCCGCAAACAGAAGTACAATCGCCTCACCCCTAAACCCATACACGTGAGGCAAGAATGTATACAACTGAAGGCAAAAAAATCGTTATCACCGAAAAAGCGCCCAAAGCCATTGGACCCTACTCACAGGCGATCTGCACAGACCATGTGGTTTACACTGCCGGGCAGATCGGGCTTGACCCCGCGACGATGGAACTTGTTCCCGACGGCGTTGAAGCTCAAACCCGTCAGGTGTTGACCAACCTCAAGCACGTTTTAGAATCAGCCGACTCAGGTTTGAACTTTGTCGTGAAGACCACGGTCTTTTTGCAGGATATGGGTGATTTCTTGAGTATGAACAAAGTCTATGAAGAATTCTTTCCCGAAAACCCTCCCGCGCGCAGTACGGTTCAAGTAGCTGGCTTGCCCAAAAGTGCTTTGGTGGAGATCGAATGTATTGCCCTGCTTTCTCCCGTACGCGGCGATTGACGCTGATTGCTAATCGCTAAAAGCTAACCGTGAACGAACTCATTCTCCTCGTAGACGACGAACCTTCCATCATTCAACTTGCCCGCATGTATCTCGAGCGCGAAAACTTTCGCGTCGACTCTGTGAACGATGGTGAAGCTGCGCTTGAATCGGTTGAACGCAACCAACCAGCTCTTGTTGTGCTGGACGTGATGCTTCCGAAACTGGATGGCTTTGAAGTCTGTCGGCGCCTGCGCGCCTCTCAAAAAGATACAGCCATCCTCATGCTTACCGCCCGTGACGAGGACATCGATAAGATTCTCGGTCTCGAATTGGGCGCGGACGATTACCTGACCAAGCCGTTCAATCCGCGCGAACTGGTTGCACGCGTCAAAGCTATTTTGCGACGTGGCGAACGAAAACTGTCAGATGAGACAAAGCCGATTCGTATCGGCGACCTGACCATTGATCCCGCGCGACGCGAAGCCCGCCTCCCTTCTTCGACCCTCGACCTGCGCACCCAGGAATTTGACCTGCTTCTCACTTTAGCCGGGCACCGCGGGCTTGTCCTCAGCCGCGAACAAATTCTCCAAAAAGCCTGGGGTTTTGATTTTTACGGACAAACCCGCACGGTGGACGTGCATGTGGCGCATCTTCGCAAAAAATTGGAGGCAAGTTCCGTTAAAATAGAAACGGTGACAGGCGTGGGATACAAACTGGTTGTCACGTAACGGTCATCTTCTGCGCCTCGAAGATGCAATACAATCAAATAAGACGGTTCCCAGTGCAGCGGTGCGCTGAGCTTTGCAGTGAAAGATACGAGAAATGGAAATCAGTTCACTTACTAAATATTGGACGCTTGATTTATTCGATCATTCGGGGGATTTGGGCGATCACAGAATCGCATATTGAAGATGCGGCCATCGAGAACGATATCCCCATCGAGTTTTATTATTATAGTGAATTGGGCTTGGAATATTTCTCCATCGAAAATTTTCAAAAACGTGATCCTTTCACCAACCCCGAACAATTTGAAAAACTGTTCGCCCGTTTCGATGTCAAAGGCTGGATCAACCCCTGTGCCGGATGAGCGCTATCAGGTTACTGAAAAGGCACGCGAAGGGACGCGTAAGATCATTCAGGCAGGCGATGAACAGTTGGCGAAATTCGAACATTCCTTCGGATGTGGACCTGGAGCGAATTGCCGTCTTGCTGAAACAGATCGTGACTGAAAATGGGTTGGCAGCAGAGCCTCCCAAAAAATGGGCGATCTTCAATCGTTTCCATGTGGCAAATGATACAAAGTCCCGCGATGGTGCGCATCCGGGAATATCTGATGGATTTGTTTGCTTATCGGGATGACTGTCACCTTTCAGCCGCGCGTCCTCATTTCGGTCAGGCAGGGATCGCCTGGAGTGTGCTTGGCTCGATCTGGAATGGAGAAGCCGTCACCGCCGAGCAGATGGCGGAAAGCATGGAGTTTCGCGGCTACGATGTCAACGATTACGAAGTGGCGATCCAGGCGGCTGTGGAGATTGGATGGATCGAAACTTCGGATGCTCCCGGGAAGTTTCGACCTACACAAAAAGGCAGGGAGTTGCGCGAGAAGGTTGAAACCCTAACCAACGAATATTTCTACCGTCCATGGTCGGTGTTGACTCAGGAAGAACTTGATGAGTTGTATGGCTTGCTGACAAAATTTCATGAGCAGTTAATGGCAAATCATAAATCGAAATGACATTCCGGTGACAGTCATTTTCAAAATGACTGTCACTTTTCTGTCTTGATATATCCATGTTTACATCCCTCCGTTCCCGTCTTTGGTTAAGTTACGCGTTGGTCATCACAATCGCACTCACAATCGTAGCGGTTGTTTTGTTGGTATTCCTGATCCGCAACCCGGTGTTGACCCGCCAAACCCAGCAGCAGTTGAAGACCGTTAAAGACTTGATCGCTGAAAGTCCTCAGAAATATATCGAAGATCCAGCTTTGATCGAAAACATTACCATTACGTATGGGGTGCGTATTCTGGTCTTTCAATTCTCCGCGCGAAATCATATTCGATACCAACCCAAATGATCCCCAAATCCCGTTCCCGCGCAGGAATTTATTAAATCAAAATGCTCAGGTTGCGTTGGATTCAACCCGTAAAGCCTGGTTATATGCTTTCAGTCGTATATCTGCTGGCAGGGTTCTGGTCGTAGCTGCGCCGCGTCCACGCGTGGCTGTCTTGAACATTTTTGCGGATGAGTTGTTTACCCCTATTGTGCAGGGCGGCGTGATTGCTTTGCTGCTTTCGCTGATATTGGCATTTATCCTTTCCCGCTGGGTGGCGGATCCGTTACAGCAGGTTGTCGTTGCCGCCCGGAATTACCCTTCAGATGAATTGAAGCCCGTCTCCCCGCGCGGTCCACGTGAAGTGCAGGATCTGACGCGAGCCTTCAACTCCATGGTTAAGCGTGTACATACCAGCCAGCAATCGCAAAGGGATTTTGTCGCGGATGTATCGCATGAGTTGAAGACCCCGCTCACCTCCATTCAGGGATTTGCCCAGGCTATTTTGGATGATACCGCCGATACGCCCGAAGCGCGTAAACAAGCCGCACAGATCATTTATGAGGAGTTGGGACGTATGCACCGCATGGCGCTTGACCTGCTTGATCTGGCGCGTCTCGAAGCGGGAACGGCAGATTTGAAAATGTCGCAAGTGGATATGGGCGTATTGATACGCGGTATTGTTGAGAAATTTACGTTACGCGCTCAAAAGGCTCATGTCACCTTACAGGCAAACGTCCCAGATGATTTGCCGTCCCTGATTGGCGATGGCGACAGGCTTGCCCAGGTCTTTACCAACCTCGTTGATAATGCCTTGAAGTTCACTCCGCCCAATGGACGGGTAATTCTCTCTGCAAAACAAGCTGGGGCTGAGATGGAAATATCCATAGCGGATACAGGCATGGGCGTCGATGCAAGAGGCGTTGCCTCATCTGTTCGACCGTTTCTATCAGGCTGATCCATCTCGTGCGGGAGGGGAGAAACATGGCGCAGGTCTGGGGCTTGCAATCGTGAAAGAGATCGTCGAGGCGCATGGTGGTAAAATTGGCGTCCGCAGTCAGGTGGGGCAAGGGACAACGTTTGTGATCCATTTGCCGCTTGAGCGAAAATAATTTTCACAGATCACGAATTCCACATTATCATTGTAGTTCGTAGTTTGTACCATGCCAAAAGTTTCCATCGTTGTTCCCTGTTATAACGAGCAATCAACCATTCGTTTGTTGCTGGAGGCTCTGTACGAGCAGACCTTTCCGCGCGCTGAAATGGAAATTGTGATCGCGGATGGCATGTCATCGGATGGTACGCGCGCTGCAACTGCCGCATTTCAAAAGGATTTCCCTGACCTCGATGTTCGCGTGGTGGATAACACGCTTCGGAACATACCCTCGGGCGTGAATCGTGCCATTGAAGCTTCGCGTGGCGGGATCATAATCCGCCTCGACGCGCACTCCAAGCCTTATCCTGATTATGTGGAGAAATGCGTGGCGGCGCATGAAGAGAACCGCGGCGATAACGTGGGCGGCATTTGGGAAATTCGTCCCGGCGCAGATACATGGATGGCAAAGTCAATAGCCGTCGCGGCCTCACATCCCCTCGGCGTGGGAGATGCGCTGTATCGTCATGCAACCCGCGCCGCGGAAGTGGACACGGTTCCCTTTGGTTCATTCCGGCGGGAACTAATCGAGCGGGTTCGGATTTTTCAACGAATCCCTGCTCACAAATGAAGATTATGAGTTCAACACACGTATAAGAAACGCGGGTGGTAGAATTTGGCTTGACCCTTCCATTCGCTCGATTTACTTTGCGCGCGCAACTTTGTTGGAACTGGCACGCCAGTATTGGCGTTATGGATACTGGAAATGGCGCATGCTTCGTCAATACCCCGATACATTGAGATGGAGGCAGGCACTGCCTCCGTTGTTTGTCTTGAGCTTGATCAGTTTGTCGCTGGTTTCGATATTTCTGCCCATTGCAGGTTTAGTTCTCGCAGGCGAACTGATCGTGTATTTCTCTGTCATGATGTTTACAGGTTTATACACTGCCTTCCGTCAGCGAAAGTCATATTTGATGCTGGGTCTTGTGTTGGCGATCCCCGTCATGCACGTCGCTTGGGGCGGAGGGTTTTTATGGAGCATCCTCACGACATTGAGCAATAAAAAATAATGGCTGATAACATTCGCACGACCCCTTTACGCTTGCGTCCAAGTGAGAATCTGACGATCCTTTTTTTGGGCGACCTGATGATGGCGGTTGCATCCATCTTTGTCGCATTGCAAATATGGAGACAGTACAATCTCTATAACTTCTCTGTGCGTGTGTCAGAATTCCTTGACAGGGGGTTTTCCCTGCCGCGGGCGGAGCAACTTGCCGGATTAAGCGCCAATATCGAGGTACCTCTTTGGTTTTATCTTTTACCGATCATTTGGATGATCCTGCTGGTTGAATTGTATGAACCGCATGTGGCAGGGAGTGGGAGGAAAACAACGCGTGGGATTGCCATTGCCGCATTCATTGGGCTGATCGCGTTCTCCCTTTTGTTCATCACCCGCCAGAACACCAACCTGCCTCGTGTTGGGGTGGGCGCGTTCCTGTTTTCTGCATCCATTCTGACGCTGGGCTGGCGTATGGTCTTCATCCGCATATACAAGCGCACGGGTCGACTACGGCGCATACTTTTGATCGGCGCTGGCAAGGCGGGTCAAACGCTTGCAGAACTTTATAACTCGTTGGGAACAAGATCGTTCAATATTGTGGGTTATATTGATGATGATATAAAGAAGACTGGAAAAACATTTCATGGACTCTCCGTGCTTGGGACCAGCAGGCAGTTACTCGATCTGATTGACACTTATCGAATTTCAGATATTGTTGTTGCCATCAACGGGGAAATACAGGGGACGGCATTCCAGACGATTTTGGATGCCCAGGAAAAGGGCGTGGATGTAACGCGTATGCCAATCCTTTATGAGGAAATGACGAGCAGAGTGCCCATCCATCACCTGGAGTTGGATTGGATCATACGTTCCTTTGTGGATGGTTTATCTGCAAGTGGATTTTATGAACTGTTCAAGCGTCTGATGGACATTTTAGGTGGATTGGTTGGACTGTTGATCTTGATTTTTGCCCTGCCGTTTCTTGCTTTGGCTATTTATTTTGACTCCGGCCTGCCCATCTTTTATTCACAGCCACGTTTGGGTCGTGGGCGTTCTGTGTTCACCATCTACAAATTTCGCAGTATGCGCCAAAATACGGATTCGTACAGCGACGCACGCAGAACATTGCAGAACGATCCCCGTATCACGCGCGTCGGAAATTTTTTGAGAAGGACACGTCTTGATGAACTTCCACAATTTTGGAATGTATTGCGCGGCGATATGAGTTTTGTGGGCCCGCGTGCAGAGGTTCCTGAACTGGTAGACGAATACCAGAAACAAGTTCCCTTCTATCGTGCACGATTACTTGTAAAGCCCGGGCTTACCGGCTGGGCGCAGATCAACTATGGCTATGTTGCAAGCGTGACAGAAACCTCCATCAAACTCGAATACGATCTTTATTACATTAAACATAGAACCTTATCAATGGATTTTCAAATTATCCTCCGCACCATTGGCACAGTGCTCAGGCGGACAGGCAGATGAAATATCTCGTCACTGGCGGCGCGGGATTTATCGGATCGCATATTGTCAGCGCCTTGCTTGCGCAGGGTGCATCTGTTCGTGTGCTGGATAACTTCAGCACAGGCAAACATGAGAACATCGAAGCATTGATTCGGCAATTCGGATCGAATCATCTCGAAGTGTTGGAAGGCGACATACGCGACGCGTCACGCGTCGGGGAGGCTGTGCGCGGCGTTGACATCATTGTTCCATGAAGCGGCTTTTGTCTCCGTCCCGCGTTCCATGGACGAACCGCAGGAATGTTTCGATGTCAATCTTACAGGCACGTCGCTGCTATTCGACGCGGCGCGCAAAGCAGGCGTCAGACGCGCGGTGATCGCTTCGAGCGCGGCAGTTTACGGGGAGTCTGATGCGCTGCCTTTAGTCGAGGAAACACCGCTTCAGCCGAAATCTCCTTATGCTGTTTCCAAACGAGTCAACGAAATGTATGCGGAGTTGTTCACGAACTCGTTCAACTTTGAAGTGGTGGCACTGCGATACTTCAACGTGTATGGACCTCGCCAACGACCTGACTCTGATGTATGCCGCCGCCGTGCCGATCTTTGCGCGCCGATTATTGGATGGCAAACCGATCACGATCTTCGGCGATGGCGGACAAACCCGTGACCTCATCAACGTGCGCGACGTAGTGCGCGCCAATTTGATCGCATCCGAACATCCGAACGCCGCAGGGAAAGTTTTCAACGTTTGCACAGGTGTTGAAACACGTTTGCTGGATTTGCTCGAAGTGTTATGACGAATCTTATTTCCCAATGCGCCGAAAGCTGAATTTGCTCGCGCCCCGGGCAGGCGATATTTATCGCTCCGTTGGAAGCCCGCAAAAGGCTTTGGACGTGATGGGCTTTAAAGCACAGGTTTCACTTGTTGATGGCTTGAAAGAAGTTGTGAATGGATGCGCAACAACTAATCTCCAATCTCTGGTCTCGATATGCCTTCGCCAAAACCGCTCAGGCTACTCGACCACCGCTAATTACCAATAACGACTTACCGATTACTAATTACCTCATGAAACCCCGCTCCCACGTCCGCAATCGTTTCGTCTTCGTCGGCGATATTGCGCTCATCATCATCTCGGTGTTGGGAAGTTTTGCCTTGCGGCTCGATGTAGGTGAATTGCCATTTTATTTTCCCGCCGCGATGTTGATGTGTGTCGTTGCGCTTGCGATAAAAATCCCCACTTATTTTTTCTTCGGCTTATATCGCCGCTTGTGGATCTATGCCAGCACAGGCGAATTGAGATTGATAACGGTTGCGGTCACATCCGCCTCTGTCTTGACTTCGGGCGTGATGGCGATCTTGATCGTGACGGGTAACGTATATCCTGGTATGCCTCGCTCAGCATTGGGCATCGACTGGCTCCTTTCGCTCGTATTGATCGGCGGCTCACGTTTTGCCTTACGCATCCTCGCCGAACAATCCAAAACCTCCCGCTCGAACGGGAAAAGCAAACGCGCCCTCATCATCGGCGCGGGCGACGCGGGCGCTTTGGTTGTGCGTGAACTTCAAAAATCATCACAACTCAATCTTGATCCCTGTTGGTTTTCTCGACGATGACCCCGCCAAACAAAAACATTCCATCCACGGCGTGACTGTCATCGGCAAAGTAAGTGATCTTTCCACCTCCATTGATCAGCATAACATCGAAGAAGTCATCATCGCCATTCCCTCCGCCCCTGGCGGACTTGTCCGCATGGTCAACGATGTCTGCCGTCTCGCTGGCATTCCCTCCCGTACGATGCCTGGCATCTACGAACTCATCGGCGGCAAGGTCAATGTCTCCCGCCTGCATGAAGTGGACATCACCGACCTCCTGCGCCGTGAACCTGTCCGTCTCAATGATGAAGCGGTTGGCGCGGCGCTGAAAGGCAAACGTGTATTGGTCACGGGTGCGGGCGGTTCCATTGGATGTGAACTCTGCCGTCAGATCGCACGCCGTAATCCATCTGAACTCGTTCTTCTTGGTCATGGTGAAAATAGCATCTTTGAAATTCTCCTCGAACTGCAAAGCGATTATCCCGACCTCACGATCTATCCTGTTATCGCTGATATTCGCAATCAAGAACGTCTCATGCAAATCTTCGCACAGCATCAGCCGCAGATCGTCTTCCATGCCGCGGCACACAAGCATGTTCCGCTCATGGAAATCAACATTGTTGAAGCCGTCACTAACAATATCCTTGGCACGCACAACGTTGTGCAAACCGCGCTCGCTCATCATACAGAACGTTTTGTCCTTATCTCCACCGATAAAGCTGTTCGTCCTTCATCTGTTTATGGCGCGACCAAGCGTCTCGCTGAAATGATCGTGCTTGGTGCAAGTAAACAAGTAGACACGGATACAGGTATACACTCCTTTAGTGTCGTTCGCTTTGGCAATGTCCTTGGCAGCCGCGGCAGTATCATTCCCAAATTCAAAAATCAAATCGCCAATGGCGGACCTGTCACCATCACGCATCCCGACATGTATCGTTTTTTCATGACCATCCCCGAAGCGGTCTATCTCGTCCTGCAAGCCGCGTCCATGGAGAACGGTGGCGAAACATTTGTCCTCAACATGGGCGAGCCTGTCCGCATTCTCGATCTCGCCGAAGACCTCATTCGACTCTCTGGTTTCGAGCCTCATCGTGACATCGCCATCTCATACACAGGCATTCGTCCTGGCGAAAAATTGACGGAAGAACTCTGGGATGAGGACACGCCTCTTAAGCCAACTCTTCACCCCGACATCTCCCGCCTCGATAGCGACGCTTCATCCCTAAGCCCGAACCTGATTCAGTCCATCGAACATCTCTCCCGCCTCAGCCACTCGGACGACACCGAAGCCATCATCAAACTCCTGAATGAACTGATTCCCAACTCGTCCATCCACCACTCCTCCGAGTCAAATGTCACAAGTCAAACGTCGTTGTTGACCTTCGACCTTTGACCTTCAACGCCATGATAGTCTCCCTCACCGACTGGAACAACTTCCTCGCCCAACACCCCAACGCCCACCTCCTCCAAACAGGGGAGTGGGGTGAATTGAAATCCGCATTCGGGTGGAAGCCTGTCAGAGTGATCACTGGGGATGTTGGCGTGCAGATATTATTTCGCAAGTTGCCGTTGGGATTTACTGTAGCTTACATCCCCAAAGCAGTCATCAGTAATCAGTTATTAGTAAGTGGTAATTCTCTTTGGAATGAGATTGATTCTGTCTGCCGAAAACAAAACAGCGATTTTTTTGAAACTCGAACCCGATCAATGGGAAGTTTCCTCATCAATCACTAATGACCCATTACTGAATTGCTTCCACCCATAACATCCAACCTCCTCGAACCATCATCATTAACATAAAAGAGTGCTGAAGAAGAAATCCTCGCACGGATGAAACAAAAGACCCGCTACAACATCCGTCTCGCCGAAAAAAAGGGCGTGACCGTCCGCGCATGGGACGATATCGAATCCTTCCACAAGATGATGCTCCTCACAGGCGGGCGCGATGGATTTGGAATCCACTCGCTCGAATATTACAAACGCGCTTATGAATTGCTCCATCCCAAAGGCGATGTGTGAAATATTGGTCGCTGAATACGAAGGCAAACCACTCGCCGCCTTATTCGTCGCCCGCAATGGAAATCGCGCCTACTACCTCTATGGCGCCTCCACGGACGAAGAACGCAACCGCATGCCAACCTACCTCCTGCAATGGGAAGCCATGAAATGGGCAAAAGCCCACGGCTGTGAAGAATACGATCTCTGGGGCGTCCCTGACGAAGACGAAGCGACCCTCGAAGCCAACTTTGAAACCCGTCACGATGGCTTGTGGGGAGTCTACCGCTTCAAACGTGGCTTCGGCGGTGAACTCAAACGCGCCGCACAGGCAATGGATCGAGTCTATAATCCGTTGTTGTATTGGGCATATTTGAAGTTTATTGGAAACAGAGAGTAGCGAGTGGAAAGTAATAACTGGAACGCTATTATCTCCAAACTTCCCAATCCTCACTTCCTCCAAACCTACGAATGGGGACAGGTGAAGGCGAAGTATGGGTGGGAGCCGTTTTATGCAGTGTGGGATGCTGACGGAAAGTGGAAAGTGGAAAGTGACTCATGACCAACTTACCACTTTCCGATCACTGCCAGTCGCCGCCGCGCTCGATTCTCAAACGCCAAATCATCCGCAACGGATTTGCCGCACGACTCTCCGTTCTCTATACTCCAAAAGGACCTCTGCTCGATTGGACGAATGAAACTCTGCGAAATCGTGTGCTGAATGATCTACAGTCCTTTGCCAAGAAGCAGGGAGCGATCTTCCTGAAAATGGATCCCGATGTCCTGCTGGGGACGGGAGTCCCTGACAGCGAGGAAGATGTTCCAGAAAACAGCGGACAGGCCGTGATGTCCGAGTTGAAGCGCAGGGGGTGGGAATATTCGTCGGATCAGATCCAGTTCAGGAACACAGTCATCCTTGACTTGAATCCAACCGAAGATGAAATGCTTGCAAGGATGAAGCAGAAGACGCGGTACAACGTCCGTCTCGCCGAAAAGAAAGGTGTCACTCTGCGCGTAGGCACGCTGGATGATTTGCCCATGCTTTACAAGATGTACGCGGAAACATCTGTGCGCGATGGCTTTGTGATACGCGACGAAGGATATTACAAAACCGTCTGGGAATTGTTCATGCAAAAGAATAATTCTCCAATCTCTAATCCCCAGTCTCCAATTACCAATTACCAATTCCCTCACGCCGAACCCCTCATCGCGGAAGTAAACAACGAACCCATCGCCGCGATCTTCGTCTTTTATTTTGCAGGGCGTGCGTACTATGTCTATGGCATGTCGCGGAGTGTGCATCGTGAAAAGATGCCGACCTACCTTCTGCAATGGGAAGCGATGAAACGTGCGAAAGCGAAAGGCTGCCCGCTGTATGACTTGTGGGGCGCGCCAGAAGTATTCGATGAAAGCGATTCGATGTGGGGAGTTTACCGCTTCAAAGAGGGACTTGGCGGGGTGGTTGTCCGCACGCTCGGCGCTTGGGACTTTGCGCCCAGCCCGCTTTGGTATAAGATGTATTCGGAAGTCATTCCACGCGTGTTGGATGTGATGAGGTCGCGTGGGAAGGCGAAGACGAAACAGAATTTAGGGGCGTAGTTTCAAAGCAATTCCGATGGTTGAGTAGCGCGCGGTCGTCGCGAGCGTATCGAAACCATCAGTAAGCAAAAGTACTTTTGCTTAGTGGTGGTTTCGATACGCCTCGACTGCTCGGGCTACTCAACCACCGAGGAATGATTGAAAAGAGAATACTCATGAACAATATCCCTCGCCTCCATTTTGCCCATCTCCCAACGCCCATCGAAGAACTGCCGCGTCTTTCTGATCATTTGGCTGGTCCGCGCCTCCTCGTCAAGCGCGACGACCAGACGGGACTCGCCTTCGGCGGCAACAAAACTCGCAAATTGGAGTTTCTTGTTGCGGAGGCGCAGGAGCGGTGGCGCAAAGATGTTGATCTCTGGCGGGGCAATGCAATCCAATCATTGTCGTCAGACTGCGGCAGCGGCGGCGACGGTATGGATTTGAATGTACGCTCGTGTTGACAGGCGAATTGCCCAGTGAACCATCGGCAAATTTGTTGCTGGATAAATTGTTCAAAGCGAAGATTGTCACTGTGCCAGATCGCAAAGATCGAGACCGAATCTTGCAAGAGACATTCGATAATGCAGTTGCGGAGGGAAAGAAGCCATATCTCGTCCCGTATGGCGGATCGAGTCCGACGGGCGCGTTGGGATATGCGTTTGCGATGGAAGAGTTGATGAAGCAGAATGTGAGCGCGGATTGGATCGTGTTCGGAACATCCTCAGGCGGGACACATGCGGGGCTGGTGTTGGGTCAGCGTGTGTTTGGATTCAAGGGCAAGGTGTTGGGGATCAGCATTGATGAGTCGGAAGAGTGGTTGAAGAAAAATGTATCGGCGTTGGCTTCGGATGCGAGTGAAAAGCTGGGGGAGCGGATTGAGTTTACTCAGACTGATGTGTCTCGCAAATGCCGATTATTGCGGAGCAGGCTACGGCGTGTTGACTGACGCGGAGCGCGAAGCGGTCAGTCTGTTTGCAAAGTATGAAGGTCTTTTGCTTGACCCCGTCTACACTGGACGCGCCGCGGCGGGGATGATCGATCTGATCCGGGAGGGATTTTTCAAGAAGGATGAGACAGTGCTGTTCTGGCACACAGGTGGACAGCCTGCATTGTTTGCAGATAAGTATGCGACCAAGATTTGATGTAACGCGAGATTTATCTCGCTATTGCGACATGAATGTCGCGTTACGAATTACCAAAGAAAAGGACGGGCTTGACCCGTCTTTTTGATTTTATCCCACTGAAACGCCGATCAATTTTCCGACACCATAAGTGAGCACTGCCGCCGCAACGCCAACAATAACCTGCCTTGTACCTGAGAACCAAACACTGCGACCAGTCATCAAGGTGATTGCCGCACCGATGATGAATAAGCCGATTGCGCTGACAATCAGACTGGTGATGATGGCGGTCGATCCGCTCAGGAAGAAGTAGGGGAGCATCGGGAAGAGCGCGCCAAACGCAAAAAGAAAAAAGGATGTGAATGCGGCTTCATACGCCGAGCCACCAAGTTCTTCGGGGTCGATGCCGAGTTCTTCACGGGCGAGTGTGTCGAGAATATTGCTTTTATCAGCCATCATATGCGCGGCGAGTTCTTTGGCGCGGTCTTCGGGCAAACCTTTGGATTGATAGATGAGCGCAAGTTCCTCCTGCTCTTCTTCGGGATTTTCTGCGATCTCTTCTGCTTCGATCTTGATTTGATGTTCGTAGAGCTCGCGTGAACTTTGCACCGATAACCATTCGCCCAGCGCCATTGAGCCTGCGCCTGCCAGCACTCCTGCGAGACCTGCGATCAAGACTCCCGGGTTGGAATTCGTTGCGCCAGCCACACCCATCGTGAGACTCAAAACAGAGAGAAGTCCATCGTTTGCACCAAGGACTGCCGCACGCAGGGCATTGCCTCCGCCCGCTTTGTGACGTCCCTCGAGTTGGGCAACCGTTCCGCCAGACATGCCGCCTGTGGATTGTGACGCGACAGAAAGCAAACGTGCATGGGATTTTTCTTCCAGTGAAAATTCTTTCGCTTCTTCATCGGACTGACCGTCGTATGCCTGACTATCGGCTTTTTCGTTACTGGTAATTGTTGGCAAAACAAATTGCGTTCCGAATCGTTGTGCCAGCCAGATCATGGTCGCGGCGCGCCAGGTTGGTTTGCGCGGCGAGACATTTACTTTGAGTTCTTCGAGTTTCTTTTCCCACGTTGCGGCATGTTTTTCCTCGCTTGCCGCCAACTTGCGATAGACTGCCGCCATTTGCGGTTGTGATTCTTTTTCTGCCATTACATTATATAATGCCGCCCCGTCAATTTCTTTTTGTCTGTTTGCGAGATATCGTTCGATATCTTGTTTGTTGTCGGTCATAGTTCCCTCCAAAAAATAATCCGTCATTGCGAGGGCGGTGTTCTTCCGCCCGAAGCAATCTCCGTCACGAGGTTGGAGATTGCTTCGCCACTCACGCTTCGACTTCGCCTACGGCTCCGCTCAGCGCGAGTGGCTCGCAATGACGGGAGAGACTACTTTACTTCAAAGCACCCCAGCCTGCATACTTGGCTGTGTCGCCAAGTTCCGCTTCGATGCGGAGCAGTTGATTGTATTTTGCTACACGGTCGGAGCGGGCGGGAGCGCCAGTCTTGATCTGACCTGTGTTGAGCGCCACGGCGATGTCTGCGATGGTGGCATCTTCCGTTTCGCCAGAGCGATGACTGGTGACCGCGCGCCAGCCTGCGCGTTGACATTCGTCCACGGCTTCGATGGTTTCAGTGAGTGAACCGATCTGGTTCACTTTTACGAGCAACGCATTTGCGGCTTTATCTTTGATCGCTTTGCGGACACGTTCAGGATTCGTCACAAGCAAATCGTCGCCAACGATCTGAACCTTATCGCCTAATTGCTTGGTCATCAATTGCCACGATGACCAGTCATCTTGTGCGAGACCATCTTCGATGGAGACGATGGGGTAGTCCTTGACCCACTTCGCCCAGAATTCAACCATCTGTTCGCCGGTCAACTTCTTGCCTTCTTTGCGGAGGTTGTAGGTCTTGCTATCTTCTTCGTAGAGTTCAGAAGCGGCCGGGTCGAGCGCGATGGCAACATCCTGTCCGCGACCCGCTTTGAAGCCAGCCTTTTCGATGGCTTCAAGGATGACTTCAATCGCCTCGCCATTGGTTTTTAAAGCAGGTGCATACCCACCTTCATCACCGACCAGCGTTGAATAGCCTTTCCCTTTCAATACAGACTTCAATGAGTGATAGACTTCCGCGCCCCAGCGCAATCCTTCCGCGAAGGTTGGCGCGCCGAACGGCATGACCATGAACTCCTGCATGTCCGTGGATTGCCAGGCGGTATGTACGCCGCCGTTCAAGATGTTCATCATCGGCACGGGCAACACGTGCGCATACACGCCGCCGAGATAGCGATACAAGGGCAAGCCTAATGAATTCGCCGCGGCTTTGGCAACGGCAAGGCTCACGCCCAGGATCGCATTGGCGCCCAGCTTCGATTTGTTCGGCGTTCCGTCCAGTGCGAGCAATTCCGCGTCAATGGCTTTTTGTTCCGCCGCGTCCCAACCAAAGAGATCGTCTGCGATCACTCCGTTGACGTTCGCCACTGCCTGCGATACGCCTTTGCCGAGATAGCGTTTCTTGTCGCCGTCGCGTAATTCGAGCGCTTCATGCACGCCCGTGGATGCGCCCGAAGGAACGATTGCGCGTCCCCAGGAACCATCTGCCAGTGTGACTTCCACTTCAACGGTTGGGTTGCCGCGCGAGTCCAGAACTTCCAGTGCTGAAATACTTTCAATAATTGTGTCCATTTTTTCTCCAGGTTTTTACCAGTAGTCACGAATTCCCCATCCGTGGACTGATGATTTTTCGCAAGTATAATCCACTTTCGTTAAGACGATTGTCATAGGATTGTCGCTTCGCTTCCACAGTTACAGTTGATTCGTCGCACCAAAAAATCACTCCGCTGACGCGTCTTCGCGCGCGCCGCAAAGAGGGTGGCAAAGGCTGATTGAAACAGAAACAGCCCAATGGAGCGTTTGAAGCGGGTTGTCTCATCCTGCTGTAAAGATTGTTGCTAAATAATTGCAGGATAAATCCAGAACAGAATTTCAGGAACTTTTGGTGTTCCAAGTACATCCATCCAATGGTTTATAACGAAATGGAGGTTTCGATGAATACCAAAAAACTGTTTCAATCTTTTATTCTTTTTGCGTTGTTGCTCTCGACGCTCGCGTTCACCAGCCCTGCCTTCGCGGCGGGATGCGGAACCAGCGCAACCGTCGTCAGCGGTGACACCTTACGTAAGATCGCGGACCGCTGTGGGACGACTGTCTCAGCCCTTCAGAGGGCGAACCCCGAGATCGGTAACGGAAATTTGATCTATCCAGGTCAGGTTCTGCTACTGCCCGGCACAATTTTGGGCACCGATGGTGGTTATCTGATCTACATCGTAGCTCGTGGCGACACTGTAAAAGGGCTGGCGTCCCGCTTTGGCTCAACAGTAGATTCGATTCTGGCTTCCAACCCTGCCATCACCAATGTCAATTTGATCTACGAAGGTCAGAGGTTGACCATCTACGCTGCTGCGCCCGGGACGCCTGCACCCACCACGCCGCCTCCCGCCAGCGGACAAGTCTACTTCGTCCAGCGCGGTGATACCCTGCGAAATCATTGCCGCGAAGTTCAATACTACAGTGGATGCGATCCTCAAGGTCAATACGCAGATCTACCAATCCAAATGTGATCTATGCCGGGCAGGCGATCACACTCCCTGCCGGAGTTTCCAGTTATATCGTTCAACGCGGCGATACGCTTAGGATCATTGCCAGCAAGTATGGCACAACAGTCGAAAATTTGTTGGCGCTCAACCCCAACATTTGGAATGCCAACCTGATCTATGTGGGACAGGTGATACGAGTTTGGTAGCCATATAAGAATAGAGTGAGAGAAGGTTGTCTTGTGAAAGGCAGCCTTCTTTTTTGTTTATCCAATCCCCTGTATAATCTGTTCAATGGTTGTCCCTGATCGATTCATCACAGAAACAGAACTTCGCCGCAACACCGGAGAACGTGGTTCAAGGAAATTTGTTGCTTACAAAGGCATTGTCTACGATGTCACGGAGTGTCCCAAGTGGCGGCTGGATTTACACGAGAATTTACACTTCCCCGGGCAGGACTTAACCAGTGAACTTCCCGACGCGCCGCACCAGGAAGATGTGTTTACAAGACCCTGTGTGAAAATCGTTGGAAAACTTCAAACCATATAAAGAGGAAATATGACCGAACTCAAATGGTGGCAAAAAGCAGTCTTCTATCAGATCTACCCGCGCTCGTTTGCGGACGGTAATGGTGATGGGATCGGTGATTTCAAAGGCATCCTCGAAAAACTGAATTATCTGCAAGACCTTGGTATTGATGCCATTTGGCTCTCGCCTCATTTTCCATCCCCGAATTGGGATTGCGGTTACGACATTTCCGATTATAAAAATGTCGCGCCGGAATACGGCACACTCGACGACTTTAAACATTTCCTGACAGAGTCGCACAAACGAAATATCCGCGTCATTCTGGACCTGGTGCTGAATCACACCTCCGATGAGCACCCGTGGTTCCTCGAGTCAAAATCCAGTCGCGACAATCCCAAAGCCGATTGGTATGTGTGGCTTGATTCCCCTCTCCCACCGGGAGAGGGGTCAGGGGTGAGGGTACCTCCCAACAATTGGCAATCCTGTTTCGATGGCGACGCCTGGACATACGTTCCCGAACGCGATCAATACTATTATCATTATTTCATGAAGCAGCAGCCTGACCTCAACTGGCATAATCCCAAAGTCAAACAAGCCATGTGGGATGCTGTCCGTTTTTGGTTGGACCTGGGCGTGGATGGTTACCGTCTCGACGCCATCGGCACGATCTATGAAGACCCAAACCTTACACCGCACATTGTCCCCATGGATTTGGCTGAATTGCGCCGTGCCACTGAGCTTGCACAAACGCCCGCCGAGAAAAAGAAGATCGAAAAATACTGGTATGAGATGTTCAAATACCAATGGAATGGACCCGGCTTACACGATTTGATGAAGGAACTGCGTTCCATCATCGACGAATATGCTGGTGACCGGATGCTGGTGGGCGAAGATGACAATATAGACTACATGGGCGATGGCAATGATGAGCTTCACCTGGTTTTCAACTTCCCTCTCATGCGTACCCACCGCATCATGCCCAGCGACATCCGCCTCAACCAAAAGGATCGTTTGACTCAACTAGAAGCGCTTAACACCCAGGGCTGGCAATGCAACACCCTCGGTAACCATGATACTTCACGCATTTACACGCGCTATGGAAACAAACAACACGATGCCGACCTGGCGCGTCTGCACGCCGCGTTGATATTGACGCTCAAAGGCACACCCTTTCTTTATGATGGCGAAGAGATCGGTATGACCGATCTGATCATTACCGATCCTGCAAAACTACGTGATACGATGGCGACCTGGTATTACGAACGATTGGTGAACGAACTCAAAGTGGAGCCACAGGAAGCGGCTCTGCGCGCAGGCGAAATGTCCCGCGACAAGAACCGCACGCCCATGCAGTGGTCCAACAACCCCAACGGCGGATTCTCCCCAGCTGGAGTCGAAACGTGGCTTCCCGTCAATCCGAATTTCAAGGAGGGGATCAATGTAAAAGACCAGGAAAATATCCCCGGTTCATTGTTGAATTACTACAAACAGTTTATTCCGCGTTCGCAAAAATACGCCTGCGTTGATCGAAGGCGAGTATATTCCACTCAATAATACGGCGAAGGATTACTTTGCCTTTCCTTCGTAAATCCAACAACCAAATTGTTTTGGTTGTTTTAAATTTTTCAGAAGAACCGTTGAAACTGGATTTCTCGCGAACCCAAGAGATCAAAGGCAAAGATTTGCGAATCTTCTATTCTCCAGCGCTGAACGTTCCATGACAACCAAGCCTCCGCGTGGACTTGCGATCAATCCATTTGAAGTGTTCATTGCGGAAGTAAAATGATTTCTCGCTGACATCGTGCCCGAAGGGTAGCGGAGTGAGCCGATAGGCGAGCATAGACGAAGCGCAGTTAAGCGACTCTAATGGCTGTTACTCACCCAAAACGGAATCATCAAAAATTTGTCACTCTCTGCGGACGTATCTTCCGCGACACCGATCCCTCCTACTACCCACGCGTCAAATATCGCGGCAGGACAATTCTCCTCTGCACCGAATCCTGCCTCGGCGCGTTTCTAGCTGACCCGGATGTGTTTTACAAAGTTCATCGAAACTCCGAGAAGGGAAAAGAACATGTGGAATCCCGGTGATATTGTAATGTGGAGGGGAATTCTCAGAAATCGAGTCTGGCATGTTCAACCAACCATTGTGGTTAAAGATAGTCCCGGATGAACTCGTATTGACACTTCTCCCTGGAACTGAATGCATGGCCGAGGAGACATATCCTCAGGGAAAACAAATTGCCAAACGCTGGTGGGATTTTCCTCACAACGACTGGAAAATGAAAAAATATCTATGGCGCACAAATCGACTTTTGCTTGTTCTTGAGCCTGAAAAATATTACTCGACAATGTACTTTTGGAATGATGAGAGCAATGAGTTTCTCTGTTATTACATCAATTTTCAGTTACCTTTCAAACGTAACCATGCAAGCATAGACACATTGGATTTGGAACTCGACCTCATCATCAACCCGGATTTCAACCATGAATGGAAAGATGTGGATGATTATCAGAAAGCAATCGAACAAGGGATCATCTCTCCCGAATATATGCACAGGAATTGACAGTGCAAAAGCCGGAGATTTTCGACAAACTCGAAAAACGTCAATATCCCTTCGATGGCTCCTGGCTGGATTGGAAGCCCGACCCAAGCTGGTCACTGCCCAAACTGCCTGAGAATTGGGATAAGATATGAATTGTTATGTCATCCTGAGCGATAGCGAAGAGTCTCTACTACCATTTGAAGTACGAGATTCTTCGGGCACGAAGAATGCTCGCATTACAGAGATAATTTATTTGGAGCAAGCATGATCACCCCTCAAAAAGCGATCCAATACGAACGATATGAATTCAAAAAGTGGGAGCATCACAATGCCGAGACCATTGTCGAGACACCCGTCTCCTTAACGGTCAACGGCGAGGTCTGGTTGACGTTCATGTGTACGCCGGTGAACCTTGAAGCCATGTCTGTGGGATTTTTATATAACGAAGGCATTATTGATTCAATGGACGAAGTGGAAGATGTACGAGTCTGCGAACACGGTGACAATGTGGACGTATGGTTGAACCGAACCGTAGAACAACCCACTTCCTGGCGGCGGACATCCGGTTGTACAGGCGGTGTCACTGCCGTGGATTTGCTGGCAAAACCCGATGTTTCATTTGAAAATGATAGGACAAATTTCCCGCCAGAGACGATCGGTCATCTCGTCGAAATGCTTTTTGAATCGCAGGAATTATATCGAGAGACGGGTGGCGTTCACACCTCCGCTTTGAGTGATGGTGAGAAGATCATTCTTTCCGCGGAAGATATCGGCAGGCACAATACGCTTGATAAGATCGCGGGATTGTGTGTGATGAATAATATTTTCCCTGAGACGAGAATCCTTATCACAACAGGACGAATCAGTTCAGAGATGCTGCAAAAAGCCGCGCGCATGAATGTGCCGATTTTAATTTCGAGAACGTCACCGAGTTCACTATCCATTGAAATGGCAGAACGTTATGGAATCACCTTGATCGGTTATGCGCGGAAGCATCGATTTAATGTGTATTCGAATTCACAGCGGGTTGGGATAGGTAGGAATAGTGGGGGCTGACTCTGAAAAAGAAACATTCATACAATTGAAGAATACAGAAGGAGATATCCATGGGATGGTTGTTGTTCTACCTGGTTGTGGTTCCGTTCGCTCTGATGAATATTACAGCATATCGCAAGGAACGCAGGCAAGCCAATGAGGAATTGCAGGCATTGTTGAAGGAAAATAACGAGCTTCTGAAAGAATTTCTGCATTCCGCAAATACACGCTAGCTTGTTTCTTAATTGGCTTCAAGAATTGCTCAGTTTAATTTGCAATAAGAAATGAAATTTGTCGACTGACTGCTAATGACAAAGTCATTGGCAATTTAATGTTTATGTTGGCGATTTGGTAAAATCTGACCCATGTCATTGCGAATTACCACTTACTTATTACTTTTCACACTATTCATTTCATCCTGCTTTTCCTCTTCGCCGAACGTCTATCCCACCTACGATCCCTTCGCGCCTGTAAACGGGACGAGTGTTGTGCCAGCGCCCATCCAGCCGGGTGAGGTTGTTCAAGCAATCACAATGACGCCGAGAGGTCCCACGCCCACGCGTGCGCCCGTATCTGTAACCATTCCACAGCGCAACTCGAGTTCCGGGTTTGGCACGCCGACGCCTGACGCGCCGCATCCGCTTCCGCCGCCGCGTCAGTTTGTAGACCAGTACACAGTTCAATCCGGGGATACGCTTGGCAGTATCGCACAGGGGTATGGAGTCAGCCTGGGGGCGTTGATGCAGGCTAACGGGTTGAATGAGGCGAGCATCCTTTCCATTGGTGATGTGCTCAGCATCCCTCCCGTCAACGCAGATCCGATTTCTGGCTCATCGTTCAAGATCATCCCTGATTTAGAGTTGATTCGAGGACCCGCCAGTATACAATTCGACCTCGATGCATTTTTGAAAAAAAAGGGTGGTTATCTGGCCAATTACGTGCAGGATGTAAATGGCGAATATCTCAGCGGCGAGCAGATCGTTGCGCGTGTGGCAGAAAATTATTCGGTTAACCCGCGCCTGTTGGTCGCGATGATCGAATATCGAAGCGGCTGGGTGACAAACCCCATTCCAGTCAATGTTGATTATCCGTTGGGTTATGTCAACGATTATTATTCCGGGTTGTATCGTCAAGCCGCCTGGGCGGCGGATAATTTGAATCGCGGTTATTACTTGTGGCGTGTCAACGCCATCGCGACCCTGCCATTGAGCGATGGCACATATGTCCCGCTTGACCCAACCATCAACGCGGGCACAGCGGGCGTGCAATACTTTCTTTCAAAATTCAATGACCGCACCACATGGGATTTCGACGTCAGCGCGCTGGGATTCTTTCAGACGTATAACCTGCTCTTTGGCTATCCCTTCGACTATGACATCGCCTCATTAATACCCCCAAACCTGACTCAGCCTCCGATGCAGCTTCCCTTCCAAAATGGCGTGACCTGGTCTTTCACGGGCGGTCCGCACGGCGGCTGGGACGAGGGTTCTGCCTGGGCGGCGCTGGACTTTGCCCCGCCCGGTGAAGGCGGCGGATGTGCGATCAGCGACGCGTGGGAGGTGGCTGTGGCAGACGGGCTGATCGTCCGTGCAGAGAATGGCGCGGTGGTTCAAGACCTGGATAATGACGGTTACGAACAAACAGGTTGGACAGTCCTATATATGCACGTCAACTCAGATGGACGTGTACAACCCAATACTTATCTTTATGCGGGCGATGTGATCGGTCATCCATCTTGTGAAGGTGGAGTATCTAACGCAACACATTTGCATTTGGCAAGACGATATAACGGAGAATGGATCCCCGCCGATGGGAATGTCCCTTTCAATTTGGATGGCTGGATCTCGAGCGGCAATGGGACCGTATATGATGGTTACCTGACGCGCGGCACGACTGTTATTGAAGCGTGGGAGGGTGTATTTGAAGGGCTAAATCAGATTTCGAGATAATCACTTCCTTGCGCTGACGTTGTGCCCGAAGGGTGGCGCAGTGAAGCGTAAGTGCTTCAAGATGTACCTGACGTCTCGTCTACGGGGATGTAACAAATTATCCCCTTCGCTCGATGCGATAGTGTCATTCACTCAGAGCGCATTAAGCATTGCAGGTATAATCTCTCCAACGGACTCATCGTGAAACGTATCATCATCTTCTCAGCTATTGCGTCTTTTCTGCTGTCATCTTGTATTGGAAATGCTTCCTTATGGGGACAATATCAGACTCCCACGCCGCTGGGTGGGATTTCAGACACACTTTCTTCTCAATCCGCTGTAGTGACTACAGACACTCCCGCGGTTGAAAGCACGCCCACACCTCTGCCATTGCCTGCCACCTCTACTCCAACTTCTTTGTTGAATACCTTTGTCACACAGGATGTAGCTTCACTTGTCAATGTTGAATCGACACCCACTCCTGATGGCGATACGGTGTTGTACTACGCTCAAAACGGGGATTGGCTTCCAGCAGTGGCAAACAGGTTTGGGGTGGACGTGAGCGAGATCGCATCCCCAAAGATATTGCCTGAAAACGGATTTCTTGATCCCGGTACATTGCTCATCATTCCGGATCGTCTTGATAAAGCTGTTCAATATACATCCTCACTTGCAGATCATTCCGGATAGTGAAGTTGTGTTCTCCACCACTTCGGTAGGTTTCGACGTGAAGCAATATGTCGAATGACGCGGGCGGATACCTTTCCACATATCGTGAATATCTTGGCACCACGGCGTGGACACGCGGCGCACAGGAATCGAACGGCTTGCCTATCGAGAACTCGATCAACCCGCGGCTTCTGCTCGCGCTTCTTGATTATGAAGCGGCATTGGGTGCGCGGAAAACCTGAAGATCAATTCCGTATCAGATTATCCGATGGGATCACGAGAATTATCGTAACAAGGGAATGTTTGGGCAAATGACATGGGCAGTCAATCAGTTGTCTATGGGATATTACGGTTGGCGTTCCGGCATCCTCACGGAGTTGACATTCAGCGATGGCAATACGCTCCGCATTGAGCCAACCCTGAATGCAGGCACGGTGGCAGTGATGACCTTGTTCTCGCGCCAGCACAGCCTGAACGAATGGCTCCGTATTATGGATCAGAACAGCGGGTTTGCCTCCTTCTATCAGGATATGTTTGGCGATGCCTGGGCGCGTGCAGATGCTGTCGGAACTTTCTTTCCTCCCAACCTGACCCAGCCCAATATGATCCTTCCCTTTGAGCCGCGTGTCACCTGGTCGTTCACGGGCGGACCTCACAGCGCATGGGGACTCGATGGTCCGCTGGCGGCCATTGACTTTGCCCCGCGCAGTAATAAGAGTGGCTGTGTACCAACAGAAACCTGGATACTTGCCATGGTCTCGGGTCTGATCGTCCGTTCTGGGAATGGCGTTGTAATGGTGGATGTGGATGGCGACGGCTCGGAACAAACCGGCTGGGATATTATGTATCTGCACGTTGCCACAAAAGACCGTGTGGCATTGGGCGAGTGGGTGGAACAAGGCGACCGGATCGGTCATGCCTCCTGCGAGGGAGGCAATTCAACAGGCACACATACCCACATTGCACGCAAATACAACGGGGAATGGATGCTGGCAAAAGGACCTATCCCCTTTGTGCTGGACGGCTGGACTGTGGTTGCAGGCGATAAACCGTATATCGGCAAGCTGGTAAAAGGGAACAATGTCATTACGGCGGACGTATATGGGCAAGCCTGGTCGTTGATCACGCGTGATGACGAATAGAAAATGCAAAATATTATCCTTCACCGCGCTGGGGCAAAGCGGAGGAAACAAAAATACCCAGGCGCACATGTCATGAATATTCACGAATTGATTTTTAAAACGCCGCCTGCATTCGCAAAATTTGCGGTGAACTGTATTGCTTTATTCTCGTTGTTGTGTGCATCCTGCGCGCCGCGCCCTTCCACCAGCCCGATTGAAAATATGATCACGCCGCTTGCGCCTACACCAGTTCCCGCACCGACCTCAGGGCGACCTGAATATAGCCCCGGGGAACTCGTGGATTACATCGCGCAAAATGGAGATACACTGCCTGCGCTCGCGGCACGCTTCAATACCACCGTGGACGAGATCATGGAAGCCAACCCTGTCATCCCGCAGGATGCGACCACCATGCCTCCCGGCTTCCCGATGAAAATTCCCATTTACTACCTGCCGCTTTGGGGCACCGTCTATCAGTCCATTCCAGATCATGCCTTTGTCAATGGACCTGCACAGATCGGTTTTAGTACGTCCGCTTATCTTGCGTCCACCGCAGGTTGGTGGAAAAACTATCGCGCCTATGCGGGGGGAAGAATGCGCTCCGGGGCAGAGATCGTTGATTACGTTGCCGCCAATTACAGTATCAGCCCGCGCCTGTTACTGGCGCTGCTGGAATATCAAAGCCACGCGCTCACACAGTCCCAGCCGCCCTTGGGGAATTACCTGCTCGGTTTTCATCGTACCTACTATGAAAGCCCCTATCTCCAACTTGTCATCGCAGCCAACACACTCAACAACGGATATTATGGCTGGCGCGGCGGCACGCTTACAGAATTCGATTTGCTCGATGAATCGCTTGTCCGCCCTGATCCCTGGCAGAACGCCGCCTCGGTCGCGGTTCAATATTACTTTTCAAGGCTTTATTCACAAACGGACTACTACGCCTCGATCGGACCCGATGGGCTGGCGCGTGTTTACAAGGATCTTTTCGACGATCCCTGGCTCGACTCCGCCATCGTCGACATCCCTGGTAGCATTCAACAGCCTGCATTGCGTTTTCCCTTCCCCGCAGGCCATATTTGGGCATACACCGGAGGTCCGCATACGGGTTGGGGCTCGGGTCAACCGTTTGCCGCAGTAGATTTTGCCCCCGCATCAGATACCACAGGTTGTTTTACGGTGACGAAAGATTTGTATGCCACCGCCATGGCAGACGGGCTTATCGTCCGTTCAAATGTCGACGGCGTTATTATTGACCTGGATAAGGATGGGGACGAACGAACAGGTTGGGTCTTATTCTATTTGCATCTCGCCACCCAGGGACGCATTACTGTGGGGAGAGAAGTACAGGCAGGCGATATTGTGGGCTATCCCTCCTGCGAGGGAGGTTCGTCCACAGGGACACATGTACATATTGCACGCAAATACAATGGTGAATGGATCCTTGCCGACGGTCCGCTTGGCTTCAATCTCGAAGGTTGGATCACACACAGCGGTGGTCAAGCCTATAAAGGGACGCTCACGCGTGGAGCGTCGACCATCACCGCCTGCCAATGCTCTGACTTTCAAACCCAGGTACGCTCAGAGATACCGTAGACACGCACTCTTCATCGTTCGCGACGAAAGGAGTAATTTATTCCAAAGACATTTCCTGCCAAACTCCCTGATACGTCAATCTTCTGTTTCCCAGCCCATCATCCTCATAAATTTCATAATGCAAGTCTATGGGAAATGCCTGACCAAGCATGATCTGGGCGGGACAGTATTTTGTCGCTGACAACTCGATGGCACGTAGGACAGCAGATTCGGTTATGTCCCTGCCTGTAACAATATAGGTGATGACCGCGCTTGTAAATACTTTAGGGTGTTCACCCGAACGCGGCGCATCCACTTTTACTTCAAATTGGGTCACATCCAATTGTTTCTTGCGCAGGATTGAAATGACATCCATGGCGGTGCAACCCGCCAACCCCATTGCGATCATTTCCATGGGACGTACACCGCTGTTTGTTCCTCCAACAATTGTATCGGCGTCCATTACTACATCGAACCCGGAATCGGATGTACCGACGAATGCCATACCTTCCTTCCAATTGACTGTTGTCTTCATGGTTACTCCGCGATGAGAGGGGTTACGTATTTGTCCAATGTTTTGCGGTTGATGCCGCCCACCCAACTGAGGCGGACAATTCCACTTCGGTCAATGACATATGAGCTGGGAAGGTTCAGGGTTTTGAATGCCTGCTCTGTCGCATAATAAGTTGGGTCGAGCCAGATGGGGAAACTGAGGCGGTACTCTTCAACAAACTGCAAGACATCGGAGGTGGGATCGCCGTCGTTTATGGCGACGATGATAAAGCCTTGATCCTGATGCTTTTTGTAAAAGGCTTGCAGGGTCGGCATCTCTTCTTTACAGGGCGGACACCATGTTGCCCACAAATTAACCAGCACCACCTGTCCGTGGTAATCGATGAGGGAATGAGAAACCTGCGCGGTGTCGGTCAAAGTCACCTCAGGGGCGGCGAAGTTCACTTGGGCAGGGACAGTTGAAAAGTCAGTCTGAGGCGGAATATTCTGCAAAATAAAGTAGCCGGATACGGCAATCAAGATCACTCCCAATCCGAGAAGAATGGGCGGGATAAATCTGTTCATGGGTGTTGTTTGAGGTGTATCCATTTCTTTCAATTCTGACGCTGCAATTTTGAAAAGTATACCCCTTTGAAGATATGATTTGGAAAATAAGGATATATGTCATGCAAAATATGATTTTTGCCACTGGAAGGGAACGTGCCGGGCGGGTTAGTATGCTTAAAGGTTTTTATCCATGATGCGAATCTCGATATTTGAAGGATTAAGTGATCGTGATATGGAATTACTCAAACCCTTATTTGAGCCATATTCATGCCCGGCTGGGACCACGGTGATCAAACAGGGCGCGCCTGTTGATTACTTATATTTGCTTCTGAGTGGGAAAGTTGAAATATCCTACAAGCCTTATGACGGCAATCCCATCACTGTGACCCATATGGGAGCGGGCGGCTTGTTTGGCTGGTCGGCAGTAGTTGGAAGTGAGAAATATACATCCTCCATTCTTGCAATAGAAGATCTTGTGGCTGAACGGATCCATGGAAATGAATTACGAAAATTGTGTACAGATCATCCTGAATCGGGCAGAGCAATATTGGAATATCTTGCCAATACGGTTTCTTCACGCTGGAAGGATGCGAGCGAACAGGTGAGATCCATACTTTCGAGTGGGATGAAAAGCGAATAAGAGAAATATTTCGTACCTATCGGAGAGGGCAGGTTGAAAAGAAACGGAGCATTTACGCTCCGTTTCTTTTGTATTTTGTACCGCAATATCCATGTCGCATTGCAATATTTTACACAGAGGATTGGTTCCGGAAGAAACGCAGAACCAGATAACCGCCGACAAGGATTAGCGCCGCGGGCCAGATGTAATTGGCAATGCCAAAGGAGGCTGTCCCGCCGATGAGCAGGAGCACGACAGCCGGAATCAAAGCCCACGAACGATTGCCTCCATTGGGAAGAATGGCGACCAATAGGAAGGTGAGTCCCAGCCCGAGGAAGAAGAGTCCGCCTGTATCGAAAGCAGATACATTATCCAGCGATGCGACAATGCCGAGTGTGAGTAAAATCCCGGCGGGGATGATCGCCCACCAGCGGCTCCTGTCCGTAAAGTAGACCCACCAAAAGGCAAGGCTGATGCCTGCAAAAAAGAACAGTCCATCAAATGCTTCAAGTGAATGGGGAAGTATGGACGCCGCCGCCATGCCGAGAAATGTAAAGCCGGGAAACGCCGCCCACCAGTTATGAGCGCGATCAATGAAAAGTATATAGAGAAAGAACAGCCCTGCCGCGCCCCAGATCACTCCCCAGAAGATGCCTCCGGCATTTGAGATAATGCCCAGGGTGTCGAGCAATGCCAGCAAGCCTCCCAACACCAACAGAATGCCAAGGATCAATCGAGGTTCATATTTTCGCATATTGTTTTCTCCTTAATGGTACGTCATTGCGAGGGTGCTAGCCCGAAGCAATCTCCAACTCGATGAGGAGACATTGTCCCCCATTGGGGATTGCTTCGCCACTCGCTACCGCTCGGGCTCGCAGTGACATGTGGTTACTTCACTGTTATCGAGCCCAGACCCGCTTCAATGTTGATCTCGGTACGGTCAGTTGCTGAATCAAAATCGGATGATTGATACAGGCGTGAATCCAATTGTGGGAAGCGGTTTGTATCCACGTTTAATGAAGTCAAGCCTTCCTTCAGGCGGATGCGCGCCGCGGTGCCTTCGGGGATGCGGATGTTGATCGAAGCCGCGCCTGCTTCCAGGTCCATGTGCGAGGCGCCGTGTGCGGGCAGCGTCACGTTGGAACTGCTGGCTCCGGTTTGCAATCGAATATCTGTTGCAAGTACATCTCTCAGATCCATATCCAACTGACTTGCGCCCGTCTCCACATTTAACATGACCGGGACGCCTTGTGTAAGTTGAAATTGAAAGATGCCATTATCGGGACCCACAAATGGGACGAAAGATGCGCCCGCCTCCACCTTGACGTTGAGCCTGTCTCCGTCCAATTGGCTGGATGTTTTTACCCCCGCCGCAGATGTGCCTGTCAACGCCTGTCCCGCGGGTGCACTGCCGTTGATCTCCATCTGCCCCGCGCCATGCGAGAATTTGTACTTGACGCTTTTTGCTTCGCCGAGCGGAATGGAAAACGAATCTTCTGCAGATCGGGTGGGCCGCCAATATACGTTTAGCACCATCCAGCCGCCGACCAGGATCAAGCCGAGGGGCCAGAGATAGGGAAAGATACTGGGGATGATGTTTTGTGTTTGCAGAAGGAATAACACCCCCAACAGGATGAGCACGCCTCCCCAAAAAATATTGTCACGCCTCATGGTTCTCTCCTCGGTTACTGCGCAAAAACCCGCGCGCCAGAATGTAAACGCCCAATAGGATCAGCACGATCGGTAACCCATAGGGTCCTAATATGGAAAGCCCGCCGAAGAATGTGGCAAAGACGAGGAACAGGACTGCGCTGGTTACGAGGAGCCGTAATCCATGTCCCATATTCCTGCGGGTGTTTTCACCGAGCAACCCTGCAAGGATGGTGCCAACACCGACGAAACCGGGGATCAATGCCCACATGTATGACCATGAAGCATAATCATCTGTTGCATTTTGATAATACAGGATTCCACCAATACCCGCTACGATGGAGGCGGGGATTGCCATTCCGGGCGAATTGGTGAATAAGCCAATGAACAGGATGAGTAATCCCGCCCCGATGGTATACATGGGCCAAGAGAGGTTGTTTTCCATCCACGCCTGTACGGACGGAACTTGACGGCTGATAACCAGCCATGCGCCGATCAGGATCAGCAATAGACCTAGAAAAAGATTCGAGCGGTTTTGTTTCATATTTCATTCTCCTTTTGAGTTTCCGCATACACTTAAGTTGTACGCTGGCATCCTTGAAAAGTTTCAAAACATTATGGGCGATGAAAGGATTAATTGCAAGTACTGTTTGTCATTTGCTTAACGCCGGCAAAACCATCCATGCCCCTTTTTGTTCAGGATGTTCCACCTCGACCAATTTCCGCTTCTCGACCAAGCGGGTAATGGCTCTTGTCACGAGTTCCTTTTTCCACCCGAAGAGTTTATTTACATCCCGTTCCTGCGCCGCACCCACGGACTCGAAATAAAGCTCGATGAGTTTCGTCCGTGCTTCGCGTTCACCGATCCTGCGTGCCTGTTCTGGAAGATCAGGATAATGGCGCGGCACAATTTCATAAATAAAGGAATACTTCCACGCGCCCGCCTCCGCCACGCCGACAGGTAGTATCTTGAAATCTGCCTGTAACACCTCCAGCGCTTTATTGAATTCTGAATCTTTGGCGTTGGATAATTTCGCGGCGCGGCGCAGGTCGATCGTATTCATTGCGCCTTCATTCAGCAACGCCTCGTAGACTTGTTTCGCGGCTTGGGTTAAACGTCCCTCTTCGTAGGCGAGCAGATAATCTTCGTTGGGCGAACCGTAATTTTCAGAAAGCGCATAAAAATAGGGAGCAACCTCCAATGAGATCATGGTTGCTTTTTTACGAAGTATCTTGGCGTAATACCATTTCTTCTTATCGAGCGCGTTATCTTTCCAGCCCCACGTGATGTGACCGGGGTCATCGTGCTTTTCGGCAACGACTCTGTTCCCGGCGACGGCTGTCCATAGATTAGGCAGGTCAATGCCTTTGATAGGCCAGAAGTAAATGAAGCCGCGCTGGTTGATGAAGGTCAGGGCTTGGGCGGGAGTTGAAACTCGTTTGGAGGGCGGCAGGTTGAAGGTCGCGTGTGCGATGCGTGTTTAATTTCTTTAAATCCAGTATTGGCATGCTTGTCCTATTAAAACCTGACAGGTTTTAATGTGGATAATCCCGTCACGATATTTGGCTCACCGAAGCGTGATGATAAATCAAGCTCTTTTGGAAACCTGTCAGGTTTGGTAATTTCTTCGTGGATTATAATCCTTCGCTATGAGAGTCTTGTTTATATTCATGGATGGGATTGGGTTGGGCGAGAACAACCTGGAGACGAATCCGTTTGCGCGGGCGGAGAATGCCGAACATGCAAAGACTGCTCAACGGCAGGGCGTTGACAAAAGACGCCGCGCCTTTTCATGGAGAGCGTGCAACTTTATTGGGCATTGACGCGTCTGTAGGCGTGAGTGGACTTCCGCAATCGGCAACGGGACAGGCGATGTTGTTGACCGGAAAAAATGTCTCGGGGGAGATCGGCTATCACTACGGACCGAAACCGAATCCCGAAGTCGCCGCGCATTTGCATGAATCGATTTTCTCGCGTCTGACCAATGCCGGGAAGAAAGTTACACTGCTTAACGCGTATCCTCCGAGTTATTTTGAAGCGATCAACTCCGGTAAACGGAATTATTCATCCATTCCGATGGCGGTTACGAATGCGGGACTGAGTTTCTTCGACCATGAGGCGTTGTTTGCAGGGCGCGCCATGTCTGCGGATTTTACGGGCGAAGGCTGGCGGAGGATGCTGGGCTTCCCGAATTCACCTGCGATGACTCCGCATGAGGCAGGGCACAAACTGGGACAGCTTGCGCACGAGTACGATTTTTCATTCTTTGAATATTGGGCAAGCGATTATGCCGGTCACGGACAGGAAATGGACAAAGCCGTTGCGCTGATGGAAACGTTCGATGAAGTGTTGGGCGGTTTGCTGGAAGAAGTGGATGACGACTTGCTGGTGCTCATCACGTCCGATCACGGAAATATGGAAGACTTATCCACTCGCAGGCATACGGACGCGGAAGTCCCTGCGTTGGTGATCGGGGAGAGAAACGCGCGGGAGGAGTTTACGCGTGAGATGAAGGATTTGACTTATATCGCTCCTGCGATTTGGAGAGTGGTGGAGGATTCGTGACTGGTTTTAAGTATATGTGGGATTAGAGGAGAATTGTTGCAGTACCGCAAAACTTACTCTATGAAGTATCAGCGGGTAAGGCTAGCCACCGTTGTTCCAAGTGCAGGAGTTGGAGTTGAGATTGCTTGGCGGAACGGGTATGGAATCTGAAACGGTTTCGATGTGAGAGCAGGCGCAAGCGCTCATAGTGGAAATCATGGGGTGTCACTTGTGAGACCGCATGAATAGTGGCCGGGAGAGAGTCAAGACGAGGGATCAGTTCCCAAGCGCCTTCGCGCTGGAGGATGCGACGCGAGAGACCCTTTTGGCCGGTGGTACGCAGCAGGCGGCGATGGAGATCGCGAAATTCGCTTTCGCGGTTGTTATTGGTACGGGGCAAGTCTGGGATATCATAACAATGGAACAATCCGGGGGCATAACGGAGCGTGGTTTTCAGGATGGTGTTGGATGTGTGGCGCAGGAAGGGATCGGCAGTATGCGAGACCTGGATTTCCTGCAGAAACGCGAACAATTCCTGGCGAACCTGCTGACCCGAGCGAGGCAGTTTTCCATCAGGTTCAAGCAGATCAGCAATCTGTTTTAACCATCCAGCGGCTTCACAGAGCAGGCGGTAGGATGCTTGGATTGAATGGAGAATAGATTGGAGACCTTTGTGCAAGGTCAATAACACTGGCATGGCATAATGGGCTATGAGCCGCTCCAGGCAATGCTCGACCTCGGTCAAGCGTGCCACCATCTCGAGACCCGCCAGGCGAAAAGGCGGGCGAGCCTTCAAAGTCAAAAGATAGCGAATGCGTCTGCAGACATCCTGAACGATGGTCTCGCGTAACGTCATGCAGTTTTCCTGTCCGGCAGATGGCAGGGTTGGGGAATGTGTCTCGATCAATGAAGGCAACATCCCGGTGACTGTCAAAATGCCAGGCTGCTCATCTTTTTCCTGGCGAATCCACTCACCCAGGCTTTCCCGGATCTCTTGCCGTACCCGCACTTTCAACGCTTCGTCCGCTTCGGCCAACGGAAGAGCTACATTTTGCAGATAATGCATCTGGCAAAACGCATGCGGAGTTTTGGGAAAGACTTCCGCCACGGCCGGCACCAGAGCAGACTGCTTGTCACTGAGGACCGCCCGTACCCGCAGTCCTAAATCGGCAATTGGTCGCAGAAAGTTCACAAAGGCCTGTTCATCTTGTTGGCTCATCCAGCCACTCCGCAGCGTGATCCCACTCTTCAGTTCCCGTACCACCCACAACTGCGGTTCCCCTCCTTCGGGAGCCAACCCGTCCAGCGTCAGCAGCAGTCCTACCTGCTCGGCTACCCGTTCCAACTCCCCCACGCGCTTCCGTTCATGACAGGCTAACAAGGGTAGATACCGCTCGTGATACAAGACACGTACTTCGGCTTCACTGATCTCAACCTGCGGCTGCAACGTGCTGTGGATGACTGCAAAGGGTTGTTGCAGGGTTTGTCTTTGCCAGCCAATCTGTGCAATGACATCATACCCATATGTGCACCCAACCGGTGCAAGCTGCCTCCATTGCACCGACCCCCAAATCTCCGCACACACCTTGCATTCCGGATTGCCACACCGTTTCGTGCGCTGCCCAATCCGCAGGGCTTCTTGCATCGTTTGCACCGTTTTGTATTTACTGCTGTAGGCAGTTTGCAGATCCCCATTGCACCCCGGACATCGTTCCAGTTCACAGGCATACATCACCCCTTTTCCAGTGTACAATACCCGCTGGGTTCTCATGGCTTACTCCTTTCTCAGCAAGAGGTAAGTTTGCCATGAGAACTTCTTTTCTTCAAGTCAATAGTAAGTTTTGCGGTATTGCGAATTGTTACGTATACCAACTCCAATGTCGTGGACACTTTAGCTGTTTGGGCGGAACAGACAAGCAGTTTTGTAGATAAGTATCTAAACTCGACAGCACCTTTTCTTTTAGATGAGCCTCGTATTGCATCAAAGCATCAATTTATCCTTAAACATCTGGCAATTTCTTGCAATTATGCTTCGCAGAGCGCAATAATACTCATATCAAATGGTTCATTGTGGGAAGCTGAAATCTTAATCCGTTCGGTTTTAGAAGGGTCACTAAAATATACCTTTCTTTGTACTGGCATATACTCGGATGACATCGATAGAAAATTTGATGAATACTGGGAATATCTTTACGAAATAGCCTTGATTAAAGAGCATCAAAAATCTTCCCATCTATTGTCACTAATAGATGAGGACACTAGCCTTGAGTGGAAACCAATACGGGATAAGCTGTTGCCCAAAGAAGAGTTTGAGCAATTGCAACAAAAATACCCGAAGAAATTAAAGCGGTATCTAGAGCAAAAGTGGTCATTTAGCGAGATCATCCAAGCACTTTCTAAACCACCCAATGACGAATTCAAAGCCTTGTCAGGTTTGGCGTATAACTACAATTTAAGTAGTCATTTAATTCATCAGGATTTTTAGCGATACAGCTTATTTGGGATCGTAATCAGC
Organism: uncultured Chloroflexia bacterium; assembly: GCA_963753655.1. Lineage (GTDB taxonomy): Bacteria > Chloroflexota > Anaerolineae > Anaerolineales > Villigracilaceae > Defluviilinea. Next base: position 355,663 of record CAVWDB010000006.1, read on the forward strand.
GAGACGAAAAAAGAAAGAGCGCATTAGAGCTGGCACATGGAGCAAGAGAATGCAGTGACGTTATTGTAATGGCCAGACTTCGGGCGGTTGCTACCTTTAAACTCCACAATGAAGACCGAGAATCGCTAGAGAAAATATCTACAGACGAAAATGAACTGGATGAGAAGTTTAATGAAGCCTATAAATCTTGGCTTGAGGTTGAGTATCCTTCTGAACTCTTGAAGACATTATTATGATTTATTGATTCGGTTAATCCCTACTTCACACAAACTGCATAAAGACTTGATTGCCGAGCAGGCGTCCACGTTGGGTGAGGCGTAAGATTTCTCCCTCACCCCTAACCCCTCCTTGCGGAGCGCTTCGCAGTCTCCCAGAGGGAGAGGGGGATTCGTGCCTTTCAAGCAACCCCAACTTCAACAGTTCATTGATCTCTTTTCCGAACACATCCTGCAGGGACTGTCCGAATCTTGTGTGGTATTCCTGAAATGAAACGCCTTGCTGTGTAAGACGCAAACCCGTTATCATAAATTCGGACATGTCGTCTTTTGGAGTCTGTTTATGTTGGTTAACGGTGGCGGGGGAGAGGGGGAATGGGAGATGGGAGGCTGGAGAATTTGGTAATTGGTCCCGCGGGGATGCTACGCGATAATTGGTAACTCGCTCGATATAGGTTTTGATGCGCAGCACGTTGGAATAGCGATAACCATTTGCGTATCCATGCGCGCCCGCGCCGAAAGCGAGATAGGGGAGGGAACGCCAGTATTGGAGGTTATGTTTGCAAGAAAACGACGGAGGACGCTGGACGATGGACGATGAATCGTCTGTGGTCAATCGTCGATGGTCATCCTTTGCCCAGTTTGAAATCTCATATTGCATATACCCATTCGCTTCAAGTGTCTTCGCTTAGCCATTCGTACATGTCCGCGGCGAGATCGGGGTCGGGTAACGGTAACAATCCTTTTGATGACCATCTTCCAAAGGGAGTGCCGTGTTCGAGAGTCAACGCGTAGGCGGAGATGTGTTCGGGGTGCAGGTGGAGAATCCGTTTGAGGGTGATTTGCCAGGTTTCGAGAGTTTGTTCGGGCAAGCCGTAGATTAAGTCAAGGTTTAGGTTGTCAAATCCTGCCTTGCGTGCGGAGGTCACTGCTTCGATCACGTCAAAGAAACTATGAGTCCGTTCGAGCATGTGGAGTTCTTCCGTGTTTGCGGATTGAACTCCGAAGCTGATGCGGTTGATTCCGATGTTTCGTAACTCAAGGAGATTCTTATAAGAGACCGTACCGGGATTTGCTTCGATGGTGATCTCGCAGTCTTCGGTCAAGGTGAAGGCGGCGCGAATGCTTTTGAAAATTGAATCAAATTGAAGCGGGGAGAGAAGCGAAGGCGTCCCTCCGCCGAAGAAGATGGTGTGTGCTTCGCCCTCACCCCTAACCCCTCCTTGCGGAGCGCTTCGCAGTCTCCCAGAGGGAGAGGGGAATCGCGCACCCACGTATTCAATCTCCTTGCACAACGCATCCACATAGGCTGGAATCATTTCCTCCTGGTGAGCGTATGTGTTGAAATCGCAGTAGGCGCAGCGATGTGTGCAAAAGGGGATATGGAAGTAAAGACTAAGCGGAGTCATCAAGTATCTATTCTACCCGACGCGCTGTGACGTGCCATTGAAAAGAAAATGGGATGGTTGTATGATAACCACAGCCAAAGGAGCAGTGATGAAACGAGTAAATCTTTTCGTGATGGGAGTTATTGTTTTTATGTTGGCTTCGTGCAATTTCCCGAATGTATTTCAAACAGAAACTCCAATGGCATCACCCACTTTATTACCATCCACTCCAACAGTTATCCCGACAAATACTCCCGAACCTTACACGCCGCCTGAACATCGCATCGGCATTCGTGTGGAAAATGGCATGGGCGAATATTATAACCGCGTCACAAATGAGAAGTTCATCCCGCGCGGTATGAACTATGTCCATCTTGGACCGCAGACCAACCCTTACGGTAGAATCCACTACCTACCACGCGGTCTTCGACCCCGATAAATATGATCCACGCCTTATCGGCGCGGCATTACAACGTATGCACGCAGATGGATATAACGTGGTACGAGTCTTTTTGAGTCAAAATACCATCGGCACGAAGGAGGATGGACTCTCTAAAGAGTACATGAAAAATATCGCTGACTTTCTCACGCAGGCAAAACAGAATCAAATCTATGTAATGTTCACGCAGGATTGGCTGCCCGCGGGCAAATACGATTCGATCATCGGTCGCGATTGTTGCACCAATTTCAATCTGATGAATCTCAATTATTTATCGCCCGGAGGCTTGGATGCAAATATCGCATTCTTCCAGGACTTTGTTCAAAGTCTCTTTGATCTGCGCGCCCCAACTGACGCTATCTTTTCTTACGAACTTCGCAACGAAATGTTTTACGAAACAGATCAGCCTCCACTTTCGCTCACGCAGGGCAAGATCACTGCCGCAAATGGCAAGACTTATGATATGGCTTCCGCAAAAGATAAAGAGCAAATGGTGAATGAAAATCTCGTTTACTGGATCGACGCCGTTCGCGCCGCTATCCTTGAAAAAGATCCGTCAGCACTTGTCAGCGTTGGATTCTTTCAGCCGCAAACTCCCAATCCCTCCCGTATTGGCGATACGCGATTGGCGGTCACTGAACCAGCCATCTGGCAATCACAAGCGGATTTCATTGATTTGCATACCTATCCCGGTTTTGAACTCAACCTCAAACAATACGTTGAAAATTTTGGTATCAAAGACATGCAGCAGAAACCCATTTTGATGGGTGAGTTTGGCGCTGAAGTGAGTCGCTTTATGTCTTCAGATGTGGCAATACAAAGGCTTATCAACTGGCAGGTGGAATCGTGTCAATACGGATTCGATGGCTGGCTCTTTTGGACCTGGGATGATAACGAAGAGCCCGATTTCTTCAACGCTTTGATGGATAATGCGAAGATCGAAAAAGCTCTTGCACCTCTCACTCGACCCGATGCCTGTTCCTCGAATACGAGCAGTACCTCTTCGACAAACCTTGCCTTGAATGCAACTGCGTATGCTTCACATGCTCTCCCTGATCAACTGGCAACGAATGCCATTGATGGCGCACCAGAGACACAATGGGGTTCCGGTCATAGCCCTACGCAATGGATCGAGATCGATCTCGGTAAACCCTCTGTTATCGCAAGTATTCTGTTGACCGTGGCGCAATATCCTGAAGGGAATACAACACATCAAATTTGGGTGCGCAGTGCCAAAGGTGCGCTGAGTTTGATTCACGAATTCAAAGGTAATACAGTGGATAATCAAGTACTTGAATTTATTCCTGATTTCCCCATAGCGAACGTGCAGATGATTCGTATTGTAACTACCCAGAGTCCCTCCTGGGTATCGTGGAAAGAAATCGAAGTGCTCGGAAAGTAACCTTTATTCCCTAATCTCTTATTCAAAAAGATTGACATTTCGACAGGACATAGTATAAATGCGCCGAATAGAGCGCATTCGAGAACGCTTCGTCCGTTACTCAGGGCACACATCCTGTGGATCGGCTTGAAGTAAAAAGATCGTGTTTTCGGATGGGTTCTTTATCTTTTTAATACCCGGAGGTGTGAGTGAACGCGACTTTGAAATTAGGAGAGCACTTTATTTTTGATCTCTCCGACTGCAACCATGAGATTCTCATGGATGGTGAATTGGCATATTCACTGTTTGCGCAAGCCGTGCGTGAAAGCGGCTTGACGGTTGTGGATGAGGGCTTTTACAAGTTCAGTCCGCATGGCTTTACCTGCTTTTTGCTCCTCGCAGAGTCGCATGCAAGTTTGCATGCCTGGCCCGAATATAATTATTGCGCCATCGATCTTTTTACCTGTGCCATTGGCAAGGACATGCTGCCCTTGATCCAGCGCATCAAGGAGTTTTTGGGCGCCGATAAATTTACGCTCCGCAAGATAGATCGCGATGCCGAGATCGAAACCATGATGGCGGTGGCGGTTTAATCCGCAGGAATGTTTCACTTATGAGCATCTGGTTTACGGAAGAACTACATCCATATTATCGCAAGGGTATACGCGTGAAGCGTGTACTTGCCGATGAACAAACGCAATACCAACATTTACAATTCGTCGAAACCGAATTCTTTGGCAATGCCATGATCCTGGATGGCATCATCCAACTCACTGAGCGCGATAACATGGGCTATCATGAGATGATCGTCCATGTGCCGATGCTGGCGGTAGGAAAGCCAAAGCGTGTATTGATCGTCGGTGGTGGGGATGGCGGCTCACTGCAACAGGTGTTGCGATACCCGTCTGTGGAGGAAGCGGTGGTCTGTGAATTGGACCAGCGCGTGGTGGACTTATCCCGCGAACACTTTGCCGCCTCTTTTGGCGACCCGTGGGCTGATCCCCGTGCCAAGCTTCTCGTCCGGGATGCCTTTGGTTATCTCGAAGAAAACCCTGGTCAATTCGATGTGATCATCTCTGATACTACCGATCCCATCGGCATGGCGGAACGGTTGTTCTCGGATGGGTTTTATAAGTTGATGGTGCGTGCATTAGTTCCCAGCGGGGCGGCGGCAACGCAATGCGAACAACCTTACTTCGATACCGAGTTGATCAAGGAAATTTATAGATCAGCCAAAACGCTGACGAAGAATCCCGCCTATTACTATGCCAATGTTCCCACCTACCCCGGCGGGGGCATCGGCTTCATGTACGTCTCTGATACGCCCTGGGAAAACGGATTGAAGACTCCCTACCCGCCTGGCGAAAATAAATATATTAACCCCGAAATTCATAAGGCGGCATTTGCCCTGCCTGAGTTTTTCAGAAAAGAGTTATACAAATGATTAACACGCAAATGGAAAAAAGCAAGGAAGCGCAGGCAGAAATCGAATACTGGGGCGTGTCGTCTGCCATCGATCTCTATGAGTGTGACCTGGCGCTCATGCAAAATGCGGATGCCATCCGCGAGTTCGTGAAAACCCTTTGTGAGCGTATCAAGATGCGTCGTTATGGGGAAACACAGGTTGTATTCTTCGGTGATGAACCGCGCGTTCAAGGCTTCAGCATGACACAACTTATCGAAACATCCCTGATATCGGCGCACTTTGCAGATGCCAGCCGCGCAATTTATCTCGATGTGTTCAGTTGTGCGCCCTATGATCCGCAGGACGCAGCAAAGTTTGCGGCGGACTATTTCAAAGCCAGTCGATATCAAGTCAATGTTGCCCACCGAAAATAAACAAAGGTAAATTAACAACAATAGGACTTTCGCTTATAACGCGACATTTATGTTGCTTGTGCCAATACCCTACTTGCGACATGAATGTCGCGTTACGAAATGTGATGTTGTTTTCTCTGGCAAGCGAAAGCCCTGAACAAATTGGCGATGCGCTTAAAAGTCCATCGCCTTTATTTTTGGCAAAGCAACTCAACATCTGCGCGTGCCTGGCCTTCTGCAACAAAAACCAAAACATCACCTGCTTTTAAGATCGTTTCACCGCGCGGGATGAATAGGTTGCTTCCACGCCGTATACTTGCGATCACACAATCGCGGGGCCATGAAACGTCGCGCACAGCCTGCCTATCACATTCGGCGCCCTCCTGAATGACAAGTTCCTGCACGTCCACGCCGCTAAAGGTGCCCAGCCGTGCCTGGTGTGCGCGATGGCGCAATAAGGCATGTCGTTTGAGAGCGAGATCATACGCACGGACCGCGTCTGAGCGGCGCAGGAAGCCAACCAATAGCTTTGGATTCTCGCGCGAGATCACAGGGACGCGCCCCACATCGCGAACGCTCATGCGCCTGAGCGCAGCGCCGATGGTTTCGTCGGGATAAGCGACCAGCAGGTCGCGCCCGCAAATATTCCCGATCTTTTCTTTTTCATCCACTTCTGCGCTGTCAATATCATTCATTGTCAGGATGCCGAACAAGGCCCCTTCCGCTGTCAGCACTGGCAAACCTTGTGAACGATGTTTGTTCATGTAGGTGATCGCCTGTTTCACGGTCATATTTTCGCGCAGGAAAGGCGGATGTTCCATCATCACCTCGTCCACCGTGATGCGTTCAAGGACTTCAACATCCCGCCCGCGCTCGATACGGATGCCCTTTCTGGCGAGTCCCAGCATGTAAACGGAATCGGATTCAATGTAACGCGAGATCAACAGACTGATGATGACCGAGAACATCAATGGCAGGATGATGCGATAATCATGTGTCATTTCAAACAAGAGCAGGATCGCAGTTAACGGCGCATGGACTGCCCCTGCGAGCACAGCCGCCATTCCCACCATTGCAAATGCGGCTGGAACAATATTCAACGTAGGAAAAAGAATTTGTGCTACTGTGCCAAAACCGCCACCCAGCATCGCTCCGATGAACAAAGCAGGAGCGAAGACACCCCCGGCGAATCCACCGCCGATACTGATGGGTGTCATCAAAAGTTTGGCGAGGGTTAGGACGAACAATATCCATATGATCGTCAAGTTTCCGCTCAATACATCTCCAATGGAACTATATCCCTCACCAAGTATCTGGGGCAGAAATAATCCGATTATGCCAACAGCCACGCCCGCCAGCGCGGGTTTGCCCCAGGTGGGCATTTTCAAATGATGGAAAAAATCCTGAAATCCATAAAGAAAACGAACATACAAGGCAGAGAGTGGTCCTGCAAGTAAGCCGAGTACGAAATATAACGGCAATTGCCAGAAGGAGTTGAAGGAATAAGCTGGCACGTTGAATGCAGGTTGAACGCCGGACACTGCTTGTGTAAAGACCGAAGCAATGACTGACGAAAGCACCACAACACCCAACGCGCTCGTCCCAATTTCACCGAGAATGATCTCCACGGCAAAGAAGACGCCCGCGATCGGCGCATTGAAAGCAGACGCAACCCCTGCGGCGGCTCCCGCGGCGACCAATGTTCGGACGCGCTCTTCGGACATATGCAGCCACGCTCCAAACATGGACCCTAGGTTGGCTCCGATTTGAACGGACGGATCTTCCGGTCCAACCGACCCGCCAGATCCAATGGAAATAGCAGAGGCAACTGCTTTGGCAGGAACACGCCAATAGCGTAGACGTCCGCCTGCAAGGGCGACCGATTCGATAATCCCTGCCACGCCATGATGACGCTCAATACCAATGAAATAAAATTGAATGAGTCCCACGATCAGTCCGCCCAAAACAGGTAGAAGAGCAAGTGTCCATATTCCGTAGTGTTCAAGCAAACCGCCCAATGCCTCATTGAAGAAATTGTGGCTCAAATGGATCATTTCCTTGAACAGCCAAACGCCAACGCCTGTGGAAAGTCCCAGCCCCAGCGCTACTGCACCCAAAAGCGCCGAATCAGAAATTTGATATCGGTCGAGCCATCTCAACCAAAATTTTTTCATACAAGTTTTCCTTTCAAAGATTTGCGTTATCAACAAACAGACTTTGGAAGTTTTATAACTTCCAAAGTCTGTAGCAGGGTCGATATGTTGTTAGGGTTTGTTTTCGTTGGCGAGGCACAACTTTCGAACTTCATCCAATACATTTCGCTCTGAAAGGAGAACGATTTCATCGCCCGCCTGGAGTATAAGATTACCGCGCGGAATAATGGACTTGTTGTGACGTTGAACTGCCACCACAACTGCCTCACGAGGCCAGGGGACTGACCCTAATTGTTTTCCATCCGATATAGACCCGGATTCTATTCGCATTTCGATCGTTTCAAATCCGCTGGCTTCCTTCATGCGGGATTTATTGGAACGTAGTTGTCCGTCTTCGTAGCGCGTCACGCCCACTTCATAGGCGCGCACAATATCGTTGCGGCGCACCATACCCAATAACTGATGTGGGTCTTCGCGTGAGACAACAGGAAGGCGCGAAATGTCGCGCGGCGCCATGCGGCGTAAGGCATAGCCGACTGTTTGATCAGGATAAACCGTCACAATGGCGCGCGTGGCAATTTCTCCCACTGTGAGGTCGCCTAGTTTCTCTCCCTTATCCGATAATGCGTGGCGATAATCTTCAAGAGATACCACACCGAACAATTTCCCCTCTTCATCCAAGACGGGGAATCCGTGGCGACCTGTTTCAATAAACTTTTCAGCAAGGACCGCGATGGGCAGATCAATGGAAACGGAGATCGGTTTTTTTACCATTACCTCTTCCACGCGCACGGATTCCATAACATCGACATCGCGTCCGCGTTGGATACGAATGCCGCGGCGCGCCAACTTGAGCGTGTATATGGATTCTTTCATCAACCGTTCAGAAACGACAAGGCTTGTCACAACTGCCGCCATAAGAGGGATGATCATGCGGTAATCGTCCGTCATTTCAAAAACGATCAATATGGCGGTGAAGGGCGCGCGTGCCGCTCCCGCAAAGACTGCCGCCATACCTGCAATGGCAAATGCTCCTGAGTCGATGGCGGCACCAGGGATAATGATTTCAAGCAGTTTTCCCGAACGCGCCGCCCAGCACTGCTCCGGTAAAGAGTCCGGGTGCAAATATCCCGCCCGAATTTCCTGAACCCAGCGTCAGGGATGTCGCCAGGGGTTTTAGAAAGACCAACCCAAACAATAACCAGAATGGAAATTTACCCGCCAACGCATTTTCGATGACACCGAAACCCGCGCCAAAGATGTAAGGAAGGTTTCTGGGTAACAGTGTAATCTGCCGCAGGTCCGGGTGAAGCGAATATTCCAACGACAAAAGCCAGTATGCCGAGCAATAATCCACCCACTGCGGGTTTCAAAGCGTCCGGGAATTTCCATCCATCGAAGCGGTCTTCGAACCAATACAACATGCGCGTAAAACCAACTGCCGCAAATGCAGCGAGCACACCCAATAACACATAAAGAAAAACCTCCCAGGGCGATTGCATGCCATAATTATTGGATACGGCAAAAGCAGGTTGATCTCCAAGGAAAACGCGTGCGATAGTGGAGGCTGTGATAGCGGAGATGACAACATTCCCCAGGTCACCAAGGTGTAATTCACCGAGGATGATCTCCATCGCGAAGATGACGCCCGCAATAGGAGCGTTGAAAGTAGCGGCGATACCTGCCGCTGCGCCACAGGCAACAAGGTTGCGGATGCGGTTATCAGATAAACGAAGCCATTGACCGAGCGACGAACCAAGCGCGGCTCCCACCTGGACGATGGGTCCTTCGCGCCCGGCTGAGCCGCCTGTGCCAATACAAAGTGAGGAGGCCAGTATTTTTGCAACGACCACCCGCGGACGGATGCGTCCGCCGCGCAGGGCGATGGCTTGCATCACTTCAGGCACGCCATGTCCTTTTGCTTCACTGGCAAAATAGGAAATAATGGGTCCGGCTAATAGGCCGCCAAGCATTGGGATGATGATAATGAGCGCGCCGCCCAGGAATGGAAAGGCCCGTTGTCCCCCGTTAAAGAATATGCGCTGTATGAGCGCGATAAGTTCAATAAAGCCAACTGCCCCAAACCCAGTGCCAATGCCGACTACGATGGCAGTGCCAACCAGAACCGCCTTCTCAGAGGGTTGAAAGCGGTCAAGGAAATTTGTAAATTTTGAGGATATATTCATGGAGAAAAAATTATACTATCAAAGTGGAAGCAGCCCCCTTGAATGACTTCGCAAATGGAATTATGATTCCTGCTTGCACCGCATCCTCATCGCAAGCACAGGAGGTATCTCACCGAATTTCCCTCCCCAACTTAATGGATTGGTTTGTGGGTGTTCAGGGGGGAAGGCTCGCTCCTCAAAACCATCAACGATAAATCCGTTTTGAAAACCCAACCTCATATAGTATTGAATGGGACGTTCGAAATAAAGTTGCGGCTTGGGTTGTCCACGCAGGGCGAGACCCTCTGCTTGATAAGATGTCATATAACGTGAGACCTTTACGGCATAACGGGTATTAATCGTGCCGTCATCCCATTCTTCAACGATGTGATGCGATGATGAATTGTTGAAGGCGGGATGGCACAGTGAAAAGGCAAATATTCCATTAGGCCTGAGTAACTTCGGTAAAATTCTAAATAACGTTTCGATGTCTGCCATGTCGAAGAGCGCCATGTTCGAGAGGACAGAGTCGAATTTGTGATCACCCAGAGCAAGGAGTTGATTCTCATTTGTGGCGTCCACAATATGATAGGAGATGCGATTGTCAGGGTTGGAGCGCGACCTGGCCTTTTCTATAAGGTTGGCGGAAAAATCGAACGCTGTGACGTTTGCGCCGAGCGCGGCAAGGCGGCGGGAGGTCAGCCCATTGCCACAGGCAACGTCGAGGATGTGCGAATCAGGCTGAACATCGAGAAAAGAGGCGAGGACGGGCCAGCATAGAATGTTGAAGAAGTCGTTCCCCTCATCGCCCATGCTGGAGTCCCATACTTCTGCATTTGATTCCCAGGCATCCCTCGAGATTTCGTTGGATTTGTTTGACATAAACATTGTTTTACCATAAAAAAGAAATTGTTCGGTTCTCTCGATAAGGTAGAATAAAGAGCAATCAGGTGAACCATGGCAAAATTATTTGTTTCCTATTCCAGAAAAGATTCGAAAACCGCTCGCAAATTGATCGCCGCACTGGAGAAAATGGAGCAGGACGTGTGGGTGGATTGGGAGGATATTCCACCGGCGGCAGATTGGCTTGAGCAAATTTTTCACGGTATTGAGGGGTCTGAAGCGTTTATCTTTATTGTCAGCCCGGATTCGATCAAATCTGAAGTCTGTAATGTAGAGATCGGACGAGCCGCTTTAAACAATAAACGTATCATTCCGGTAGTGATCCGCGACGTTGAGCCAAAAACCACCAATGAGATCATCAGAAAATTGAATTGGACCTTCATTCGGAAGGGGGAAAGTTTCGAGGATGGTCTTGCAAAGATAAAAACAGCGATTGAGATCGACCTGGACTGGGTGGAAGAACATAACCGTCTGCAATCTCGTGCCCTTGTGTGGCACCGTAAAAAAGATGCCAGCCTGCTTCTCTCGCGGTAGGGACTTGCGTAACGCGCGTAACCTTGTATTGACGGCTGGAGAGAAAGACCCCATACCGACAGATCTACAAAAAACCTTTATTCAGCATAGTTATCAAAACGAAAGACGGCGCAATATTCTGTGGGTATCTGGTATTTTGGCGCTGGTCGCAATGACGTTCCTGACGTTTTTTGCGTTACAGCAGTCGCGTCTTGCAAGCGAGAACGCTCATCGGGCAAACGATAATGCAACGAGAAGCTTCCAAGCAGGCGGATATTGCATCGGAGAAGGCGAAAGCTGCACTCAGGAGCGAACGGGAAGCGCAGAAAAGCTCAACAGGAGGCTGAAGAACAGGCGAAGATCGCGCAGGCACAACGCAGCGCGGCGCGGGCGCAGATCTACCAGTCACAACCGGGCGAGTTGTATACGAGTACGCTCTTCGCGTTGGACTCCTGGGAAACTGCCATGATCGATGAAGCGGGCGAGATATTACGCAAGAATATCAGTTTGTTACCCATTCCCGTAAATCGTATGGCACAGTTGGGAAACATCAACTCGCTGGCAGTTTAATTCTGTTGGCGACCTGTTCGTTACCGGCAGTGCAGATGACACAGCCTGTGTTTGGAAGGTGTCAGATGGGACTAAGCAATTTTGCGCAACCAGCCCCAAGTCGGTGGGCGACGCGGTGTTCAGTCCCGATGGGAAGCTGATCGTCACCGGCGATGATTCCGGACTTGTTCAGGTCATTGGCATTGAAGATCATGAAGTCCAATATACCTTTGAATATGGAGCGGTCATTTCGGATATTGATATCAGCAGTGATGGGAAGCAGCTCGCGGTCACGCGGGATGATGGGAAGATCACGCTGATCGATATGGCTACCGGGAAGAAAAAATACGATCTGCAGGCATATGGCAGGTTAAAGGTTGCATCATTCAGTCCGAACGGAAGATATTACGCGGTAGGTTCAGCTTCGGGAAGTGTTACGTTATTCAATTTGGAAACAGGGAAAGATCATATCGGGTGTGCGGCATAAAGGGGAAGTACTTGCGCTGGCGTTCAGCCCGGACAGTAAATATCTGGCAACGGGCGGCGCGGATGGCTATGTCGCCGTTGTGCTCACATTGAACGGCGAGGAGTTATATCGTCGTCTGAATGAAGATGCAGTGCGCGACATAGCCTTTGCTCCGAACAGTTCCTGGTTTGCCACTGTTTCGGATGATCGGCGTATTCGGATATGGAGCACAACAAACGGAGAAGAACGATTGCGCATGTCACAGAACAGTCTGGTGCGGGCGGTCAAAGTCAGCGCCAGCGGTCAATGGCTGGCAACGACCGGCTTGGATCAAACCGTGCGAGTATGGAACGCCTCCACCGGCGCAGAGATGTTTCAAATACCGCTCGAAGGCGATGGTTCGGCGCTTGGGTTTAGCAAGGATGGCAGATATTTGGTGGCGGGTGATTCAACGGGCGCAATCAACATTTGGGATATTTCTGTGATGCCCGTGCCTGAAAGCTATCTCCAATTTGATGGCTTGACCCGCGCTTTGCGGTACAGCCCATCAGGGGACTGGCTTGCCGCTTCGGACGAAAATCAGGTCTGGTTGCTGAACCCCGATCAGTTATCCACGCTGACAGCGCGTCCGGAAGGCGCGCCGAATTTCACGTTGACCGGGAATGTGAATAAAATGGTTTTCAGTCCTGATTCAAAATGGCTGGGTATTTCCACGGATGCGGGCAGTGTCATGCTCTATAGCTTCGAGAGCAAATTTGCAAGAACGATCAAAACAACCGATACGGTTCAATATGAAATGGCCTTCCTGCCTGAAAGCGGACGATTAATAACAGTTGGTTCCACAGGGGTTGTGGAAATATGGGATGTAACCAACGGCACCAAGATACAAACTCTTTATGAAGAGGGTTCGGGTATCACCTCCATTGCCACAAGCCCGAATTATGTTGCGTTGGGCATGACCGATAAGATCATTGTGCTGAACGCAGACCTGGAAACGATTACGGAACTTGAATTCGCCCGGAGATCATCAGAACCTTGCCTTGAGTGCGGACGGTTCCTTCCTTGCTTCGAGTAATTCGGCTGGTCTGATCGAGATCTGGAAATATGAAAATGGTGGCTTCGCTTCAAGTAAGTCGCTTCGCAAGGAAGCTGTCTATTCAATGGCATTCAACCCGCAGGGCACCCAGCTTGCCGTCGGGACGACCGCCTTTACCTATCTTATCAATCCGAGTACGGTTACAGAGACCGCTCGCATCCCTCAACCAGGGACGGTCTATGGAGTTTCTTATTCGGCAGACGGAAGCACGCTGGTAACGTCCTCGCTGAAAGCCATCCAATTTTGGGATTTGAAACAGATCGAAACCATCGAATCGGATCAACTCATCGAAGCCGCATGTTCGCGCCTGACCGCGAATTTTTCCCAGGCGCAGTGGAGCAATTTCTTTGGCGATGAGAAATTTAAAGTTTTATGTGAGAAACTGCCAGTGCCGTGAGCGACAATTTCCGAGCCGCTACAAGGCTGGATGTTTTAGTGAGATGATATTGCAAATTAACAATTAAATCGAGTAATCCCAGAAGCCAAATTTGAACTACTGAGACACGAAGACACGCAGAAAGTCTTTAAAAAACTCTGTGTCTCCGTGGTAGGCTTTAAGGTTTTTAAAAAATTTATTGCTTGATTAATTTGGAAAGGTTCAAGATCCTCCTTAGAGGATGCCAACATTGCAGTTTTTTCTTCTGTGCATGAATTCAACCAGAAGGAGTAACAATGCCTCAAACGAAAACCGGTTTGCGAATATTTGTCGCTTCGTCGAGCGATGTCAAGCAGGAAAGAAATACCCTCAAAAAAGTAGTCACCAAATTGGATAATCGTTATGACCGCCAGGGTCTGGACCTCCAGGTCATTGCATGGGAGGATAACGTAAGACCCGACTTTGGTTTTGATCCTCAAGACGTAATCAACCGCCAGATCAATTTTGACCTGATCGATATATTTATCGGAATCGTATGGAGTCGGATTGGAACCTCCACACCCCGCGCGCTATCGGGAACGGTCGAAGAGGTCAACAGGGCGCTGGATGCCCGCCGCAGAACAGGACGTCCCTGGTCGACCCTCTTCTATTTGTGTGACCGCCCGTATTTACCCTCCACCAATGATGAAGCAAAGCAGTGGGAGGAAGCCCGGAAGTTCAAGAATTGGATCAATAGTAATTCTCTGAACCGGCATTATCAGGAAAATGACGAATTCGAAGACCTGCTTGAAAACGACTTATCCATGGCGGTGGATGATTTCATTCAAAATCAGCGGCGCTGCTCTTAATCCGCCTCCACAGCCCATGCCTTTAATCGTTAATCAGATCGACCCTTTCAATTTGCAGATTTGGTGTCCGTGGTGCAGGAATTTGGGTCCATTAACCATTATGCCCATCCAGGCTTATCAAATGTATCGCGGTCAGGTATGGCCCTGTCCGCGTTGCGGGGGACCTCAATTTTTTTCTTGAGCGATCGGGTTGTTCGGTAAAGTAGATGCGATTTTTGCTTCTTACAAAAAACCTTCGGAAGTCTCCAAGACTTCCGAAGGTTGCGTTTCTTACACCAACATCCTGACAGGATTTTCCCGAAACCCAGCCACGAAGTCCCGATGTTCTTTCGGGAGCGCTTGCATGAATTGGGCGGCTTACCCTGAAGGGTATGATATCGGCTCCGTCGCTGACGCGGTGGTCAACGGAGATGGTATTTTCTAATAAAAAACTCCGAGATTTTCAAAAACTCGGAGTTTATTTCTACAGTTCTATACCAACATCCTCACGGGATTTTCCAAGAACCCCGCCAGCGCCTGCATGAACTGGGCGGCTTCGGCTCCATCGCTGACTCGGTGGTCAACGGAGATGGTGGCTTTCATGCGCCAGCCGGGTTTGACTTGTCCGTTGTCTACAACAGGCACTTCTCTTGCGGAGAATTGCCAGGATCGCGGCTTCAGGGGGATTGATGATGGCGATGAAGTCTTCCACGTCATACATCCCCAAATTGGATGTGGAGAATGTCGAGCCATCAACATCATCGGGCTTGACTTTGCCTTCGCGGGCGCGTCCTGCCATGGTTTTGACTTCACTAGAAATTTGACGCAACATCTTTTGATCGGTGTCTTTGACGACGACGGTCATCAAGCCGCCGGGGACGGTAACTGCCACGCCAACGTTGACATGACCAAATTGAATGACTTCATTGCCTTTGATGGTCGAATTCGAGATTGGGGAATTGACGCAAGGTCAATGCCACAGCTTTGAGAATGAAGTCATTGACGGAGAGTTTTTCGTTATCAGGCAGATATGCATTAGCTTGCTTGCGCATGTCCATCAACGCGTCCATTTTGTATTCGTGGGTCACATAGAAGTGGGGGATGGTGGTCTTGGATTCGACCAGTCTGCGACCAATAGCTTGGCGGAGTTTGGTGGTTTGAACGGTTTGGTCATCGAGTGAGACGATGGGAGGTCCGAGGATCGATGCAGGTTTACTGCTCAATACGCTGGGCTGTCCACTTGAAAGCGCGGCTTCCACATCTTTGCGAACTACACGTCCGCCCGGACCGGTGCCTTGCACGTTTGCGAGATCAACGTTTTTGTCGCGGGCAATTTTCTTCGCAAGAGGCGAAGCCTTGATGATGACCATTCTCAGGTTGAGTCTCAGTTTGTTGAGCGGGAGCAACTGTCGGCTGAGAAGGAGCCGCAGGTTTTTCTTCCGCCTTGGCTTCTGATTTTTTCGGCGGCGGCTGACGGCGCATCCACTTTTTCACCTGCCGCGCCAACGATCGCAATCGGCGCGTTGACGGGAACAACCGCGCCCTGATCGACGATGAGTTGCAAGACCACACCGCTCGCGGAAGATTCAACTTCCACAGTGGCTTTATCGGTTTCGATCTCGGCGAGCACAT
This sequence comes from uncultured Chloroflexia bacterium, assembly GCA_963753655.1. Classification (GTDB taxonomy): domain Bacteria; phylum Chloroflexota; class Anaerolineae; order Anaerolineales; family Villigracilaceae; genus Defluviilinea. The sequence goes on from CAVWDB010000006.1 coordinate 371,584, forward strand.
CGCCTTTATTGATATTTTCACCAACCTGCTTCACCCAGCGGACGAGCGTGCCCTCCGCCATGTCGAAGCCAAGTTTGGGCATATTGATGGTTTCAGCCATTATTGCAAAACCTCCTTCACCGCGCTGACGATATCCGGCACTTGTGGGAGCGCGGCTTGTTCGAGCGTGCGGTTATAGGGAAGCGGCACTTCTTTTTGTGCGACGCGGATGATGGGCGCATCCACATAATCGAACGCTTGCTTCATAAATGCGGCTGACGATCTCGGAGCCAACGCCGTAGGACTTCCAGCCTTCTTCAACAACAACTGCACGGTTTGTTTTCTTGAACAATTCAATCACGGGTTCCATATCGAGCGGACGAAGTGTGCGCAGATCAACGACTTCGACATTGATGTCTTCCTTGGCGAGTTCATCTGCGGCTTTCATCGAAAGCTCAAGACCTTTGCAGTAGGTGACAATGGTCACATCACTGCCTTCACGCTGCACTTTGGATTTGCCAATTGGGATGAGATATTCGCCATCGGGGACTTCGCCGCGCACCTGATACATGGTGGCGTGCTCGATGAACAAAACCGGATCATCCGACCGAATGGCTGATTTCAACAATCCCTTGGCATCTTCCGGCGTCCCAGGGCTGACCACTTTCAAGCCGGGGAAGTGTGCGAAGATGGCATCGGGCGTCTGCGAATGGGTCGCGCCGAACTGGCGTCCTCCTCCGCCAACGGCGCGGATCACCAGCGGCACTTTGAACTGTCCACCGAACATATAGTGAAGTTTGGGCGCCTGATTGACAACGTAATCCATGGCGGAGAATGCGAAGTTGATGGTCATCAACTCGGCAACAGGACGTTGCCCCACCATTGCCGCGCCAATGGCGCCGCCGATGATGGCGTTCTCTGCAATGGGCGTGTCTTTGATCCGGTCAGGGCCGTATTTGTCATAAAAGCCTTTGGTAACGGCATACGTGCCACCCCAAACACCAACTTCCTCACCCATGATGAAGACGGCAGGGTCGCGATCCATTTCTTCCATCAGAGCTTGCGAGATCGCCTCGCGCATAGTAATTTTTGCCATGAGTAAGTCCTTTTAACCACAAAGTACACAAAGGGCACTAAGGTTGGATACTCGATGAGTGAATAGCATTTCCTTAGATTTTCCTTTGAGTACTTCGTGTCCTTTGTGGTTAATTTTCCACATAAACATCCGTGAACAATTCTTCCAGCGCGGGTTCGGGAGAAGCCTCGGCAAATTCAACTGCCTTTACAACTTCCTCTTCCACACGGGCTTCAATTTCATCCAAAACCTTGGTAGTGGCGATCTTCTTATCCAACAGGTATTTGTTGTAAATACCAATGGGATCATTCTCCTGCCATTGTTTCACTTCTTCCGCTTTGCGGTAACGCTCCGGGTCGCCCATCGAGTGACCGCGGAAACGATAAGTATCCGCTTCAAGGAAATAGGGTTGACCTTCCTTGCGAACATACTCAATAGCTTCCTTTGCGGCTTCGTAGACCTGCATCACATCCATGCCATCGGTTTCATTATTCTTCATGCCATAGCCTTCCGCTTTTTGGCGGATGTCAGAAACCGCCGAGGCGCGCTCAACTGCCGTGCCCATGCCATATTGGTTATTTTCGCAAACCCACAGCACGCGCAAGCCCCATGTCTTTGCGAGATTCAAGGCTTCATGGAAATAACCGATATTCGTTGCGCCATCGCCGAACATACAGATCGTAACGTTATCGTTCTTTGCATATTGATCACCCAGTGCGAGACCAGATGCAATTGGCAAGTGACCGCCGACAATGGCATGTCCACCCCACATGTTCTTGGATGTATCTGCCATGTGCATCGACCCCCCCTTGCCCTTCGACATGCCCGTTGACTTGCCGAGCAATTCAGCCATCACCACATCAGCAGGAATGCCGCAATTCAACGCGACGCCATGATCGCGGTAGGCTGTGATTACACGGTCACGCGGCTTCGCGCGCCGCGATCAAACCTGTCGAGACGGCTTCCTGCCCGATATACAAGTGCATGAACCCCCCGATCTTGCCAGCCTGGTATAACTCCGCGCCGCGTTCTTCCACGCGGCGAATCAGCACCATCTGATGGTACAAATCTAGTTGCTGTTCTTTCTTCATTCATTTGCTCCAAATTAAAATAATAGCGGGATTCTGGCAAAATAACACCGGGGAAGCCCCGGCGATGTGCTTTCCTCTCTCCAAGTTCGAGATTATATCAGAGTTTTTGTGTCGAATTTCTCTCAAGCCCGTCATTTTTAACAGTACAATAGCTATATGGACTGGCTCACTGGCGGACGCTTCGCGCAGGCAGAGGCAAAACGTCTAATTCCACAACTTGCGGATGCAACGACTCGCGACCGTGCCGCGCAGGAATTGATTCGGCTTGATACGGCTGCCATTCCTCAACTGCTGGATGCGCTTCAAACCCGTGACTTGGAACTGCTGCCGATCTATCAGCAGGTTCTCGCCCGCATCCCCTCCGCCTCCCCCGCATTGACGAAGACTCTGCGTGAGGCACATCCCATCATGCGTGCGCGCGTTGTGGATGTGCTTTCCCTTCGCAAAGACCCCGGGACCGTGGCAGCCTTATTGGAAGCATTGAACGGTGAGTATTACACCGTCCGTGCGCGTGCGGCGGTTGCGCTTGGGAGGATCGGCGATCAACGGGCAATCGAACCCTTGCTTGCCGCGTTGAAAGATGATGAAGATGAGGTTCGTATTGCGGCATGTCTGGGGCTTGGTTTTTTCAAAGACCCAGACACCTTTGACGACATTACAACCGTTTTGCTCGATGACCCGAAGATCGAAGTCCGTCAAGCCGCGGCGAAAGCGTTGGGAAATACAGGGCATCCCGCCGCGTTGCCGTATCTCATGGAAGCCTTGCACGATTCATTCTGGTGGTATGAACGTGAGGTTGCCGCAGGCGATCTGTTGTCGGCTATTGAGAAAATGGGACCCGTGGCAGTTGATCCATTGATCGAAGCTTTGCAGGATAAAGAAGGCGTAGTGCGTAAGTTTGCCGCGACCCTCCTTGGAAGATTGGGCGATCTGCGCGCTATTGAACCATTGGGGATGGCTCTCTATGATATGCACCACGATGTCGGTGAATTGTCAGCGGAGGCGCTGGCTGCATTTGGCGCGCCCAGCTTCGAGGTCCTTGTGGAAGCGTTGGAGCATCCAGAGATGTGGGTGCGAATTCATTCCGTGGATGTCCTGCCGAAGGTGAATGAACCGCGTGTTGCACTTGTCCTGCTTGAGATGTTGAAGGATCCCGAGCGTGAGGTAAAGAAACATGTCATTCAGGCGATAGGCGAATTAAAGGACGAAAGGACTTTGCCTGCCCTGCAGGAGATTGCCTCCGATCGAAGCGACAGGGAATTTGCATGCGCTCGCGAAAGAAGCGATGGCCGCGATGGCTTGATCGTTAAAACTTATGGCGGCACGTCTCATATCCTTTATGCTTTGACGGTGTTTTGCCATTCAAACAATTTTGCTCAAGGAGAAAATCATGATCTACTATATCTGGCTTCTTCGTATTGTCCATATTGTGGCAGGTGTCTTTTGGGTTGGCGGCACCTTGATAACGACCTATTTTGTCGTCCCGACGGTTGGCGCAACTGCAGAAGCGGGCCAAAAATTTATGGGACATTTGATGACGAACCTGAAGTTCAGTCAACGCATGTCGGCGGCGGCTGGACTGACAGTCCTTGCGGGTCTGTTGTTGTATTGGAATGATGCAAGCGGTTCTACGCTTTGGGCGCGTTCCGGCGCGGGAATGGGCTTTGGGATTGGTGCGGTGTTTGCCTCATTGGTTTTGTATTTGGCATACATGGTCGGGCGTTCGTCGAAGGCGATGGCGCAACTCGGCGCACAATTCCAGGGTAAACCCTCCGATGCGCAGATGGCGCAGATGCAAGCGTTGCGAAAACAACAGAAGATGTATGCGAATATTACTGCAGTGTCATTGATCCTTGCCGTCATATTTATGTCCATTGCGCGTTATTTTGTCTTCTAAAAAATATTCTTATGATCGGGCGGATGATTTAGACAAGGAGAGATGATGGCGGATTCAGCAGACGAAGCGGCTATTCGAAGAAATGCGAGTTTGATGATCTCGTATTCGCGCAAGGACAAGGTCTTTGTTAAACAGCTTTATGACAGTCTGGTGGCACAGGGATTTTCTCCCGACGAGATCTGGGTGGACTGGGAAGGAATTCCGCTCAGCGCAGACTGGATGGCAGAGATCACCAAAGGTATCCAATCTTCCAATGTCTTTATCTTTGTGATCAGCCCGGATTCGGTTGCGTCGGAGGTTTGCGCAAAAGAGTTGGGGATCGCCGCGGAGAGTAATAAACGCTTTATTCCTATTTTGTACCGTGAGCCGGGTAAAGGCGCAAAACTTCACGAAAAGATATCGTCTCATAACTGGGTTTTTATACGCGATGAGCAGGAGTTGGAGAAAACCCTGCCTGCCTTGGTCGATGCGATCAACACCGATTTGGACTGGATCGCCCAACATACACGTCTTTATAACCGCGCCAAGGAATGGGACAGCAAGGGGCGTAACGATAGCTATCTGGTTCGTGGGAATGATCTTCAGGACGCTGAATCATTTATCAACGAAGGTGCCACGGGAAAAGAGCCGGCTCCCACGCCGTTGCATGTTGAGTATGTGCAAGCCGCCCGTAATTATGCCGCGGCTGTCAGACGTCGAAACCGCATCATTGCCACCGTTGTTGGAGTGGCGTTATTTGCGTTAGCCATCTTTGCAAGCTTTCAGGCGGTCCGCGCAACGAATAATCAGCACCTGGCTCAGACCCAGGAAGCCATTGCGCAAGCCAATGCGACCGAAGCCAATCAACAACGCGCAACCGCTCAGGCAAATGAGGCGATCGCCCAGCAGAATGAGCGTGCGGCAAATTCGCTGGCGTTGGCTTCAGAATCGATCAACCAAAAGGGCAATGACACTCAACTAGCCTTGATGCTGGCATTGCTGTCCATTCAGGAAACGCAAGCGGATGGATACCATCTCCCTGAGTCAAAATCTGCTTTGTTCTCAAGCTTGAACACTCCTAACGTTTTGTATACCGTGCAGGATGATTCTGTAGTAGGGGCGGTGGCATATGACCCAACAGGCGCTTACTTTGCCATCGGCGACGATAATGGTCTGGTTCAAATTCTGGATGCAGTAGATGGCAAACAAGTTCATACCATTCAATTTGATGGCGCCATTACCGGGTTGGACTTTAGCCCGGATGGTGAACGGTTGGGAACTGCAAGTGAGGATGGCGCTGCCAAAGTGTGGGATGTGGGAACTGGACAGGAGTTGTTTTCACTGGTAGGGCACGATGGAGCCGTGAATGACATTGACTTCAGCCCGGACGGCAAATTGATTGCCACAGCTGGTGAAGATGCTTTGGTTAAGATATGGTATGCAGAAACAGGTTCACTCAAAGTATCTCTGCCAAGCCATGAAGCAGGTGTTACCTCGGTGGACTTTGGTCAGGATGGCACTCGGTTGGTCAGTGGCAGTTATGATGATACGGTCATCCTGTGGGATGTTGAGAACAACTCGCTTTTGAATAAATTTCGCCCCGATGGTTTTGAGACCAAAGACCAGTATATTCTATCGGTGGCATTCAGTCCGGGAGGCGACCGCATTATTGCTGGCGGCTACCAAACAGTCGTTGTTTGGAGCGCGATAGATTATAGCGAAGTCCATCGGCTCAGGGGCAATCAATCAGACGTCTATGCGGTGGCTTTTGCTCCCGATGGCTTGAGCATGTTGACAGCTTCCTCAGGGGTCAAGATCTGGGATTTTTACTACGGTACCGAACGTTATAACTTGTCAGCTCATCGGGGTGAGGTAACATCTGCGGTGTACGGCCAGGATGGTAATTACATACTTACCGGCAGTTGGGATACGACCGCCAAACTGTGGTCCGCCAATTTATTGATCGAGACATTGAAACTGAAACAGAACGTTGGTCAAAACCTGGATGCGAATTACAGCCCCGATGGTAAATTGATCGTTGTCTCTGATGCGAATGGAAATATCGTTGTATACAATGCCGAAACAGGTGAAGTTGATGGTGGATGGAATACAGATACGTGGACATCTTCAGTATCTTTTGACCCGCAAAACAGCCAGCGGATCGTCTCTGGTGATGACAATGGTCAGCTACAGGTTTGGAATGGTTGGGAGCGATTCGCCAGTTTGGACTATTAAGGCTCACGACTGATGTCGTTAATTCTGCCAGCTTTCAGCCCTGATGGGAGTAAAGTCATTTCTACAGGCGGAGATAATGCCATCCGTATATGGGACGCGCAAACTGGCAATTCTCTGGGTGAATTGAATAAGGGAAGTGACACCCTGGTTTTTGACGCCCAATTCAGCGACGATGGCGCCCGCATCGTTACTGCAAATGAAGATAAAACCGCTCAAATATGGGATGCCGCCAGCGGAAAGAGTTTATTTACTTTGGTTGGGCATACCGACTTTGTACTTACCGCCACCTTTAGTCATGACGGAAAATATGTATACACCGGTGGTTACGATAACACCATTCGAAAATGGGATGCAAATACCGGTGAATTATTATTAACAATGACAGGTCATACCGGAAGGATATTGAGTCTCAGTGTCAGCCCCGATGATTCTTTATTGGCATCAGGGAGCGCAGATACCACGGTCAAGGTTTGGGATGTGACCAGCGGTAAAGAAGTCTTCAATTATCTTGGGAACAATGAAGACGTCAACTCTGTAGCTTTCAACCATGATGGCACAAGAATTCTGACTGCCAGTTCTGATGAGACAACCAAGGAATTCACGATCGATTATGACAGCCTTCTGCAAATTGCTCAACAGTATGAACTGCGTCCGTTGACACTTGAAGAATGCCAACGCTTCCTATATCGGGATGACTGCTCACTTACCCTGTTCGGGGATGCCCCTACAAGCGGAGATGTCTCTTCGCCACCTCAGGTGCAGGCGACTCCTACAACCGCCGCCGCAGAACAGCCCGCAGAGGTTGTCGCTACTGATACGCCTGTTCCATCTATTATCGATACACCTACTCAAGCTCCGCAATCATCCAGCGCACAATCTTCTTACACGGAGGATTTCAAGGGGAATTTAGATGCGTGGACCAGCTTCATGACAACCGGCATTGACGGCCAGGTGGACTCGGGTATTGATAATGGAAGTCTGAATGTTCAACTTTCGCCGTACGAAGACAAAATTCCCCGGTTTTATCTGGTCAACGATGCTTTCGATTACTCCAATGTCCAGTTGGAAGTGGTCGCGACCAATTATGGGAGCAACGCCAATGGCGTCAGCCTGATTTGCGGCTATGGCGAAGACGGTTTCTATGAGTTCACGGTTTCAAACGCCGGTTTGTATTCGATCAATGTCTATGCCCCAACGATTACGACCGACCAGGGATACATCCAGCTTGCTTCCGGCGGTTCTGCCGCCATCAAAGCCGGAAAGACGACCAATACGTATACAGCCGTCTGTAATAAGAATGAACTCACACTCAGCGTAAATGGCACAGAGGTAAAAACCATTACCGAGACGAAATACGATTTCACCAGCGGGAAGATAGGATTGGGTGTTTCTTCTCCTGAAACCCTGCCGGTGGATGTCTCCATCGAATCGCTGGTGGTCAGCGAACCGTAATAGGTTTCGTCATTGCAAGCGGAGCGAAGTGATTTTCCGTAATTCTAATAAGAGCGATGAGATCGAAAAACTCATCGCTCTTGTGATTCATAACTTATCCGCTGGTTTTAATCCATCCACACCGTTCGATCTTCAAAGGACATTCGTTGTGTGGTTTCGATTGTAAATTTGGGATAGCCGATGTACAAGAAAGCGACGATATGCTGATCGGCTGAAAAACCCAGGAACTCTTTTACCTTTGCATCGCGTGCCCATTCGCCGGTGCGCCATTTTGCGCCGAGTCCTAATGCTTCTGCGGCGAGTAAAAGGTTCTCGCAAGCCGCGGCGGTGGCGCAAACATTCTCGATCTCCAAAACTTTTTCTTCGCTGGGCTTATCTGCGCCGACCGCGATCAGTACGGGAGATCGAAGAGGCATGCCTCGGGTTTTGTCAAAGGCTTCCTGCGGGAAATCAGGATGTCGGTCACGTTGAGAGGCGGACATCACATCCCCAAGTTTGTCCCGCGCAGTCCCTGTCAACACAACGAAGCGCCACGGTCTTACCTTGTAATGGTTGGGTGCCTGCACTGCCGCGTCCAAAAGTTTTTCGATGATCTCACGCGGCACGGGATCCTGCCGCACTTCTCCTTGCGAATGTCTGTGATGTATGGCTTCGAATACTTCCATGGTTCCTCCGTTCTATTGATACAATTGTAGCGTAACATCTTACAGACCATGAAAATTTTTTATTCCGAAACACACCGCGCACATAACCCGCCTTTTGAAATGTTCGAGGGAGGTTTGCGCGTGCCGTATCTTGAAAACCCCGACCGTATGGATCGCATCCTGAACGCGTTGCACGAGGTGAACTGGGCGGAGATCGTCGAACCGGATGATTTCGGACTCGACCCGATCCTCGCGGTGCATGATAAAGAGTACATGGACTTTCTCGCCTCTGCCTGGACCGAATGGCTGGCGACTGAACCCCGGGATCCATCCACGCTGTTGCCTGCCACCTTCGCCCTCCGGCGACATCCCCAAAAGCCGAAGTCATTGCTCGGGCGCGCCGGATATTACATGATGGACTTGAGCGCCTGCATTGTGGAGGGTACCTATGAAGCCGCGCTATCCTCTGCGAAATGTGCGCTTAAGCGCGGCGCAGACAGTCGCCAATGGAGATCGCTCGGCATTTGGTTTATGTCGTCCGCCCGGTCATCATGCGGGAGTGGATTACGCAGGCGGATATTGTTTCATCAATAACGCATCTGTCGCCGCGAACTGGTTATCCTCAATGGGACGGGTTGCCCTGCTCGATATTGATTATCATTGCGGCAACGGCACGCAGGATATTTTCTACGACCGCGACGATGTGTTGACCATTTCCATTCATGCCGATCCTGATTTCGAGTATCCCAACTTCATCGGTCATGCTGATGAGCGCGGCATGGGCAGAGGATTTGGCTTTCATCATAATTTTCCCTTGCAAAAAGGGACAGACGATGAAGAGTACCTTGTCACACTGGATAAAGCCGCGGCGTTGATCGGGAATTTCGACCCCTCTTATCTGGTGGTTTCGGCGGGCATGGATATTTATGCGGAAGATCCGCTGGGAACCATCAAAGTAACTACAAAGGGCATCGGCGAGATCGGCAAACAGATCGCACAACTCGGGCTTCCAACAACGGTCATCATGGAAGGCGGTTATGCCAATGAAGCGCTCGGCAGAAACATCCTTGCCTTTCTCGGAGAATTGAAATGAAGAAATATCTTATGCTTGTCTTTTCCCTTATCTTTATCCTGTCGTGTAGTTTGTTGTCACCCGAAGCACAGGCGAGTGCCACTGCCGCGGCATTGACCTCTACAGCCGATTCTTGGACAAAGACGTCCACGCCCACGTTTACCTTCACGCCCACCGAAACGTTTACGCCGACACTTACCTTCACGCCCACCGAAACGCTTACACCCACAATAACTTTTACGCCCACCATCACCGCCACGCCCACATACGATTTCCCGGTTGTCACCGTCAACAAACAGGCGCATTGCCGATATGGTCCTTCAGCGGCATATCTCCACGCGGCGGACTTATATGCAGGTGATGTAGGTGCCGTGCGCGGACGTTACATCTATAGTTCATGGCTCTACATCAAATTCGATAAATTGGATTATTTCTGCTGGGTTGCCCCGTCCGTTGTGGATGTGGTGGGGGATATTTCAAAGATCAATTACAAGGAATTGAACTTGCAGTCCATCGGCTCAAATCAATATGGACCTCCCAAAAACGTAAAAGCCGTGCGGGATGGCAGTAAAGTGACGATTACCTGGAAGCAGGTGGAAATGACGAAGGATAAAGACCGCGGTTACCTGCTGGAACTATTTGTCTGCCAAAATGGCAATTACCTGTGGTGGACGGATTCGTACCCTGATCAATTTAGTACCAGCTACACGGTCAAGGATGAGGCGGGCTGTTCCCAGCCTTCATCAGGAAAACTGTATACGGTTGAAAAACATGGTTTTTCCGAGCCTGCGATCATTCCCTGGCCCGCGCCTTGAGTCAATATGAATAATGGATGAGCAAAAACCATGGACATGTCACCCTCTTGAGGGACAGCCGGTCTCTGATAAGTCATGGTGGAGATGCTTCGGGGCATACCTGCCCTGGCGGACGGTGCCAGGGAAAAGCGCCCCTCAGCATGGCATAACGTCGCTGTCCATTATTGATGTTAAGTAGATGATTAAACAAAAACTCGGAGTTTGATGGCTCCGAGTTTTTGTTTCTATAGTGTCTGGCTTATTTCTTCCTTGCTTGTTCGCGCGTGACTCAATTCAACAATTCAAGGAGGGATTCCATTTTATCGGGTAGCGAAGTTCCGTCATTTATGATTACAGTATTCTTCCATTTCTTTGTTTCAACAGTGATTTCATAGGTGAATCCATCTGCCAAGGAGGTTGCACTACCCAGCTGTTTCGGTAGTTCGTCAAAGTTCATGTCGTCCAATAATTCTGTCAGGGTGTGTGCCTGGTCATCTGGCAGTTCATCTAATTTGAAATCAGAGGCAAGACGAATGCCGGCGAATCCACCTGTTCGTTCAAATTTGATCCGTTCAATATCCATGGAAACCTCTACTTTGTTGGAGCGGCTCCGAGGAAACGCAATAGTGATCCCAGGCATCCATCGCCACCGGGAGTTGTTCCGCCGCCTGCCCCTGTCGCGTCAATGCCAACTTCTGACCAGCCTTTCAGCACCGCCTGTTGTTCCAGGCTCCCTGCGCCGAACAGCTCTGCCGCGGTCTGGTAGGTAAGATTGGCACAGTCCTGGAAGTTTGAGCTGCTGGTGAGCTTGTCGCGGAGTGTTACGTACCAGATCTGACCCGCTTTTTCCCAGGCTTTCCCTCCAATTTCGGTGGCGACAAAATAGAAGGCATGGTTTGGGATACCCGAGTTAATGTGCACGCCGCCGTTATCGCTGAGGGTGTTGACGTAATCCTTCATGTGACCCGGTTGTGGGTCCTTGCCAAGGACGGGATCATCGTAAGCGGTGCCCGGCGCTTCCATGGAGCGCAGTGCCGCGCCATTTACACCGGGCGCCAATAAACCCTGACCGATCAGCCAGTCGGCGGTATCCGCTGTTTGATTTAGTGAATACTGCTTGACCAGAGAACCGAACACATCAGACATTGATTCGTTTAATGCTCCGGGTTGCTGTGAGTAGACCAGCTTGGCTTCAAACTGGGTTACGCCATGTGTCAATTCGTGACCGATCACATCAATGGCGATTGTGAAACGGTTAAAAAGCTCGCCGTCACCGTCGCCATACACCATTTGTTGACCATCCCAGAAGGCGTTGTCGTAGTTCTTTTTATAGTGCACTGTTGAATCGAGGCGCATTCCATTGTTGTCTATCGAGTTTCTTCCATAGATATCTTTATATAGATCATATGTCACCCCGGCGCCATCATAGGCTTCATTGACAGTTACATCTGAGGACTCGGGATCGCCTTCAATGCGTACGGCTACGCCGGGCAGTGAGGAACCATTCTTTGCATCGTAGACGATCCGTTCCTTGCCCCCGGCTACGGGAAAGCGCACAGCCGCGCTGGTGAAATCGGACAAAGCGCGGCGTTGCCCGCGTAGTTGCGCGGAGACCACGAGGGTATCAATCGCCATATTTCTCTGCTCCACGGAGCCATGTTCGGCTATGTGCTCAAGCATGTGTGGGGGAACGATACAGTTCATTGCGTGAGGATGTCTTTGCATGAATAAATCCTTTCTATAACCTATGGATATAAATCGCCAATGACAGTATACGTCTTTTCAGTTTGATTTTCAATACGGGTTTTACGAAGTCTGCTAAAAGTCATGAAAGGATGATCGTGTTTGCCTTCCACAGCAGTGAACTCCGAGAAAATTTATAACGGAGAAAGGCGGTAGTCACTTTTAAGTTACCGGTTGTCAACTTGTTTTACCCTCTCAAGTAGTGTATTAATTCTTATTTTAAGCTCATCGATGTGAAAAGGCTTGGTGAGATAGTCGTTTGCGCCCGCGCCCATGGCAACCATTTTGCTGTCCAGGTCGGTGAGCGCGGTGACGATGATGATGGGGATACGTTTAAGGTTGGGGTCTGCTCTTAACATCCGGCAGAGCTGGAAGCCGTTGGGTTCAGGCATCATCAAGTCCAGCACAATGGCATCGGGCTGGGCAGAATACACCAGCTGCATGACCTTCGTACTCTGGTTTTCAGAGATCGTGTCAAACCCCACCATCCTGAGGTATTCCTCGTATAAAGTGGTAAATTCTTTGTCGTCATCGACGACCATAACCTTGGGTATGATCAATTCCATATTGCTTTTAGTATATTGACCCGGCATGCTTAAGTATATAGTTCTTAAGAGTGTGTTTTATCTTATCCCCATCAGCAAGCGGTGAAAGATGACAATGTGTGATCGGAGATGTTGATTTCTCCCACGGGGATTTATAAAGCAAGCAAAGTGTCCACTGCTTCAGCCAATTCCCTCAAGTTACTGACCTTCAATACGTTATTGCATAGCGGTGCGTACTTGGGCATGTCGCTGTCACCGTGCCACAAGGCTGGGGGTTCAGGATTCAGCCAGATGGTGCGCGCGGCGCGGCGGGACATGGTGGAGAAAATGTCGAGGCGTGGATCATAGTAATTGTTGCGTCCATCGCCAACGATGAGAAGCGTTGTCCCGCTGTTGAGCGTATCCATATATTCATTTTGGAAGTCGTTCAGCGACCAGCCGAGATCGGTATTGTAGTGTCCGCTGGGCATGCGCCACAAAACGGACTGGATCGCCTCGTCCGCATCCGCGCCGCTAAAGTCGTCAGAGATATATTCGAGATGATCGATGAAGGCGAAGGCATGCGTCTTGCGCACCTGTCCCTGCAACGCAAACAAAAAGCTCAACATCAACTCGGAACAAAAACGCATGGAGGTGCTGACATCGCAGATAACCACAATCTTTGGTTTGCGAGTGCGGTCTTTATATTTGAGTTCCATCGGCACGCCGTGATATTTCAAATTGGAGCGTATCGTTGTTTTAGGATCAAGCTGTCCGCTCTTGGCGCGCTTTTGTCGCAAGGCGATGCGCGTGCGCAACATCGCCGCCAACCGTTTCACTTCGCGTTGTAAAACTTTTTTATCCGAATCCGATAACGCCTCGAATGGGCGGTTCATTAAACTTATCCGCGCTATCGGCTGGCGGTTGCTCGCTCATATTTTCGGCGATGCGTTCACCAGCGAATTGCTGGATCTGTTGTTCGATGCTTTGCATGTTCTGGCGGATCTGCTCGCGCAATTGTTCGACTCGGTCGCGGCTCATACCCATCTGCTGGAGTTGTTCCATCAACTCCTTCATCGCCTTTTGGACTTCGGGGAATGCCATGGCGCGCATCATACGTTGCGCCATCCAGTTTTGATAGCGGAGGTCGTCCGTTTGATTCAATCCGACCATCTGACCCAACGCCTCCAATTCCTCCCTGGATAGTTGCTCGCCATTCATCAGCCTTTCCATCCGCTGACGAAGACTCTCCGCAAACTGACGCATTGCCTCCGCCCACATCTGCGCCTCTTCGGGAGTCATATCATCGGTCGGGTTGCCGCCCATCATCGGTGGTTGTCCTGTGCCGAAGAAGAGAGGAAAGAGTTTATCGAACACAGCGAGGTCGCGTAGATCCTTGATCAACGTGGCGCGCAACGACAGCCGAAAATCTTCGCGGTCTTGAATCCCCATCAAGTCAACGGCTGAGAAAGCCTCCGCAGATTCTGCCAAAGATACGCGCACCCCGCCTGCTCGTAATGCTGCAATTAATTGTAAGATGCGAGATTCCATAATAATATTCCTTGCATAAACATCTCGGTGATTGAGTAGGGCGAGTGCCTTTCTCGCCCGTCTCGAAACCACCATTAACCTGATGCTTCTGCTTATTGCTGGTTTCGATACGCCTTCGCAGCAAACGCTCAGGGCTAGTCAACCAGCGGATTGCCTTCCAAATCAATTCACCAATTCTTTCCTCAAATCCTCATACGAATTCAAACCAATTGCCGCTGTGATCTCTTTCTGCCAGACAGCATCCAATTCTTGTCTGATCTCATCCGATAGAGCCTTCTTTGATTCTCCCACCTGACCATTTCTCACTTTATGCAACTCCCCATCGAGCGGAAGCCGCATGGCTTTACTGCGCGCCTGGCGGATGAGGTGATCTTCAAATTGATCCTTGTGTGCCTGCATGAATTTGATATCCGATTGTTTCAAAACAATTTTCTTGAGTTCTTCATCCAGTGCAACGCCGATGAAATCTGCAATTCTTTCGATGGTTCCGGGCAGGTCTGCTTTCATATTTTCATAGCACAGCGCCAGAACCTCTTTCTCGTCCCGCTGTTCCCAAAAGGCAAGGATGTGCTTGTGAACATCGCGTGCCGGAATGAAATCTTCGCTGTGCAAACTCCTCCAGGCTGACCGAGTTTTTATCGAAGAACATATCTCCCATAAAATGATAATCAGAAAAAAGCGCATCGCAGGGATCGCGCAGAACGACAATGTACTTTCCGCCTTTTGGCACTTCATCCAGCGTGCTGTGTGTTTTGAATGCCCGCGGATTGGCAACCTGCGCCGCATAAATATCAATGCCTGTATCCTGTGCCATATTGATCCACGGTACAACACGACAGATCTCGTCAAAATCCATGGATCCGCGTGTGCGTAATCCGTGAACGATTTGCTGCGTCCAGGTCGTCCCGCATTTTGGCGGTGTGACAATGAAAACATCCGTGGGGTCGGGCTTGTAATCCAATCCGCGTTGCCAGCCTTGGGATGTCGAAAAATTCCGCATACGTTCATGCATTTCTTTGATCGAGGTGGGACGTTTGAATGTTTTCTGTCTCATCTAATTCCTGTTGCCTCTAAAATTCGGTGGTTGAGTAGGTCGAAGCCCGTATCGAAACCACCACTAACCAAATAACTTTGCTTACGGCTGGTTTCGTATATTCAACCAGCGGGATACAGTGTTAATTCCCTGAAAACCTGCCATACTCATCCGGCTTCTGTCTCGTTGGCGGCGGTGGGGGATTGATATATTGCTTCTTCGCCTTTTGCAGATCTGCTTCATGTTTCAAGAGAATCGAAACGGTATCTTCCAACACATCCTTATCCAAATTCTTCGCATTCAACGCCACGAGCGCATTCGCCCAATCCAATGTCTCGCTAATGGAGGGTGACTTGCGCATATCTCCCTTGCGGAGTCTCTGTACAAACTCCACAGCCTGCTGTGCCAACTTGGGATTTAAGTCGGGGACTTTCAGTCTCACAACTGCGAGTTCTTCCTGCATGGTTGGGTAATTAATGAACAAATATAAGCACCGTCGCTTCAACGCCTCGGATAATTCTCTTGTATTGTTCGATGTTAGAACAACGATGGGTCTGTGCCTTGCGGATAACGTTCCCAATTCCGGGACTGAAACTTGAAAGTCACTCAAGACTTCAAGCAGAAAGGCTTCGAACTCGGCATCTGCGCGATCAATTTCATCGATCAGAAGGACAGTAGGCTTGTCGCTCAATATCGCTTTCAATAAGGGACGTTGTAACAGAAAACGATCCGAGAAAAAGACATCCTCCTCTTTTGCCAGTTTGTCCGCGGCTTCAGCGAGTGTCTCTGCTTTGCCGAGCGTGTCATTCAACTTGTCGCGCAAGAGTTGTGTGTACAACAATTGCTTGGAATATTCCCACTCATATAACGCTTTGGATTCGTCCAACCCTTCATAACATTGCAAACGGATCAACTCGCGCCCTGTCGCGCCCGCGATGGCTTTGGCAAGTTCCGTTTTGCCTACGCCGGCAGGTCCTTCTGTGAGAAGCGGTTTTCCCA
Organism: uncultured Chloroflexia bacterium; assembly: GCA_963753655.1. GTDB lineage: Bacteria > Chloroflexota > Anaerolineae > Anaerolineales > Villigracilaceae > Defluviilinea. The sequence continues at coordinate 387,652 of CAVWDB010000006.1, forward strand.
GTTTCTGCGAAAGATATACAATGGTCGCGATCTCGTTCGATGCGATGTATTTTTGTTTGCCGAGTTCTGATCTTACGGAGTCGGTCGAGTCAAAGAGGTTTGTCATACTACACCTTTAATCCTAATCTTCGATACACATTCAAATTCGCTTCCAATTCTTTTTCCGGCGTAAAGCTGCTTCTCATTAATTCTCTCGCGTTTTTTCCAAGCATTGAACACTTCTCAGCGTTATCTAACAATTCGAGAATCTTTTCCGCAAGCACGTTTGCGTCATTGACGTTGACTATAACCCCATTCTTTCCATCTTCCAATATATCCATTATCCCACCGACAGGCGTGGCAATGACTGCCTTCCCGCAAGCCATCACTTCGAGAACGGCGTTTGGCATCCCATCACGCAGGGACGGATGGACAAAAACATCGATCAATGAATAATAAGCGGGAAGGTCGTTTGGCGAGACAAATCCCGTTACGATAATTTGTGAGTTCGGAATGGATGCAAGAAATTTCATCGAAAACTCTTTTATCCTCTCCTGATACGCACATCACCAACAATGAGCAAAGTTGATGAATGCACTTTATTTATCTGCGCGTAGGCAGATAGGAGAGTCGTCATCCCTTTTTTGTTTCTTAGTTCACCGACAAAACCAATCACAGACTTTTGGACTTGGGAGCTTGCTCCCGTTTGTAAAGGCGACAGCAAGCTGTCTGACTCCAAAAGAGCGTCTGCCAACGCCTTATTTCTTTCCATCGGTTTGAAGTGTTCTGTATCAACTCCATTTGGGATCAGAAAGAACTCACGATCAATAAATGCTTTGGCTTTCTTGATCAATTCATTGGCGTTGGTTGTCACCGCGCTTGCATTTTGCAGGGCATACATCACATGTGAAAACTTGGATGGGTCAAAGGCGGCGCGCTCGATGTCATTGCCGCGAATGGAGACGACACTTGGGATGTTCAAGTATTTTCCTGCATAGGTTGCAACGAATCCGGCTTGCGTGAGGAAGTAAGCGTGAAGCAGATCAAATGGCTCACGCTTGTGTTCTTCAACGATCAACTCAAACCAATCGACCAAAGTATCGTCCACGCGTTTGTGTGCGCCGAAGCGCGTGACGCTGACTCCGCTCGAGGAGAAAGTCTGCTTTTCGGAGGGTGGCAGGCTAAGGGTCGGAGCGAGGACGCGGACTTCACTTCCAGTAGAAGAAAGTAGGCGAGCAAATCGTTCGCTGGAGATTGCCAGTCCGCCGATGTCCGGTGTATACTTTTCAGTGAGGAGAGCAATTTTCATGGCTGATCAATGTGAAATGATAATTGGTTATCTCGTTCCGCATCGTTGTGAAAATCCGTCTTTGGGCACGTGCGTCAAGTGTGGACGCGGCTACTGTGATGCGCATACAAACCAAACTCGTGAGGGGCGTGTATGTTTGGCGTGCCAGCAGGGATTGGATCAACCTATTGCTCTTCCCATCGCGGCTGCGACATTTTCTGCGGCAGACCTGGATGCCTTCAACCGTGCGAGCATGTGGGACGATGATGATCGCGGAGATATGTTTTCTGATCTGAGTTGATTTCGCTCTGAGCGGAGGCGGAGCCGAGACGAAGGGCGATTCGAAGGAAAGTTAAACTTGACAGGTTACATGCGCTTCGTCTGCGTTCGACCTTCGTGTCCTACTCCGCTCAGCGCGAAGTATTAATACGGTCCAATCGTCTCCCAAATATTTTTATTCTGTTCGATAAAATCATCGCACCGCCTGCACGCCGCCAACGCAGGCGGATGGATTTTTAAGCGGATCTGACGATACGCTGCGCCTTCCCAAATTTCCTTGAACGATTGATTTCTGATATTGCCCAATGGTGGGATGCGTTCACGCGTCATACAACATACATAAACATTTCCATTGAAGTCGATGAGACTATGTGTCCACGGCGCGTAACAGGGATGCTTGTCATAATACCCCAGCGCATACCTTCCGGCGCGTCCCAATCGGACCTCGGACTCGCTTCGCCCAAATGGGAATGCGTCTTCATCCGAAACGATCAGCCCCAATGCCAGCGCACGTTCGGCGATCTTCGGCGCGATCTCTTCGTTGAATAAAGCAATATCCTTCTTGCGCATGGACAATATCTCGCCGCAATGATCGTCTACTGGAATCAAGTTGATGCCATCCGCGCCGAGTTCATGCGCAAGATCGGGGAGTGTTTCAAGTGTTTGATAATTCGTGCGGCTGACGACGGTATTGATGCGAATGGACAATTTCCCTTTGTGTTTGTAACGTTGAAACAAATCAACGGCTTTCGTCGTGGCTTTGAACGCGCCTTCTACACCGCGAATCTTTTCGTGCATCTTGCGGATGGGGGAATCAATGGAAACATTCACGCCGCGCAACCCACCTTCGACGAGTCGCTTGGCTACCGCTTTATCGATCAACGTGCCGTTGGTGGTCATCGTCACTTTGATGCCGAGCGATGAGGCGTGTTCGATAAAATCGGGAATTTGCGGACGAAGCATCGGCTCGCCACCAGAGATGTGGATTTTCTTTGTCCCCAATTCGGCTAATTCAGTAATCGTCTGTGTAAAACGATCAGCGCTGACCGGCGGTTCACGCGTCTCGCGCCAGTGGTTGCACATCTCGCATTTGAGATTGCATCCGTAAAAGACTTTGATCTTGACATACAGCGGCTTGAACGGACGCGCATTCAAGAACCGCGTTGCGGAGTTCCTCTTTGTTGGTTTCGATCTCTTCGGGATTGTACATGGATGGTTAACTATAAGTTTCTCCATTGTATCACCGCCATCAGGCATCTTCGGAAGGGACATACTCCACAACATGTTCCTGTTCGTCCGGGTCATTTCTTGCTACAAGCGCACGGGTGGGTTCAGTTGCACTCCCAACTAGGGATTAATAGCACGCTGTATAATCCCCTATATACGGTATTATATGGTTTTCTCTTCTATCTAAACAATCAACCCCAAGGATTCCTTTTTCCATGCGCCTCAAAGCAGATATTACACTTTTCATCATTTCGATTATTTGGGGTTCGGCGTTTGTGGCGCAACGTGTGGCGGGGCAAATGGGAAGTGTATATTTATTCAATGGCGGCGCGGTATATCCTTGCGGGGTTGGTGGTGTTGCCGTTTGTATTTCGCTTAAGGCGGATTGATCCCCAATGGGATGCTTCGCACAAACTGCCCCACGAAATCTCACGAGAACAATATAAATGGATGTTAGTGGCGGGCTTTTTGTTGTTCCTTGCGGCAGCATTTCAGCAGGTTGGTATTGTGTACACTACGGCGGGGAACGCGGGGTTTATCACCAGTCTGTATGTGGTGTTGGTTCCGTTGGTCATGTTCATTGGTTGGAAGGAAAAGCCTCATTGGTTGGCGATCCTTGCAGTAGGGATTGGCTGGGGCTGGCGCATTCCTCCTTTCGACGGGAGGCAGGTTCGAGGTCCAGAGAGGCGACGCGTTGGAATTGGTGGGCGCGTTATTCTGGGCATTGCATGTCGCTTTGTTGGGGAAGGTCGCATCCCGATTTAATTCCATGTCATTTTCAGCGGGACAGCTGATCATTTGCGGCATCCTAAACCTGATTCCGGGGTTATTTATAGAGGAACCGGTGTTTTCCAAACCGCTGGTGGTTGCGACAATTTATACAGCCGTATTGTCACTTGGACTTTGTTATACCTTGCAGGTGTGGGCACAGAAACATACCCCGCCTGTGGATGCGGCGTTGATCCTGAGTCTTGAATCGGTCTTTTCGGTATTATCCGGTTGGCTTTTGTTAAGCGAAAAACTTGCCGGAATTCAGATTTTCGGTTGCGCTCTCATTTTTATTGCCGTCATGCTTTCGCAATTCAAAGAAAAGATTCCACAGGGTAGAATTTCTTCACTCACCACACCGGAGGGTTGATGACCGCCAAAGTAATTTTGAATCCGTACTCGAATCGCTGGAATGCGCAGGCGCGCTGGTCCGCAGCCGAAGCTGCATTGAGAAAAGCAGGGGTTGATTTTGATTTGGTTGTTTCCGAAAATAAGGGACATATTGTTGATCTTGCCAAGGAGGCTGTGCACGAGAATTTTTCTCCGGTCATTGTGGCGGGCGGGGACGGTTCGATCGGCGACGCGATCAATGGGATGGCGCGTGCGGCTGACGATTTGAAAGCTCCGATCGGTCCTTTGGGAATCATGCCTCTAGGGTCAGCGAACGACCTGGTTAGTTCGTTGGGAATTCCACTTGATTTAGGCGAAGCTGCGCAGGTGATCGCAACGGGAAAAACACGGTTGATCGATCTGGGAAAAACCAATCGTCGTTACTTTGCGAATAACTCCGCGATTGGGCTTGAGCCTTACGTCTCAACCAAGCAGGAAAAAATTTCGTGGATAAAAGGTATTCCGCGTTATCTTGTTGCGGCAGTTCAAGGGATATTGGATAAGCCGGAGTGGTATGCAAAGATCGAATGGGATGGCGGATCGTATGAGGGACCTCTCTCGCTCTCGTCAGTTGGAAATGGTCCGCGCACCGGCGGAGTCTTTTATATGACGCCGCATGCCGATCTTTCTGACGGGAAGTTGACCTTTGTTTACGGGTATCGGCCCACGCGGCTGTCCATGTTTCAGGCTTTGCCGCGCGCAATGAAACCGGGCGAGGGAAGTTATGTTGAAATGGAAGGGATACATGAAATCCATTGCACACACGTATCCATCCACCTTGATAAACCTTCCCCATCGCATACCGACGGGGAATTATTACCTACATGGATTCAAGATTTCAAATACGAGATATTTCCCAAAAAGTTGAATATAATCGTGCCTTGAGATGACCATCGAGCTTTCTTTCCAACCTCTCAAGCGTAACTTGTGGACAGACCTTGAGGAGTTGTTTGGATCAAATGGCGCATGTGCCGGATGTTGGTGTATGTTTTGGAAGTTACGCGGCAAGGCGTTTGAAGAAGCGCGTTATTCCGAGACCCGACAGATGCACAAGGCGATTGTGGATTCAGGCATCTCTACCGGGTTGCTTGCATATTCACAAGGCGAAGTGGCGGGATGGGTGGCAGTGGAGCCGAGAAGCGCCTACGAAAAACTGGCGCATTCGCGTGTGCTCAAACCTGTCGATGACGAACCCGTCTGGTCGGTGACTTGTTTCTATGTTGCAAAGGCATATCGTCGAAAAGGGATCGCCGTCAGGTTGTTGAAAGCCGCGGTTGAACACGTCAAACAAATGGGAGGAAGAATCGTGGAGGGGTATCCTGTGGAGGCAGAAAAAGATATGCCGGCTTCTTTTATTTACACGGGGACCGCTTCTGCCTTCCGTCAAGCAGGTTTCAAAGAGGTGGCACGTAACGCGCCGACGCGTCCCATATTCCGATTTGATATACAATAAGCGAATGGCATTTCGCGATATACGCAAGTCACGCAAGTGGTTGAGCGTGGAGGAGATACGGCTTCTCGTCCTTGCGCTGTTCATCCTGATATTTTTGATCGTTTTGAATATTTATCTTGCGCGATCCCTGCCTGGTGGAGAACTGTTCTATCTTCGCTGGAGCGGCGCGCGTGCTTTTTTGGTGGACCACATTGATCCTTATAGCACTACCGTTGCCGAGCGGGTCCAAAATGTGGCATATGGAAGACCCGCTCTTTCCAGCGAATATCCATATGTGTTGAACGATCCGTTTTATATCGTTTTGTTTTACACGCCCCTGGCTTTGTTTTCTGATTTTACGGTCGCACGCGGGATATGGATGTTATTCTCTGAAGTTACCTTGGGCGGCATGATCTATTATGTTCTCAAACTGATCGAATGGGAGCCGCCGCGCTGGCTGCTCGCCTTTATCGTCGCCGCAGGAATGTTCGGATATTACAGTCTAATCTCCCTTGGCTCTGGCACGCCAACGGTCATTCTGACTTTTCTTTTTATCCTGATCCTTTTCGCATTACATTCTTTCTCCGATGAACTTGCCGGGGCGCTTCTGTTTTTAGTCGCCTATCAATGGGAAGTGAGTGGGTTGTTCTTTGTGTTCATTCTGGTAATGGTGTTTGCAAACCGAAGATGGGGTGTGCTGACCGGCTTTGGCATGTCCTTATTTCTCTTGCTGGTGGTTTCCTTCCTTGCCTATCCTGGGTGGGGGCTTCCCTATTTTCGTGCGGTACTTTCCGATTGGTATCGGGGCGCAAACCTGAACCTGGGCCACATTCTATCCTTTTGGTTTTCAAATTCAAGAATTTCGATCAGCACATGGATTTCGGTTGCACTTGGAGGTATTCTTCTTTTGGAATGGATCGGCGCTACTCAAGCGAACTTCCGCCGTATCGTTTGGACGGCTTCTCTTACGTTGGCTGTGACACCTTTGATGGGATTTGCGATCTTTCCTTCGAACCATGTGGTTTTGTTGCCTGCTCTTATTCTGATCATCATGCTCGTTTGGGAGCGTTGGACACGTCAACGCGTCTGGTTTGTCCTGCTCGTTTTATTGATCGCAGTTCTTGTCCCCTATGGTTTATATGTCCGCAATGTCATGAACGATAATCGCCTCACGCTTGACCTGTTGACCATTCTCCCGCCCATCAGCACGCTGCTCGGCTTATATTGGATGCGCTGGTGGGCATTCCGTTCGCCGCGCACTTGGTCCGATCAACTTGGAGATCAAAAGTGAACTGGCGTCATTACACAATCCTTTTTATCATTGGTTTGATCGTTCCTTTTGCGGTCTCGCGTTTCCAATCCCTGCCCGGCTACATGGATGCAGATTATTATTTTGCGGGCGGCATCCAGCTGGCTGAAGGACGCGGCTTCACTGAGCCTTATCTTTGGAATTATTTGGATGACCCAGCAGGACTCCCTCATCCCTCCCACACCTATTGGATGCCTCTTGCTTCCATCGTGTCCGCGCTGGGGATGTGGCTTACAGGGCAAACTACGTACGCGGCAGGACGCTGGACGTTCATCCTCCTTTCAGCCTGTGTCCCGTTACTGACAGCGACTCTTGCCTTCGATATTTCCCGCCAAACGCGGCTGGCGATAGTTTCGGGGTTGCTGTCCATCTTCTCGATGTATTACGCCTCCTTCATGCCTGTCCCCGATAATTACGCGCTCTTCATGCTGTTGGGCGGCTCCTTCCTTCTACTCGCTCCCCGTAAACAAAAATGGATTCCCGTTGCGCTCGGCGCACTGGCTGGTTTGATGACCTTAGCCCGCAGTGATGGTCTGCTCTGGCTGGGACTCGCTGGCTTAACCGTAATATGGAAATCCGCAGATTTCCCCCGTTCCCTTTGGGGGAGGGCTAGGGTGAGCGTAATTCCTGCTGGCTTGCTAACCATCTTCGGCTACCTTGTTGTCATGGGTTTTTGGCATTACCGAAGTATCACACTTTTCGACTCTTTTATGACCCCGGGCGGTGGAAGATTATTATGGCTTCAAAATTACAACGAAACATTTATCTATCCAGCCGAAAGCCTCACACGCGAGGGATTTTTGAAAGCAGGCTGGGATCTGGCATTGCAGAATCGCGTTCAGGCTTTTACATCCAATTTTAGTAATACCTTTGCCGCACAAGGTGAAATCTTCCTTTTCCCGTTCATATTAATAGGAGTTTGGCAACTGCGTAAGGAACTGAGAACAAAGATCGCAGTCACAGGCTGGTTGCTATTGTTTGGGGTCATGACAGTCGTCTTCCCGTTTGCCGGTTGGCGGGGAAGTTTCTTCCATGCGGGCGCAGCGTTCCAACCGTTTTGGTGGGTCGCGGCTGCCATTGGTTTGGAGGCGGTCATTTCGTGGTTTCAGGAACGCGGTCAGTTTACAGATAAGAATGCACCTTACTTCTTTCAAGGCATTCTCGTATTGCTCGCCATTTTTATGACTGTTTATTTGGTGAACCTGCGCGTATTATCTGGCTGGGCAAAGGATGATGCCATCTACGCCTCTGTGGAAAAAATGTTTCAGGATAACGGGATCAAACCGAAGGACGTTGTGATCGTCCGTAATCCGCCGGGATACTATATTAATGCGGAGCGTCCCGCGATCTCCCTGCCGTTTGGAGATGAAGCAGCCATCCTGCAAGTTGCCGAGCGCTACGGAGCAAGTTATCTTGTCCTTGAAAAAGGCGGCACGTTCGAACTCGATCCAGGGTTTGTATGACAACCCGCAAAGCAGTCCCTCGTTTATTTATTTGGGAGAAGTGGATGACGCGAAACTCTATGGTATCAAACCAGCGCATTGATCACCGGCTGGTAATTGCGCTCGCGGCGCTGATCGGCGTTGGTTATTTTTTGGCTGTTTCCGCGTCTGTTTACAAGATCGGTTTTCCACTTGACGATGCGTGGATTCATCTTGTTTACGCACGCAATTTTGCTGAACATGGTGAATGGGCGTTTCGTCTCGGCGAACATTCCGCGGGTTCCACAGCGCCCTTGTGGACAGCTTTGCTTGCCATCGGATTTTTAGTCCCCCTTGCGCCGTATGCCTGGACGTATATTTTGGGTTGGCTTGCCTTGAGTGCGATAGCAATCCTTGCCGAGAATACCGCACGTCGGCTTATCCCTGTGTATCAATCGCGTGTTCCCTGGGTGGGTTTGTTCATGGCGCTCGAATGGCATTTGACATGGTCTGCAACTTCGGGGATGGAGATCCTGTTGCATGGGCTGATCGTGATGGCGGTCCTGACCGCATTGATGGAACGCTCGCGTCGTTACTTGACCTTGGGTTTGCTTGCCGGACTAAGTGTTTGGGTGCGTCCCGATGGTCTGACCTTGCTCGGTCCCATTTTGTTTACGATGGTTTTTCAAGAGGATTCGCTTAAGTCTCGCGGCAGGGCGTTTGTAAAGGTAGCAATTGGCTTTGGCGCATTATTCGTTCCCTATCTGGCTTTCAATTTGGCGTTATCGGGTACACCCATGCCAAATACCTTTTATGCAAAACAGGCAGAGTATGAGGTGTATTGGCTCTCAAAGCCTTTGACAGAACGATTGTCGGGTTACCTTCTCCCGATTGTTGCGGGTCCGTTTGTTGTTCTCATCCCAGGGCTATTCTTATGGTTCTACAAAATTTTTCGTGAACGAAATTGGGGAATGGTTGCTGGGTTGATCTGGTTTTTTGGTTACGTTGCTATTTACTTTATGCGCCTTCCCGCTTATCAACATGGGCGATATATTATTCCAGCCTTGCCGATTTTATATTTCTGGGGCTTGCTCGGTATGGTTGGGTTTGCTACATCACCTTTTGCGAGCAAGCGAGTTACTTCTTTCTGGCAGGTTATGGTCATTGTTCTGAGTTTTTCTTTTCAGATGATTGGGGCATATCAAAATGCTTACGATGTAGTGTGGATCGAGAGTCAGATGGTCCGAACGGCAAAATGGGTAAATGAGAATTTACCGCCTGGCACGGTTCTCGCGGTCCATGATATTGGGGCGATTGGGTATTTCTCCGAGAATCCGTTGATTGATCTGGCCGGGCTGATCACACCTGAAGTTGTCCCGTTCATTCGAGATGAAACACGTCTTGCGGCATATATCGACTCTACCCCAGCAAAATACATGATTTCGTTCCCAAGTTTGTATCCACGGCTAACTCCCCAGCACACCTCTGTCTTTGAAGCTGGATTGGATGATTTTCCATTTAATGAGAATATGAACGTGTATCTGTGGAAGTGATGCCTATTACGAAATTGAAATGTGTAGGCATGGTTGACAAATTGCCCGCCCATCACTACTGTGCTATACTCGTGAAAAGTCCAGAACAGGGAAAAGACAACGAATGAAAGAGATAACACTTCTCGTTGCAGATGACCATCCACTATTTCGACAGGGAGTTGTCGAAGCGCTTTCGCTTGAAAAAGATTTCCATGTCATCGCGCAGGCAGCAGACGGAGATGAAGCCATTGAGTTGATTCGTACACTCAAGCCGATCATCGCCGTTCTTGATGTTAATATGCCGGGTATGAATGGGCAGCACGTAACTCATCAGGTAACTTCTGAACACCTGCCTACACGCGTTGTCCTTCTTACTGGTTATGATGATGTCGAACAAGCCATCCATGCCGTTCTGGCCGGTGCGGTGGGATATTGTGCGAAGGAAATTGAACCGGATGTGCTTGCCCGCACGATCCGGGCTGTGGCAGATGGAAAATACGCAGTCGCAGGAAATATTTTCAACCGCCGGGATCTTGATCGTTGGATCGATGACCAAATGGAGGGTGCGCGCAGGTCTTATAGTGAACCAGGCTCACCCTTTCATCCACTTTCCGATCGAGAGATGGAGGTGCTTTCCTGTGTTGTTCGCGGCATGAGCAATAAGGAGATAGCAGGTTTATTGGGGATCAGCCATCAAACAGTGAAAAACCATGTCACATCCATTTTGCGAAAATTCAGTGTTGAAGATCGAACACAAGCTGTTGTGTATGCCTTGAAACGGGGATGGGTTAAATTACAAGATACTGGAATTAAGTCTCAGGAGTAATATTTTATGGTGACCGATGCACCTGCCGGTGACGAGCTGGATTTGCAAAAAGAATTGGAAGAGACTGTAAAGTCCTTGCGTGAAGTTTCATTAATGATTGAACAGAGTCAGGGTGAATTATCCAAACTTACTCAAAGAAATGCAGCCATCACCACCCATCTTCAACAAGTTCAAGGTCAGTTCGATGAACTGTCGTCTGACGAAGTACGCACCGCATACGATTCTGCCTTGGATGCCCAGCAACGTTTATTTGTAATGCGCGGCCAACTGGATAAGTTGCAGAGCGAAAAAAACCATCTCGAACGCTTCAAGTCTACCCTTGAGCGGGCGCGTATTTCTTTAGGCGATGGCGCAGCCTCGTCCTCTTCATCCGCTGGCGGCAAGAGCCCGCTGGCAAGCGTTGAAATGCTGGTCAATGCCCAGGAAACTGAGCGTCAGCGTCTATCACGTCAGATGCATGATGGCCCTGCTCAGGCGCTTTCCAACTTTATTCTCCAAACGGAAATTGCCATGCGTTTGATGGATGTCGATGTGGCACAGGCGCGCGATGAATTAAATAGTCTCAAATCGTCCGCTATGGGAACTTTTCAGAAGGTTCGCAACTTTATTTTTGAATTGCGCCCCATGATGCTGGATGACCTCGGATTGGTTCCCACTGTTCGCAGATATTCCGATGCTTTTAAGGAGCAAACAGGTTTGGAAGTAAATATTACTGTAACGGGTAATGAGCGGCGACTCGAGCCTTACCTGGAGGTCATGTTATTTCGCGCGATCCAGGAATTACTTGGGAATGCGGCGCGTCACAGCCAGGGGACGTTGGTGAAGGTGATGCTGGATTTGGGGGATGAACGTGTGCGCGTAAGTGTTGATGATAATGGGAAGGGCTTTGATTCGGACTCTGTTCAGCAAGGAAACAGCCTTGGATTGAAATTGATCCGGGAGCGTGCGGAAATGCTGGGAGGAAGTTTTGAAATGGACAGTGTGGTGGGAAAAGGGACTCGTATATTATTTGCTGTCCCATCCCGATCTTAGCTCTGTTTTGACTTTCATGTATGTCGGTTATACATGACAGGATTGCAAACAAACAAGCCGTCCGCCCTCTTGTTCTTTTGTATTCTTTGAATAGAATATAACTAATTCTGAGGATGTCCTCAGGTAAACCAATTTTATTTACGAAAGGAATTACTACTATGTTATTCGCTCCCAAGGAAAAAGGTCAAGGTTTGGTTGAGTATGCGATCATTCTGGCTCTGGTTGCCATCGTTGTGATTGCGGTCATGCGCTTACTCGGACCCAAGATCGGTAATACCTTCAGCACCATCAACAGTTCGCTGCCGTAATACCCCCCACCTCGTAAGTTTTATCAAGGACTCTGTCGCAGGACAGAGTCCTACTTTTTTCCCAATCTGTCATTATGGTTTTTGATTTATACTGTATAATATTTACAAAATTGAAGAATCTGCACAGAGTGTGCTGGCAGAAAAGTTGAGAGGAGATGCCCCTATGCGTCGCGGACGAATACTCATATTTCTTGTATTGATTGTTATCGTGGGTCTGGTAGTTTTAGCTTTGGCGTTTAATCAATTCGGCGGTATTCAAGGTGTCGTGCCTACAGAGGTAGCCGTCAAACAGGTTTATTATGCGGCGCAGAACATTCCTCAAGGCACAACAATCACACAGGAAATGCTGGCTACATTTTCTCTTCCTCCAGAAAACGTAGCTGAGGTTATGTTTGAGGTGGGCGAAGAACAAAATCTGGTGGGTCAAACGGCGCGGTTCACCCTGGATCAGGGGACTTTGATCACCTCTTCAATGATAGGCGTAAGTCCCGGTGAACTTTCGGGTCCATCCTGGGCTGTTCAAATTCCGGCTGGGATGGTTGCGACTACTATTCCTACTAACCGTCTTTCTGTTGCGGGGTATGGGATAAACGATGGAGCGCATGTGAATGTGAATGCTTGTATGCTGTTTGTGGATGTTGACCCTGCATACCAAAGCGTGCTCCCCAATTATATCTCTGTATTACGCGATATTTATTTCCCGCCTAGCGATAGGCCTTATATTTCTGTTGAGCCACAGAATGCTGAACTGCCATCCCGGCAGGGACGAACAGAACTGGATCCAACTATCCAAAAACCACTCTATGCGGTTCCCTCTGAGGCCAAAGACCTCGATTGGTATGTCAAACGATCTTGCAGGATGTAGTCGTCTTGAAATCTTGGAAATTTCTCTTTGCAATTGCAGGACATTGCTCCAGCCGACCCCAATGCCGCTCCAGTTCAGTCTCAAGCAGATACGGCCCCCGATATTGTTACATTGATGGTATCGCCTCAAGACTCGATCTCTCTAAACTATTTCGTCTATAGCGGCGCTATTCTATCCATGTCATTGCGAAATCCAAACGACAACTCTCGTATTGATGCACAGTCGGCCACTTTAACGAGTTTACTTACACAGTATAATATTTCCCTTCCGTCTAAATTGCCTTATGCTCAACAACCGCGGCTTGATATCCTTACTCCGCCTTTGTTGCCCAATGATGTCATTAACGGTACTTCACAACCCCAGCAATAGAATTATTCTTATACGCGGCGAGGCGCTTCAGTATGGCTGTTGGTGAAAAAATTCGAGTAATGATCGTTGATGATGTTTCTGAAACTCGTGAAAACGTCAAGAAATTGTTGCAGTTTGAATCTGATGTTGATGTTGTCGGTGTTGCTCGCACGGGTAAGGAGGCAATTCAGATATCTCAGGAGCTGAATCCCGATGTTGTTTTGATGGATATTAATATGCCCGATATGGATGGTATTGCCGCAACTGAGTTAATACGTGCGAAACAACCTTCTGTTCAGGTTGTGATTCTTTCGGTGCAAAGCGATCAGAATTATATGAGACGAGCCATGTTGGCTGGCGCTCGCGATTTTCTTACGAAGCCGCCCATGGGTGACGAGCTGATCTCTGCAATTCGTCGTGCTGGAGAAATGGCACAGGTAGAGAAATCAAAACGCGTACAAATTCAATCCGCTCCACTATCTGGTCAAGCAGGTGGGGCGACTGGTTTTGGAGGTATGCGCGGCAAAATTATTACCGTTTACAGTCCCAAAGGCGGTACAGGATGTACAACATTGGCAGTGAATCTTGCCCTTACACTAAACAACCCAGATACAAGGGTTGCATTAGTGGATGGCAATTTGCAATTTGGAGATGTGGCTGTCTTTGTCAATGAGCAAGGCAAGAACACAGTCTTGGATCTTGCTCCTCGTGCAGATGAATTGGATCCGGATATTGTCGAAGAAGTAATGGTTAAGCATGCTGCATCCGGACTTCATATTCTTGCCGCACCAAGTCGACCAGAACATGCTGAAAAAGTCTCTAGTGGACAGTTTTCACGACTTCTTGAATATCTTAGTCAGTTATATGCTTATGTGGTCGTGGATACTGCCCCATTATTAACTGATACAACCTTGGCGATAATTGACGTAAGCGATCTCATTATTTTAGTGAGCACCCAGGATATTCCCGCCATTAAGAATTGCCGTCTCTTTTTAGATCTTTTACAAACTCTTGGTGTTGAGCGTGAGCGTATTTTGTTTATCATGAATCGTTATGATAAACGTGTTAATATTACCCCCGAACGTATCACTGAAAACTTGAAGCAGGAAGTTGTTCTCGCAATACCATTGGATGAGCCAACAGCCACAAAAGCAGTAAATCGGGGCATACCTTTTGTGCTCGATAATAAAAACCAGCCTGTTTCTCGGGGTGTTTTCTCTCTGGCAGAAAGTGTCCGTGCAAAAGTGGCGGCACAAGAAGCCAGCGCTGAAGCGGATCATGGCAGTAATAACCGTCGTTAATAGTGATATATGGTTGTTTATATAAAAGGAGATGAGGAAAGATGTCTCTCTTAAAACGTATTGAGCAAGGACAAGGTGGATCGCCGTCGGGCGGAACACCATCAGATAACCCAGGTGGAGAAGGTTCTCGTCTATCTTCATTGCAGGCTCGCAGAGTGAATGCGCCTATTACATCCCCTCAGGCTGGATCTTATTTTGATCTGAAAACCAGGGTTCAAAATAAACTCTTGTCTGAGTTGGACCCTTCCATGGATATTACCCGAACGGATGATGTTCGTCGTACCATTCAAGACCTCTTTGAACAAATTCTTGCCGAGGAAAATATTGTTCTTTCACGACCGGAACGTGCGCGTTTGTTCGAGCAAATAGCCGCTGAGATTCTTGGCTTTGGTCCATTGCAGCCATTGCTTGAAGACGAAACGATTACAGAAATCATGGTCAACGGACCGAAGAACGTTTATATAGAGCGAAAAGGTAAATTGCATCGGGTTCCCGTTACTTTTGAAAGTAATGATCATGTGATGCGTATCATCGATCGTATTGTGGCTCCCTTAGGTCGTCGTATTGACGAGTCCAGCCCATATGTCGACGCGCGTTTGCAGGATGGTTCCCGTGTAAATGCTGTTATTCCACCCATTTCTTTGGTCGGACCCACTTTGACTATTCGTAAGTTTTCGAAAAACCCTATTACTGTTGAGCAATTGATACAGTTTGGTTCCGTTTCCAATGAAGCTATTCAATTTATGAAAGCATGCGTTGAAGCGCGATTAAACATATTGATTTCAGGGGGAACGGGTTCTGGTAAAACGACGTTGCTGAATGTGATGTCTGGTTTTATACCGGGTGATGAGCGCATTTTGACTATAGAAAATGCTGCTGAATTACAGTTACGACAGGAGCATGTTGTTACACTGGAGTCGCGTCCGCCAAATATTGAGGGCCGTGGGGAAATAACCATACGTGATCTTGTAATTAATGCTCTTCGTATGCGCCCAGAAAGAATTATTGTTGGAGAATGTCGCGGCGGCGAAACATTGGATATGTTGCAGGCGATGAATACCGGGCATGATGGCTCCATGACCACCGCCCATGCGAACACCCCGCGGGATGCTTTGTCCCGGGTTGAAACAATGTGCTTGATGGCAGGTATGGATCTTCCAGTACGTGCGATTCGCGAACAAGCATCCAATGCGATTGATCTTATTTGTCAGCAGGAACGTATGCGCGATGGTACACGTAAGGTGACCTATATCACCGAGGTCAGCGGCATGGAAGGTGATGTTATTACCATGACTGATATCTTTGTCTTTGAACAGACAGGAATGGAAAATGGAAAAATTATAGGACGTTTGCGTCCAACCGGGTTGAGACCCAAATTTATGGACAAGATTGAAGCAACAGGAATTAATTTGCCCCCGTCCATATTTGGTATTGGAGAACGACGTCGTTATTAACGGATGATATGAAATCTGTAATGGGTTGTTGTAAATGAATACGATGATTTTGTTGATCGGTGGGGGCATTATATTAATTTTGTTAATTGTAGGCGTAATTATTTCCATCGCTAGCGAGCGTTCGCTGGTCGAAGAACGCTTGGGTCGTTTTCTCGAAGATGAAAAAGCCCCAGATCGCGCTGATGAAGGCTCCGGGGGAGCCATTGTTACTGAGTGGCTAAATCGCAGGGTCGCTGGCTCTTCCATGGGAGACCGCATCTCACGGGAACTTGCGCGTGCCGATCTCAAATTTAAAGTCGCAGAATATTATGCGTTGGTTTTCATTTCTACAGTTGTGACAGGAATTGTGGCTTTATTAATTCAAACCCATATTGTATCTTTTATTATTGGTGCAGTTATTGGTTTCTTTATTCCGCGTTTTTATGTGAGGTACCAACAAGGGGTGCGGTTAAATAAGTTTAATGATCAATTGGGTGATATGTTGAACCTGATGGTAAATGGTCTTCGAGCTGGATATTCAACCATGCAGGCACTTGAGGCGATTAGCCGGGAATTGCCATCACCAATATCAGATGAATTTCGCCGTGTTGTGCAGGAAATGCAAATTGGTATTCCGATGGAAAAAGCGCTTGATAATCTTTTGCGCCGCATTCCCAGCGATGATCTTGATTTCGTAGTTACCGCGATCAATGTTCAGCGGGAAGTGGGTGGCAATCTCTCGGAGATTTTAGATACCATTTCTTTTACGATTCGTGAACGTGTCCGCATTAAGGGCGAGATTCGTGTCATGACCGCGCAAGTTCGAACCTCTGGTATTGTGTTGTCGTTGATCCCTGTATTTTTAGCAGTTGCCCTTTGGTTTGTCAGTCCGGAGTATATCGGATGCTTTTTTGATGAAAACCCTGTTTTACCTCAGCCGTTGTGTGGTATTGTTGCTGTTGCGGCGATTGTGGGGATGATAGCTGCGGGTTACTTTGTAATGATGAAGATAGCAGATATCGAGGTGTAGAATGAATATAATTTACATGGTATTGGGCGTAGTGGTTATACTTGTTGCTATATCCGTTATTGCGGTAAGTTTACGTGGAAATGTTCAAGGGGAGGAAGATGATCCATTGCAGGAACGTTTAGCTGAATTTATTCAACGAGGGAATGTCACCTCGTCTGGAAGAGATAGAACTTTCCCAGCCATTTACCCAGCGCGTTATCATTCCGATCATACGGCGTATTGGCGAATTTTCTGCTCGATTTACACCTCAAAAAGCAATACAGGATACAGCTCGAAAGATGGAATTGGCTGGCAACCCTTGGCCCATTGATGCCGCGACTTTTCTTGCGATCCGATTTATTTTGGGGGTAGTGTTTGGAGGTTTTTTGCTGGCATTTGTTTTGCTGGCTCCTCCGGCAAGCCCCAATGATGCTTTCATGTATGTTGGCGGTGCCGCATTTGGTGGTTTTTTCCTTCCACATTTGATGTTGACAAGCAGGATCACCCGCCGTCAAACGGAAATTCGCAAGGCAATGCCTGACGCGTTGGACCTATTGACCATCTGTGTGGAAGCCGGGCTTGGATTTGATGCTGCTATGTCAAAGGTCAGTGAGAAATGGGAGAATGAACTCTCACTTGCTTTTGCTCGTACAATTCGCGAAGTTCAGTTGGGAAAGGTTCGCCGTGAAGCGCTAAAGAATATGTCTGACCGGCTGGGTATTTCGGAAATGACAAGTTTCGTTGCCGCAATCATTCAAAGCGAGTCGCTTGGTGTAAGCATGGCCAAGGTACTTCGTATCCAGTCTGACCAAATGCGTATGAAGCGTCGTCAGCGGGCAGAGGAAGAGGCACATAAGGCGCCTGTCAAAATGATTATCCCAATGGCTTTCCTGATCTTCCCAACCATTATGATCATTATTTTGACGCCTGCTGCGCTTCAAATCGCAACATCGCTTGGATAGCGGGGCACGCATCGATTATTCGTGAATAAAATTCCGTGGTCGTATCGCTTATATCGATTGACCTGGGGTGGATTGGACCTCCTCTTTCCGCCTGTATGCGGCGGTTGTGGAAAAATTGGAACAGCGTTGGTGTTCAGACTGTCAGAGCCGTGTCTCGCGCATTCAAAAACCTTTTTGCGAAAAATGCGGAATTCCGACACGAGGAGAAAATATTTGCGAAAAGTGTAAATTAAATCCGCCTTTGTATCGCATGATGCGGTCATGGGCGGTTTTTGATTCGCCTGTTCAAAATGCACTTCACACTCTGAAATACCGCCGCAATGTGGCAATTGGCGATTCTTTGGCGATTCAAATGAATGAATTTGTGCGCTCATTAGGTTGGCAGGTGGATGTCCTTATCCCTGTTCCTCTGGGGAAAAAACGCTTAAAGAGAGAGGGTATAATCAAGTGGGGTTGGTTGCGCGTTCGCTTGCGTATGAAATTGGTCTGGAGTATGCGCCTCAGGCTTTGTGGAAGTCACGCGAAACGCCCTCACAGGTGGGGCTGACCATCTCTCAGCGGTGGGAAAATGTCCGGAATGCGTATCAAGCCGAACCTGAAGCCGTGAAGCGCAAGTCCATTTTATTGATGGATGATGTGGCGACAACCGGATCAACAATCCAGGCGTGCGCGGAGGCGTTGCTCTCTGCAGGCGCACAGGATGTTTATGCGATTACCATCGCGCGTGCACTTTCACATCACGACTTGACACGTGTCTGACGATTATCCGGCTGGATAATTGATAACTTTTCAGGAGGTAGTACATGGCGAACAAAGTCGAAGCACTGGCTCGTAACATGCGGCTTACGGATAATACGCGGGAGTACGTTGAGAATAAAGCCGCCAAGCTGGAACGATACCTTCAGGATATTGATGAGGTTCGCGTTGAGTTGACTCACGAAAAAACGGCTCGTAATGCAAATGACCGCCAGGTGGCGCAGATCACGGTGAAGGGCAAGGGGTTTATTCTTCGCACCGAAGAGCGATCAGACGATCTGCACACAGCTTTTGATGTAGCGTTTGATAAGATGCAAAGACAGATTGATCGCTATAAGGGTAAGCGTCATCACGGACGCGGGGATGGACGCTCCGCCGCTGAAGTGGTAGATGAAGATCTGCCTGTTGATGAGACAGGTGAATTGCTTCCTTTGATCGCAAAGCGCAAGAAGTTTGTAGTGTTGCCGATGAATGAAGATGAAGCGGTCGAACAGATGCGTTTACTTGAACACAATAACTTCTTTGTCTTTTTTAATGCGGAGAGGAATTCGATTCAGGTTTTGTATAAGCGCCGCAATGGTTCGTATGGTTTGATCGAACCTGTGGTGGGTTGAACCAGTATTGTACAAAAACCAGCCCGGCATTTGCTGGGCTGGTTTTATCAAGGAGTGAAAATGGAATCTGATGACGTGGATGAGATCGATACCATCCCAGTGAATATTGACGTTGAATCTGCCCAACAAGCGGTCCAAGCGCTATTAAAAGCGGTCGGTGAGGATCCCGAGCGTGAGGGTTTGAAAAACACCCCGAATCGGGTGGCCCGCATGTATGCTGAATTGCTTAGTGGCTATCATGTAAAGCCCTCCAAAATTATTAATGGCGCCTTGTTCAATATTAATTATGATGAAATGGTGTTGGTGCGCGATATCGAGTTTTACAGCCTGTGTGAACATCATATGCTGCCATTTCTCGGTCGTGCGCATGTTGCCTATCTTCCTGCGGGCAAGGTGATCGGGCTTTCAAAGATTCCCCGCATCGTGGATATGTACGCGAGAAGGCTGCAAGTGCAGGAGCGTATGACTCGTCAGATTGCCGATATTCTCCAGGAGACCCTTCAGCCTCAGGGAGTGGCTGTGGTTGTGGAGGCGGTTCACATGTGCTCGATGATGCGTGGAGTGAAAAAGCACGAAGCCCGCATGACCACCTCTGCGATGCACGGCGCCTTTCGCGCCAATCTGGCGACAAGGCAGGAATTTTTGGATAATATCTCGCGAAGAAGAGTGGATCCGCTGTAACCTCAAAAAAACAATTGGATAACAAAAGCTCGAAGACAAAACCGCGTCACTCCCTGGATTTGAGTCTGCTTCCACGCAATCGACTTAACACTTCGGGACGCGCTTTCTCCCAAACCTTCCTGCGAAGACGCGTTGCGGTTTCGGTCACTTTTTCCTGTGTAGTTGAGTTTTGATATTCAGGAAAAATTTCCGCCAGTGGAACGACAACATAAGCAAGATTCCAATATTTTGGATCAGTCAGCTCTTCATCGAATAGTATGATGTCAATATCAATCGTGCGCGGGGCATACTTGTTATTTTCGTCTCTTTTCCTCCCCAGCTTTCTTTCGATGGGGTGAATGACCTCTTCCTTTAATTCATCATGTAAGCGCGGCGATACAAAAAGCAGACAGGCATTTAAGAAATTAGGTCCTTCTGCACCAACCGCCTTCGACTCCCAGGCATTCGATATTTTTTTGATTTCCCCATAGTCAAATAAAAGCTGAATTGTTCGGACGAGATTATTTTCAGGATCAATATTTGATCCAAGATTAAGATAAGCTTCGTGCAGATCATTCATCTCGGTTTCGTTCGATCTCTACGCCAACTGATTCAGCAAAGCGGACTGCACCCGGCTTCTCCACGCGGACGGTCACTTTTTGCACATTTTTCTCTTCAAGACATAATTTTGCCAGGTCGTTTGCCAGCGCTTCGACGGTCAGCCTCCCGATACTTTCAGCGTGTGCCAGGATCTTCTTTGACATCGTGCTGTAGTTGACACATTCGTTTATATCGTCATTTTCAGCCGCGCGACGCGTATCGGTAAACAGAGTGACATTGATCAAAATATCCTGTGGTCGTTTGCGCTCCCAATCATTGACACCGATAATTCCGCGCACGAGTAAATTCTTGATGATGACTTTGTCCATTTTAGGTTTCCTCTTAGTTTGCGCGTAGGCACGCTAATGTGTTTTAATATGTTACTGTGTATTGTAAACACAGTAACTGCTGCACAACTAAATCAAATGTCTTCCGCCATCTACGTAGATGATCTCCCCTGTGATGTACTTAGGGCAGGTTAGCAAAAAGATCAGCGCTTCTTCGACTTCACCATCCTTCGCCCATCTTTTTAGCGGAATGTTTTTGGTGATCTCAGGATTCTTGTTTCCATCAGATGGCGGCAGGATCGCGCCTAAGGCAAGTGCGTTGACGGTGATTTTTGGTGCGAGTGCAACAGCCAGAGACTGGGTCAACGCGGCTAGCGCGGATTTGCTGATGGTATAGGGGAAATGGTCTGCTCCGGGACGTAGGGCTCGCCAATCGAGGATATTGACGATGCGCGCGCCTTCGTCAGCTTGTTTGGCGAAGGCTTGACTTAATAAAAATGGCGCGGTGAGATTGATCGTCAGGTGTTTTTCCCAGGCTTCGGGGGAGGTGGAGTCGAGGGTTAGCGATTCGAATATTGCCGCGCTGTTGATGAGAGCATGTAAAGGTGCGGATTGGTTAATATGGGGAATCAGCTCTCGGGTCTGTTTTGAATCGCTCAAGTCAGATTGATAAATCCATGCCTGACGCCCGAGTCCGGTAATTTCGGAGCGCAAACTTTCAGCGTCGGAATCCGAATGACCGTGATGAATAGCGATATTGGCACCAGCATTCGCGCAGGCAAGTGCGAACCTTCGACCAAGGCGGCGCGCCGCACCCGTTATCAAAATGTTTTTTCCGTATAGTGGTTGCTCTGCCATGTGCGGATTCTAACCCATAATTGTCAGTCACTTGACGCCTTCTTCCGGCAGTGATAATATTTTTATTGCATATTGAAATTGTAGGAATGTTTGGGTTCTCGATCTGTGTTCATTTTTAGAAAGGTGAGACGATGGATAAGAATCGAAATGCGACTGTTTATACGGGGGATATCGTTCAAGAGCACGTTGATCCAAATCGGGAATATACAACTGAAAATCAGGAGGTCGTTTTTTCTGACGAGCAACACACCATTTGGGCTGACCTGTTTGCCGGAATTCATCGCCCTTATTTGCTTGAGCATATTTGCCATGAGTATGTGGATGGGCTGGCGTTACTGAAACTTGACCCACGCCGTATCCCCACGGTTTCATATCTCAATGAACAGATCCAACCTCGAACGGGATGGCGTATCGAGCGGACGGTGGTGCGGTACACGCTGGCGGATGATTGGTATCAGAAGTTTGCGCAACGAATTTTTCTGATTACTGATTATCTGCGCACGCGCGACCAGATGGAGTTTACGCCTGAGCCGGATATGTTCCATGATATTTTCGGACATCTGCCGTACCTAACCCAGAATTTTTATGCACGCATCGAGGATAAGTTTGCACCTGCTTATCTGAAAGCGACGGAAGACAGAGCGGGAAGTGATCAAGCGGCTTGCCTGGTATAGCACCGAATTTGGTTTGGTGATGGAAGATAACCGCTTCAAGGTGTTTGGGGCGGGGACGATTTCAGGACGTGCCGAACTCGCAAATACGATCATGGAGTTTTACCGACTTAGTCGGGATAACGTGTTCGATTACAGCGGGAATGTATTTGAACAACTTCAAGGGCTTTATCTTAAACATAAGGGAACCATCAGCCGAATTGTTGCGGGTGTGAATGAATTGCACCAAAAGGGACAGATGGCATCTCAAGAGACAGGCTGGAATGTCGTCCATGCGCTGTATGACAAGCTGGGTATTCCACACGAAGGCTATTTGGGGGGCGAGGTAATTCTGGCTCCGTTCGATGTGGAGACAATTGCGCAGATCCCCAAGACAGTCTATGCGTTCAACCCGATGTTCTTTGTGTGCGAGTTGTTCGAGCAGATGGACGCGTTGCTGGATTCGTATTTGAAGCCAATTGCGGCGCGGAATTGAGACAGATGAAGAACCGCCTCTTTCTTCGGGGGAGGCGGTTTCTGTTTTATCAGCTTTCTCTTTGCTGACGGATTGATTTGCTCATAAATAATGTAATTATCAAAACCATCCATGAGACGATTTGCCCTAGTCGAAATCCTCCGAACACCAACGTGCTATCCCCGCGGAAGGCTTCGAGAAAGAGACTTGAGCCAGCGGTCAGTGCTGTGAAGGTGAGGAAGAGAATGCCAGCGGGAAGAATCTGATTTGCGTAACCAGATTAAGGCAAAAATAATCAACGAAGCGATCAACTCATAGATTTGACTTGGATGCCGCGTGGCGTTCCAGAGTTCGATTCCCCAAGGGAGATCGGTGGGACTGCCAAAGGCTGTCCCTGCGGCGAGGTGGGAGAGGGAAAGTCCAATGGCGAGTGTGGCGAAGAGTGGAGTGAGTGAGTCCAGTGTTCCCCAAAATGGAAGCTTTTGCCGTTGTCCGTAGACCAACCCGATAAGGATGGCAACGACCAATCCGCCGACGGGATCGAATAGGTCAAGGTTGGGCGAGAAAATACTAAGCGGGCTTTGTGTGAACGATGAGATATTTGTCAAGCGCAAAGAGCAACCGTCCGCCGAGGATGTATCCGAACAGGCTGTAAAAGGCGATGTTGTTGAGGTGTTCTTTTGTAACGCCATGACGTTCTGTCCGCTTTTCGGCGAGCGCGAGACCAACCCATAGTGCGGCGACAAGCAGGATGAGGTGACGGGGTGGGGCGAAGAGGGAGCGGAATGAATTCGATCATAATGGTTAGTCAAATCGGTGGTTGAGTAGCTGCGAAGCAGCGTATCGAAACCACCACTGAGCAAGAGTTGTCTGATTATTTGGTGGTTTCGATACGGCGGACAAACGCAGCCTACTCAACCACCAGTGCTTCAATTTATTTCAATATCTCCTCAACGCGTGTTCGTAACAGCGCCTCTGCCATCGGGCCTCCAATGACCACTTCGTGGATGATCCCATCGCGCCCGATAAAATAAGAAGACGGTAATGAATGTAATTGATAGGCATTTGCCATCTCGCCAGTTTTATCCAGCAAAATTGGGAAAGTAAGGGCCTGTTCTTTCACAAATGGCTCAATATCAGACTCGGTATCTTGATAGGTCATGTTGACAGCAAGGACAACCAATCCCTGCTCTTTATATTCGTTATACACCTTGTCAATGGATTGCATTTCTGCGCGGCAGGGTGGACACCATGTCGCCCACAAATTGACCAGCACAGCCTGCCCGCGAAGATTTGAGAGTTTGACCGTTTTACCTGTGGTAGTTTGCAACTCGAAATCGGGAGCGAGAAATCCCTGTTGCGGTGCCGGGATCTTACCCGCGGTGGATATTCCTGATTTGTCCGCGCTGATGAAAATCCATGCTAGACCAACGACAAGAATAATGGCGTAAGTGATTCGACGTTGGGCTGTGGTCATATCATGAATATGGATGTTATTTTCCCCGATTTCTTACGCTACAGTGAAAGGATGAAACTTTCCCTCAAATGGAAATCCGCTTGCTGACCGGGGTGTGCAAGCGCCCAGTAGGTTTCATTCCCGTCTTTGGTTTGGATGATGGCTGTGATGCTCATTTGGAGATTTTGCAAGGAAGAAAAGAATGGAGTTAAATCCGCCGAAATATTTAGGGAGATTTTCTTGTTTTCTTTTCTAAACTCAAAAGGAAGGTCTGTAATCGCGGACTCTTCCCTGAATCCAACCCTACGATATGCATCTATCAAGTAAATATTCCAGTCACCAGAAGGTGACATGTTGAATTCCCAGTATTGTGGCTGATCTGGGATGGCGAGAAAGAACTCGAAGCAGGTTACCTTCCATAGGTCATCTTTGCGGGAAGGATTTGGTGATTTTACAGGTAACAGGATTTGGTCAATTTCGCCTGTTACTTCGTAGCGAATAGAAAGCTGATTTTTCTCTCGCGCAATTTCACCGTTGATTTCAACTTTTGGTAGAGCATGCGCGGGAAAGGGAATCAGTTTGTAAGTTTGCACGTGTCCACCTGTTTATGTGTTTATGTCAGTGCGACATGAATGTCGCGTTACTTTTCTAACACCATCATCTTCTCGATGATATTCCGAATGTCTGCCTCATGCGCTTCGATGGATTCAGTTAATTTAAACTGGACAAGCGCGCGTTGCAGGTTGTGTTCGGGATGTTTGACTTTGAAGTAGATATTTCCTGCGATGTAGTCGGCGAAGAAACGGATGCCCAATTCAAAGGTAAGCAGGCGGATGGAATCGAAAATGTATTCATAATCGGCTTCGGTCAGGAAGTTGCGCGCCTGGGTAAGATAACCCTCCAGAATCGCCGCGCCAATTTCGGGGTCGAAATGAACCGCTTCCCATTGGTCGGTTTCCTCTCCCAGTGGATTGCATCCCGACCGCATGCAGTCCCCGATATCGTAGTGGATGAGTTCGGGTTTAACCGTGTCGAGATCAACCAGGCTGATAGCGCGTCCTGTGGCTTCCTCGATCATCACATTGTTGACCTTTGGGTCGCCATGCACCGCGCGCAGCTGGAGCTTGCCCTGTTCACGCGCCTGTTCAAGCACGTGAGCAAAACCGCGTCTTTGTTCGATGAAATGAATACAGTGCTTTACTTCTGTGCTCGACTGATGTCCGTTTTTGGAAAATACCAGGTCGAAGCTTTGAAGATAGCGCGGCGTGATATGAAAACCTTCAAGGGTGTCCGCGAGTTTACCGATGGGAAGGTCGCTGATCAGATATTGAAACATGCCAAGCGCGTGACCTACCTCACGCGCATGATCCGCATTCAGGATCGTATCGAAGGAGCGTGCTCCTTGCACGTAGCTAATGGCACGCCAAAAATTTCCTTCGCGGTCGAAATGGAAATCCTGTCCGTCTTTTGCAGGAAGAACGCGCGCCATTTCCCATTTATGCTGTTCGTCACGTGCGCGTTTGCGTATATGTTCAGTAAAGGCGCGCATATTTTCCATAATAAGTTTGGGCTGGTTGAAAACATGTGTATTGATGCGTTGTAACACAAATTGGTTGTCTTCGCTGGAATCTGTGGTAACGAGATAGGTATCGTTGATATTGCCGTTGCCAAATTCTTTTACTTGAACGATCTGCCCCTGGGTGTAAAATTCATTTGCGATCGAAGATAAATGATACAAGAGCGTTCTCCCAAATTGAGATGTTGGAATTATATCCCCGTTACTCCAATGGTAAAATGAGGTATCTTTAAGGAATAGGTTACAGAATATGACAGACGATCTACAATCACGCGCGATCAATACCATCCGGTTCCTTGCCGCAGACGCTGTTCAGCAGGCAAAATCGGGTCATCCTGGGCTTCCGATGGGGACGGCTGCGCTGGCATTTACGTTATGGACGCGTCACCTGCGTCACAATCCCCGCAACCCCAAGTGGATGGGACGCGACCGCTTCGTCCTTTCGGGTGGGCATGGTTCGATGCTCCTATATTCTTTGCTTCATCTGACGGGTTACGACCTGCCGCTCGAGGAGCTGAAAAATTTCCGCCAGTGGGGAAGTAAAACTCCAGGTCACCCCGAATACGGACTCACTCCCGGTGTGGAAACGACAACCGGTCCGCTCGGTCAGGGATTTGCCACTGGTGTTGGCATGGCAATCGCACAGGCACACCTCGCGGCGACGTTTAATAAGCCCGGGCATGAGATCATTCAATCTTATATTTACGGCATCGTGACAGACGGCGATCTGATGGAAGGCGTTTCTTCCGAGTCCGCTTCCCTGGCAGGGCATTTGCAATTGGGGAGGATCATCTACTTTTATGATGACAATCACGTCTCGATTGATGGCTCCACTGATCTGGCATTCACCGAAGACCGTGCGATGCGTTTTGAAGCCTATAAATGGCATGTTCAAAAAGTGGATGATGGTAACGATGTGGAAGCAATTGACAACGCCATTCGCGCCGCCAAAGCCGACCCGCGTCCGTCCATTATTATGTGTCGAACCACAATTGGATTTGGCGCGCCTCACAAACAGGGAACTTCCGAAGCACATGGCAACCCGCTTGGCGACGAAGAATTGAATGCCGCCAAGGAAAATCTGGGCTGGCCCCTTGAGCCGCGCTTCCTTATCCCTGATGATGTCCTTGCGTTCTATCGCAAGGCTGTTGACAAAGGGCGTGAACTTGAATTCGATTGGAAAATGAAGTTGGACGCTTACAAGCAGTTATATCCAAACCTAGGTGCCGAACTGACTCGTCGGCTGGCAGGTGAATTGCCGGAGGGATGGGGCACGGAACTTCCGACCTTCCCTGCAGATGCAAAAGGCATGGCGACGCGCGCCTCGTCTGGGAAGATCATCAACGCGCTGGCTCCAATCCTGCCCGAACTGATTGGCGGCTCCGCGGATTTGACTCCCTCGAATAATACTCATATCGATGACAGTCCTGATTTTGAGAAAACATCTTACGATGGGCGCAACTTCCACTTTGGCGTGCGCGAACATGCCATGGGCGCGGCATTGAATGGAATGAACTTGTTTGGCGGCATCATTGCTTATGGTGGGACGTTCCTGATCTTCTCTGATTACATGAAACCCGCCATTCGCATTGCTGCCATTTCACACATCCCTTCGATATTTGTTTTCACTCACGATAGCGTTGGTCTCGGTGAGGATGGTCCCACACACCAGCCGATTGAGCAGCTTGCCGCGTTGCGTGCGATCCCAAACCTTATCACCATTCGTCCCGCGGATGCGAACGAGGTCCGTGAAGCGTGGAAGGTAGCGGTCTCACGCAAGGATGGACCGACTGCATTGGCTCTGACGCGTCAGGCTGTGCCGACCTATGTATCGCCAAAAGGTGAGACTGTCAGCAAAGGCGCGTACGTGATGAAAGATTTTGGAGATGATCCAAAGTTGATTCTCATGGCGTCGGGTTCTGAGGTTTCGCTGATTTATTCTGCCGCCGAAAAACTATTTGCCGAAGGGACTGCGACGCGCGTCGTTTCGTTCCCGTGTTGGGGATTGTTCGAGAAACAGGATGAGGCATACAAAGAGTCCGTTTTGCCGAAAAAGATACAGGCGCGGCTTGCTGTCGAAGCCGCGGCAACTTTCGGCTGGGAACGATACGCTCAGTCTGTGCTCGGCATTGACCATTATGGCGCGTCCGCTCCATACAAAACAATCTTTGAGCATTTTGGATTTACGGTTGAGAATGTTGTCGCAAAGGCAAAAGAACTTTTATAAATGCTCCGTTGGTTGAGTAGCTCTGTCGCGCTGAGCGGAGCCGCCGTTCGTTGGCGGCGTAGTCGAAGCGTGTGAAGGGCTACTCAACCACCGTGTGAGGATAAATGAAAATCGCTGTAGGATTTGACCACGGGGGCTTTCCGCTCAAACAAACCGTGTTGGATACTGTCCGCGCCGCGGGGCATGAACCTATTGATATGGGCACCAACTCCGCTGTAAGCGTGGACTTCCCAGACTTCACCGAGAAGGTGGGCCGCGCCATCCAAAACGGAGAAGCCGAGCGCGGAATCATTGTCTGCGGATCGGGGGTGGGCGCATGTATCGCCGCCAACAAAATGAAAGGCATCTACGCCTCTATTTGCCACGACACGTATTCTGCCGCACAGGGCGTGGCACACGATGACATGAACGTGCTCTGTCTCGGTGGACGTGTCGTTGGCGTGGAACTTGCGATTGTCTTGATCCAGGCGTTTTTAGGTGCAGAGTATCAGGGCAATAAAGCTGGTGGGGAGAGGTTGGCGAGACGAGTTGGGAAAATACATCAATTGGAAGATAAAGTAAATAAATAGAAATTATTTTTATACATCGGTGGTTGAGTAGACCTGCGTGTTCGCCGCAGGTCGTATCGAAACCACAGCTAACCTGCAAATAGAAAATTATATGAAATAGATGGTCTCGATACGTTCCTCGCTCCGCTCGGAACTACTCGACCACCAACGCATAGAGGAAAACATGTCAGAATCAATCAAAAAATTAACAGCATTAGGTCAATCCATTTGGTATGACAACATCCAGCGCAAATTGCTGGAAAATGGCGAACTCAAAGCTATGATCGAACGCGGCGATATTCGCGGCGTTACCTCCAATCCGTCTATTTTCAATGCGGCGATAGCGAAATCAACTGATTATGATTCCGCGCTTATGCCGCTCGCCTGGGCAGGTTGGGATGCGGAAAAGATTTTCTGGCAGCTTGCCACCGAAGATATCAAAGCCGCGTGTGACGCGTTTGCGCCGCTCTACGAAGAATCCAATGGCGGCGATGGATACGTCAGCCTTGAAGTCAGCCCGTATCTGGCACACGACACCGAAGCTACCGCTGCGCAGGCTCAACAACTCTGGGCGCGTGTGGCTCGCAAGAACCTTATGGTTAAAATCCCCGCAACCAAGGAAGGTATCCCTGCCATTCGCAAGGCGATTGCCGCGGGCGTCAATATCAATGTGACGCTGATCTTTTCCCTCACGCGTTACGCCGAAGTGATGGACGCTTATCTCAGCGGTCTCGAAGACCGCGCAGCGGCGGGTCATCCCATTGATCATATTGCGTCGGTTGCCTCGTTCTTTGTCTCGCGTGTCAATTCCAAGATCGATCCCCAACTTCCCGAGGGCTCCGATCTCAAAGGCAAAGCCGCCATTGCCAACGCCAAGCTTGCCTATGATGAATATCAAAAGACATTTGCGGGTCGCCGTTGGGAAAACCTCAAGGTCAAGAGCGCCCGTGTTCAGCGTCCTTTGTGGGCGAGTACCAGCACCAAGAATCCCGCTTATCCCTGATACGCTTTATGTGGATGAGCTCATCGGTCCCGAAACCGTCAATACCATTCCGCCCGCCACGCTCGAAGCTTTCAAGGATCATGGCAATGCCGCGATGACTCTTGTCCGCGATCTCGATGAGTCCAAAACTGCTCTCGCGCAACTTGAAGCTTCGGGCATCTCAATGGATGTTGTAACCCAGGAATTGGAAGACGAAGGCGTCAAATCTTTTGCGGACGCGTTCAAACAATTGCTTGCGACCATTGATGAGAGAAGGAAGAACGCCGTCTCTTCTCTTGGACCTCTATCTGTTTCCGTTTCCAAACGGATATCTCAGCTGGAATCCGATGCTGTTCCCGCGCGCCTCTGGAAGCATGACCCAACCCTCTGGGCGCCCGATGGAGATCATGCCGGTCAAAACGAAGTGAAGATTCGCATGGGCTGGCTGACCTCCACGGATAAGGCACGTAAAAAAATGAAAGAGTATCAAGATTTTGCGCAAGAAGTGAAGAACGCTGGCATAGATCGAGTATTGGTCTTGGGCATGGGAGGTTCGTCACTGACCGCAGAAGTGTTCAGCTCACTGCTCGCCGCGGCAGTGATTGAAGCCTCGCTTTCTCTGGCGATACTTGACTCTACCGACCCTACGCAAGTCGCTCTGGCGGCTGACCAATATCCACCTGATAAGAGTTTATATATCGTTGCCAGCAAATCGGGTGGCACCGCCGAAATGATGGCGAATTTTGATTACTTCTGGAAACTCAGCAAGAAAGATGGTTCGCGTTTCGTTGCAACGACTGATCCCTATACATCGCTTGAGGCGTTAGCGAAGAAACGAAACTTCAGAAAAATATTCTCTGCCGATGAATTCGTAGGCGGACGGTACTCTGCTTTGACCGATTTCGGTCTTGTCCCAGCCGCGTTGCTGGGAGTTGACCTGCCTAAGCTGCTTGATAAAGCCGATTGGATGCGTGCCCAGTGCGCGGAACACGTCCCTGCGGCGCGCAACCCGGGCCTGGCGCTGGGAGCCGTCATTGGCGAATCCGCTTTGCAGGGACGAGACAAACTGACGATCCTGGCTGATGCGCCTTTATCTGCATTTGCAGGTTGGATCGAACAGATCATCGCTGAGTCCAGCGGCAAGGACGGCAAGGGAATCCTGCCCGTGCCATTGGAACCGATCGGGAGTGCTGATGTCTATGGTGATGACCGCATCTTTGTTTACTTGCGCCAAACAGGCGACCATGATGAAGCCGTTGCCGCGCTCAAAGCGGCCGGTCATCCAATTCTCCAATTTTCCATTCCCGATTTTTATGACATCGGTGCCGAGATCTTCCGCTGGGAGATCGCAACGGTGGTGGCATGTGCGATTATGGGTGTGAACGCGTTCGACCAGCCGAACGTGGAATCGAGCAAGAAGATCACGAAGGCGAAGATCGCTGAGTATCAAAAGAAAGGCAAGTTGAAGGAAGGCAAGCCCGCGTGGAAGAAGGATGGCGTGGCAGTGTTCTCGCCAACAGCCGTAACAGGCGCATCGCTGAAAACTGTGTTGAACAGCTTCCTGAAAAAGGCGAAAGCTGGTGGTTATGTTGCCATCAATGCCTACCTGCCGCGCAATACCGAAATGGTTGAAGTGTTGCAGGAAATGCGAGTTGCCATCCGTGCCAGGACAGGCAACGCTGTGACGGCTGGTTTTGGTCCCCGCTTCCAACATTCAACGGGACAATTTCACAAAGGCGGAATCAAGGATGGTCTTTTCCTTGTGATCACCGCTGAACCTGAGAAGGATATGGATATTCCCTCCGAAGGCTTGACGTTTGGAACATTGATCCGCGCGCAGGCAGTGGGTGATTATGAGGCGTTGATCGAAGCAAAGAAAAAAGTGCTACGAGTGCATTTGCCTTCAGTGGAAGCAGTCGCCGAATTGGTAAAGGTATTGGAGTAAAAATAAATGGGTGGTCGTAACTCGACCACCCATTTATTGTATTCATGCCATTTTTATCCGTGCGGACTAGAATGAGTTGTCGAACTTAGGTAGAGGTTATGGAGCATCTGACAAAAGGAGGCACAGACCCATGCCCATTCAATTCAAGAATTATACTGGAACCCTGACAAGCGGCAATCAATGGTTGCGGTGGGAGGCAGGCGTTAATCCCAATGATCCACATCGTACCAAGATTGTCTCTATTAAAAAGGGATCGACTGTGACCGGCGTTCTGCTTGTGCCTGATAATTACGGTAGTTCCTATCAATGGCTGCTCGTGACATCCGTCAATGGCCAGCCCGCCCCTGGTTACTTGGCTACCACGCATCTGACAGTGAAAGAGGTGCCCGGCACGGATTTGGATAATCTGAATATCAATGCAGTTGTTCCGATCGCGCTGGACATTGACGGGCATCAATATGAAGGGGTGGCACAAGTGCATTTGCTCAAAAAATGACAGACGTAAATATTGTCATTGATATAGCCATTACCGCCGCCTCACAAACAATCCCGCAACCGCAATACCCTCCATTTTGGCGCGTCAAGCATGATGCAGAAATGGGTCCTCTATGGCGCACAGGCGTGCCAGAGGTATTTATCATGCTGCCTGTGACCGCCACAGAGTTCCATAAGGATTGGCAGTTGTTAAGTTACACATTGAATACGATCAGGAACCCCATCATTACGGCGGATATGACCAAGAAAAAATGGCGGGCATTATATGATTATGAGCGTGCCTTTACAAATGGCACAGGTTTTGGAGACCCCAGCGATCCACGTGCAGATTGGGTGAATAATATCAATATCAACAAGCCTAATCCCCGTTTTGACAAACCCCGCTTATGCGGCGGCGCTACGGTTACGGGAATAATCGACGGGAATGATTTGATTGTTAAGACAATGAATGTCAATAGTGTTCCCTCAATTGAGTGGTTGCTTGCCCGCCCCTGGTTATACTTTGATGCCGTTACGGTGACAAAAAACGGTATTGGACGCTTCCCGCAAGGCACTAACGGGAACCGGGTTTTTGTGCCGCTCGTGACCTCTAAAGAAGTACGCTATCCGCTGGACAAGCTGGAAAAATTACCGGCAAACTCGCCGCCCGCCGATCCATATCAGTTGTCAATAGATCAATAATCAGTGTCTATTTATTCGGGTAAAATCGAGATATGTATCAACGAATTTGTCTTTCCCAAGTCTGTTACAAATTATTAGAGGTTGTGCAATGACTGATTTAACCAAACTCAAATGTGTCGCTTGTCGCGGCGACGAACCAGCCCTGACCGACGCCGAGATCGCAGAACTGCATCTGCAAGTTTCGGATTGGGAAATCATCGAAGTGGATGACGTCAAACGATTGCAGCGTGTTTTCAAACTAAAAAACTTTATCGAAGCAATTGCCTTTACAAACAAAGTTGGGATGGTTGCAGAGAAGGAAGATCATCATCCATTGATCATTACTGAGTGGGGACGAGTAACCATCCAATGGTGGACGCATAAGATCAGAGGCTTGCACAAGAACGATTTCATCATGGCGGCCAAGACAGATGGGTTGGCGTAATTACCATCCACGCATCTGTCTGTAGTCTCGATTAATATCGATCGCCTGGGTGGGGGCTTATTTGAGAATGGGCTTCATGTAGATTGACTCTGAAGAGCAAATCGCTGGGAAACACGCAATTGGGCATCCGTTTGGTTCGATACCGCTTTTTCACCCACGTGTTCTGTTGCGATCATCTTGATCGCAAATTCCACGATAGTGGGGTCAAACTGGGAACCTGAATATTTGTTTAATTGTTCCAAAACTTGTTCTTGTGATAACGATCTACGATAAGGGCGATCTGATGTCATGGCTTCAATGGCATCCGCAACAGAAACGATCCTTGCTTCGATGGAAATTTGATTTCCAGCAAGTTTATCCGGATATCCTTTGCCATTGAAATATTCGTGATGGTGACGAATAATCGGAACAAGGGGACGAAGGGATGGACTACCCTTGATAATATCCCCACCCAAGCCGGCGTGCTCCTTGATGATTTCATATTCATCCCGTGTCAGCTTTCCCGGTTTTGTGAGAATTTTCATTGAAATTCCCAGCTTTCCAATATCGTGTAATAAACCCGCTTTGTGAATTAGATCAATTTGCTTATTATTCAACCCCATCTCTTTGGCAATGTTGGTGGCATATTTACTCACCTGTTTTGAATGCCCCCATACATAAGGATCTCTAAGATCGATAATTTCTGACAGGGTTATCAAAAGGCCTTCGTTGAGATCAATGATCTCCTCTGAATTTTTCTTCAAGGTCTGGTTCTTCTCCTGCAATTCTGAGACAACCTGACGGGTGCGGTCTACATATTGTTTTTGGCTAATCCGTAAAAGGAACATCGGGGCTACCATAATCACTAATCCAGTGATATGGTCATATCTATATCCAAAAATCATGGCATAGGCAATAATACCTATTCCCAAATAGTAGGGAGCCAGCCAGCTGAACTGCTCCTTCCATATATGGAGCGTGGGTTGTTTCAAGTCGAGGCTCATACCAAGGGCGACCATCCAGGTTGTAACAAGATACAAGGCGATGGCAGATATCAGACTTAGAATTACCTGATACAGTATAGGAAGTCCCAGAAAGTTGTTGCCAGACAACAAAACCAGTCCAAGAGAAATGGCGCCTGCCAGTAAATGATTGCTAAAATTAAACACAAATCGGCTGAAGTGACTGCGGTATTTTATAATCAGAGATATGGCGAGTATCAAACTTGCCCAGGCAACTCCTACAGGTCCAAAGAGCAGATAGGCTACCAGGATGGGAATGGCGGATGTGGATAGTGAGGTTTCCCGAATGTAAAGATCAATCGAGAATCTTTCCGACAAGGCAATCAAAATGGAAATGACCATCAAGCCAAGCCAATCGTACGTTACGTTATTAACTCCGTAGGGTACCCAGTGCAATATTGCTGAAAATGAAAACAGAGATACCAGGGCAAGCGCGCTGATAAAGTATCCAGCCGCGTGATTTGGCACCCGGGATTTCCTTTGGTTTTTTGGCATATCTGACGTTGTCACATCCGCTTCGGGCGGGGTATCACTGATTTCTCGCGCGATTGGTTTGATGGGACTCTGTATGATACGATCTCTGAACTACTGATTCCAAGCTTTCGTTTGGCAAGCCAAAGGCAGGCTTTGGATTTGTTTCTGCAGTGGCCACTGTAAAATCCACATATGTATCATTGACATAAGCAAAGGATTTGTTTCTGCCGGTCAGTTTCGCATGGTACAGAGCCAGATCTGCATTGTGCGTTATCTGGTCCGCGGTCTGACTAAAGGATTCGCGGTGCGAAACGCCAAAACTCATCGTAGCGCGAATAGGGGATATGCTGGTTGGGACCATGAACTCCAGGCTTTCTATTGCCCGGCGTATCACCTCCGCCCTTTCATATGCCTGGTTAAGTGACGTTTCAGGTAAAAGAATGGCGAATTCCTCACCGCCGAAACGACAGACCACATCATAGTCGCGAACTGATTCTTTCATTGCATTTGCCATCCCGATCAGAACTTCGTCTCCTGCAAGGTGACCGTATGTATTATTGATGTTCCGTAGCAGATCCAGATCGGCGAGAATGACGGACAGCGGGCGGTCAAAGCGATTGGAACGGGCAAGTTCATTGTTCAGGTGTTTCTTGAAATAATCGTGATTGAAAAGACCAGTCTTGGCGTCGATCTCTGTCTTGCGCTCCAACGCGGGTACACGCAGGGTGCTATAAATCAGGTAAAGTGGAATCAGGAATAGCCCGAGCGCGAACGGGTTATAAATCCAGACAATGGACAGACTGGCGCCAAAATAAAGCAGGGCCAAGTCGAGCATTAGTGGGAAGAAATCGAAAATTCCGGATTCCTTGAAATTCTCTCCGCGGGCAAGCCAAACCACGATGGCTACCATCAAATGATTCAATAGGTTGAAGACTGCCATGCCGACGATGATCGCAAGCGCAGACTGCCAGGTTCTGGAGGCGTTCATGGGGTTGATCAAGGATGATGCCAAGCCAGCGGCCGCCATGACCATGATATATGCTCCGGTGTTAAATAGTGGGATGTACCAGACCGGTTTGTTCCAGATCCATTCCGCAATATTGGATACAACAATAACAAGTGTGGCTTCTGCTGGTCCAAATACTGCAAATGTGAATCCATATATCAGAAAACTGAACGTGTAATGAGACCGATTTGTGGACCCTTCGACCTTCAGGATCAAAGCCAGCGAAGCCAATACGCAAAGAATGACAAGGAACGTGGGATTGCCAAGATTCATTATCTTGATCTGTGAGATGAATATCACAACTCCCGAGATAAATGTCAAGATTATGTAAAGTCTGGTTGTAAGTGACAATGATTTCATGGCAACATCCTGTTACATTGAAAAAACGGTTTGATTCAATATCCTCTTGATCGTTTGCGAACGGTTATAAAGCAGTTCCCTTTGATTTTTTTGATTCGGTTTCTACATTGAGAATCGTATAAGGTATCTTGCATATTATTCTTTACTGGCGCTTTACAATTCCGCTGAAGAAATTCTTATTGTGTATGATTGTTTGCACATGCTTACAGTATGCATCCCCTTGTTTCTTTAAACAATACGTAGGTTTACGTATTGTTTAAATTTTCATATTGACAGATATGCAAAGTGATAAAGGAAGGAACCCTTCGAGCAAATTCTCCCCAAGGGCTTTTGAGGTTGTTAGAGACTAATTGTTCCGTTCCAGCCGATGGAGGCTATGGTCGGCATTAGGTGTGAATTTTGCAGGGCATAGACCAGCGCCAGCATGACAAAGCTTACTGCAACAGCCAGCAGGATCATTCCAGATACTTGAACCAAGGTATTTGTTTTCATTATTTTTTTCCTCTCCTGGTCATCCCAAGTGGATGAGTTCCAACCAACAGAATTCCAGCCGACGCTATTCCAACCGACTGAGTTCCAACCCACGCTTGCGAAGTCAATCGTAGGAAACACTCGCAAACTCGTCGCGGACAGTTTCCATGCGGGACCGCTATCGGAAGGCATTTAATGGGTTAGTTATTTTATCTATTCCAGTTAGCGGTGGTGGGGACCGATATCCGGCTGGGATTTTACACGCTTATTTTTTTCATTTCCTGCAACTGACGCATCAGTGCGGGAACGCTCAAGGCATGATAGAGCGGGAACAGAACTGGGATATTGAGCAGTGATGAAAACGGATTGTAAGACCAGGCGGGTATAGTGACAGCACCGAAAGTGAGCACGGTGAAATCGATAGACAGGGTCAGAAACTCAAAGACACCTGATTCTGCAAAACTCTGACCCCGGGCGAATTTCACCACCAGCCCTACCAGGAAATGATTCCCGAAGACAAAGAGCAGGTTGGCGGCTACCAACCCCAAGGTCCAGTTTAGATCAAGCGCCTGGGTGCGATGGCTGATCGTTTCAAACAACAGTCCAGCCAGAAACATAGGGATGACATGAGCTCCAATGTTGAAGCTCTGGATATACCAGGGATATTTATGCCAGATCCATTCCACCAAATGCGAAATGACAATTACAAAAATGGCGGATACCGGACCCAGGGCGATGAACGCAAACCCATACACGAACCAGGCAATACTGTAATTGGTCTTGTCGTTGGGTCCCTGCACTTTGAGGGTTTGAGCAACGGCTCCCAGCGCTGCCAATAGATCCAGCCCCGGATTTGCCCAATCCAATTCCATCACCGCCCAAACGATCAGCCCGAAGCCGACCAAAATGGTGCCGATGATATACACTTTTGCTGTAAAGGACAAATTTTTCATAATCATTCTCTTCTCCTCAGGCTTGTTGAGGAGCATCTTATTTTTTAGAGAGCAAAAGGCGGTTCAGCCACCATCGGGTACGGGCTGGGTTCGTAAACCCGTAAACATTAGGTCTGTAACTTTGCGTCCCTGCCTTTCGACAGGTTTGCCGTTTCTTTGCCAAGTACGATCCTGATTCGCCCGAAGACTGCATTGGATGAATCAGTCCACGCAAATGTCGTGATTATGAATTCCAGCCAACAAGGGGAGTATAGATGGGTCCGACTGGACGTAGCAGAGCCAATCCATCAAGGCTTTGCAACGTGAAAACACCAAATCCACAACCAGCGATCCTGCTATTCCAGCCCACATTCGGGCAGACCGTTCCAGACGCCATACCTGAAGGGACGCCTGCGAATGCAAAGACCGTACATACCAGCGCAAGAGCAAGAACAACGACGACAGAAATTTTGAACAACTTATTCATTTTTTATCTCCTTATCAAACATGTGAAAGAACTTACTTGGTACTTGTATTATGCTTCTGATTGTCCCGTAGACAATACGTAGGTCTACGTATATTTTCATTGGATGAGATTACAGAGGTGCAAGGTGAAAAAACCTTTCGAGAACTGTCTCCTAAAAGGCTTATGGAACGTTCTTCTCCGTGACCTTGGTATTTGATACTGAGTCGGAATCCATATCCATGATTTCTTGTGTCAAGTTCTCTTCGCCATGGTCGTTGGAATCAATAGAGCCTGCCTTTTTTTGTAGAATTCGGATATTTACCAATTCAGCAAGGGAGAGTCTATAAGGAATTGTTTTATCTGAGTTGTTCATTTTGGTTATTCTCCTGGTTTACCAAATATTCGTGTGACGCAAATCGACAAACTGCTTATCGTGTTTTCTTCCATATTTTTCCATCATGCGGTTGAATATCTCAACATCTTCGGAAGAAATTTTGATCAATTGAAAGCCGACGTTGTAACTAAACGGATCAAACGGATCAACCTTGCACCACCTGCTGCGTGCCACGAATATCATGCCCGGTTTATGGGCGATCTCGCTGGTCAGGTCGAGGCGGAGCCGAAAATCTTTGTTGATCGGAATTGGATTCTGGGTGTCCAACTTGAAGCCTCCAGAGTTAATATCCGCCAAGTGCCCTAAGAGTTTCTGGGTATCCATATCAAATACCTGCATGTAGTAGCGAAAATCTTTTCTGGACTGTCTTCTTTGTTCTGCCCTGGGTGGCTTTTTTCCCTGTGCAGACGGTAGAGAGTGGGCGGTCATATTTTTCATGGTTATCCTTTCTGGCACCTATCAACGGCTGTTGACGGTTTTTTCATATTGTGGAATCACGATTATGAAGTTGATACAATTGATTATGTCCCGAACCCGGGAATTGAAAATACGTAGGTCTACGTATATTAATATTCAGGGGAATTACAAATTCGTAAGAAAAAAGAGCCTGCGGGAGAAATCTCCCGGAAGGCTCTTTTGGGTTTGGATGTAAGCCCCCTCCGCTTTCAATGTAAATTATTTTTTGCGGAAACCTGATAATAATAATTTGAATACTCATCCCCTTGTGCATTCGCTAGGATCAGAGCGTACTTTGCGTCACTCAGGATAATGTCAACATTATCATATTTGCTGTCGCAGAGCAGAAGTCCGATCCGGATGGGAAGCCTGATCTTATTTCCAATGTGTGGCACTTTCCTATAGAGGACGTCTTGAATGCGATTTGCAATAAGAACAAGGATTTCACTATTGGGTACGTTTTCGATCAATAGATAGAAAGTGTCAGGGTCAAATCTGGCAAGGGTATCCGTGGGACGTAGGATGCTCCTCAGGGAAGAAGCTATCTCTTGGAGAATGGATTCCCACTTGTAATCGCCCCGATGATTTCCTGTTTTATTCATACGTTCCAGTCTGAATAAAAGCACCGCGAAGTGATATTGATCGATTTCCTTGGATTGCTTGAGTGAACCTTCCAGCCGGTTCATAAAAAAAGCTTGGTTATAGAGACCAGTTGGGCCGTCCAATGGCTCGCGTTGTATTGGTATTGCTTTTGGAGACTTTTCCGATAAAATGATCCGACCCATCAGACTTGTGAACTGATCGATACTGACCGGTTTTTGCAATAACAGGTCGGGCTGTGCCAATAGACCGCCCGCAATATGCGCATGACCCGTGATCACGATAACCTTTGTGTGACTTAATCTATCGTCTTTTCGAATCATTTCCAGGATCTTGTTTCCGGAAACCCCCGGCAGGTTCAGGTCCAGTAATACAATATCGGGCTGAGAATTGGAAAGCCGTTCCACGGCAACCTGGCCATGAAAAACCACCTCTGCCTGGAAACCGGCCTGATCCATTACATGCCGGAATAGAGCGGCGATATCCCGTTCATCTTCAACAATGAGAGCGAATGGCTTGTCCATGTCTTTTGAATTATTACGATTGTTGCTTCTAACTTACAATAGCGCGTGTTAGGTCCACTCCAGTATGGCGATTATACCTAATTGCCGTTAAAAACGTACTAATTCCAACACCTCGGGCTGACAAATGCGGTATTAATAATTTGTTGGCGCTCAATCATCCACGGATATTATTCCACGTTTAATCGCATACCGGATCAATTCTGTGTGATTATGAAGCGCCAGTTTTTTCATCAGCTTACTGCGGTGGACCTCCACGGTCCGCGGGCTGATTACAAGTTTCTCTCCAACCTCAACGCTTGATTTGCCCTCTACAGTAAGTTGGAGAATCTCCCGTTCGCGCGCCGTGAGCGTTTGATACGTGTCCATCGGGGCGTCGTCAACACGCCGATCATTGGCTTCCAGGCGTTCCAATAATTTTTCGCTGATATAACGTTTTCCTTGTGTGACTGTATGAATGGCGGTCACCAACTCACTGGGACCGGTATCCTTAAGAACATATCCATCCGCGCCTAAATTCAAAGCCTCCACCACGTACGCATTTGCACTTTGCATGGACAAAACAATGGCATGTGTAAAAGGCGACAATTTTTTAGTTTGCCGCAAAACTTCAAGCCCGTTCAATCCAGGCATCATCATATCCACTACCAATACGTGGGGCTTCGAGTTTTCGATCAGGCGCATGGTTTCGATCCCATCCCCAGCTTCCCCAACCACGGTGAACCCCGGTTCATTTTCCAGTAAACGACGTAATCCCTGGCGAACGATGGGATGATCATCTGCCAGGATAACGGTTATTGCGCTCAATTTTTCTCCTTTCGAGCGGCTTGCCTGTCAACGGAAGGGCGACCACGATTTGAGTGCCCTGATCGATAAACGATTCAATTACCATATATCCGCCAACCAGACTGGCCCTCTCACGCATTCCACCCAGCCCCGAGGTTGGTTTTCCCTCTCGGTCAATAGGTCAAACCCTGCTCCCTGATCGAGTATTTCTATCCAGAGTGTTTCATCCTGAATTACAAGACCTACAAAAACTTCTTTTACTTGTGCGTAGACGCGCTGCATTTGTAAGCGCTTCCTGGATAATTCTATAAGCGGTTGTTTCAACTTCTGATGGCAGTCGTTCGTTCAATTTGCCGCCTTCAAAATTGACATGTATGCCGGTTTGAGATTCGAAACGCTCGATATGCCATTGAATGGTAGGCACAAGCCCCATATCATCCAACATGCCGGGTCGCAAATTGAGGGACAATTCCCTTACCTGCTTGATCATGTCTCCAACGGTTTTTTGAGCCTCCTCCATGATTGCCTTTTGCGCGTCCCCCTTTTGGTTTTTAGCGCTTTCCAACATGAATTGTAGTCCGGTTAATATTTGTCCCAAATGGTCGTGTAATTCCCGGGCAATGTGGCGCCTTTCCTCTTCCTGTACATCCACAATGTTTTTTGCCAGTTTTCTCTCATGTTCCCTGCCAATATGTATCTGCCTGAAAAGATTGGCGTTGGTGATCGAAATTGCCGCTTGATCAGATAACCCTTTGAGAAGTTCAAGGTCAGCATTTTGAAGTGGATTAGGTGAAGGAACAAATATGGACGCGAGGATTCCCATCAACTCCTGGTTATGATAAATTCCCGCTATCGCCATGCTTTGTATTTTTTCCTTTTGAAATAACTGCAAGTAAGGGATGTCTTTTATATCTTGAATGTCATTGACGACAACTACCGGATTTTGTTTGGATATAAAGCCATCTATAATATTTGCCTGAAATTCAAATTTATTGTCCCTGTAGGTTTGCAATTGTTCCAACCCGCTTGTCGTCGACACAATGTAATAAATATCCTTCTTGTTGTCCAACAAAAACACACCCGTACCCGAAGCTTTGACGGCTTCGTTGGTCAGTTTGCAAATGGTGTTCAACACATTCTTGATATCAAGATCTGAATTCAACTTTTCAGCTGATTTTACAAGTGTTTGCGCTCGTTTAGCCTGTCGTTGAATTTCCTTTTCATACTGGTTTCTTAAAAGGGCAATTTCCAATGTGGTATATATTTGTCTGTCAGAAAAAGGAATAAAAATATAGCCAAAGGGTCCCGTGCTTTTTGCCTGCCGTAATGTTGCCTGCCCGGCAAACTCAGTCATATAAATGATGGGCGTATCATGTTTTGATCGAACAAGCGCCCCGGTCTTTATGCCGTCGGTCCCTTTTCGCAGGCGCATATTCATAATGATCAGATCTGGCGTCAACGTTTTTACACCCTCCAGCGTCTCTTCGCTCGAAATCGAAATACCAACAACCGCGTACCCGAATTTCTCCAGCCGTTCCTGAAGATTTCGGGCAACAGCAATATTATTTTCAGCAATTAGGATTTTGATTGCCATCTTAATTTATACTTGAAGTATTCGCATGGATTACACCTGTGAATGATACTGTACTACGGCTGAAAGGGACACTGCTATCTACTTACAATTTTCCATCAAGGCTGGCAGAACCTGATACCTGATAATTTTCAAAAGCCCGGCGTTCTTTGCCAGCCATACCGGGACATTCTTATCTGAGGTTTGGATTGGAATGACAGGACTGAAGTCCACAGTGCGCCCATCAATTTGATATTCATAACGCTCCTTTTTCTGGACGCTTCCGTTTGCTGACAAAAAATCCCGAACCTTTTCCGTCTCTGAAGGTTTCCACCAGAGCGGCAGGTCAGACGTGGCTTTAAAACCTGTTAGCGTCCCCAAATCTTGAAGCAACTGTCGTTCATGAGGTTTGAGCGCATTATAGCTTGAACGGAAATACATCACATCCGGGTCAATATTGACAAGCGGTTTAAGCCATAAACGATGAAGGCTTGTGCGAATCGCGTTTTGTGTGGACGTGTCGTTTGGGTTGTTGAGCCATACTGTCATTGCTTTGTTGAGCCAAAAGGGACTCACATCGGGGCCAATACGTATCCCATCGCATAACCCAAGAGAAGGGATGATCAGCGCGCCGCAGGCTAGGATATACGCGTCTCCCGCGGCGTTTCTCATCACTTGCATCGCATTTCGATAAGCAACTTCACGCGGTATATTTTTATGGCGTTTGCCAATCGCCGCACCTGCATATAAAAAATCAAGTTTAAGATAATCGTATCCCCAGCCGACAACTTTGCGAATCAGCTGATCCAGCCAATCCAGAACTTCGGGGCGGGTGATGTCGAGGGCGTAGGTTGTGCCGGTCCAGTTCATGCCCGCAGTGACGAGATTTCCGCTGTTCATCGCGGAAAATCCAATCAGGGTGTTCGTGGAAGATGTTCAAGTTGGGGGTGACGATGAATGGCGAAAGCCAGATGCCTGCTGTGCGTCCTGTGGCTTTGATCTTATCTGCAAATGCTTCCATTCCCAACGGGAAGTTTTTGCCAGCTTCCCAATTTCCGCTTTCATCCTGCCAGCCATCATCTATTTGAAAGACATCAAAAGGAAGGTCACCGAGTCCGTTTAGGGTTTTGGTGAGAATAGATTCATTGACCCACTTGAAGAGCGAATACCACGAACACCAGACGCGGGGCGGCTTTTCAAAACGAGTTTTCCCAAATTTCATTTCGAGAAGATTTGTATATTTTGAAAAGACATCCTCCTCTTTGCCGCGTGCAATGAGCCATTCTCCCTCATATTCATCTTCGTAAAAGCCTTTGAGTGTGTAGTCGGTTAAGTTCTATTCGCCCGCCTGAGATTCACTGCGCCAATAAGCAAAATATCATCCTCGCCAAGTTCCACTGCGCCGACCCACGCGCTGACATGGTTCTTGTGAAAGGCGTATAGCGGGATCTTCATCTTTGGCGCGGAATTCAGGGGCCCGAATGGGGAGTGGCGGCTCGGAGGGGTCGAGCCACGTAGTGAGAGTCCAGGATTGCCATCCGTGGCGGAAAAGGCGTTTCGGAGGCTGATTCAGGACTCAGGTCCACGTGAGAGGCGAGAAGAATTTGGTGATGAGATGTTTCCGGGATGGCATCGGCATCCAACAGGAGAGTCGTCATATCATGAATTATCCCGCAAGGTGGGGCACTGTGCAAGTTGACGAAGGTACTCACTTGTGGCATAATCCACAAAATCACAAAGGCAGTGAAGAGAAAGAGTAAATTTGCCGAAACTGTCAGCGAATGTGGACGTGGTCAGCGACCACAGGGTGAGAGCCACATCAGGCGAGCAAATTGAAAATCATCTCAGAGCCGCAAGCTCAAATTAGTCTTCTAGTCGCTGGTCAAATAGCTAGTTGGGTAAAAGTAAGCAAGCCGTGGTTGTTTCACGTTACAGGAACAAGATGATGTTGGTCATCTACTGAGTGCCATGCGAGCCTTATCGGTGAATGTGTGGAATCAGGGTGGTACCGCGAGCGACGCTCGTCCCTGTTTTGGGATGAGTGTTTTTGTTTTAATATCTTGTAACGCGACATT
The DNA here is from genome assembly GCA_963753655.1 of uncultured Chloroflexia bacterium. Lineage (GTDB taxonomy): Bacteria > Chloroflexota > Anaerolineae > Anaerolineales > Villigracilaceae > Defluviilinea. The sequence goes on from CAVWDB010000006.1 coordinate 431,707, forward strand.
TATGTCGCCATTGGCAAAAGCGACATAAATGTCGCAATACGAGGAAACTCATTATGTTTAAACCTGTATCATCAAAACTCAAAGTGACTTCAATGGAGGAAGGCGTGTTGAAATTTTGGAAGCAAGCCGAGATCTTCAAGAAGTCTGTTGCGCAACGCGAAGGCAAACCCGAGTATGTGTTCTATGAAGGACCGCCTACTGCGAACGGAAAGCCAGGCGTGCATCATGTGTTGGCGCGCGCATTCAAGGATATGTTCCCGCGTTACAAAACCATGCGCGGCTACCACGTCTCGCGGCGTGGCGGCTGGGATACGCATGGTCTGCCGGTTGAGATCGAAGTTGAGAAACAGCTTGGCTTCACCAATAAGGGACAGATCGAAGAATACGGCATCGATAAGTTCAACGAACTTTGCCGGAAGTCCGTTTTTACCTATATTCAAGATTGGGAGCGGCTCACTGACCGCATCGCTTTTTGGGTTGACCTTCAAGATGCGTATGTGACCTACACCAACGACTACATTGAGTCGGTTTGGTGGATATTGAAAAATTTCTGGGATAAGGATTTACTTTACAAAGGCTATAAGGTTGTGCCTTACTGCCCGCGTTGTGGCACGCCTCTTTCTGACCATGAAGTTGCCCTCGGTTACGAAGATGCGGTTGACCCTTCGGTCTTTGTCCGTATGCCGCTGGTGGATAAGCCCGATACTTCGTTGCTGGTATGGACGACGACACCGTGGACATTGCCTGGCAATGTTGCGGTTGCTGCACACCCTGATGTGGATTATGTAACCATCGAACGCGATAACAATGGCACAAAAGAAAAAATAATTCTTGCCAAAGCTTTGGTACAGAAAGTCTTCGGCGAAGAGGAAGTTAAAGTCGTTGACACGTTCAAAGGCAAGAAGCTCAGTGGGATGAAATATCAACCACTTTATACTTTTTTGCCGACCGATAAGCCTGCGTACTTTGTTGTTATGGGTGATTACGTTACCACAGAAGATGGTTCAGGTTTGGTGCATACAGCTCCTGCGTTTGGTCCGGAAGATATGGAAACAGGCAAGAAGTATGGTCTGCCTGTTTTGATGACTGTTTTGCCAGATGGGACATTCATCCCCGAAGTGACACCGTGGCGCGGCATATTTTTCAAAAAGGCAGACCCGCTCATCATGGAAGATCTGCAGGCTCGCGGTTTGTTATTCAAATCGGGAGAGATCACACACACGTATCCGTTCTGCTGGCGATGTGGCACACCGTTACTCTATTTCGCGCGCGAGTCGTGGTACATCCGTACCAGCGCATTCAAGGACAAGTTGGTCGCGTTGAATAATACGATCAATTGGGTACCCGAACACATCAAAACCGGTCGTTTTGGGAACTGGCTGGAAAACAACATCGACTGGGCTTTGAGCCGCGAGCGTTATTGGGGTACGCCGCTTCCCATCTGGGAGTGTGCTGACTGCAAACATCGGGAAGGTGTTGGCTCGGTAGCTGAGATGTCTGAAAAAGCTGGCAAAGATTTGAGCGAACTCGATCTGCACCGTCCGTATGTAGACAATATCCATTGGGATTGCTCCGAGTGTGGCGGTAAGATGACGCGCGTCCCTGACTTGATCGATGTGTGGTTCGACTCGGGTTCCATGCCGTATGCCCAGTGGCACTATCCATTTGAGAATCAAGAGAAGTTCAAAGAACAATTCCCAGCCGATTACATCTGTGAAGCGGTGGATCAAACGCGCGGTTGGTTCTATTCGCTTCATGCCATCAGTACGCTACTCAATGACGAGGTCGCCTTCAAGAATGTGATCTGTCTTGGTCTCATCCTCGATGGTGACGGTTTCAAGATGTCCAAATCGAAAGGCAATATCGTTGTTCCGTGGGATGTGCTTGCTGTGCACGGTGCCGATGCCTTCCGCTGGTATCTTTACACGGCAACGCCGCCGGGACAGGAGCGTCGCTTCTCTTCGGATTTGGTGGGCGAGGTCATACGCAGTTTCACGCTCACGTTGTGGAACGTCTATTCGTTCTTCGTGACTTATGCGAATCTCGATAATCCCACCGTCACCACCGCGCCGATAGCGACCAGTGATCTCGACCGCTGGCTGTTATCTGAACTCAATGTGCTTGTCCGTGACGTGACGGAAGCATACGAAAAATACGATGTGACCAATGCCACGCGTCCAATAGAGGGATTTGTGGAAAAGTTGTCCACATGGTATCTGCGACGTTCCCGCCGCCGCTTCTGGAAATCAGAAATCGGACTCTGACAAACAAGCCGCGTACTCCACTTTATACACGGCTCTTGTCACAATCTCGAAACTGCTTGCTCCCTCCATGCCTTTCCTTGCCGATGAGATGTACCAAAATCTCGTTCGCTCCGTGGATCCGTCTGCACCCGAGTCTGTGCACCTTGCCGAGTGGCCCCAGGTTTTGCCTGAGATGATAGACGAATCGCTCAACAGTGACATGAACCTGGTGATGAAACTCGTCTCACTCGGACATTCCGCCCGCCAGAAAGCAAATCGCAAAGTCCGCCAGCCCTTGGCAGAAGTCGCTTTCTCACTTGGCAATGCCAATGAACGCAAAGCTGTTGAGACCTACGCTGATTTGTTTACCGATGAATTGAACGTCAAGCATGTCCGTTTGTTGGACGCGGCGACTGAAGCAGTGTCGCATTCGGTTAAGCCGTTGCCCAAGCAGTTGGGACAGAAGTATGGCAATAAATTCCCTGCCATCCAGAAGGCGATCCTTGCGATGAACTCGGAAGATGCGGCGCGTCCATTGTTGGAAGGCAAACCCTTACACGTGGAAGCCAACGGCGAGATATTTGATATTCTGCCTGACGAAGTGGAAGTGAAGGCGCTCGCCAAAGAAGGTTTTGCGGTCGCTGAAGATGGACCCTACGTTGCGGCGCTTGTCACTGACTTGACACCTGAACTCGTGCAGGAAGGTTTGGCACGCGAATTTGTCCGCCGTGTTCAAGACCTCCGCAAGAGCGCCGACTTGGATGTGGCTGACAGGATAGAACTATTCGTCGAAGCCTCAGCAGGCTTGAGGTCCGCGATCGAGGCGCATCAGGACTACATCACCGCCGAAACGTTGACATCCAAACTCGTCTTTGGAAGTCCGCCAAAAGAAGCGTCTGTTGTTGAAGATGCTTTTGATGGTGAGACCGTTAGGGCAGGTGTGGTGAAAAAGTAATTTGGAATCACCAGTTTGCTGGCGGGGTTTCGGGATCAAGCTCCCCGACTCCAAAGCATCAATTTTGAAAGGCGTGACGCGTACTCGTGCCACGCCTTTAATTGTATAATAGCCCCCAACATTAAACTCGAGGTGCTGCAACATGGAAAAATTTCCTCTCATCGTGCGCAAGGCACTTGCCAACGGAGTACATCTTTTCACTGCGACCGGCGCTGTGTGGGGGTTTCTGACCCTGCTCGCCATCTGGGATGAAGAATTCAAGCTTGCGATCATTTACATCGTCATCGCCATGTTCGTGGATGGATTCGATGGAATGCTGGCGCGCTGGTTCGATGTAAAGACCTACGCCAAAGGAATTGATGGCGGATTACTCGACAACATCATTGATTATTTGAATTATGTGGTTGTTGCCGCGCTGCTTATGATCAAAGTCCCGGGCTTATTGCCGCAGGGATTTGAAATGGTTGCGGCTTTTTCGATTTTGCTCACATCTGGATTTCAATTTTCACAAACCGATGCCAAGACGGACGACCAATCCTATTTCTTCAAGGGGTTTCCTTCAGTGTGGAATTTCCTTGTAGTCTATATGATGCTCCTGGGATTGAACCCGTGGATCAATTTTGCGGCTTTGGTCGTTTGTAATATTTTGATATTTATTCCGGTTAAATATTTGTACCCGAGCCGTAATACCCGCTTCCGTCGTTTGACGCTTGGATTTACTTATGTCTATGGGGCTTTGGGTGTTTGGGGACTTTTGCAATATCCGAATGTGCCTGAATGGGTTGCGCCCGCATCCTTTGTCTATGTGGCGTATTATGCCCTTTTGAGTTTTTTTCCAAAGATCGGACAGGCAAAGACAGCATAAAGTGTCATGCACATTGAAAAAGTTTTAGACGTTACAAAGGAAGTGTTCGAGGGGGTAACGCGGCTGGTTCCACAGTTGGGAGTTGATAAACCGAAACCTTCCTGGGAGGATTTAAATATTCTTGTACATTCAGAAACTTCTGTTTTGCTGATCGCCCGTTACCCCGCTGAAAATTCTTCGATTGTGGGAATGCTCACTCTGGCGCTATACCGCGTCCCTACTGGCGGGCGTTCCATTGTTGAAGATCTGGTTGTGGATATGAATCATCGCAAATTGGGAATCGCAAAAGCATTGATGGTATCTGCTATACAGATCGCTCGTGAAGCGGGTGCAAATGGGATTGCGTTGACCTCCAATTTTCAAAGGGTGGAAGCGAATCAATTTTATCTGGCGATGGGGTTTGAAAAAAGAGAAACGAATGCTTATTTTTATAAGCTCGATTGAAATCTATCCAGCGTCGAAGTGAACTTCATTTCGTCCGAGACGAATGCTGCGTACTCTCCATGATATTCCGGTGGCATGAGCTTTGCGATGCGGATCATCATCTCATCCGCAACCTGCTGGCGGATATCTCGGTTGACTTTTAATCCATCCAATTTCAATTTGAATGGTTCTCCAACACGGGCGTGAAAATCCGTTCGCTTGAAACGCGCCAGATTTTTTAGAAAGTGTTCGCCGCCCCAATGCGCCACCGGTAGAATCGGCGCGCCTGAATGAATTGCCAGTAACACTGCACCGGGCAGGGCGCGTTTCAACTGTCCGGTTTTGTTGCGCGTACCTTCGGGTGCAACGCCAAAAATATATCCATCCTCGAGCGCCTTGACCGCCTTCCGCAAAGCCGACGTATCTCCTTCGCCGCGCTTAACCGGAATAAGCCCCCAAAGGTTGAACAGCCAATTCAGGAAGGCGTTGTCCCAGGCTTCCATCTTTGCCCAGCCTGTGATCGGGCGCGGCACCAACAACCCGAAGAACACAGCCACTTCCACTTGTCCGGTATGATTCGAGATCACGATCAAAGGTCCCTTTTGGGGCACCTTGTCAATATCTGGCGCGTCAATGCGGCAGAGAATTCCCGTTCCAAACTTTACAAGGAAGCTAACGATTTTATATATCATCTTGATCCTAAAGGTTTAAACAGCGCAACAGTTTATCACGGAATCTTATGGATGCGACCTTTGATAGTCCCCCGGTGTATCCAGATCCGCAAGGATGCTTTGGTCGTTCACGTCTATGTAATGGATTTCATCTTTATGGATATTTAGGAAATCGCGCGGCGACTGCGGGGATTTCATTCTTAATAACTCGTTCCAAAGCGGACGCGCCACCAGCCAGGGATGCCCGCGCCTCATTTGGTGACTCGGAACGACGAGATTGGATTTCGCCTTGCGGAACGCCTCACAAACCATCCGCACGCTTCTTTCCTGGACTTGGGGTTGGTCGCCGAGAACAATAAGCGCTGCCATCGCTTCAGCCTTGAGTGCGCGCAACCCGCATTGAAGCGAGGATAGCATTTCACCGTTTGCGTATGCTTCATTGTAAAGTATCTGAACAGGATACCCCACTAGAACTTTTTCGATTTGTTCTTTGACACCCCCAGCGACCACAAGCATATCATCCACTCCCGCCTTTGTAATCACAGAAACAACCTGTTCAATAACAGTTCTTCTTCCCCACGGCAACAACATCTTGGGCTGTCCCATTCTTTTGGATTCTCCTGCGGCGAGAACAATGGCTGAGATCATAGATCCCCGTTTGAAATCAATCTTTGATAATGTTCGGGCGTATCCACGTCCAGCAGAAGGCTATCGTCATGCCAGGGTAAATATTCCACACGATGCTTATGGAAAATTGCCCGCCCACCGATATCTCCTTCAAGCATCTGTAAATCTGGGAAGGTTGACCTATCGAACAAAACAGGATTTGCACGCCGGTCAATCACCATCGGCGCGACAATGGGATAGAGTCCCTGCGCATGTTTTTCCGCCAACGCACGGATAATGGAAGAATTAACCTGCGGTTGGTCGGCCAGAAGAAATATTGCCGCTCCTACTCCCTCCTCTCCCAATGCATTAGATACTGTTTGATTTCGAAATTGGAATTTTGGGGTAAGGTAAGGGCTTTCACTCCTTCTCGTATCGAACTTGCCTGTCCGCTCTTCCATTCATTGTTTCTAACAATTGTGACATTCAAGTCACTGATTGCCGTCTCCACTTGTTCAGCATTTGCACCCGTCACAACAACGACTGGGGCAAGCCCTGCATTCAATGCTGTTCTGGCGACGGCGCGTACAAATGGCTCTCCCTTCCAATCTAGTAATTGTTTGGGTTGACCATATCGCGAAGATTCACCCGCCGCCAGGATAATCCCTGCAATGGTTTCATGTACGGCAAAGATTTTCTCCTGCTTTAAACTCGCAACGATGACAGAGTGAAAACTCGAAAGCAAATCATGAGACATTCCATGCGCGAGCGATTGTAATTCTGCCGTATCTGCCTGATTAAGCAAAATGACCTTCCTTGCGTTTTGTGGAATATTCTTTAACCCTCCTTTTGGGTGTGTCATAACTTTTATCAGTTCAGTTTGCGTGATCGTCTCCCCAATTTTTAATCCACCCAATTCTGCGAATATTTCCGGGCGATGGACATTCTCTTCATTCAGTGGCTTTCCCAAACCTGAAAGCCCGGCAACTTGTACAACCGTGTTCACAAAATCAGGGATTGGCGGTTCATGTTCTGCCCATGCTTTCAAGGGCTTTTGCCGTGAACCATCTGCTTCAATGAGCAGTGGAATGGATTGCCGCTGGCACAGTTCGCTTAATCCATTCAATACCCCAGCTTCTACTGGACGAGTTCTATCTTCGTCCAATCCTCCCGTTACAAGGGTTACTCCTTGTGTGCCCGACTCAAGTTCTCTTAATGAGTTTAGTGACATCGCCGTAATATGTTTATCTGCCAGTTCAATTTGCCAGACGCCAAAGTGCGTTGTTGTTGCAATGACAACCGGGGAGGAAAATTCTCTTGCCAGTTGAAACAAAGCTGTGGTTTTTCCGCCTGCGCCAGTAAATGCAATGCGTGGAGAATCAACAATACGCAAAGCATCCTTTAGTGAAGAAACCATGCTGAGATTATACTTCTTTCAACCGACGTTCATTAAAGGTAAGGTATAATAATGCCGCTTCATGCAAATAATTAAGCAAAAATACTCCACTAAGGCAGTGTAACTACATGGTAAGCGACCCAATTATATCCACAGACTACTGGATTGATCTCCAGATCACTCGACAGGACGTCGAATTTCTCCACAACCATCTTTTTGAAAACGAAACTCCCCTTACCGGGCGTGAACTCGTTTCGGTTCTTGTGAACGAACGAGTTCAGGCCGAGCGTCTTGCCATCCAACAACGGCGGCAGGCAGGCGGCAAAGCTTATCTTCCCAAAGCGTCATATCAGGTTGGCGATGCTGTCATTTTCCCGGCATTGGATTGGAAACATGGAAAGGTGACAAATCTACGCCCGGGGGTTAACCCCGAAGCAGGCGAATTTGATGTTTTGACTGTCGAGTTCGAGGACGGCATGGAACGACTTTTTGCGTCCAATCTTGCGCAGCACAAACTGAACGAGGAGCCTGCTTCTGTTGAAAATGACGACTTCGATCTGGTTGCCATTTTGCGTACACATGGGCATGCTCTTGAAAAGAAGATCGAAGCTGAGTTCCGTACAGATGACGAGCTTGTCAAAATCGCAGGACGCTGGTTTCCGCGTGCTCTGCTGGTAGACGTCAATGTGGGAAATCTTAATTTGGCAGAGGCAGTTTTGGACATGGCTGGAGGCGAACCGCTTCCCACATCTGCACTCTTAAAAGATGTCTCTCTTCCCGAGGGTGTGAATCCGAAACTGGCGGAGTTCTCTCTTAACCTTGCCTTGCAGGAGGACAAACGTTTTGACGAAGTGGGTCCTGCTGGAGAAGTTTTGTGGTGCTTATACAGGCTTGAGCCGGACGAAGTGCGTGAAGTACCTCTTCATCTTCGATATTCACCCATTGATTATGATCGATCTGCGCTTGATGAGCAAATGCTGGCGCTTGAAGACCAGCTTAATGATGAGTTGACCGAGGTGGATGACAGTGACGACAGCGATCTTGAAGAGGTTACGCTTGCTTTGATCTATCCTCATTTGCGCTCAGGGACCTTGCCTCTTTCAGCGCGAATCCGTTCCTTGTTTCCCACTGCTTATGAGTCGCCGCGTGTCCGCTTTACTTTGGTGGATGGCAAGACGAAGCAAAGCATGCCGGGTTGGGTGGTTCTCGAAAACGGATACGTGTATGGACTCCGTGAGTGGTACAAGGCAAATGAATTAATGCCAGGGAGTCTGGTGCGCATACGCCGCGGCGAAAACCCGGGTGAAGTGATTATTGAAGCGCAGACCTATCGCTCTACAAAGGATTGGGTGCGCACGGTGATCGTTGGCGCGGATGGCGGTGTGGTGTTTGCTTTGTTGAAGCAATCCATTTCTGCCGAATTTAACGATAGGATGGCTTTTTCAATCCCTTCGTTCGAATCTGTCGATCAGCTCTGGGGACAGGAAAATAATCGACCCATTGACCCGCTGGTTGTGAATTTGATCCGCGAGATGTCAAAATTGACTCCGCAAGGTCACGTTCATGCGCAGGAGTTATACTCCGCGGTTAACATTATTCGAAGAGTTCCACCCGGACCTTTGTTTGCGTTGCTTGCCACCAAGCCTGAAATTACACATGTAGGTGATCTACATTTTCGATTAAGCGAGTAAGAGAGAATATATGACCGAAGTCAAACGCCCCAGCCTTGTGAAGCCCAGCATTAATACTCCTTTCCACATTGACTTTGACTGGTGGAAGAAAAGCGAACGGGATTGGCATGTGTATATGCGTTCCCTTTTGTGTGCCGAGCATCGAGAAGTGTTTGCTAATGTGGAGGAGGGACAGGCGATTGATTGGATCGATCCCGTTACTGCTGAAGTCAAGCCTGTGGAAGGAATCCAAAATGCGCTGATGACGCACTGCGTAAAGCAGCCTGAGTTTATTACCGGGCAAACTGCGTTGGTAGAGGCTGTCTTTCGGCTTTTCCTCGCGAACGGGAATGCCCCCATGTCGTCGAATGAGCTGGCAGAGAGGCTCAATCGTCCTCCTGAAACGATCTTACGTACATTGGCGAGTGCACGCGTCTATAAGGGGATCAGACCTTACAATAATTGAGCCTGGTTGTGTTTTGGGGAGGAACTGAGAGGAACTGATTTGCCTCTTTTGCATGCCCGGTATACAATTTGTTCATCTGCCCCTGTAGCTCAATGGACAGAGCGCCAGCCTTCTAAGCTGTGGGTTGTGGGTTCGAATCCCGCCAGGGGCGCAGATATAGGGGTGAAAACACCGCCATATCCCAGATACGGCGGTGTTTTATTTGTAGTAGGACAGCGGTATACCTTAACGGGGTGGAGTTATAGGAATAGATGGAAAGATAGGAACTCATTTGAAGTATTGTATGCATATGCTGGTTATTTCCTTCTTGCTGAGCAACAGTCTTTTGCTCGATTGTTCATAATGGATTCTTCCCTCAACAGCAGAATCTCTGATTAAAATTCAGTTGCTCTGTGTAAGGAACAATAATCAGGCGTTGCAAGTAGGATGCCTGAAGTTCGTGCTTTTAGAAAAATACAGTCTTGATGCTCCCTATAGCCCGGCAAAGCTCTTGAGTGTTGAAGCCATGTTCATAGATGGGTACTGCCTACCCTTGCTACCTACGGTCGCTATAACCTTATCTATAACTATATTATTACTTTACTTAGAAACCGATTCAGAACTTCCATGTAATTGGAAAATTGTTCGCGCCGGATATTGTGCCCTGCACCTGAAATGTGCACTCTTTTGATGTGTGAAATTGATTTTTGCAATTCAGCGACATCCTCATCTCTTAGAATGGCTCCCCGTTCAGGATCAGCAGTTATGAGCAGCGTCGGACAAGTGATTTTCTCTAAAAGCGCCGGGAGATTCTTGGGGGTAGCCTCTTCGGATAGAACGAGTTGAGTGATATTAAGGCTGAAGCGATGTTTTGAATTTGTCCAAGGACCTAATTCAGATTCTGACCAGCTTGGATTTTCGGAACGCGCGGTTTCGAACAATTCATCTCGAGTTTTACGTTTCAAAGATTGGAACCACATACCCATTCCAGCTCGATTCTTGAGCTCTTCTTGCGTACGTTGATGGGCACGCCAAAAAGCAGGTGGGTCCTCCAGAACGATGGTTCGTGGTAACTCTGGGTGAAGACTGGCAAGGATTAACGAGATCATCCCTCCCATTGAATGACCTATCACAATTGGGCTTTCCACTTCCAAACCATTGAGCAGACCGGCAACTTCATTAGCCATCGTTTCGTAGCTGTAACCTTGATCGGGAGCCTCCGATTTCCCATGCCCACGTAGATCCACCATGATGACATCATAATCATTGGCTAGCACTTTTGCAACGGGTGTCCAGCATAGGCCGTCATCGGTAATGCCGTGAAGCAATACAAGTGGTTGTTTTGATCCGCCTGTGCGATAGTAATGAAGTTTTGTCCCACATGAAACAACATATCCTGTTTTCCATTGATCCATATTCAGCTCCTGAAGGTTTTTCACTATATTTGCGTTATAACTAAACGGGGCAAAAGGTTTTCAGCTTTCGCCCCGTCAACATTATTTATTCATATCATGTACTTGCTTCAATAAACCATCCACTACGTCTTCAGGGTGTTTGTCCCAGGCATCTTTCTGGAACAGGAAGGCACTCACAAGCGGCATGTCATTGAACATATCCATGATATCCATGCCCATTGATCCTTCACTTGCATAGCGGTCTTCCCCGCCACTTCCAAAGTCTTTGTGGACCGCGGCTTCGAACTTCGGATAAAGTGGACCAAAAACAGCATTGCCGCGCGGGTCAGCCAACCACTCTCGCATGGTGGATTCTTTATCGAGAACACAGGGCAGGTTCAAGGTCGATTCGAGCGTGACTGTCAGGTGGACACGGATATCAGCAGATGATGCACCAATGAGTAGGTCAAAGTCGCCGTCTTCCGTGATCCATTGTTTGTATTTGGGATGATAGTACGCAAAGGAGCGAAAATCCAATTGGACAGAAACGGACTTGGTCTCACCTGGTTGGAGTTCAACTTTTGCGAAACCTTTCAACTCCTTCTCAGAGCGGATCAAACCCGACTTTTGGTCGTGGATGTACACTTGAACAATTTCCTTGCCTGCGAGTTTGCCTGTGTTTGTTATATCCACTGTGACGGTAATGCCATCCGTATCTATGAAATTCTTCGCTGATGCACTTCGACTTTGATCAGTGTAAACTTTGGCATTGCTGTATTCGAATGTTGTGTAACTCAAACCATAGCCAAAAGGAAATAAGACTGGCATTCGCTTGGCATCGTAATAGCGGTAACCAATGAACATGCCTTCGCCGTAATTGACCTTGCCTGCACCGCCGGGAAAATTCGTGTATGATGGTGTGTCTTCAAGTTTGAGAGGGAAGGTCTCGCCTAATTTGCCGCTCGGGTTGACCTGCCCAAACAGGATATCGGCTATCGCTGCACCTCCAGCCTGTCCCATCATCCAACCTTCGAGTACAGCTGCGACAGAGTCGGTCCATTCGCTCATTGCCACTGGGGCGCCATTGTTAAGAACGACAACGGTCTTGGGTTGTACTTTGGCAACAGCTTTGATCAGCGCGATCTGCTGTTTGGTCAAATCAAGATCCTGACGGTCATACCCCTCAGACTCTTTGAAGGTGGGTAGAGCAATGTAAAGCAATGCTACATCTGCAGATTGGGCAATTGTCACGGCTTGGTCGATCATCTCCTGTTGGAAAGAATCGTCCTTGGGGTAACCTTCCGCATATGTCAGCTCTGCGTTTTCCACGCGTGACTGGAACTCCTTGAACGGCATGGCAATTTTGGTGGTATTAATGTGTGAACTGCCACCACCTTGAAAATGGGCATTCTCTGCAGAGCGCCCGATCACAGCTATATGTTGCTGCCCTTTCAATGGAAGGATGCCATCATTTTTCAATAAGACCATGCCTTCCGATGCGATCTTGCGTGCAAGTTCGTGGTGAGCATCCACATCGAAGGTACCTTCCTTGGGAGTTTCTTTTGCTTTGTACACGATTCGTAAAATGCGGCGAACAGATTCGTTCAATACCGCTTCATCTAATTCACCAGAGCGAACTGCTTCGACAACGGCTTTGACGCGACGATTTTGCGGACCAGGCATTTCCCAGTCCAACCCAGCTTTGAGCGCAGCGACACGGTTACGTACTGCACCCCAATCGGAGACAACCAATCCTTCAAAGCCCCATTCATCCTTGAGAATTTTAGTTAAGAGTTGGTGATGTTCAGATGCAAAGATGCCGTTGACTTTGTTATACGAGCACATCACTGTCCAGGGCTGAGCTTGCTTGACAGCTTTTTCAAACGCAGGCAAATAGATCTCGCGCAGAGTGCGTTCGTCCACTTCAGCGCTGATGCTGAAGCGCTGGAATTCCTGGTTGTTGGCGGCAAAGTGTTTGAGTGATACGCCTACACCCTTGGACTGCACCCCGTTGATGAAGCCCGCCGCTAATTCGCCTGCGAGGTAGGGATCTTCGGAAAAATATTCAAAGTTTCTTCCACCCAGAGGGGAGCGCTTCATATTGACACCCGGCCCTAGCAATACATCCACGTTGAGGGCGATACATTCTTCAGCGAGGGCGATGCCCATTTGCTGGATCAGGTCCACGTCCCAGGTGGAAGCGAGACAGGATGCTGTTGGGAAACAGGTGGCGGGCAAACTTTGCATCCCCATGGAATGGACATCAGGCACGCGCCGCACGCCATGTGGTCCATCTGAAACGATCAATTCAGGGATGCCGAGGCGTTCCACCGGGGTGGTTGTCCAAGCACTGGCTCCGGTGCATAGCGCAGCTTTTTCTTCGAGAGTCATTCGTTCGATGATGGATTGAATGTCAGTGGTCATATGATTTCCTTTACGATATTATTTTCATTTTGTGCTATTTTTCAAAAATTCCTGTCAGTCATTTATCGAAATCCAGTATCCATTTGCCATCTACGGCTCCAAAACCGTGCGGCTAATCTTGCAGAACGTGGGATTCAACCGGTATGTTGGCTTGCCGCAAGGCATCGACGCAAGCCTCAAATTGGCTTACAAAAGTGTCTCTTGTACCATACAGGAAATATGTCGGGGGCAAATCCGATGCCTTAAATTTCTCAACATCCATAGGGGCAAAACTCAATCTTCCATAAAAGGAATAGATCATCCCGGCCATACTGGCAACAGACAGGAAGTCTGCAATCTCTCCTGACAAAATTCGCACGTTCCATCAGACCAGGCAAAGGGCTCAGCAACGGGATTGCCGACCTTGATCTTTCGAACATCCGCACCTACGGCTTCAACAATACCAATGAATTCATGCCCCATACGGCGACCTGTCTCGCTGGGTTGTATTCACTTATGGGGGCAGAGGTCACTGCAGCAGATGGCAGCACGACATGACAACCACAAGGGCGTCAGGGACGTTCTCAACACGAGCATCCCCAGCACTATACATTACAGTTGCACGCATTTTGATTTTCTCCAGTTTCTTACTTCATAAGCTCAATCGTCACATTTACCGGGCCGGACATACTCAAAGCCGCCATGTCGCCGTGAATCTTTCCCAGGAGAACAAGCCTGCTTGAGTACCCAAATTCGCGGATAAAAATTGCCAGATTTCCCCAAGGGGCATAATACGTGATGTCTCCAATCGAGGGGTCAATGCCCTCAGGCGCGCCCCGTGTGGATAATTTTTCTGGCAGATAGCTGATTTTTTCGGTTCCCCCATAATCTTCCAATATGATGGTGAGCGGCAGCAGGGAGATAAAATCCTGGGTGGTTTTGCTGTCAACCAAAGTAGCTGTAAGTTCTGTACCTTCGATAATTATTTTGATCTTCATGCTTTCGCTCCTCTCCGGGGTTATTTCCGTCATCGGTGCAACGGTTGGCGGCTCGCTTGTGGGTGTACCAGGCAGCGCAATGGGCGCCGGTGAAACAGCCGTCGGGGACGAGACGAGCGTGGGCGTTATAAAGTCGGCGATGGTGGTGTGGATATAGGCGCTGGTGAGCAGCTGGTGATGAGAACGGCTGCAAGGATGAGTACGATGATTCGATTGTAGCGTCTAGCCATCTTTCTCCTTTCATCAAGAGGCAAGGACATAAGATCACCTGCGTTTATTGTTCGTCGCTGACATGTTCCATCCAGTCAGCGGACTTACCATCGGCTTGTTCCACAATGGAGAGATGTGTCATCGTTGTGATCTGTGCAGCGTCATGCTAATGTTTTCACCAGGTGCAGCCCAGATCATGTCTCCCTGCTGGATTTTATCTACCTCTTCACACCAGTTTTGCACTCGTCTGCTACTTTTTCGATCGTGTTCAGGGCATCGTCCTTCCAGACAGTTATGGGTTCTCTCCTCAAGGAAGCAACAATGCCTTGATCGCGCGCCGTTCGTCCATCGCGCGGTAACCCTCTGCCACCTGTTCCAAAGGCAGCGTCAAGTCGAAGACCTTGCCGGGATTGATCTTTCGGTTCCAGATTAGGTCAATTAACTCAGGAAGGAAGCGGCGCACTGGCGCGGGACCGCCGTGCAGGTGAACGTGTGAGAAGAAGAACTCCTTTCCAAGGATCTCCACATCATGGAGCACGCCGACGAATCCGACATGACCGCCAGGCCCGCGTGGAGCGGATGGACTGCATCATCGCCTCCTGCGTACCAACCGCCTCGATGACCGAGTGTGCACCGAGCCCATTAGTAAGTTCCTTGATCTTCGCTGCACCATCGTCACCGCGTTCGGTCACGATGTCGGTCGCGCCGAACTCCACCGCGAGCTTCTGACGATCTTTATGACGGCTCATCGCGATAATCCGCTCCGCGCCAAGTTGTTTGGAGGCAAGTACCGCGAGCAAGCCCACTGCGCCATCACCGACAACTGCAACCGTCTTGCCCGGACTCACTGCGGCTGCAACAGCGCCAAACCAGCCGGTGCCGAGCACATCGGAGGCCGATAGCAAGCTGGGGATCAGGTCCGCTGGCGGCAGTTCCGGTGTTGCTACGAGCGTGCCGTCGGCGAGAGGGATGCGGGCATACTGCGCTTGTGCACCGGTAGGGGCACCAGGTTGCCGGTGGATGCAGGACGACTGGTAGCCGGAAGTACATATCTCGCAGGTATTATCTGAAGCGAAGAACGAGCCGACAACAAACTGACCAGGTTTTATGTTCCTGACCTCGCTGCCGACCTCCTCGACGATGCCGGCGTACTCATGTCCCATCGGTTGCGGCTCCGTTACAGTGTCTATACCGCGGTATGGCCAGAGGTCCGAGCCACATACGCAAGCAGCTGACAACTTGATAATGGCATCTGTTGATTTAATAATTGTTGGATCGGGGCGTTTCTCAAAGCGCACGTCCCGGGCGCCGTAAAGCATTGTTCCTTGCATGATATATTTCCTTTTATTCGTTATTCGGTTTTAATTCAACGTGGTATTGCTCATCGCTGACATGTTCCATCCAATCAGCACCCTTGCCGTCAAGTTGCTCCACGATGGAGATATGCGTCATCGCCGTGGTGGGTGCAGCGCCATGCCAATGTTTCTCATCTGGTGGGCACCAAGTCACATCCCCCGGCCGAATTTCTTCGATGGGTCCATCCCAGTTCTGTACACGCCCGCAACCAGCCGTCACGATTAGGGTCTGACCTAGAGGGTGACTATGCCAGGCTGACCGGGCACCCGGCTCGAATGTGACACTGGCGATGGACACTCGCGCTGGAGCATCTGCCTGATGCATAGGATCAATGCGGACATTACCTGTAAACCATTCGGCTGGTCCCTTTGCAGAATGTTGTGAACCATTTCTTTTGACATTCATTTTCGAATTCCTTTCTTTTCGATTCAAATCAATTCCAGTTCTTCTGTTTGAACGATTTCCCGCTCTTTTTTCAAAAGAGCATTTAATCCCATGTACTCGATCAACACTTCAACAGGAAGTCCCGCGTTCCGCGTGCACTTGATGAAATCAACCCGCCTGAGGTCGAGTTCGTTGTAATCTCTGATGCCGTTTTTACTTCGATTTACCGGTGGGATAAGCCCGACACGTTCGTAGTAACGAAGTGTATCCACTGAAAGACCGTACTGTTCACTAACTTCGCAGTTTTCATGTTTCACCTCGGAGAAGAGTTTAACATCTGGAGTTAACTCTAAGTCAAGGGGCTTGAAGAAATTCATGCAGCAACTGCATCAGGGAACAGGCTGCGCCACGGTACGGTTCATATTTATTTATGCGATGGATTGCAATGCAGCATTCATTTTTGCCAATGTCTCCTTGTGGTTCGGAAGCATGTGAAGTGCCTGCCGCAGCGGAATATTCCGCTCGTCAAAGATGATCATGCGCAGAAAGCCAGGTGCTTGCATACGCTCAAGTACATCCATCATAGCATCGCGTGCCGCAGGCTCACTCAGGATCTCACCTAATAAGTCGTCTACTGTGTAGGGACCTCGCGTATCTGGGTCTTGATATTCAACTAACCAATGCCATGTCCCGGAGCTGACTTCGTGTTGTTCGCCATTTGGTAGGGTAACAAGGGCGGTTGTGTTCGGTGGAATGACCACGTTCAAATCAAACTTTCCGTTTTCTATTTTCCATGAAGACTCTGCAAGTCCGTACGGAGTGATATGCCTCGCTTCGGCATGAGTAAGTCCGCCGCCCGGACGTGGACGAATTTCCATGCGGCGGTAACCAGGTTTGGTCGGGGTCAGACCGCCGATCGTCCGATGCATCCAATCTGCCACCGCACCGAGGGCATAGTGATTGAAGGAGGTCATTTCACCAGGGTTGATAGAGCCATCCGGCAACATAGAGTCCCAGCGTTCCCAAACGGTGGTTGCACCCATTGTCACGGGATAAAGCCATGAGGGGCATTCCTGTTGCATCAAGAGGCGATACGCCGCCACGTAATGATCGGTTTTGCATAACGCGTCACAAATTATTGGCGTTCCCACGAAACCCGTGCGGATATGATATCCGCTCTCGCGCACCAACTCATTCAAGCGATCTCCAGCGTGTTGGCGTTGTTCGGCGGTAGGAAGCAAGTCAAATACCAAGGCAAGCGAGTAAGCAGTTTCCGCATCACTCATCAGACGGCCGGAGGGCGTAATGTATTCGCGCACAAACGCCGCTCGTGCCTCAGCCGACAGAGTAAGATATTCCTTTTGCTCATTTGTACGCCCAAGCACTTCAGCTGCCTTTGCTACGAGATCTGCGGAATGGATAAAGTAAGCGCTCGCAATAATGGCTTTATCAGTGCGCGCCTGTCCTGGTTTATCAGGCGGGGCTGTGGGATCAAGCCAGTCGCCAAATTGAAAACCCTTGTCCCAAAGACGACTTTTTCCTGCCACAGAACTTACATAGTCCACCCAGGCGCACATGCTATCAAATTGGTCTGAGATGATCTCGGTATCTCCAAATCGTTGGTACAAAACCCAGGGAACGATCGTTGCGGCATCTGCCCAAGCCGCCGCGATGCCAAAATTATTGCCCAAGACATTGGGAACCACAGGAGGAACAGCGCCACCTATTTTTTGTTGTTCGACAGCCAGGTCTTTCAGCCAGGACTGGAGGAAACCGCTGACATCATAAAGAAATGATGCAGTCGGGGAAAACACCTGTAAATCACCTGTCCAACCCAGACGCTCGTCACGCTGTGGACAATCGGTAGGGACATCTAGAAAATTGCCGCGCATTCCCCAAACCACGTTTTCATGCAATTTGTTAAGCAACGGATCAGAGCATTCAAACCAACCGGTAGGTTTCATATCCGAATGTAAGACAACAGCACTCAGGTCTTGTAGATTCAACTCACCAGGCCAGTTGTCTACTTCCGCATAGCGAAAACCATGGAAGGTAAAACGGGGCTCCCAGGTTTCACTCTCTCCGCCTTTCAATGTGTAGCGATCTGTTGCTTCCGCAAATCGCAGTGGGCGTGTGCCCAACTCGTCATTTTCAAGAACCTCGGCATGGCGCAAAGTAACTGTATGTCCTGCCAGACCTTTCACCTTGATCGATAATCTGCCAACCAGGTTTTGACCAAAATCCACGATCGTTTTGCCAGATGGAGACTTATAAACAGAAACCGGTGCCATTTTTTCGATGCGACGAACAGGTGGACCAAGGGGGGCCTCGAGCGCATTCATATCCCAGTCCACGGTTCGGACTACGCTCCAACCTGAATCGTCAAACCCGGGTAGGGTCCAATATGTGTGCTCAAGACGAGCATCGTATGTCTCACCATCGTAAATGCCGCTGAGCAGAATTGCTCCGGTCGAGGTGCGCCAATTCTCGTCAGTGACAATGCGCTCGCCGGAGCCATCTTCATATTGGATTTCGAGTTGAGCTAGCAAGGCAAGATGTTGACCATATACATTCCGTTGACCACCGCCAAAGCCGATCCGTCCGCGGAACCAGCCATCGCCTAAAATTGCCCCGATGGCGTTTTTTCCTTCATTCAACATTGCTGTGACATCGAAAGTTTGATAGCGCAAGCGTTCATCGTACACCGTCCAACCGGGAGAGAAGACATGGTCGCCAACGACCTGTCCATTAAGTTCTGCTTCGTACAAACCCAGCGAAGTAATATAAAGTCGCGCGGACTTGATCCCTTCGCGAAGCTCAAACTCACGGCGAAGGTAAGGCGATGGATTTGACTTTGTCATATCCTCGTCCCAAGTGAGGGAAATGAATTGGGCACTCCAATCGGATGTGGAGATCAAACCTGTTTCGATAACAACAGCTTCACTCCAGTCTGATTCGCTGCCATCCTTTCCCCACACACGCACGCGTACAGATACTCGTTCACGGGACGAAAGTTTGGTGAATGGCCAGGGAACTAACACAGATTGATCAGACTCGATTCGCCCTGTTTGCTTTAGTAATTTACCGTCCGCATCATGTTCTTCGATCTCATAGGCGCTCTGGAACCATATTGGAACTTCCGTTTTAATTGTCCAGGATAATCGAGGTTGGCTATTGCCAACGCCAAGGGTTTCACGATAGTGTTCAACTTGAAGATTTACAGAGGATATTTGTGTCATTAGATAATTTCCTGAAACGGGATTTTCCAGCACTCAAGATGCCGTGGTCCAGATTGCCCAGCGTTAATTGACATTATATAGGAACGAATTCCGTTTGGTATCTGGCCATTTTATCCCTTCACAGCGCCAGATGTCATGCCGGCAACGATCTGCCTCTGGAAGAACATGAACAGGATCAGTGGCGGGATGGTGATGAGAACCACATCTGCGAAAAGCATGTTCCATTGTGAGTTGTACTGGCTCATAAAACTAAAAAGGGTCGTTTGGACAGTAACGTTTTTAGCGCCTGGAAGGAAATACAGTGGATTGGAAAAGTCATTGTAGATGGCAACTGAAGACGTAACGATAATGGTCACAATTGCGGGCCTGAGAAGTGGCAGAATGACCGAGAAGAACAGGCGTAAGGGTGACGCCCCATCAAGAATGGCAGCCTCGTCAATTTCTCTGGGGATGCTACCGATAAATGCACGCAAAATCAGTATAGCAAAAGGCATAGACAGCGAGACTTCAATGAAAACCAAGCTAATGATGGTCTTGTAGATGCCAAGAGTTTGCATCCAGAAAACGGTAGGCACTACAGCAGGTGGAAGCACCAGACCGGCGAACATGATCGAGTTGACCAGGTTGGCAACCCGGTCGTTGCGCCGTTGCATTACATACGCGACCAAGGCAGAAAAGATAACAATCAATGTGACCGAAGTTACCGTCAGGAGAGCGCTGTTCCGAAGCGCCAGAAGCATGCGGTAATCGTTGGCTTTGATTACTGCAACCAGATTCTCCCAAAGTAAAAATTCGCCTGGCCAGGTGAATTCGAAAAGCCCTGCTTCTTGCCGTGACTTTGACGCGATCGACAGGATAAAAGCGAATGGCACGATAAATACGATGCCGACAACAACCAAAACAACAGCATCGACCCAATAGTCTTTAATTAGTTTCCAAATTCTATTCATAGCTCAAGCTCCATCCGGTTAAAGAAGCGCATAAGAGGATAGGCGATGATCGTAACGAGCAGGAACATGATTACATTCCCGGCAGTAGATAGTCCATAGAAGCCAGCCTGAGATCCTTTAAAAATGACCGAAGTCAATACATCAGAAGCAAACCCAGGACCGCCATGTGTCATTGCCCAGATCAGGTCAAAGGTGCGTAGGCCTCCAATAAATGAAAGCAAAATAACAGTAAAGGTCGCGTTACGGCTTAGGGGCAGGATAACATGGCGGAATTTGACCCATGCTCCCCCTTCAAGACGTGCCGCATCGAAATATTCAAGCGGGATGGATTGGATGCCTGCCAGGAAGAGCACCATGGCAAGGCCAATCCCTTTCCAGATATCGACAATTACCACCGAATACAGTGCAAGTTTTGGATCTCCCAGCCAATTTGTATTGGAAATGCCCAAAGTACTAAGAGTGACATTGATTAACCCAGTAGATGGTTGCATCAGCACATAAAATGTGATACCTACGGCAACTGTACTCACGAGAACGGGAAAGAAGATAATACTACGGTAGAGACCTGGGAGCTTGATCCTGGATGTCAGCAGCGTGGCCAAAGGCAGCCCTATAATCACCTTGAGGCCGCTGGTGAGAAAGGCATAAATGATCGTGTTGCGAAAAGCGAGCTTGAGTTGCGGATCTTCCAGAAAAGTCTTGTAATTGTCCAGCCCGATAAATGTTGCATCAAATAATGTCCAGCGTGTTAGGCTGTAGTAAAAGGACATGGCTGTCGGCACCAAAAAGAAAATAATAAACAAGAGTCCGGCTGGAAGGTAGAACCAATTTGGATAAGAGTGCAAAACGCTTTTTGCTTGTAGTTGTTTTTCCATACGACCTCATAATCCTAATAATCCGCTGTTATAAATTTGAGGGCTAGAAATTTCGACAACCTCCAGCCCTCCGTCTAACAATAGTTAAATCATTTATCCCAACCAGGCAACCCAAGCTGCTGTGCCTGCTTCACCACGTCTGCATCATAAGCGGCAGCAGCTTCTGCTGCCGTCATTTGACCTGTACCGACAGCTACGCAAATCTGCTCGAGGGCGGGTCCTTTTATTGGGGAAAGGAATTCAAGTGCAGGAGAAGCGTTGCCAGATTCAATGTAGGCATTGAGATCGTTTACAAACGGGGCGACATCATCGGGGAGGGTTGAGCCTTTGATGAGATATGGTCCTGATGGTAAAACAGCGGCATTGATTGCATCCACACCGTCTGTAGAGGCAACAAAAGCAAAGAAACCTTTAACCTCGTCAACGTGTTCGGTCGTCTTAGGGGCATAGAACGCGAGTGGCATCCACAGCGTTGTGCCAGGGGTGGAAGCGCCGGCATGCCGAAATATCCAAGATCGTTTACTTTGTCAGGATAGTTGGCTGCAATGGCTGGCATTACAAAGGTTCCCATGGCCCATTGAGCGACTTCGCCATTGGCGATCAATTCCATTCCTTGTGGGAAAAGGGTTGTTGCGAAATCTTGTTGATACCATCCTTTTTCAAAACCTTCCTGGAGATGTGCAAACCCTGCCATAGATTTAGGTGAATCTGCGTACTTGGCTTTGTTGTTTGTATAATCCTCTGCGAAGTTCGGGGAAGCTTGCGCAACGTTATACATATCGGCCAGCACAAATAACTGAGCAGTCCAGGTATCACCGAATGTCTGGAGTACAGGGGCAATTCCAGCTGCCTTGATCGTTTCATTGTTAGCTTCGAATTCTGCCCAAGTTGTAGGGATGCTTAATCCAAGTTGCTCATAGATTTTCTTGTTGTACAAGATGCCGCCGCCACTTGCAAAGCCAACAGGCACTCCGAAGGTGCCTCCATTCTGTGACACAGTGGGGATAAATGCTTCGGCGATATTGTCAATGAATGGTTCGTTTGAAAGGTCAACGAGCGTATCAGACGGGTGCAATGCCTGAAGTAACGTGCCGGAATTGTAGTAAAAGATATCGTTCATTTCGCCCGTGGCAAGGCGGGTTTAACGAGGTTGTCAACTTCAGAGCCGCCGCTGGCAGCCACTTCAATATCGAAGGTTACATTGGGGTGTAGGGCAGTATATGCATCGGTGAGTGCCTGGACCATCAACATATCATTTTCATTAGCAGGTCCAAGTAGACTAAGTGTGACAGGTTCCATTGCAGCCGGCTCTGTTGCGGCAGGAGCCTCAGATGTAGGAGCAGCTGCTGCAGGAACTTCAGGCGCTGACGGGGCTTCGGTGGCGGCTGGAGCACATGCTGCCAATAAACTTACAAGACATAGGATGCTGAGTACTTTCAACAGCATTTGATGCTTTTTCATGATCTTCTCCTTGATTATTTGAGTGTTTAAATAGAGAAACTAATTTACAATAGGAGATAGCGGTATACATCAAATCATAGGCAAATGTCCTTTCTGTGTAGAGTTTGAGCACCTGCGGGCTAGCCGGGTTCAGCTTGGAAACGAATGTGGTATCTCTTGTGTGCGATGTATGCCGCTTTTTAGTGCCACATCGAAATCAATCTTTTTATGCATACTCGATCGTAAGTAGCTTCAAGGTTTTACTATTTTGTGTATCGCTCATGGCTGTGTTTCTTTGATCTGTAGGGTAGGTAATATCCCAAGTGAGCGCCACATGGCTAGTTCTTCGCTGAAGCGATTATGAATAACCTCGCATCGTGTATCAATCAAGTTGGCCGAGTTTCAAGGTTATATGCGCGCCATTCTGGCACACCGATTGCAGCCGGCATCCCTGTTCGAGCAAAGCTTGTCCACAATTCAGCCATATGGCGCGATGCAATAAAACGATCAGGGCGGTCACCGGATAGGGACCCCGGGCCGTTTTCAGGCGTTTCATTGTTAAATTTGAATGTTATGTCCATCGTGTGAGGTGTGCCTATGGCGTATTCTGTTCCAGGTATCTTCATTTCTGACTCATAGCCAAATTGATACAAATAAAACAGGTGCGCCATTCTGTGCTGCCTTTTTTTTGGCGATCTCGATCGATCCTAACCCCATCATAGTGATTGATGAAATAGCTACAAATATGTCTGGTGCCGAGGCGTTGGGCATGGCTCTGCGGTAAGTCTCGATGATCTTTTTAGTATCCGGGCCAAATTGATTTCCAGTTTAGACCGAAGACTTGTGTCATCAAGTTCGAACGCACTTATATCTCCCCTTTCCCAAGCGAAGAAAGTATATTCATCTTCATTCCAACCGACGATAAGAGGTTTATTTTGGGAGATGGTAGGCGCTGTCGGGTCAAAAGGATGCGTTGGCAATACAACGCCATCCACCACAGGTCCGAAACCACCGGAAAAAGGCTCGGTGATTCCGCCTGGCTTCCGCACCTCAGGGTGTGGAGGTACTGGTGGAAATTTTGACTGAACACGAAGCAAATCTGCGACAGATACATCAAGCAATTTCTGCCAATCTTTTAGAGCGATGTTCAATTCCTTTAGGACACTGATGTCGTCTCAGATGCCATTTCTCGGGTGTACATACGTACACCTGGCCCGCTTTCGATTGAAGCTTTATTAAAAGTACGGTGCAGCCTCGGGCATGGCATATAAACAGGATGAGTTCTGCCTCCCCCCGATTTTCCAAAGATCATTACATTGTTTGGATCTCCGCCAAAGGCACCGAATATCGTTGTTTACCCATTTCAGTGCCAGAGCGATATCCAAAATGCCCTGATTCCCGGAACCTTCGTAATCGGGACCGGCCAGATTATCCAGAAAAAGAAACCCCAATAGTCCCAAGCGATGATTTGTTTGAACAACAACAACATCAAAATTGCGGGCCAGATTTGCACCGTCCTGGCTTGCAGTTCCTCCTGATCCGATCACAAACCCTCCGCCATGACTATAAAACATCACTGGTCGTTTCTGATGGTCATTGGCAGGAGTCCAGATATTAAGGAACAGGCAATCTTCAGCAGGTCTTGGTTCGTCTTGCCTGGGAGGCTGAATGGCGGGTGCTCCTAAATGGAGAACATCTCGTACACCTGACCATGGCTCCAACTCAGCAGGACGTCGAAACCTTCTGTCACCAGAAACCCTTCCAGCATAGGGTATCCCTTTGAAGATGTTGACACCTTCTTTTCTGACACCTCTTATTTTTCCGTGTGAAATCTCAACTTCGACCATGTTCATTTTTTGAAGAGATCCTTCTTTTTTGAAATTTGAAACGTTGTAACTCAAATATTAGGCCGGTACGGGGCCGGTAACTAACGGATGATAAGTTTCGCTGGGATGTGGAAAACTTGACGAGGGAGATCAGAGTTTTGCATTCGTGCCTGTAACATCTCAAATGCCTTTTTCCCTGCGGTGTACGCATCCTTTGTAACTGTTGTAAGGCGTGGCAATTGATAATTTGCCATTGGAATATCATCAAATCCGACAACGGAAAGATCATCCGGCACATGTAGTCCCAGATCTACAGCTGCGCGAATTGTGCTGAGCGCGAGTAAATCATTGATCGCTATGATGGCAGTAGCCCTATGCGGTAGTTTGAGTAGCTTCAGTGCCGCATGATAGCCATCCTCAATTGTTGAGCCACACTGAACAATTGAGGATGGCTAACAGTGATGCCTGCCATTTCGAGACTCTCTTGGTATGGCTCCAGGCGGTCCAAGCCGAGTTCATAATCATCTACTCCGTAAACAAACCCTATATGGCGATGACCTAGAGACAATAGATAAGAGATTACTTCTTTCGTTGCTTCACGATAGTCTGATGAAACTGAATCTTCCTCTCCGTAAAACTCGTTCATCTCCACAATTGGGAGGCTCCGTTTACGAATACGAGCAAGAATTGTCTGTGCTTCTGCAGATTTTAGAATAAACGAACCTGTGATAATAAGTCCATCAAACCGGCGTCGTGAGAGATCCTTCAAATGCCACTGCATATTCACTGGTACAAGTTGGCCGTCTGAGAGAAGGAGGTGATAGCCGGCTCCGCGGGCCGCTTCTTCAACACCGGTTGCATCTCGCCAAAATGGGGGTTTCGAAGGTCAGGTATCGTTAACACGATCGTATTGGTACTGCCAGAACGAAAAACCTGAGCGCGGGCATCGGGTTCGTAGCCCAGCTCTTTGATCGCTTCCAAGACACGCTGCTGGGTTTCATCTGAGATTGGCGAACTCATCCTGACGTTGCCGTTAAGAACATATGAGACAGTGGCTCGCGATACACCTGCATATTGGGCAACATCAGCTTGAGTGGGTTGGTTCATCATAGTGAGATTAGAGCCTCTGTCAGATACTTAGTTTTAGTTACACGTGTAACTAAATTTTGACTATTATACTGATAATTCAACAATTGTCAATAGTGATATTGGTTAAATTTTGTTGTTATCAACAGTAATTGACAAAATTCGATAAATTGCTATAATCAGCCCTAGCATAACTCTAAAAAGAAAAGGAACTACCTTTATGACCACCTACGAGCGTCGCCAATCCTTAATCGATTTACTGCGCAGGCAATCTGACCTGCGGGTGATCGAGATCGCTGCAGCCTTAGATGTTTCTGAAGGAACAATACGCAACGATCTGAATGCCTGGAAGCAGAGCATCGACTGACCCGTATTCATGGGGGGGCAATACAAGAACGAAAAAAATCTTACCAATACGTCCTTTGCGGAAAGACACCGAGAGTGTGCCGTTGAAAAGGAAGCCATTGCACGAGTTGCCGCTGAGTTGGTGCAAGATGGGGACTCAATCCTTTTGGATGCCAGCAGTACTGCATATTATTTGGCACTAGCGTTGGAAACCCGGCAGCGCTTGCGGGTGGTGACCAACGGTCTTGATGTTGCCCGTCTGCTTGCTAAAAACCCTTCGAATACCGTGATTTTGATCGGAGGCATACTCAACCCGGATGGATCGTCGGTGACCGGATTGTTTAGCGAACAGGCGATACGGGAATTGCATATTCATAAAGCATTCGTCTCCTGCAGCGGATTTAGTGTGGAACGTGGCTTGACCGAAGTACATTTGGAGGAGGCACAACTCAAGCGAAAAGCCATTAAGTCGGCAAAGCAGGTTTTTGCCCTAATTGATTCAGTGAGCTGGGTATTGAAGACCTAACCCCGGTTGTGCGCCCAGAGCAGATCACATGCCTTTACACGGATAGTGGGATTACCTCGGAATGGAAACAGTTGATCGAACAGGCGGAAATCAAACTTGTAATCTGTGGTGGGGAAATATAACAGAAATTCATGACAGAAAGACATTATCTTGCAGTTGATCTCGGCGCCGAAAGCGGACGCACAATCATCGGTTCTCTCCTGAACGATAAACTGACTCTGTACGAAACACATCGCTTCGCTAACGGACCTGTGTGCCTGAACGACGGCATTCATTGGGATGTTCTGCGTTTGTGGAGTGAAATTAAATCGGGGATTGCTGCCACGGTAAAAAACGGTATGCAGCTCGATGGCATTGGTCTCGATACATGGGGTGTTGATTTTGCTTTGCTCGACAAAAACAATTCGTTATTATCCAATCCATTTCATTATCGTGATGAACGCACAGACGGCATGTTGGATGAGGCATTCAAACGCATGTCGCGCGCGATATTTTTTCCAACACCGGCATCCAGTTCATGCAGATCAACACGCTCTATCAATTGCTTGCGATGTCGGTACAGAAATCTCCATTGTTCGATGTGGCAATGACTTTCGTCACGATTCCCGATATATTTAATTTCTGGTTGAGTGGGGAGATCACAAACGAATTCACCAATGCGACTACGACCCAATGTCTCGACCCACGCAAACGGGATTGGGCGACTGCCGTGTTGAATGTGATGAAAATCCCTACGCATCTTTTCGAGCCGATCACTGATTCTGGAACCCAGATCGGGACTTTGCTCAAGCCTGTTGCCGAAGAGACAGGCGCAGGCGAAGTCCAAATCGTCGTTCCTGCCTGTCACGATACGGGCTCGGCAGTGGTAGCGGTCCCGGCTCAGAATCAGGATTTTGCGTGGATCAGTTCGGGAACATGGTCCATTATGGGAGCGGAAGTCCGCGAACCTTGTTTGACGGAGAATGCACTGGAATATAACTTTACAAACGAGGGCGGTGTATTTGGGACATGGCGATTATCGAAAAATATCATGGGCTTGTGGCTGGCGCAGGAATGCAGGCGTACGTGGGCGCATCAAGGCGATGACTTGTCTTACGATGTGATCACACGCATGGCATCTGAAGCGAAACCGTTCTTGGCAGTGATAGATCCCGATGACAACCGTTTTCTCCATCCGGGCGATATGCCAGAAAGAATTCGTAAATATTGTGCGGAAACTAACCAAGTCGTGCCGCAAACCAACGGTGAGATCATTCGGGTTGTGTTGGAAAGTATTGCATTGAAATATCGCTGGGTTCTTGAAAGGCTGGAAGAACTTGCTGGCAAGCCATTCGCACCGATCCATATTATCGGTGGTGGAACAAAGAACCGCTTGCTGAATCAATTCGCGGCAGATGCAACAAACCGTGTTGTTGTCACGGGTCCGGTTGAGGCGACGGCAATCGGTAATGTATTGATGCAAGCCATCGGGCTTGAACATCTCGGTTCGCTGAACGATGCACGAGCCGTTGTACGGGCATCGTTTGATGTGGAAGAATATCACCCAACTCACAATGATGGTTGGGATGAAGCGTACTCAAAATTATTGCATTGATGGAAAGAATAGGTATTGAAAAATGATTGAAGCACCTTATCCCGAATTGAATGATCTGCTCACCATGATGGGTGAAGCCGGGCGACATCTTGCCGAAATTGAAGCCAGTGAAGGCGCGGCTGGCAATATCTCAGTCTGTTTGCGCTGGCCGATCGAAGTTCGCACACGTTTTCCAGTCGTCGATGATTTCGAATTACCCCAGCCAGTTCCTGAGTTGGCAGGGGCAACGTTTCTTGTAAGCGGCTCCGGGCGGCGGCTCGCGAAATTATCGATGAGCCGACTGCCAATATCGCCTGCATTGTTGTCAATCAGGGCGGACATACTGGAAAAATTTACACATCGTATCATCGCCGCTTCGAGCAGGTGACAAGTGAATTCAATTCGCATCTTGCTGTACATTACGATCAGATTCTTTCAAGCGGTACGAACTTCCATGCAGTCATTCATGCCCAGCCCATGCACCTGACCTATCTCAGTCACATCCCACGTTATCAGGATGAAAAATATCTGAACACACACCTCCTGCGCTGGCAGCCCGAGACCATCATCAACTTGCCTAGAGGAATTGGCTTTATTTCATTTCGACTTCCTGGCTCACCGAACTAATGGCGGCCAATGTGGAAGCACTGCGCCAACATCGCATTGTCATCTGGGCAAAGCATGGCGTAATGGCCCGCTCTGATGTTTCGGTCAAGCGTGCTGCTGACCGTGTGGAATATGCCGAGACCGCTGCAAAATATGAATATTTCAATCTTTCTGCTGGAGAGATCGGCGAAGGATTAAGTACGGATGAAATACTTCAAATCTGCAAGAAGTTCAATGTAAAACAAAATATTTTCCAGAGGCAGTCATGACCATATCTGAATCAAATTCTCAAAGTGCTTACAATCTTGCCAAAGAGCGCTACGCCGCATTTGGCGTGGATACCGAAAAGGTTCTTGATCGTCTTGAAAAAGTTTCCATCAGCCTGCATTGCTGGCAGGGGGATGACGTAGGTGGATTCGAGAACCCTGGTGGCGAACTCACAGGCGGTATTGCCGCGACCGGAAATTATCCTGGTAAGGCGCGCACTGCCGATGAACTGCGCAAAGACCTTGATGTTGTGTATGGCCTTCTGCCTGGTTCTCATCGTTTAAATCTACATGCCATTTATCTTGAGTCCGATCAGAAAGTGGAGCGTAACAAGATCGAACCGCGTCACTTCACTGCCTGGAAGGATTGGGCAAAAGAAAATGGTCACGGTATCGACTTCAATCCAACCTGCTTCTCGCATCCGCTTTCAGCAGATGGGTTCACGCTGGCGCACTCTGACAAGGCGATACGAGAATTTTGGATCGAACACTGCATTGCCAGCCGCAAGATCGGTGACTGGTTTGGGAAAGAATTGGGGACTCCTGCCGTGACGAATATCTGGATTCCCGATGGATACAAGGATACTCCTGCGGATCGCACCACGCCCCGACGCCTGCTTCTTGAGTCTTGGATAAGATCCTCGCTGAGAAGTTGACTCATAACCTCGATGCCGTGGAGCCGAAACTTTTTGGCATTGGTTCTGAAAGTTATGTGGTCGGCTCCATGGAGTTTTACGCCGCATACGCCGTCAGCCGCAAGATACTGCTCACGTTAGATAGTGGACATTTCCATCCCACCGAAACCATCTCAGACAAGATCTCTTCCATGTTGCTATATATCGACGAGTTTCTCCTGCACGTCAGCCGCGGCGTGCGCTGGGATAGCGACCATGTGGTTACATTCAACGATGATACGCAAGCTATTGCCAACGAGATCGTCCGTGCAGATGCGTTGGAGCGTGTTCATATTGGCTTGGATTACTTCGATGCCAGCATCAATCGTATCGCAGCATGGACTATCGGTGCGCGCAACACATTGCGTGCCTTACTGGTCGCAATGCTGGAGCCGCAGGATATGTTGAAAAGGTATGAAGTGGAAGGAGATTTCTCCAGCCGTTTGGCCCTGCAGGAAGAACTCAAATCCATGCCGTTCAGTGCGGTCTGGGATTACTATTGCGAGAAGAAGAATGTCCCTGTCGGTATTGATTTCATGAGCGTGATAAAGGATTACGAGAAGAAGGAATTGTCGAAGGGATAATGCCCATTGTAAAACTATATGCCAATCTGCGAAAACTCGCAGGGACGAAGGAACTCTCCATTCGGGATCGACTGTCGGGGTGGTTTTGAACGAACTGGTGAAACAGAATCCTGCCCTCGATGGAGTTATCCTTGAGACTGAGAACTCCGTCCACATGTGATCATCACAGTCAATGGACATAAATACGAGTGATGCAAAGGTGTCAGAACAGGATCTCATCGCAATATTCCCGCCGATCGCTGGCGGAAAAGGAGAACATTATGACAGGATGGACGGAAAAAGTTTTAGATATTGATCTGAAAACACTGACCTATAAAACATATCCGCTGGATATGGAGATGGCGCGTCAGTATATTGGGGGACGCGGGCTGGGAGCGCGTTTATTGTGGGACATGGTGGGCCCGGATGTGGACCCGCTTTCGCCCGAAAATGTCTTGATCTTTACAAATGGTCCGCTCACCGGAACGGGCTATCAGACGAGCAATCGTTTTTCGGTCACCACGAAAAGCCCGCTCACCGGAACCGTCCTGGATGCAAATTCAGGAGGTTTCTGGGGTATGCAGTTCAAGAAGGCAGGCTACGATGTGATGATCGTCCGCGGCAAGGCGGAGAAGCCGGTCTGGATCGAAATAAAAAATGATGTGATCGCCTTTCACGACGCGACCGAGTTGTGGGGAATGCGCGTGTTCGCGCTCACCGAAAAGCTCGGGCAGAACAATAACCGGCGCAACGTGCTCTGCATCGGACCGGCAGGCGAGAACTTGAGTCGCCTGGCGTCCATCATGAATGATCGCGAGCGTGCTTTGGCACGCGGCGGCCCTGGTGCGGTGATGGGATCCAAGAATTTGAAAGCCATCGTAGTGGAAGGCAAACAGCGCACCGGAATTGAAGATCCGGAGCAGTTCAAATTCATGCTGTATGAAACGCGCAAGTTACTGGCAGCAAGTCCACTCACCAGCCAGGCATTGCCTGAGTTTGGGACCGTGGTTTTGATGAACATCATAAACAACATCGGTGCGCTTTCCACTCGCAACCATCAGCAGACACAGTTCGAAGGCGCCGACGCGATTTCAGGCGAGGAGTTGACGGAGAAATATCTGGTCAAGAACTCTTCGTGCTGGGCATGTCCGATTGGATGTACGCGCATCAGTAAAACGGAAAATGTGGAGGGTGAGGGACCTGAGTTTAAGTCCACGTGGGCGTTTGGCGCACAATGTGGCGTGGATGATCTGCCAGCGATCATCGAGGTCAATGCCCTTTGTAATGACCTGGGAATCGATACCATCTCCGCCGGTTCGACGATTGCCTGTGCCATGGAGCTTTCCGAAAAAGGGTATCTGGATTCGGACCTCCGCTTCGGACGCGCTGACCAGCTTGCCCCCACAGTGGAAGCCATGGCATATCGAAAGGACATCGGCTCTGAACTGACCGATGGCAGCCTGCGTCTGGCGACGAAGTATGGCCACCCCGAGCTTTCCATGTCCGCCAAAGGCATGGAGATGCCTGCCTACGACCCGCGCGGCCTGCAGGGACAGGGATTGCTGTACGCCACGTCGAACCGCGGCGGCTGTCACATGCGCGGCAATATGATCGGTCTCGAAGTGTTGGGATTGCCGAAGCTGATCGATCGCTTCCAGGTGCAGGGAAAGTCCAGTTTCGTGATCCTGAACCAGAATTCAAATGCCGCGATCAATTCACTCGTGATCTGCAAATTCACCAATATGGGCGTGGCGGACGAATACTTCGCCCGCGTCCTGAGCGCGGTGACCGGCATCCAGTATGCGACCGGCGAATTGATCAAAGCAGGTGAGAGGGTTTGGAATATGGAACGGCTGTACAACAACCGCGAAGGGTTTACTAATCAGGATGACACTCTCCCGCCGCGGCTGCTCACCGAAGCACCGGAGGATGGGCCTTCGAAAGGATGGGTCTCACACCTGGAACCCATGTTGAAGGAATACTATCGCACCCGCGGCTGGGACCAGAACGGTGTGCCCAGCAAGCAGAAACTGACCGACCTGGGCCTGGCGAGTTTGTTGAATTGAGCGCAAAAGGAGTTTGCAATGGTTGATCAACGAATTTACGAAATGTTTCGCGACATCGGTCGCGACCTGTATACAGCCGATATGATTTCCTCCCACGGTGGCAATCTATCCATCCGCCTGGGCGACCGGGTGGTCATCAAGCGGCGCGGCGCGATGCTGGGGCAATTGAAACCCCATGACCTCATCGAAACCAGATTGGATAAGAACGACAGTGGTGTAGCACTGGCCTCTACGGAACTTCTGGTTCATCGCACCATCTACCTGAACACGCCTGCGCTGGCGATCTGCCATTGTCACCCGCGGACATCGGTCGCGTTTTCGCTTTCGCGCGATGAAATCGTGCCGATTGATAACGAGGCTTCCTACCTGCTGAAGAAGGTTCCCATTGTGATGGAGGAATTTGCCTCCGGCACACCGCAGATGGCGAACAAAGTTGCCGAAGCGCTCAAGAATTACAAGATCATCATGCTGCGCGGACATGGCAGTTTCGCGACCGGACAGACTCTGGATGAAGCCTTTTTCTGGTCCTCCACACTGGAGGAGGCGTGCCAGATCATGTTATTGCGCAAAGCAGATCAATGAACCGTTCATCGAATACCGCAAGATGAGCGAATCGTATAACAAATTCTGATCTCATGCGAGGACGAAGCAATCTCTTACTCCATTTTCATAGGTTAGTTCTTGTAAGATTGCTTCGCTCCGCTCGCAACACTTGCACCGCACTGCCTGCCCGAAGGGCGTGGTGCAGTGCAGGTGTGACGGGGCTTGGTGTTTTGAGATGATTTGTAGTTTCTTATTGATGAACATCATTAAAGGAAGAATATGGTAACAAAGTCTGAAAAATTTGAGCATGTCAATTATCTGTGGGATGACAAAGTCGCGGATCAGCTCGATCCTGTCGAACGGTTGCGCTATCGCAGCAACATCCTTGGCGCAGACCGGCGCATCACGAATACAGGTGGTGGGAATACCTCCTCAAAAGTCCGCATGACGGATCCGTTGAGTGGGGAGGAAGTGGATGTACTCTGGGTCAAAGGCTCGGGTGGTGACTTGCGCACATCGGCACGCGACAAATTTCGCCTCTCTGTACATGGATAAATTTCTGTCCCTTGAGAATATCTATAACAGCGCGGAAACCAAAGGCGTGAAGTCCGACATCGAAGACAAAATGGTGGAGATGTATCGTCACACCACCTATGGCTTGAATCCCGCTGCCAGCTCGATTGACACGCCGCTCCATGGACTCATCCCGTTCCGGCACGTGGATCACATGCATCCGGTCTCGGTCATCGCGATTGCAGCCAGCAGGGATCAGGAACGCCTCACACAGCAGATCTTTGAGGAAGCGGTCGGCTGGGTGCCCTGGCAGCGTCCCGGGTTTGATCTGGGATTGGTGATGAAAGAGAAGCTAAAGCAGGACCCGGATCTCAAGGGTTTGGTGATGGGACAGCATGGTCTCATCAACTGGGCAAACGATGACAAGGCATGTTATGAACTTACGCTTACGCTGATAGAGAAATCCGCACGTTATATCGAACAGCATGATAAGGGCGAGAAAACCTTCGGCGGGCAGAAATATCAATCGCTGGACGAGAAGACCCGCAATGCGATCCTCATCAAAATACTGCCTGTACTGCGCGGGAAGGTGTCGCAGTCGAATCGTTTCATCGGCACGGTGCACGTAACGGAAAATGTGCTGCAATTCGTAAACAGTGTCGACGCTTCCGCCTGGCTGAGATTGGGACCTCGTGTCCGGATCACTTCCTGCGCACGAAGATCAAGCCGCTCTATGTCGATTGGAATCCGCAGAGTGAAACGGTGGAGACGCTGATCGAGAAACTGGAAGCGGGCCTGGTCCAGTATCGAGCCGACTACGCAGCCTATTACGAAGCCTGCAAGCATCCCAATTCACCTGCGATGCGCGACCCGAATCCAACCGTCATCCTGATCCCAGGTTTGGGATTGATCGCCTGGGGCAAGAATAAGAGCGAGAGCCGGGTAACGGCAGAGTTCTATTCGCTGGCAATCGAGGTGATGCGATCCTCGGAAGCCATCAGCGAGTATCAGGGCTTGCCGCGCCAGGAAGCCTTTGATATCGAGTACTGGCTGTTGGAAGAAGCCAAGTTGAAACGCATGCCGCCGGAAAAGGAATTTGCTCGCAACGTGGTCGTGGTCATCGGCGCCGGCAGCGGCATCGGAAAAGCAACCGCACATCGATTTGCCAGCGAAGGCGCGCATGTGGTCTGTGCGGACTTTCGAAGACTGCCGGACAAACTGCGGATGAGCTGATCCAGAAATATGGTGTGGGCATTGGCGTTGCCGGGACGGGCATATCGAGCCTGTGGCCCTGCAGTCGCGTTGGCCGTGGATGTTACTATGCGCGAAAGTATCAGGTCGATGCTGGAAAACATCGTACTGGCTTACGGCGGCGTTGACAACATCATTATCACTGCAGGCATTTTTGTGTCTCCTGATAAACAAGGTTATATCCCTGACGACAAATGGGCGTTTACGTATGCGATCAACGCTACGGGTCCGTATCTTCGTGGCTGATGAAGCCAAAAAGATCTGGCAGGCACAGGGGCTTCGGAACAGCCTGGTCATCACGACCAGCGCGAATGCCGCGGTTGCCAAGCAGGGATCGTTTGCTTACGATACCAGCAAAGCTGCGGCAAATCATTTGGTGCGCGAGCTGGCGATTGAACTTGTCGCCATTGGTGCGAGTGAACGGGCTGGCGCCTGCGACCGTCGTGGAAGGAAGCAGTATGTTCCCGCGCGACCGTGTGATTTCAGTTCCTTGACGAAATACAACATTACTTTTGATGAAAGCGAATCGACCGAAGCATTTCGCGAGCAAACTGGCGCAATTTTATGCCCAACGGACTTTGACGAAGTCGCCGATCACGCTGGCAGACCAGGCTGAAATGGCATATCTGTTGAGCAGTAGCAAATTCAGCAAAACCACAGGGCAGATCATCAGTGTGGATGGTGGCTTGCACGATGGCGAATATTCTTACGCGAGCAAGTTGAAGATTGATGTGTGAGCCTGAAGCCCAACTTTTTATTACCTGCCTCGGCGACCAGTTCTATACATCCACGCTCCAGAATATGACCCATCTACTGGAGCGACTCGGCGTGGAATTGATCTTTCCTCCTGAACAAACCTGTTGCGGACAACCGCTTTTCAATAATGGTTTTGAAGATAAAACGCGTCCTGTGGCACTTGAACTTCATGCATGCCTTTGCCAAAAGTGACGCGCCGATTATTGGCCCTTCGGGTTCTTGTGTTAGCATGGTCAAGCATCATTATCCTTCGCTATTTCGAGAAGGGACGGCTGAACATGCTCTGGCTGTGGATATTGCTTCCCGTACATTTGAATTCACTGAATATCTGGTCAACGTACTCAAGGTCACAGACATTGGCGCGGTATATCCGCATAAAGTGACATACCATGCATCATGCCATTATCTCCGTGAGATGGGACTCGAAACCGAAGCGAAAACTCTGCTCAACGCTGTCAAAGGGTTGGAGTTTGTGTCGTTAAAGGAGGAGGAAACCTGCTGTGGATTTGGTGGTGCGTTTACAGTGACCTATCCCGAAGTCAGCCGTTCGATGATGGAAAACAAAGTCAAAGATATTGTTGCCAGCGGTGCGGATACGGTTGTCATCTGCGAGCCAGGATGCTTGATGAATATCGCGGGAGGATTGCATAAGGCGGGATCCAACATCCGTGCCATGCATATTATTGATTTACTGTCGGCGAAAGAAGATACTGAAATGAGCCATCGAACTTCGCACGCTTATATAGGATTTGAGAAGTACAGCGAGCATATGCCGCCCAGCATTCCTCTAGCTGTACAGCAGGCGACGAGTCGCTTTGTGGGTGGACGTGCTGCCCGTGTCGCTGAATTGCCACAATGGGAGCAGTTGCGCCAGATAGGTTCTGATATCCGCCAGCACACCATCGAAAACATGGATGTGTATCTCACGCGCCTTGAAGAAAAGGTTGCAGAGACAGGTGGACATGTCCATTGGGCGGAGACTGCGGAAGAGGCGCGTCGAATCGTCCTTCAAATTGCGAAAGAAAATAATGTCAAGATTGGCTGTCAAGTCCAAGTCTATGGCGACCGAGGAGATCGAATTGAAATCACGCCCTGGAACAGGCGGGCATCCAGGCGATCGAAACTGATCTCGGCGAGTACATTATCCAGCTTGGCAGGCACAGGTCCATCTCATATCATCGTTCCGGCGGTGCATCTCAAAAAAGAAGAGATCGCTGGCGCTATTTAGTGAGAAACTTGATATCGATGCTCCGGCTGATCCCATCGAACTGGCCCGCATCGCCCGTGAGATATTGCGCGAAAAATTTTTCAATGCCGAAATGGGAATCTCCGGCGGCAATTTTTTGATAGCTGAAACCGGGACACTGGTGATGGTGACAAATGAAGGGAATGGCCGCATGTGTACCACTATGCCTGATCTGCATGTCGCGGTAGTGGGAATTGATAAGGTCATTCCTGATTGGGAGTCGCTCACTGTCTTTCTCAAATTATCTGGCACGTTCTGCCACGGGACAAAAACTTTCCACCTATACACAATTCATTACAGGTCCGCGCCGTGAAGAAGGGGAGTTTGGTCCGAAGGAGTTTCATCTTGTTTTGCTTGATAACGGAAGATTCAGAGTTCTCAAGGATCCCATAGGTCGTGAAGTGCTCAAGTGTATTCGATGTGGCGCGTGCGCCAATGTTTGCCCCGTTTATAAAAATGTAGGTGGCTTCGCTTATGGTTCATTTATCTCTGGTCCCATTGGCGCGATCCTTTCGCCACAGATGTATGGCACGCAAGACCGCGCGTGAACTGCCGTATGCCTCCACGCTCTGTGGTGCATGTGCAGATGTTTGTCCAGTCAAAATCCCCATCCCAACGATCCTGCGCCATCTTCGGCGTCGTGTTGCTGAAGGAGACGAAATTGCTCTGCCAACCATCCGGTGCCCATCCGTGCGACTGCTAGATCTTGCATCATTGGCACTTGCCCAAAACTGGATTTATCGATTTGGTGCGCGCCTGCTGCCGATCATCATCCGTTCTTTCGCAAAATTAATTGGCTATCAAACATGCCCTATCCACTGAGCCGTTGGACGAAGGTTCGTCCACTTCCGCCATTCAGTGCGAGATTCAGAGAGTGGTGGACTGTGCGCTCTGCTAAAGAAAAGGAATTTACTCGATGACCAATCCCGTACTTGAAAACATTCGCCGCTCTTTAGGGCGCACCGCTCAAATTCCCTCGGTCTGCGTCCTGCTATCTATGAGCCACGTCTCCCCAAATCTTGCATGATGAAATTGAACTTTTTCTTGATGAGATCAGGAAACTTTCTGGTGTTGGACAACAACTTTCTCCCGCTGACATTGCCTCTGCCCTGAAAACTCTTGTAACTGAACAAAATATTCAAAAAGTGACGGTCTGGGATACAGCCCCATCTAAGTCAATTAGGCATTACTGAAACTCTGCAGTCTCTTGGCGTCGAACTCATTTCCCCGAATGCTGATAAACATGAAATTGCTCACTGTGACTTGGGTATTACCGAAGCCGATTATCTTCTATCCGAAACAGGAACTCTTATCCTGAAATCGTCAGCTGAAAAGCCACGCGCTGTTTCACTTACTGCCTCGCGTCCATCTAGCCATTGTACGCCCTGAAATGCTGAGGGCGGATATGCATCAGGTCTTTGCCGAGTCTAAAAATAGCAATTATCTGGTATTTATTACAGGTCCAAGCCGCACCGCGGATATTGAGCTGACAACGACGCTTGGTGTGCATGGCCCGAAGAATTTGTATGTGTGGATAACGGAATGATGATTGCGGGAGATGGAGCAATAAAACATAATTGATTGGGTGGAAGTATGGGTAAAATCGTTTCTGTAGTTCTTAATCAGCAACCGATTATTGTTTTCACATTAATCATGGAATCAATATTGTCTTAAGTTTGTCTAATGTAATAATAAATATCGAAAAGTTAAACAGGAATGAAATTGAAAACTCGAAACCCCGAACTTTCCTTTGTAGAGTTCGTCCTCATCGTATCTTTGATGATGTCGCTTACCGCTTTGTCCATTGACGCGATGATGGCGGCACTGCCCACAATTGGGCATGAATTGGGTATTCAGAACGTAAATGAAAGACAGCTGATTATTTCGGTGATTTTTCTTGGGATGGCTGTTGGCAACTGTTTTTTGGACCTCTTTCAGACAGCACGGGCCGCAAACCAGCAGTCTATGCGGGCTATGGTGTTTATATGATTGGATCTTTCGTGGCGATTTTTGCAACCAGCTTTCCCACGATGCTGGCGGGCAGATTGTTGCAGGGAATCGGTGTTTCTGCACCGCGGGCTATTACAATGGCTCTCGTCCGTGATCGTTATGCAGGGCGGATGATGGCACGAGTTATGTCGTTTGTAATGACCGTGTTCATTCTGGTCCCAATGTTAGCGCCTTCCCTGGGTCAGTTCATCCTGTTGTTTGTTGGGTGGCGGGGAATTTTTGTGGGCTTTGTGATTATTGCTCTGATAAACTTGATATGGTTTGCTTTGCGAATGCCGGAAACATTATCTCTTGAAAACCGCACTCCTTTTTCGTTACATCACACCATTAAAGCCACTTCTTTCATTTTAAAGAATCGTGCGGCGTTAGGATACACTGTGTCTGCTGGCTTGGTGGGAGGGTTTTTCCTCGGTTATTTGAATTCTGCCCAGCAGATTTTCCAGGAACAATATGCTCTTGGAGAGTTTTTCCCGATCTTGTTTGGAGTAATTTCAATGTTGATACAAATGCCATTGGGGACGATCATCGGCCAAAGCTATAACAATACAATATTCCCCCTTGTCTTTGGTATAGCGATTTTGACAGGCTAATCGATCTTTATTGTGCATTGGGCCGAGGCACAAAATACGGAATCAAGCTACGCTCATAACTAATAACTCGTTATAGCGAAATAAATAACTTTGTACTCCTTGGTCTTGCCAATAAACATGAAATAGCGCAATGCAACATCGGTGTCACCAAAACCGATTATCTTTTACCTGAAACAAGGATCATAAGGAGCTTTTGGATCGGTTCTTTCGCATTATTCTTGGCGGTCCCAACGGGATTCGAACCTGCGATTTCCGGTAACGATCTGTTCTCGATGAATATTTATACCTGATTTATAAATCAGGTATAATGTCAGCATGTTTATAAATAACTCATTCCCTGTAGCTAAAGAAATCATCTTTCAGGATGCCATCCAGCGTGATATTACAACTGCACGGCGTTCTGCCTTGTTGGAGATTCTATGGAATGAACGTTACCTTACCCGGGCTCAACTGATCGTACGTGTTGAACTCCGATTGGGGAGAAACTGTTTCGGATTATCTGCATGGCAGGATATTTTTTATCGTGATATGCGCATAGTAAAGATGGCGCTTCGGACTGCAGGTTTGTCTTTGCTGTATAGCCGGAATAAAAGTCGGCTAGGCTACTATCTGCAAGGTCAACCTGGCTTATCTCCTGAATTCAAGCAAATATTGAAAAGCAGTGCAGGTGAGGTTGATCAACATCAAATAGACATCTATCAGAAACTGTCCCCGTCAGATCGTTTTTCCCAAGGATGTTCCATTAGCGATACAGCAAGGAAGGTAGTGGCATATCGCATTCGACAGGAAAATCCGAAACTATCACTGGTTGAAGCCAATCGAATGGCATTGCAGCGAGCATACAGACCATGAAAAAGAAACCTTTGGATCTTGCCGGTTTTCTCAAGTTGGTGATTGATGCACTTCAAGCATCTGGTGTCGAATATTTGATTGGAGGGGCGATCGCGGAGTGGGCATGGGGAGAACCGCGTGCCACCCAGGATTTAGATCTGGTGGTCAAGATACCTATCAAGTCCATCAAGAAACTTTCGAAAGAACTCGAGAAGAGAGATATGCTCGTGCCTGCTGAAATCATATTGGATGCAGTTGTGGAGGACCGGGCGGATATCCCGATCAATGCTATACATATTTACAGTGGGCTCAAAGCTGATCTATATCCGGTGCGTGAAGGGGATGAATTGCGCCAAAGTGCATTCCGACGGCGTGACCTTATTGACTATGGACCTCCAATCGGCAAGGTATATATCCATTCGCCGGAAGATCTCATTCTGTATAAGCTTATTTACTTTGGAGTGAGTAAGCAATCGAAGCATTCCCGAGACATTGCAGCGATCATCAAATCAAAAAAGGATGAACTTGATCTGGACTATATTGAGGGATGGGCAACTCGTTTGGGATTGGACTCGCTGTGGAAGGAAATGCTTGACAGCGTTTCGTAAGATCCGGTAATATGAACGGGAGGCAAGGATTGTTTGATCAGAGGTGTAGTGAGAACATCGGCTTTCTACTGGTTAAAAAAAGTAGGACAATAGTAGTGCTTATGGTAGGACAACAGTAGGGCTGACTGAATAAACTTATTGGAGAGATTGGACATATTGGAGCAAAAGCCCTGTTTTGAGTAGAAACATTGGACATATTGGAAGTATTATTCCCATTGGACAGATTATTCACTGCAACCCAAATTCTTCTAAGCTGTGGGTTGTGGGTTCAAATCCCGCCAGGGGCGCAGATATAGGGGTGATCAGCACTCTAGTACATCTTGGCATAAATGGGACTTTGGAATAGGATAAGACAAATTCATGAAGGAGATGGCAAAATGCGAGGAGCCAAGGCGCAAGTAGTGAATCTGTCGGACGCTGAAAAACAAGGTTTAGAGAAATTGATCAAGCGACATCAAGTTGGGCAGCAAATCGCAAAGCGAGCAAGAATCGTTTTAGCGGCAGCACGCGGACAAAAGAACAAAGAGATTGCTCAAGAGTACAAGACGACTTTAGATACGGTCGGTCTATGGCGAAATCGTTGGGTAAAGTTGCAAAGTATTTCCTACGAGGACTTGAGTATTGAAGATCGTTTACAAGATGCGCCACGTCCGGGAGCGCCCGCCCAAATCACGGCAGATCAACGTTGTCAGATAGAAGCGCTGGCCTGTGAAAAGCCTGAAAAACACGGTAGACCGATCACAAACTGGACAGCGCGCGAAATTGCCGATGAACTGAAGAAGCGCAAGATTGTTACAAACATCTCTCCTCGACATGCGGCGAGGCTTTTAAAAAGAGGCTGACATAAAGCCACATCTGAGTCGCTATTGGCTGACACCAGCCTACGAAGCAGATTTTGACGACAAAGTTACCGATATTAACGAAGTCTACAAACAAGCTCCTGAGAGAGCCAAACAGGGACAACGCACTGAAAGCATAGATGAAATGACGGGTGTTCAGGCATTAGAACGCAAACATCCTGATTTGCCCATGTTGCCTGGTAAAGTAGAATTGCGTGAGTTTGAATATAAACGGCATGGTACTTTGTCTTTTACTTGCAACTTTGATG
The DNA here is from genome assembly GCA_963753655.1 of uncultured Chloroflexia bacterium. GTDB lineage: Bacteria > Chloroflexota > Anaerolineae > Anaerolineales > Villigracilaceae > Defluviilinea. Next base: position 473,217 of record CAVWDB010000006.1, read on the forward strand.
TTGCGCATGGAGAATTGGTTGCTTGTACAGCCAACAAGACACGCAATGAAAAAGATTTTGTGGAGCATATCATGAACCGTGTCAATTCAGACCCACTGACCAGCAAATGGGACTTTATCAGCGATAATCTCAACACGCATATGTCTGCATCGCTGGTTCGCTATGTCGCAGAAGAATCAGACCTTGCTATCGATTTGGGCGTGAAAGGCAAATTGGGCATTTTGAAATCCAAGGCTTCCCGGGCTGCTTTTTTGAGCGACCCAACACATCGCATCGTTTTTCATTACACGCCCAAACATGCTTCCTGGATGAACCAGATCGAAATTTGGTTCAGTATCTTGGTTCGAAAAGTCATCAAACGCGGTAATTTCACTTCTGTGGATGATCTCAAACGCAAGGTTCTGGCTTTTATCGAATACTACAACCGTACTATGGCAAAACCATTCAAGTGGACTTATCAAGGCAAAGCGCTGGTCGCTTAACCAAACACTTATTTATGCCAAGGTGTACTAGACTTTGGCTAATTGGTGATGAACTCATCCCACGACGGGCTGTCGCATCCGCTCCTGATCACGCACAGCCCGATGTGTTCGCATTTCTCCGTCGCGTGTGGACCGCTCAGAGGAGGCGGCCCGAACCTATGTCCCTGAACTGCTATTTTCAGACTAAGACGCTTTTCTCCACTCATAATTTTACTTTCGAATTTCCCACGCTTGCATGGCGGCAGACATTCGAAAGTGACACCTGCAAAATGCACTCCGCGGCGAGGTTGCGACCCACATAAATCAAGTTTCCAAATAATCATCATAACGTTTTCAATCAAACTTGTCATAGATACACTCAAATGTCACCTTACCGATTAGGTCAAGCACAAGGATTCTATCTTAAGTCAACAGGCGGCGCATTTGCCGCGATTGGCAAGGCACTGCCCTCTGCCTGGGCGATGAATGGGTTACAGAATATCCTGATCCGCGGGTTGGGATTGGAATCCGTGTGGACGGCGGTTGGAATGTTATCTCTGTATGCCATCGGATTTTTCATGGTAGCTGTGTGAGGGTTTAGAAAGATCGAGGCGTAGTTGTCCTCTTTTGATTAGCTATACAAACTTATCTCAGATATGGAGATGTACACATTTAACTCAATTCTTTTAAGTCATCCTTGGCGATTCCGATGGGATTCGAACCCGCGCAGCGTAATTGGCTTAGGGGGTGTTTTTCGATGAAATCATTTGCGGTATTCAGTGGGACATTTTTTGCCCAGAAACGAAGAGATTTCAAAACGACTTGTAAGTCTGATCAAGCAGTTTTTGGAGATTGAGCGAAATTCGCGACCAATATCTGCCCATATGACAAAGAGAGTACTTCGACTTCATGAAGCTGGGTAAATGGTCAAGATGGCCACGAAGCAATCATTTCAGGTCGTTGTAAGATTCGACAATTCCGCGATACACTTCAACTGCCTAATGATGTTTCTCCACACCGTTCTCCGTACCAAGATCATTCCACCTCCGCGCAATGCGCGGACCTTACCCCGTCCACGCGTGAGCCAAACATTGAAGCAGGCTTTTGAGTATCGGCTGACGGTCCTTCAGGCGGGCGCGGGATATGGCAAGAGCACGGCATTAGCAGAGTTGTCAGCGGAGACTCAACCTATTGTCTGGTATCAGGTGAGTGATGAAGATAATGATCCGCTGGTTTTCCTCCTGCATTTATGCCATGCGATAGGACAGGCAATTCCCGATATAAAAGATTTGCCTGTAGTGTTCCTTAAATCCTGGAGCGGCGGACAAGGTCCGTTGCCGTGGCGCGGGATTCTCGATCAGATCATCAATGCGTTAAGCAACAATCTTATTTCCCCTGCATTGCTAATTCTTGACGATGCGCATCATGTTACGGATACGGGCGAAGTGCCGCATCTTTTAGACCGTTTGATCGGTCTGGCTCCCGTGAATTTTCATGTGCTATTGTCGGGTCGCCCGACGCTCTCGCTGCCGAACCTTTCGCGCTGGCGTGCAAAGGGGGAAGTGCTATTTCTGGATCAATTTGCGCTGACCTTTACTGCCGATGAAATCACCGCGTTGTTCATCACTCATTACAACGTCGAACTGACAATGGATGAGGCGAATTCGCTGCTCACTTACACCGAAGGCTGGGCAATTGCATTGCAACTCATCTGGCAAAACCTGCGCACACAATCTGTGCGCTCGCTTGATTTTCCAGCGCATTGGCAGGCGGCTTCACTGGATGCGCTCTTTGACCTGCTGGCGCGCGAGGTCTTTGCGGGACAATCTGCAGACGTGCGCGAGTTTCTGCTGATCACATCCACGCTTCGCGATCTGACGCCTGAGGTCTGCGATGCGCTTCGATGGGCAGTGGGCAACCCTGTGGGCGACTCTGCTTCGATGCTTGCCTATCTGCGGCGTCAGGATTTGTTCATCGTCGAGACCGCCGAAGGCGTGATGCGTTACCATCATATCTTCCATAACTTTTTGCGCCAGCAATCCACGTTTGAGCAGCGTCAACAATGGAATCGTTTTGCGGCGGATTATTTTTCAACGCGGGATGATCCTGAATCTGTTATTTATCATTTGCTCGAAGCGCAGGCATGGGACGCGGTCGCGGAGTTGCTGGATCAGTATTCAGGAAATTTACTCAGCGTGGGAAGACTCGATACGCTAGCGATGTACATCGATTCATTGCCGCCGGAGGTCCTGCACGGACATCCCATGCTTATTTTCATGCTGGGAGAGCTTGCCCGTTTACACAGCCGCTTCGATGAAGCATTGGGCTGGTATAAACAGTCAGAGACCATCTGGCGCAACCGCGGACAACAGGACGGCATCGCGCGCGCCTTGCGCGGGCAGGCGCGCGTATATCTTGATACCGTTGATCCAAGCAAGGCAGAACAATTACTCGAAGAAGCCATTCGTCTGAGTGATGGGTTCGAGGATCGCGAGGCACAGGTTCGTCTGTTTGAGCTGTTGTCAGAAAACAAACTCAACTCCGGGCGTGTGGAAGAGGCGGAACGTCTGCGTCAGCGCGCGGAAGGTCTGCGGATGGAAGGTCCGACCAATGAGCAGTTATGGTTTCGCGTGTTGCTGCGCACGGGTCGTTTCAATGAAGCAAGAAGAGGGTTGGAAGAACGCGCCGAAGCCGAGAGGGCAAAACCCGTTCAAACCCCGCGCGCGCACCGCGAAACGTTGTTGCTGTTATCCTTCATCTATACCATGCAGGGCGAACCCGAATTGGCGTATCAAGCCGCGCTGGAAGGTACGCGGCGCGGCGAGTCGTTGGACTCTCCGTTCGTCAGCGCGGTGGGTTATATGCGCCAGGGACATGCGTGGATGCTTCTCGGAAGTTTCAAGGAACGCGCGGAGAACTATGCCAAGGCACGCCAGCAATACGAGAAGAGCATCGAGATCAGCCGCATGTTGGCAGTGCCGAGATTGCGAGTCAAATCAGGCTGGGGATTATGCCGTTCGTATGGATATGCTGGTGATTTAACCAAAGCATTAACTCACGCGCAGGAATCCATCGAGATCGCCGCACAGGCAGGCGATGAATGGATCGCATCGTTGATCCGCTTAACAATGGGCGCGAGTTTCGACTCTGGCTGGTCAATACGAATCCGCCGAGGGATGGTTGGGCAGGGCGGTGACAGGTTTTCAGGAATGCAGTGATCCGTTCGGGCGCAGCGCCGCACGGCTATGGTTGTCGCTTGGATACTTCAAACGCAAACAATTCGACCGCCTCACACAGACTCTGCCCGAAGTGCTTGCGACCTGTCAGACGAATGGTTATGATTTCCTGTTCACACACCCGTCGATGCTGGGCGCATTGGATGAACGCATCTTCGTGCCGCTGCTCATCTACGCTTCGCAAAAGGGATGGGAAAGCGGTTACGTTGCCCAAGTCTTATCCGAGGGGCTTGGGCTGACGGGGATTGAGTGGTATCCAGGCTACCAGTTGAGAGTCCTCACGTTGGGTGGATTCCAAGTTTGGAGGGGGGAAGAGGCGATCCCGTCCAATGGCTGGCGGCGCGAAAAATCGAGGCAGTTGTTCCAGTTGCTGTTGACGTATCGTCATTCACCGCTCGACCGCGATCAGATCTGTGAATATCTTTGGGCGGACGCAGACCCAGCCATCGCCCAGCGCAATTTCAAGATCACGCTGAATACACTGTATCAGGTTCTCGAACCCGAACGGGATGCGGGGTCTGAATCTGCTTACATCCTGCGTGAAGGAACAACGTACGGTTTACGCCCCAAAGCCGATATATGGCTGGACGCTGAGGAGTTTTCAAAAGCGGCGAAAGAAGCAAAAGGGAATCCTATGTTGCTTCGAAAGGCGATGGAGTTGTATCAGGGTGAATATTTGCCCGATGCGCTTTATGAAACTTGGGTGGCGGAGGAAAGTGAAAGGCTATCTGCTTTGTTCCTCGAAAGCGCCGATGCGCTGGCTGAAATTTTTGTCCTGCAAAAACGATTTAACGAAGTCATTGAACTTTGCCAGCGGATTTTGAATCAGGACAATTGCTGGGAACGCGCCTACCGTCACTTGATGCTGGCATACAATGGGCTGAACGATAGAGGACAGATTGGTCGCACGTATCAACGCTGTGTCCAAACCCTGCGCGACGAACTGGATGTCAGCCCCGCGCCTGAGACGCAGAAGTTATATGAGCAGTTGGTGGGTGTGGGCTGATCTCTTGATTTGTATCATTTCAGCCCGAAAGGCAACAAGATATGAAGAAGAAACCTATTTCAAAGAAATCTCAAACTGACTTTGCCCGTCTCGACAAAATGAAAGACGAAGATATCGATCTTTCCGATGCGCCAGAAATTACGCCAGAAATGTTTGCAAAAATCATCGTCAGGCGTGGTCTCAAGCCGCGCACAAAAAAACAAATCACCTTGCGTGTGGATAGCATTGTACTGGAATGGTACAAAAAGCAGGGACGGGGCTATCAAACGAAGATCAATTTGCTATTACGAGCATACATGCAAGAGCATCAAAACAGATAATCAACGAGGTTGGGGAAAGATAGTGAAGGGGCTTGTTGTGTGATGAGTTTGATGATTTTCCATAGCTGGGCAATTTAGTTTCAGGAGGGTTTGGCTCCCTCCCCGCTTGGGGAGGGTTGGGGAGAGGACTGTGGGATTTTGCATTCGAATCATTCCATGTCAATAAAACACGAAGGAGGAAATTTTTGACCATCCCCTGTAACTCCCCTGTTACCATCGCCTGCTATCCTAATGGCAATGGACTCCCAGCCTCCTCTCATTTCCTCCTTTGTCATCCGCTTTGTCCTAAACGAAGTGCGGGAAACCGTTGAAGAGACATCCCAGCATCCCTATCGCGGCTCCATCCGCCACATTCAAAGCGACGAGGAGATGAACTTTCACTTGTGGGAGGACGCGGTCGAATTCATAGGGCGTTACGTGCCGCTTGGAACCGAGTCGGGTTCGGATGGCGACTGACGCCGTTTTAAGTCTATATCGTCATTGCAAGCAGGTCCCGCGCTGAGCGGAGTGAGCCGACAGGCGAACGAAGACGAAGCGTAGACTGACGAAGCGTCCCCGTCATAAAGTTGGAGATTGCTTTGCCCTTCGGGCTCGCAATGACAGAGAAAAAAGGAGTAAATAACATGAGAATGGAAGACAAGGTTGTTCTAGTCACAGGCGGGGCGGCGGGGATTGGCAAAGCGACCGCAGAACGGTTTGCCGAGGAAGGCGCGAAGGTCATCATCTGTGATTTGGCGGAGGAGGCAGGCAGGAAAGTCGCCGAAACCATCGGCGGTGAATTCTACAAAGTCAACGTCACCGACCGTCAAGGCGGTACAGGCGTGGGTGGATGATAGTCATCGACGAAACATGGTCGCATCGATGTCATCGTCAATAATGCAGGCATCGTCCGTGATGGGCAACTGGTCAAGTTCAAAGAGGGGCAGCTCGTCGGTCAAATGTCCGAAGCGGATTTTGACCTCGTCATCTCGATCAATCTCAAAGGTGTCTTCAATTGCGCGCAGGCGGTCGCTCCGCAGATGATCAAGCAGGGGAGCGGCGTCATCCTGAATGCCACATCCATTGTCGGACTTGGATGGCAATTTCGGGCAGACCAATTATGTCGCCACCAAATCGGGCGTCATTGGCATGACCAAAGTCTGGGCGCGTGAACTTGGCAGGTATGGAGTCCGTGTCAATGCGCTTGCCCCAGGTTTCATCGCCACCGAAATTCTCAACTCCATGCCACAGAAGATTATCGATGGCATGAAAGCTCGAACGCCGCTGGGTCGCATGGGTGAGCCGCGCGATATTGCCAACGCTTATCTCTTCCTCGCATCCGATGAAGCTTCATTCATCACGGGTGAAACTCTGCCGCGTGGATGGCGGCATTGTGGTGGGGACTTAGAATGCCGCATCCGCAAATTTTATCCACGGGAAGTTACGTCCCAGAACGCGTCGTGACCAACGCCGAGGTGGACGCGTTGTTGGGCAAATCCACCGATCAATGGCTCATTGATAACGTTGGGATTCGCGAACGTCACTGGATGTCACCCGAACAGGTGACATCCGATCTGATCGTAGAAGCCTCTAAAAAAGCCCTCGCTCATGCGGGACTGAAAGCTGGTGACCTCGACCTGATCATCGTCTCCACTGACACCCCTGATTACCTATCGCCCACGCACATCTGTTGTCGTCCAAGCCAAACTCGGCGCGGACAAGGCTGGCTGTTACGATGTCAACTCTGCGTGCGCGGGTTGGGTCACTGCATTAGATCAAGGTGCAAAATATTTGATGACCGAGCCAACGATGAAATATATCCTCGTCGCAGGCGGATATGGCATGAGTCGCTTCCTGGATTTCAAAGATAAGAAGACCGCCAATCTATTCGCGGATGGCGCGGGCGCAGCGATTCTTGGCTGTTGGCGAAGAACAAGGTTTTCTTGGAAGTAACTTGCTTGCCGTTGGTTCCTTCCACGATGCGCTGGGAATTTACACGGGCGGCACGTATCGTCCATGCACACCTGAGAATATGTCACAGTTCGGCGCGCCCAAAGTGGAGTTCGTCAAAAAGTTCCCCAAGACCTTCAACACCGAATACTGGCCCAAACTGATGCAGGGTGCGCTCGATAAGGCGGGTCTCACCTTCGATGATGTTGACCATTACTACTTCACCCAATTAAATCTACGCACCATCGAGTACATGATGGACTTGCTCAAGCAGCCCATCGAAAAGACTCACTGGGTGATGGACAAATGGGGTTACACAGGTTCGCCCTGTGTCGCGATGGCATTGGACGATTCGATAGCACAAGGAAAGGGTCCCAAAGCAGGGCGATGTGATCCTCTTCTGCGCCAGCGGCGGGGGGATCACGATGGCGGCGTCCGTGTGGAAGTGGACTTCGTAGAATCCCCTCTCGCCGAGTGGAGAGAAGGGTTGAGCGGGGTGAGGGCGAAATTCCCGCACAAACTTGAAAGAGGCATTGTGTCACCAAAACAAGAACTCACTCCCTCCAAATCAGGCTTCGTTAATGTTGAAAACAACACCCGCAAAATCTACTGGGAATATTTTGGAAGCGGTGAAAAAGAAGTTGTCGTTTTCCTGAACGGCTTGGCGATGTTGACCAAGTCCTGGTATCGCACCGTGCCATTCCTGCATCCAGAGTACGATGTCCTTTTGTATGATTATTTCGGACAGGGTCAATCGTCGGCGGAGGATGAACCGTACTTCATCAACCGATTTGCCGATTACCTCATCCAGGTCATGGACGCGGCGGGTGTGGAGAAGATCCATCCCATCGGCGTTTCGTATGGCGGATTCATCGGCGCAGAGTTGGGACGCCTGCATCAAGATCGTCTGCATACGCTCACGCTGTCGGGCATCCTGCTCACGCGTGAGACGCTGTTCCAGATGTATCAGGATATTTCACTGCGCTTCTACCACTCGACCGATGAGGTGTTTGATATTTACACTCAGTATTTGTACGAGAAGACGTTTGGCGAAAACATCTCGCGCAAGATTTATGGTGAGGCGATGGAGGCGGGGCGCATCAAATTCTATGATCGCTACAAGGATCAAAAATATTGCCTGGTGCGATTGACCGAAGCGCAGAACCCGTTCTTTGCGAACATTGATAACGACCCGAACGCCTATCGGGATGTGATGACGCCGACATTGATCCTCACTGGCGAACAGGACCGCGCCATCCCGCCCTGGCAGCAAACGAAGATGGTGGGCATCCTGCCCAACAGCCGACAGATCATGCTCCCCGAATGTGGACACATGACTTATATGGAACGCCCAGATATTTTCTGGCCCACGCTGCGAAAGTTTTTTGAAGCGAAATCGGTAGAATTCGAGTAGGAGGCGGGAAGTATATAGTGGAAAGTAAAAGAACAGGAGGCTGACAATGGCTGAAAAAGTGATGAGTTATCGCGATTTGAAGGTCTGGCAGAAAGGTATCGAACTGGTCAAGACGATTTACCTTTTGACAAGAGATTTTCCGAAGCATGAAATGTATGGGTTGCTGAGTCAATTACAACGCTCTGCCGTGTCAGTGCCTTCGAATATTGCGGAAGGACAAACACGAAACTCGACAGCGGATTTTCAGCGCTTTCTCTTCATCGCCCAAGGCTCACTTTCAGAAGTTGATACACAAATTGTGATTGCCCAGGAATTAGGCTATCTTGAAACAGCAAAAGGTCAGGATATTGAGGCGAGGATTCTCGAGTTGAGAAGAATGCTCTACGCCCTCATCAACAATCTTCCTAAAAAATGACCATCCACTTCCCACTCTCCACCTTTCACTTTCCACTAACTGGAGGTTAATATGTACATTGGCGATTATCTCGGACGACGCGAAATCTATTCACCCAATACCCTTGCGATCATCGACGCGGGCAAATCCCCCGAGTTGCGATTGACGTATAAGGCATGGAATCGGCGCGTCAACCGTTTGGCAAACTGGCTCAAGGATACGGTTGGAGTTGGCTACCGCGATAGAGTCGCAATTCTGGCGCAGGATGGCATCGAACATCTTGACCTGTTCCACGCCTGCTCGAAACTGGGTGCGATCCATACCGCGTTGAATTGGCGGTTGCATTGGCGCGAACTGGTTGCCATCATCGAAGACACCCAGCCCAAAGCCATCCTCTATTCCGACAAGTTCAAAGAGTCTGTTGCAGAAGTTGAAAAAGCCACACGCAACACGCAACACGAAATCAAATATTACCTTCACGTTGACGGTGATGGAATTGAAAACTCGCTTCCATACGAAAATACATTTCAATCTTCACCCGATACGCCCGTCACCTATGAAAAACTGGATAAGGAAGATATCGCTTGCCTGTTGTTCACAGGCGGTACAACGGGACTTCCCAAAGGCGCGCAGATCAGTCATCGGCAGGTGTGTTGGAATGTGCTGAACACGGTCATCCACGATCTTGCTCACGATGATATATATCTGTGCGTCTTTCCTCTATTCCATGCGGGCGGGTTGTTTGCTTATGTTTCTTCACAGGTTGTTTTCGGCAACACGACCATTCTCACCAAACAATTCGATCCTGTTCAGGTTCTTGAGTTGATCGAGCGCGAGAAGGTCACGGTCTTTGCTGCGGTGCCGACCATGTATCAGATGCTGACCCAGGCGCCCAATTTCAAAACGGCGGATATGAGCAGTCTGCGTTTTTGCACGAGCGGCGGCGCGCCGTTGCCCGTTCCGCTCATTGAGCATTACACCAAAGAAAAGGGCATCCGCTTCAAACAGGGCTTCGGCATGACCGAGTATGGTCCAGGCTTGTTTGCGCTTCCACCCGAAGATGCGATTCGCAAGGCGGGCAGTATCGGACGTCCCAACTTTTTCATTGACCTGCGCGTGCTGGACGAAAATAACCAGCCGCTCGGACCCAACCAACCTGGCGAACTCGTTCTCAAAGGACCTTCGGGCTGTTCGGGTTACTGGAAGGATCCCCAAGCCTCAGCCGCAGTGATCGACGAAGACGGCTGGTTCCACACTGGCGACATCGTGGAATACGACGACGAATGGTATTTCTACGTCCGCGACCGCAAGAAGGATATGTTCATTTCGGGCGGCGAGAACGTCTATCCCGTTGAGATCGAGAACGTGCTTTATAAACATGCCGCTGTTCACATGTGCGCGGTGATCGGTTTGCCCGATGAAAAGTGGGGGGAGGTTGGTAAAGCATGTGTCGTGTTGAAGCCTGGTCAATCCGCCACTGAAGAGGAATTGATGAAACTCATGCAGGAGAATCTCGCGCGTTACAAAGTGCCAAAGAGCGTCTCTTTCATGGATGAACTGCCGCTCTCGTCCATGGGCAAGATATTAAAGCGTGAACTCAGAGAGAAGTTCAGCTCATAACCCCAATGATATTTCTATAAGGAGATCAAAATGTCCACTGTCCCTACTTTACCCGGAATTGAATCACAGATGGTCGCCACAGCACGCATCAACACGCATGTACTCTTCAGCGGCGCGGAAGGCAGCCTCCCAGTGCTTTTCTTGCACGGCAATGCTTCGTCCGCCACCTACTGGGAGGAGCTGATACTCAAACTTCCCATCGGATTTCGCGGCATCGCACCCGACCTGCGCGGCTACGGCGATACCGAAGACAAACTGATCGATGCCACGCGCGGCGCAGCCGATTGGGTGGACGACATCCTCGCGCTGTTGGATGCGCTCAACATTGGCAAGGCTCATGTTGTTGGTCACTCGATGGGTGGAACGTTGGTGTTCAATCTGGTTGCCGCTGCCCCAAATCGCGTTTTGAGCGGGACGGTAGTTAATCCCGGCTCACCCTATGGATTCGGCGGCAGCAAGGGACTCGATGGTCAGCCCTGCTACGATGATTTTGCAGGCTCAGGCGGTGGCGTTGTCAACCCTGATTTTCCCAAGTTGATGGCGGCGGGAGATCGTTCAACGGATAACCCACAGGCTTCCCCACGCGTGGTGATGAATTCCTTCTATTGGAAACCACCCTTCAAACCGACGCGTGAAGAAGACATGCTCACATCATTAATGAGTGAAAAAATTGGCGAGCAGAAATACCCCGGCGATTTCGTTCCATCAAGTAACTGGCCCAATGTCGCGCCCGGCAAATTCGGTCCTATCAACGCGCTTTCACCAAAGTATGTGGGCGACAGCGTGGGAAAATTCATTGATGCGAATCCCAAGCCTCGCATCCTGTGGGTGCGCGGCGACTCGGACCAGATCGTCTCCGACAACTCGCTCTTTGACTTTGGCACGCTCGGTAAACTTGGACTCGTACCCGGCTGGCCCGGCGAAGAGGTCTATCCGCCTCAGCCGATGGTCGGGCAGACGCGTAACGTGCTTGAACAATACAAGGCGAAAGGCGGCTCGTTCGAGGAAGTTGTGATCGCGGATACCGCCCACTCGCCCTACATCGAGAAGCCGGAAGAGTTCATGGCGGCATTTACGAAAGTTTTGAAATGAAGAGCAGTGGAAAGTGTGAAGTGAAAAGTTGGAAGTGAACACCATCCACTATCCACCGTCTACTTTCCACTATCCGGTATCCACTTTCTACTTTCCACCATAAGGAGGTTCCATGTCTAAAACCAAATCGCTCTCGCGCGGCGTCGCACTCGTCGGCGCGGGGATGAGCAAATTCGGCGCATTCCCAGACAAAGGCAGTCGTGACCTTTTCGTGGAAGCGTTCCAATCCATGTGCCAGTCGGTGGATAAGGAATTCGATCCTGCCGATATTGAGACCATCTACATCGGCAACTTCTCCAGCGACCTGTTTGAATCGCAGAGTCACACCGCCCCGATCATGACAGATGTGATCGGGTTGGCGCCCCGTCCAGCCACGCGGATCGAGGACGCCTGTGCCAGCAGCGGCGTTGCCATGCGGCAGGGTATTCTGGCGATTGCTTCAGGATTGTATGATGTCGCGCTGGTGGGCGGTATCGAAAAGATGACGGACCTGCCCACCGCCAAAGTGACCGATACGTTAGCCGCCGCCGCGGATACGATCTATGAGATCCCGGCAGGTTTCACATTCCCGGGCTTTTACGCCGCCATCGCGTCGGCGTACATGCACAAATATGGAATGACGCCTGATCACCTGATGAACGTCGCCATCAAGAACCACGAGAACGGCGCGCTCAACCCCAACGCGCAATTCGGTGTGACCATCCCAGACTGGATGGCTGGACGTAAAGCCGCCGCCCAGAAAAAAGGAAAACCTGTCCCAACGTGGAAGGATGAAATGGAATTCCTGCACGATGACAAGGCAAACCCGATGATCGCCTGGCCCCTGAGACTTTTCGACTGCTCCCCGATCACAGACGGGGCGACGGCTGTTCTGCTGGTTGCCGAAGACATCGCCAAACAATTCACGGACCACCCACTGCATATCATCGGTTCGGGACAAGCCTCGGATGTGGCATTGCATGATCGGGACGACCTGACAACTATCAGCGCCGCCCGACGCGCTTCACAGGATGCATACGCAATGGCAGGAGTCACAGCTGCGGATATTCGCGTCGCTGAAGTCCATGACTGTTTCACCATCGCAGAAGTTATAGCGACAGAGGACATCGGCTTCTTTGAGCCAGGCACAGGCTATCGCATGGCGGAAGACCGCGTCACCGCGCGCGATGGAGCCAAACCGGTCAATACCTCCGGCGGATTGAAATCGAAGGGACATCCCGTCGGCGCTTCGGGTGTTGGGCAGGCGGTGGAGATCTTCAAACAGATGCGCGGAGAAGCCGGGGAACGTCAGGTAAAACGCGATCTCCCATTGGGCTTGACTCACAATGTAGGCGGGACCGGCGGCACTTGCGTAGTGCACATCTACGAGAGGAGAGACTGAGATGACGACGACAGCCGAACAACCTTTCACATCTGCCTCATTTGAAGAATACCTGAAAGAAAAAAAACTGATGGGCTCGCATTGCACGACCTGCAATAAAAACTACCTCCCGCCGCGCGCCATTTGCCCGAATTGTCACAGTGACCAATTGACATGGATCGAGTTCAGCGGCAAGGCGAAGCTGGCGGCGTTCACATCCATTTATATTGCTCCTACTGCGATGATCGAAGCGGGCTACGGACGCGATAAGCCATATTTGGCTGGCGTGGTGGAGTTGGATGAAGGCGTCAAGATCAGCGCCCAGATTTTGGGGTTGGATGCCAACAAGCCAGAAGAAGTGAAGATCGGCACAGCCGTGGAAGCGGAATTTGTCGAACGCGGTGAAGGCGAATCGAAGAAGACCTTCCTCGCATTTCGCGCTGTATAGCGTTTGTAACCACCCTGAAACTTCCACATGCTAGGATGAACCATGTCAACTGATGAAATCATGCATGCCGCCGACATGCTGAGCAAGCGCGCTGACCTGACGCCGCAGCGCGTCGCGCTCGTGGAACTGGAAACGGGTCGCCGTTACACGTATGCGGAACTCAACGAACGCGCCAACCGGCTGGCGAACTTCCTGCATGATGAATTGGGTGTTCAAGCCGGCGACCGCGTGTCCATTCTTGCGAAGAACAGCATCGTCTACATTGACCTGTTCTATGGCTTGCCAAAGATCGGCGCGATCTTTGCTCCCTTCAACTGGCGATTGACCGTCCGCGAATTGGCTTATATGTTTAACGATCTTGAGCCAAAAGTGTTGATCGTCGAGCCCGAATTTGTACAGGTGGTTGATGAAATGCGAAATGAGATTCACGTTGAACACTACGTCAACCTGCGCGGAGCGGGAATAGCTGAGGCGCTGGATTATGAAGATGGTCTGCATCAGGCATCCAGTCAGGAACCGAAGCGACCGCAGATGGATGGTGAGACTCCCTATTGCATCCTGTATACGTCGGGGACGACGGGCAATCCCAAAGGCGCGATCATCCCGCATCGCCAAATCCTTTTCAATGCGATCAATACGGTGATCAGTTGGGGACTCACCGAAGAAGATATTTCTCCCGTCTACACGCCTCTTTTCCACGCGGGCGGCTTGTTCGCGTTTCTGACGCCGATCCTGTATGTGGGCGGACGCATCATCTTGGCGCGTGATTTCGATCCCGCCGCGTCACTGCGTTGGATCATGGAGGAAGGCTGTACGGTGATCCTTGGCGTGCCGACTCTTTTTCAAATGTGGATGAACTCGGATTATTTTGAGGATGCGGATTTCAGCCGTGTGCATTTCTTCATCAGCGGAGGCGCTCCCTGCCCGCCTCAGCTTATGGACACCTGGCGCGCCAAAAAGGGCATTATCTTCCGCCAGGGCTACGGGCTGACCGAAGTCGGCGCGAACTGTTTCAGCATGACCGATGAAGATTCCGTGCCGAAGACAGGTTCGGTGGGCAAACCCATTTTCCATAGCAAGATGCGGGTCGTAAATCCTGAAACGGGTGAAGATGTTCCTGTTGGCGAAGCAGGCGAGTTGTTGATCTGGGGTCCGCATGTGTGCGCGGGCTACTGGCGCAACCCCGAAGCGACCGCCAAAGCCATCGCGGACGGCTGGTTCCACACCGGCGATATGGCGCATAAAGACAAAGATGGTTTCTACTACATAGACGGACGTTACAAAGACATGATCAAGAGCGGCGGCGAGAATGTGTATGCCGCGGAGGTTGAATCGATCCTGCGTGAGCATCCATCAGTCAAAGACGCCGCGTTGATCGGCAAGCCGGATAAGACCTGGGGCGAGGTCGGTTTGATGATCGTGGTTCTTGATGATGGAACATCCATCACGGAGGATGAACTTAAGGGATTTTGCCGCGAACGGCTGGCGCGCTTCAAGGTTCCGAAAGAAATTGTCTTTGCAAGCGAATTGCCCTACTCGGCTTATGGAAAGGTCGAGAAGGTGAAGTTACGGGAAATATACATTCATGGTGAGAGGCTTTAAAGGTTCCAAAAACCTTTAGAGCCAAGGAGATTTTTATGCCAAAAGTACATACGAATGGCATTGAGTTGTATTATGAGGTGCATGGCAAAGGCACGCCGCTGGCGCTGATCTGCGGGCTGGGATATCCGCTTTGGCAGTGGCATCTCATGGTGCCTTATCTCGAAAAACATTTTCAAGTCATCACGCTGGATAACCGCGGTGTGGGACAGTCGGATAAACCGGCGGGACCCTATACGGCCTCCATGCTGGCAAAGGATACGGTCGGGTTGCTCGATGCGCTTGAGATTGATAAAGCGGTGGTGATAGGTCATTCGATGGGCGGCTTTATTGCGCAGGCAATGGTGTTGGAGTATCCAGAAAAGGTCAGCAAGTTGATCCTTGCGTCCACCAATTTTGGAGGTCCGCGCCATGTGCCGGTCACAGCGGAGGCGATGGCTGTGCTGTCGGACACAAAGAGCGATCCGTTGACTCGCTTGAGAAATGGGATCGTGATCAGCACCGCGCCGGGGTTTGCAGAGAGACAACCCGAGCTCATCCAGAAGTGGCTGGATTGGCGCGTATCGAATCCGCTCGATTTGGCAGGCTATCAGGCGCAGATGGGGATTGGAGTTGCATTGTTGGCAGAAGCCGCCGCATTCGAGGCGAAGCTGCCGAACGTTTCCGCGCCTACGCTGATCCTCTTCGGCGCGCACGATAAAGTTGTCCCGCCGGCAAATGCCGATCTATTGGCGAAGCAGATACCGGGTAGTCAGATGCGTATACTTCCGGATGCGGGGCATTTCTTCCCATTGGAAGTCCCGGAAGAAGCCGCGCAGGTCGTCATCGAGTTTGCTGAATAGGAGGTGATGAATTTCATAAAAAAGTTCCATGATATTTCGATGTTTGATAAATCTAACCCTAAACATTTTTGGAGGAGTACGAGATGAAAAAAATTCAAATGATCCTTGCTGGCTGGATGGCATTCGCTTTGTTGCTTTCTGCCTGTGCGCCAGCGGCTACGCCTGAGCCGACCGAAGAACCGACGGTTGTTCAACCAACCAAAGCGCCCGAACCAACTGCCGTGCCGCCCACTGAAGAGCCTGCCCCAACCGGGCTGACCTGCGATGGACCGATCAAAGTGGGTCTCATCACCGACGCGGCTGGTGCGTTGGCGATCTATGGCGCTCACATCCTGCGTTCGTTCATGTTGGGCATGGAATATGCCACCGGTGCGCCCGGCTCTGTGGGCGATAAGTTCGACTTCACCGCCGCACAGGAAAATACCTTCATGCTCGATAACTGCGAGATCCAGGTTTTTGTCCGCGACGATCAAAGCACCCCGGATACGACCGCCGCGGCGGCGCGTGAACTGATCGATGTCGAGGGCGTTGACATTTTGGTTGGCACCGTTTCCTCCGGCGCGACCGCAACACTTCAGGGTATTGCTGCTGAGAACAAGAT
This sequence comes from uncultured Chloroflexia bacterium, assembly GCA_963753655.1. Classification (GTDB taxonomy): domain Bacteria; phylum Chloroflexota; class Anaerolineae; order Anaerolineales; family Villigracilaceae; genus Defluviilinea. The sequence continues at coordinate 489,539 of CAVWDB010000006.1, forward strand.
CCCGTTGATCGTTGCCCCCGCCGCCGCGAACGACATTACCGGTGTGAACTTCAATGAATACACCTTCCGCACCAGCCGCAATAACTATCAGGATGCCATCAACCTGTGCGAATACCTGCCAACCGTATACAGCACCTTCGTACAGATCGCGCCCGATTACAGCTTCGGCTATGGCGGCGCGGCTTCCTTCCGTGACGCTTGCACGCTCAACGGCGGAACCTTCGTTGTGGACGATATCTTCGCCCCGCTCGATACCACCGACTTCACGCCTTATATGGAACAAGTCCTGAACTCCGGCGCTGAATCATGGATCGTGACGTGGGCTGGCGGCGGCTTCATCGCCATGATGCAGGCGGCTGTCGACGTGGGCGTGACCGAGAAAATGTCACTCGGCGCTTCGTTCGTGGATAACGTTGCTTTGCCTGCCTTCTTCTCGAACGCCGTCGGTTCCACCAGCGGCATCCTCTATCACTATACTGCCCCCAACAACCCGATCAATGACTGGCTCGTGAAAGAAGACAAAGCCCGTTATGGCGTGAATCCAGACCTGTTCGATGCGGACGGCATGAACGCTGCCATCATGTTGGTTGAAGGCTTGAAGGCCACAAACGGTGATGCGAGTGTCGATGCCATGCTCGGCGCTTTTGAAGGCATGACCTTCGAGGGACCAAAAGGAACCATCTACATCCGCCCTGAAGATCATGTTGCCATTCAGGATATGTACATCGTCAAATTACTCAACGTAGATGATCCTGATCAGAAGTTCTTCGAGTTGGTAAAGACCACGCGTCCCGAACCGCCCTGTTTGCTACCCGAAAACTTGAAAGACCGCTGCGGCGACCTGCCCTACGGCTCCCTAAGCGGACAGTAATTCTGGTTATACAATAAATCCCTGAGAAGATTTTCTTCTCAGGGATTCTCTCTGGATAATGTCACTTTGAGCGGAGCGAAGAGTCTCCGAATTCTATAGTAGAGATGCTTCGCTGCGCTCAGCATGACATTTGAATTCTTGGAAGATGCAATGACCTCTGAAATCATTTTCGAAACCATCAACCTGCGGAAGGAATTCGGCGCGCTTGTGGCTGTGGAGGATGTCAGCATCAAGGTGCGCAGGAACACCCTGCACGCCATCATCGGTCCCAACGGTGCGGGCAAAACCACCTTCTTCAATCTGTTGAGTGGGAACATCGAGCCAACGAGTGGTCATGTGATCTACAAGGGACGCGATATCACGCACCAGCCTGTCCATCGCACGATCCATTTCGGGATCGGGCGTTCGTTCCAGATCACCAACATCTTTCCCAACCTGACGGTTTTCGAAAATGTCCGTCTGGCGTGCCAGGCATTGGGCAGGGACAATTTCAAGTTCTGGCAGGCTGCGTCCGCTTTCAGGCAATACGAAGAGCGCACATGGACTGTCCTCGAACGCGTTGGGCTGAAGGAACGCGCTTTCAATCTCGCTCGTACATTGCCGCATGGCGACCAGCGCAAACTGGAATTGGGCATGATCCTTGCGCCTGATTCAGAAGTGCTTCTTCTCGATGAACCCACGGCAGGCATGGCGGCGGAACAAGTCCCTGAACTCATTTCATTGATTCAGGATATTCAAAAGTCGGGGAATAAAACGGTGATGTTGGTGGAACACAACATGAATGTTGTAATGAGCGTATCGGATGCGATCACGGTCATGCACCTGGGACGGGTCTTGGCTGAAGGCACGCCCACTGAGATCACCGCCAACAAAGAAGTGCAGACCGCCTATCTCGGCGGGTTGTATGAGTTGAATGTGTAAGAATAGTGGACGGTGGGAAGTGGAAAGTAGGAAGAGCATCTGCTATTCACCATCCATTATCTACTTTCCACTAACCTGAGGCTTCATGGAATACATCCTCGACGTACAAGACATCCACACATTTATCGGGCAGTATCACATCCTGCAAGGCGTGAGTGTGCAGGCGCCGAAGGGGAGCATCACTGCCTTGTTGGGTCGCAACGGCGCAGGCAAGACGACCACGCTCAAGTCCATTATTGGACTGACGCCGCCGCGTCAAGGCAAAGTCAAATTTGAAGACCGCGACATCCATGGGATGCGCTCGTTTGACATCGCCTCGCTCGGCATCGGCTTCGTCCCCGAACATCGCGCCATCTTCCGTGACCTGAGCGTGGAGGAAAATCTCAAGATCGCCGAACGCAACAAAGGGGACTACGCACGCAAACAGGAATTTATTTTTTCTCTTTTCCCCGACCTTAAACGTCTTATCAGCCTGTCTGGTACAAATCTTTCAGGCGGGCAGCAACAAATGCTCGCCATCGCCCGCGCGCTGGTGGCTGATAATCAACTGCTTCTCATTGACGAACCCAGCGAAGGACTGGCTCCCGTTCTCATCGAACAACTCATGGAAGCCATCAAACAACTCTCCGCCGAGTCATCCGTGATTTTGGTCGAGCAGAATTTTCTCGTTGCCAGCAGACTGGCTGAGTACTTCGTCATCATCGAGGAAGGTCGCTCTGTAAAAAGTGGAAAGATGAAAGACCTCATCAACGATAAAGCCACCATCCATCGTTATCTTGGAGCCGCCTGAGGAATCATTATGAATGTTTTTATCCGCAAAAATTATCTGCGTATCCTTGTGCTGGCTGTCCTTGCTGGTTTGTTCGCTGCCGCGGCACGCGGTATGGAGTCCAGGGATTTTGTCATCACTCTGTTGCGCGGTCTCTCGGTCGGCTCGCTCACGTTCCTCGTCGCTTCGGGTTTCTCGCTCATCTTCGGTCTGTTGGATGTCCTCAACCTGGCGCATGGCACGCTCTTCATGATCGGTGCCTACATCGGCTGGACTGTCTACGTGCGACCCGATACTTTCGTGGATCTGCTCACGCCCATCGCCTTGGTCTTAAGTGGATTCCTGCTTCGGGATGTGTGGACGGCTCTTTCGACGCGCAGCCTGTTTCCGTCACGAATGAAGCGCATCCTCCCCTGGGCTGGACTGCTCGTCTCCGTCCTGATCCTGTTCAGCATTCTGACGCGTTATCCCATCTCCTCTTGGAGCCAGGATAATTATGCAGAAAGCCCGGTCTCGATTGCCTACAACGCAGGGCAGGGGATCAACGTCATCCCGCCGCCTGCGGTCTTTGAATCTATTTCACCGTTGTTTGCTTTTATCGGGTTGATCGCGGGAAGTTTGTTATTGTCTTTCAGCCTGTCGTTGTTTGGAGGGTCGAAGCCCATCGCATCGCGCATCACATGGCGGAGTTATATTGGGTTTGGCGTTGCCGTTCTCGCGGGCATATTGTTTTTTGTTTTCAATGACTCTCTGACAAATGCGCTGGCTGGTTTGAACAGCAATTGGCTCTTTCTGGTTGCGGTGATCGTTGCGGTATCCAGCGGCGTGGCGTTAGGCACGCTCATGGAGACAACGCTCATTCGTCCGCTTTATATCCGCCCGATCTATCAGTTGATGCTTACGCTTGGTTTGAGCGCCATCGGCATCGAGATCGTGCGCGCGATTTGGGGACGACCCGAATTCACCATGCCGCGCCCCGAACTCTTCGCCGCGGCAGGTGGTGACGGATGCCCTGCCACTTCGTTCGCGGACTGGTGGCAATATCACTGCTCGACCATGATCGTGCTGGACGGGCGCATCCGCATCTACAACGAGATACTCATCCCGATCATTGGCTTGATCGTTCTGATCGGCGTATGGATTCTGTTGCAACGCTCACGCCTCGGGATGATCATCCGTGCAGGCGTGCAGGATAGGGAAATGGTCGAAGCGCTTGGCATCAACGTGCGACGAGTCTTCACACAGGTCTTCGCGCTGGGTGTAGGGCTTGCGGCGCTTGGCGGTATCCTTGCCGCGCCGTCCATTGGACTTTCCAATTCGATGGGGGAGAGTTTCCTGCTTAATGCCTTGTTTGCGCTCGCCATCGGCGGTCTCACAAGTTACCCGGGCGCGGCGCTTGGGTCGTTGCTGGTGGGACTGCTCCAACAATTCATCATCAAGTACGGGCAGATCGGCATCCCAATTCCATTTACAGAAATCGTCTTTAAGCCCACGCCGCCCATCGTCCCTGCTTCGACGATCCTGCTGATGGTCATCATCCTGCTCATCCTGCCGAATGGCTTGCTGGGAAAGAAGGAATAACGATGAAAACGAACAGACTTCTCTCCACCGCAAAAAGCAACCAGGGCATGTTCATTGCTTTGTTGATCTTCCTGCTCCTGCCCTTTATCATCGGCTTATTCGATGGCGCGTCGCCTGCCCAGGTCTGGCTGAACGAAAGCGGACAATCCAAATTCATTCAGGGATTGGTGATCGAAGTCTTCATCCTGGCGATGTACGCCCTTAGTTATGACCTGATCTTCGGCTTCACAGGATTGCTCTCGTTTGGACATTCCATGTTCTTCGCCGTCGGCGCTTATGGGACGGGTATCCTGCTAAAGACCTTCGGTTTTTCCCTGGGTACTACTTTTGGTATCCTGATGGTTGCAGGCATATTGCAAGCATTGCTGTTTGGCATGGTCCTGCCGCGTGTCAAAGGCATTACCTTTGCGCTGGTCACGCTGGGCATGGCGGCGGTCTTTCATGTACTTGTCCTGTCCAGTGAACTGGGCAAATACACCGGCTCGGACGTAGGCTTGCAGGGCGTGATTACCCCGGAATGGATCAGCCCGGCGACCGAGCGCTTGCGTTTATATTTCGTCACCCTGACGATCCTGATCCTGGTGTTCATGCTCTACAAGCGATTCGTTAACTCCCCAACTGGGCGTGTCTGTACTGCCATCCGTGAGAACGAAGCCCGCGCCCAGATGCTTGGTTACAACACCTTCTATTTCAAACTCGCCGCGCTGATACTTTCTTCCATGACCGCCGCGCTCGCCGGTGGATTGCACACCCTCTACCAGCCGGTTGTCAGTCCCAATATCGCGGGGTTGGGATACACGGTCACAGCCTTATTGATCATTTTAATTGGTGGCGTTGGCACGTTGAATGGAGCTTTGGTGGGTGCGGTCGTTTTCCGTTTACTGGATTATGGTCTGCACCGCTATATTGGCGAAAGCGCCAGCTTCATCAATGGGGCGATCTACGTGGCAATCGTGCTCTTCCTGCCCTACGGCATTGTGGGGACGTGGAGGTTGAAATCATTGGGGATCGAACAAGGGTGGAAGAGATTAATCGACTTGTTCAAGTTGAATTAGTGCCATGGCTCCCCCTTGCAAATTTTCTTAATGCACAAAAGGCAAACCATTTACGCGGGTCAAATAATTCACGCCGGTTAATTCGATCAGAATCAACAGAATAACAATACTGCTGAAGATCAAGAGAACCGTCCTGCTGCCTGTGCGACGCAAGTGCATAAAGAAGAGCGCCACCAATATGGCTTGGGCAATGGCAATCCCCACCGCGACTGCTACATGGAACGGATCTAACGGCAGTAACGCGCCTCCCACCGTCGCCGCGAGAAAATCATCAATGCCACGTAAACAAACAAATAGGTTCGTCGAGCCTGATTGAGGAAATTGTTCATTTTGGTTCTACCAGATGCATCAGCGGAAAAATAAAAATCCAGACGATATCCACGAAATGCCAATAAAACCGATCATATCCACGGGCGCGCAATGTTCAGGGGTAAAGCCGCCGCGCGAAGCGTCAAAAATTTCGATGCCAACCACACGGTCCAGAAAAACGAGCGTGAGGGTGATCACAACGGCTGCGTGAAGGATTGGTACACCGGAATAAAACAGGGGGTCGCCTACAGCACTTCCCCTGCTCCTTTCCAGAATCAATATCTCTAGCTGGTAGCCACAACAGTAAATGATTACGATTTGAAATTTTCCCCGATCCATATCCCATCCTTGGTGTTGATTTTCTGCCTTTTTCTACAAAAACGTAAACTGTGAACGGTTGAAACGTCTAAGCATCTCTTTGATTTCATTCCTTATCAAAGCAAGACGGAATGCTGCTAAAGCAGTTCGGGCAAAATATGTTTTTCGTAAAACTGAAAGAATTCTTCCTGGTTTGTTCCAATCTGATGAATATAGATGTGATCGTGCCCCCGCTCAATATATTTTTTGATTTCCTGCAGGTGTTTTTCCGGGTCTGGACCACAGACTATTTTTTCTGCTACATCCTCTTCTGAAACCAGAGAAGCCGCCTGCTCAATCAGTTGCGGAGTGGCTAATTCCTGATTGAGCTGTCCTTTCAGTCCGGTGTTTGCCCACTGTTTATGAGCCATCTTGCGTCCCTCTTCTTCACTGGGCGCCCAACAGACATCCACTTTTCCATAACGCGGCTTGCCCTTCCCGCCACCCTCTTCAAAGTTTTGCAAAATCTCCTCAAGCGGGGCAGTACTGATCAACCCATCGCCGATACGTCCAGCCAGTTGGGCTGATTTTTCCGCACCCGAGGCTACATAAATTGGCGGCAATTCGTCGGGGAGCGTGTAGAGGCGGGCGTTTTCCACGGTGTAGTAAGTACCAAAATGGCTTACCTCCTCTCCCTCCCATAACATACGGATCACTTGCACCGCCTCCTCCAACATCTCCAAGCGGACTGGGGCGGTGGGCCAGTGGTCTCCCAGAATGTGCTCATTCAAATTTTCTCCCGACCCGACACCCAGAAAAAAGCGACCCGGCATCAAGGCGGCTGCCGTTGCAGCCGCCTGTGCAATAATCGCCGGATGAATTCGCACGGTGGGACAGGTGACACCGGTTCCCAGACGTAGACGATTTGTCGTATGGGCGATGGCGCCGATCACGCTCCAGACAAAGGGAGACTGTCCCTGGCGATCCAGCCAGGGGTGGTAATGATCGGAAATCATTGCAAAGTTAAAACCGATTTCTTCAGCTCGTTGGGCGTTTTTTACCAGTTCATTAGGCGCGTGCTCCTCGCTTGAGAGGTTATAGCCTATATTCAAGTTTCCCATATATATTCTCCATATCCATCGGTCAAATCACTTCACCTCATGCCGGGCTTATCGAATATTTCCAGGCGAGGAGCACGCAGCTTAACTATTGTGCTTTTACGTTAACTTGTGCTTCAGCAAGCTCAGTCAGCTTCTGATCGGTTTCCATCTCTTCATCCAGCGTGCTTTGAAGTTTCTCTGCAATATCAGCGTGGTCCAATTGGCGGGCATAACTGACCACCGTCCCATATCCAGCCATTTCGTAATGTTCCACGCGTTGCGCCGCTGCGATAAGAGCGGCATCCCGTGTAAAGGCGTCTGTTGCCTCCTTCATCATTTCCTCTCCCTCTTTGATCAAGCCCTCAACGCCTTTGCATTTCTTTCCGTGATCCGCTATATTCAACTCTTCAAAAATTTCCTCCAAACGTTGGACATGACCCTCGGTCTGCTCCAGATGGTCTTCAAAAGCCTGACGTAGTTCGGGCGTTTTCGAGTTCTTCGCCATTTTTGGGAGCGCCTCGGTAATTTGTTTTTCTGCACTATACAGATCTTTCAATTCAGCCACCCATAATTTTTCCAAGTTATCCATTTTCATTTTTTATCTCCTGAATTTATATTTATTAATGGAATATCCCGTCTGCGTACGGCGGGGTATTCAGTTGCCATCTCCTTTCCCAGCGTGGTTATCAGCATCGTTGGATGGGAGAAGGAGTCAAACAGTGTCAGTCAAAAACAAACAGTAAAATTGTGCAGGCTACATAAAACCTCTTTTCTTGTTTCGTATGGCGTAAATGGGATTTCAATGCGGATTTGAATAGCGAGGCCTAGAACAGATCCTCCTCTAAAGCCTCATCTTCGTCCATATATTCCTCTTGATCGAAATCTGCCATGAAGTTGCGAACTTCCTGCTCCGCCTCGCTTCTGGAATAGTTATACTTTTCCTGAAGCTTCCTGATCAACTCATTCCATCCACCGTTGATCTCGTCAACTTCCTCGGGCGTAAGGTCATTCCATTGATCCTGAACATCTTCCTTGATCTGGCTCCATTGGCTTTTGAGCATATTTTTATCCATTTGGTTTCTCCTGAAAAAAAGAGGGTTGGAAATTTGTACGCGTAATCATATTCATCTTTTTTGAGGTAGCAATGGGGGCTGTCCCTAACAGCGGCTAGGGAAAATCCTAGAATGCTGTTTTATAAAGAAAGGTTCCAAGCTCAACTCATCCTTTATAATATTTGTGGAATGATTTTTTGAGAAAGGTAGGTAGATAAATAATGGAGCCTGCGCTGCAATTTGTGTCTTTGGGTAAGATCGTTATCGCCGCGATACTGGGAGGGGTTGTAGGGATGGAACGTGAATCTGCAGAGAAGCCGGCTGGTTTGCGTACCCACATGCTGGTGTGCGCCTTTTCCACATTCCTGGTCATGCTGGCGCTTGAACTGGTGTCATTTTTAAAACCTGAAAGTCTTGTTCGTACGGACCCCATTCGCATTGTAGAGGCGATTGTGGTGGGAATCAGCTTTCTGGGTGCTGGCACCATTGTTAAGTCAGGTAAGGGCGGAGGAAAGAGTGTGGAAGGTCTCACGACCAGCGCCTCCATATTATCGGTCTCGGCGATTGGAATTGCCGTGGCTTTGAACGCTTACATTCTGGCAGTTGGCGTGACCTCTTTGAATTTGTTCATAAATTGGGGCGTCAACTATCTCTTTCATCTTATAAAATTAAAGACAAAATAATCAGCGGGAACCAGCTATCCGCCAGAGAAACCGGCTGGGGGTAATAAGGGAATGGGTCAATCCTCCATTTCTTAAACTTAATTTTATTTTAGATGGGGGAAGTACCTGTGGGTGAGGGGGATTCTGGTAGCTTGTTAAAGGTAACATCCTCATTGAAAGAAATTTTGCAAACCAGTATATTCCCCCTATTCTTGAACATAAGAAAGGAGAAAAATACGAATAAATGTCCCGCTGAGTCGTTGAAGGCAGGTCAAGGGTCGCGCATGAAACGAGTGGGTAATTTATCAAGAAACAATCAGATCAATTTTGACTCGTAATCAACCAGGCTGGTTGGTGGCCTTCAGCCCAAGACTTATTTTTTCATCCAGGAAAAATAAGCACAATCTTATTAGTATAAAAAGGAGAGAAAAAATGAAATCCAAACTGTTGATAACATTATTACTGACCTTTGGTCTATTGTTGAGCGCCTGTGGTCCTCGAACAGGAGAGACCCCCACCTCCATGGTGGATACCACAGAGACCTCGGAAATTCCTGTCACGGGTGCGACTGCCACTGAAGTCATGACGGAAGCCCCGACGCTGACAGAAGAAGTGGCAACTGAAACGCCGGTGATGTCCACCGAGGTTACAGCCACCGATGTGACCTTGAAGGTAAGTGATAAAGGCGACAACTCATATGTGGTGGACGATCAAGGCCACGCGATGTACATATTTGTCAATGATACGCAGGATGGCAACAGCAGCGCGTGTACGGATGACTGTGCCACGAACTGGCCGCCTGTGTTGGTTTCTGGTACCCCGACCGCCGGTGATGGAGTCGATAGCAGCCTGCTCGGAACCATTACACGTGATGATGGTTCCGAGCAAGTCACGTACAATGGATGGCCGTTGTACTATTCCGATCTGGATTCTGGGCCGGAGATACAAATGGACAGGGTGCCGAAGGAGTTTGGTATCTTATCTCCCCTACAGGCGACCAGGTTCAGCCTTAGGGATTTCTGATACAAAAAAAGCGGTAGCGTTTTCAAGCTGTGAGCGCCGCTATCCGCTTTCGCAACAAAAAAAACTGACAACCAATCAAGGTTGCCAGTTTTTTGTTGATTAAATGTGCTCATGATACTTAATCCTGTTTCTTAGCCTCGGAGTTTTTGTTGTGACTCTTTTCAATCCTCTTCCTCTTCATCCCGTCCGTTCAGTTGCTCATAATAAGTTTGACATTCCACTTCTCGTCCACGTATCACTCGCCGTCCTTTGAGTGGGCTGTTCTTTTTGGTTATCACGGTTGCCTGCCCATCATGACTGTCGCGTTCGTAATAGATCACCACCCAATCGTGTGTGGTGCCAAGGTTGTGAGCCAGTGCGGTGTTTGAATACAACGCAGTAAAACTCCATCTGTTGCGCTCCGTATTCAGGATGGGCAGCCAGGCCTCATTGTCCGGGTTGAAGCGCTTGGGGGAAATTTTTCGGAGCTTTCCCGCCCGCGCCTTTTCTCTGTATTCAGAATCGACTTTCAGTAATGTTTCCACGCTGGGGCGTTCATTCCCTTTTTCATTTCCATCTGCCGGGCGTGCGACTCTTTGGCGGGCGGGGTTGAGCAACCCGGACAGCCCGCTTTGCACGGCGCGAATCCGTTTGGGTCCGAAGCCTTCCACTCTCCCTAGGCGGCCGTCGTGCGCGGCTTGTTCCAATTCCTCCAGCGTGTTTACATCCAACTTTTTCACGATGCGTTGAGCCAATTCCGGTCCCAACCCGGGAACTTGAGCGAAGAGAGCTTCTGGTGTAACTTCTCCCTGCAGTCTATCGAGAATATTGGATTGACCGGTTTTGACATAGGTGGATATGACGCGCGCCAGGCCCGCACCGATGCCGGGCAGGTCTTGCAGTTTTTTTTCATCGCCATCTTTGACCCAGTCTGAAATCTGCTGTGGGGTATCTCTCACGCTCATTGCCCCGTTGCGATAGGCGCGCACGCGGTGAGGATTGCCGTCCTGTGCCTGCATAAGTTCAGCGATGCGATCCAGAATATCTGCAATTTCTCCGTTTGAAATTATTCTATCTGCCATACCAACCTGCGATCAGAAGGAGGCGGGTTTTTTATAACTCTTCCAAAACCTTTATTGACTTTTTCAGTCGGCGGAAATACAATTCAAGTATAGTATCGCACAAGCATGAACAAAGATAAGGCACAATTTTAGATACATATTTAGGAATAGGAAGCTCCTGTTTGCGCCCTTGAAGGGACATCCATATTCTCTAAAATAATGTTATGATTGCCATTGTTGACCTAGAAGTCCGGTTTACCATCCACCCTCTCTTCAACATTCCACAACATACAATTAATTTCATCCATTGCACCCTGGAAGACCTAGCGGGCATGGATTGCTGACTGTTTTAAGGAGCTGCTTCGATGGAAGAGAAATTAAATCGTGGTTTGATGGGCAGAAAAGGAAGAAAAAGACCCCCGGCTGATATAACCAGCATACCCAGCAGAGAAATGCTCCATGGCATAGCCCCCGATGAAGAGCTTCTCAGTATCCTCGATAAAATTCCCGGGGGTATCATCCTGACCGATTCCAAAGGTTGCATCCGGCAGTTGAACAGGGATGCGAAATCACTACTGGGAGATCATTTGAAAACCGGAGATGGGCTGCACAATATTGGCTTCCAACGGGCGGATGGAGTCACGCCCTATCCAGGTCATGAACTACCCCTAAAGTTCGCCTTGTTGGGCGAGAGTCGGCAGGCTGAGATGATGTTGCGGAGGGAAAATGAAGCGCATGGGATATGGGTTTCCATGTCTGCTGAACCCATTAAACGGACGGATGGTACCCTGGAGGGCGCCATCGTTTTCATACAGGATATTACCCATTATAAGCGTGTGGAAGTTTCACGCGAAAAACATATCCGGCAGACAGAATCATTCTACAAACTCTCACATTCCATTTCAGAGGCGGGAAACAACCTCAAGCAACTTTCAAATGCCATTGCCAAGTTTACCGCGGAAGTGATCGGTGATCTGAGTATGGTTGTGCTCAGAGATTCCGGTGATGCCCGAATGGAGATCACTTCCTTTTTTGACAGGGACCCGGCCGGGCACGCACTTATGAAGCAAATGCTGGCGCATGGCAATCATTTTAACTGAAGATCATACTTTGGTAGGCACTGTTGTCAAAACCCGGGAGCCTCTTCTCATCCCGTCCCTCGACGCTGAACGAATTCGGTCCGTTACCCTGCCTGCATTCAGACAGTATATCGATCAGGTTGGGCTTGAAAGTATTCTAGTTGTGCCCCTGATCGGCAGGACGGGGGCGTTTGGCGCCATTAACCTTTCCCGTCACAGCGGGAGCCGGGCTTTCACGCTTGAGGACCAATCCTTTTTAATGGATATCGCCTTTCGAAGCGCGCTGGCGATTGAAAACTGCCGCCTTTTCGAATCTTTGCGGATCGAAATCGCTGAGCGCCTGTCTACAAAGCAACGGCTGGATAGCACCGAGGAGCAGTTTCAAGCCATCTTCGAATCGACCACTCTCGGCATCAAGGTCCTGGATCTGGATGGAAATATCCTGCAGACGAATGCGGCTTTTCAATCCATGTTGGGGTATATGGAAGTTGAACTCTTTGGCAGGCATTTTACTGATTTTATTTTCACGGAGGATATCCCACAGGCTTTGGAACTTATCCGGGATTTGGAAGCAAGCGGTGCGACCCAATATCTCTTCGAACATCGCGCGGTACTCAAGGATGATTCTACAATCTGGGTGAAGACCACCTTCTCTCCGGTGACCAAGAGCACCCGGAACAAGAAACTGGCGTATATTGTCGGTATCGTTGAAGATATCAGCGATCAGAAGCGTATTGCAGCGGAGGTGAAAGAACTGAGTGACCGCCTGCAAAGCAGTGTCGAACTGGAGCGATTGAAATTGGCTCAGGAACTTCACGATAACCCCATGCAAGTCTTGTACAGCATCATTTACCGCATCGAAAGATTACGTTCCACGTTGGACCCGGCCGCCTCCAGTGAATTGGAAAAAGCAACCTCCGAAGTAAAAGAGGTGATTGATACTCTGCGTGCCACCGCCAGGGAATTGAGACCGCCCACCATCTTCGACTTCGGTCTGGAAAATGCAATTCGTTCTTATGCAGATGATTTTTTAAAAAAGTATTCTCATCTGCGTATCTCTCTCTCGCTGGCACAGGATCGCCAACTTTTGCCCGAGAAGATCAGGCTGGCGCTCTTCCGCATCTTTCAGCAAGTGTTGATGAACGTTGTCCGGCATTCTGAAGCGACAAAAGTACAAGTGCGTTTCGGCTTTGACGATGAAAAGATAACCCTTGAAATCTCCGATAATGGGAAGGGTTTTGAGGTCCCTCACAATTGGATGAAGTTTGTGCGCGAGGGTCATTATGGGCTGGCTGGAATATGGGAGAGGGTAAACTCCCTGGGCGGCTCGCTGGTGGTGGACTCAAAGCCGGGCAAACCCACCACTGTGCTGGTCACGATCTTGTGGAAGAATATCGACCAAAACATATATTAGATGAAGTTGATCAAACTGATCGTAAACTGTCTGCTGATCAAAGTATCGAAAGGGTTTGAGTTATGACGAGTATTCGCGTTTTAATTGTGGATGACCACCCCGTGGTCTGTTCAGGCATTCGCAATATTCTGGAGTCGGTGACCGGGATCGAAGTTGTTGGCGAAGCCCATACAGGCGCGGACGCTTTAAAAATGATCGATAAGATGCAACCGGATGTGGTCCTGCTCGATATGAAATTACCGGATATTAGCGGTGTCGACATTGTTAAGAGTATTTACAAAACAGGAAACCACACGCGGGTTCTTGGTCTTAGTTCCTACAATGATCGGAACTTCATATCGCAGCTGCTTAATTATGGGGCTTCGGGATATTTACTAAAGGAGGAGGTTCCCGAGTTGATCGTTGAAGCGATCCAAGGAGTGGCGCACGGCGAACCGGGTTGGGTGAGTCGCAAGGTGGCCGCCATGCTCAGTGAGATGCTGTCGAACGAAAAGAACGCGGAATATGACCTCACCCCGCGCGAGTTGGATGTTTTACGTTTGGTCGTGGATGGGAAAACGAGTGACCAGATCGGCGTTACTTTAGGGATCAGTGTGAAAACCGTGGAGAACTGCCTGTATGTGATCTACAGGAAGATGGATGTCTTATCGCGCGTGGAGGCGGCTGTCAAAGCGGTGCGGGATAGTATTGTATAAAACAGGGAGCGAGTTACCGCGGGGAGATGAGGAAAGATAAAGATGATTCTGGAATAAGGGAAATTAAATTAATTCCATGGGTATGCCAGTCAGGATGTCCATCCTTGATGATAAGGCTTCAACCCATTGTTTCTATTCGCATACGGATCAGATCTTAACGCATCACGCACCACCTGCCTTATATTTTCGATCCGGATGGGTTTATCGAGACAATGATATATTCTCAGACGAACACAATCGGGTTGCAGGTTCTTGCAGCCATATGCGGTGATCATGATGATCGCGGTTTTGATCTGCTGCGAGCGTACCGCCTCCACAAGTTCCACGCCGTTCATGCCTGGCATCTTAAAATCGGTGATTAAGAGGTTGAAACGTTTATCCATGATCTTTGCCAATGCCTCTTTTCCATCCCTGACTGCAACAACTTCATAACCCTCTCCCATGATCTCAAGCATTTTACAAAGAGTGGAAAGTACGATTTCGTCATCTTCGGCAATCAAAATTCTTTGTTTTTCCATTTCCAAATTCCTGTTCCGTCCAGGTGGACATTTAGCTAACGTGAATAACGGATAATCACATTTGCGCCCGGTGCAAGCGTCTCTAGGCTGACATCATTTGTAATAAATCTGGGAGGCGATGCGCTTCTTGCGGCAACGATTCACCCCGGTTGGGTTGCCGTGTTTGTTCATTGAGGGTGTGTGACTATTATTATATCAAGGCGCGTTGGAAAATTGTTGTTCCCCCCCCCCCATTTTTTCTGTATTGGGTTGGTAATAGGTTGGTTTTCGGTTGCTTAACCGTTAAAACGATAGCCCACGCCGCGTACATTGAGGATATAACGCGGGTTGGAGGGGTCAGGCTCCACTTTCTGGCGCAGGCGGTGTACATACCATTTAATAATTTCGCGCGCTTCAGGATCGTGCTCCGGTTCGTAATGATGAACAACCTGCACCAATTCTTTGGGGCTGACCACTCGCGGGGCCTGCCTGATCAAGTAACTCAGCAGCGCAAAATTGCTGGGAGAAAGATCGAGCAGCGCTCCATCCAGCGTTGCCTCGTGTCGTTTTAGATCCACCTTGAACGGACCTTTTTCTAAAAGTTGGTGATCTCCAATTTGATTTTCCGGCTCCCGCAGCTTTTTACGACGATCCAGCGCCTCGGCGATTGCCTGACGTACATCTGCGGGCCGGGCGGGCTTCAGCAGGTAACCATCCACGCCCTCACGGATGGCTTTCACCGCTGATTCCAATGTGCCATGGGCGGTTAACATGATCACCAGCGTGGCGGGCCAGCGCCAGCGGATTCCCTCCAGCACCCTTTGCCCATCCACGCGTCCGCTCAGTTTTAAATCGAGAATGACCAGGTCAAAGGCTTTATCCTGCAAACGATCCAATGCTTCTTCGCCGCTGGCTGCCTCCGCCACTTTGTATCCCATGCGCACAAGCATTTCGGAGAGAAAGAGGCGGATTCTTGCCTCATCGTCCACGATCAGAGTGTTGAGTGATTCTTCCATGTTTTCCTTGTATGACTAATCAGGCAGGTAGACGGTGAATGTGGTTCCCTCTCCGGGTTGGCTCTCCACTTCGATACGTCCATTGTGCTCGTCAACGATTTTTTTACTGATGAATAATCCCAAGCCCAAGCCTTCTGTGCGGTTGCTGTAGAAAGGCTCAAAGATTCTGGAAAGCCTGTTGGGTTGGATGCCCACCCCATTGTCTGAGATGATGATGCGGACACCTCCCGGCTGAAGAGCGGGAGCGGTGGAAACTCGCAGGCTGCCTCCATCCGGCATGGCTCCCACGGCGTTTAATACCAGGTTGAGTAACACCTGTTGTATGCGTTCCGGTATCATGGGTATGGAAGGCAGGCGGGTGTACGGTTTCCACTCCACCTCAATCCCCTGGTTCTTACAGCGTTTTCGAGTTAAGAAGAGGGATTTTTCCACAAGCGCATTCAAGTCGACAGGTTCTTTGGGCCGCATGGGGACCTCGCGGCTCATGTCACGCAATTGGGCTACGATCTCGGCTGTGCGTTCGAGTTCCTGCATGGCGATCTCAAGGTAGCGGCGCACTTCGCCATCGTTCCCTTCATTCTCCAGCATTTCCTCTGCCAAACCCAGACAGCCAATAACCGATTGCAAGGGATTATTGATCTCATGTGCCAGCGACGCTCCCAGACGACCCGCCATGGTCAGTCTTTCAGTGTTCGCCAGCGATTCCTGGATTCTTTTCTTTTCGGTAATATCTGCCATGGAAGCGACTGCCAGCCAACGCTTATTATTTGTCGCCCGCTTGATCCTGGAAACCGCAAATTCGCTCCAGCGCAACTGCCCATCTTTGCGGATGAAACGTCTCTCAACCTGGTAATTTTCTCTCTGCCTCGAGACAAGCGAAGCATACAACTCCTGATCGTGCGCGGCATCCTCGGGGTGGCTGTAGCCGCTGAAGGTCATCCCGGTCAGTTCTTTTTCACCATAGCCCGTCATATTCTGCAGCGCCGGATTGCTGGCGACAATACGACCCTCTCCGTCGAGAAGCGCAATGCCAAAGATGGCGGCATCCAAAATGGTGCGGAAGCGTTCTTCACTGTCCCGCAGTGCGCCTGTGCGTTTGACAACTTGTTGCTCCAGTTGTGCGGCATGGTGCTGCAACTCTTCACGCTGGCGGATCTGCTGAATACCAATGGCTAATTCACCTGCCATCTGGCGGATAATTTCGAGATCCTCTTCAGACAGTGTCACCGGTTTCTCAAATCCCAGATTCAGGATGCCCAGCAAATTGCCCTGCGACAGCAAAGGCACATTGAGTAGAAAGCCTATGCTTTCCTGGCGCAAAACATTGATCAACTCCGGCTGGAGATTGAGGCTGGACAGGTCTTCGGTGAAGTTCAATTCGCCGCGTGATAACTCTTCCAGGGGCCAGCCCTCACCGATGGAAATGCTTGCCTTCTGTAGTAACCGGGAATGACCTTTAATATACAGACCGATTGCCTGTACCTCATGCGCCTGCCAATCGAAGATCACAACACTCGCCAACTGGCATGGCACGAGTTGGCGGGTAAAAGGCAGTACCAATTCAACCAGCTGACCCAGTGAACCAGCCGACAAGATCACCTGATCGGCGGAACGCAGGACTTGCAACCGGTCTGCATAGCGGCGCAAAGCCTGGCGCGCACGTTTGCCTTCGCTAATATCCCGGAAGATACTGATGGCGCTTATCACCTTGCCTGCTTCGTCGAGGATGGGTACGGCGCTGACAAGCACATTACGTTCCTCGCCATCCTCACGGCGAACCAGCATTTCAAAATTTGTTATGGAATTGCCCTTCCTCAAGGCGCTCGACAAGGGAACCTCTTCGGGAGGGAGCGGAGTGCCATCGGGTAAATGAACAGTAAAAGAACCTTTCGGAGAGGTGATGTTGCCCGTCACAGGGGAACCAAGGATCTCCTTACCCGCAGTGTTGGTGAGTAAGATCGTCCCGTCCGCATCTGCCATGAGCGCGCCCACCGGCATGGTTTCGATGAAGGCATGTAACAGGTGATTCGTCTCTTTCATCTCCCGGTGCTGGGACTGTATCTGTGCCAGCAGCCTTTCGCGCTCAACGTCTCTTTTGGTGGCGGTCAGATCACGTACCAGCCAATGCAGACCTACGAGTTCATCTTCCGCGTTTCGGATCGGAGCCGCGGTCAGACCTGCTGGAAACTGCCGCCCCTGCCGACCTTTGAACTGCATCTCCCATTCGACCTCGCCCGCCTGTGCGCCGCGTTCGCCAGCCAGAATATCGATGTAGAGGTGGAACCGCTGGCGTTCATCGGGAGTCACATACAGCACAATGGGTTTGCCCAACAGCCCCATCCTGGATACGCCCAACAGTTCCACGATGGCACGGTTGGCTTCACGGATATTGCCGCTGGGGTCTGTAACCAGGTAGCCATCCGGTGCAAACTCAAAAATTTCCTTGTAGCGCGTGCGTTCCAGTTCCAATTCTTCGCGGCTGGCGACCAGCTCTGCGTTCTGCAGGTTCAGTTCCTCTGCCGAGACCTGAAGCTCCTCCATGCTGATGGCGAAGGCTTCGAGTAGTTCCTCCACAATTTTGCGCATATCTGGCGGCAGGTCTCCGACACGGCGCGAGAGTTCCTCCAGCCGCCCTCCGGACACGCCATCGTCAAATTGAAGAAGAGGGTTGTTCATGGCCGTGCTTCCTCCATCAATAAGACCACACCTTCCGGTTCACCGTACTCATCCTGACGGATGGTGCGGGTTATATAGCATTTGATGGGTTTGCCCCTGCGATTGGTGGCATTCAGTTCAACTTTTTGTGTCTGTGATTTATCTGCCAGGAACTGCTCGATCGGTTTCTTCAATTCCATTACCGGCAAGCCAATATCCAGGTCCAACAGGGAGCGCCCTATGACTTCGGAGGCGCGCAGACCCCAAAGGTCATCGGCGCGTTCGTTCCATAATGTAATGATGAACTTACGGTCGACTACCACCACGCCCACATCCACGCTCGAAAGGATCAACTCAAGAAAGGCATGTGCGCGCCGGCTCTCACGCGTGCGGCTGCGTAGTTCCTCGTTCATGTTTTGCAATTCGTTGTTGGCGGCTTGCAGGTCTTCATTCATTGTTTCCGTCTCTTCGTTGGAAGACTGCAATTCTTCATTGGTGGTCTGCAGTTCCTCCACCGTGGATTGCAGTTCCTCGTTGGAAGTTTCCAACTCCTCGTTGGTAGACTGCAATTCCTCATGGGCGGTTTCCAGGTCGTTTTGCACCTTTTCCAGCCGGGTTTTCAGTTTTTGCCGTTCAGTGCCATCCGAGAAGCTGATCACCGTACCCAGCCAGCGACCCTCCTGTCCCCACAAAGGAGTGACGCTGACATCCATATACTCTTTGCCGTCTATTGGGGGAAGCGCCCATCGTACGTTGTTCACCGCAACAGGCTGATGTTCATCACGGGCTTGCTCGATGAGTGAACGGAGTTCGAGAGGGCGATAGGAAATTTCCAGATCGCGGAAGGGTCTGCCGAGGTCGCGCAGGTCGAGGTTGAGCAGGCTGCGTGCCTCTTGATTCGCCAGCGCCAAATTCTCCTGAGCATCAATGATGATACGTGCGGGCATCATTGTTTCGAATACAGTCTCTTTTAAAGAAAGCTCCCGTCCATATGTTCGGCTCTGATATTCGTTGAACCCGCCATCTGCAGAAGGCTCTCAGCCCGTTCCCGGCTCCCCGCGGAGGGAACTTTTCGGAAGATGCGATGTTTAATGTTCACGGGTTCAAAAAGATCGCCATGCGTCAGCATTGTCTCTGCCCGTCCCAGGAAGAGATAAGCCTCATCTTTGAGGGCGAAATAAAAGCGGGACACGATGCGTTCTTGGGCTTCACGGTTGAAATAGATCAGGGTATTTCGACAGAGGATCAGATCGAGGCGTGAAATGGGTGCGTCGTGGATCAGGTTGTGGCGCCCAAACACCAGCATCCGCCGAAGTTCCTGCCGAATCACAGAGCGACCGTCGTTCTGATCCGTGCTGTCGAAATACTTATTGCGCAGTTCTTCAGGGATCATTTCGAGGGCTTTGGCGCTGTACGTGGGGCGGCGGGCAAGCTCAAGCGCCTCCTCATCCACATCGGTGGCATAGATCTTGACCTTACGGCGCGCGGCTTCGAGACCCAATGCCTCAGCTATAAGGATCCCCAGCGAATAGGCTTCATCGCCCGAGGCGCATCCAGCGCTCCACATGCGGATTTGCGCACTGTCGGCAGTAGATTTGAGGATGTTTGGTATGATCTTCTCGGAAAGATGATCCCAGGCTTCCTGATCGCGGAAGAAAGACGTGACGTTGATGAGGATGGTATTGAACAGCTCCCTGAATTCATCAGGATGGAACTCGAGGTAATCCTCATATTGTTCGTATCCATCCATGCCTACATCCTTCATGCGTTTGTCTATCCGACGCATAAGGCTGGCGCGCTTATATTCGGTGAAATCAAACCCGCGGCTTTGTTTAAGGCTTTGCAAAAGCCTTTCGAAAGCTGGATTTTCATCCTGACGATCTTGATAAGCGCTCATTTCGTTTTGTCTTCTTCCGGCATCACAAGGTTAACTAAAGTGGGCGCGATTTCATCCAGGGGCAGGACGAAATCCACACTCTGCGTGGCAATGGCTGCGCCCGGCATGCCAAAATGCTCAGACGTTTCTTTGTTTTGGGCGATGACCGTGCCGCCCCGTTCTTTGACCGCTTTGACGCCCCACTCGCCGTCACTACCACTGCCGGTCAACACGACAGCAATGGATTCTTTATTATAGCTGGCAGACATGGAATCAAAAAGCAGATCGGCTGAGGGTCTTACAAAATGAACGAGTTCTGTTTGAGAGAGGGAAAGCGTGTGGTCCTTATTAACCAACAGGTGATGGTCTGGAGGGGCGAAATAGACCCAACCCGATTGCAATTCATCACCCTCCTGCGCCTGCTTGATGTTCAGCGACGCGCGCTTGCTCATGATCTCAGCGATCAGACTGCGGTGAGCGGGGGCAAGATGTTGAACGACGACAATGGGGACGGGAAAATTGGAGGGCAGGTTGCCTAGTACGTGAGTGAGCGCAGATAATCCACCAGCCGAGGCTGCTACTGCCACGATTTTAAAATCCCCGCTGGAACGCTTTGTGATTTCTGGTTGTAGTGCTTTATCTTTTTCCAAGCTGTTACGCAACTCCTTATTACCTGTGATCTGCGTAATCATTGCGGCAACACGATGTGCATTTGTGATACCTGCTGTCCCCGGCAGATGTTGGGTCTGCGTATGACAGATAAAATGTAGTAGTAAGGGATGGATGCGTGTTTCGGAATTGAGTATATCATATCCCATCGATCACCCACTTGGCGTATCCCATTGGGACCGGCTACTGTGGTGTGTAAAGCCAAAGAGAGCACAGAGAGTTTGAGTTTTTCTCTCTATGGGCTCGGTGCTCTTTGTGGCAAATGTTCTTTTTACACGCTGTTCTCGCCACCCATTTATGAAAATGCCCTCCATGTGAATGGAGGGCTGTTGAAATTTTCCTGAAGAGACCGACTACAGTCGGTCAACAATCAGTTTGATGGCTGTTCTTATTTTTTCTTCCACCGATACTTCGGCAAACTCGGCTTTGAACAAGATCTTTATGCCATCCCCTTTAAGATAGCCAGTTGCCAGAATAAGGGCCTTAACAGCCTGGTTGACTGCTCCAGCGCCAATCGCCTGGATTTCCGCGTGGTTGTTGTCACGGATTACGCCTGCGATCGCGCCAGCGACAAGGGAGGTGCGAGAGGTGGATGCGACTTTAATTAATTCCATGATAGTCTCCTCATAAATTGATGGTTGGATATTGTTTCGGGCGTCCGGGAAATTTTCCTGTTTGCAGGTTCCTCTTCCCAAGGCTGATCAAACTGGCTGGGAACTGTCTGACACTAAGGATTCTCTGTGTCAAGCCCAATCCCAACAGGGGTCTCCTTTTGTAGTTATTCTATACAGAAAGGAAATAAAAAAATGTGGGTATAGGTTTTTGACGATTGAAAATATGCTGTCATTGGTTGGTTTTTGGTTGCAGCAGGGAACAAAGTACTTCGATCACATGGAAGATGTATCTCAATCTATATCTCACTTGCATGTATGTATGCATGGTCAGGATTTCTTCCCTATGTTATTTTGATAAGGAAGAAAAAATACTCGAATTCAATACAAAAGAAAGAGGTGAAGTATGGATGATGGAAAAACAACCGGGATAGGGGCATTTGCGTTCCTGCTGGGAGGAATGCTGGGCGCTGCGATTGGCATCCTCTACGCGCCGCGTGGGACTGGAAACACGCCAGAGAATTAGCGGCGAAGTGCAGACTACCATGAATAAAAGCATGGATTCCTTTCGGGAGGCGCAGGATAAGGCATTGTCAGCAATCGAGGAGACACAGTCCCGTATAGAAAGGTTGAGTCAGGAGACCAGAGACCGTCTTGGAAAGCTTCAAGAGATCGTAGAGCAAACTGGCGCTGAGCAGAAACAAAGTCTCAAAAAAGGTGTTTCGCGCGCCAAAAAAGTAGTCAAAAAATAATGTCTGTAATATTACGAAAGGAGTTTACAAATGCAGTTAATAAAAGGCGCTGATGTATTTTCCTCCACAGGAGATAAAATCGGGAGGCTCGATAGAGTCGTCATCGATCCGGATGACAAAGAGGTAACTCATCTTATTATTGAAAAGGGTATTTTCTTTACGACCAGCAAAGTAGTTCCCATACAGGATGTGAATCTGGAAACAGGAGAAGGACTCGCACTCAATAAGACCGGCGAGGAGTTGGATGAATTGCCAGACTATGATGAATCGTCTTATGTTGGTTCTGTTCCGAATGACTACCCCTACGGGAATGTGGATGCCGTTTATTGGTATCCGCCTCTCTATGTTTCTCTGTGGACATTGGGCGGGTCCCTCCTCCGGGACCCCATATCCACTTCCAGACCGCGCTTTGTACAATCACAACAAGTGACTCCGGAAGGCAGTGTTGCGCTTGAGGAGGGTGCGCACGTCATCAGCAAGGATGACAAACATATCGGCAATCTCGACCGTGTGATCCTCGAGCCGTCGGATCATCATGTTACTCACATTGTTGTAAGCGAAGGTTTCTTCCTAAAAGAGAAAAAGCTGGTGCCAGCTCATTGGATCTCAGAGGTGGAGAAAGATAAGGTTCACTTAACAGTCTTGTCAGATCTGTTTGATAAACTGCCCGAGTACGAAGCCGAGATGTAAATAGAACGTCTTTAAGGACCAGTCCGGTTTTTTGCCCATTGTATATTTGAATAAAACACAGGGATGAGAAGGGTATTCCTGTGTTTTTCCATGTGCCTACAGTGTTTCGAACAACACGAGTTTCCCCATACTCTCTTAAATACTACGAGCACACGAAAGTCATCGAGGCTGAATACGGTTTGAAATAAACCCTCGCAACCCCTTGTCTTTTTTAAGGCACAAGCTTTCGCGGTCATGATTGCGTTCTTTAGGCGATACGCCATATAGTCTATCTATATGTAAGCTGCGTGGATTGTTGGGTACGAAAAATATTTTTTAAATAGTGTGGAAATACTAATTTATAACAGCTGTTTAAAGCGAGTAAGCGGAGCGCATTCGCAGTATAATCCTGGTTTGATACAATAATTGTGGCGCCCTATCTTCTACGTTGTCGATCCGATTTCCGTCACGGGTGCATGTTATATCCATATTTTCTGGTCAGTTGAGGAGTAAGTTCTATGCCTACGATCATACGTAAATCACAATCCATTTTGGTTGAAGCTCGTCGCCCGACCGCCCGTGCTTTGCGTTGGCAAGTCCATGCAAGTGTCTGGAAACCGTCCACCGATGTTTATGAAACGCATGATAGTGTCATTGTGAAAATGGAAGTTGCCGGGTTGCGTGATGAAAATCTGGAAGTGACGGTGCAGGCTAATATCCTGACGGTCAGCGGTGTCCGTTCTGATTCGTCGACGCCACGTGCCTACCATCAAATGGAAATCCCGTTCGGGAGATTTGAGATTGTTGTTGCACTGCCCCTCCCTGTGGATATGGAAAATGCGGGCGCAGAATATAAAGACGGTTTTTTAACGATAACACTGCCGAAATCAACTCCTAAACAAAATGAGGTACCCTAAAAATTATGCCTGCTTCACGCTGGCACTCCGGTTTAAACGATCTTTTTCAATGGATGGGTGAAGAGGAGAACGAGCTATTCTCCATGATGCTGCCGTCCATGTTTTCACAATTCCAAAAGAGAGATTTCGGAATCAGAAGAATCTGATTCCTCTCACATGTCCGATACGCCGAAATACCCCGATGTACTTCCCATCCTTCCGTTGCGGGGTGTGGTTGTTTATCCACAGACTGCCGTCCCGCTGACGGTGGGTCAGCCGCGCTCGATCAAGTTGGTGGATGATGTTGTCGGTGGAGATAAATTAGTTGGGTTGGTGGCAGCCGTAAATCCAGAGCTTGAGACGCCTGGTCCGGCGGATCTTTATCGCGTAGGGAC
This sequence comes from uncultured Chloroflexia bacterium, assembly GCA_963753655.1. Lineage (GTDB taxonomy): Bacteria > Chloroflexota > Anaerolineae > Anaerolineales > Villigracilaceae > Defluviilinea. The sequence goes on from CAVWDB010000006.1 coordinate 513,443, forward strand.
GATTGCCACTGTCCATCGTTTGTTGCGCGCGCCTGATGGGACCGTCCGCTTGCTTGTGCAGGGTATTGTGCGCTTCAGACTGGTTGAATTTATTGAAGAGGAACCTTATCTCAGGGCAAGGATCGAGCTTGCGCCTGAATTGGTGGAGTTTGGTCTTGAGATCGAAGCGCTGGCGCGTAACGCGCGTGATCAATTCCAACAGATCACCCAGATGATTCCCTCCTTCCCTGATGAGCTGGTAGGCTCGATCACTTCAGTAGAAGATCCTTTGCAGACGGCTTATACGATTGCAAATTTTCAGCGTATTGACTTGAAAGATTCGCAGGAAATTCTTGAGATCAATTCCGCTACTGAAAAACTTAAGAAGTTGATCGGCCTGTTGGTGCGCGAAGCGGAAGTGCTGCAATTAGGTCAGAAAATCCAAAATGAAGCGCGCGGTGAGATCGAGAAGGTTCAGCGCGATTATTTCCTGCGTGAGCAAATGAAAGCCATTCAGAAGGAATTGGGTGAACGGGACGAGCAAGCCGCAGAAGCTGAAGAGTTCCGAAAAAAGATCGAAGATGCGCATATGCCTGAGGAAGCCGAGAAGCAGGCTCAACGTGAGGTGGAGCGTTTGTCACATCTGCCCAGCGCGGCAGCTGAATACGGCGTCATCCGCACGTACCTGGATTGGCTCGTTTCCATTCCATGGTCAAAATCGACGGAAGATAATCTTGACATCCCTCACGCCCGCAGGATATTGGACAGGGATCATTATGGCTTGAAAGATGTCAAGGAGCGCATCCTTGAATTTCTTGCCATTCGCAAATTGCGCCTGGATCGCAAGGATGAAAAAAAACAAGTTTCAGAGGATGTGATTCGCCGCGAGCGCGAAGGGGTGATCCTGTGCTTTGTCGGACCTCCGGGCGTTGGCAAGACTTCGCTGGGACAATCCATCGCCCATGCCATGGGACGTAAATTCGTGCGGGCTTCTCTGGGTGGCGTACGCGATGAAGCGGAAATTCGCGGGCATCGGCGCACATACATTGGCTCAATGCCGGGGCGTATCATACAATCGCTGCGCAGGATAGAATCGAAAAACCCTGTCTTCATGCTGGATGAGATTGACAAGTTGACCTTCGATTTTCACGGCGACCCTGCTTCTGCATTGCTCGAAGTGCTTGACCCGGAACAAAATGGTGAATTTCGTGATAACTATCTCGAAGTGGCTTATGACCTTTCTCAAGTCTTCTTCATTACTACTGCGAATACGCTGGAGACGGTACCGGGTCCGTTGCTCGATAGGATGGAGATCATTTTCCTTTCTGGTTATACCGAAAGTGAAAAGGTTGCCATTGCAAGGGGCTATCTCATTCCACGTCAAATCCGCGAAAACAGCCTTCGGGAAAAAGAGATTATCTTTACCGATGATGCCCTTAAGAAGATCATCCGTGAATATACACGCGAAGCTGGTGTCCGTAATTTGGAACGCAGGATTGGGGCTGTCTGCCGCAAGGTTGGTACTCGCATTGCAGAAGGCAAAATCAAGAAGGCCAGGATCGTGCCAGCGTTGGTGGAGGAATATCTTGATCGTCCAGTCTTTCTTCCGACAGAGGAACTCACGAAACGAATGTCCATTCCCGGTGTTGTCCCTGGGCTTGCCTGGACGCCGTACGGTGGCGATGTGTTGTTTGTCGAAGCCACCAGTATGCCTGGCAATAAAGGCTTTCAGGTAACCGGCTCCATTGGAAATGTCATGAATGAATCCGCGCGTGCCGCTTTGTCCTTCGTCCGCTCGCGCGCCAAGAAGCTCGGGCTCAAGGATGATTTTTTCAGCAACTCTGATATTCATCTGCATATCCCCTCGGGCGCACAGCCCAAAGATGGACCGTCCGCCGGTGTGACCATTGCAACCGCGCTCGTCTCACTGGCCTCGGGGCGCAAGGTCAAGCCGCATGTGGGGATGACAGGTGAGATCACATTGCGTGGTCAGGTTCTACGTATTGGCGGTGTCAAAGAGAAAGTACTGGCGGCTAATCGCAATGGCCTGAAAACGGTTATTCTGCCAAAGGGGAACGAACAGGATCTTGAAGATGTCCCAGATGAGATCAAACAATCCATGAAATTTCTTTTTGCCGACACCGTTGACGATGTGCTTGACTTTGCCCTTGAAGCAAACCAATCGTCAAAGAAACCATTGACTTCATCGAATAAGAAAAAAAATACATCAAGGAAAACAAAAACCAATGGCAAAAGTATTACTCGCTGAGGACGATCAAACAATGATATCGCTGCTCAAAACCCTTCTTGGTATGGAGGGATATGAGGTCGTTGCATTGGATGTGAACGCAGATGTGCCCGCCAGGGTGGTGCACGAAAAGCCTGATTTCCTTTTCATGGATGTCCACCTGGGTAAACAAAGTGGCATGGAGATCATCGAAAAGATTCGAAAGAATACAGAACTAGCAGGTTTGCAAGTAGTAATGACTTCTGGTTTGAATTTAAAAGACGAATGTTTGAAGCGCGGGGCAAATTATTTTCTCCTCAAACCGTTCATGCCCGATGATTTACTTCAATTGCTGAAATAACGAGATAAAGTGGCTTCGTTCATTCAAATCCGTGAATTTCAATTTCCCGCCGATTATGACGAAGTTTATCAGCTATGGAAAATGATCGAAAAGGGAGTGCGGATCAGCCGTTCGGATTCCCGAAAAGAAATCGAAAAGAAAATTGCGCGTGACCCCGACTTGTTTCTCGTCGCCGAAGTAGAGGGTGCGGATCATCGGCTCGGTGATCGGTGGTTTCGATGGTCGCCGCGGTTTGGTCTATCACCTGGCAGTCGCCGCAAAGTTTCGCGGGATGGGAATTGGCACCCGCTTGATGGATGAACTTGAATCAAGATTACGCGCCAAAGGCTGCTTGAAGGGCTATTTAATGATTACTCTTGATAACCCCGAAGTTGAATCGTATTATCAGCGTCGCGGCTGGCAACCTATGGACACCATTCGTATGTACGGAAAAGAACTGCAATGACGATCCGGTTTGGGATACTCACTCTGTCTGACCGTTCCTCACGCGGCGAGCGCGAGGATCTATCTGGTCCTGCCCTCGTGCGCCTCATTCAAACCCGGGGTTGGTCTATCGTTAAACAATCTCTTCTCCCCGACGACGAGTCCGCCATCCGTCAGATCCTCATCGACTGGGCGGATAATAACGAAGCGGATGTCATCCTCACCACAGGTGGCACAGGTTTTGCCCCGCGTGATGTCACCCCCGAAGCGACACGCGCTGTTATCGAACGTGAGGCGCCCGGTCTTGCCGAAGCCATGCGAGCTGCCAGCCTCCAGATCACCCCTCATTCCATGCTGTCAAGGATCGTAACGGGTATTCGAAAGAAAACGCTCATTATTAATTTGCCTGGGAGTCCCAAAGGAGCTGTAGAAAACTTGCAGGTTCTAATTCCTGTCCTTCCTCATGCAGTCCAGTTACTCCGGGATGACCCGAAATCTGAGACGACCCATTGAACTTCCCACTCTCTGGTATAATCCCGCCGCTTCAAATTCACATAATGCCTCTAAAAATTCCAAAGTAAAGTAAAAATTCACGCGGCATTTCTTGAAATAAACAGCAAATCTCAACATAAGGAAAGTGCAAGTATGATCGATGTAAACGAACTTCGCAAAGGCGTGACCTTCGAAATGGACGGCTCCCTCTACAAAGTAGTGGATTATAGCCACAACAAAACCGGGCGCGGCAATGCCAACATCCGCATCAAGGCTCGTAATTTGCAGACGGGCGCCAATATTGAGCGCACCTTCAACTCAGGTTTGTCTGTGCAGGATGTCCGCCTGGATTTTCATAATGTCTCCTATCTGTATACAGACGGAGAGTTCTATCATTTCATGGATAACGAGACCTTTGAACAACCCGCCATCAAAGCCGAAACACTTGGCGAGAGTGCCCTTTACCTCAAAGAAGGCATGGAAGTTAAATTAACCTTTTACAAGGACGCACCGTTGGATATCGAGTTTCCCAGTTCAGTGGATCTTACTGTGACCGAAGCCGAAACAGCCATTCGGGGCGATACCGCGACAGGTGTGACCAAGAAAGTCAAGACGGAAACCGGACTCGAGGTCAACTGCCCGCAATTTGTAAAAGTTGGCGATGTCATCCGTGTAAATACAGAAACCGGTGAATACGTAACCCGTGTGTAATTGTGATCCAGCCGCCATCCTCGGTGGCGGATCAGGGTAAACCATATTTGGGCGAGCAGCTTGAAGTAATTAATCCGGCTGCTCGCTCATCGTTTATTTAGGAATTTACCCTATAATTTAGACATGAAAACCCCTGCTGGCAATGAATGTCCTCATTTTTATGGAGATTATTTTCGCGGTCGCAATACCGAGGAATGTCGCCTGCTCAAGACTGCCGGGCTGAACTGGTCGCGCGACTTGTGTGCACTCCTGTCCTGTGCCCGAGATCAGCCGCGCCAATGCGTGTCAGTATATGCAGTTGCGCCCAAAAATCATACGACCGCTTTCTGCCGCGTTTATGAGACGTGTGGAAGTGCAGGCGTATTGCGAGAAGACAAATAGAAATGTAAAAGAGCCGCATATCGGCTGTGGGGAATGTCATGTCTTGCCATTTAAATTTGAAATTAAATCCTAAAACCCGCTATAAAGTGGGTGGGGTTTGTAAAAAGGAAGTTCTGTAAACCATGTCGCTTACATTGCTATTCGACCTCGATGATACACTGCTCGATACCAATATGGATACGTTCCTCCCTGCATATTTTCAGGCATTTTCCGGTTATTTTGCGGACCACGTTCCGCCTAAAGCCATGTTGTCTGCGTTGGTTTCCAGCACGAATTTGATGTATCAAAACCGGAACCCGGCGCGCACGTTGCAGGAGGTTTTCCACGATAATTTTTATCGCCAGCTTGGCGTCCCCAAAGATGAATTGGACGGCTTGGTTAAACGGTTTTATGACGAAGTTTTTCCGGCGCTTCGGGTACACACTCGTCAGAAGCCTGAAGCATTTCCTTTGATCGAATGGGCACTGTCGAGCGGGTATCATGTTGCAGTTGCTACGGATCCGATTTTTCCATGTAAGGCAATGCAACAGCGCGTGCGTTGGGCTGGGCTTGCGCCGGAATGTTTCGAGTTTATTTCCACGGTTGAAAGTTTTCATTTCAGCAAAACATATCCTGCATATTATGCCGAATTATTGGGCAGGATGGGCTGGCCCGACAGACCCGTCCTCGTGGTTGGGAATGATGTTGAACGGGATATGCTCCCTGCACAGAGGCTTGGGCTGAAAACCTATCTGGTCGACGGTGAATCCGCCTCAACGTCCGGACCCTTCGACGCGGTTCACGGCAGGCCCGAAGCGGGGCGCGGCAAATTGGCTGGTCTCCGTCCGTGGCTTGAATCCATTAACTTATCCACGCTTGAACCGTCCTTTAAATCCCGCGGAGCGATCCTGGGAATCATGGAATCCACACCTGCAGTTTTACAAAGCCTTTCATCTTCTTTAACCAGTGAACAATGGAAGTCGGAACCCACGCCTGAGGACTGGGCTCTAAACGAGATCGTTTGCCACTTGCGCGACATGGAGCGCGAGATACATCACGCACAATTGAGTTTGATGATCGAAAGGGATGGCGCTTTTATTCCGCGCCCTGATTCGAGTGTTTGGGCCAATGAGCGCAAGTATTTGAACGTGGATGGCCGCATGGCTTTGGCTGAATTTATATCTGCGCGGATTGAAACCATGGATATGCTGAAAAGTATGGACAGTGAGATCTGGTCGCGCACAGCCCGTCATGCCATCTTTGGTCCGACGAATTTTCTTGAGGTCTTGAGCTTTATGGCTGATCATGACAGGTTGCACATCCAACAAGCCTGGAAGACCCTGCAGAGCGTATAGACAGGCGCGTCTTATTCAGAAGCGCTGTGTTATAACAGCAGAGCTTACAGGGCAATGAGCATTGCCCGCAACACAACAAGGAGATTTCTTTATGGGAAGAAGAGTAGTGGTTACAGGTCTTGGATGTATCAGCCCTGTAGGAAATAATGTAAAAGAGACGTGGGAAGCCGTATTGGCGGGGAAATCGGGCGCGGGGATGATTACACATTTTGATGCCAGCAACCATAAGACAAAATTTGCCGCCGAAGTGAAGGGCTTCGATGCTGTCGCGTTATTCGGTCCGCGCGAAACTCGTAAAATGGATCGCTATACCCAATTTGCAACCGCGGTTGCGATGGAAGCCCTCGACCACGCAGACCTGAAAATTGACCATACAAATCGTGACCGTATTGGTATTCTCATTGGCACGGGCATCGGCGGTATAGGAACGATGATGGAACAGGCGGATGTAATGCGCGAACGGGGTCCTGATCGCGTAAGCCCATTTCTGATTCCCATGATGATCTCCGACAGCGCCGCCGGAATGCTTGCCATTCGTTTGGGCGCGCGTGGACCCAATATGGCAGTCGCGACCGCCTGTGCTTCTGGCAATAATGCCATTGGCGAAGCGCTGGAGATGATCCGGCGCGGCGCGGCGGATGTGATGATCGCGGGTGCATCAGAAGCCGCGCTGGTACAGCTTGCCATGGCTGGCATGAATGTCATGGGCGCTCTATCAACCAGGAATGAGGATCCGCTGACTGCGTCGCGCCCCTTCGATAAAACCCGTGATGGTTTTCTAATGGGTGAAGGTGCAGGAGCGTTGATCCTCGAATCGCTGGAACATGCAAAAGCACGCGGCGCTAATATTTTGGCTGAACTTTCAGGATATGGAACAACCGATGACGCGCACCATATCTCAGCCCCGGCAGAAAACGGCGCGGGCGCGGCGCTCTCGATGAAGGCGGCTTTGGAAAATGCAAATCTACAGGTTACGGATATTGAATATATCAATGCACATGGAACCTCCACGCAGTTGAATGACAAGAGTGAAACTGCCGCCATCAAAACTGTCTTTGGCGAAAAGGCGTATGGCATACCCATCTCTTCAACCAAATCGATGACAGGGCACCTGCTGGGCGCTTCAGGGGCAATCGAGGCGGTGATTAGCATCATGGCGATTCGTGATGGCAGGTTGCCTCCTACGATCAATTACGAAACGCCGGACCCCAACTGTGACCTTGATTATGTGCCCAACCAGCAGCGCAAGGCTTCGCCAAAACACGTCATGTCCAACTCGTTTGGTTTCGGGGGGCATAATGCAACACTGATCTTAAGTCGTTTTGAAGAATAATTTGAACTTATCGGGTTGTAAGGGATTTATCTTTATAATCCGATGGGTTTTCTCCAGGAGCAAGCTATGCCATATGCACATATAACAGGCTGGGGAATGTCTGTCCCTGAGTCAATTCTGACAAATGATGATATCTCGAAGATGGTTGAGACCAACGATACGTGGATCCGTGAACGTACGGGAATTCGTGAACGCCGCATTGCGAAACCCAATGAATTTCCATCCACACTTGGCGTGGATGCATCGCTAAAGGCGCTTAAGAATCGCGAACCTTCGGCCGACCGATTTGGATCTTATCATTTGCACTTCATCTTCCCCGGAATATATTTTTCCGGCAACCGCTTGTCTCATTCAAGATCAGCTTGGCGCCACAAAGGCGGGCGCATTTGACCTGCTTGCCGCGTGTACCGGGTTCATTTTTGCCGTGAATATGGCGGCACAGGCGATCAGAAGTGGGTCCATCAAGAGCGCTTTGGTGGTTGGCAGCGAAACTCTTTCGCGGTTTATCGATTGGAAGGACCGTGGCACCTGTATTTTATTTGGCGATGGCGCCGGTGCTTTTGTTTTGCAGGCAAGCGAACGTCCGGGAGGGGTTTTATCGGCGGTGATGCATTCGGATGGTTCAGGCGGAGATTCGCTTGCGCTTCCGGCTGGCGGCAGTCGGCATCCTGCTACTGAGAAAACAGTTCATGAAGGTAAACATTACATCCAAATGGACGGGAAGGCGGTCTTCCGTTTTGCCACACGCGTGATGGCCTCTGCAACACAGGAGGCTTTGGATGCCGCAGGATTAACCATTGAGCAGGTGCAGTGGATCGTGCCGCATCAGGCGAACATCCGTATCATTGAAGCAGCAGCCCGCGGACTCAAACTGCCGATGGATCGTTTTGTAGTTAATCTTGATAAATATGGCAATACCTCCACAGCCTCCATTCCAATTGCGATGGTGGAAGCAGTGGAAAAAGGACAGATCAAAGCGGGTGAAAAATTAGTGATGGTGGGTTTCGGTGGCGGGCTTACCTGGGGAGCGCTCGCCGCTGAGTGGACGGGTCCCCTTCCCAGCAAGGGACAGGTACATCCCGAGCAGTACCGTGCGCTTGGTCGGGTTCGTTCATTTGTGCGCCGCGCCATCCGCTTTATCGAGGGGATTATCTTCCGGCGCGAACTATAATGGTGATTTAATCCTGCCTGTGGTAGGATAGGACTGAATATAAGAAAAGGAGTTTCTCATGGGATTACCACGTGGTTCTGAATGGATCATCATCCTGATTATCATCGTGCTTCTCTTTGGTCCGGGACGCATCGGTAAACTTTCAGGCGAACTCGGCAAAAGCATCAAAGCCTTTCGCGATGGACTGAACGGCGAAGATAATAAAGATGACCAGCCAAAAGACACAAATGGCAATATCGAACCGAAGTAACAAAAAGGCTCTCATTCGAGAGCCTTTTGCTTTAAAGTAAATTCTTTAATTCACTCACAGATGTGACGGGATTCTTGCAGACAAATCCTTCGCACACGTAGGCTGTTGCTTTCCCATCTTTCAGCGGACGCTCCATGAGCAGTGCCGGTGCGTCACCAAGCGGGGGATAGGTTGAGGCGGCGATTATAGTGTTTGGTCTAAATTGAGATTGGACCAGCTGAACCAACTCTGACGCGTCTTCGCCGCTCGCTTCGTATATTACTGCAACCTGCTTCACGTTTCCCAAAGCGAAGTCCGCCGCTGACAGCCACCTGCCGAAAGCAGTGGGGTAGCGCACAGACATACCCACAACCAGCCCTAATGTCTTCTCTGCAAGATCGCGGTATTTGCCTTCGTCTGTGAACGCGGCGAGTTTCAATAAGGCTTCACATGCCAAAGCATTTCCCGATGGCGTGGCATTATCCTGCATATCTTTCGGGCGCAATAACAAGGCTTCACCATCTTTTGATGTATCGAAGAATCCACCGGCGGGATCTTCGAAGGACTCGATCATTTCGTCCGCAAGTTCTTTTGCGGAAGTAAACCACTTATTATCGAAATCTGTTTGGTATAGCTCAAGCAAGCCAAGGATCAACGCAGCGTAATCTTCAAGAAAAACTTCACTTGTAGTTTTCCCAGCACGCCAACTGTGTTTGAGTTTCCCGTCTGGGCGAAGGGCGTTCAATAAAAATTCAGCGCTGCGGGTAGCCAGTTTGTAATAAATGTCATTGCGAGGAGCATTTTTTGGCGGCGAAGCAATCCCTTTGTTAGGAGGAGATTGCTTCGCTTCGCTCGCAACACTTGCACCTAGCGCAAGTGCAGGTGTGACACGTGCCGCCTCAGCCATAGTAGCAAGCATCAGACCATTCCAAGAGGTGAGGACTTTATCATCCGTGCCCGGGCGGACGCGTTCAGCGCGCGCGGTCAAAAGTTTGGTATGAGATTCGGTTAATTTGGCAGGAACAGCCTCAATGTCAATTTTGAAGCGGGCGGCGAGGGAGGCATCATCCAAAGCGCGTTGGAGCACGGTCTTACCTTCCCAATTGCCGCGCGGTGTGACTCCGTAAGCTGCTTCAAAGAATTCGGCATCATCCTTGAGTATTGCACGGATCTCATCGAGAGTCCAAACGTAAAACTTACCTTCTTCACCTTCAGAGTCAGCATCGAGGCTGGAATAAAAACCGCCATCGGGATGCGTCATTTCGCGGGCGATGAAATCGAGCGTTTCGGTAACGATCTGTTTATAGAAAGGGTCGTTTGTAATTTGATATGCGTGAAGATAGGCACGCGCAAGCTGGGCATTGTCATACAGCATCTTCTCGAAGTGGGGGACACGCCAAAAGTTGTCCGTGCTATAGCGGGAGAAACCGCCGCCAATTACATCATACATGCCGCCGCGCGCCATGGACCTAAGCGCATGGAGAGCGAGTTTGAGGATGGACGCACTTTCTCCCTCAGCCTGTCCTTCGGATATCCCGCTCCCTCTGGGAGAGGGGAACGCACGCCTCAACAAAAATTCAACAGTCATCGGCTGTGGAAATTTGGGCGCGTTGCCCCAGCCGCCATAACCCCAATCATAGGACTCAAGCAATGATTTCACGGCCGCGTCGAGATGAGCTTGTGTGAACCCTGAATCTGATTGCGTAGTGATACTCAATGCCTGTTGCAAGTGTACTCGAAACTTCATCGCCAACACGAAAGGCTTCGGCGGGTTGTTCCTGCCATGTGCGGGCGATGCCAGCCAGCAAATCCCGAAAGGATGGCATGTTGTAGCGCGGCACAGGTGGGAAGTAAGTACCTGCATAGAATGGTTTGAGATCAGGCGTGAGAAACACGGACATGGGCCAGCCGCCGGAACCTGTCATGGCGGTGGTGGCTTGCATATAGATCGCGTCAAGGTCGGGGCGTTCTTCGCGGTCCACTTTGATGTTGATGAAGTGTTCGTTCATGAATGCCGCGGTCGTTTGATCTTCGAACGATTCATGTGCCATGACGTGGCACCAATGACATGCGGCATAACCTATGGATAGGAAGATCGGCTTATTCTCTGCTTTTGCTTTGGCAAGCGCTTCTTCACCCCACGGATGCCAGTCCACGGGGTTGTGTGCATGTTGAAGCAGATAGGGGGATGTGGAAGTTGAGAGTTTATTCATGGAAGCCTGTAAATTATGGGGTAAATAAAGCGCTCTGAGATTATAGTCTAACCCGGCAGTAATTTATTTACTTATTGTAGTATTATGAATACAACAACAAAGCGGGGCTTTATCGGTAAGCAAATCGAAATGCAAGCGCGCCAAAGGTACCCATGATGAATGAGAATCTTCAGTCCCAATTAAGTACCGAAGATACAGAACAACCCTACCGTGTCATCTTTGAAGCCGCCAGCGACGGGATGATCATCAGCGATGTGGAGACCGGTCTTGTGGTCGATGCCAATCCAGCCGCCGTTGCCATGCACGGTTATGTTCGGGATGAATTCATTGGCCTGCACCTGACATCGTACATCCATCCCGATAGTCAGCGTCTGTTCACCGAGGCTGCCAATGAGGGGCAGCCGGGAGGCACACTTGACGTACCGGTAGTTCATTTGCGTAAGGACGGTATATCTTTCTATGTGGATGTGCGCAGGACCCCTATCACGTTTCAGGATCGACCCTGTGTGTTGAGCATTATCCGGGATGTCAGCGAGCGGATCAGCGCCGAACGCTTGCTCAACGAGCGCGTGGAACTTCATACGCGTGAGCAAGCCACCCTGTTGGAGATCTCCCAAACGCTCGCCTCCGCCTTGGAGCTTAAGCCGGGACTGATCCTCGATCAATTGCGGGTGCTGGTCGAATATACCCATGCCGAACTGTTCGTGCTCGATGGAGCAGCGATGGTCGCTTTGGCTGTGCGCGGGTTACAACAACTGGAAGAAACTATACCGTTCAGCATAAGACTTAAAGGTCCAGAAACGCTGACGAAATTATTCAATGAGCACCAGCCTGACCGCATCGCCAATGTATGGGGTTCTAATCCATCGGCACAATTTCTGCGATCTCTGTTGGACGACCAGACAGACCCACTCTTACGGGGAGTACAAGCGTGGATGTGGGTTCCCGTGGCGGTAAAGAACCGTGTCATAGGGATTATAGGTGTTGCGCACGTTACGACAAATTACTTTACCGCCCATCATGCAGATTTGGCATTGACCGTAGCCAACCTGGCTGCCATTGCCCTGGTCAATTCGGAATTGTATGAACATGCTCAAACGCTCGCAGCTCTGGAGGAACGCCAGCGCCTCGCGCAAAACCTGCATGATGCTGTCAACCAATCGCTCTTCTCTGCCGGGTTGATCGCCGATGTCCTGCCGCGTTTATGGGACCGCGACCAGGCTGAAGCGCGCAAGTCGCTGGACGATCTGCGCCGATTGACCCGCGCCGCACAAGCTGAGATGCGCGCGCTCCTGGCTGAACTACGCCCCTCTGCATTGACCGATACAGACCTTGGCGATCTACTGCACCTGTTGGGGAACGCCCTTTCGGGGCGGATCAACATCCCCGTCAAAGTGAACGTAGCGAGGGAAGTCGTCCTGCCCGCTGAAATACAGGTGACATTCTATCGAATATGTCAGGAAGCCTTGAACAATGTCGGCAAACATGCCAAAGCCAGCCGCGTGGATATCGATCTAGTACATGAAGGTTCTGCCGTCGAATTGCGTATTCGCGATGATGGCATGGGCTTTAACCCTGAAGAAACATTCGCAGGTCATTATGGTTTAAGCATGATGCGCGAACACGCCGAAGCCGCCGGAGCGCAATTATCGATCACCAGTCGATCCGGTCACGGCACTGAATTCATCATGCGTTGGACGAATGACCCGCAGAAGGAGTCGTCATGACAATCTCACTTCCCCTCCCATTCGCGTCCTGCTCGTTGACGATCACACGATGGTTCGTCGCGGGCTGGCAACCTTCCTAAAGGTTTTTGATGATCTGCAACTGGTGGGCGAAGCGGAAAGCGGCGAAGCCGCCATTCAACTCTGTGTAGAAGTTGTTCCAGATGTGATCCTCATGGATATGTCCCTGCCGGGGATGGATGGCGCGATGGCAACACGCGCCATTCGCAAAAAATTTCCACAAATACAAGTCCTCGTCCTGACCAGCTTCAAAGATGGTAAACTGATCAAGCAAGCGCTGGAAGCTGGTGCGATTGGATATTTGCTCAAGGATGTCTCTGCAGATGACCTCGTGCAAGCCATTCGCTCTGCATACGCCGGACGCGCCACGCTCTCCCCCGAAGCTGCCCAGTCATTAGTCGAAACTACCAATTTGCCGCCGACTCCCGGTCAAGACTTGACGGAGCGCGAACGTGAGGTACTAGCCCTGATGATCGAAGGGTTGAACAATGTGCAGATCGCTGGAAGGCTGACCGTAAGTCCATCCACGATCAAATCTCACGTGAGTAACATTCTTGCCAAGTTGGGGGTCACCAGTCGCACAGAGGCAGTAACACTTGCACTGCGTAACCAAATCATCTCCTGATTATCCTCCCCCAAGTGACGGAGACAAAAACTCCCCAGTCGACTGATGTGGCTGGGGAGTTTTTGTTTTAATATGTATTAAGTTGAAAACCGGAATGACATTGAACGTAAAGGGAGTTGTTACCATGGAATCCTACAAATTGCGCGTACCCACCCTGGATTTTCTGTACAGAGAGACAGCGTTGAATTCACAAGTGTCTTCTGAAGCAGAAATGACAAGGGATTCTCTTGATGATCTTCAACGCTCGAAAGTACAGTTGAATGAGCAGATGGCTGACCTGCAGGCTCAAAACGAGGAATTGAAGGCATATGCCTCTACGGTTGCCCACGACCTCAGAGATCCATTATATGCCATACTCCTAACATCAAACCTGATGACCAGCACCCAAGATCTGACGCAGACAGAATGGAAGAATTATTTGCAGAAGATCACGTCCACTGCGCACCAAATGAATACCATCATCAACAATTTGTTGATTTTCGCTAAAGTGAACAGCACAGACGCGCTGATCGAGCGGGTGGATATGGAGCTGGCTGTGACAAATGTTCTGTCCCGTTTGAGCTATAGCATCAATGAGCACCATGCAACGATCAGCACCCCTAAGTTCCTGGCCCGCTTCTATCGGTTATACACCCTGGATCGAGGAAGTGTGGGCAAATTACCTTAGCAATGCCATCAAATATGGAGGCTCGCCGCTGCATGCAGAATTGGGCGCCTCACTCCAGCCAAACAGCCTGATCCGTTACTGGATTCGTGACAACGGTCCGGGTCTCTCAGTGGACGAACAGACGCAATTATTCACTCCTTTCAGCCAGATCGCCCACGCTTGTAATTTGGGGCATGGATTAGGACTCTCAATCGTTCTCCGTATTGTTGAAAAGTTGGGTGGTCAGGTAGGTTGTGAGAGCGAACCAGGTCAGGGCAGTTTATTTTTCTTCACCCTGCCGGCTGATCTGTTGGCGCCTTGACAAAGACCTGTCGTATCGAATTCTCCGCCAGAAACGTTTTGCCCCAACCAAGATGAACGGCCGTTCTGCGGGAATTCCCAAAGTGGTGGGACAAATATCCCCGGCTGATTGATGCAGTTGGGCAGTGTTCGTTGTATGATTAAGTGTGATGTGATTATTTATATCTTCAAGGGAGATAACTGATTAATCATCCTTATTCAGGAACAGAAAGTCGAGTATGATATGTTTTCTATCGACAAATTCCCCAGATGGTTGATTATCATGATATGATTGTAGTTCTTGTTTTCTTTTACCCAAACCTGGTAACTTCATTGGTTGCCGATAACCGAAAACATTGACAATATCTAATCCGATTATCTCCCCAAGTGGACTGATAAGACCCTTCCCGGTCGATGGATGTGTCTGGGGAGGGTTTGCTATACTATGAGTAGTATGATTAGCATATCTATATGATCTTGAAAAGGATATCTCATGAATGCAGATATGAAAACTTCACCGCTCTATTCTGCGAAGCATTGCTCACAAAGCGATGCTCGAGCGAGACCTGCTTCCTGATTTCTCTGGTGAAGCACTTGCCGAACTCGACGAGCTTCAGTTATCTTTGAATAGGGAGGGTACGCCAGCCAAAGCCCATCCTGGTATTTGGGATATGCGGGACCTTCTATGGGCTTCCATTGATAATGACGACTCGCGCGATCTGGATCAGCTTACGGTTGCCGAGGCGTTGCCCGCAGTCAAAGTGAAAATTCTGGTTGCCATTGCAGATGTGGACTCGCTTGTTAAAAACGATTTAGCCATTGATGAACATGCGCGCCATAATACGACCTCTGTTTATACAGCGGCCGAGTTATTCCCCATGCTTCCTGAAAGGCTTTCCACGGATATCACCTCACTAAACCGCAATGAGGATCGCCTTGCCATTGTTATTGAAATGGAAATAGATGCTGATGGAGCGCTTGAGGATTCAAAAATCTATAAAGCCTGGGTGCGTAATCATGCAAAGCTGGCTTATAACAGTGTCGCCGCATGGCTGGAAAACAAAGGATGACATTCCCGAAGAACTCAACGCTGTACATGGACTGGCTGAGAATTTGCGAATACAGGATCGGGCTGTACAAAGCATGAAGAAATTTCGCCATGTTCAGGGGCGCTCAGCCTGGAAACCATCGAAGCAAACCGGTATTTGACGGCGATCAAATACGTGCACTCGAAATAGAGGAAAAGAACCGCGCAAAGGAGATCATTGAGATTTCATGATCGCGGCAAACGGTGTGACAGCACGCTATCTCTCAGCCAGCGGATTCCCTTCGATCCGACGCGTAGTACGCACTCCAAAAAGATGGGATCGGATTGTTGAAGTCGCTGGGGAATACAAATTCAAACTTCCCGAAGTCCCGAATTCGAGAGCATTGGAGGAGTTTCTGGTCAAGCAAAAGGCCGCCGATCCGGTTCGCTTCCCTGATCTATCATTAGTGGTAATCAAATTTTGGGCGCTGGCGAATATATTGCTGAGCTTCCTGAAGGAAATGCCCCAGGCCACTTTGGACTTGCTGTCAAAGATTATGCTCATTCAACGGCTCCAAATCGCCGCTATCCCGATCTGCTGACCCAACGCTTGTTGAAAGCCGCGCTGGAAGGAAAGCCTGTTCCCTATATAAAGACGAACTGGATGAACTGGCGACTCATTGTACTGAGGCAGAAGACGCAGCCAAAAAGGTAGAGCGGCGCGTTGAGAAATCTGCGGCTGCACTTCTGCTCGAAATCGCGGATTGGAGAGAAGTTTGATTCGATCGTCACGGGCGCTTCAGAAAAAGGAACGTGGGTACGGCTTCTCACCATCCCCATTGAAGGCAAGCTGGTGGAAGGATTTGAAGGTCTGGATGTTGGTGAACCAGTTCGGGTGCAGTTGATCGAAACGAACGTTGAACAGGGATTTATCGATTTCAAAAAAGTCAGTTCACGCAGGCATGGATAAGGAGAATCTCATGAAAAAGAACATCGGTCTATGGATTGATCAATCGGGAAGCAGTTATTGTGGAACTTACAGGTAAGGGCGAGCAAATCACCCGTATAAAATCAGATGCTGAAAAACAGATCCGGGTTGAAGGGGGTTCGCGAAAGGATGGGCTGCAAACAACAGAGTCCGTTCGAGGGCAAAAAACTTGACTCTCAACTTGGTAATTATTTTGATGACATCATAACTCATCTTCGTGATGCAGAGTTGATACAGATCTTTGGACCGGGTGATGCCAAGAATGAACTTGCAAAGCAGTTGGCAAAGGCAGGGCTTAAAGAGCGCATCCTCGAGATTGAAACCATGGACAATATGACGGATAACCAGATCGCGGCGAAAGTTCGAGAACGTTTTCTGGCTGAGCACGTTGCCTAAAATACAAGTAGATAAAAAAAAAAAAAAAAAAAAAAAAAAAAAAAAAAAAAAAAAAAAAAAAAAAAAAAAAAAAAAAAAAAAAAAAAAAAAAAAAAAAAAAAAAAAAAAAAAAAAAAAAAAAAAAAAAAAAAAAAAAAAAAAAAAAAAAAAAAAAAAAAAAAAAAAAAAAAAAAAAAAAAAAAAAAAAAAAAAAAAAAAAAAAAAAAAAAAAAAAAAAAAAAAAAAAAAAAAAAAAAAAAAAAAAAAAAAAAAAAAAAAAAAAAAAAAAAAAAAAAAAAAAAAAAAAAAAAAAAAAAAAAAAAAAAAAAAAAAAAAAAAAAAAAAAAAAAAAAAAAAAAAAAAAAAAAAAAAAAAAAAAAAAAAAAAAAAAAAAAAAAAAAAAAAAAAAAAAAAAAAAAAAAAAAAAAAAAAAAAAAAAAAAAAAAAAAAAAAAAAAAAAAAAAAAAAAAAAAAAAAAAAAAAAAAAAAAAAAAAAAAAAAAAAAAAAAAAAAAAAAAAAAAAAAAAAAAAAAAAAAAAAAAAAAAAAAAAAAAAAAAAAAAAAAAAAAAAAAAAAAAAAAAAAAAAAAAAAAAAAAAAAAAAAAAAAAAAAAAAAAAAAAAAAAAAAAAAAAAAAAAAAAAAAAAAAAAAAAAAAAAAAAAAAAAAAAAAAAAAAAAAAAAAAAAAAAAAAAAAAAAAAAAAAAAAAAAAAAAAAAAAAAAAAAAAAAAAAAAAAAAAAAAAAAAAAAAAAAAAAAAAAAAAAAAAAAAAAAAAAAAAAAAAAAAAAAAAAAAAAAAAAAAAAAAAAAAAAAAAAAAAAAAAAAAAAAAAAAAAAAAAAAAAAAAAAAAAAAAAAAAAAAAAAAAAAAAAAAAAAAAAAAAAAAAAAAAAAAAAAAAAAAAAAAAAAAAAAAAAAAAAAAAAAAAAAAAAAAAAAAAAAAAAAAAAAAAAAAGATTTGTCTCCCCCAAGTGGTGGAGATGAACACTCCCCAACCGATGGATGTGCCTCGGGGGTAACCGCCCTATAATCATAATAGTAAGTTTGATAAGGCAACTTGAAATCTATTTCAACCGAACGAAAGGATTTTCCCATGTCAGTAGCAAAAGTAACTGAAATCATTGTGTCTTCCCCCAAAAGTTTCGATGACGCCATAAAGGTTGGGATTGCACGCTCTCAAAAAACTCTCAGGAACCTCAAGTCTGCTTGGGTCCAGGATCAGCAGATCAAATTGAACGATGAGGGACAAATCACTGAATACCGGGTCCATTTGAAGGTTACGTTCCTTATCGACGACTGATTGGGAAGAATTTTCCCAGATTATTCTTGCCTATATCAATTCGAAAGGGAATACCGAAGAGCTTGATATGCTCGATACAATTACTGGGTGAGCGATTCTCTCGATAAAATTTTCAGAAATTTATAAGGAGATTTTTATGAATACTACATATACCATCATCGCTGTTGTTCTGATATTGGTGATCGTGGGCGCATATTATGGAATTGATCTTTTCCCGCCGCAACCGAATAGAGCGACTGCATGGAGAATTCGGTACTGAGTACGATCACACCGTGCAGGCATTGGGTGATGAGAAGAAAGCACATACAGAATTGGAGGCGCGCCAGAAACATGTTGCGTCTTTGGATATCCACCCGCTTTCAGCCATGGAGGGTGACCGCTATGCGGCGGAATGGAGCGCGGTCCAATCCAAATTTGTTGACGACCCGGGGAAGGCGATAGTCGATGCCGACCAGTTGATCATGGAAGTCATGCACCTGCGTAACTATCCAATATCTGATTTTGAGCAAAGGGCTGCCGATGTCTCGGTTATTTATCCTGAATTGGTGAGCAATTATCGCGCCGCGCGGTGATTGCCATCAAAAACGAACAGCAACTAGCTACGACTGAAGAACTAAGACAGGCATTGATCTATTACAGATCTCTGTTCGATGAATTACTCGAGACAGAACCAGTTATATATTCAATATAAAGAACCAGTTGTTGTATAGGAGAATAAAATGATCAACTTCATTATATGGATAATCGTAGGAGCTTTGATCGGTTGGGTAGCCAGCCTCATCATGAAGACCAACGGTCGGCAGGGTTTCATCGCCGATATTATCGTGGGCATTGTCGGCGCGTTCATAGGCGGTTACTTTTTGAGTCCCCTATTCAATGTCGGTACGATCAACGAAGGCGACTTTAGCATCCCAGCCCTGTTGGTTTCGCTGGGAGGCGCTGTCATCTTGCTGGCGGTCTCCAAGTTATTTCGCAATATCGGTGGGTTCCTGGTAGTTGTTGTCATCGCGCTCGTTATTCTCATATATGTCAATTGTTGGTCACTGCTCGTCCACAACGGCGTTTTGCACCAGTATCAGAGCCTTGCCATTCCTACAATAAAATATACCTCCCCCAAGTGGCGGAGATAAACACTCCCCAGCTGTAGGATGCGGCTGGGGAGTGTTTATTGTACGATGAATACATGACTAGAGTATTTATATCCGATGCCAAGCCAGATGAACGTGCGGCTCTCCGTATCGTTCTGCTTGACTTAAAAATGGAAGTGGCAGGAGAAGCTGCCGATTGGTCCACTACGTTGGTTCAAGTGCCAGTCAACCGTATCGATATGTTGGTGATCGATTGGGATCTACTTCCAAATCCGCCTGGTACGGGTCTGGATGAACTCCGAAAAGCCTGCCCAGCTGCCCTGGTCATTGTTCTCATCAGCTATTTGGATGCCCGTCAGCAAGCCGCGCTTTCTGCCGGTGCGGATGCGTTTATCAGTAAAGGTGAATTACCTGAACGAGTGGCTGAACGCTTACGTGAAGTTGCAGCGAGTGTTATCCGTATTTGATGATGCCATAATAGCTGAAAAGAGACCTTGAAACCGGCGTAATAACGCTGTTCCGAGCGCCGGCATAAACTGGAACAGCTTTTTCAAAGATTGGTTGTGGTAATAAGCGCAATCACCCGTTAGAGTGATCACGAAAGTTTTTTTCAAACGATCCAAAAGGAGGATCAAAATATGAACAAAGACGTATTCGAAGGCAAGTGGAAACAAATCAGAGGCGAGGCAAAAGCATGGTGGGGAAAACTCACCGATGACGATCTGGATCGCGCCGCTGGCAAGTTTGAAGTCCTGACGGGATTCCTTCAGGAAAAATACGGTTAACCCGTGAAGAAGCAGCCGATGAAATCGACAAGCGCGTAACGGATAAACTGGAGGGAAGAATGAAAACAGAGCCTCAATCCGCTGCACTTCAAGTAATTGAAATATCGCCGTATCTCCTCCTGCAAGAGCAATGAATATGGGGCTCATACCAGACACGGGCAACCATATTTGAAATAATCAAAAAAGGAGAATAATAATGAATATTATCATTTATCTCATTGCCGGCGCGATCGTCGGTTATATTGCCAGCAGAATCATGCACACAAATTCGCAACAAGGTCTATTGCTCGATATCGTTGTAGGCGTCATTGGCGCCTTCCTGGCTGGTTACTTCATCAGCCCATTGTTGGGGGTTGGAACGATCAACGATGCTGTCACAATCCCAACCATGCTGGTAACACTGGTGGGGGCTGTCATTCTGCTTTGGATCGTCAAGGCAGTTCGCCGCTGATCGCAACGTACATCATCACGGTTGTCTTTTCTCATTTGAGAAGAGACAACCAACCTCTCGTCACCGAGAGTGAATCCGGACCGCACAGAAAAGGAACGAAAGAATGAACCTTTTGATTAATCTAATCACCGGAGCGCTTGTTGGTTATGTTGCCAGCAGGATCATGCAATCTAATTCCCAACTGGGTCTGCTGATCGATACCGTGACAGGCGCGGTTGGCGCCTTCCTGGTTGGCTACTTTATCAGTCCCTTGTTGGGTTTTGGGTCAATCAATACAGGCATCACTATTCCAACCATGCTGGTAACACTGATCGGATCCGCAATGATGCTGTACATTGTCAAAGTCGTCCATCGAGAGAAACAATACGGATGATATTGATGACCGTCCAATTTTAGATTTCGGTGAAACGAGCAGGCAGACAAGATCAATTCCCTGTTCAGAAAGAAGGTCTACATGTCCAACGACAATAGATTGTCAGAGGTTAGAACGTCTCAAAACGAGCCGGAACGTGAACAACGCATCTTCACCTTTAAAGCCACTCAATTGGTTTGGCTGGTATTCGGGATTCTTGAAGGTCTGATTGCTCTTCGCATTGGGCTGATGCTGATCGGAGCCAATGCAGCCACCCCGATAGTTGCCATGATCTATGGCTTTACTTCCGTGTTCCTCTTTCCGTTTACAGGGTTGATCGGTTCGCCAACGTATGGCGGCTTGGTACTGGAAATTTCTTCCATTTTTGCAATGCTGATCTATGCCCTGATTGCGTGGGTTATCGAGAGGACGATCTGGTTGATCTTTTATCGTCCGCGTGGGTCGGTAGTAGCCATAACGGAAACCTCGACTAGCGAGCGCCATAATTCCTCATAAACCAAAAGGGCAAGAATGGACAATTCCTTTCACCCACAAAGATCGGACATACGGCGATCTGGCGCTTTCTCCGCCGTCCTTCTAAAGATTTTTGACAGCACTCTACATTA
Source organism: uncultured Chloroflexia bacterium (assembly GCA_963753655.1). Classification (GTDB taxonomy): domain Bacteria; phylum Chloroflexota; class Anaerolineae; order Anaerolineales; family Villigracilaceae; genus Defluviilinea. The sequence goes on from CAVWDB010000006.1 coordinate 534,603, forward strand.
TTGGCTGGTTGGCTTTATTCAAATGACGGAATAAGAACAAAAGGAAGCCGGTATCTGTCTTGATCGCCCTTACGAAGAGTAAATACCGCTCGAATACTGTATCCAAACCGCAATAGCGCGCGGTTGTAATTAATCAAGCAAGGAGACAACAAAATGATGAACGAGAATCAAGTACCCCAAGAAGCACACAGCAATAATATGTTCGGCGTACTGGTCGGCATGTTAATCGGTGGTCTCGCTGGCGCAGTGACAATGTTACTGTTGGCGCCGCAATCTGGAAAAAGATACCAGGACACAACTTAGGGAAAAAGGCATCGAACTGCGCGACCGAACTACTGGGATGGTGGAGGATACCATGGCGCAGGTACGTTCGAACGGGAAAAAAATCACGATGAGTGGACGTGAAAAGGCCAAAGAGTTAATCCAGCAGGGTGAAGCATTGATGATCGAACAATTGGACCATGTTTCTGAAGCCGCAAAAGCTGGAAAAAAGGCGATCCAAAATTCCTAACGCCGGAAACGGCGATTATCACCCATGAATTAATAAAGGAGATCAAAATCATGAAATCTTAAACTTACTGAACCCAAAGTAGTCACATTTTGGATTGCCGTAGTCCTGGCAGCACTTGGGGTACTGGCTTCGCAAGGATTCATCTCTGCACTTGCCAGCTATGCCTTTTTGCTGGTAGTGGCCGGGTTTATTCTATTGGCGGTAGCCAATCTGGTGAAAGACTTGTAGAGATGAAGTTCGAAGGCGTAGACGGTCAACTGTCCTTGGGCAAAGGCTGAACGCACCTGAATGCAATCCACTAAGAAAAAAACAATGGGGAATTATTAATATGAATATGCATAACTTGAAATGGATCCTGCTCGGGGCCTTTCTGATAATCACCGGACTGGGTCTGCCTGGTATAGGTACGGTTGGAATATTAAGTAAGTTTGCAGGAATCTGCGCGCTGATTGCCGGTATTTTGTTCATCATCAATCGCTGATCAGAATGTTTCCCGGAGCATAGCCGTAATACAAATAGAAAGCTGTGCTCCGGGCTGTAATACTGTATCTTTCCGTTATTCATCTATCCCTAAAGCCGGATCAGTCAGCTCTTTCTTTTTAGGGAACATGCAATGGAAAGGAGAAATGCAATGAATAAAAGAGTTGGCTTGTGGTTGGACCGTAACAAAGCAGTCATTGTAAGTATCGCCAATAATGTTGAGGCGAGAAGAATAATCACTTCCGATATGGAGCATTATGTTCTTTACTCCACCGTTGTCCCGGGAGATGGTTCACCTGAGAATTTGCGCGATAGGCGCTTCTGGAATCATCTCGGCGAATATTACGACAAGATAATCGCTCATATTCGTGACGCGACAGAGATTCAAATTTTTGGACCAGAAAACGCCAAGTATGAACTAGAAAAGCGCCTTGAAAGTGAAGGATTAGCAGTACAGATCGTCAGCGTGGAAGATGCTGGCAAATTAACAGATCCTCAGATCATAACGAAAGTTGAGAAGCGTTTTCCTGCTCGCTCTCAATTCGATATTTTCTAAATGAACACGTCCCCCAAGCGGCGGATATGAACACTCCCCGGCTGGTGGATGTGCCTGGGGAGTGTTCATCGTAAGATAGGTAATAGAGCAAATAGCTCTAAAAGGAGAAACATCATGCTTACCTGGATTATTGTAATTCTAATCGTACTATGGCTCCTCGGATACTTCGGTCCGAATATCTCATCCAGCTTTCCGCGTACAGGCAATATTGTCCACACACTGCTCGTTATTGCTGTCATTCTCATCGTCCTGAGACTCTTAGGGATCGTGTAGGTTTGCAATTGGGTCGACATAGAGGCTAAAACAAACTATCTCTAAATGACAACACAGGAAAGGAAATTTCAAGTGGTATACACAATCATTATCGTTCTAGTTGCACTATTATTGATTGGTGTCTTGCGATAAAGCCAACAACCCTAGCCAAACATCATGCTTTGACGGAGAATACTTTTATGATGAACTGCAAGAGAGTAATGACAAAAAATCTCGTTTGTTGCCTGCCAGACGATACGGCGACAAAGGCAGCGGAATTGATGAAGAGCGAGAACGTTGGATCAATACCTGTTATTGAGAACGAGCAAACCCGAAAATTGGTCGGCATTGTGACTGACCGTGATTTGACTTTGAAGGTTTTAGCCACAGGGCTTGATTCCACATCCACGAAAGTAGATGCGGTGATGACTTACAAAGTGGTGACCTGTCGTCCCAGCACAGATTTACAAAAAGCTCTGGATGCGATGTCCAAGCATCAATTGCGCCGCATTCCCATCGTAAACAAGAATAATAAGATCTTGGGGATGATTTCCCAGGCGGATGTGGCAATACTTTATAACCATCCGAAAAGAACGGCTGCAATGGTAAAGGGAATTTCGCGATCTTTCGCGAAGTAGGAAAGTTCGTAATGCACCACAATATTCACATCAAAGCTATTTGGGGGCTGGCTTTGTTGTTATTGACCTTGACCGCATGTGGACTGCCTCCAGCAACTCCGTCCACAACCAGCCTGTTGCCAAACTCGCAAGTGCAACCAGATGTGGCATGTGAGGCGTGTGCTCAGGCAACGCTGGCAGTCGAACTCACACAAGCGATGAACAACGCAAATAATCAGGCAGTTGCCACCGCCGAAATTATGCGTGCCAACGCACAGGCGACCTTGAGTGTGGCACAGACACAGGATCAAAACGAAACCAATATTATTGCGGCACAGCTAGCGGCTACAGCTGAATTTGAGCGTGCCAATGCACAGGCGACCTTGAATTCGGCGGGATCCACCCAGAGCGCCGCGTTGACTCAAGATGCGATCCGACAAACTCAAATGGCAGATATGGCGACAACAGGGGCAGAAGCCATTGTGGTCCAACAAAACAACGATGAACTCGCTGGCAGCACTCAGACAGCTGTTGCCAATACCATTGCCACTCAGGCGCGCCAGGACGAAACACAAAGACGTGCTCCCATTACGTTCATATGGATGTGGTGTCTTCCCGTTTTCGTTGTGTTATTCGCGGGGTTGTTTCTTTGGGGATACTGGCGTCGATTAAAGATCCAGCAAGACAACCAACGTATTCTTGAAATCCCCGCCGAGAGGTTATCAGCGCCAACGATTGAAACCGTACCGCATCAACATGATGATTCGTTGCCATACATCGAAAGCGACATTATCGATATCCGTTATCAGCCCCTAAAACCTGACGACGACCAGGTGCGGGGGTGGCTCGGGGAAGTCAAAGGCAAGCTGTTAAGTCGCGATAAGGAAGAGGAAGATGATAACCCCAACAATTGAACCTCATCATTTCGATCAAGAAGCCCGCCGAATCAGGGCACAGGCATCAACCCTCCTGACGCGCCGGGGTTTGTTGCCGCGATTTAAACGATGGCGATTAACACAAGACCCGGATACTGGAATGATCGTTCTGTTTGGGGTACTCAATAAGAGATACATCGCGGCGCATACATTGATCCCATTTAGTAATTATTTCGATGCGGGTTTATTGCGTGATCTTGCAAAGGAAATGCAATTACAGGTCGTGGCTTGTAACAGCGATGGTCTCTGTTATGCCTTCATCCTGGATCGTGGCGCGCTTGGCAAACTCCCAACGCATATCGATTTCCCATTTCAGGATGGGGACAAACTTTTTGCCCGTGTCGTGTATGAAGATAAGCCACTGCCAGAGGCGCTACAACCACCAAGTACGCCAGCAGAGCCAATCATTGCATCCACAGTGGTCGATGATCATGCATTGGTACACCAGGGTGTGGGGGCATTTTTGAAAGTCTTTGACGATATCAAAGACCGGGACGATGCCACACAGAAATCCATACAAAACCCGCCCGATATTGTGGTGATTGATGAAGGCGAATTCTATAAACGAGTGGCGGAGCATGAAGCCTACCGCCGGAGGCATAAACGTATTAGAAAGTTGTTTGGCAATGTTGTTGAGGCGAAACAATAATGAAACTGAATTTGCTGTTCATCATTATGTATATACTCACCCTGCTGGCTTATCCGATCGTGTTTGTGTATAGTAAATTACTCCTGCTTTCAAAGTCAATGGAAAACATCACTCTGACGAATATGGTAGTGAAGGGTTGAGTCACACCTGTCAGATGACCCATTAAAGACCATACAGTATGAGAAAGAAAGGTCAATATGCGTATTCGAGAGATTAATTTTCCAAACCAACAAGCGCTTTGTGCTTTTCCCAGTGAACGTGCCAATCTAGATCAAGCTATTTCAGAACTAGGGTTGACCGAAGGCTATCCGGTTATCGTATTGATCGGTGGCGATATTGAGAAACAACAGGCAGATGCGACCCGAAAGGCGATCCAAACCATTGCCAAGGTTGCGGAAGATATGCAGGCTGTAATCGTCTGTGGCGGGACAGATATGGGGGTTATGGCTGAAATTGGCAAGATCAGACGGCGGAATAGCTACAAGTTTCCGTTGGTCGGTGTAGCGCCCGAAGGTTTGGTGACCTGGTTTGAGGGCCCGCGCAGCACCAAGTTTTTATGGTGGGGAACACAACGCTGGCAGTTGGAATCTAATTACTCGCATTTCATCCTGGTGCCCGGGGATCAGTTCGGGGATGAGTCTCCCTGGATTGTGGATACAGCAACTTTGCTGTCGAAAGGATATGGTCTGTGACGATATTAATCAACGGCGGCGAAGTTTCACGGAAAGATATTGACCTGAGTTTATCAAACGGTCGCCCGGTCATTGCTGTAAGTCGCACTGGGCGTCTCGCGGATGAAATAGCACGACAGCCCACGCGAAATGAATTGATTACTGTAGTTCCGGCAAACGCCGAACAACGAATTGTGGAGGTTGTTCGTGCGGGGCTATCGGTCCACGAGAGAAATGTACTGGATCCAATCATTAATTAGCATAAAGTAAGTCGTTGATGGATGGAGTTAATCTCGACCTCCCTCCACCGCTTGACCGAATTAACAAGAAAGACTTTCGTACAATCTTTCAACTCCTCCACTCGAATTACTCTTTCTTTCACTTTACCTATCTCCAGTAAATGTGCGCGGAATGTGCCTGCCAGCAGTCCACAGGAAACTGGCGGCGTGAAGAGCTTGCTGCCCATCTCGACAACGAGATTTCCGATGGTGAATTCGGTCAATTCGCCATGTTCATTGTAGAGGAGGACATCATCGCAATCGGGTAAATCTTTGCGAGCAGATTCGTAAACTTCACGATATGTAGTCTTATGATACAGAAACACATTTTTTAAATCAATCGGCTCTTTAGCACAACAAACCTTCAAGGGTTTATGATCTTCTGATACTTGAAAAGGTGTTGATTCAAAGTTCAGTTCACCGTTTTTATCAAACAACAATCTCACGCATTGTGGAGAAATGAATTGGGATGAAATTTCATCGAGGTAGGCTTCGAGAATATTTTTAGAAACTTGTGGTTTCGATACGCCCTCATTGTCATTTGGGCTACTCAACCACCGAGGTTCGGATGAAATGGGGAAATCAAAATACTCTGCTGAATCCAATAAGCGTGCAATATGTTTATCCTTCAAGAAAGATCCTTCTTTAGGAGACCACAGCATGGTTTCAAGCAGGGAAAAATTTGGGGTTGGCTCAGTCAGAACGCTGGCTTTGAGCAGGGCTTCGGCGTATTCGTCCGTGCTGGACGAGTCCCAGACGATACCGCCGCCGACACCATATTCAGCAGATCGAGATTCGCGGTCGATCAGCGCAGTGCGGATGGCAACGTTGAATTTCGCTTTGCGACTTGGCGCGATATAGCCGATGCTCCCGGTATAAATTTTGCGTGGTGTCCTTTCCAACTCCGTAATGATCCTCATTGTGCTTATTTTTGGCGCGCCGGTGATGGATGCACATGGGAAAAGAGCAGCGAATATCTCTGTGATGGAAGCATCTGTTTTTGCTTGGATGGTGGATGTCATTTGCCAGAGTGACGGATATTTTTCCACGGTGAATAATTCAGGGACATGGACACTGCCGATCTTTGCGATGCGTCCCAAGTCATTGCGCACCATGTCCACGATCATGACATTCTCCGCGCGGTTCTTCTCCGATTCTTTCAGCCACTGAGCCTGCTTCTCATCCTCAAGCGTTGTTCTGCCACGATGTGTTGTCCCCTTCATTGGCTTGCAGGTGATGGTATCGCCATCGAGTTGAAAGAATAATTCCGGCGACGCTGAGCAAATGACATACCGTCCCAGATCAATGTAGGCGGCATGGTTGTTTTGCTTCTGTGCAAGTTGCAGAAAGAAATTCCACGCGTCGGCATGGAAGCCTGTTTGCAGGCGCATTGTGTAATTGACCTGATACGTCCGCCCTTCGGCGATGGTATCCTTGATTTGCTCGATGGCGGAGTTGTATGCGTCGCGGTTAACAGTTGGGGAGCCAGGACAAGGCTTGTTTTGCTGAAATCAGCCTCAGGTAAGGTGATGAGGCGGGGCGCGGGATAGAGTCCAAACCAGAGGAGGGGGAATCCAGTTGCAGGATGGGTTACATGTGCAGAGTCAAATGCCATCGCCGCTTCATAGCTGACAAACCCCGCCGCGTGCCAGTTATTGGCTTCGGTTAATCTTTCGATCTCGCGCAGGGCCGGGATGACATCGTCCAGTTTTTGAGCGGCGATGATCTGTTGCGGTTTTGTGAAGTGCAACCACTGTCCCTGATCCTTCAGCAGAACTTCATTGATTTTAATTTTGTCTGTTTTCAAATTATCTCTGGTTATTGATTATAGTCAGGATTGCGGTCTTTCGTTCCAATGGGTGATGCTTGTTTTATTGTCAGCGGCTATAATTTGAAAAAATTTGTCAGAGGAGAATTCAATGAAAAATTACCGTACGTTTACCCTGATTGCTGTTCTTGTTCTTGCTTCCCTTGCCTGTCAGACGGTGTCAGGCGTCGGCGGAAAGAAAGACGTCCCGCCGTCTACTGATGTTCCATCTGCTTCGACCGATGAACCAGGCGGTCCCGCACAGGATCCGGGTCCTATTTCGACCGAGCCTGGAAATGGGAGCTCGTCTGACTCTGAATTTCCCGATGACCGCGGACGCGTATGATATTATTGATATTGGGGATGGCAGTATTCTTTATTACACCAAATTATCCTTGGATGATACGATGAAATTCTATCGTGATGAATATACTTCCCGTGGATATACCGAACGCAAATTATTGACCGTGGTCTCCGATGGCGTGTTTAGCATGGTCTTCGATGGCGATCCGAGCGGCAAGGCGGTTGTCATTCAAAGTGTGGATTTGGGCGATGGGAGCCGCACGGTCGCGATACGACTTGAGGATGTATAGGTGATAAGTGTTGTGTAAAAGCCTTCGCGTGAGTGATGGCTTTTTGTTTTAAAATAATTCCCATGCGATTTCTAAAGGTTCTCCCTTCTTTGTGTATCATGCTTGCCATCTTTTGGTTTTCAGCGCAACCCGCTTTGAATCTTCCAAATTTCGATTGGGCGGATAAGATCGTCAAGAAGAGCGGACATGCAATTGGTTACGCCTTGCTCGCCTGGTCTTATTGGCACATGTTTGATTATCGTAAAGATAAACGCTGGCTTGCGTGGTTCTTCGCTATTCTGTATGCCACGACAGACGAGATGCACCAGTCGTTTGTCGCCGGAAGACATCCGTCCGTTTGGGATGTGATTATCTTCGACAATCTTGGGGCGTTGATTTCTTTGTGGCTTGTCCATTCTATAAAACAAAAGCGGTCAGCCAACTGACCGCTAATCGCTAATCGCTATTGAGAAGCCAAATTACTCAAACTCGATCTCGATCTCTTCGTCCTCCGACCAATCTTCCATTCTTTCGAATTCGATCTCGCCGAATAAACCATCCTGGTGTGCCTGTACATGGTAACGTTTTACCAGTTCAAGTAAAGCCAAAAATGTGACGACGATCTCAATGCGTGATGCGCCTTTATCGAGCAGAGCGCGAAATGTTGTGCGCTCAATCTCCTTCATTGTTTTTGTGATCAGGTCGATTTTCTCACGGATGGTCACACGCGGCGCGGCGATGATGGAGCCCAGAGGCTTCTTCTCTTTTTCCTTGCGAAACGCTTCTTCTGCGGCGGCTATCAGGCTCTCCAGTGTAAGATTCGATAAATCGAGTTTTGCCTCCACTTTGGGTGGGGGCGCGATACGCAGGTATGTCCGCAGGTTGGCTTGGTGTTGCGCCTCCAACCATCCGCCGATCTCTTTGAAGCGCTTGTACAACTTCAGTTGGTCAACAAGCGATTGTCCCAGGTCTTCTTCGCCAGGTTCACGCACGGGTGGTCTGGGGAGCAGGGCTTCCGATTTGATCTGCAATAACTTTGCCGCGATGACCAGGAAGGCAGAGATCTCATCCGCGTTGATCTGCTCAAGGCTGTTGATATAAACGAGATATTGGTCGGTCACCATCGCCAGTGAAACGGAAGTGATGTCCAATTCGGCGTGCTCGATCAAATTAAGCAGAAGGTCGAGTGGTCCGTCATAAACGGGTGTGTGCACGTTATAGTTTAACTGTCGTCCAAGCAGATTTTCCATAGGTCGGGAATTATACAACAACCCGTCATTGCGAGTGAGGCGAAGCAATCTCCAGCATGGTGACGGAGATTGCTTCGGGCGTAAAACCATCGCCCTCGCAATGACGGGTATAATCTTTGCATGCCAAACAAACTCACTCATCTCGATGAACAGGGTCGTGTCAATATGGTGGATGTCGGTCACAAGCCCGATACCGAACGGATTGCGGTTGCGCGCGGCGAAGTCCACATGTCGAAAGAGACGTTGGACTTCATCCGCGCCGGACAGATAAAAAAAGGTGACGTGCTAACCGTCGCGCAGATCGCTGGAATCACCGCCTCGAAACGGACCTCTGACCTGATCCCGTTATGTCATCCTTTACCTCTCACCAAAGTGGACGTGGACCTCGCGCTCGATGACTCGCTCCCCGGCGTGGTCATCACCGCCACCGCAAAAGTGACCGGCAAAACCGGCGTTGAAATGGAGGCCTTGACCGCGGTCTCTGTAGCGGCATTGACGGTTTATGATATGGCGAAAGCCGCCGAGAAGACGATGCGGATTCAGAATATTCGTCTCGTTGAAAAACATGGCGGTCAAAGCGGGGATGTGGTAAATGAATGATATATGGAGTCGACCAGCTTGCTGGTCGAAATAACGGGTGCAAGCTCCCTGACTCCAAAAGAGGAATAATGAATTATCGACCTATAAACCTCCAGAAAAAATTATCCAAATTCTCCGAGCATTGGTCGCCGAAGATCATTGCGCAGATGAATGATTATCATTTCAAGCTGGCGAAAGTGCAGGGAGAATTTGTCTGGCATGACCACCCTGAAACAGATGAGATATTCCTGGTGCTGAAAGGTGAACTTGAAATCCATTTGCGTGATGGTGTGGTGACTTTGAATGAAGGCGAGATGTACGTTGTCCTGAAAGGTGTGGAACATAAGCCTGTTGCTGAGAGTGAATGTCACATCATGTTGATCGAACCGGCAGGTACGGTTAATACAGGCGATGTTGTCGATGAGAAAACAGCCGCCAATGATGTCTGGATTTAGAGGATCATGAACCGAATCAAATTATTGTTTTTTGCGACCATTCGTGAGCGCGCAGGGACCAAGTCCATGGAACTGGATGTCCCTGATGACTTGACAGTGCTGGGATTGAAGGGCAAGCTTGGAAAAGAGTATCCGAATCTGAAAGAGTCCATGAAAAGTGTGTTGATCACCATCAATCGCGAATACGCGTTTGATGAGGCGGTCATTCCGCAAGGCGCGGAGATGGCGATGTTCCCGCCTGTGAGTGGAGGATAACGTCATTGCGAGCGAAGCGAAGCAATCCCCAATCCGATGATGGAGATTGCTTCGGCCGCAAAAGTATCGCCCTCGCAATGACATGATAGTGATTATGAATTATCCAACCATTTTTTCCATCACCGAAGATGAAATAGACTTGAATGATCTGGTCGCGCGGATCACGCTTCCGTCCACGGGCGCGGCGGCGATCTTTACGGGTATGGTGCGCGGCGAGACGAAGCGCGGTGACGCGCATGATACGGAGTATCTCGAATACGAAGCGTATATCCCAATGGCGGAAGCGAAGATGAAACAGGTGGCGGATGAAATTCGTGAGAAGTGGTCAACGGTAGAAGGGATTGCCATTGTTCAACGGATCGGGAAGTTATATCCGAAGACGCCGACAGTTCTCATTGCTTGTACTGCTGCCCACCGCGATACGGGAGTTTTTGAAGCGGCACGTTATGGCATTGACCGTTTGAAGGAAATCGTGCCCATTTGGAAGAAGGAAGTCAGCCCGAGCGGGGAGTCATGGGTGGAGGGAGAATATATCCCGAAGGCGGGGGAGTAGAATCGTTTTCAGCGGAGTGAATGTTTGAGTGCAGAAGCAGCTACCGTTTTGGAGTGAGACGGGTTCATATCATCCAGAGCGTGACGATAAGGTATATCAGGGGTTTTTAGAAGTGCGAACTTATATTTTATGAATGCGAGGAATAAATGGAAAGAGTAGTGATTACAGGTATGGGGACGGTGAACCCACTTGGGTTGACGGTGGAAGAAAGTTGGAAGAACGTGGTCAATGGTGTGTCGGGTGTGGGACCGATCACGTTGTTTGATTCGGCTCCGTTGAATGTGCATTTTGCGGCAGAGGTGAAGGGCTTTGAACCCGATAAGTATATGGATGCAAAAGAAGCACGGCGGCGTGACCGTTTTGAGCAATTGGGGACGGCCGCGGCGAAGATGGCGCTTGAGAGTTCGGGGCTGGAGATCACGGAAGCGAATGCGGGTCGTGATCGGTGTGTTGGTTTCCTCTGCGATCGGTGGGTATCAAATCTTTGAGCGATGCGGTGATTACGAACTTTACGGAAGGACCGCGGCGTGTCAGCCCGTTCCTGATTCCGATGTTGATGCCCAATGGCGCGGCGGGAATGATCGCGATCGACCATCAGATCAAGGGACCTTGTTTCTCGGTGGCGTCTGCCTGTGCTTCGGGAATCGATGGAATTGGGACCGCGTTGTTGATGTTGAAGGCTGGCATGATCGATGCGGCGGTTGCTGGCGCAACGGAGATGACGATCTGTTCGGTAGGTGTCGCGGCATTTGATCGTGTCGGCGCAATGTCGCGTCGGAATGATGATTATTCGATGGCGCCTCAGCCGTTCGATAAAAACCGCGATGGCTTGGTGATGGGCGAGGGCGCGGGGTTCTGGTGCTGGAAACCGAATCACATGCCAAGGCGCGTGGAGCAAACATTCTGGCTGAGCTTGCCGGTTATGGCGCAACAGCGGACGCGTATCATGTGACGGCTCCGCATGAGCACGGAGCGGGCGGCGCGGCGGCGATGAAAATGGCGCTTGAGTCGGCAGGAGCGAACGTGGATGAACTTGGATTATATCAATGCGCACGGAACCGGTACAACTTTGAACGACCAGTCTGAGACGAGAGCTGTCAAAGCTGCATTTGGCGAAAAGGCATATCAGATTCCCGATTTCCTCCACCAAGTCCATGACGGGGCATATGATGGGCGCTACCGGCGCGCTGGAAGCCGATCTTCCTGGTACAGGCGATTCGCGATGGCGTCCTTCCACCGACAATTCACTATGAAACGCCCGACCCCGAATGTGACCTGGATTACATCCCAAACAAGGCGCGCGAGAAGAAGATCAATCTGGCGATCAGCAATGCCTTCGGCTTCGGCGGGCATAATGCCGTGCTGGCGGTACGGAAATATGAGTAACGGATGCTCAACGGATGAGAGCGGATGCACAGATGGAATGGACTAGCGAGACTGGCCATCCGCTTATCCGTTTCGCGAAGCATCCGTTGAAATCGCTTGTCCAACCCGAAAATGCGTGCTATAATCCGCCGTCGCTCAAAAAACGAAACTCATAAACGTAAGGAAGAGAAAGACCAATGGCAGACATTATCAAGGCTCTCGAAGCCAAACAAAACGAAAATATTCCCACGGTAAAATCTGGCGATAACGTCAGCGTGCACGTGAAGATCAAGGAAGGCGAACGCGAGCGCATTCAGGAATTCAAAGGCACCGTCATCCGCACCCGCAAGGGCGGGAACGATGCAGTCCATCACCGTTCGCCGCATGGCTTCCAATGGCATGGGCGTGGAGCGCACATTCCTGCTCCGCTCGCCGCGTATCGACAAGATCGTCGTCGAACGCCACAGTCAGGTTCGCCGTGCGCAGCTCTACTTCATGCGCGGCCGCACGGGTAAATCCGCCCGCCTCAAACAGAAGTTTGACTAATCAGATCACTCAGACCCTAAAGGTTTTCAAAACCTTTGGGGTCTTTTTTTGTTTTACAATTGGAGCCATGAAACCACTGATCGGAATTACTACCTATGTTTCGACCAACGAATATGGCCAGGATCGTATCATTCTTCAACAGGCCTACGTCAAGGCGGTGATGGATGCGGGCGGCGTTCCCGTCCTCATCCCGTCCATTATTGCCGATGATGGATGGGATGCTCTCTATTCCCGCCTCGACGGGATTCTCTTCTCTGGCGGCGGGGACATTGGTCTCGAACATTTTCCCGGCGAGCCGCATCCCCGCATCACTGAAGTGGACCCGGCGCGGGATTCCGTTGAAATGAAGTTGATCCACGCCTCAGCCTCAGACGGCAAACCCTTCCTCGGCATTTGCCGCGGTTGTCAGGTCTTGAACGTCGCCCTCGGTGGGACTCTGTACACGCACATCCCGGACCAGCTTCCCAACGCGCTCGACCATTCCTACCCCGGCAATATGCGGACAGTGCTTGTGCATGAAGTGAAGATCGAAGAAGGGACGCGTATCGCCGAGATCTTTGGCGAACCCATTCTCAAAGTCAACAGCCTGCACCACCAGGGACTCAAAGACATCGCACCCTCACTCCGTGTCGCCGGTCACGCGCCGGATGGACTTGTCGAAGCCGTGGAACTGCCCGACCATCCCTTTGGTCTCGCCGTGCAATGGCACCCCGAATGGTTGACGGATCAAGAGTCCACGCGGAATTTGTTCAGGAAGTTTGTCGAAGCGGCGGGGAAGTGACTCTTTGTTGTATAATCTGAGATCATAATTATGACTGTATCTTCCCTCACTTCACCTAATAAAAAACTCCTGAAAGAAGTCACTCGTCGGATTGTTGCGCTTGTTAATCCGAAACGTGTAGTTCTATTTGGCTCTGCCGCGAGCGGGCGCATGAAAAAAGACAGTGACTTTGATATGCTTGTGATCATGAAAGAACCGGTCCATCGCCGTCAAATGGCACAGAAAATTTATCGCGGGTTGCATGGTGTAGGAATTGCAGTGGATGTGGTCATAGCGACTGAGGCAGATTTAAAGAAATACGGTTTGCGCTCCGGTACGATTTTAAAACCCGCTTTGAAAGAAGGGCGGGTGCTTTATGAAGCATAAAGATCCAACCAATCCGCGGACATGGTTGTTGCGCGCCAGAGCAAATTTGACTTTGGCGGAAAAGGGAGGGCGTTTGAAAGGGGTGGCGTATGAAGACTTGTGCTTTAATGCACATCAAGGGGAGAAAGTATTGCAATGCCTTGCGTGTGATCTGGAATTTCCAAAAGCTCAATGCTATTCTGCTTTGGAAATGTGCGTGATGACAGTATTGTCGTTTTCGGTTAAAGAGGTGAGAGCTTGCAAATTTGCCTATGTATGCGATTAGAAAATGATGAAGACGTAAATCGGCTTGGGTGTTCTGAGATTGATCAAGTTTGCAATCGTACTGCGTATGATGCTTACGGAGGTTTGACCAAATGGTGAAGAAAATTCCTGCTTTGTTGATTGCGATCTTGCTTATAGCTGGTTGCCAACCTGTACAATCTAATACGGTGTCAACTGAAGCCCCATTTCCTTCAATAACCCCAGTCCCATCCGAAACTTTAGCGCCTTCTCAAACACCAAGTCCATTGCCCACTCTTACGGCTAATTGCAACTGTTCAATTTCAACTTTTACTCCAACTTTGCAACAAGTACACCTCAACCGCCATTGATACAGCATGAATGGAATCCAGAAATTGTTTGTGTATTTCAATGCGCGAAAGTTTCGGAGATGAGGGAGTGGGCGTTGGTGACTTGGGACCACCCACCATTTATTCTTTATGCAGATGGCATCACTATTTGTAACAAATGAACTGGAAGTTCCAATGCTAGAGATAGTACATTATAAAACTCAGGTTTTAGTTAAGAAATTACGTAGAGAAGAAATATGTCAAACACTTAAATACGTTAGATCAAATTGGTTATCTTGATTACGATCTTGTCCAAGCTATACTTTTATTGGAGATGAGCCGGATAGTATTGGATGGTCCAAGTATAAATATAGTTATGAATGCCTGGAGATCCAAATCGGATACGATATTACGCACTTGGCGCTATTATTTGCGGAATGATGTTATTCAAGAAAGATTACGGTCAAAAAGGATATCCAATAATTTCTACCAGCTCTTCATAGATACCTATTACTTTCTGCATGGATATCCTCAACTGATGGTTTTGAAGTATATAAACCAGACCGTCTGGGTGTTTGGATCGCTCCAGTACAAGATAACATTCTTAAATACGTTTAGTGTGCAAGTTAAAGAATTGGCAATTTACAAAAAATATCATTAATTTCTTTGATAAACAGATGCTGAGCTTTTACCAGACAATGACTAGTCAAAGATTACGTAATGTTAAATGGTCAGAGATGCTCAATATGCTTTACGATTATTTCGGCAATTATAATTGGCACAGATCACTTCTTCATTGAAGACCCAAAAGCAAAAGATGGAAAAGAATATTATGAGGTCTTTGTTCGCCCATTATTACCTTATGAAACGCCCGGCGAATATTATACGCGTTATATGAGTATAATCCCGGCACCCGATGCTCCAAAACCAGATTTCAAGTTAACGTGCTATCCCTCCGATGGCGTTTTGCCAATTCCAGTGCCATGAATTCTAAAATTTCTCCCATCGGCATCTTTGACTCCGGCATCGGCGGACTCTCCGTCCTGCGGGCGATACGCGCGCAGATGCCGAATGAGTTGGTCATCTATTTCGGCGATCAGGGACACATCCCGTATGGTCCGCGCCCGATGGAGCAGATACGCAATTTTTCGGAAGCGATCACAAAGTTTTTACTGGAGCAGAATGCGAAGATCATTGTCGTTGCCTGTAACACTGCTTCTGCCGCGGCGTTGAAATATTTGCGAGAGAAGTTCCCCGATGTGCAGTTCGTTGGCATGGAGCCTGCGGTCAAGCCTGCGGCGGAGACGACGCAAACGGGCAAAGTGGGTGTCCTTGCCACGCCCGCGACATTTCAGGGCGCGATGTACGCGTCTGTTGTGGAAAGATTTGCGAATGGTGTGGAGTTATTCCAAAACACGTGCAATGGATTGGTGCAACAGATCGAGCAGGGAAATTTGAGCGGTGACGAAACGCGTCGTATTTTGGAGGATGCGTTATTACCCATGCTTGAAAAGAATATTGATACGGTTGTGTTGGGATGTACCCACTATCCGTTTGTGATACCGC
Organism: uncultured Chloroflexia bacterium; assembly: GCA_963753655.1. Taxonomy (GTDB): domain Bacteria; phylum Chloroflexota; class Anaerolineae; order Anaerolineales; family Villigracilaceae; genus Defluviilinea. The sequence continues at coordinate 550,198 of CAVWDB010000006.1, forward strand.
TGATCGAGGAGATCGTGGGAGATCAGGTTCGGGTGATCGACCCCGCTCCCTCGGTGGCGAAACAGGTCGAACGTCTGCTTGAGGCGGAAGGGATGATAAATGAATCCAAGTCAAAGGGGAGTGTCAAGTTGTTTACGTCGGGCGACCCCGATGTGTTGAAATCCCAGTTGCCGATGTTGTTGGGGGAAGAGGGCGATGCACTGAGCTTGTCGAAGTGGGAAGTGAAGAGGGTTGAGTGGGTGGACGATACTGTTATTGAAAGTTGCGAGCGGAGGCGTAGCCGTAGACGAAGCTAACTGTTTGAGATAGGGGATTGCTTCGCTCGGCTGCAAAGCACTCTCGCTCGCAATGACGGGCTTATAACGCCCTCGCCAGCAACAAGCCGAGGATGGCGGTGATAACACCCAGGTGCAAAAAGAAATTGCTGAGCGTAAAAAAATTAGGATCCACGAGCAGGGGCAAAATAAAATTGATGACGACCATCACAATACCAAGCAGAGGCAGAAGTCCTTTCCGACGCGCAAAAAAATCGGATGCATTATCAACCAATTTGGAAAGCCATTTCATATCTCTTCCTCTTCTTCGGGTTCATGATGATGGCTGGCAACCTGCCAGCCATTGAATTGCGCCACCAGCCGACCGGGGATGCGTCCCTGCATGAGCACGCCGCCGCGCCCATGTTCGACGAGTTCGATCTGACCGGCTTCATGAAACAGAGAGATCAGCGCGCCTTGCTGATACGGAAGCCGCACACGGATGGGGGAGTAGGTTTCATACAATTCTTCGTGGATGACGCGCAGGAGTTCCTTGATACCGCTTCCATCCAAGGCGGAGATTGTTACGGATTTCGAAAAGCCTTTTACCGCCTCTCTCGCGGATTCCGGATCATGTAACTGGTCAACTTTATTTAGCGCAGTAATGACGGGGATATGATGCGCTTCAATTGTATCCAATGTTTCCTGCACGGCTTCATATTGATTCATGGCATTAGGGTGTGAAATATCAACCACGTGCAATAGTAAATCTGCTTCCGCGATTTCTTCCAATGTCGCATGGAAGGCTTCGACGAGCGTCGTCGGCAGTTTTTGAATGAAGCCGACCGTATCTGTGAACAGCGCCTGATAACCGCCAGGTAATTCCACCTTACGCGTAGTAGGATCGAGCGTGGCGAAGAGCTGGTCTGCCACGTACACATCCGATTTTGTGACCTTGTTCAACAGCGTGGACTTGCCCGCGTTGGTGTATCCCACCAGCGCAACGATGGGGATGCGTGAACGTTTGCGTTGTGCGCGGTATCTCTGACGATGGGCGTCGCACTTTTTCAAGTTCCTTTTTTAGATGTGCGATGCGCTTGCGGATGGCGCGTTTGTCCACTTCCAACTGCGTTTCGCCGGGACCGCGTAAGCCGACTCCGCCTGTTGAACCGGCGCGTCCGCCGCCGCCGCCCGCCTGACGTTCAAGATGTGTCCATTGACCTGTCAGGCGCGGGAGGTAGTATTCGTATTGCGCCAACTCCACTTGTAACATGCCTTCGCTCGTATGCGCGTGTTGTGCAAAGATATCGAGAATGAGTGCGGTGCGATCCAGCACGCGGACTTCCTTGCCGAGCGCCAGTTGCAATTCGCGTTGGTGGCGCGGCGAGAGTTCATCATCGAAGATCACCACTTGTGTACGGGTCTCTTCGACCAGCATTTTCAACTCGTCCACTTTGCCGGGACCGATATACGTTTTGACGTGCGGACGATCCAGCTTTTGCGTCAACTCGCCGACAACATCCAGGCCGGATGTGTCTGCAAGCAGTTCCAATTCAGCAAGCGAATCTTCGAGCGGCAGAAGGGATTTCTGCTTGAATAAGTCCACGCCAATGAGAAATGCTTTTTCGCGTGGGGCTATGGTGGGTTTGGGAGTTTTTTTAGCCATTTATTTCCATTTATGATCTGGTGGTTTTCGATACGCCTCGCCACGCTTCGACTTCCACTTCGTCTCGCTACCGCTCGCTCAGTGTCCGCTCAGCGCGACGGGGCTACTCAACCACCGGATTCGAATCTTTCTTTCCAAGTTCATCGAACAATCGCGCCATCTTCGCATCCGGTGATTCTGTGCGCATGGGAATCAGGACATGGAAGGTCGAGCCGGGGCACTTCTTTTCATCGTAGCCATCCAGACTCTACCCAGAGCGAACCGCCATGTGCTTCCAGGATGCCGCGTGCAATGGGTAATCCCAACCCTGCACCGCCGCCTTTGAACTTTGTCTTTCCACTCGAGTGCAAATCCACGCGCCCGAGCTGCCCAAACTTCTCAAAGATGGCGGATTGATCTTCAGGTGAGATACCGATCCCTGTATCTGTAATTGTGACTTCGATCAAGCCGGGCAGGGTCCGTCCATTGATGGTGATCGAGCCGCCGTCGGGTGTGTATTTTATCGCGTTATTGAGCACATTCCGTAACGCCTGCATGATACGGGTTGGGTCCACATAGATCCAATTTCTGTCGCCTTCAAAATCTTTGATTTCCATCGTCTGCTTTCGAGCGGAGGCGGTTGACATGGTTTCATACTTCAAGGCTTCAAGCAGGTTCCTGATTTGTATCGGTTGGAAGTTCAACTTGAGCAGATCGTTATCGATCATGGAGACGTCTATCATGTCATCCACAATGGAGCGGAGCCTGTCGATGCCTGTTGTCATGCCTGCCAGCAGGGAATTAAGATTGGCGCCTTTCCCTTCCTGGATCAAATCCTCCATCATGGATGAGTAGCCTTCGATCAGGGTGATCGGAGTTTTGAGTTCATGCGCCGCCACCGATATGAACGCAGACTTGCTCTTATCCACACGCTCCATTTGCTTTTGCACCTTTTCCATCTCACTGGAGATGTGTGCCACGCGGGTCTCCATTTCATAGCGTGCAACAACGCCCAGTCCATAGGTGTAGATCGGTACCACCGCCGCCATTAAGTCCAGCGCCTGCTGCTTTGTCAGTTCCTCGTTCGCCACTTTGATCGTCAGTGCGATCATATGGTTGATCAGGAACGAAACATGATAAAGCCCCTCCTCCAGGTCGGTTTCGGTGGATGACTTCGCCCAATCCAAAAGGATCGAGTCCATCCAAGCCGGGTCTCCGGTTGTTATGGATTGTTCGAGCAGGTCGAAGAAACGCCCCAGTTGTTCTTCGAAGCCCGCCCGCACATCCATGCCGCGCGCCAACTCGCCTCCAACTCGTTCCGTCCACGCGGGGCGGATCTTGGCGAGTATATTTTGAATGGGAGTTGTTCTTTTCTTCGGCATGTGATCGAGTTTGGGGTGCAGAAGTTCTCTCCTGCATATGCCCAACGGCAAGGCGTCGGATTCCAAAGTTAAACCATTTTATCAGGGTTGCGTGCTTCGCTGCATGATCCATGTATTCAGTGTTTCACCTACCGCCTGTAAACTTTCCGCTGAAACCTTGTCGGGTGTATCTTGTGTAGTGTGCCAGTAGGGATAATCGAAGTCAATAATATCCACGGCGGGAAGCCCAGCCTGAAGAAAAGGCGTGTGGTCATCTTCCATCGAATATTTATAGGACGGGATGAATTTATTTTCATACCCCAAACTTTTTGCCGTCGCCCAAATTTCATCTGTCAATTCCGGGTTGGAATTGCGTTCCTTATAGATATTCAAATCTGCATCGCCGATCATGTCGATCACAACCACTGCCTGCGGTTGAATTACATTGTTTTTTACGAATTCACGCGAACCGAGAATCCAGTCCCAACTTTCGATATCCCCGTTGTCCTCTGCATCGAAGAACACCAGCCAAACGGGAACCGTGTCCTTTGGCAGGCTGCGCGCCATTTCAAGCAAAACAGCCACGCCCGATGCGCCGTCATTTGCGCCGGGCATCGGTTTTGTATGATTTGCGGGATCGGGATCGTGGTCAGCGAAGATGCGTGAGTCATAATGTGCACCGATGATGATCTGCGGTGACTCGTCGCCTCTTCTTGCTACAAGATTTTCAACGGGATGCCCCAAGGCTTCGGATGTTTGGATCTCCACCTGCCAGCCAGCGGACTCAAGCTCTGCCCGCATCCATTCCTGGACTTTGGCATGACCATCCGTCCCGGGCACTCTCTCCCCGAAAGCGACCTGGGTCTGCACGTCGGCGTAAGCGTGCTGTCCATCAAAGGAAAGAGGAGCCAGGCTCGGGCTGAGTCAGAAACGAGAAGGTGTACCAGCCCATGGTTATCGCGAGCAGGAGTCCAATAAAAGTCAGATAAAGGGTAATTGATTTGTTCTTCATACAACACGCGCTTCGTCTGCGTTGCTCGCTTCGCTCGTCACTCCGCTCAGCGCGATATGTAGATCATTAAGTGCGCGTTCGGCATATGCTTTGCCGCGTTCACGTTTATTGATCTCGAGTTTCGAGCGGCGGAAGGATTCCAAAGTTTGCCTTCATTGGCTGGAAATCCTTGAGATTGGCATGTGTCACGTAATGACACAGAGCGCCCAACATGCTCGTTTGTGGAAGCGTGATGGGTTCTTCATGATGAAGCAATCTCGCTGCGTTGACTCCTGCCAATAGACCTGTTGCGATGTTGCCCATATAGCCCTCCACGCCTGTGATCTGACCCGCGAAGAAAAGATCATCGCGCTGAATATGTTGAAGAGTGGGGCGTAGAAGTTTTGGTGAGGCGATGAATGTGTTGCGGTGCATCTGTCCATAACGAAGGAATTCTGCATTCTCAAGCCCGGGGATGAGCCTCAACACGCGCCTTTGTTCGGGGAACTTGAGGTTGGTTTGAAAGCCGACAAGGTTATATAAACTCCCTGCAAGATTATCCTGACGAAGTTGAACAACCGCATACGGGCGTTTGCCCGTGCGCGGGTCTCGTAGTCCAACCGGGCGCATGGGACCGTAGGCAAGTGAATCGACGCCGCGCTCAGCGATGATCTCAACGGGGAGACAGCCCTCAAAAAAATGACCTGCCTTCACACCGCTTTTGATCGCATCTTCAAACGAACGGAGTTCGATGCGTTCTGCGTTCATCAAGGCTTCAACGAACGCGTAATACTCCTCCTTTGTGAAAGGACAATTGATGTAATCGCCCTGACCGCCCTGAGCGGAGGGTTGAGCATTTGTTGCGAAATCCGTAGTCGAAGACTGTGAGCCGATGCCGTACCGAGAGGCGCGGTAGGCAGTGTCCATGTTGATGGATTCGGCGTGAATGACGGGTGCAATGGCGTCGAAGAAGAAGAGATGCTCCTCGCCGCTTAATTTCGCAATGGATTGGGAGAGGGATGGCGATGTAAGAGGTCCGCTCGCGAGGATGGTTGGCGAGTCGGGAATCTCTTTGACCTCTTGGCGGATGATCTCGATGTTGGGATGGTTTGAGATTCTCTCCGTTACGAGCTTTGCGAACAGCTCGCGGTCAACAGCCAGCGCGCCACCCGCGGGCAATGACGATTGCCTCGGCACATTCCAAAAGCATGGAGTTGAGAATTCGCAGTTCGTTTTTGAGAACGCCCGAAGCGCGGTCGGGGAGGTTCGAGCCGAGAGAATTTGAACAAACGAGTTCAGCCAGATCATGGGTCTGATGCGCTCCGGTTTGGAGGGTGGGGCGCATTTCAAAGAGCTGCACGTTGAGTCCGCGTCCGGCGGCTTGCCAGGCGGCTTCACTTCCAGCCAGTCCGCCGCCAATGATGATTAGGTCAGTCATGTGTTGATTCTACCATTGCATATTAGCGCGTCGAGCGGAGACTCTCGTACTCTTTGAGAGCCGTGACCAGAGAGGCGTGGTGTGGCGGCGGAGTATAATTATCCCAACATGCCCACGAAACCCGCCGTTCAATATCAACTAAAAGAGGCAAGCCAATTGACCACTGTGGCATGGTCTGCACTGGTGGAGCGCGTGGCGGGCAAGTGGCGTGTGGTGGCGTATTATCGGTTGGGGAAGAAATCCCAGCCCGCCCTCGTTGCATTTCTGGGTAAGGTGGAAGTGGACGCATGGTTGTGCGGTGCATTAAGCGGGGGACAAAGCCGTTCTGTTTCCCTGGCTGACGCCAATGACATTCGCGCCGAAAGATTATTCGCATTTCCCCTGCATGGGGTTTCGCAGGTTGTTGTTGTGGGCGCCGGGCAGTTGAGCAATGAGGCACAGCGGCTTTGGCGTTTGGTTGTTTCAGGAATGCAGGGTGAGGCAGATGTTAATGAGACTTCAGCTTCATCGTCTGTTGCCGCTTCACTGCTCGTTCCCGATTTGGATTCGGAGAATCCTTATGATTTGCCGCGCGCACTGGACCGGGCCCTGACCTCATTCATCCGCCTCGTTTCTGTACAGGGAGCCTGGCTCGCCGTCCGGCGCGGTGACTTACTCGAAGTGCGCGCCCAATGGAATGCGGCTTCGTGCGCCGACCTTGTGCTTTCCATTGACGCACACACACTGCTCCGGCGCATGAGCCGCAACCTTACGTCCATGGTCGTCAAACGCGGCGATGCACTTTGGAGCGAAATTCCACATCGAGGATTGAAATCGAATACGAAATTATGGGTGTGTGTTCCGTTGGTTATCGGTCAACGGTTGATCGGGTCGCTGGCTTTGTGGCGTACCAGTGAGTTCAAGGGTGATGAATGGAAGCGCCTGACCGACATGGCCACACAGATCGCGCCTTCTGTTGAAACGATCATTACCTTTGCGGAAATGGCGGAACATTTGCGCCGCCTGGCAATGCTGAATGATTTTGCCCTGACGGTCTCCTCGGGGCGCACCCTCGATCAGATCGCGCGGCGCATGTTCGCGTTGCTCTCACGTGCGTTCAGAACTGAATTGATCGTGCTCTACCTATTGTCCTCCGATAACCGTTTATTGAACGAATATCGAAGCAATGATGGCAATTTGACGTCCACAGTAAGGATCGCCGACGAGCACCGGATCGCTCCCCTACTCGTCAACACGCAAAAAATGCGACTTGGAGAAGTGCAGGCAGATGTGGATCTGCCGCTCTATGAAGAGGCGCTGGCGGGCTTGTATATCCCGTTACGCTTTCGCGGAAAAACGATCGGCGTCTTGTGTGTGGAAAGCTCGCGGACAAATGTGTTTAATCCGTATGATGAAAGCCTGTTGGTGGTTGTCGCCAGCCACCTTGCAAGCCTGGCAGATTACACGCGCCTGCGCGATGAAGCGGAAGGCCGTGCCCGCAATTTGGGCTTGATCCATGAAGTGGTGCAACAAGTCATTGGTCTCACAGACCCGCGGCAGGTGGCAGAGATCACTGCTGAGTTGCTGGCGCGTTACTTTGCGTATGAACTTGCGGCCGTCTTCATTGCAGACGAGAATGGCAGTCTCACGATTGGCGGTTTTGGAGGGGCAAGCCAAAACGTAGTCCGACGCGCCATGAAATCGGTGGAATATCCCGTCATTGGCGGCATTACCGGGCATGTGTTTGAAACTGGGAACGGGGTGGTTGTCAATGATGTCTTACAGGATAAACGCTATAACCCCATCAAAGGCTGGCAGGCTGGCTCTGAGATGTGTGTTGCCATACGAGAGGGGACGAAGGTATTGGGCATCATCGATGTCGAGAGCAGTTCCCGTAATGCCTTTACACATAATGACTTTATCGCGTTGGAATCACTCGCTGGTATTCTTGCCACGGTGCTTACGAGCGCCGACCAGTATCAACGCTTGCAGTCCACCATCAATCAGTTACAGGAAATCGAAATGGAATTGAACGCGCGCATGCAGGCGCAAAGGCTGGCAGAGAACCGTCTGGTGCAGGCGGCCAAGCTTGCCGCGGTGGGTGAGATGGCGGCAGGCATCGCACATGAATTGAATAATCCTTTAACATCGGTTACGGGGTTTGCCGAACTCGTGATGGATGCCATGCCTGAAGAGAATGAATCGCGCGCTGACCTGGAACTTGTTCTCAAAGAGGCGAAACGTGCACGCGATGTGGTTCGGCGGCTGCTGGATTTTGCACGACAGAGTGAAAGCACGCGAGCAAAGGCTTCGCTTAATGAAGTTGTCGATGATGTTGTCGCCTTGACGCGGCACTTGATCGCCACGAATGGTGTGCAACTGAAACTAAATATCCAGGAAGACCTTCCCTGGGTTACCATGGACGAGAATCAGATCAAGCAGGTATTGTTGAATCTGGTTCACAATGCGCTGCAAGCCATGCCAAATGGCGGAGAAATGGAGATCAAAACCGTGACCCTGTCACGTTTTAGCAAGGACGGGGTTTTGTTCTCTGTACGCGATAATGGCATAGGCATTCCGCCCCAAGACCAGGCGCGCATCTTCGAGCCTTTCTACACAACCAAAGGAAATAGAGGCGGCACCGGGCTTGGACTCTCGGTCACATATGGAATTGTGACCGATCATGGCGGGCAGATCGAAGTTGCCAGCCATCCGGGCGCGGGTTCGATCTTTAGTGTCTGGCTGCCGCTATGAATATTATCGAGGAGATTGCTTTGCTATCCTTCGGCTGCGTTGCCAAAGAACGGCAGCTTCGCTCAGGATGGCTCGCAATGACATGTGAAACTCATGGAATCCGCATCCATCCTTGTCGTTGATGATGAACCCGGCATTGCGCTTCTTTGCAAGCGTGTGCTCAGCCGCGCCGGATATGGTGTCGTCTCCGAGACCGACCCGCGCGTTGCGATCGATTATTTGGGACACAACCACGTTGATCTGTTGCTGGTTGACATCCGTATGCCTGAAGTGGACGGCTTTGATGTGATCTCGCGCGCACAACGCGCCCAGCCCGATATCGCCGTACTGGTCATGACTGGTTTTGGTACGGTTGAGACAGCCATTCGCGCCTTGCGGCAGGGCGTGGATGGGTTGATCTTAAAGCCCTTCGAGAAAAGCGATGAACTGCTTGATTCTGTCCAGCAGGCGTTGACCGATAATCGCCGCAAGCGTGAAACGGCGCGTGCGCAGGCATTGCGTCCGCTTTTCGACGCAACCGAAACACTCTTCTCTGAAACCGATACAGATAAGTTGATTCCCCTGATCGGCGATACGATTTGTGAGCATCTCAATTGCACAAACGCCGCCTATTATCAGGTGGACGAAAACAGGGTGGTTTCTGTGGCTGCAAAGCGCGGGAACGTCTTGAATGTGGATGAATCCAATTTTGCGAACCACCTCGTCAGCCGCGTGGATTCAGATGGCGACCCGATCATTATCAACGCGACAGGACCCGGGGAGGAGGACGCGCAGGCGCTTCTTTCCACGCTCAAGCTTGGCGCGGCGATCCTGATCCCGATTGCCCCTTTTACGCCCTCGGCAGTGCGCGGCGTCCTGTTCGCGGCGCGCGACGTTAATGCTCCGCCGTTTCGCGGCGCGGATCTCGAAATGTTCCTGATCCTTGCGCGTCAGGCTTTGGTGGCGTTGGAGAACGCGCGTTTATATGCAGACTTGCGGAACACGCTTCGCAAGGTGGAAGAGTCACAACAAGCCTTGTTACGCGTCGGAAAAAATGGCGGCGGCGGGCAGGCTGACGGCCTCCATCGCGCATGAAGTAAATAACCCACTGCAATCGGTGCAGAATTGTCTGCATCTCGCCGGGCGTGAGGACCTGCCCCCGGAAAAGCGCAAGGAGTATTTTGATCTCGCGCGTACCGAACTCGAACGGTTGATGAAGACCATGCAGCGCATGCTCGATTATTATCGCCCGGGCGCCATTGAAATGAAGCGCGTGGATGCGCTCGACCTATTGAAGCACGTGTTAAGCCTGACCTCCCAACAAATGAGCCAAAGACAGATCGAAGTCATCACCGACCTGCCCGAATCGCTGCCTGCCATCTACGCGGTGAGCAGCCAGATACAGCAGATATTCATCAACCTGATCTTGAATTCTTTTGACGCCATGCAGGGCGGCGGGCGGCTGCGTATCGATGCCCATGAACTTGAGGAAGGGGTCGAGTTCCTTTTTGAAGATTCAGGTCCCGGAATCCCCGAGGATCAGCGTAACAATATCTTTGAGCCTTTCTTTAGCACCAAGGACGGGGGGACCGGCCTGGGTTTGACGGTGAGTTACAATATTGTCACCGCCCACGGCGGCACACTCGATCTCGTGGATGGGCGGGACTCTGGAGCCTGCTTTCGATTATTCCTGCCAATGGGAGTTGAACAATGAAGTCAAACATTCTTGTTGTAGATGATGAGCCTGTTGCACGCCAGTCGCTGACCGATATTCTGCGGCTGGAAGGTTATGCCGTGAATTCGGTGCCGAACGGTCAAGCCGCGGTGGAGCATGTGAGGACACATCCGGTGGAACTCATGATCGTTGACCTGCGTATGCCGGGCATGGATGGTCTGGAAGTTGTCCAGGTGGTCAATCAGGTTTCGCCGGAAACAGAAGTGATCCTCCTCACCGCCTTTGGCTCGACTGAATCGGCGGTGCAGGCGCTCCGTTTGCGCATTCATGATTATTTGCTCAAACCCGCACCGCCTTCGCAGGTCGTCAACAGTGTGAAGAAGGGACTGGCACGCCGGGAGGCGCGCATGAAGGCGCGCGGCAGTTCCAACTCGATGGAAGTGGATGACAGTATTTCCGAGTTCACCCTGAAGGATGGCACGTACATTGACCTCTCCCGCAGGCTGGTGCGCAAGCAAGACGAGATCATCCATCTGACTCCCGCGGAGGGACGTTTATTGCGCGTGCTCATCGAGAACCCGGGACGTGTCTATTCTCACCGCGAACTGGTCCTGCTGGTGCAGGGCTATGACACCTCCCAACGTGAAGCGCCCGAAATCCTGCGTCCTTTGGTGAGCCGCCTGCGCCACAAACTGGAAGCCTTCCCCTCGCTCTCCGACCGCATCGTCAGCGTACGCGGCACAGGGTATTTGTATGAAGGGGATAAGTAGGATTTATGGACGGGTTATAATTGAACCATGAAGAAATTACGCCCCAGAGTGCGTGCGCTTAAATTGGCTAAGGAAGTTCGCAAGCGCCTGACGAAGGAGTTTGGAAAACCAATTCAGGTTATTATGTTTGGTTCGCAGGCACGCGGCGATGCGACTAAAGAGTCGGATATTGACCTGCTTGTGATCCTGCCATCCATTGATGCCAGAACAACCAGGCTTGCCTCAGATGTTGCCTGGGAGGTTGGCTTCGATGCAGGCAGGGTAATTTCTGTTATTCCTGATACGGAAGAACAGATGAAGCGGTTTGCGTTCCTGCCTTTCTACCGAAATATTGAGCAGGAAGGGGTCGTGGCATGACACAGGGTAAGTCCTATAAAAAGGACCTTATCCAATATCGGATTGAATCGGCGCGGGAGATGTTGAGTGATGCGCGTGTATTGAAGGAGAATGGCGGAAGCCCTGTCAGCATTGTGAACCGTTCCTATTATTCTGTTTTTTATGCTGCGTTGGCTTTGCTGGTAACAGAAGATGTTGAGCCCAGCAAACATTCAGGTGTGTTGGCAAAGTTTGATGAGTTGTTTGTTCGGCAGGGAATATTCCCGAAAGAGATGAGCAGGATCATTCATCACGCCTTCGATATGCGGCAGGCGGGGGACTATCAAAAGTCCAAAGTGATCACCGAAGAACAAGCCGCCGAAATCCTTGAATCTGCTGGTGAATTCGTGAAGGCAGTTGAGAAGAAACTGTTGAAGGATTGAAGCGTTCAAAGGTCATCTTGCCCTTCTTACAATGGTAGTTAAAGATACCTGCCCATGAACAGCCATAGCGTGTCTTTTTGTTAAGTATTAGCCATTGCTGACAATTCACCGTTGGGACTTGCAAAACCTCCCTCAACCCGGTTGTAATTCGTCTTTGCCGGGACAACTCCCCTCTCCCGCCGGGAGAGGGCAGGGTGAGGGTACGCGGAACGGGGTATTTGTATGAGGGGAATAAGTAGGGTTGTTTTAGGATGATTTGAAAAAGGATTCGCTCTGAAACTCTCAGGCGAGTCTTTTTTATTAGTCATTATCCGTTGCTGGTGAGTTTCTTTTAGTCTTGCAAAAACTCCCTCACCCCGATTGTGAGACAGCTCTTATTGTCAGGGGCCATCTTCCCTAAATTGGGTTTGCAGTTTGCTAGGAAGAAGCCAGTATTCTATTAATATAGTGCTAAAGTATAATAAACCGTTGATTGTGCTAATAAGTATGCCAAGTTTTCCTGTCTGGGGAAAATACATGACTACAGACAAAGTAGTCAATATAAACACACCAAAACTAAGCGTGGATGCTAAGATAGTAATAACAAATGTTGAGACGATGTTCTTCTTCAGGAAATAAGAAAAAGCCTCCTTTCTAGGATTTTCAAAATTAATTGGGATACTTAAATATGCTACGCAAGAAAAGAACCAGAGCAAAAAACGTATCAAGAAACTTCTGTCTTTATCAGCAAAGAATAGCATTAATATTGTTGTTGCTATTGGAAGTATCCATTTATAGATATGGCTTACTAACAGAAATGAGCTTGTTCGAAGGATTGTGTTCATTTGCCACCAAACCAATGCCAGGGAAGTAGAAATGATAGATCAACACTTACGGCAGTTACAGAAGCGGAGCCACTTCCACCTGCAGTACAACACCCCACGCCTCCACCCCCATATAATGTTACCGGAACTTGTCCATAATGTGGATCAACATAAAAAGGATCATCCATATCTACATTCATTGGCACACTTATCGACGCAGAAACGGCTCCTTCGGCTGCTAGTGTGCCACTAAGACTTCCATTAAAATCACCACTGTTTGGCTCTGACGAGAACCATCCAACAGATGGTCCAGTAGTTACTGCTACTTCATAAATTGGAACTGGAGGGGTAAAAATCACCCCACCACCTGTTGAGCCGCCAAAATCGAGATTGAAAATGAGTTGATCAGAAACCAAATTCCATGTTAAACCTGCATTAACTTCCACGCCTACACTAAAACCTATTGGCAAACCTAAAGAACCACTTCCTTGTAAATTCCATCCTAAATTGGTTGGAATAATTAAGTCTACCATGGAAAGTAGATCACCATTCATGGCTTTTTCAGTTATTGTTGTCCCATTGTTGTTGCCGTTGCTAGACCCTCCACAACTTGAAATAAATATGTTGCATGAGTTTCCAATCGACGTGGTGGTGGTAGTTGTTGTATTGTTTCCTCCTGCACCATTTACACCAGCGCACTCTTCTTCTCCATCTGTGCATTTATGCCCACTGGGATCAGTATAATTGACCGGCGAATTGTTGACGTAGGCATAGCGGTCATATCCTTGCACGCCGCCAGGGATGATGGTATCGGCGGAGGTGAATCTGCCAGTCAGCAGGGTCATACATCCTTGCATTATAGAACATCAACCCAAAGCCCGCGGTGGCACCGCTTGTGGAGAGGGCGTCCGTGACCCCTAAAGAGGATGATATAGCGGTATGTGATGTGAAAGTATACTTTGTCAATTCCCAGACAACAAATAGGTTTTCTAATGCTTATAAAAATCTGCGGGGAAATCTGGCGGTTGCAGCCAGCTAAGCAAGCCCTGTGTATGCAGGGGACGCGAAGGGGGCTTTTCAAACCATACAAGCAGGAGACTGATTCCCAAGCCTGCCATGCCGAGCCATTGAAGCATGGTCAGCGTTTCACCCAGCCATATGTGACTGAAGAAAACAGCGACCAGTAACTCTCCCAATCCGAGCAGTGCGGTCTGCATCCCGCCAATGTGTTTGACACCCAGAAAAAGCGTCAGCCGCGAGAAGAAGGTCACAATGGTCAACCCAAGCACGGGACCCCAGGGCGCATCCGTTGTCGGGAGGCTGCGGTCGAAGAGAAGATAGGCAGGGATTACAATGACGCTCATGGAGACCAATGTGTATAAGGTAACTGTCGGCGCAGGTACATCGAACAGCACGCGTTGGTTGATGGGGATGTGGACTGCGTAGAGCGCGGCGGCGATCAACATGAATGCCACTCCGATCAGGTCGATTGCGCCGGCGCCTGCCCAGGTCAGTAACAGGGCAGAGACGCACGCCAGGATGATTCGGAAAACGGTCAGTTTTGAGGAGGGTTGATGGTCCAGCCTGAGCCAAATCGCAACAAAGAATGGATATAAGGAGTAGAGCATTTGGGCAACGCTCGCATTCAGCCTGCTCAGCCCAATGTAATAGAATACCGATCCTACACCATTGATGCCGCCTGCAATGGCGCACCCCAACAAGCCAGCGGGATAAATATAAAGATACTGTCGCTTGAACAAAACCATGAGCAGCAGCAACAATAATGCCGCCATGCCGGTCCTAAGCGCGACAACGGCATACGGGGTGAATTTATCCGCGCCCATGGCGGCTTTGCCGAATACCGGCGCAAGCCCTAGGAAAAAGGCGGAAAGCAGAGCGGCGTTGATCCCTGTTGTACGGACTTTGTGCATTTTATTGTGGTTTCCTCAAACGAGAACAACGGGCAGAGACAGCGCCCGTTGTTTCGTTAAGGCGGGGTACTGTCCCCAGTTCGGAACCTTGTATCAACGAATCAGAGCGCGTACTTCCTCAAGGAATTCATCGTTCAGGAAGTCGCCTTTCAACATCAGGGATTGTATTTGTCCCTGCAGGCGGCTTTTTTCATCTATCGTCAGCGCCTTGGCGGTTGCAACGATCACGGGGATGTTGGCTGTTTCCGGCTTGCCGCGTAACGCGTCCAATACCGCAAAGCCATCCACTTCCGGCATCATCAGGTCAAGGATGACCAGGTCAGGGTGTTCCCTGTCTACAAGCTCTATGGCTTCACGCCCATTCTCCGCCTCAAAGATCTCAAAGTCGCCCTGTGATTGAAGAATGCGTCGGATGAGGCGGCGCGCTTCGGGTGTATCGTCAACCACGGCGACGCGCGGGAAGCGGTTCGGCGTCACATTGTTGAGAGCAGAGAGGAGTCCCTCCTGCGGGGTCGGCGATTGCTCCTCCTTGGTCTGCAGATCAATATCACGCGTCCAGCCCTCGCCAAAGAGGAATTGTTCAGCAGGCATGGTGTGCCCGGTGCAGTTTACAACAACGATGTCTGTTGGTTTGACGACGCCTGCGCGCACGAGTTTAAAGAGACCGGCGAATGCCACGCCCGCGGCGGGTTCAGCGGAGATGCCCTCCATCTTTGCGAGCACGTGCATGGCGCGGAATGCATCTTCATCGCTCACGCTTTCGAATACGCCGCCTGTTTCGTTGACCTGCTTGCGCAGCATGGTGTACGTTCTGCCTGGGTCGCCTGTAGCAAGGGTCTCGATGTGTGTCTTGGGCGAAAGGACGGGCTCGGCTTTTTCCAGGTCTTTTTTCCAGCTATCGACCATTGGCGCGCAGCCTTCTGCCTGAATGGGCACGAGGGCGGGAATGCGGTCGATCAACCCAAGTTGTTTGAGTTCACGAAAACCCTTGTAAACGCCAAGCGGTCCCATGCCGCCGCTGACAGCCTGGATATACCAATCGGGCGTAACCCATTTTGGTTTCTCTTGAGTCGAGCCAGACGGCGAACCTTTATACATGGTCAGTTGTTCGGCGATCTCGAATGCCAGTGTCTTCATCGCCTCCACAGCCGTGACGGTGCGCGCGCCCATATCCTGATATAAGCCGCGTTGATGTGCGAACTCTGCCGCCACCTGTTTTGCCTGGTCGTATGACCCTGTGATCTTCACCACCTGGCTGCCATACAAGGCGATCTCACGCATCTTGACTCCGGGAACGAGGCTGGTGACGAAAGCCCACAGCTTGATCCCAGCCCGGGCCGCATACGCAGAAAGAGCAATGGCTACATTCCCCGTGGATGCGGCGACCATCTCAGTGACGCCGCCTTCCTTGAGGGCGGCGATCGTAACAGCTGCCTGTCGATCCTTGAAGGAGGATGTAGGACCCTGTCTTTCGTCCTTGATGAACAGATTCGAGAGTCCCAGCATCATGCCCAGGTTGGCGGCTTGGATAAGCGGTGTGCCGCCTTCGCCAAGCCTCAAGATTGGATTTGGGTCCCGGATCGGTAGTAGTTCGTGATAGCGCCACAAGTCAAACGGACGGTCTTTGATCTCTGACGGAAACGTTCGTGCGACTTCCGTCAGATCATATTCCGCTTCACGCCATTGGCTGTTGCATTGCGGGCAGTGCATGGATTTTGGCATGAAGGGAGCGGCATGTCCGCAATCCAGACATTTGATAACAAAAGACATAAGTGATTTTCCTCTTGCAGTATTGTGTGTTGTGATGTGGATCCGGGTTATGCCCCAATGCGCTTCAATGCGGTTTCGATGCTGGCGATCAACTCATCTTCCTTCAAGGAGCCTTTGGTGATGAGGCGTTGTCCCAGGTTCGCAAGTTGCTGCTGCTGTTCATTGGTGAGTCCGCCGCCGCTGACAACCAATACCGGAATATCGCGCAATGAGGAACTCTCGCGTAGTTTTTCAAGGATGGTAAACCCGTCCATTTCTGGCATAAAGATATCGAGGATGATCGCCTGGGGCGGTCTGGCGTTAATGGCTTCCCAGCCTGCGCGTCCGCCTTCGGCTACTATCGGCTGGTATTGTCCGTGCTGGTTGAGCATCTTTTCCATCAGGCGCAGATCGTTTGGGTCGTCGTCTATGACCAATACTTCGTGAATATCCCCGTTCTTGTTTACGCAATCCAACGCATGGACGATCTCCTCTTCAAGAATGGGCTTGACCAGATAATCGGCTGCGCCCAGGCTAAAGCCCTTATCGGTTTGTTCCATGATGGAGCAGATGATGACGGGATAAATTCGAGTTTCAGGATCAGCCTTGAGGTTTGTAAGAACCGTCCATCCATCCGTGCCGGGCATCATGATATCGAGCGTCACAGCGTAGGGTTTGAGTTCAAGGATGCGTTCCCTGGCATGGGCGGGATCAGTGAGTGCAACCACGTGGTAACCCTGAGGGTTAAGATAACGTTCGTACAAGCTAATGACCTGTGGGTCGTCATCGATTGCAAGGACGAGTTTCTTGCCTGCGGGAATTTCCTCAACAGGCTGGTGGTAGAGTGGCAGAGTGAACCAGAATGTTGAGCCTTTGCCCTCTTCACTGTGAACACTGATACGTCCGCCATGTAGTTGTACAAGATTGGCGCAGATCGAGAGTCCCAGCCCCGAACCGCCGCTCTTGCGTGTGGCGGAACCATCCACTTGTGAGAACGCTTTAAATAATTTTTCCTGGCCCTCCGCAGAAATACCAGGGCCTGTATCGATCACGTTGATCAGGGCTTCCGGCCTTCCATTGGGTCCCGCCTGCACCAACGCTTCCACGGTGATCGTCCCCTCATCGGTGAACTTGGATGCGTTCGAGATCAGGTTGAGCAATACCTGACGCACGCGCATGGTATCGCCGCGTACCGCGGGCATATCGGCTGGGATCTTTGGCACAAGGTGGATCGGTTTTTCCTTCACCAGACCTTTGGCTGTTGACAAAACACTTGTGACCATCTCGGCGAGATGGACCTCTTCAAAGTTGAGCTCCATTTTGCCTGCTTCGATGCGGGCCAGGTCGAGAATGTCATTGATCAAACCCAACAAGTGTTGACCCGAATTGTAGATGGCGGTCAGGTCTTGTTGCTGCATTTCTGTGACGGGCCCGTCTATGCCTTTGAGGATCACACGTGAGAAACCAATAATGGAGTTAAGGGGCGTTCGCAGTTCATGGCTCATGTTTGCCAGGAATTGACTCTTGAGCAGGTCCACCTCCTGTAGTTCCTTGATGAGATCCTGCGAGCGTTCGTAGGAGCCTGCATTATCGATGGCGATGGCGACCTGGTCTGCCAGCGATTGCAATACGGAGAGATCATCCTGTGAAATTGCTCCCGTTTGTGTGGATTGGATGTCGATCACACCCACGGTGCGCCCGCTGACCTGCAGCGGGATCGCCACTTCTGATTGTGTGTCGAGCAGAAGCGGGTTAGGCTGGTAAAGAGGCTCATGATTAATATCGTTTACCAATATGAGCTTGCCTGTTGCCGCCGCCCTGCCAATGATCGATTGTGAGCCGACCGCAACGGTGTGTCTTTGTGCCTTCATCTTTTCGCCAGCTTCACCGGTGGCCTCGCGTAACGCGGCCTGGAAGGAGCCTTCTTCAATGTTATAGAGCGCGGCGAAGTAAAAACCAAACCTTTCGCTGATCAGGTTCACTGTACGTGTGAAGATCGTGTTGAGATCCAGTGTGGACGTTACCAGGCGTCCGATCTCGGCTGATGCGGCGAGATAGTCGTTGCGTCGTTTGAGAAGTTCCTCGGAGAGCTTGCGTTCGGTAATATCCTGATGCACAGCAAGGAAACCAATGATGACTTTTCCTGATTCGTCAAGAATTGCACTGTTTGTTCCAAAAACAGGAATCAAGGCGCCATTCTTTGTCCTGTTGATGATTTCACCTGAAATCGTTCCGCCTGATAGCAATGTGCCCCAGAACTGTTTGTATTGTTCGTCTGGTACAAGCCCTGATTTAATAATGCGAGGCGTCTGTCCAATGGCTTCACTGGGTGGATAGCCATATACCGTTTCAAAAGCCGGATTCGCGTATTGAATCACACCTTCCTTGTCGGTAATGAAAACAGCATTGTCGGAACGGTCGATACCCAATTTGAATTTCTGAATCTCGCGTTCTGCCGTAAAACGCTCAATGGCAGATGAAACCTGTGCCGCAAGAATTACAAGAATATCTTGGTGCTGTTCTGAAATTCGGACCGCTGTATCATACGTCTGGATGGCAATCACGCCATTGGTGATTTGTTTGGAACGCAGCGGCACTCCCAGCCAATCTACACTGCGATGGCCGTCGTTTACAACCTCGCCCGAAGCCTCTAGCTCGGAAAATATCTCAGGTGTGGCGCGCAGGGGTTTACCTGTACGGATCACATGGCTTGTCAGACCTTTGCCAAGTTTTCGGGGTGACCAATCTGTGTCATATTCATCCGTGAAATAGGGGAATGTGATGAGGCTTGTCCCTGGGTCATAGAGAGCAAGGTAGAAATTCCTGGCGGGCAGGATGATCCCAATTGCCTCATGAACGGACCTGACCAGGTCTTCCATTGATTTCGATGTCAGCGCGCTTTCAGCGATGTGGGTAATGGCCGACTGTATAAGCTCGTTATTTTTGCGGTCAGTTATATCGCGCGCAACCCAGAATACCTGGTCTTCGCTTAGTTTTGAGACGTTTGCATCGAACCAGAAGTTTCTTCCGTCAATATTGAGAGGGTATTCGGTTTTTATTGTTTTATTACTGCTTAATGCTTTATGAATCACATCCATGAATTGATCGTGCAAATCTGGCGGTACCACTTCTTTTATGTATTTACCTATCATTTCATCGGGAGGTCGTATGAGCAAGGATGGGCTTGTTGGTGCGATACGAATATAACGACCATCCTTGTCGTACACGATAATTACATCGTTCATGGACGCAAACAAAGTACGCAGTTCAAACTCCGATCGTTGTGTTTCCTGAAAGAGGCGCGCATTTTCGATGGCAATGGCGGCCTGTTGGGCAAGGTTTTTTAGGAATTCAAGTTCAGCAGGTTGGAATTCCAATCCTTTTCCAGTGCGCCAAACGGCCATCAACCCCGTTGCGCGATCCTGTGAAAGGATGGGCGTGCCCATAATGTGCTCAAAGCTGTTGGTCTCGGTACCGGCAACTGCCACTGAATTGGGGTCGTTGGATGCGTTATTAACAATCCGGCCTGTTTCATCCACTGCAATTTTCCCAAGGATTCCCCTCCCCGATCGAATGGGGTCGTTCTTGATTTCATCGGCATCCAGCCCTACCACGGAAATTGCCTGCCAGGTCTGGAGTCCTGAATTTGGTAAGTATACGGCGCTGGTCTCTGCTTGTAATAAGTCCCTGGCGTACGCGGCAATTCGTTCCAAAACAGTTCCAAGATTCAATGTTGCTGAAATTTCCCGTCCCACCTCAGCAAGGGCTGTCATCTCCTGCGCGCGGCGTTGTGTTTCCTGAAAGAGGCGGGCGTTTTCAAGTGCAAGGGAAAGCTGATCCGCAACCTGTTTAACGAGGAGTTGATCGTCATCGCTCCATTTGCGTTGTTCGGTCTCATCCATTACCTGCAAGGTTGCCCAGTTGTTTTGTCCCGCCTGAAAAGCCAGCGACATGACGGTCTCTGTTTGCACGAGAGGTAGAGTTGCCTCTGCAGCGGCGACGTGGTTAACGGGCGGGGGCGCCACGACCGCGGCTTTTTCTTCCACGGCGCGTTTATGTACCGCTGGCTTTACCTGGGCGGTGGGCTGCTCCTGTTGGATATCGTCAAACAGTTTATTAATTCGCTTGTCGATTGGCTTCTTCTTTGGCATATTCAATCAACTCCTGAGCCAGGACGCGATACTGCTGTGAACCGCGGCTGTTCGGTTTGTAATGGGTAATGGGCATCCCGGCGATCGGGCTTTCACGTAATTTGGTATCCACTTCAATGACGGTGGTAAAAACTCCCTGCCCAAAGGTAGCTTGTAATTGTTCAAAAATATTCCGATGAGTTCGGTTGCGACGGTCCAACAGTGTAACCAGGATGCGATAGGCAAGCCCGGGGTTCACATCCTGTCGTATACGGCGGATGGTGCCCATCATGTTTCGCAAAGCATAGGCTGAAAAGTATTCTGCCTGGGTGGGGATGATAAGCAGGTTCGCGCTCGATAAAGCATTCAACGTAATGGCGCCGAGTGCGGGAGGACAATCGAGCAGAACATAGTCATAGGGCAGCGGATCAGCTGCCAGCGCCTCGCGAAGCGAACTCAGGTAATGGGTGCGCATGGGGAGAAATTGCTCAGCATTCTCTATCCTGAAGCTTGAGGGTACAAGGTCGAGGTTGCTAATGTCCGTCTTGTGAATGGCAGTCTGTATTGATATGCCTTCGATCAGAATATTCGCAGAGGTAACAGCCGATTCGCCCGTTTCGAGACCGAGGGCAAGGGATAGATTTGCCTGAGGGTCGAGGTCTATCAGCAGGACGTGATAGTTCAACTCAGCCAGCGCCGCGCCCAGCGAGAGCGTGGATGTGGTTTTCGCTACGCCGCCTTTTTCATTGGACATTGCTATGATATATGCCATATTAGACCTTATGCCTCTTTGTTCTTAAAACCTTGCACTGCCTGTGGAATAACTTCAACCCTGGTGGCTCCCAGCGCAATGCGAAGTTCGTTGATCGCCGTCTCGATCATGGCCTCAGGATCATTGTGACTGCGGATCTTGCTTGTGATATCTGAAACCTTTCGTTCGCGTTCTGCACGTATGGTTGTTTCTTCAAATAAGCGGGCATTTTCTGCGGAAAGGGCAACCCGGTCGGCAACTGCCTTGACCAGATCGTGTTGGTCCCGGCTTAATCGAGTGGACGGTGACTGGATCACAAGTGTGCCAATCACCTGCCCGCGCAGCTCGATCGGGACAACCACGGTGCCTGTTTCTGATTGTTTGCCTTTATTTTTGTCCGAACCTTCTTCTATGTTGACCAACTCTCGAAGAGGCGAAACGCCGGCGATATTATAGCGATAGCCAAGCAGTTGATGCTGTTCCGGGAGACGCTTCCACGCTTCGCGCGTGGACTGGCGGCTGACCAATTCGGACTCAGCCAATATCCTGCGCGATTCGTCGAAGAGACGTGCATTTTCAATGGCAAGATTTACCTGGTCTGCAAGCAGGCTCAGGGTTTGTATATCTTCATCAGAGAAAGCGCCCGTTTCAGTGCTTTGTACGTCCAGTGCACCGACGATGTGATCTCCGCTACGCAACGGCAACGCCATTTCAGAATGTGTATCGGGTAGCTCGGGGTTGTTAAAGAAGACCGCGTCCTTGCCAACATCGAAGGCGATGCGAGGCTTCCCTGTCGATATAACGTTACCCACAATCCCTTCTGCCCCTACCCGCAGGCGGTGCTGGCGCTGGATCATCTCCATTCCACCTTCGCTGTTTGTGGCGCTAAGTACGGCGTATTCATGGGCTTCATCCACAAGGAATAAGCCGACATGGTAAAAGCCGAAGTTATCGCCAATCACTGAGGTTACCTGCTTAAGAAGAGCCTGTAAGTCTCGGATGGATGTGATGGATTGCGAGACTTGTGCCAGAGCTTCGAATTGCGCGGCGCGGCGTTGGAGTTGTGCATTTGCACTATCAAGTTCCTTGTTGTGTTGTTCAAGCTCTCTGGTGCGTTCTTCGACTCTTCGCTCAAGGTTTATCTTGATATTCTCAAGTTCAGTTCTCCTTTGTTTCAACTCATTGTTCACTTCCTGCAAATTATCCTGTCGACGCCCGGCATAAAAAGCGAATAAACCAAGAAAAAATGGTGCTGTATCAACAATCCACAAGAGAGAATCGGAGGCTTGCGTAGTGACAACACTGGAAAATTCAAATGGCAAATTGGAATTTGCAATTCTTATCAAGGTCGCAGTTATTGGAAAGAGAAGCCCGAAAGCCGCGCCCGCGAGCGCGTATTTTTGTGATTCTCCTTAAGTAATTGGTCAAGTGGTTTCATGATATTCAGCTCGATTGTTGATTATTGGTAAAGCCTCTATTTACTTTTGGAGCCATTGCCTTTGTCGCTTTGGAATTGAATTACAACATCAGAGCCCGGTAGCGCACGACCTAATTCCTCTACGGCAGTCTGTAACACATTACGCATATTGATCGAAGCGCCGATCTTTGAGGTGATTTCAGCGGTCACACGCTCGATCTCTGCGCGTCTTTGAGTGGATTTCAAAAGCAGTGTTGATTTAAGGGCAAGTGACAAACGTTCTGCAACGGCCTCCACGATATCCACTTCATCTGCTTCCCATTCATGTTCTTCGGGTATTTGGATGTCCATCACACCGATCACGTCTTCCCGCAGGCGGATAGGCACGGCAAGGGTTGCGGACTCACCGCTTTCTTTTACCGTTACTTTATCCGCAATTGCAGTTTTAATCTGACGAGAGCTTAAGGGCTGCTCCAGGGACTTTAGTGCATTGCCGGAAATGTGATACCCAAATCCTTCATTTTGTGACCGTAAAGTCTGCCAGGAACTGCGCAAAAAGGCGCTTGATACCTTTCGCTCCTCCTCCAATAACTTTCGTGTGGTTTCATAGGATTGTGCATTCTGGATCGCGATGGAAACCTGGTTTGCCAGCGTGGAGAGTACTTCAATATCCTCTTTCTGGAATGCGTTTGGTTCCATACTCTGTACATCCAAAGCGCCAATCACATGGTCGCCCACTCTGAGGGGCAGCGCCATTTCAGAGCGGGTTTCAGGGAGGTCTGGATTGTCGAAGAAATCCGGGTCATCCCCAACGTCAAGCGCGATGCGCGGAATTCCGGTAGCGGTTACATTTCCTACGATGCCAACTTGGCCGACTTTAAGTTTGTGGCCGCGGTCAAGCATACGCTTCCCGCCCATGCTGTTTGCGGCCCGCAAGACGGCGAATTCTTGGTTCTCATCCAGTAGAAAGACACCTACATGGTGAAACCCAAACTTTTGGCCGACCAGTTGAACAAGAATGGGGAGAAGCGTTTCAATATTCTGGTTGGATGTTGTTGCGTGTGTTACCTGCGCTATGGTTTCAAATTGTTGGGCACGGCGTTCGTTCCGCTGGTTTGCGATTTCGAGTTCCTCCGTGCGCTGGGCAACACGATCTTCCAGACTTCGATTCAGTTCCTGAAGCTGTTTGTTTGATTCGAACAAATTCCTTTCACTGTCCCGCGCGTGGCGAATCGCGTCCCGAAGACTTGTTGTACTAAAGTAGATAAGGACCGCAATTGCTACAAATGTCAATGACAGATCACGTGAATATCCAATTGTGTTCTGTAAACGCGGCGTAATGAATCCATTGGTTTCAAAAAGAGCAAGCGCCCAAATGGCACCAATGCTTGCCAGAATCACAATGCCGCCTGCCCACCGGTTTACGATGATGCTTGCCAGCAAACCAAGCGCCAAATAGCCTACAACGATTACATCCTTTACGCCATCGGCCGTGAAGGCTTGTATTCCCAAACCCAACCAGCCCAGTACAACGATAATCAGTCCACTCGCATTTGTATTGCCCCTGTGCAATATGTAGAGGGAGACAAACATCAAAATAATCAACCCCGGGAGAACAACGATGGTAAAGTCGAATGTTTGCTTCGTCAAATATGGAACGAGGGCTACACTCAGTAATACGATGATCGTCCACGAAAATCCATTAATGAATTTTGCGCGGAAGTTATCTTCCTCTTTTCCATAAATTGGGGGACTAAATAATCTTCTCACCATTCAGTTTCTTCCTTCTTGAATTGCACGGTGATATCCATTCCGGGCAATGTACGCCCCAATTCCTGCACGGCAGTTTTGAGGAGTTCATCTATATCGCTTTGAGCGCTGATCTTGGCAGAGATGTTCCCGATCGTGCGCTCTTTTGCGGCAAGTTTCTGGCTTTCTGCAAGGAGGCGTGCATTTTCCATGGCCAGGGCGGCGCGCTCGATGATCGCGGTAACAATGTCCAATTCATCCTGATCCCACTGAGCGTTATCCGGAGAGTGGACATCCACTGACCCAATCACTTCGCCGCGCAGTTTTAGCGGGAGGGATAAATGTGCGCCTCTTTCCCTTGCTTTGAGCTGCCCGGTGCTTAATGGATATTCTCCTTTGCCATTTCCTTTGGTCGTATAAAGGAGGGAAGACTTTGCACCCGTGTGATGGATGCCAGCCAGTTTTTGCACTTGGGTGAAGTTTTGCCAGCCCGTCTGAATGAACTGCCGCGAAAGCGCCTCGGATTCATTCAAGGCCCTCCGGGTTTCTTCAAACTGCCGCGCGTTCTGAACCGCAATGCTGACTTGATCAGCAAGCGTGCTAAGAATGTTAATATCTTCCTGTGAAAACGCATTCGCCTCAGTGCTTTGCACATCCAACGCGCCAATAATTTCATCGCCCACCTTTAGAGGCAATGAAATCTCTGAGCGGGTATTGGGCAGGTCGGGGTTGTTGAAGAAAACAGCGTCAGTTCCGGTGTCCAATGCGACGCGTGCTTTTCCTGTCTTGGTTACGAAACCAACAATGCCCATTTCGCCAACCTTTAGGCGGTGTCCTCGTTCAAGCATGAATTGTCCGCCCTCGCTGTTTGTGGCGCTGAGAACGGCATACTCCTTTGCCACATCCAACAGAAAGATGCCTACATGATAGAAACCGAACTCGCGGCTGATGATGTCTGCGGTTTGAGAAAGCAGGCTGTTCAATTCACGTGTGGAGCTAATCGTTCTCGTAATGTGGGCAATGGTTTCAAACTGTCTTGCGCGCCGCTCGTTTTTTTCATTTGCTGTTGCAAGCTCCAATGTACGTTCTTGAATATTGGTTTCGAGACTCCCCAGGGTTTCACTTAAGCGCGATGTCATAATATTGAATGACTCTGCCAGCGCGCCGATCTCATCACGCGTCGAAATCACGACTTTTGCAGTAAGGTCGCCTCCTGTAATGCGGCTTGCCACTTCAGTGAGGCGTCGTATGGGCGTTGCAATAAGATTCCCCAGACTCAGGCTGGTGCCGATCGCTCCCAACAAGATGGCAACGAGAATGATGACAGCCGTTCGGATGGCCGTTCGGGTTTGAACTTGTGTTTCATCTTTGGCAACGGAGATTGCAGTCTGCATTTCAGAAACAGGGACCACGAGGGCGATGCTATACCCGGTGGACGCTACCGGTGCGTAGGCGATATATTTATCAATTCCACTATCATTAATAATGTTTAGTCCATTGCCGCCAGCCACCATTCTTGTGATAATCGCCCTGACATCTGTTTCGCCAAATCCCAGAATGGTTTGCTTGAAATAATCTTCTGCTGCCAACTCTTCAGGATTCATATTAAACAGCTTATAACCGGAGGGAGGCATCGAGATGATCCGGCCCGCATCATCGATCATAAATGCATAACCTGTATTGCCAACCTTGATGCCCGATACCTGTTCTGTAATTCGCGCTAGCTGTATATCTGCGGCAATCACTCCGGAAAAACCATCGCCAACATAGATCGGTGATGCCGCCGTTACAACCAACCCTCCACCTGCCGCATCAACATAAGGGATCGTCCAGCGGATACGCTTTTGTGGGTTGAATAGGGGAGATGAGAGTTTGTAATAGGGACGGGAGGTGGCATCAAAATCGGGCGGAAGGATGGATGCAAGTTCTATGTTTGGGTAATATCTTACAACCCCATCCTTATGAATGTAGTAAACGGCAAGGATCGCAGGGTTTTCCTTCAGCAGCTGTGGAGTGGTGAAATCGAGGTAGGCAGAGGTATTCAATTCGGTCAGCACATCATCATTTAATTCCACATTTACCGGGACAAATACAGATGAGATGTCGTCGGATGGATTCCCGTATTGCCCCCCATTCAAGGGAGACAGTTTATTGGCGGCATCCCAATAACTACCCTGACCAAGCAGCTCTTTTTGATCTTGGAGAGTCCGTTCATAGGTTGAAAGACTCGCTACTCCTTCAGCTATATCGTCAAAAAATTTGTTTGCACGATCTGATTCAATGAATACTGTATTTATGAGCTGTTCCTCGGCCAATAGTCCAACACTCGTTTCCAGACGTTGCGATATCGACTCAGTTATTTTTTGTGCGGTGTTGATCGCGAAAAATGAAAGAACACCGAGCGAAAGACCTCCGGTCACAAGGATCCCAAGTACGATCTTGGTGCGCAAATCAAACGATGGGAATCCCTTGGCAATAAAGATTGAAAGAATAACCAAGGATGCGAAAATAATCGCAATACTGACCGGTGATTGTGTTGCAACAGGCAGGCGGGTCGCCGGATCAAAGATGTCAATTAATATAAGTGCGACCGAAATGAACAGGCTGAACAACAACATTCGGCCAAGAAGGCGACGCGGCATGGCGATCATGGCGATGCCGCTGATAAGAATAGCGACAATTACCGCCTGCATGAATCCTGATCCGCTTCTGGTCAATACTTCTATAAGGGAAACGCATACACATAAACTGATGGTCACCCAACAGGCTGTCAAAAAGCGGCCTGTTTTTACAAACCAGGTTGCAGCCAATCCGCCCGCTAGAATTAGCAAGGCTATCCAGACATTTGCAGTCTTGAATACGACAGCCGTTACCATTATTAGTACGGCTAAAATGATCGTAACAATACCCAGCCAGAGTGCGTTTCTTTCAAGCCGCCGGGTGTCATTAGGCTCAACGGGAGTTGTGACGATGTTCTCGTTCACTTGGTCTCCTTGCTCTGAAACTGGATCAACACTTCGGAGCCGCCTAAAACACGCTCCAACTCGTCGGCCGTGGTCTGTAAAATATTTTCAATATTGAGAGCGCCGCTGATTTTTGCAGTAGCTTCGGAAATCAGGCGTTCCTTTGCGGCACGCCTGCGGGCATCCTGGAATAAGCGGGCATTCTCCATTGCAAAGGCCGCACGTTCAGCGACAGCCTCGACAAGGCTTACTTCGTCTGCCTGCCATCCCTTGGCCGGATCGTTTGATTCGATATGCAAAATGCCAATCACTTCTCCGCGCAACTTAACGGGTACTGCTACTATGCCGCTGCTTTTCTCATGATTTTTTGTAATGCCGCCGCTTTGAATTGCGGTTGCGACCTCAGAGCCTTGCAGGTCGTTCTCAAGCATTTCAATACGTCCGGTTTGATAGCGGAAGCCCTTTTGATCGACTTTTGAAATTGTGCGGGCCCACTCGACGCGTGTGAATTCGTTATAAACTTCCTGGACTTGCGCAAGCGCTGAGCGAGCTTCAGTCAGTAAACGCGCGTTCTCGATTGCAATCGATACCTGATTTGCAAGCGCTGTCAAGACCTGCAAGTCTTCTGTTGAAAACGCCCCTGCTTCCGTACTTTGCACATCCAGCACTCCGACGGTGCCTGCTGTTTCGCCTTTTACATTTAAGGGCAGGGCAACTTCGGAGCGGGTTTTCGGGAGGTCAGGGTTGTCAAAGAAAACAGCATCAGTTCCAACGTCCAGGGCGATGCGGGGATGTCCTGTTTGGGCGCAATAGCCCACAACACCGGTCCCCAATTTCAATCGATGGGCACGCTCCAACATCCTTTTCCCGCCTTCACTGTTGGCAGCTTGCAGGATGGCATGCTCTCGACTACTGTCAATCAGAAATATACCGACGTGATAAAAGCCAAAGCGTTCGCTGATGAGGCTGGTGGCTGTGGGGAAAATGTCATTCAAATTCTGCAACTGAGCGATGGCTTCCGAGAGCTCAGTGATTGCCTGTAGTTGTGCGGCGCGGCGTGATGTCTGGCGGTTCGCTTTTTCAAGTTGAATTGTACGCTCTGCTACGCGTTCTTCAAGAATCGTGTTCATTGCTTCTAATTGGCTGGCAGTATCATTTGTTTTTGCGATTTGATTATGAAATGGAATAATGGCAAAGCGATAAACAATGGGAGAGACAATCAAAATCAGCGCGGTTGAGTCAAGCAAGGTCTCCAAAACGGGGGGAAGAGGCGGCAGCACAAGAAAAGCAATCATGATTGCCAATTCAACAAAGAAGATCGATAAGATCAATATGATCAATGCGCCATTCGGTGTGACGGTATTTGGGGAGATTAAGCCCGCCGACTTTTGTTGGCTTTGCGGATTTATGGTTCCGGCACCGGAATTATTGTTTATCGCCATAACTTACTCCAATTTCTTCCCGTCATTCGATCTGCCATTGGATCTGTGTAGTTCTTGTGAAGAGGAAGAGGATTGACTGACCAGTTGGAATGAAACGGTTGAACCTTTCAGGGTCTTTCCAAGTTCTTCCACGGTGTCCCGCAGGATCGAATCCAATTGAAATGATGTGCTGAGTCTTGTGGCCACATCCGATAGGAAGGCTTCACGGCTTGCGCGTTTTTGTGCGTCCTCCAGAAGGCGTGAACCTTCCAACGCAAGCGCTACGCGGTCAGACGTGGCTTCTATAATTGCGAGTTCATCCTCGGTCCAAGGGCGGGATGCATCGACAGGTTTTAATTTAAGACTTCCAATGGTTTGACCGCGCAGGCGCACCGGGATATTCAGTAGTGTATCTGATGCAGGCGACGATTTCGCTTCCTGCAAAGCCTCGGATTTGATTCCGTCATATCGATAGGCTCTTGTCTGAAGACTTTTCTCGTATATTCTCCATGTCTGGCTGGATGCCTGCTTTGACGCGGTTTCAGCCTCCAAGAGTAATCTTTGAGAGCGTTCAAATAAAAACGCATTCTGAATGGCAATAGCCAGCTGGTCGGCAAGAATGGGTAATGTGGATATATCATCCTCTGAAAAAGCATTTGATTTGGGTGATTGAATATCGAGCACACCGATCAACTCGGCGCCGGATTTTAATGGCAGAGCCAGCTCGGAAAGATGATCCGGGAGATCAGGGTCATTGAAAAACGATTTATCTGTGGCTGTTTCCATCGCCATATGACTCTGACCGCTTTGGGCGACAAAGCCGACCACACTTTGTTCTCCCACGCGGAGGCGATGGTTTTTTTCGATCATATTTATTCCTCCCTGGCTGTTTGATGCGCGTAACACTACAAACTGTTTTTGCTCATCCAACAGGTAGATGCCCACATGGTAATATCCAAACCTATGGCTGATGATGTCAACTATGGACGAAAGGAGAAGCCTGATCTCCTGAATTGAAGTAACTATCTTTGATATTTCTGCGATGGAATTAATGCGTTCTGTTCTCCGCTTAAGTTGTTCATTGATCGCCAAAAGTTCATTGCGGTTTTCTTCGAGGCGGTTTTGCAATTCGTAAAGTTCACGGTTGACATCTTCCAATTTGCTTTTTCCAGATTGTGCGTTTTTCAGCGCATTGTCAAGACCGCTGATCAACATGAACAGGAAAATTGCGTAGATGAGATAAATTGCCGTTATATCCTGCAGGACAGAGGCAGGTGATACAAAATAATAAGCTGTTGGGGAAAGGTTGTTTGTTTCTGCATATACCAGACCGGCGCCCATTGCAAGGGTCGCAAAGGTAAGGATGACAGCTCCCCGCCTGCCTAATAAAAGCCCTGCCGCCAAGATAACGATAAAGTTGGCAATGAAGGCAGAGTCCCTGATGCCGAAACCCAGGTAGGCGACCATGTTGGCCCCAACCCACAACAGCGTGACCACCAACGTGTTTGCTCCGCGTACGCGTCCATTTGCCAACAGCCTCAAGCTAACAAAAAGAATAATAAACAGAATTAACAGAATTAGATCAAGTATATTCAGAGCAAGCGACCTCGTGATTATTTTGCCGATTATTTCATAGAGCAGGATGGCGCCCATAAACACAATCGCGATCCCATGACCATAACGCGCCGAACGGGTTTTGTTTTCGTCTTCAGGAAAGACGGGAGGGGTAAGCAATGATGTAAGGAAATTCTTCATATTGTTAGTTGGCCTTGTTGTCAGCGGTTTCGATCTCAATAATTACCTCAGCCGCTCCGCCAATTCTGCGACCTAACTCTTCCACGGCGGCTTGCATGATATCTTCCATATCACTCACCGCGCCGATCTTCGTGGAAATATCTCCGATGGTACGCTCGCGGGCGGCGCGGCGTTGGGCGCTTTCCACGAGGCGGGCATTTTCCAATGCAAGTGCAGCACGCTCGGCTGCTGCTTCCAGCAAGGTGATCTCATCCTGCTTCCATGTGCGTTGGCCCTTTTGGGCACGCACATTCAGAATGCCTATGGTTTGTCCGCGTAATTTAATAGGGACAGCCAGGGATGCTGCCGCTTGATCTCCGGTTTGAGAAATGGCTCCTGTTTTTCCCCGCTGTAGGTCGCCATTTAATGGTGTAATTTGCTTTCCGTCAAAGTTAAACCCCCTATGTCTTATTCGTTGGGCAAAATTGCCCCATTCTTGTTTAACATATTTTTCAAATGTTGATTGGGACTCAGAAAGCGCCTCCTGCGCTTTCTCAAAGAGACGGGCATTTTCAATGGCGATGGCAACCTGGTCTGCCAGGGTGGAGAGTGTATTCACCTCTTCTTTTGCAAATGCATTCGGTTGTGTGCTTTGGACATCCAACGCGCCAATGACGCGTCCACCCACACGGAGGGGGAGTGTCATTTCGGAGCGGGTATCGGGAAGGTCAGGGTTGTTGAAGAAAACGGAATCAGTTCCAACGTCCAGCGAGATGCGCACTTCTTCATGGGAAGTTGAGTATCCAACAATACTATTTAAGTCCAATTTGAGCTTGTGTTGACGTTCAAGCATACGGGCTCCGCCTACACTGTTGGCGGCTCGTAGAACGGCATGTTCACCCACATCGTCGAGTAAAAAGATGCCCACATGATAAAAACCAAATTGTTCGCTGACAAGTTTAGTGATGTCCGGTAAAAGCGTGTTGATATCCTGAATGGATGCGATTGTGCGCGCGACACTTGAAACTGCCTGTAGCTGGACCGTCTGATGTGCGAGAGTGGCGGTTCGTTCCTGTACACGAACTTCCAGCTCATCGCGAAGATCGGTTAATTCCTTGTTGCTCACACGCAATTCATTGGCATTGGCTTTTGCTTTTCCAGCTGTAGCTTGTAAACTGCTGATGATCAGATAGAGAAAAATTGCTCCAAAAAGGAAAAGAACAGTTCCTTCGATGGCGGCGCTTATTGCACTGCCGGGTATGTAATGTATGGCTCCTGCGTTTTCTGCAGATGCCAGCCCAAAAGCGGCGATAATGCTCAAGAGTGTAAAGCCTATTGCCGGCCGCCATCCGAGTAACAACCCAGCCATAAGCATGACAACAAAATAACTGGTGAAAGCAGTGCCTCTAACTCCACTGCCATTTAGTGCGAGTATTGTGCTGGCAAGCCAGATCGTTGTGACATGTAAATATCCAGCGGTACGCACCCATCCATTTCTCATCAAAAACCAAACGACCGCGAAAATCGTAATAATTGCCGCAAGTATCATGTTTGCAGAACCAAAAGGTTCCGCACCGGTGCTTATGCGGATACTAATAAAGAGCAAAAGAATGGGTATATTGCTCAAAACGATGACATTGATGAAATATGCCGAGCGCGTTTTTTCATCATTGTCGAATATGGGAGGAGCAAGGAACTTTCGGAAACTATCCAACATAGATTGACTCTGCCTAAGTGTCCAATTGATCAAGGATTTGAATAGCCACATCTGTATCGTTCAATACGCTGCCAATTTCCCTGACCGTGGTGCGAAGGATATCTTCATATTCGGTGGACGAACTGATCGCTGTCGTGACATGCGAAATGGATTGTTCGCGGTCTGCCCGAACGCGGGCTTCTTCGTAGAGGCGTGCACTTTCAAGAGAGGCTGCAAGGCGCTCAATTGCCAGCTCAATGGTAGAGATGGTGGTTTGACTGTACCCCTCCTGTAGTTTTACTGTCACAGCTCCAATTGCCTGACCGCGCAATTTGATGGGAATTGCAACGGTATCTTCCTGAGGAGATTTATTGCCATTATTATTTACAATCGTATCCCCTGTTTGAATGGCTTGGTTGCCGATTTCTGGGAGTTCGTTGATCGCCCGTATACGTATATTATCGAAGCGATAGCCGGAGTTGGCAAGCAAACCGCTTTGTCCGATTGATTTCCATCCTTCACGTGTAAATCTTCCGTATGCCTGTTCGAGATCCGTTAAATTCTGTTCAACCTGTTGCAGCAAACGTGTACGCTCAATCGCTGTAGCCAATTGGTCTGCCAGAAGCTGCATAATGGCAACATCGTCATCATGAAATGCTTGTGGTTGATCGCTTTGAACATCCAAAACGCCAATGAGATCGTTTTGCACTTTCAGAGGCAATGCCATCTCAGAGCGGGTAAATGGAAGCAGGGGATTATTAAAATGTATAGCATCCAAGCCCGTATCCAGGCTAATACGGGGTTCTCCGGTGGCGGCCACGCGGCCCACGATGCCCACTTCTCCCACACGAAGTTTATGGTTGTTCACGATCATTTGCTTTCCCAACTCTGTTGGAGAAGAAGTCAATACCGCAAATTCCTTGTTTGTATCCAGCAGGAATATTCCCGTATGATAGAAGCCAAATCTCTGCTGTATCAACTCACCCGCCTGATCGAGCAATTCAGTGAGATTATGAGATGATGCGGCATCGCGTGCGATCTCTGCCGCGACGCGCAAGCGATTAGACTGGCTCTCAAGTTCCTTTGTTCGGTCGCTCACGCGTTGTTCCAATCTGCCGATAATGCTCTGAAGCTGTTCAGCCATTTGGTTGTAGGCCCGACCGAGATCGCCTATTTCGTCCTTGAGTTCCACGGCTGCACGGGTCTCTAACCTTCCGGCGGCAAAGCTCTTTGCTGTTTCTGCAAGTGCGCTGATGGGCGTTGAGATTAAATCAGCGGAGATGGCAACTGCGGCGATGGCAATAATGATGGCAAAAAGAGCCAGCGCTGCACTGCCCAGAGTGGTGTTTAGAGTGTTTTTGATCACTGCCGAGAGGGGTATTTCAGCGATAAAGATCATTCCCAATGGTTCGATATAGCGATAATCTCCAAGAACTGTTTCTCCGGCGTAATTCTTGTATGTACCAGAACCTTGGGTCACCTTATTCAAAGCAGCGCTAAGTGAGGCTTTTGTGTTAATTATGTTAGTTGGAGTCCGGGTTTTTGTGAGCGGTTGAAAATTGTTATCAAGAAGATAGGTCTCTGCCTCTTCAAAACCTGTTGTAGCTTCCATGATGTTTTTTATCAAGCTGGAATCTGCCCGCAGGACAAGTACGCCGCGAATGATTTTTTCGTTGGTGTCGTATATCGGTTCCGCAATGATCAAATTCCCAGCGCCAAAGGTTGTTTCGCTGGCAAAGCCTACAAATGTTTGTATGCTACCCTGAAGATAAAAAGGTTCCGTTGTAAAAATGCTGCCTTCTCTTATGGGAGTTGTGGAGATCTCGACCTGTCCCCTGGTGTTTAATACCATGATTTCACGGTATGGGTGTTCTTTTTTGCTTTGAAGGTCGGTGAGACGGGAGCGCGCAAATGTTCGACTGGTAGTCACCTGCTCGGTGGAAAGTCCTCTCGGCGCTAGAACATTAAGAGCGTTTCTTTTGAAAGCTGTATCCAATTGAATGCCAGTAGCATCGCTTTTAAGACCGTCGCTAATATCTTCTGCTTGTGATATTTTCAAATTGGAGACCGTGTTAAGCGTGTTAAAAGCTTGAGACTGATTATTGACATAAGCCCCGGCTGTGGAAAGGAATGTTGCCATTAATGTTGGGATTGTGACAATAACAATGAATGATGCAAGCAGTTGATTGCGCAAACTTCGATAGTTCTTGCTTCGCGCAATGATCGTGACTGTGAACAATAAAAACCCTGTTGCACCCAGAAATACCAGACTTGCGATGGCGGCGATGGTGTTGCTCTGTAACCGGTTTGGAAAAGGGGTTGCATTTGCCCACAAAACTCCAATAACTCCCGCAACCATTAAAATATAGAGGTAGGGTCTATGAGGACGGGGCATACCCACGCGTAGGGAGGTAAGCGGCTGAACAAAAATTAGAATAAGGGCAAAATAAAGAGCTTCCTTCCAGGCGGCAGTAATAAGAATTGCGAAGATGACAATAAATAGGGAACTAAAGATACGTGCCAGTATGCCTTTTTTACGCTGTGCCAAAAATATCGTAAAGAACTGCCCGGCAGCCATAAACAATACTGCACCACTGATGACTAATAAGGCAGGTGCAGTCTCGCCCAATATGCCATACCGTGTCAGTAAATAAATAACCGCAAAACCGATGCCCATGACTGCAAGGAAGAGCGCATTGTATTTTCCGCTGGCGTAGTAGGTCCTAGCCAGGGCTTCGTCCATGCTTTTTACATCGCTTTGTGTATTTAAGTTACTCGTCATATCATTAACCTGTCGGACGTTTTGAACGCCGTTTCTGAGGCGCCTGTTCAGGTATTTGTCCGATAAACACGGAGACTTCGGAGATTTCGGGAACGCTTCCCAGTTCACGCGCGGCTGTTTGGAGCAGGCTGTCTATATCCAGAGATTGACTAAAGCGAACAGCAAGCTCGCCCACGGTTTTTTCTTGCTGGGCGCGTTGTGTCGCGCTTTCAAGCAGGCGGATGTTATCGACAGCGAGACCCACCTGGTGGGCAACTTCGGTAATTAGTTCCTCATCCACTTTGTTCCACTTCTCATTATTTTTGCGGCTGATGGATAGGTCGCCAATTTTCTGCCCGCGTAATGAAATGGGAATGTTTAGTGTATGGCTTTCCTCATCAGGGATGATCGCATCGGCGCGCACTCCCAGGGGGGTGTAGGTGAAGGCATGAGCCTGTTTTTGAAGACGTTGTGCCCACGCCTCACGCGTGCGGAAGTTTGTTACGGCTTCGAGTTGCATGAGCGCCGTTTGCGATTCGCTCAATAGACGTGCATTTTCGATGGCAACTGCCACCTGGTTTGCAAGGGTTTGCAATACATCAACGTCCTCAGGATTGAATGCCTGTGACTGATCTGATTGAATGTCCAAAACTCCCAGAACCCGGTTTTGGATGATGAGGGGAAGTGCAATCTCGGAGTGGGTGGAGGGCAAATCTTTATTCTCGAAGAAAACAGCATCAGCTCCAACGTCAAGAGCGATGCGATATGTCTTTTGTGCGGCAGCATATCCAACAATGCCTTGAGTCCCAACTGCCAGTGAGTGTCCTTTTTCAATCATGCGCTTTCCGCCTTCTGATGAAGCTGCATGAAGTACGGCTGTCTCTCCTGTTTCATTCAGCAGGAAAATGCCCGTGTGATAAAAACCAAACTGGTCTGTGATCAGGTTTACAACAATTTCAAGGAGAGACAAAAGATCATTTACTTCTGCTGTCTGGTGCGCGATATAAGAAGCAGCGCGAAGTTGCTCGGTCTTTTTCATTAAACCAGCGGTGCGCTCTTCCACCCGCTCCTCCAGTTCGGTGCGGTCTTTTGTTAGAAGTTGAAGTGTGGATTGGAATTTTTCCACGATGGAGCCGAACTCTTGCTTTAGTAAATTAATTGCCCATACAAGGGCAATTGCAAGTGCCACATAGTCTGCAGTGTAGGTCGCCCAATCTCCCAACGTGGTAGGGGGGATACCTGTGGACAGAAATGTAAATAGGCCCAGGCTATCCAGCAACGCCACGCCTGTAATTGTTGTTATCGTGAGGGCAAGAATCCATTTATCAACGTGTCGATCAAATAATAACGATGCAAAGATATTGGTTGCCAAGAAAAAGATGACCGCATCTGACCATGGCCCGAAACGGGTCAGTGTAAATAATCCGGCCAAATAGCCAATTAGCATAAAGGTTGCGGCTTTTATCACATAACGTGTAGACGTAATGGTTATAAAGAGCAGAATAAGATAGACAGCTCCCAAGCCAATCAATTCAGTGGAGGTTGCTAAAGGGATGACAGCGCCGATCAATAAAATGCCAAGCGCGCAGGAGACTCTCAACACAACACTCAAAAATTGAGAACGCCATTGGCCGTATTCGAATGAACCGGAGGATAGGGATGGATTGTCAGTCATTGGTTGTCTTTTCCACGCTTAATTTAATTGCGGCGTGTGATGCATCGAGCCGACGTCCTAATTCTTTGACAACGGTTTGCAGAACGCCATCAATCGTGGTGGACGACCAGATCTTTGAGTTAATTTCAGATACCATGCGCTCACGCAAGGCAATTTGACGGCTTTCTGAGACCAGGCGGGCGTTTTCCAGAGCGACTGCGGCTTGAGCGGCGATGGAACCTATAAGGCTTTGTTGTTCAGGCGTCCACTCATCATCTCGTTCAAGAAAAATTTGTCCAATGGTTTGATCTCGTAGATCGATATTGATATCGAGCTTTTGTGAATCCGGCATAAGGTCTTCGCCTATGCCATATTCCAATTCGTCATTTTTGAAGGCAAGACCACCTTCCCAGCCTTCGCGGAGATATTGTTGTTGAATGACGCGCATTTCCCTGATCCTTTGTTGGGCCTCCTGGAAGAGATGGGCGTTTTCAAGTGCGATGGTCACCTGCCCGGCCATGTTTTGCATGGTTTCGATGATCTCCAAACCAAAGTCTGCTGTTTTTGTTGATTGGACATCCAATGCGCCGATCGTGCGATCTCCGATGAGGAGAGGGAGTGCAATTTCAGAACGTGTATAGGGCAGGAGGGGATTCTCGAACCTGATCTTTTCTTCGGATGTGTTGTGGGCGATCCGAGGTCCTCTTTCACGGATACAAGCCGCTACCATGCTTTTGCCGGTGACATCCAGATGGTGATGGTTTTGCTTGAGTATTTTTCCGGCATCTCCCGTGGCTGCCTTTAATTCAGCCCATTTCCCGCTTGGGTCTAAAAGATAAATTGCGGCATAGTAATAATTAAAACGGTCTGTAAATAGATTGATCACCTTGGAGAGAAGTTCGTCCGGATCAAGAATGGAGGAGGCCACCCGCCCAACTTCGTTGCTCGCGGAGATTTGCTTGGTGCGTTCAGCGACTTGATGTTCTAGTGTGGATTGCAACTCCTCAAAACGCGCAAGCATACGATTAAAATGAGTTGCCACGGTTGCCAGTTCGTCAGTTGACGTAACAGGTACTCGTTGAGAGAGGTCGCCCCGTTCTATCTTCCTCAACACGTCGATCAATTCTCTAATCGGATCTGATACGGAGCGGCCCGCAAAATAAGAAAATCCGGCGCCCAGGATTAAGACCAGCACACTGAGGATAATGGAGTAGCTTTGCAGGTCTCTAAATATTGACAGAGGGCTGGTTTCAGAATAAATGACCCTGACCGCTTGCTGATAGCCAACTGGAGCGATAACGGCAACAGAAATGAGAATCAGTCCAATGGTCAAAACCTGGAATTTTGTCCCAAGAAGAGCCCCCGAACGTCCTCTAAGTTGAATGTCAAAATCATAGGGAAGTAATTTTAATCTGGCGGGTTGTAAAAATTGCTCGGCAATCAATACCACCAGCATTACATATCCAATGACAGACGCCAGTCCGCCAAGAAGAATAAATACAGAAGCGGACGAACTGACTGACGTCGGTTGGAAAATGGATGAAATCGTATTGCTTTGCGATTGCATAATAAAAAAGACAGGCGCCACATTGACAAGGAAAAGAACAATTATGGCGCTGATACCGTACTGCGAGGTAAAACTGGTGATCTCCTTCCAGGCGGTCAGTTCTTCCTGTGGATTTGCACGAAGTTCACTGCGTGACCACTCGTCTATTCGCTTGCGGGCAGTTTTCGTGATCTGCCAGCTGATTCCCAGCAGAATGAAGTAGCTTGAAAGGAGCAAAACAGGTAATAACTTTGCCAGGATCGTTGCGACCACAACGTTGAACGCGATGTTCAATTTAAGAAATACGACGCCTGGAACTGCTCCCACTAAAGCTACGATTTGAACGAGCGCGATAATGATGAGCAACTGCCGTCCCCCAGTACGTTTGAGTAACTGATCGAATCTATTTATCATCATTTACCTTTATTGTCTGGTCTTCAACCGGCTTCAGCCCAACCTTGATTCGTGCCCTGCTGGCTCCTGTGGCGCGTGTCAATTCACTGACTGTTGTTGCAAGAATTGTTTGAACGTCGGTAGTACGGCGGATCTTGTCCGTGATCTCGAAAAGGACGCGTTCGCGCTCTGCCTGTGCACGGATCTGTTCGAGCAAGCGTGCATTGGCAATAATAGCTGCCAGGCTTCCACCCAATGTGCCGAGCAATTCCTCATCACTTTCCGTGTAGGCATTTGTTTGTTCGCTCTCAACATTGAGGACACCTAATAATTCGCTTCGATAGATCAATGGAATTGCCATTTCAGATCGGGTACCCGCGCTGCCCTCAATGTAACGCGGGTCTTCCTGGACGTTATTGACCCGCAAACTTCTACGATGTGTTGCCGCCCAGCCTGTGATGCCGCTTTCCATTGGCACCCGCAGATTGAACACTTCATCCGAGAACCCAATGGCAGCTTTGATCTCCAGCAATTTCTTCTCACGATCTACCAGCAATATGGATACACGGTCGCCTCCAAGCGTAACCTGCAATCCGTTCACCGCTGATACCAATGCCTCATCCAACGTTGTCCCGGATGCGGCTGTAGTGGTTATATGGTGCAGTAAACGATGTTGCGCCAGGTGTTCCTGTGTTTCGGCAAACAATTCAGAATTGACCACGGCAATGGCTAATTGGTCGGAAAGGATCTGCAATGTACGCAGATTGTCTTCAGCAAAAGCATAGGTCTGTTTACTTTGTACATCTAATACGCCCAGGATGCGGTCGCCGATCTTCAGAGGGATGGCTGCTTCTGAACGTGTGTCTGGTAATAAAGGATTGGCGTAATAGGTCGCGTCGCGCGTCGTGTCGTTGACGATCATTTTCTCCCCGCTGCCTGCCACAACCCCAACAACCGATTTCGACCCGACGGCGAGTTTATGCCCAATGCGTTTCATTTGTATACCCGCGTCCCCTGTGGCTTCACGGATTACCACAAACTCACCCGGGACATCTTTCAGGAAAACGCCTGCATGGTAAAAATCAAAGCGGAAACGGATCAGGTCAACTGCTTTTTTTAACAACTCATCGAGATCAAGTGAACTGCTGATATCGCGTGCGATCTCTGCCGCGGTCTCGAATTGCAGGGCGGTTTGCCTGCTTTCTTCAAGAATGTGGGCATTATTTATCGTTCCCGAAACTTGATTGGCAACCGATGTGAGAAAGCGCAGGTCGTTATCGTCGAAGCTGTGCTCCTTCTCCAGGTCTTGAATAATAAGAGCGCCAATCGACTCGCCTTGTGCCAGTAATGGAACGCCCAGCCATGATTTTGCCGGCTTGCCGGAGAATTTTGCACCCATGGCGGTTGCGCGACTTGTTGTGTTTTCTGTAAGCATTAACGGCTCGCGCGTCCGAATGATGATCGATGTAAGACCCTCGCCCAGTGGAAAGGAGTCTATCGAAGAGAATCCACTTTCCTCATATAAATATGGAATGTTGATGGAGCTCGTTTTTTCCTCATACAGCGCAATGACAAAGCCGTGGTCACCAACCACAGATTTCACCTGCTCATGGATCGCAGAATAAAATGAGCGCAGATCACTTATAACGATCGCGTTTGCGGCCAGTGCACTTAACGCTTCCATTTCTTCCAGGCGACGCTCATTTGGCGCATCAGCCGCGGAGCTTGTGTGCGCACCTGTGTTTGCGGTCAGACGGATCGTGTGTTCAAATGCTTTGATCACATCATCACTTATTTCCTGCCCGCCGCGTGCGCCGATAAACACAAGACCGCGCAGTTTTCCCTCCTGTTGGATAGGTATGTAGGCGGCGGTTTTACATCCCAACTGTTTAGGATAAGCGATCAGAGATTGGGGAATGGTCACCGATTCGTTGGAACCCACTCGCAGGGACCTGCCTTTTAGGTAGGATTCTATTGCCGATAAGGGCAATTCAATGCCGTGCGGAATGGTTGCTTGAGAATCACGGCTCTGTGGATCAGAGTACTGTGTGATTTGCAGGCGATCTCCAGCTACCGTGAAGAATACTGTTATGAAAAAAGACATCTCGTTCAAAGAGTGACCGCTTATCCTGTTTAACTATAAAAGAATTAATGAATATTGTTAACTAAATTCCCAGACCGCTTCACCAGCCAGGATACGGCGGATTTGATCGGGAAATTTATCGGGGTCCAAAGGCTTTCCAAGAAAACCATCAAACCCGGAGGCTCTTGCTTTGTTCATCTGATCGGTGCTTGCTTCCGCCGTTACAGCAATAATGGGGATGCTCTTCAAGCGCTCGGATGCCCTTATTTTTTTTAACGCTCCGTACCCATCTTCGTAGGGAAGGCGGATATCCATCAAGATCAGATCAAGACGTTGGAGAGTATCAGCATACTCAACAACTTCGTAACCGGAGGTTTTCCATTCACAATGAATACCCAAATAACCGAGCATGCGTGCGATCAAAACAAAGTTGGCAACATTATCTTCGACCACCAGAACGGTTGCATCCTTTGGGATATTTGGTTTCTTAATGGGTTGTGTATCCAGGACGTTATCAGACATTTGCGCTCCTTGCCAGAAATCGTTCGATCTCGCTCGTCAATTGATCGATATCAATTGGTTTTTGAATATAGCCGTCACAACCCGCTTCCAGTGTCTTTTCCCTGTCACCGCGCATTACGTTGGCAGTTAAAGCCAGAATGGGAATTCGTTCAAAGCCGGGCATTGTTTTAATTTTGGCGGTTAATGTATAGCCATCCATGTCGGGCATATTGATATCCATCAAGATCAGATCTGGTTTTGTATTTTTTAATACATCGAGGGCTTCGGATGCGTTTTTCGCCTCGACCAACTTATAATTCTCCGATTGCAGGACGCGGCGCACAAGTGTCCGGTTATCAGAATTATCTTCCACACATAAAATAGTACCTTTTTCATCTGACCGCATCATTACACATAGCCTCCGACCTAATTCTACTTACGACCTATGGGGGATGACATAACAGCTACCTTACAAATTGCCAAACAAAAATGTCGAGGGAGTCTCTCCTCGACATTTGCCTGCACTGTGCACAACACAAGTGAGCGGGTGATGGGACTCGAACCCACGATATCATGCTTGGGAAGCATGCGTTCTACCACTGAACTACACCCGCTTATTTATGAAAGGGATTATAGCGACCCCCCATAGGGATGTCAAGCAACATATCATTTATGGATGAAAAACAAGCCTCATCCTTGACCTGGTTACTGTTCCCGCTTCAGAAGTTTATCTGCCAACTCGAATAATGCTTCCCCCGCGTCCCCTTGCGGATCAGCCTCACGCAGATTCAACAAGGCAAGGTCGGTCATTTGCTTGGAAGCTTCATACGCTGAATCATATCCGCCTTCCGTGGAAAGGACATGAGCAAGCTCTTCCACCTCAACCGGTTTAATTGAACCACGCTTCCATCGTTCTGCAAACTTTTTGTTTGCTGATAACCCTATAAGCACTGGTAGGGAATTCTTGCCTTCCACCAAATCGCTTGCAACGGATTTACCTGTGACAGTTTCGTTTCCCCATATACCGAGAATATCGTCCTGTACTTGGAAGGCGAGGCCAAGATAATGCCCAAAAGAGCGATAAGCCTCCTGCTTTTCTTCGTCTGCACCACCCAGCAACGCGCCGATATGACAACACGCGGATAATAGCGCCGCGGTCTTGCCCGCGATCATGGGCCAGTAATCTTCAACCTTTAGATCGTTTCTTCCTTGATAGGACATATCAAGGAATTGACCGCGTGTTAACTCCAGACAAATGTTATGCAGAATCTCTGCCGCTTTGACCACGATCTCTGCCGGATAATTTTCTTTTAAATCAACAATGGCTTGATTGGATAAGACGAATAATGCATCCCCAACATTGATCGCCATCGGAGCGCCCCATTTTGTCCAGACCGTGTCGCGCCCGCGGCGTTTGGGGGAGTTATCTTGAATATCGTCATGGACAAGTGAGAAGTTATGCACCAATTCAACTGCGGCGGCGGCGGGTAATGCCGCGCTGAGCGGAGGGTTGAGTAGTCCGTGTTCGTTGGACATATCGAAACCCGCAGCCGAAGCGCAGCACAACAGTACCAGCAATGGGCGGATCCGCTTGCCTGTGGCTTCGGGACCGGCACCTTCGCCTGTCCAACCCATGTGGTAGGTGAGCATCTCGTGGAAAGATTTTGTACGCGGCTGATCGAGACGCGAAACTTGTTTTTGGAGTTCCAACTCGATGGAAGAAAGAAGCGTCTTTGTATCCATTAAACTCCCTTTGTGTTGAACAGCCTCAGATGCTCAAGGTCTGATTTCAATTGCGAACTGGATTGATAGTGTATTGTCATAAAGCCCATTTTATTCGCTTGATTAATATTTGGCAACGAATCGTCAATAAACAGACATTCCTCTGCGGGCTTGCCGATTTTATCCAGCATGAGTTGAAAGATTTCAGGCTCTGGTTTGACATATCCCACCTCACCCGAAATGACCATGTTATCGAACAGATGGAAGAAATCAAATTTTTCCTGTGCGTAAGGAAATGTCTCTGCTGACCAGTTGCTCAAGCCATATAGAGGATATCCCTTCGCTTTGAGTTCTTTCATGATTTCAATGGTATCAGTTATAAGCGATGCCAATCGAATCTTTCCAATGTCGTGATATGCCTGAATGAAATCTGCGTGGTGAGGAAATTGTTTGGAAAGGTCAGCGACACCTTCCTTGAATGTGCGTCCTTTATCTTGATAGGCGT
Source organism: uncultured Chloroflexia bacterium (assembly GCA_963753655.1). GTDB lineage: Bacteria > Chloroflexota > Anaerolineae > Anaerolineales > Villigracilaceae > Defluviilinea. The sequence goes on from CAVWDB010000006.1 coordinate 593,311, forward strand.
TCCAGCCCATGAAGTCCACTTCTTTAAAGAAGCGTTCCATAGCTTCGGGGTCGTTGGGAAAATATCGGTTGTAGACGTAACGGGGATTCCATTCGATGAGGACGTTGCCGTAGTCGAAGATGATGGCGGTGATGTGCGAATTTTTCATCGCACGATTTTATCAGGGAATTAGTTGATGTACACGTGGCGAGTCGAAGCGGCATCCACCGCTAACATGTATTGCTTTGCTTATTTGGTAGTCTCAATGCGGCGGACGAACGCCGCCTACTCGACCACCGGGTCGCTTCTTGTTATCTTGTTTCTTCTTTTATCTTCTTCGCAATATTTTGAACAATCTTTGCAACTCCAGCAACGGGATTTGCCAACGTGGACAACGCCACATCTGCAATATCGGGCGCCATCTTTTTCAGGTTGCGCAAACGGCGGGAGAGGAATGATTCGTTGACTTCATCACCTTTGGCAACTTCGGCTTTGATGTCATCAATTTCACCAACCAAATCTTGTTTTTCGGTGGCGTCGCGTGAAGACGACTTGATGGCTTCGTAGATGGGTTCAAATTTTTGTTGGATGAAATTGACGGTGTTGTCATTGCCAATCGAGCCGTAAACATTTCCCTGAACGTTGACAACGAATTGAGAAGGTGAACTCTTGCCTTCTTTCTCAATTTGTCCCAATACTTCTTTGACGATCAAATCAATGATGCGATTGCCGACTTGAACAGGTAACGACTCTCTACCTTCGCTTGCCGCTCGCTGGAGAAAGGTCAAATCAACGGGAGCAGCTTCGGGGGCGTTCGGAAGCGGGACTTTTTCCGTCACTTCGATTTTGGCGATGGTTTTGTGGATGGCGTCAAATCCGCCGCGGATCATGGCGAGCAGTTCCCGTCGGGTGTCTTGTTTTCCGCCAACGTAAATGTAAATCTTTTTGTCTTCAATATCGGCTTTGATCAGAGGCGGTGTTGTCGTCACGTTTTAGAACAGCGCCTGTGCGCCAGATGGTGTTCTTGTGGATGAAGGCATTCATGCGGACGATGAAGCGCGTGATGATGGACGATGGCAGAACGTTATAGTGATATTGAAACGCCAGCGCATCCTCCCACTCGCCTGTATAGATTTCGTCTTTGGGGAGCAGGTCGGGGATGAGGAAGGATTTGTCGGGTTCTATGTCGTAGCACAACTCGAACTTCTTCATCATGTCCACGATGAACAGGCGTTTGTTGCTGGGATATTCAGGCGGGTTGAGCGTTTTGTTCAGGATGGGCAGGGTGAGCGTGCCTTGATTTTGAAAGAGTTCGTGCGAGTTGAGAATTTTATACACGCCGTTGGTGACCCACTGCGGGTTGAGAATGCCGAGCGCTTCGAGACGCGGGTCATCTTGAAAATGCAGGACAACGCCCAGGTCATGCAGGAAGCCGATGAGCGTGTGCTGGCTGGTTTCGTCAGTGACATCGTTTGCCCCGCACAAGGCTGAGATATTCATCCTGCGTAATGAAGTTTTTATCCCTGCCGAGTTCCTCCAGTTTGGATTTGACCGTGAACCACGTCTCAGGCAGCAGGTCGCGGACATGCGGCAGGGTATCCACCTGTTTTGCGATCTCGGCTTTGAGCGCTTCGATGCCTGCGCCCGTGGCGGCGGAGGTCTCAAGGATGCCGACGATGTTCGGATATTTTTTCTGCAAGCCCGTGCGGTCAATATCGAGCGGATGCTGGTCGGTCTTGTTGCCGACGATCAGCACAGGCGACTCGCCGCCGAAGGATTGGATGATCTTGAGCCAGTACTCGACGCGGTTTTCCTCCTGCGTCAGGCGCGCATCCAGCACCAGCAGGTAGAGACTGCGCTTGGTGAGGAAGAACTGGTGCGTGGCGTGCATGATCTCCTGCCCGCCGAAATCCCAGATGTTGAGTTTGATGGATGTTGGCCATTGACTGTTGACGACTGCTCCTCGACTTCTGTCTACCATCAACTTGACCACTGATTAATGGATATTCCCTCCGTTTTGGTTTGGTTCTGATCAAACGTGCCGTGAAGGATTTGCTGGACGAGAGATGTTTTACCGACAGAGCCTTGACCGACCAAAAGAAGTTTTATTTCACCTAATGGTTTGGAAACCCTCATCCTGATTGGCTTGGGGCGCTTAAGATCCCATGCCTTTTCATATTTGGCGAAGTCTTTCAACGCTGGCTTACTACCATGAGGTGCTACTAAGAAATAGTATAGTAGAATGGCTTTAGGCTCAAAAAAATTATTGAGTATTTCAGGCGGGATAGGTAATTCATTGTCTCTTAAATCTAGGTGAGTAAGATTAATGAGTTTAGATATACCAGCAGGTAGTTTGGTAATTTTGTTTTTGCTCAAGTCTAGCCATTGTAAGTTTTTTAACTTTCCAATGGTTTTGGGAATCGAGATGAGCTTGTTGCGACCAACATGAAGTGCCTTAAGCTTGGTTAAATTAGATACCTCATTTGGAAGTTCGGTTAGATTATTCCCGTTTAACTCAAGTCTACTGAGGTGAGTTAAGTTTTTAATTTCTTGTGGAATAGTGTTTAAATTATTGTCATTGATTATTAGTTGGCGTAGATGTTCGAGCTTTCTTATTTCTGATGGCAAACTTAATAGACCTACGTTAGTAATATTTATTGTTTCTAACCAAAAGAGGTCACCTATTTCGTGTGGGAGTTCTGTAATTTCAATTCGATCAACTTGGGAAGTAGTTGAATAATTACTTAAGTTTAAATATGTTTTGTGAGAGCTCTTGATTTGCTCAACTGTTCGAGAACTGAATGTTGAGGATGCTCTTGTTGTTTCTTTGATTTAGTAGCCATATACTACTTTCTGGTCAATACGCCTTTACTAGGCAGTTTTTGATTTCGCCTCTAGCTCCTCTTTTGGAGGAAAGGGGGCTCATCGCTCTTGAAAACATAATTCACGCTTGTTTTTCCAGCTTCCCAACCTTTAAACCTTTCAACGTTTCAACTCCCGCCGCAAACATCCTCGTCACTTCAATCTGCCGCTTCGTCAGGTTCGACCTCACCCCTAACCCCTCTCCTAAAGGAGATGGGAATCTGTTGCTTTTGAAATGAAGTAGTTGGGTGCTCATGCGATATTGGATTCAGACCAATCCTGAAAAATCTACTGCCTTATCTGACCAATCTTTTGCCTGTACAGAAAGCAAAAGCCTTTGGTTGGGAACTTTGCTTGAATTCTTCCCATGCGCGTTGCCAGAGTGTAATCATGGTTTGCATTTGCACGAGTTCGGCAGCGGTTTCAGGTTCTGTCTCTGCGGCTGTCCATTCGATGAGGTGTTTGGCTTCATCCAATAAATTGGCTACGTGATTGGGATCGGTTGAATTGCGTGCTGATGATGAAATTCGTCCAAGCGTGGCGGCAAGTCCGCCCAGGCGGCGGGGGAGTGAGTCGCGTAAGAAGCGCTCGCGGAGTTTTTCCATGTCTTTCCTTTCACACCTTTGTAAAATTACAAAATAGTCTGACGAGTTTCGTCAGACTATTTCAGCTTTTCAAGGAGTTCATTTGCGGTCAAAATCGAGATGTCTTGATAGGATTTCAGACTTTGTACGTGGGAATCGCCAGAGACGATGACCTCTGCATTTGCGGCAATCGCACATGCGAAAACGATATTATCATCGGGGTCATCTTCTATAACAGACGGAGTTGCAGCGGGGTGCACGAGAGTGGCAAGCTCGCCGTATCCCAACACCAATTCTTTAGCTGTTACTTGAGCCGTCAGAAGTCTTGCGGTGAACTTATCCCGTTCAAGCACATCGGCTAATTCGGCAAGCAAATCAAGGCTGGTGCAAAGTGTGATCTTGCCCGTGTGCGCCAGCCAGATCAAGTATTCCTCGAGGCGCGCCATGCCAAAGCAGACCTGAAATGACTGTGTTGGTGTCTGCAACAATTCTCATATTGCGCGGCGGGCATTGCGGGCAGCGTCTATTTCAAATTCGAGTTCTTCTTCAGTTAGCGGAGGCAGATTTTAATGCGGCAAGTTTATCTGCGGCTTCGAATAGCTCATCCACGCGGCGGCGGCGTAACTCTTCGCGCAAAAGGCGTTCAATTTCTGCAGGTTGAAGCAAACCCGCTTCTTTGGCTTCTTTTAGTATGTTTTCTGGCAAGTCAAGTTTTAAATCAAACGTCATACTACACCTCCTTCACAATTATACAACCTTACCGTTCCGTTTTTATGCGAGCCTTTTGTAGAGTTCTTTGTTCTTCTCTAAAACATATTCGAGTGCCTTCAGGAAATCCTCCTGTGGAAGGTTGACGAACTCTTCAAAGCTAACTCGCAACAATTCTTCTTTAGGGATATTGAAACGTTGTGCGAGTTCAACGAGCCTTTGAAGGCGATCTTCTGAAAGATTAACTATAATTGTGACCATTGCACACCTCTACATACAGCCTGTCTACTTGTTTCCTTGTTTACCTGTCTATCTTCATTAACTTGCCATTCTCTAATTCTCCAATCCTCTCTGCTCCACACGCAAACATCGTCACCTCGATTTGTCTCTTTGTCAACTTCATCATCTCAACGGCTTTCTCTGTCGAAACTGCCGCGGCTTTGAGGAATTGACCTGCCATGCCGCCGAGGGTTGCGCCGAGGGCGATGCACTTGGCGATGTCGAGTCCGTCTTTGATGCCGCCGCTGGCGAAGATCGTCATGTCGGGGACGGCTTTCTTCACGTTCAAAATTGAATTCAGAAGTTGGGATGCCCCAGCCAACAAACGTCGCGGCGAGTTGACGGGTGAATTCATCGGGAGCGCGGTGCATTTCCACTTGAGACCAACTTGTCCCGCCTGCGCCTGCTACATCAATGGCGCTGACTCCGCAATCGGCTAAGTAGCTTTGCTGTCTTTTCAGAGATGCCCCAGCCAACTTCTTTTGCAATGACAGGTACTTCAATTTTCTTGCAGACTTCTTCGATCTTCTTTGCGAGACCTGCAAAGTTCACATCGCCTGCATCCTGTACTGCCTCCTGGAGGGGATTACAATGTAAGATTAGCGCGTCGGCTTCGATCATGTCCACGGCGCGGCGGCATTGGTCAATGCCGTAGCCGTAGTTGAGTTGCACAGCTCCAAGATTGGCGAATAATAAAATATCGGGCGCGACTCTCCGCGCATGGAAATGTCTTGTGCTTGTTCAGGATGTTCGATGCGCGGCGCGCTGGGAACCAACTCCCATTGCGATACCTACTTCCTGCGCGGCTTCGGCGAGGCGCAGATTGATGGTCTCGGCTTCGGCTGTCCCGCCGGTCATGGAAGAGATCAGGATGGGAGCGGCTAGTTGTTTACCGAACAGGCTGAGGGTCGTATCGAGGCGGTTGAGGTCCAGTTCGGGTAAAGCCTCGTGGATGAAGTGATAGTTCTCCAGTCCTGTGGTCAACGCGGAGCGGACATCCTGCTCGAGATTGATCTTGATGTGGTCGGCTTTTCGCTGGTTTATCGGCGCAACTTTTGGCATGGGGTAGTGTTCCTGTGATTAGTGACTATACTGGCTTGACACGGTTGTTAGACCGGGTACAATTGCCACGAAAATTCAAACGGAGGTAGTAATGTCAGAAACATATGAAGATGTAAAGGCGATTATCAAAGACTTGCTCGGCGCTGACGAGGCGAAGATCACGCCTGAGGCTCGCTTCCGCGAGGACCTCGAAGCTGATTCTCTCGATCTTGTGGAACTGATCATGGCTTTTGAAGACAAATTCGGCGCCGAGATCTCAGACGACGACGCACAGAAGATCGTCTCTGTGGGTGATGTCGTCACTTATATCGACTCGCATAAATAAGGTATTTTGTTGGATTATAACCGTAGAGCCGTCCATTATTGGACGGCTCTACTTGTTTAACGGATTTTCGCTGGTCGAGTAGAGCGAGTTCGCACTGACATCGTGCCCGAAGGGTAGCGGAGTGAGGAGCGGTGTTTGCGACGAACGCAGTCGAAGGTTTCGCTCGTATCGAGACCACATGTAACAAAAACATCTTGCTTATTGGTGGTTTCGATACGTTGCTTCGCAACTACTCAACCACCGGGATTTACTTCAAAAGTGAAGGTATCTCTTCCGGGTGTTTGGCTACTTTCACACCCGCGGACTCGAGTGCTTTGATCTTGTCTGCTGCGGTGCCTGCACCACCTTCGATGATCGCACCGGCATGCCCCATGCGTTTTCCAGGAGGAGCAGTGGCGCCTGCAATGAATGAAATAACCGGTTTGGTCATTTTCGATGCAATGAACTCTGCGGCTTTGTCCTCATCCGTCCCGCCGATCTCACCGATCAATACAACCTTTTCGGTGTGGGGGTCATGCTCAAACATTTCCAACACATCGATGAAGTTCGTGCCGTTGACCGGATCGCCGCCGATGCCTACGCATGTCGAGGCGCCCATGCCAACAAGCTTCAACGCGTAGAGCACTTCATAGGTCAATGTGCCGGAGCGTGATACCACGCCCACGTTTCCAGGGATGGCAATATTGCCAGGGATGATGCCAACTTTTGATTCGCCGGGAGTTAACATACCGGGGCAGTTCGGTCCAATCAGGCGCACTTTCTTTTGGTCAAGATAATTGCGGACGCGCATCATATCCTGTACTGGGACGCCTTCAGTGATACACACGATCAAAGGGATACCAGCATCCGCGGCTTCGAACATTGCATCGGGTGCGAAGCGTGCCGGGACGAAGATGACCGAACAATTTGCGCCGGTTGCATCTGCCGCAAGTTTGACTAAATCAAACACTGGGACTTTCCCATCCAGAACCCATTCACCGCCTTTGCCGGGCGTCACGCCTGCGACAACATTTGTCCCATAGGAAACCATCTGCGTGGTGTGGAAGAGTCCTTCATTACCTGTAATGCCCTGTACTATCAGGCGGGTATCTTTGTTGATTAGTATGCTCATTTATCTATTTTCTCCATAACATCGTCCGTCATTGCGAACACCGGAGGCGTGAAGCGATCTTCATCATTGCTGGGATTGCTTCGGGCTGTCGCCCTCGCAATGACGAGAATGTGTTTATCCCTTTGCCGCGGCAACGGCTTTCTTCGCCGCGTCTGCCAACGTCTCAGCGGTAATCATCTTTGCATTCTCGAGTAGTTTGCGACCTTCTTCTGCGTTCGTTCCCACGAGGCGCACAACCATCGGTACTTTCGGTTTGACTTCATCCATTGCCGTGAGAATGCCGCGTGCGACTTCGTCACAGCGAGTGATGCCGCCGAAGATGTTGAATAAGTACCGCCTTCACATTTTGGTCGGAGAGGATGATGCGCATCGCCGCCGCGACCTTATCTGCTCCTGCGCCTCCGCCGATATCCAAAAAGTTAGCGGGTTCGCCTCCGAACAACTTGACGATATCCATGCTGGTCATTGCGAGACCTGCGCCGTTGACCATGCATCCGATGTCCCCATCGAGTTTGATAAAGGAGAGTCCGTGGCGGCGTGCTTCTGTCTCTGCGGGCGCTTCTTCATCTATATCACGTATCTCGGCAAGATCAGCGTGACGGAACAATGAGTTGTCATCGATCAGCATCTTGCCATCGAGAGCTACCAACTTATTATCCTTTGTAATAACGAGCGGATTGATCTCTGCCAGTTCGGCATCTGTGTCTTTGTAGACCTGCCATAAACCGGATGCGATCTTGCTGAAGTCGCGCCAGAGTTCGCGCGGCAGGTCTATCGAAGCGGCGATATCGCGTGCCTGATAATCGCGTAACCCCAACAACGGATCGATGTGAACCTTGATGATCTTCTCGGGCGTCTTCGCGGCGACCTCTTCGATCTCCACGCCGCCAGCCGCGGAAGCAATCATAACGGGCTTCTTTGCGGCGCGGTCATTGGTGATCGAGAAGTAGATCTCACTCGCGATCGCGGCGGCTTCATCCACAAGTACCTTGCGGACGGGCAAGCCTTTGATCGTCATCGTGAGGATCTGTTGTGCGAATTCCGCGGCTTCATCTGAGTTCTTTGGCGACTTTTACACCGCCAGCTTTGCCGCGTCCGCCGACCAATACCTGCGCTTTAATAACAACGCGGCCACCCAGCTCTTCGGCAATTTGTTTTGCCTCATCAGCGGTAGCCGCCACCCGTCCCTTGGGGATGGGAATTCCATACTTTGCAAAAATTGTTTTGGATTGATATTCGTGAAGTTTCATGCATCTTCCCTGTAATTTGATTTCAAAAGCAGCAGGATTATACCACCCTCATTTTATGGAACATCAGATAAGTCTGTATGGAGAAAATCATGACGAACGTCAGGACGCATATATGCGTCAGCGGCGTGCAAGCTTCATTCGGCTAAATCAGCACCCTGGTGCAGCCGGTTGCCCAACTTTTGATTATGACATCATGATCGGGGAGCGGATGTCCAACCCGGATCCAGCAATTATCCTTGGCACAGAATATTCGGGGAATATCGATACAGGCTTGAATGAAACCGGATATTCAGACCCTTCGTACGATGAACTGTATAACCGTCAGTTGGTAAAACTCGACCCGCAGAATCGTATTCAGGCGATCCTGCTCATGCAACAAATGCTTTATGCAGGCGTTGTTTATATCGTTCCGTTCTATACAAATTCGGTACAGGCGTATCGTACCGACACCTTTGCCGGTTGGCTCTTTGATACAGCCAATCTTTCTTTGGAAAACCCATTTTCATTGACTGCGATCAACCCCATCGCCCAACAATAAACGATCCTTTCTTCACCTCAAGGACTTGCGAAACAAAATTGGAAGTCCTTTTTTATGGTATCCTCCCAACCCGCTATGAAACATTTACTCCGAATACGCATCTTTCTCAAGCCCTATACCCGGCAAATTCTGGTTTCTCTGCTAATGCTGTTAACTACTACAGGACTCGGGTTGGTCGTGCCGCGCATTATCCGTTCTGTGATTGACGATGGAATCGTACGCGGTGAAACCGGATACCTCATCCGTTCGGCGCTTCTCCTTCTCGGACTTGGGCTTGGCTCAGCGATATTGAATTTGGGTAATCGCTATTTGTCTGAGTGGATCGCATCCCGCGTGGGCTATGATCTGCGGAACAAGATCTATGACCACATTCAGCAGTTACCGTTCACCTATCACGATCACGTTCAAAGCGGACAACTCATCTCGCGTTGTATCGAAGATGTCCGTTCGATAGAAAGGTTTGCAGGCAGTTCAGTGACTGACCTGATTCGATTTGTGATACTCACGGTGGGTGTGCTTTGGATCATGGTTGCAGATAATCCACGCCTGGCAGTTATTGCATTGTTACCGATTATTCCATTGGCTTTAATGACATCCAGCTTTGGGACGAAGATCGGTAAATTATTCTTTGCTGTGGATCAGGCGATCGGCGACGTTTCCAACCGTTTGCAGGAAAATGTCGTGGGTGTTCAAGTTGTGCGTGCTTTTGCGCGTGAGAGTTATGAGATCGATCGCTTTGACGAAGCCAACAAGAAAGTATTTACCACCTGGGTGCGGGTTATTGACGAATGGTCGAAGTATCATGCCGACGACAAACTGGCTGATCGCAATCAGCACCATCCTCATCCTTTGGTTTGGCGGACAAATGGTCATGGATGGCACATTGACTATCGGCGCCATTGTTGCATTCAACGCCTACGTTTTGATGATGGCGGAACCTGCCCAGCAATTGACAGGACTCGTCAATGCAGGCGGAGAAGCCGCGGCGGGCGCACAACGCGTACTCGAAGTGTTGGATACACATCCCGAAATCCACTCGCCGAAAAACGCGATTAAACTTGACACCTTGCGCGGTGAAGTGGAATTTCATAATGTTGGCTTGAAGTACAGGGATGAAAGAACAGCCTCGCTGAGTGATATTACACTGAAGGTGAAACCGAATCAACTGGTGGCTTTGATAGGGCAGACAGGTTCGGGAAAAACATCGCTCGTAAATCTTATCCCGCGCTTCTATGATGTAACCGAAGGGGAAGTCTGCGTGGATGGCTACGATGTCCGCAAAGTGGACTTGGTCACATTGCGCAGACAAATAGGAATTGTTTTACAGACATCGCTTTTGTTCTCTGATTCGATCAAAGCCAACATCGCCTATGGTCACCCTGACGCTACCATGGATGATGTCATCGTTGCCGCAAAAGCCGCACAGGCGCATGAGTTCATCAAGGCTTCACAAAGGGATATGACACTGTCGTTGGCGAACGCGGCGTGACCCTCTCAGGCGGACAGCGTCAACGTGTGGCGATTGCGCGTGCCCTGTTGATGGATCCGCGCATTCTTGATACTTGATGACTCAACTTCATCTGTGGATACACAAACTGAAAAACTCATCCAGGCCGCGTTGGATAATCTCATGGAAGGACGCACGACCTTTGTCATTGCACATCGTCTTTCCACTGTGAGACGCGCGGATATGATCCTTGTGATGGACAAAGGTCGAATCGTCGAACACGGCACACATGATGAATTGCTCAAAGCTGGCGGGCTGTACAAGGAAATCCACGATTTGCAGTTGGTGGATCATGCCAAGTTTGCTGAGGAGATGGAGGAGATCCATGATGACTATCGCGCTGAGCGGAACGAGACGATAGGCGAGTAAAGACGAAGCGTGAGTTACATGAGAACGCCTAGCCTGATGCATGCGCTTCGTCTGCGGGACAGAAAACCATTGTCCTCCGCTCAGCGCGATAATTCTCGCGCTGAGCGGAACGAAGTGAAGACGAAGCGCAATCCGCATACCTAAATATAGATTTATGCCATACGCAATATATATCCTCAAATGTTCCGATGGCTCGTATTACACAGGTCTCACAAAAGACTTGGATGCTCGTGTCCATGAACATCAGACAGGGGTTCATGCTGATTTGTATACATTTAGCCGCCGCCCTGTGAAATTAGTTTGGAGTGAAGTAACCGAATCGTATCAGGAAGCGTTTCAATGGGAACACCGTATCAAAGGTTGGAGTCGTGCCAAGAAGGAAGCATTAATTCACGGCGACATCGAAGGAATTCATGAAATCGTGAAGGCTGAAAGAAAGAGAAGGGATCAAATTAGAAGGAAACTCTCGCGCTGAGCGGAGCGCGCCTATCGTAAGCGTATGCAAGTTGCGTCGCAAATAATCTGACTCCTCACTCCGCTCAGGACGCTCCGCTCAGCGCGACAAACACAACAAACTATGGCAACCAAAATCATTCCTCCCGAATACATTACCAAGTCCGAAGAGTTCTACGACAAGGGCTATGACCCCAAAGTAGCACGTGGACTTCTTCGCTTCGTCAAGCCTTACACGCGGCAGATGCTCATTTCGCTGGTGTTCATGATCATCGTCACTGCAGCGGGTGTGGCTGGACCGTACTTCGTCAAGCTCGCAATTGATGATGGGATTGGCAAAAAGGACGTACATGCGCTTGGCGTGATAGCAGTTACTTATTTTGTTGTCGCAGGCGTACAACTCATTACAAACTTTTTCCGTGTGCGAATGATGTCGCGAGTGGGGCAGCACGTTTTGTATGACGTTCGCACGGCGATGTTCGATCATTTGCAGAAGTTGTCGTTGAGTTTTTACAATCGTTACAGTGTGGGACGTGTCATCACGCGCGTGATCAATGACGTGGGGACGTTGCGTGAGTTCATCACGTGGGCGGTGCTGGCGATTGTCCGCAATTCACTGGCGATCGTGGGGACGCTGATCGCGATGCTTTCGCTCAACGTGAGGTTATCCATGATCACGTTTGCGACGATCCCGGTCATGGTGTTGGCGACGATCCTTTATCGCAATATCGCACGGCGAAATTATCGCAGGGTGCGTGCGGCGATCTCGTGGACGAACTCGGTGCTGGCGGAGAATGTCAATGGCGTGCGAGTGGTGCAGGCGTTCTCGCGGCAGGAACATAACTTCAAGAATTTCAAGGAGTATGTCAATCGTTATTTTCTTGAGACGAGTCTCGATGCGGCGAAGGTGGCGTCTGCGTTCACGCCCATCGTGGATGTGCTCGGCGCCATCGCAACCGCGCTTGTCGTTTATATCGGTGGGACGGCGGTGTTAGGGAAAAGCATGGAAGTGGGTACGTTGATCGCGTTCGTGTTGTACATTGACCGCCTCTTCGATCCCATCCGTGATCTGAGTCGGCGTTTCGATACGCTTCAATCCACGATGGCGGGCGGCGAACGCATCCTTGAGTTGCTCAATACGGAGGTCGAGGTTCAGGATGCGGAAGATGCCGTTGAGATGCAGGCAGTTATCGGCGGAGTCCGAATTCGAGAACGTCTCGTTCCATTATTCCGATGACCCGACGCTTGTCCTGAATCAGATCGATATCAACGTGGACGCGGGTCAGACGGTGGCGTTTGTGGGGGAGACGGGCGCGGGCAAGACGACGATCGTCAAGCTGTTGACACGCTTCCATGACCCGACTTCGGGCTGTGTGCGCGTGGACGGCGTTGACTTGCGGACGGTGACTCAGCAAAGCCTGCGGCGGCAGATGGGGATGGTGCTGCAAGACCCGTTCCTGTTCACGGGGACGGTGAAGGAAAATATTTTGTTCGGCAGGCTGGATGCGAGCGAGGCGGATGTGATCGCCGCGGCGCAGGCGGTGGGCGCGCACGACTTTATCATGGCGTTGAAAAATGGATACGAGACCGCGGTGGAGGAAGGCGGCGCGACGTTGAGCGTGGGACAGCGTCAGTTGATCTCGTTCGCGCGTGCGTTGCTTGCGAACCCGCGTATTTTGATCTTGGATGAAGCGACATCCTCAGTGGATACGCAGACCGAGCAGATCATTCAACGCGCGCTGGCGACTCTGTTGAACGGACGCACATCCTTTGTGATCGCGCATCGCCTTTCGACCATCACGCAGGCAGATAAGATCGTGGTCATTCACGATGGGAAGATCATCGAGCAGGGAACACACACCGAGTTGCTGGCGAATCAGGGGATGTATTATGAGTTGTATCGGACAGGGTTTCAGGAGTAATATGCCTTTATAAGAGTGCTATAATTTTTGAAAAAAGCGTAAGGATTTTACTTACTTCTTATGAACGACCTTCTTAAAGCACTGCCGAGCATTATCAGTATCTTGGTTACATCTATAATTATTTTGTATCTATCGGCGGTTAGCGGTATTTTCGGACTAGGACCAGCAGGGAATGATGTTACTGCTAATAGGATAATCGTCTTTTGCGGTTTTATTGCTTTTATCCTATGGACACGTTATGTTTTTGTAGCCAAAAGAATAAGCCGTGTTCAGCCAGGACATTCACTTCCGCGTTTTGAACCGTATGTAAAAATCACTTCTGTACTTGGCTCATTTGTTACGCTTGTTCTTTTTATCTGGTTGTTTAAGACCACAGCAATTATTCCGAAATTAACAATCGTATTAAAGAATCCAGATACGAATCCCGTAACAATAACTGATAGAGCAACTTTCTTCTTGTATGTTCCATCTGGCCCTCTTACGAATGCTCAAGTTGCGTCAGGTTATATGAAACTTACAAGCGAAGGCGAGGTATCGAAGTTCTCTATTAATTCCTGGAAAGGGAGAGTTAGTAGCATTTGCAGAAGTCCTTAATCCATCGGCATATGAGGAATACTTTGTTGCAGGAAATACAACTTTTTCGATTTTTATATATCAATCTGATGGTCAAGTTTTATCAAATAAAGACATTCCGTTTGATAACGAAACGTTGAGAAAAACAGATTTTGTTTTTATGTCCATCAAACCTCTCACCAGTCAGTATTAGCCCCTACTATTACTGACACTGTGACATTGACCAATACCCCTACCTTAACGCCCACCCTGACACTTACAGTAACATCTACAGCTACTCTTACTCCAACTAAAACACCATCATATACACCTACTTCTAATCCTTTTATCTATAATCTGAGGTTTAGATAAGAATTGTATTGAAGAAAAGTACTGGTCAATCACTGTATTTAAAAATGAAAAACATCCTCCGACATTTAAGCAGAACTCAAAGATCTGCCTTGATTTGTCTTCCAAAGGTGTCGCTGCTCAAAATGAAGGCATGCGATTTAATGTGAATACACTGTCTTCTGAGGTGTTTAGTATTTCAACTGAATTGCCCAAAGATAAGGATGTTGATATACATCTTAGAATTAGATTGGATTTACTTACGACAGAAACAGATTCTATTGATAACGTCTTGGCACTTGGTGTTGGAAAATCAACCGATTACTATATGGCTAATGGAAATTATGTGTTGTTCAGCATTCGAGGCGCTTACAAAACAAAAGACGTTCATGAAGAAGTGGGAGATGGACTTCTAAAGGCTGTTTATGATTTAGGGTCTATGAAACAACCAAGTGACTTTATTGATATTTTATATTCAATCCGAGGAATTGACTTGTATGTGTATATAGATGGTAAGACTATCGATTACTACCCTAGAAGTTTATCAGAATCGGGCAGTCGAGATGTATTCTGGATAGGCTACCAACTTCGGGCATACAAGAGCGTTTTGCAGGCACTAATTTCGGACTTTGCAATCCTAGAAAAATAACCACTATATGCGCTTATTAGTGGGTAGGATATTATCGGTTTAGTAGAATGACTTCCCCGTGAACAATCCCAAAACCATCTTCCGTGTCCATGGCGTTCAGCGTATGTTTGAGCGGCGTATTTTTTGTATATAAACCTGACAGGTTTCCTGCGGCGCTTGATTGATCGAGTCGCTGGCGTGGACGCGGACTCTTGTTTGGCTCGGTTCCGTGAAAACCTGTCAGGTTTGGGTTTTTGGCGGCGTGCTATAATTTGAGCAAGAGGTAACTATGGCTACACCTAGAATTCTTCAAGAGATTCAAAATCTTCCACCCGAAGCCCAGAAGCAGGTCAAGGATTTTGTGGCATTTCTGAAAGTGCGCTATGGGGTTGCACCACGTAAAAAGACCAAACGAGGCAAATGGGAAGACGAGCCTTTTTTTGGCATGTGGAAAGACCGTGAGGATATGCGCGATAGCACAAAATGGATGCGTGAACTTCGCCAGCGTGAGTGGGGAGAGAAATGAGTCTTGCACTTGTTGACACTGACATTCTGATTGACTTTGCTGGACATGTACAGGACGCGAGTGATGTTTTGATACACCTTGAGCAACGTTCTACGCTGGCTGTCTCCGCTATAACCGAATTGGAGTTATTGGTAGGATGCCGGAATAAAACTGAAACGCAAAACACTGATCGTCTCCTTGAAAGATTTCAGATTGTTCCGTTGAATGAGCAGATTTCAAATGTTGCGACATCTTTAATTCGTAAATATCGTCTAAGTCATGGGTTGTTGCTGGCTGATGCACTGATTGCAGCGACGGCGCTCGATTTGGATTGTGAGTTTGTCACCAAGAACCAACGTGATTATCGGTTTGTTGAAAATCTTAATTTGCTGTCTTATCCATTGAAGTAAGATAATGACAGTTCCTTTGAAAAATGCTCAACAAGATTGTGTTGGGCATTTTTATTTTTCCGAAAAAAAATAAGGCATGAACAACCCCAAAACCATCTTCCGTATTCATGCTGTTCAACGTATGTTTGAGCGGGATGTTTCTATAAAGAAAGTGTTGAGCACAATTAAAACGGGGGAGATCATCGAAGATTACTCATCAGAAACACCTGAGCCGAGTCGCTTGATTCTGGGGTTTCAGGGGAAACGTCCGGTCCATGTGGTGATTTCCGAGAATCCAGAGACGAATGAAACGACGGTCATCACGGTTTATGTCCCTGATACGGATAAATGGACGAAAGATGCGAGGAGCCGAAGGTGAAAATCTTTAAACACAAAGGACACGAAGTACACAAAGGATTTGCTTTTAAAACGCTTCGTGCCCTTTGTGTCCTTCGTGGTAAATAGGTTTTGATGCTTTGCCTCATTTGCAGGCAGGCTGAGACTGTGGACCGGCTGACCTCTGTCCATTTTGAGCGCGGGGAGATGAGGCTGGTTGTGAATCATGTGCCAGCGCGCCTGTGTCCCAGTTGCGGGGAGACGTATGTGGAGGAGCAGGTTGCGGTGAGTTTGTTGCGGGAGGCGGAAGCGATGTCCGCGGCGGGGGAGGGGGATGCTGTCATTGAATATGAATCGTCTACATAAACTTCTTGACTTCCTCAATCTCACCTGATAAACTCGCACTATCTTATTCTTGAAAGGAGGTACGTACAAATGCAGGCAACAATGACATATTCTTTTGTATACAGCGCGCCTCCTGAAGGTGAAATGTAATCACGGATACTTCCGTTTAATTGATTTCTTGCCGCAGGTGCTTCCCGCCCTGCGGTTTTTGTTTTAATCTATTCAAAAGCAGTCCGTTGGTTGAGTAGGCGGTGATTGTCCGCCGTATCAAAACCAACAGGTTTCAAGAGTATTTATGTAACAAGTACTGTTTTGCTTGGTAGTGGTTTCGATACGCCCTCGCAACTACCGCTCGGGCTACTCAACCATCAAAACACAAATAAAAAGGAAAAACCTTATATGAATTCTAGAGCCAGGAAATTCCTGTCTTATTACAAACCATACATGCGACTGTTTTTCGCAGATATGGCATGTGCGTTCGTTGTATCGGGGACAGCGTTGTTGTTCCCATTGGGGGCAAACTACATCACAAAAAATATATTGGAAGAGGCCGCACCCAACGCGCTCGGTCAGATCTATGGGATGGGCGCGGTGATGCTTGCCTTGCTCGTTATCCATACGCTCTGCATTTTATTCGTTGACTATCAGGGTCACATGATGGGAGCGAAGATGGAGCGCGACATGCGTAGCGAGCTTTTTGAGCATTTGCAGAAACTGTCCTTTGGCTTTTACGATGAGCAGAAAACGGGACAGTTGATGACGCGTCTCACCAACGACTCGTTCGACATGTCCGAGTTGTTCCATCATGGACCTGAGGATATAGTCATCTCGCTATTGAACTTCCTGGGTGCGTTCGTCATCATGCTCACGGTCAACGTCAGGCTTGCCATGCTTATCTTTCTCTTCCTGCCGCTGATGACCCTCCATGCGGTTTATTTCAACAAGAAGATGCAGATCGCATTGCGGCGAAGCTACGACCGCATCGGTGATATCAACGCGCAGGTGGAAGATACGCTGGCAGGCGTGCGGGTTGTCAAATCGTTTACGAACGAGCAGATCGAAAAGGAAAAGTTTACCTACGAAAACAATCGCTTCCTCGATAGCCGCAGAGATGGTTACAAAAGTGATTCGCTCTTTCACCGCGGGCATGGTTTTCTTCACACAACTCATGCCCATCGCCGTGATCGTCTTTGGCGGCATCAGCATCCTCGCAGATTCCTCCCTTGGTCTCGCCGACCTGATCACATTTCTCTTGTATATCGGCATTCTCCTCGAGCCCATTCAGCGTTTCAGCAATTTCACCCGCCTCTATCAGGAAGGCATCGCGGGCTTCAATCGCTTCATGGAAATTCTGGAAGTCCAACCCGATATCAAGGATGCGCCCAGATGCGATAGACATCACCCACGCAAAGGGAAATATCGAGTTTCGGGATGTCAACTTCAAATATAAAGTGGAACATAATTACGTCTTGAAAAATGTCTCCCTGAATATCAAAGCTGGAGAATATATCGCGTTGGTTGGATCTTCTGGAGTCGGCAAGACAACTCTCTGCTCCCTGATTCCCCGCTTCTATGACATCAACGGAGGCTGTATCCTGCTCGATGGAACGGATCTCAGGGACATCTCTCTCTCGTCCCTGCGCCGAAACATCGGTGTTGTGCAACAAGATGTCTACTTATTCGCAGGCACTGTCGCGGACAATATTCGTTACGGCAAACTAAACGCGAACAGGGACGAAATCATCGCAGCCGCCAAAAGAGCGAACGCCCACGACTTCATCATGTCCCTGCCAAACGGCTACCACACGGACATTGGTCAACGCGGCGTCAAGCTTTCCGGCGGACAAAAGCAACGACTGAGCATTGCTCGCGTCTTCTTAAAAGACCCGCCCATCCTCATTTTCGACGAAGCGACCAGTTCCCTGGATAACGAAAGCGAACGTGCTGTGCAAGAGTCGCTGGAGAAGCTGGCGAACAACCGCACGACGCTGGTCATTGCCCATCGCCTATCCACGATTCGGAACGCGGGGCGGATTGTTGTATTAACGGATCACGGGATTGAGGAGCAGGGTACACACGAAGAGTTGATTACAATGAATAAAACGTATGCAAATTTGTACAACGTGCAGGCAAGGATATAAATCGAGATTCCCGTCCTTGCGAGTGGCGCTTTAGCGCTACGACGTGTGCTCTTTAGGGTAAGCAATCTCCCTCATTGTGACGGAATTGCTTCGCCCTGCACTTCGACTGCATTCGTCGCAAAAAGCGCTCCTCATTCTGCTACCCTTCGGGCACGATGTCAGCGCGAGGGCTCGCAATGACGGAGTGATGTATTACAAAAACACCTCTTTCAACCACTGATGAACTTCAACAGGGGAATCTAAAATATATTTTGCTTTTGTTTCGCGTGGTTCTTTTGCGACAAGGATGGAGTAACCTATCATGCTTATTGATGACTTGAAATGCTTCTTCATCTTTGTCATCGTCGCCGATGTAAATCGGGGATGGCGCCCTCCCAATGAAAGTTATCAAATAAATAGCGCAACGCGTTACCTTTATCTGCGTTGTGAGGTCCGACTTCGAGGAAGCGGTAGCTATGGATCTTTTGCAGATGCTCACCAAGAACTTCTTGCGTGAGCATCTTTTCTGCCAACTCCAAAACCTGCACGCCTTCCTTTTCTTCTGCATTGCGCGCATGGATGGCTAATGCCCAGCCTTTGTCTTCGAGATAAAAGCCTTCTTTTCCCTCAATTAATTCCTGCCAGCGCGGTTTGAGCGAATCCAATAGGGGGCGGATGTTGTCGTACTCGATTTGATGAATTTCTTTGCCATCGGGAGTCTGCATTTCGACGCCATAAGTTCCAGCGAGGAGAATGCCGTTGATGGGAATCAACTTTTGGATGTGTCCGAGGCGGCGTCCGCTTACGAGTGAAACGCGTACGTTCGGAGAATCCGCAATTTCTGAGATGAGTTCGATGACGCGTTCATCTGGGAAAACGTCATCTGGTGTGGGAGCAAACGGGGCAAGCGTGCCATCGTAATCAAGATACAGGTCGACGTGTTTGTCTTTGAGTTTGGGAATCAATTCGTTTGCGGGGCGCAGCTTCATATTCTTAATTCCCGCAATGCTTCGAGTTGACGGCAGAGCCAGTCGGTGATGTCTTCGCGTTCGATGATCCATTGCAGACGGGTCGCGCGCTCCGCGCGTTCCTCTTTGGGCATGGTGAGCGCGTTGTGAAGCGCTTCGGCGGTTGCGTAAATATCATAGGGAGAAATGACGATGGCGCCGGGTTGAAGTTGTTGCCGCGCGCCCGTGCGTTCGGACAACACAACGACGCCGTCGCGTTGATTGACGATAGGTCCTTCTTTTGCAACCAAATTCATTCCATCGGCAATAGCATTGACTAGCAGTACGTCGTATTGCTGCATTGCCGCGACCGCACGCGGATAATCTTCGCCAACAAGAATACGGATGGGTTCCCAATCGCTGTTGCCGTATTTTGTGTTGACGCGCCCTGCCGAGGCCATGATTTCGTCAAGATAATTTTGATATTCATCCACGCCCAGGCGTGATGGCACGAACAGCGCAAGGAATTTTACATGCCCGCGATGTTCAGGATGCAGTTCAAGCATTTCGCCATAGGCTTCAAAACCGCGCACGATATTCTTGCTGGGTTCTGTGCGCTCGATGCGTAGAATCAGCTGGCGGTGACGCGCAAGGTGCTGCATATCGCCTTGATATTGCGAGACCGCTTCGGAATCGGCAAGCGCACGCAAGGCCTCCACATCGATTGAAATGGGGAAGTCGCGCACGTGTGTGGAATGGTTATGTACCCAAATCCGTCCGCGTTTGAAGTTGACAGAAACACCCGGCATGTGTGTTTCACAAGTGCGGATGAAATTCAACGCGTCATCACGCGTTTGAAAACCCAGCAGGTCTACGGAACAGAGTCCGTTCAAAATGGATTGCCTCATATCCGAGGGCAATATGCCCCAATCCTCCGGTCCAGGCCACGGGATATGTATGAAGTGCATCAACTTCATGCTTTTGTTTTTCCTTCGTAATTTCCTTCTTAGAAATTGTGGCGCAAGATAAAGGTGATAATCCTGCATCATCACGAGACAGGGTTTAGCGCTGTTCATTATTTCTTCTGCGATGGCATCTGCAAATTGCTCATTGACTTTTACATAGCCTTCGTTCCACGCCCTCCACGTCTCACGGGTGATATTGGGCGTACGCACCCCATCCCACATGTTATGTTGCAGGAACCAAAGCAATGGATTGGATATGACGTTATAGTAACCTGCATACGCCTCTGCGTCCGGCTCTATAAAGCGAACCTTGAGGCTGCTTCCGTTATCGAGTTCCACATTCCCCGCTTTGAAATCTTTATCCGCGTCTGTATCTGCCGCAGCGATCCAGGTTGCATCCACGTGTTGGGCAAGCCCTGTCAATGCCGTGACGAGACCACCACCACCGCGTGTATAAGTCCGTTCGCCATTTTCATCATAGTGAAAAGCGACAGGTCCACGGTTTGCAACGACGATCAACTTTTTATTAGACAAAAGCTCCGCCTGTAGATTTTGGCATTCGTCGCGGCGCTCTGAAATGGTTTGTAAGACCAAAGGATACCTCCTTGCTTTCTGTTTTTTTATCCCCGCAGTCATTTTACCATGCTAACAAACCTGTCATTGCGAGCCGCCGGAAGCAGCGTGGCAATCTCAGTCTTAGTTGGGGATTGCTTCGTCGTTACACTGCTCGCAATGACGAGTTTTTATTCTTCATGGGTAATCTCCCCATCACAAATCGTCAACACAGCCTTCACACGTAGTAACTCTTCTTTCGGAGTTTGAAATATATCTTCCGAAAGCATAACCACGTCTGCCAGATATCCTTCTTTCAAAGATTCCTTTTTGGTGTTCCATGTGCTCAGCGTAGGCCGCGTCTCTGGTGTAGCCGAGTAATGTGTCTTCGAGTGTTTGACTTTGATCTGGGTCGCCTTCCTGCCACGGGGTTCGGTTCAACGCGGCGTGGATGCCTGTTATTGGGTTCATGTCTGCGACGGTCCAGTCACTGCCGAAGGCGAGATGTGCGCCCGCGTCGCGTAATGTCTGCCAGGCGAAGGAGCGGCGATAACGCGCGGGTCCCACGTGGGCAGGCCACGGGTCGATCGAGCCGACTTCCATCGGCGAGTGAAGAGGCTGCATCGCGGCAATGACTCCAAGTTCGGCGAAGCGCGGTACATCCGCATCTCCAACCAGTTCGATATGTTCAATGCGATGGCGGCTGTCACGCGCTCCATTTTGTTTGCGGACGATCTCATACGAATCAAGCACACGTCGCACCGCGCCATCGCCCGTGCAATGAACGGCGATCTGCAATCCGTGTTTGTCGGCTTCGAGCGCCAGTTCGGTGAAATGCTCAGGCTCGAATTGCGATGTGCCGCGATAGCCGGGCCTGCCTTCGTAATCATCAAGCAATAAGCCCGTATACGATTTGATCACGCCGTCCATAAAAAATTTGACCAGCCCGCCGCGCACCTTATCTGTTGAAGCCGAGCGCATTTCAACTGCTTCGCTCAACACATCGGGTTTCATTTCGGGATACACAAGGAACGGCACATACACACGCAAGAGCATTTCGCCGCGCGCCTCCAGCTTTTGATACACACGCAAGTCTTTGATGTCGCCGTTCATATTGTGTACGCTCGTCAATCCGTATCCCGCCGCCATCTTCACTGCATGTGCAAGCAACTCAAGCTCTTCTTCTTCCGTAGGCACAGGGATTAAATCTTCAACAGGGATTTCCCGCGTTTTCGAGCATTTCGCCCGTTGCCATGCCATCATCGCCCATCACTACTTTGTTGAAGTCTCCCATCTCGCGCCCATTCAGTAAATCAGCGCGACGCAACGCCTCGGTGTTTGCCCATGAGGTGTGACCATCATACGCCACTAAAAAGACAGGACGGTCTGGGATGATCTCATCGAGATGATGACGTGTGATGGAACTTCCATCTGGCAAGATGCCGTACATAAGCCCGATCCCCGCCACCCATTCGGACTTTGTATTTGCGGCGGCGTAATTGATTAATTCTTCCCTCAGCATTTCCAACGAACGGACATCCTGCAACTGAGCGAAACGCAATTCCTTTGCGCCGTTCAATAAATGGAAGTGACTGTCAATAAACCCGGGTAGAACTGTTCTTCCCTTTGCGTCGATGATGCGAGTGTCCGCTCCACGAAAGGCTCGGACATCTGTGTTGCTGCCAACAAAAACGATCCGGTTGCCTTGAACAGCAATTGCTTCTGCGGTGGGGTGATTTTCGTCGGCAGTAAATATTTTGGCATTCGTAATAATAAAGTTTGTGCGTGTCATGGATGGGATTATAGCGGTAATTCTACTGCGGTGGTTGAGTAGGCGGCGATAGCCGCCGTATCGAAACCACCACTAATCAAAAAGCTTTTGCTTACAGGTGGTTTCGATACGACCTTCGCAACAACCGCTCAGGGCTACTCAACCACCGAGCATCTTGAAACTGTTTGATACAATCAAATCATGAAACTTGTTTTATTTTTGCTTGTTGTTTTCCTTGTTGCTTGTCAGCCTGTGTCTCCATCCCCAACTACAACATTACCTCCGCCTCACGTTGTTATCGAAACGATCACGCCTTCTCCCATCCCTACTCTCACACTAACCCCCTCTGCCACACCAACCACCGAAGAATTGATCTTCCCGTTCACGATTGACGGACTTCGCCAGCATAATTATCAAAGCGGCGAGATTCGTATTCGTAAGACATTGGACGAGAATGATTTTTATACAGGATACTTGATTGACTATCCGAGTGACGGGTTGACGATCACAGGCGTGATGCAAATCCCAAAGGGAGATGGTCCCTTTCCCGTCATCGTAATGAACCACGGATTCTTCAGTCGCAGTATATATCATTCCGGCGATGGCACGGATCGCTCATCCGCATATCTCGCGCAACATGGATACATCACCCTCGCCTCCGATTATCGCAGTTGGGGAGAGTCGGATATTGGCGCGAGTTTCTTTTATTCTGGTTTGGTCATTGACGTGATCAATCTCATCAATGCCATTCCCTCGATTCCCGAAGCCGACCCGGAGCGTGTAGGCATTTGGGGGCACAGCATGGGTGGGGGAGTGACGATGAAGGTGATAACCGTTCTTGGTGGTTTCGATACGCCCTCCGCAACGAATCATTTCGGCAGGCTCGATGCGACGGCTTCGGGCTACTCAACCAGCGTACATGTAAAAGCCGCAGTTTTGTATTCCACCGTCAGCGCAGATGACACGGACATCATCAACCGCTGGGGGATGGGTTGCTTTGGGGATATTGCCACAGGTGAACAGATCATCGGATGCAATTCGTCGGATGTCATTCCAATTGATCTGCCCTTGAATCTGCAAAACGCTTATCGCTTCGCAGCAACAGATGCAGACACACTCAAAAGGATCGCTCCAATTTATAATTTGGAATATGTGGATGTGCCCGTCCAAATCCATTATGGGACAGATGATGGAAAAGTCATCAGCGGCACGCCGCCGGAATGGTCAGTCAAATTGACGCAAGGCTTTGCGTGATGCTGGCAAGCAAGCAGAGTTATATCAATATGAAGGGGAACGTCACTCATTCATTGGTGAACCCTGGTTTGTGTTTATGAATCGCGTGCTTAGATTTTTCGATACGTATGTGAAGAATGGAAAACCGTAATATGTTGAGCAATCAACATATCTTTTGCAAAGGTATTTCCTAGCCACGGATTTATCCTGTGGGCGATGTCATGAATTCACACGGATTAAAGAAAATAGCGACAATTTGTGTGATCTGTGGCATAGAATTTACCTGAGCATTTAGGTTACAGACTTATGCAAAAGATCGAATGCAAACGGATTTTTTATCGGAGCACTCAAAAGGTGTTAGGAAGCCAAGGGTAAGGATGCCCGTTTCGAAGCGAGAATATCCCAGGTACCACTCAACCAAGAGGCACGTGCCTTGGCAGTTAAGAGTGCGCCCTGTTCTGTCCAGCGTGCTCCGGCTCGTTTGAGACGTAATCCGGATATTTGCTTGCCGCCACTTTCCACGGTTCCACTGCCAATGAAGTAGCCCTGCTGGCGAAAACGTGCATAGTCCATGCGGTGCTTGTTGTTGGTGAAGTAGGTAACGGCTTTGTGGATGGCGGTGGCTGCGGAAACATGTTCTGACAGTTGTCGACAGGCATGGATGAGTTTGTCGATCTGTCCTTCCCACAACAAGCTACGTGCGTTATCGAGCCAAGTCTGATAGGGTTGGGTGCCCAAGCCGAAGGCGGCTTCCGCCACCGGGGACAGATATTGACTGGCATGATACCAGTCAACGATTTGAACAGCCTGCGGGAAGTGACGCTCAATCAGTTTCCAGATCCAGACCGCCCCATCGCAGACAAAGACCGGTTCTTCATACAGGTCAGCTTTGCGCTGACAGGCACTTGCCCAAAACAGATCGCTGAATTCATCCCCCGTCTTGAAGTCACAGTGGTAACTGATCTCTTGGGCTTGTAGTTCATTTTGTTCGCCCACTCGCTGTCCATGCCGCCGCCGTTTCTGGTAGGATTTCACTTTTTCAACCCGATACCAAGCGATATTCTTGAGTTCCCGCCATTCGCCCTTCAGGGGTGCCATGACCCCATCCAGCGAACCATACAATCGACCGCTCTGCTTCCCCATTTCACGCTGACGTTGCTGCAGCCATGCCACCTCTTGACTCTGCTGTTGCCACTGTGCTTCTTCCTCTTGTTGTAACTGACCAAACCATTCGGTTTCCTTGCGCACTGTATTGTCACTCACCCGAAACAAGAGGAAGCGTTCCAGCCAGCACGTTGCTTCTTCAAAGGCTACCTCGACCCCCGCCAACGCCAGCAGTTCCGCCAACCCTGCTGTGACCTGTCCGGCAGCAATCCCCAGCCGTCTATCCAGTGGTGCCTGCCCAACATGACAGTCACTACAAACATAATACTTGCGCCGATAGCTCGTCCATCCGAAGACACTCAAGATCTTCGCCTGCCGTTTGAATTGATAGTCCATCTCTTTCTCACACTGACACTTCACCGCCTCTTCTTGACACTCTTCAGCCTGTTGTTCCAAATATTGTCCCAAAGCTTTCGCTCCTACCTCTCGCAGTATTTCTCGCATCCCGATTTCTACTGACCGTATATCCTCGCCTCCCAATCCAACCTTGCCCATCTCCTGTACCATGATTTCCGCCATGGCTTCAATTGCTTTTGTGCTACACTCCATCTGAGCCTCCTGTTTTGACTTTGGTTTCATCTACCTCTATCTTAACGGGTTGGCTCACTTTTTTCTTCCCTACCCAACAACTTTTTACCCCTTGACTTATTCTCAAATCGTCCTATAATCGGGCGAAATCACAAGCTAATGAACATATTGTTTTCGCTCTCCCTTATTGTCGTCCTAATTGTAGTCCTTATTATTAAGGATTTATTTGTGGTTAGGATGGCAACGGTGAGAGTAAAGTAAATCACTGAGCGAAAGCAAAGAGCCGCCCTAATCATGGGCGGCTCTTTTTTATTTCCTCACCCTCAGCCTCTCTCCCAAAGGGAGAGAGGGCGTCGAACAGGAGCATTTATGCGATCAGATACAGTTAAAAAAGGTTTTGATAAAGCGCCGCACCGCGCGTTGTTACGTGCCACCGGTTTACAGGACGAGGATTTCAAAAAACCATTCGTTGCCATTGTTAATTCTTATGTCGATATCGTCCCCGGGCATGTGCATTTGCAGGACTTCGGCAAATTGGTAAAGGATGCTGTCCGCGCGGCGGGCGGTGTGCCGTTCGAGTTCAACACCATCGGTGTGGATGACGGCATTGCGATGGGTCATTTGGGGATGAAGTACTCGCTCCCCTCTCGTGAACTGATTGCGGATTGCGTCGAGACCATGATCGAAGCACATCGCTTCGACGCCATGGTCTGCATCCCGAACTGCGACAAGATCGTGCCGGGCATGTTGCTCGGCGCGATGCGCGTCAATATCCCGACCATCTT
Source organism: uncultured Chloroflexia bacterium (assembly GCA_963753655.1). GTDB lineage: Bacteria > Chloroflexota > Anaerolineae > Anaerolineales > Villigracilaceae > Defluviilinea. Next base: position 619,428 of record CAVWDB010000006.1, read on the forward strand.
CGTCTCTGGCGGCGCGATGAAAGCTGGCATGACGCCCGAAGGCGAGGTATTAGACTTGATCTCCGTCTTTGAGGGAGTCGGCGCTTTTTCCGCGGGCAAGATCGATGAAAAGCGCCTCACGCTTCTCGAGAAATTTGCATGCCCATCCTGCGGCTCATGCTCCGGGATGTTTACCGCGAACTCAATGAACTGTCTGATGGAAGTGCTCGGTCTCGCTTTGCCCTATAACGGTTCTGCGCTGGCGAAGACGCCCGAACGTGAAGCGCTGGCGAAACAAGCCGCAACTCAGATCATGACCTTGATCGAACGCGACATCAAGCCTCGTGACATCGTGACGCCTGAAGCGATTGACGATGCGTTCGCACTGGACATGGCGATGGGCGGCTCGACGAATACCGTGCTACACACTTTGGCATTAGCCAACGAAGCCGGTGTGGATTATCCGCTGGAACGCATCAACTCCGTGGCTGACAAGGTGCCGCATATCTGTAAAGTGAGTCCGGCAGGCAAGTGGCACATGGAAGATGTGCATCGCGCAGGCGGCATCCCTGCAATATTGAACGAGATCCAATGGGGGACGGGCATGTTGCATTTTGATCGTTTGACCGTGACAGGTAAGACCCTCGGGGAATCCATTCAAGGTAAAGATATTCAAGATGAAGAAGTAATTCGAAGATATGACAATGCTCATTCCAAGCGCGGCGGGTTGGCAATTCTGTTCGGTAACCTTGCGCCCAAAGGTGGCAGTTGTAAAAGTCGGTGGCGTAAGCGCGCCGATGATGCAGTTCGAAGGTCCTGCTGTGATCTTTGAATCACAGGATGAAGCGATGGCTGGCATTTTGGCAGGTAAGGTCAAAGCGGGTGACTGTGTTGTTGTGCGTTATGAAGGTCCCAAAGGTGGACCGGGGATGCAGGAGATGTTATCGCCCACGTCCGCAATCATGGGACAAGGACTCGGCGATAAGGTCGCGTTGATCACTGACGGAAGATTTAGCGGCGGCACGCGCGGCGCGTGCATCGGTCACGTTTCACCGGAAGCCGCGGCGCGTGGTCCGATTGCGGCGTTGAAAGAAGGGGACATCATCCAAATTGATTTAGTGGCACGCAGCCTCAACGTCAAATTGAGCGATGCGGAGATCCAGAGTCGGCTCGCTGAGTTGCCTCCGTTCGAATCCAAGATCACATCCAAGTGGTTGAAGAGGTATTCACATTTTGTTACAAGCGCGGATACTGGCGCGGTGTTACAGAGTTGATGTCATTGCGAGAAGCGTTCGTTGCGACGAAGCAATCCCCTCATCAAAATGGAGATTGCTTCGGGCGAAGAACAAAAGCGCCCTCGCAATGACGAAGTAAAGAGGAGAGAGAATGAAACTAAAAGGTGCAGAAATTGTTTGGGAGTGTTTGACCCGGGAGGGCGTGGATGTGGTGTTTGGTTATCCGGGCGGCGCGAATATGCCGATCTATGATGCAATGTTGAACTACCCGGTTCATCATGTGTTGGTGCGGCATGAACAAGGCGGCGCGCACATGGCGGATGGGTATGCCCGTGTATCGGGAAAGGTCGGCGTGGCGATGGCCACATCGGGTCCGGGCGCGACAAATTTAGTAACGGGTATTTGTACGGCAATGATGGATTCGGTCCCAGTTGTGTTCATCACAGGGCAGGTTGCCGCGCATTTGATCGGCGGCGACGCGTTCCAGGAAACGGATGTGACGGGCATTACGTTGCCGATCACGAAACACAACTATCTTGTGACGCATGCAGATCAAATTGCTGAAACGATCCGTGAAGCGTTTTATATCGCACGCAGTGGACGGCCGGGTCCCGTGTTGATCGATATCTGCAAGAACGCTCAGGTTGAGTTCGTGTGAGTTTGTCTATCCCGAAGAAGTGAAGCTGCCCGGCTATAAGCCTGTGATGCGCTCGCCGCGCAATCTGCTCGATGATGCTGTGAGATTGATCGAAAAGGCGAAGAAACCGATCATCCTATGCGGACACGGCGTGATCATGTCCAAAGCCGAGGAAGCTTTGATGCAGTTTGCGGTCAAGACTCAAACACCGGTGACAAGCACATTGTTGGGGCTGGGCGCGTTCCCTGCCTCGCATCCATTGAGTCTCGGCATGATGGGTATGCACGGTGAAGCGTATGCCAATAATGCGATTCAAAATTCGGATCTGATCCTTGCCTTCGGGATGCGCTTTGATGACCGCGTAACCGGCACATTGCAAACGTATGCGCCGAAAGCGAAGAAAATCCACATTGAGATCGATCCTTCTGAAATTCATAAGAATGTATTTGTGGATGTTCCATTAGTTGGCGATGTAAAGACAGTCGTAAGCGACCTGATCCCCCTCGTGGATGAATACGATCACGAGGAATGGCTCGAAGAGATCAACGGTTGGAAGAACGAAGCTGACTCGCGCTCCATCATGAACTGGGCGGAAGATGGCAAGTTGTATGTGGCTCATTTGATCTCCGATATTTGGAAGGCGACAGGCGGCGGCGCCATCGTCACTACGGATGTAGGACAACACCAGATGTGGACCGCGCAATATTATCAACTGGAAAAACCGAATCGCTGGCTTACTTCGGGCGGCGCGGGGACAATGGGCTTTGGTCTTCCCTCAGCCATTGGCGCGTGGTTCGCTGCCAAAGATCAGGAGATCTGGGCAATCGCAGGCGATGGCGGATTCCAAATGACTGCCGCCGAGTTGACCACTGCTGTTCAAGAGGGCGCCAATGTAAAGATCGCCATCATGAATAACAACTTCCTGGGCATGGTGCGTCAATGGCAGGAGTTCTTCTTTGATAAGCGTTACTCGGCAGTGAACATGGTCACGCCTGATTTCGTGAAACTCGCCGAAGCACATGGAGTCCCTGCCAGGCGCGTGACCATACGAGAAGAAGTCAACGAAGCCATCGAATGGGCGCGCAATACGCAAGGTCCTGTTGTCTTGGAATTCAAAGTGGAACAGGAAGACGCTGTGTATCCCATGGTTCCCGCAGGTGCGGGGTTGGATGAAATGATACGGAGACCTGTAAAGGCATAATCTCGTCATTGCGAGGGCGACAGCCTGACGAAGCAATGACGAAGGAGAATATCTATGAACTACACCTTCATCGCATTAGTAGAAAACAAACCCGGTGTCCTGAATCGTGTGGCATCTTTGTTCCGCCGCCGCAACTTCAATATCGAGTCGCTGGCTGTCGGGCGGACACAGAATCCCGAAGTCTCGCGCATGACCATCGTGGTGGATTGTCCCCACGGTGACGTGGACGCGCATCGCATCGAAGCGAATCTGTACAAGCTGGTCAATGTGATCGACGTACAGGACGTCACGCATCAGCCTAATGTGACTCGCGACCTGGCTCTGATCAAGGTAAAGGTCGCTCCCGAACACCGCTCCGAAGTGAACGGACTCACCGAAATCTTCCGCGCCCGCATCGTGGACGTGGCTCCCGACTCTGTCATCGTTGAGATCACGGGCACAGAGGACAAGGTCGAGGGCATGATCGAACTCCTGCGTCCGATCGGCATCGTGGAAATGGTACGCACAGGACAAGTCTCGATGACACGCGGCGTCAACGTTGGCGTCCGTCGTATGCCTGGCATGAATGGCAGTCAGCACGAGAATGAAGTTGAAATGGCGGCGATGGCGCCGTAACTAGAAAACTCTGATGGTTGAGTGCCGCAAAGCGGCGTACACTTGCCCCGCACGCAAGTGCAGGTGTCGAAACCATCAAGTTAGATTCAAACAAAAGATAACTTGGAAATATGGTGGTTTCGATACGGCTTCGCTCCTACTCAACCACCGATACATAAATAAAACAGGAGAATTTATCATCATGGCAAAGATCGATTTTGGCGGTGTAGAAGAGGAAGTCGTTACGCGCGAAGAGTTCCCGCTTGAGAAGGCGCGGGAAGTTTTGAAAGATGAGGTCGTGGCGGTGCTAGGTTATGGCGTACAGGGACCCGCGCAGGCGATGAACATGCGCGACAACGGTATCAACGTGATTGTTGGTCAACGCAAGGGGACAAAGAACTGGGATAAGGCAGTTGCAGATGGCTGGGTTCCCGGCAAGACGTTGTTTTCTGTGGAAGAAGCCGCGGAGAAAGGAACTGTTATTCAGTACTTATTGTCTGATGCGGGTCAGCGTTCGCAGTGGCCTAAGATCGTGGAAACATTGAACGAAGGGGATATGCTGTACTTCTCTCATGGATTTTCCATCACATTCAAAGATGATACCGGCGTCATCCCGCCTCCGCACGTGGATGTGGCTTTGGTTGCACCCAAGGGATCGGGCCGTAGCGTCCGCACGAACTTTTTGGATGGTTCGGGCATCAATGCCAGTTTTGCCATTCATCAGGACTCAACAGGCAAGCTTATGAGCGCGCAATTGCTCTGGGCATTGCCATTGGCGCGGGGTACCTCTTCCCAACCACCTTTGAAAAGGAAGTCCATTCCGACCTTACAGGCGAACGCGGAATTCTCATGGGCGCGCTGGCAGGCGTGATGGAAGCGCAATATACCGAACTTCGCAAGCATGGACATACACCCTCCGAAGCGTTCAACGAGACAGTGGAAGAACTCACACAATCTCTTATCCGTCTTGTCGGTCAAAATGGCATGGATTGGATGTATGCGAACTGTTCCACCACCGCCCAACGCGGAGCGCTGGACTGGAAGGATAAATTCCGTGATGCGGTTGCGCCCGTGTTCAAGGACTTGTATCAAAGTGTAATCTCTGGCAACGAGGCGCGTATCACACTCGAAGCGAATAGTCAGGCGGATTATCGCGAAAAACTCGAAGTGGAACTTGCCGCCATCCGCGATTCTGAAATGTGGCGCGCGGGCGTGGCGGTACGATCATTACGCCCTGAAAATTGGAAGAAGTGATTTGGAATCCGACAGCTCGCTGTCGGAGTTGCAGGAGCAAGCTCCTGCATTCCAAAAGGAGTTTGTATGACAAGCAATAACTACGTTAAGATATTCGATACAACGCTCAGAGATGGCGAACAATCTCCCGGCGCGACGATGAGCTCTGCTGAAAAGTTGGAGATCGCGCAAAACCTGGCGCGACTCGGCGTGGATATCATCGAAGCAGGATTCCCTGCCGCCTCACCGGATGACCTCGAAGCTGTCAGACGGATAGCGGTTGAAGTGGGGAATCCGCCCGAAGGCGTTGCCCTGAGTGAGTCGAAGGATCAGCCTGACGCGAAGGTTCCCGTCATCGCAGGCTTGGCGCGCGCCAATAAACCCGATATTGACAAAGCATGGGAAGCCGTCAAAGATGCGAAGAGACCGCGTATCCATACTTTCCTTGCCACGTCAGCCATCCATATGAAGCACAAGTTGAAAATGGATCCTGAAGATGTAATCCAGCGTGTGTCGGAAATGGTCGCGTACGCAAAATCATATTGCGATGATGTGGAATTCAGCCCTGAAGACGCGGGACGTTCCGATCCTGAGTTTTTGTATGTGGTGTTGGGCGAAGCCATTAAAGCCGGTGCGACGACGTTGAACATCCCTGACACGGTGGGATATACCACGCCCGAAGAGTTTTATAAACTGATAGACGGCATTATCAAGAACACGCCCGGCATGCACGATGGCATTACGATCTCTGTGCATTGTCATGACGATCTTGGTATGGCGACAGCGAACACACTGGCGGGCATTCAAGCAGGCGCGCGACAGGCCGAAGTGACCGTCAATGGCATCGGCGAACGCGCCGGAAACACGTCGCTCGAAGAAGTGGTGATGGCGTTGAAGACCCGCAATCCTGTTTTCAATTTGGAAACGGGAATCGAAACGCAACAGCTTTCACGCATCAGCAAGCTGGTCAGTAATTATACGGGCATCGTTGTGCAACCGAATAAAGCCATTGTTGGTTCGAATGCTTTTGCTCACGAGGCAGGCATTCATCAGGATGGGATGTTGAAACACCAGACTACCTATGAGATCATGCGCCCTGAGGACGTGGGTGTCAGCTCGACCAATCTGGTTTTGGGCAAACATTCGGGTCGTCACGCCTTGCGGAATCGTCTCGCTGAAATGGGACATTCACTTGATGATATTGAACTCGATAAAGCCTTCACTCGTTTCAAGGAACTGGCTGACCGAAAAAAGATCATTACTGATCTCGATCTCGAAGCCCTGATCGCCGATGAGTTCTATCGCCCGCGCGACGTGTATCTCCTCAATGGTATGCAAGTCACCTGCGGTACGATGGGCATGCCCACTGCCACCGTCCGTTTGAAAGGACCCGACGGTGTGGTTCACACGGTCGCGGCAATTGGCACAGGTCCTGTGGATGCCACCTATAAAGCGATCGATGCCATCGTAGACATACGTTGTACATTACTTGAATTCAACATCCATGCCATCACGGCAGGCATTGATGCGCTTGGCGAAGTCACTGTTCGCATTCAAAGTGATAACGGTCAAAGCGCGATTGATCCGCAAAGTGAAGTTCGATATGCGCGTGTATACGGCGGCCATGGCGCGGATACAGACATCATCGTCGCCAGCGCCAAGGCATATATCAATGCCCTGAATAAACTCATCATCGCGCAGACGGAGGGAATGAACCCCGTCCCTGAGAATCAATCTCATGGCGTGATGTTGGGATGAAGAGCGCCGCTTTGGACGCAGGGGTGGCTGTTCCTGCCTACTGAGTTTTGACTCATCTGGAGTGTCTCGGTGGTTGAGTAGTCCCGCATGTCCTTTGCGGGACGTATCGAAACCACCACTAAGCAAAGCAACTTTAGTTACAAAATTATGCTTGTCATACTGTTGGTTTCGATATGACGGCGGAAACAAGGAGTTCTTGCAAAATAAATTGACTTCCGCCGTCTACTCAACCAACGAATTACTTTTGAAAACGGAAAACTCTATGTCCAATACACCTAAAACACTCTTCCAAAAAATATGGGACTCGCACATCGTCACCGAACAGGAGGGCGCACCCGCCGTCCTCTACATTGATCTGCACCTCGTGCACGAAGTCACCTCACCGCAGGCATTCACCGGTCTGCGCCAGCGTGGACTCAAAGTCCGCCGCCCCGATAAGACCCTTGCCACGATGGATCATTCCATTCCCACGACTCCCATCGGCGTTCCCATTGCGGATGCGATGGCGGCGGCCCAGATCAAACAAATGGAAACGAACGCCGCCGAATTCGGCATTACTCTGCATGGCATGACCAGTCCGCACCGCGGCATTGTGCATGTCATCGGTCCCGAACTCGGACGAACACAACCCGGTATGACCATCGTCTGCGGTGACAGCCACACTGCCACACACGGCGCGTTCGGCGCGCTGGCGTTCGGTATCGGCACCTCCGAAGTGGAGCATGTATTGGCAACTCAATGTCTCTTGCAGAAGAAACCAAAGACTTACGAAGTTCGAGTCGAAGGAACGCTGGCAGAAGGTGTTTCAGCGAAGGATATCATCCTTGCTCTGATCGCCAGGATCGGTGTCGGTGGTGGGACGGGTCATGTATTCGAATATTCAGGCTCCGCCATCCGTTCACTCTCGATGGAACAACGCATGACCATCTGCAATATGTCCATTGAGGGCGGCGCGCGTGCGGGTATGATCGCCCCTGACGAAGTCACTTTCGAGTATCTCAAAGGTCGCGAGTTTGTCCCACAAGGCGCGGACTGGGATAAAGCTGTTGCCTATTGGAAAACATTACCCAGTGATGAGGGCGCCGTCTATGACAAATCTATTACGCTTAAAGCCGCTGACATCGAACCGATGATCACTTATGGGACAAATCCCGGCATGGGCATGAGGATCACGGATCGAGTTCCCAACGGTTGACTCATTCACTGAAGCCTCACAGAAAGCCGCTTTTGAAAAAGCCTTGAACTATATGGGGCTTCAACCCGGTCAATCCCTGCTTGGCAAAAAAGTGGATGTGGTCTTTATCGGCAGTTGCACCAACTCTCGCATCTCTGATCTCCGACTCGCGGCTAATATGCTCAAAGGTCACAAAGTTGCTGATGGAACACGCGTGATGGTTGTGCCAGGCTCACAAGATGTGAAGAAACAAGCCGAATTGGAAGGCTTGGACATGGTTTTCAAAGAAGCGGGCGCAGAGTGGCGTGAAGCGGGCTGCTCCATGTGCATTGCGATGAACGGTGATCAATTGCAACCCGGTCAATATGCTGTTTCCACGAGCAACCGTAACTTTGAAGGTCGTCAAGGTAAGGGCGGGCGCACGTTCCTGGCAAGCCCGGTCACCGCCGCGGCGACAGCCATTCATGGCGTTGTTACCGACCCGCGCACAGTCCTTTCGTAGATTGGGATTGCAATGATTACAGATGAAGTTTGGAAGCAATCCGCTGTTGTAAATCGTTACCTGTCTTCGCGTGTTGCGATTCCCATGGTGACGGAACAGATCGGCGTTATGATGTCGATCCTCAAATCACGCTCGCATCCGGTCAGGAACTTTATTGATCTTGGTTGCGGAGATGGCATCCTTGGCGTGACTATCCTGAATGAATATCCGTCTGCCCGTGGTGTGCTTGCAGATTTTTCTGAACCCATGCTTGCCCAGGCTAAAGAACAACTCAAAGAGTTTTCGTCACAGTTCGTCTTTGAAAATCTTGATTATGGCGACTCCGCCTGGGTAAACAGGATGCAGGCTTATGGTCCGTTCGATGCGGTTGTGTCCAGTTACTCGATCCATCATCAGCCTGACGTCCGCAAGCGTGAGATCTACGCAGAGATCCATTCCCTGCTGGAACCCGGCGGATGGTTTATCAATATCGAACACATCGCCGCCGAAGCGCAACTCACAATTGACCTGTTCAATAAGCACATCATCGATCACTGGTATGAACAGGAAAAGTTGAAAGGCGGCACAAAAACACACGAGGAAGTGGCAGAGACATTTATGAGTCGCCCGGATAAAGATGCGAACATTCTTTTGCCCGTGAACACACAATGCGAGTGGTTGCGTGAAATCGGCTATGAGGAAGTGGATTGTTACTTCCGCGTGTATGAACTGGCGGTCTTTGGTGGAATGAAACCAAATAAATAATATGTCGTTGCGAGGAGCGAACAGTAGTGAGCGAGAAGCAATCTCATCGTGAACGGAGATTGCTTCAGGCTAACGCCCTCGCAATGACGGATACAAAGGAAAATCATGGCTCAATTTACAAAACTTACCTCCCGTGTAATCCCCCTGCCTGTCAATGACATTGACACGGATCAGATCATCCCTGCACGCTTTCTTAAAGCCACTGACAAAAACGGAATGGGCGACAATCTCTTTGCAGACTGGCGTTACAACTCGGACGGCTCACCCAAAGCTGATTTTGTTTTGAACAAACCGGAATCAGCCGGCTGTCAAATTCTTTTGGCAGGTGACAACTTCGGCTGTGGTTCGAGCCGTGAACACGCTCCCTGGGCGCTGACAGCATTTGGATTCCGCGCCGTCATCTCCACGTCATTTGCGGATATCTTCCGCAACAACTCGTTGAAGAACGGACTCATTCCCGTCATTGTGGATGAAGAGACACACAAAATGTTGTTCGATTACCTCGAAGAAGTGCCAAATGCCGAGTTCACAGTTGATCTTGAATCGCAGACACTTTCCTTCGAGAATGGTTCTGTGAAATTTCCCATTGACCCGTTCAACAAAGCCTGCCTGCTCAACGGCGTGGATGAACTCGGCTACATCATGGGGTTTGAAAAAGAGATCGCGGCATTTGAAGCGCAAGTTTAATATGTCATTGCGAGGAGCGAGCGCGGCGACGAAGCAATCCCGTGCCTGAGATTGCTTGGGCTACACCTGCACTTGCGTGCTGGTGCAAGTATCGTCCTCGCAATGACATTAGGATAGTTATGCAAAAAATACAAATCTATGACACCACCTTGCGAGATGGAACCCAATCGGAAGGTTTCACGCTTTCGAGCAACGACAAGGTCCGTGTGGCAAAACGTTTGGATAAACTTGGCGTTACCTTCATCGAAGGCGGCTGGCCCGGATCGAACCCAAAGGATGTCGAATTCTTTGAACGTGCCCGCGATATGGAATGGAAGAATGCCCTCATCGCGGCGTTTGGCTCCACCTGCCGCGTCAAAGGGGGACCCGAGGACGATGCCAACATCAAAGCGCTGATCGATTCGCAGACACCCGTCTGCACCATCTTCGGCAAAACGTGGACGCTGCACGTCACCGAAGTTTTGCAAACGAACAACGAAGATAATTTGCGCATCATCGAGCAATCCGTTGCCTATCTCAAAGACAATGGCAGGCGCGTGATCTATGACGCCGAACATTTCTTCGACGGTTACAAAGCGGATTCCGCCTACGCCCTCGAAACTTTGCAGGCGGCGATACGCGGCGGCGCGGAGACTGTCGTATTATGCGACACCAACGGCGGGACATTACCCTGGGAAGTCGAACGCATCATTCGGGAACTCAAGCCTGCGCTCAACCATCCATTCGGAATCCACACTCATAACGATTCTGAATGCGGGGTCATCAATTCGTTGATCGGCGTACGTGAAGGCGCAATCCAGGTACAAGGCACCATCAATGGTGTAGGGGAGCGTTGCGGCAATGCCAACCTCGTGTCCATCATGGCGGACCTCGAACTTAAAATGGGCTATCAATGCCTGCCCGAGGGAAGTATCCAGTATTTGTATGAACTCTCCCATTTTGTCGCGGAGGTTGCTAATGTAACGCCTGACGAACACCTGCCTTTTGTGGGCAAGTCCGCTTTTGCTCATAAAGGCGGCGTACATGTTGCGGCGACTCGACGTTCTCCTCAATCCTATCAACACATCGAACCTGAGACAATTGGGAACAAGATGCGCGTGGTCGTTTCAGATCTCTCTGGTCGCGGCAATTTGTTGAGCAAAGCCGAGGAGCACGGCGTGGAAGTGGAAGGTGAAGAAGTTCTTCCCGTCCTCAATGACATCAAGGAACTCGAGGCACGCGGTTTTTCATTCGAAGCCGCGGAAGCTTCCGTGACCATGATGTTGAAGCGGCAGGAATACGGCTACAAGCCTCCCTTTGAACTTGTGGACTTTTTCGTCAACGTCGAGCATCGTACAGGGACGCGGTATCTTTGCAGAAGCCATGGTCAAGGTGCGTGTGCAGGGCGAATTGCTTCACACTGCGGCGGAAGGGAACGGCCCCGTCAATGCAATGGATAATGCCCTCCGTAAGGCGCTTGTGGGATATTATCCGCAGGTCACAAATTTCCATTTGTCCGATTACAAAGTCCGTATATTGGATTCAGATCATGGCACCGAAGCCATTACACGCGTATTGATCGATACGCGTAATAGTACATCGCCGCTGGAGCACTGTTGGCGCGGGCACGAATATCATCGAAGCCTCATGGCGCGCTTTGGCAGATTCATTTGAATATGGTTTGGTGGTGGCGCATTGAGATTATTTTGTAGGGGCGAAGCATTGTCTTCGCCCCTACGGATTGGAAATACATTGAACTTCAACATTACCCTGCTCCCTGGCGACGGCATCGGACCTGAAGTGGTCGGTGAAGCCGTGCGCGTGCTGGATGTGATTGCCAGCAAACATAACCATACGATCAAATATACCGAGCAATTAATGGGCGGTTGTTCCATTGATAAATACGGGTCATCGCTCACCGATGAGGCGCTTGCGGATTGTAAGTCTTCTGATGCGGTGTTACTTGGTGCGGTGGGCGGTCCCAAATGGGATGACCCTACAGCCAAAGACCGCCCTGAACGCGGTCTGCTTGCTTTGCGAAAAGGACTTGGTGTGTTTGCCAACCTGCGTCCTGTCAAAGTGCATCCCGCTTTGATCGATTCGTCGCCGTTGAAGCGCGAGAAACTCGAAGGCGTGGATATTATCGTCGTGCGTGAGTTAACGGGCGGCTTGTACTTCGGTCAACCCAAAATGCGTGAGACAAAAGATGGACATGAACGCGCTGTGGATACGCTTGAATATTATGATTACGAAGTCAAACGCGTTATGGAACTGGCTTTTGCGCTTGCCAAGGGTCGCAAGAAGAAAGTCACATCCGTGGATAAAGCCAATGTGCTTGAATCATCGCGTATGTGGCGGCAGGTTGCCACCCAAGTCGGCGAAGAAAACAAGGATGTGGAACTGGAGCATATGCTGGTGGATACCGCCTCCATGCGGCTGATCACTGCTCCCGTTTCGATGGATGTGATCGTCACCGAGAATATGTTCGGTGATATTCTCACGGACGAAGCATCTGTGTTGGCGGGATCAATGGGGATGTTGCCGTCGGCTAGTTTGGGCGAGGCAGGCCCGGGTTTGTATGAACCGATCCACGGGTCCGCGCCAGATATCGCAGGCAAAGGAATTGCAAATCCGGTGGGCACCATTTTATCCACGGCGATGTTGTTGCGTTATTCATTGAAGCTGGAAGCCGAAGCCGTATCCATTGAAAAAGCGGTTGATGAAACCATCACCAGGGCGCACGTACTGTGGATATTGGTGGCAAGTTAACGACCTGCCAGATGGCGGATGAGATCATAAAAAGAATGTAATCTACGCTCTGAGCAAAACATACCGCAAACGAAGCCTGTATATCAACGCTTCGACTGCGGGCTGTGCCCTCCGCTCAGCGCGAAACAAAAAGGAGAAGATCTTATGGGCATGGAATCGAAATTTATCTGGATGAACGGTGAGCTTGTGCCGTTCGAAAAAGCGACTTTGCACTTCCTCACCCCCGCGCTTCATTATGGGGCGGCAGTGTTCGAAGGCATTCGCGCCTACAATACCGACAAGGGTCCGGCGGTGTTTCGTTTGCAGGAACATATCCAGCGTTTGTTTGATTCGGCGCTTGTGCTCGGCTTCCGCGAATTTCCGTGGACCATTGAACAGATCGTCGATGCAGTCAAGCAGACTGTGAAAGTCAATGGTTTTTATGACTGCTATATCCGACCGCTGCTTTATCTGGATGGCGGCGGCTGGAACCTGAATGTGGATAACGGCAAGCCTTCGCTGGCAATTGCTGTTTGGGAATGGGCAAATTACCTGGGTGAGGAAGCGCTGGCGAAGGGTATTCGTGCCAATATCTCTTCTTTCACACGCCATCACCCAAATGTGATGATGACCAAAGCCAAAATTGCAGGCAACTATGCAAACAGTATCCTTGCGAAAACAGAATCGGAAAGACTTGGCTTTCAGGAAGCCATCATGCTCGACCCGCAGGGATATATCGCGGAGTGCACCGGCGAGAACCTGTTCATGGTTCGGCATGGCAAGATCGTTACCCCCTCCACCGCGCCCGTGCTGGAGGGGATCACACGCCACACGATTCATACCATCGCAAAGGACCTCGGCTATCGCATTTTGGAGCAGCCCATCTCGCGCGACCAGCTTTATATCGCAGAAGAGGTTTTTGTGTGTGGCACGGCCGCCGAGTGTATTGGTCTGAGCGAAATCGATTTTCGAAAGATTGGTGAAGGGAAAACTGGTCCTGTTACGCGCGCCGTCCAAAATGTTTATCACGATGCGATACGAGGCAGGGTTAAGAAGTATGAGGAGTGGTGTGATTACGTGGAATAAGTCATTCCAGCCACTACGAACATTTCTGCTTTTACATCCGATAAGTCTCTTTCACCAAAATACTCGAAGTTCCGGTGCATATCACGCGTTATGAAACCTTGAGTATTTTATTGGTTATACTTTGCTCCGGTCGCATTTTGCGTTTTAAAATTCTCGAATGAAATCAAGAATACATTTACTTTAAATATCAAATCCCCTGTATAATAATTGAAAAGCGAAACTAAAGGGGTAAATGAGGGTTTACGCGAAAAGAGAGATAAAGGAGATCTATATGGATACCAAAGGTACAGCCCCCAACCCTGTCTCATTCTTTGACAGACCGGGCATTGAAAAGGATAACATTTCCATTGCATCGGGTGTTCCCTTTGCAATTGAGCATGTCAGCAATCCCTCCGTTGGGATTGGAGGAGTTTATGGGACGTGGGGAGATAGTTATGACAACGAGCACTTGTCTACATTCCTCGAGAAAAGATTGGAACGTCCGCTTCTGGCGAACGAAAAGCTGAATCTGTCCGAATTGGGTTTTCGCAACCGACATCATATCCCACTGAACCTGACTCAAGACGAACATACCCAGCTTGAGGTTGAAGTGGGAACAAGATTTCTAAGTGGAGCGATCAAAGCCTGCAATTGGCAGGCCTCCGAAGTGGAAGCCGTGTTGATTGGCATGAGCGCGCCGGTTACAGATGATTACCTCAATCGGATCACTAAAGCCGCGGGAATTCCTGAACATGCTTTGAAAGTCACCATCCATAAGGCCTGTGATGGTTCCACGAGTAGTTTACATCTGGCGTTAAACCCTGAGTTACCCGAGAATTCTCAACTTGACCAGAATATAGCAAAATCACTTTATGGTAAAAAGGTCCTTGTTGGAGGCATTGAGGGGCTAAGCCGCTTTGTTGGCTCCTCACATGATGCGAACGCCTTGCAATTGTTCGGGAATGCCGCAGGTGTTTTGGGTGTAATTCCCGGGGAAACGATGAAATTTATCGCCGGAAAATCGCGCGAAGTATTTGATGACGAAGGCGTATTGCAGGTGGCAATGTATTATCCACACTCGCCGCAGAAAACGGAAGGGGAGTATAACGTTGATGTAACCGAACCCTTTACGAATAATATTCGTGTGGCCGGATTGATGCATGAGCCGCACGATGGATCGTCCATATCCATGGCGGGTCCTATGGGCATGGTTAAATTATTCGTGCGCACGGGTGTCCAGGTGGTGCGCGAGGTATACGCTGCCTACCAATCCAAGCTGGATGAATTGGGCATGGCGGGTAAATCTGTGGCTGTGGCGATTGTTCATCATGCGAATTACAAGATCAACAAATTAAAAGAGAAACATTTACAGAATTTAGGTATTGTCATGCCGATGCCGTGGCTGTTGAGCGAATTTGGAAATGTGAGCGCGGCATCCAATATGATCGCATTTTTGCGCGAGCTCCCGAATATGAAACCATTGGATCATATTTTGATCGATGGCTTTGGGGCTGGCACCTATTATGACGCGTTGGCAGTGGAGTTGGGAGGGTAATAAAACTTGCTCGGATAATATCAGCCGTCCTGCGTACGGCGCGCAGAGTTCCATCCAATTGATCATCGTTGGATGGAATTTTATTTTGTAACCTTCTGTTTTCCTAGTCGTCTTGGTTTTAAGTTAATCCAGTAAAGGCGGCTCTAGTAATGTATCAATCCAATAGAAATTGGAAAGTTATTCAATTGATATTACGTTTAAAGACAATTGAAGACGAGTACCCTTATACTTTATTTTCCCTGCGCCGCACTTCGTTCCTGGGTCGGATGCTTAGGCTGGTACTTTAAATAAAAAGATCCCTTCCGTATTCTTGCGGAAGGGATTTTTGTTCAGGCTGTAGCTTCTTTGCGTTTGAACCAGTTTTTCCATTCCTGGTTTTCCCACACCACAAGGATCGGGGCGGCGTTGAAAATGGACGAATAGGTCCCACTGAAAATACCCACCAATAATATGATGACGAAATGTCGTATGCTGTCGCCGCCAAAAAGGACGAGCGCAAACAGGGTGAATAGAACCGTCAGTTGCGTATTGATGGAACGGTCGAGGGTTTGCACCACTGAGTGGTTGACCAACGTTTCATAATCAACACGGCGATATACATGAGAGTTTTCGCGGATGCGGTCAAACACGACGATACTGTCATGTACGGAAAAACCGATTACGGTGAGGAGGGCGGTTAAGAATAAGGCGTCAGCTTCCCACCCTAAATAGTAGGCGAGGATTGCCTCTGTGCCAAGCACAACGAAGACGTCGTGTAACATGGCGAGGATGGCGGCTGTGCCATAGCGGATGGCGTGATCGACCCCGCGAAAAGCAAACGAGATATAACCCAGAATTGCGATTGCCGCCAGCAGAATGGCGAAACCCGCCGCCCGCGTGACCTCGGCTCCGATGGATGCACTGACCGAAGTGAATTCTAATACGTTGACCGTGCTTCCCGTGCGAGTTTCCAGCTCGCTAACAATTTGTCCCTTCGTATTGTCTTCGATCCTTTTCGACCTGATGGAATAAGAGTCTTCGCCCAGGGATTGAACGAGAGGATCGGAATCGGGTGCAAATTGTAAATAGACACTCATCATTTCATCTGCATTGGGTCGTGCGCCGGAAAATTGAACTTCGAGCAGCGAGCCGCCGGTAAAATCAATGCCAAGCGGCAGAGGCGTCTTGAGGTTGATCCAGTTGAGTGTCAGATAAACAATCCCTGGAATGATGATCAGTAACGAAAGAAGAAAATAGAAGTATCGGTTCTTGATGATATTCATTGTAGTGCTCCTATAAACCGAACCAGCGCGGGTGATCAACTGACTTGAGATTATCCAGCAAAGTATGCAGGAAAGTACGCGTCACGATAATAGCTGTGAATAAACTCACACCGACACCCAGAGCCAGCGTAAATGAAAAACCCTTCACCATGCTTGCGCCGAACGTGTTTCCAAAGAAATACAAGATCATGCAGGTAATCAGAGTGGAGATGTTTGAATCTCGAATGGAGGGCCAGGCGCGACTCCAACCCAGGTCGATTGCCTGACTAAGGTTTCTGCCGGCACGCAATTCCTCCTTCAAACGTTCGAAGATCAGAACGTTTGCGTCTACTGCCATACCAATGCTTAGGATAAAGCCTGCAATACCAGGCAGGGTAAGTGTAACTCCTATGGTTTTGAAGATGGCAAGGGAGAAAATAGCGTACGTGATGAGCGCCAGGTCTGCGATGAACCCGGGAAGGCGATAGTATAGAAGCATAAAGATGATAACCACAGATAGTCCGATGATGCCAGCTACCAAGCTCTTGCGAACCAATTCTTCCCCGAGAGTTGCACCCACTGTTCGGCTTTCCACAACTTTGACAGGAACAGGTAGGGAACCGGATTTAAGGTTGATCGCCAGGGCGTTTGCTGTATCAGCTGTGAAGCTGCCGCTAATCGTGCCCTCTCCGCCAGTGATGGCGCCGTTGATCGTGGGCGCTGAGATGACCTTCTTGTCCAATGTAATGGTTAGTACTTTGTTCACATTCGCGGCGGTATGTGCAGCAAATATCTGGCTGGCCTCTGAAGTAAGCCCGAAGTGAATAAGATATCCACCACCTAAACTGTCAGTGGATACACTGATTTTCGATGGTAGCAGGTCTTTTCCGGTTAGAACTGTATGGTAAACAGTTGTATCTTGTTGGGCGCTGGCGGCATCCGGGGTGGGCGCTGGTTCATTCGGTGACATCGGCGTTGCTTCCGCAGTCGCGGCAGGTATTGGCTCGGTTGACGAACTTCCGCTCGCGTAATCGGTCTGAAGGGTGCTTCCTTCAGGTGGTCTGTAATCGCCCGTATCGACGAATTCCAGCAAACCGGTTTGTTGAAGCAATGCAATTACTTTTTCAGGGTCCTTTTCACCGGGGAATTCAGCCACAATGCGGCGGTCACCTGCGGTTTGCATGACCATTTCGCTGATGCCATAGCCATTGATGCGGTTTTCAAGGATTTGGCGGGTGGTCTCCAGATCCCCGGATGGGATCGTTGTCAGTTTGAGGAAGGTCGGCCTCAAGCAGGGCTTGTAACCCGCCTTGCAGGTCCAGCCCCAGATTCAATTTAATGTCACGGCCAAAAATGACTATGTCATTGCTAAATGTGATCCAACTTGCAAAGATCAACAGAATGACAATGACAATCAACCAATTTGTATTACGACAATTCATAATTCTTCTCCATCCACGAAAATGCCAGCCCGGGGCTGGCGCGGCTGAGATTATACTCCGATTGATAGGGCGTGGCTAGACCAATTCATGGATACACCCATTTATTGAAGATTCCCTGTAAATCACAGTTGCAGTGTTTCTCCGCCAGCGATTCCAATACCTCTGGTGTGGCGATCTTCCAGGAAAGGGAGACAGCATATTCCTTGAGAAATGCGTCAAATGCCTCTGTTCCCATTTCTTTCCGCAAAGCCACAAAGAACAATGGGCCACGTCCGTAGATGATCGCGCTATATTCTGCGCCGTGATATGCGGCAACCGGCAAGCCGATTGGGATTTTCTCATTGTTTACGCGCTGCCAACGGCCTTCCAGCGAGGAGCGAAAGCCATTCTCGCCTCCGCTCCCATATTCATCTGCAAAATACTGAAGCGTGGCAAATTGTGTGAGAGACTCGTCCAGCCAGGGGTCGTCGAGTTGATCGTCGCCAACGAGATTGTAAAACCATTGATGCCCTACTTCATGTGCGACAGTCGCTTCCATATAATCGTTATTTGCATCGTAAATACGCGAAGTGATGGCGATCATTCCGGGGTATTCGATGCCCAATGCAAGGTTCGGAGTTGCAACGAAATCCAATTCTGTGTATGGATAGGGAGCATATCGCCTGCTGTAATCTTCGACGGCTTTCAACGCAACCTCAAGCGCAAACTGCGACCCATCCTTACCTTGTTTGAGCGCGTAACTATTAATGGTGACTTCCCCAAACGTTTGCGAGATTTTCTCGAAAATTGGGCTTGCCACAAGATAGAAATCCCGCGCCGGACCGCTCGCAACTGTCACCACTTGCGCCTGCCCATCTTCGTCGAGGCTGACTTTGCTCCCGGTTGTGACCAGCGTTAAATCCTTCGGCGCATGAACTTGTACAAGATAGAAGGAGGCATCTGCATAGGTAACGTCGCCATCCTGTGGGGGAATTTCGGCGTTCCAGCCTTCGTCATCATATACCGCGATCATTGGATAGGAGTGAGCAAGCGCCAACACATCGTCAAAATAGGCAAGCACGCCATAATTTAATTCAACTGTTTGAGGGACGGTGACAGCGTAATTCATTTTCAAGACAACGCTTTGTGTTGGCTTAAGAGAGGGGGATAATGGCACGATCATCAAGCTGTCTTTAAGTCCATAGCTTGGCGAGGTAGGTTGCCCATCCACGGTAAGGTTGAAGACTTTCATTTCTCCACCAAGAATGTTGGGGAAGAGGCGGAATTGCACTTCGTTCAACTCGACATCTTCCGTGTTTGTATATTGGATTTCTTCTGTGCCGTTAACTTCGTAAAGGTCGTCTGCAATTGTAAACTCAATATGATATACGCTGGCGCCTTCTAATTCCTCAAGTACGTGTTGCTCGGATTGAACAAGTCCGTCCTTGAAGATGGAACGGTCATTCCAGGGTGTGTCCATCGGATCAGTTTTGGGTATGGCGAGCAGGGAAGTCGCTTTCGGCTGAAAAAGAGAACAGGAGATGAGAAGCAGGCTGAGGCTTAGGACTGAGGCGAAGAGTCTTTTCATTGATTTCTTTCGGTAGGCAAGGACAACCTGCATAATGAACAAATCCTCTTTGTCAATCATGAAGAGTTGCCCTTGCTGCAAAGTTGTGTCAGATAGTCCAATGCTTTTTGTAGAACCTGGTCTGGAGACAGGTCATCGGTGTCGATGATTATATTTGCATGGTCATGGGCATGGGAGAGCCTGCGGAGTTGTTCTGTGTGATCTTTTTCCTGCCAGTTGAGTTTACGGCGTGCCGTGCTTACGGGAAAAGACGCGTTGAGATAGATCAAAATATCAGGCTTTGAAATAATCTGCCACATGGCCTGCACGTAGGAATGTTCCTGCGCGATATGCCGGCAGGTATAGCCATGTTTTTCAAGTTTTCCGATAAGGGTTGATTTGCCTGATCCGCATGGACCAACGATACCAATGAGTGGGCCTTTAAACGGAGGCTCCATTATTGATTGCCTTGCATCAGTTTCATGAACTTTTCATTCCTTCAATGGGCAATCTCACCGTCATGCGGCGGACGTTATCTCCATTGCGCGGCGCGACTTTGATCACGAGCACGCTGATGTCGTCTGTGGGTCGGTTTTCATCCAGGGTCACTGCGTGAGCCAAAAGAGTATCTGCTATCTCCTGCGGACTTGGCTCCTGGTCTTCCAGCATCGAACGAAGAACTTCGGCCGTGTTCATGGGTTGGCCGCGCCGTGTTCCTGCATGGACGAGTCCATCTGTGTAAATGATGATCGTCAGTTCTGTTTCGATTGCGAGTTCTGTAATGGATGGGCGCACATCGCGTGAAATTCCCAGCGGAATACTTCCTGCATCAATGCGGTCGATTTGCATGTCTCGACAAACGAACATTGGAGATGGGTTGTTGCGGGTTAATACAATTGTCCCACTGTGCAGGTCAATCGAGGCGATGTTGAGCGTGCAGATTACCTTCCCCCTTTTATCTGTGAAGAGTGCATCTGATGCGGCGCGTGCGGCGGCTCCATCACGGACGCCTTCTGCCAGTAGACCGATCACCTTGCGGACGACCAATTGTGATACAGCTTTCGCGCCGTGTCCCGAGGTCTGACCATCGGCCAAGACAACGGAGAGTCCACCATTGGGGCGTTCGACAACTTCCAATGTATCGCCGCTTTCGGATGTGGCGTATTTGTTGACCTTGGCGGCGGCAATTTGAACTTCCATGCCCTGATTTTACTATGGAGTTGGACGTTCGCTTTCTTTGTTAGCGCACCTTTCCGCGCGCCGAAACCTGCCAGGCGAGTTCAACCTGTCTGTTTCGTTGTGCGGCCACTTCATCGAATAGGTTTGTAAAAACACAACAATGATTTGGAAGAATACTCAAACGCTCGCCGATTTCAGGCTTGCGTTCGCATGCTGAAAAATCCACGTGACCATGCTCCTCGGAAAGGTTATATATCTTTGCTTCTGGATATTCACAGACATAGCCGTAGTTTTCCAATCCGTACAAATCCATGGACAAAGTTTTGCTCCCCGCATCAATGATGCCTCTACCCGTTGTCGGTCTGCTGACGACAGTTGTCAGGATGCGTAATGAGCATGTATCCAATATCACCGCGCCAGAACGGAGCGTGAGTTCGATCGCCATAAATGTACATGCCGGCGCGATGTTCTGTCAATGTGGTATGAGTATGAGCCTGCCACATGACAGCCGTCCCCCCGCCGCTGACGCGTTCAATATCTATTTTGTCGCTGGCTAATTGACTCCCCATCGCGTTGACAAAGTCATCCAGGTTGCTGTTGTTTGGATAGGTCATCAAGCCGCCGAAATGCAGGTTGGGGAGTTTATTGATCGTGCGCGCCAACTCCGCCGCTTCATTAGGAGATTGCACGCCGCAACGTCCCATGCCCATGTCACACTCCACAAGAACGGTGAGAGTTAAACCAGCTTTTTTTGCCGCGTCCGAAAGCCCGCGCGCCACAAATTCTGAATCCGCTGTAACGCTCAAGGTGACGCGTTTGGCAAGCGCCATCAATTTTGCCAGTTTGCTTTCCCCGATGATGTTGTATGGAAGAAAGATGTTGCGGATGCCAGCGTCTGCCATCACTTCTGCTTCGCTGATCTTTTGACAGGTGATTCCGATTGCTCCCGCGTCGATTTGCATTTGTGCGATGGCTGGAATCTTATGTGTCTTTACATGCGGACGATTGGCAATATTATGATCGGCAAGATATGCTTGCAAACGAGTGATATTGGATTCAAGAATGTCGAGATCAACTACCGGGACCGGGGTTTCCAACTCGTCAATGTACATGGTTAATTGTCACCAACATAGGCAATGGCGTCTATTTCCACCAATATGCCCATCAATTGACTGCCCACCGTTGTGCGCGTTGGTTTGGGGTTGGGGAAGTAACTGGCATAGACTTTGTTATACCGTTCAAAGAGCGCGAGATCGGATAAATGAGCGCTAACCTTGACCACATCTGCCATCGTCGCGCCACCTGCTTCGAGAATGGCTTTGATGTTTTCCAATACTCGTTCAGTTTGTTCTTCGATGGTTGCCCCGACGATCTTGCCTGTTGCAGGGTCGAGCGGTCCCTGACCTGAGACAAAAACGAAATCGCCAACTCGTAATCCCTGTGAATACGCTCCCACGGGTGACGCACCTGAATCTGTCTTGATCTGTTGTTTGGGCATGTGGTTCTCCTTTTTTATCCGTCATTGCGATGAGGCATAGCCCGACGACATCGTACTCTTTTGCATCTTTACTTCGATTCCATTGCAGGGCATTCCATGCGAGATCGAGATGTGCATCAATGATATACATGAAATTTATTCTTCATGTTCTCTTTACGTTTTCCCAGATAAGATCATGTTTTTTCTATTCTCTCAAACCTTCCTCACTCCATCACTCACTTGAATCTCTCCAGCCTCGATCACCTTCGCATTGATTCCACGCAAGTGAAGTCGTTTCCCTTCCTTCGAGTTGACAAACTTCGTCGCGTCCGTGCCGAAGCGCTCTGCAAATTTCTTGCATCCCGTATGGGGTAGTGGTGTCACTTCCAGGATAGCTGTCCCCAAGGTAAGGCGCGTTCCGGTTGGGATGTTTTCGTCGCTCAAGTCCATGTCAATATATAACTGATCTCCAGCCAGCGACCAGCGTTCTTCGCTTTGCGCAAGCAGGGCAATTGTGCGTGCGTTCATGATCGTAACTTGCGCGTCTATGTTGGCTGTTCCATCCTCTGCGTGCTTGTTGAAGCGGGTTTTCCAGGTGTCGCCAATGAGACCGGTTACTGCATCGAGTTTGCCTTTATGGACAACCTCGCGTTCGTCAATGTTGGGACGGCGCACAATCATTTTCACCACGCCCTCGTCCCTTGGCGATCGGCGGATATGATCCAAGCCTGCTTCGAGTTCTTCTATGGATAAATGAATTGTATCTAACATGTTTGCCTCACATTAAATAGAATGTCTCGTTGGTTGAGTAGGCGGACTCGCGCTGAGCGGAGCGATAGCGAAGTCGAAGCGCTGTCCGCCGTATCGAAACCAACAGTTACAAAAATTATTCTTGTAACGAACCTCCTTTGCTCAACCTCTCTATTTCACCTGGAGTTTCGGAGAGCAGTCGCAATACTACCTTGATATTCGAGTCTGTTTGATCGGTTGATATTTGTTTCTTCATTTTGTTCGAGTATAGCATTTCTTTTTCATTCCTCGAATAGGTTATTTTGTGTTAACAGATGATTCTTCATGTTTGTGGGGGTGTGCCAATGATACAATTCTGACGGAAAAAATATGGCAAAAATTGAACTTCGTGACGTTAGCTTAAACTATTCCAAACCTGTACGCGACCCGGTAAGCAGGATATTTGAAATAAAGCGGGAACGCCTTCAGGAAGACCTGCCTGTGGAAACTTCCAACGGAGTCAACGCGCTCGATCACGTTAACCTGACGATACCTGATGGTCAAATATTTGTGGTGGTAGGTCCCTCGGGCTGTGGAAAGAGTACCCTGTTACGCGTGACCGCTGGAATCGTCAACGATTATTCTGGCAGTGTTTTCTATGATGGGGAAAATGTGAATAGTATCCCGCCTGGAGACCGTTATATTGGCATGGTTTTTCAGAACTATGCCTTATATCCAAATTTCAACAACGAAGGCAATCTGTCCTTTTTCTTCAAGATGCACAAGATCGATGACGAAAAAGCAAACGAACGCATCCACTACACTTCCGAGTTGATGGGCATTGATTTCAAAGACCTCCTGCCGCGCAAGCCCGGCACACTTTCTGGGGGCGAGAAGCAACGTGTGGCGATTGCGCGTGCCATTGTCCGTGCGCCCAAATTATTTTTGCTTGATGAACCGCTCTCCAGCCTGGATGCAAAACTGCGCGTGCAGACCCGCACTGAGATCAAACGTTTGCTTCATCAATTCACTATCACGAGTTTGTATGTCACGCACGATCAGGTCGAAGCGGTTGCGCTTGCCGATCAAATCGTTGTCATGCATGCGGGAAAAATTCAACAGGTGGGAACCTATCAGGAATTGACAGAGAATCCTACCAACTTATTTGTCGCAGAATTTTTCGGACTCGCGCCCATGGATACGCTTCCTGGCGGCTCCATCTCTGGGGGACGGCTGGTGGTGGACGATTATTCCTTTCCACTCTCAGAGCGAGTTTTCCCACTCGTCGAAAATGGACAACTGGTCACGCTTGGGTTGAGACGCGAGGGGGTGATGGTCTCAGTGGAGGCTCCGCCCGTGAATACGATTCAGTTTCGGGCAGAGGTTGAAGCGATCGAGCCTGATCTTGTCCATCGTGTTCAACTGATCTATATCCGCATGGGACACTTTACATTCACTGGTCTTTGTCCAACGGATGTAAAACTCCATATCGGGCAGTTGATCTATGTGGAGATTGACCCTGAACACCTCTATTTCTTCGATACGAAGTCGGGCGAACGTTTGTAATGCGACATTCATGTCGCTCATGGCAGGCGGGATGAATGTCGCATTACATAATTTTCTTCTCAAAGAAAAGGCTGAGCGGGTCGTTTGTATATTCGCCAAATGGGGGACGAGTTTTGTAGCCCATGCGTTCGTATAAACCGATGGCTTCTTTTTGATGAATGCCTGTTTCCAAACGAAGCAATGCGATGTTGTGTTCAAGTGTATAGGCTTCCAAATGTTCGAGCATTAACTTTGCCAAACCCAAACCGCGAAACTGCGGCCGTACAAACACGCGTTTGAGTTCGCCATACTCTGCTGTGTCAAAGAATTGCACACCACCACACCCCGCAGGGACACCATCGTAGCGCGTAACAAAAAATGCCACGCCTTGTTTGATGAGTTTTTCCATGCTATACCCGTGACGACTCGTGGCAGGATAAAACGGCGCAAGATGCTCTTCGAGCTCTTCGATCAACATGATGGCATCGGGCGTATCCGGGCGTTCGAGGGTGATGATGGTGATCATATTAATAAAATGATTCGGTGGTTGAGTAGTGGCGCCCTACCGCCTGTTTGTACATTACCCAAATGGAGCCACTGCTGTGTTCAAGAAATTGATCTGACAAAATAATATTTCACTGAGCAGATGTTTTCGTGTTCTATCTTATCGCCTTCCACCTCGTCAGCAACATCTTCACCCGCACGCGGACGCGGCTGTCCCCGTCGCCCAATGCCCATGCGGAGCGGGTAGCTCCTTTGGTTTCTTCATCGAGACCGATGAAATCCTCCCACTCCTCATGAATCCATTCTTCGATCTCGCTGGCGGAATCCCAGGAATAATATAGCGGGAAGAATGTTTCGTTCTCACGTTTGAACCATCCATTGCTTTCGGCTTCTGCCATCGCTCGGTTGGCGGCTTCATCATCGGCAAGCCCCATGGGATAGTCCTGCACTCGTCCCGTTTCACGCACTCTCGCGCGAGGATGCGACTTCGACGTGCCAATTGTCCAATACCGGGCGCAGATCTAAAAGAATGCCATTGGGAACAAGAACTCTTTGAATTTCATTCAAGGCATGAACCATGCCTTCATGTTGCATACATCAGAGTGACCAGGCGAGGACGGCGATATCGAAGGTTTCTTTACGGAATGGGAGATACTCCGCTTCAGCAGCAGAGAAGTGCACTTTGTCAGCAAGTTTAGTTGGGCGATCTATCGAAGCGACGCGCACAGCATTGCGGTCAGAGTCCAGCCCGATGGACAGAGAAGAGGCGGATGCATATTGCCACGTCAACCGCCCTTCGCCACATCCAATCTCCAAGACGCGCTTCCCGCTGAAGTCCGTAGATTTGTGAATATGTTTCTTTTCGTTTTGTTCAGTATCTTTAGAAAGAGTCATATTCGTAATACTTTTGCGCCGCGGATTTTCCCCTGGGTTAGTTCAAGCAAAGCCTGGTTGGCATCCTCTAAATCATATTCTTGAAACTCGGGTTTGATGTTCGCCTCTGCCGCTATTTGTAAGAACTCGCGCACGTCTTTGCGCGTTACATTTGCAACCGATTTGATTTCCTTCTCCATCCATAACTGTGATGAATAATCCAAATCCAGCAGGACTTCTTTATCAGCCTCTATTTTACGGATGGCATTGACGACGACTCGTCCACCCGGGTTGAGATGTTTCAACGCTTCACTAATGGGACTCCAAACCGGAGTTGTGTCAATGACCGCATCCATGCCCTCAGGCGGACTCTCATCAATCGCGCCCGCCCAGGCGGCACCCAAAGAAAGAGAGAATTCACGCTCTTGCGGGTTGCGGCTGAAAACAAAGATTGGAGAATTAGGGAATTTGTATTTCGCAGTTTTCAAGACGATATGATTCGATCCGCCGAAGCCCATCAAACCCAGTGACTGTCCATCTTTTAAGTTGCATAATTTCAACGCGCGATAACCGACTGCGCCCGCGCACAATAGTGGCGCAGCTTCTGAATCTGAAATCGAATCGGGAATCGGATGTACAAAATCTGCGCGGACTTTCATATACTCGGCATATCCGCCATTGATGTCGCGTCCCGTTGCTTTGAAATCCTGGCAAAGATTCTCTTGCCCTGATAAACAATATCGGCAATGCCCGCACGCGGATGCGATCCAAGCCACGCCGACACGTTGACCTTTATTTTCACCTTCCTCGATAACACCAACGACCTGATGACCCAAAATAACAGGCAGATGGGCGGGTCGCGTTCTTCCCTCGATCTCATCTAATTCTGTATGGCAAACTCCGCATCTTATAACATGTAACAAAACTTCGCCTTCGTCGATTTGGGGCTTGGGCATTTCTTCTAACGATAGTGGAGTTGTATTTTGTTTGAGAGAAGTGATCTCTCTGAGAATCATTGCTTTCATAATCATTTTGACGAAAGGGTCAACGCGAACTCAACACCTTCCTTGACCCACGCGCTGAGTTGCTTTGCTGTCCTACATCCCTCAGGCTCGACCATCAGCCAGCCTTTCATCGGTCTGCCAGTAATATCAAATATTCTTGTGCCTGTCTTCTTTAGGAGTTTCTCGTGCTTGTTGGGGTCCACGCGTACGATCATGTTTTCTTTATGGACTCCGCACGCCATATTGCCGTGGAGCAGAAACCCAACGCCGCCGAACATCTTCTTCTCCACAAATGGGATTTCGCCAAGCTCGGCTCGAATCCGTTTTGCCAGTTTTTCGTTATAAGCCATGCAATCTCCAGTCTGGTCTCGATACGGACTTCGCGACAAATGCTTCGATAAACTCAGCACGTCGCGCTCAGCCCTACTCGACCACCAATTCTCCACTCTCTAATTCTCTAATCTCTAACTATCCCGTCCCAAACTGCCTGTCTCCCGCGTCGCCCAAGCCTGGGACAATGTAAGCACGTTCATTGAGATGATCGTCAATTGCGCCAATATAAATGGGAATATCGGGATGTTGTTCCTGCATGGCTTTGATGCCCTCCGGTGCAGCGATGAGACCGACGAATTTGATCTTCTTCACGCCCCATTTTTTCAGTACATCCGCTGTGGCGGTTGCCGAGCCTCCGGTTGCCAGCATCGGGTCAAGGATCAGGCACACCGAAACAGTGGGTTCGAGAGGCAGCTTGTTGTAATATTCGACCGGACGTAATGTGTGCTCATCGCGGTATAGACCAATATGCCAGACTTCAGCGCTGGGCATCAATCCCCATGCGCCTTCGACCATACCCAGCCCCGCGCGTAGAATAGGGACGAGACCGATCTTCTCTTTGAGTTCCTGTCCTGTCATTTTAGCAAGAGGCGTTTCCAGTTCGCGTGGCGTGGTCATCAGATCTGCGGTCGCTTCATAGGCGAGGAGGGCGGCAATCTCTCGTACCAGTTCACGAAATTTCTTGGGTTCAGTGTTCTTATCTCTTAAGCGGGAAAGTTTATGGGCAACGAGCGGATGTTTGGATTCATAAACATTTGACATGACAGCCTCCGAAATTGGGTTGCTTTATTATAGCCTTCCCTATGATTTTTGACCCATGATTTGCGCCCTGGTGTTGAATGCTCTTATCCATATACCGTTTGGATAATATAAGTACAAAATTAGGAAAACTGTCACAGATCAACGATGGGGGTAAAATGGATAATGAAGCACGGCACGTTAATGGAACGGCTGCCTTTGGCAGCCGTTTTTGTGTGTCTGATTTTTGGGACCTCCCGGGAATTAAATAAGTCTTTCGTGATCCTGTATGCAGCCTAAAACATCAACCCAGCCTCTCATTGAAATGCGCGACGTGGTGAAAGTCTATTCCACGGCGGCAGGTGAATTCGACGCGCTGAAACGGATAAACCTGCAAGTGGGTGGGAGTGAATTTGTGGGGATTGTCGGTAAATCAGGCGCGGGGAAGTCTACTCTGCTTAATATGATCACCGGTGTGGATAACCTCACCTCGGGCGAGGTCCTGGTCAATTCCAACGGCTCGTCAATTTCCATTCATAAAATAAGTGAAGATGAAGTTGCATTATGGCGCGGTCAGACACTTGGTGTTGTCTTCCAATCTTTTCAGTTGTTGCCCATGCTTACGCTTGTCGAGAATATTACCTTGCCCATGGATCTATGCGGCAGTTTCAGCCCCAAACAATCGCGTGAACACGCGCTCGAGTTGCTTCGTCTTGTCGAGATCGAGGAACATGCCGATAAACTTCCCGCCTTCATCTCCGGCGGACAGCAGCAACGCGTTGCCATTGCACGCGCGTTGGCGAACGATCCTCCCATTCTCGTTGCCGACGAACCCACGGGCAGTCTTGATTCGGTCACTGCCGATCATATCTTCGAACTTTTTCAGCACCTTGTCTCCGAACAGGGTAAAACCATTGTAATGGTGACACATGATATGTCTCTTGCGCCGCGCTTTTCACGCACGTTGCAGATCACAGATGGGGAATTGGATGTTCGTCCCCAGCAGACGAAGCGCGTCGCTCTGCGCGCAAACTGGATGAAATGAACACGCCTCGCGCCTCCCGTCAAGCTGTTTCCGTCCAACACGCCATGACCTCCTCTGACGCCATGATCGACATGCACGGTATCGTCAAAACGTTCAAGAACGCGGCCGGTGAGTTCACCGTGCTCAAAGGTATTGACCTGACCATCAGGCGCGGCGAATTCGTTTCGATCGTTGGCAAGTCCGGCAGCGGCAAATCCACGCTGCTCAATATGATCACAGGTATCGACCATCCCACGCATGGACGCATGGTCATTGGCGGCACGGATATTTATACCCATGTGACCGAGAGTCAGCGTTCCAAATGGCGCGGGCGAAATTTGGGGATCGTGTTTCAATTCTTCCAATTATTGCCGATGCTTACACTGCTTGAGAATGTAATGCTTTCCATGGACTTCGCTGAAATGTACGACTTCGATGAGCGTCCCTCACATGCGCTGGAAATGCTGAACCTGGTGGGCTTGGAAAAGTTTGCAAATAAATTGCCTGTACTGGTCTCAACAGGACAGCAGCAACTTGCCGCGATCGCGCGTGCGTTGGCATGTGACCCGCCATTACTGGTCGCGGATGAGCCTACGGGTAATCTGGATACAAAGTCCGCCAATATCATTATTGACCTGTTTGAAGAGTTGGCGCAACGCGGCAAGACGGTTGTGATGGTGACTCACGACCCGTCGCTGACCTCGCGCACGACGCGCAATATTGTTATCTCGGATGGTCAAATCATCGATGACAATAGCGGTGAAAAATCCAAAACCTTAAAACGAAAATTGTAGACCTTATGAAACCTCGTTGGCGTAAAGTATTACACGATCTCATTGACAACAAAGGACGCACATTACTGGTGGTTTTTTCCATTGCCGTGGGTGTATTTTCCATTGGTGTGATCGCGGGCGCATATCAGATCATCTCGAACGACATGAGCGCCTCTTATTCAGCAAATGTGCCTGCGAATGTGGAACTGCGGATGGCGAACTTCGACGAGGATGTGTTGACTTCCATTCACAACCAGCGCGGTGTGGAGGATGCCGAGGGGCGGCGCGTGTTCAACATCCGTGTGCGTGTGCCCGGCACCGAAAAATGGACCACGCTGGACCTGGTCGCGTTCGAGAGCTTTGAAAAGAATGCCATCAACTTGTTGACCCCGGTCGAAGGTGCGACGATACCGAAAAAACGCGAAGTCATGTTGGAGCAGGATGCACTCAACCATGTGGATGTCGGTGTGGGGGGGCTGCTCGAATTCCAATTGCCGAATGGTTCTACCCGGACCCTGCCGGTTGTTGGCATCGTTCAGGATACGGCGGCAGGTGCGGGGGATTTCCTGGCTTCTCCGTTTGGGTATATCACGATGGATACCCTCCAATACCTGGGACAGCCAAAACTTTATAACCGCGCGTATGTGACGTTTGTAGAAGGCGGCGATGATATCTTTCATATCCGCGAAATCGGCGCGGAGTTAAAAGATAAACTCGAAAAGAACGGAACCTCCGTCTTGCGTTTGCGTTTTTCGCTGACACATGAACACCCACTTGCGGATACCGTCAACGCCATTTTGGGTATCTTGATGGCTTTGGGTATTCTGATCGTGTTCCTTTCCAGTTCGTTGATCGCGAATACATTGAACGCACTACTCAATCAACATCTTCGCCATATTGGTGTGATCAAGTTGGTGGGTGGGCAGCGCAGGCAGGTCTTCCGTATGTATATCACGCTCATCATGGCGTTCGGCGTTTTGGCTTTATTGATCGCCGTCCCGTTGGGTGGACAGGGCGCCTACGGATTGGCTTTGTTCATCGCAGGTGAAATGAATTTCAACCTGCTTGGGTATCGTATTGTACCAATGGCTCTGTTCATTCAGATCGCAGTGGGTTTGCTTGTGCCGTTGATCGCCGGGTTGGTACCCGTCTTAAATGGATCGCGCATCACTGTGCTGCGCGCTCTCAGTGGGGATCTGGCAGAGGATGAGGTGCAGTTCAAAGACGGAGAGATGCGGGTCTCCTGGTTCGATTGGGCACAAATCAAAGTGACGCGTGTCCTTGCGGCGCGCGGCATCCATATTCCGCGTCCGTTCGTGATTTCATTGAGAAATACATTCCGCAGAAAAAGCCGCCTGGCGCTGACATTGTTCACGCTGACGATGGGCGGCGCGATCTTTATCTCGGTGTTCAATGTACGGGTGACCTTGCATGATTACATCGGTCAGATCGGGAAATATTTCCGTGCGGACGTGTCGCTTGATTTTGATAAGGCCTATCGGTTGGATGAGATCCAGCAGGCTGTGACAAATGTGGCTGGCGTTACAAAAGCCGAAGGCTGGCAGTTTGCGAGCGGTGAATTGCTCGATGATGAAGATCATGTGCTTGAGAACATTAACATATTGAGTCCTCCTGCGCGGAGTACGTTAGTCCAGCCGATCCTTGTGTCAGGACGCTGGATACGCGCGGATGATGTGCGTAAATTAGCGGTGAGTGAGGGCGCCTTGAAGTATTATCCAAACTTGAAAACGGGCGATCTTTTGAATTTGAAGATCGAGGGGCGCAAGCAGATTTGGGAAGTGATCGGTATTTTCAAATTTGTGGACCGTGAAGGTGTGCTGGCGTATTCACCCTATGAATATGTTTCGCGGATGAATAATCAGGCGAATCGCTCCTTATCGTTCAGGGTCGTGACTGCGCAACATGACCGCGCTTATCAAGATGCAAAGGCGGAGGAGTTGGATCGGTATTTCCGTGATCACGGATACAAGGTGCGTGTTGCACAGGCTGGGAGCGCCTCACTGGATACAGCAGTAGAAAGTCTGGACACGCTGGTCGTGTTCCTGCTCATTATGGCAATCTTGACCGCCATCGTCGGTTCGATGGGCTTGACCGGAACGATGGGCATGAACGTCCTTGAACGCACACGTGAGATCGGGATCATGCGCGCCATCGGCGCGGATGACCGCGCTGTGATGCGGACAGTCATTGCTGAAGGTGTCGTAATTGGTTCGATCTCGTTTGTCATGGCGATTGTTTTATCGGTGCCGTTCACATATGGGCTTTCGACGATCGTGAGCCTGGCTGTGTTTCAAACTCCCATTACAGTGGTATTTACTTACTTGGGATATGCGATCTGGCTTGGACTTGTGTTGGTCCTTTCCACAGTTGCAAGCATATTGCCCGCGCGTAATGCGGCGCGGCTCACGATCCGTGAAGTGTTGGCATATGAATAATAACCCGGTGGTTGAGTAGCTCCGAGTGGCACTTGTACCCGCACGCAAATGCGGGTATGGCGAGGAGCGTATCGAAACCACACGTTTCAAGGCAATTTTATATTTTCATGTAACCTGCTGGTTTCGACTGATCTCGCTCAACCAGCGGAGTAATCATTAAGAGGAATACATATGAAGAGAAAACTCTATACATTAATAATGTCGACGGTGATCACCGCCCTGGCATTGACCGCCTGCACAAATCAACCCACCGCGACTCCGTCGTCAGTGGTGTCTGCGCCGATTGTGGCGAATGGCGTCATCGCGGAAGGGAAACTTAAACCAGCGCAAGCGGCGAACCTTTCATTTCAAGTGCGTGGGATGGTGGAAGCCATCAACGTGAAGATTGGCGATCAAGTCAGTCAGGGTGATGTGCTGGCGCGCCTCACGAACGCGAGCCAGGCAGAAGCACAACTTGCTGAAGCGAATCTCGAATTGCTCAACGCGCAGCAGGTTTTCGATACGCTCAATCGCACAGGCGGCGCGAATCTTGCCGCCGCCTGGGATGCCTATCAGGAAGCCCAGATCGTGCGCGCGGATGCACAGAAGGAGTGGGATGATGTCAATCCGCGAGATATTGCGAACCGCGTGGATGACCAGCAGGCAACGGTCAATGACCGCAAGCAGGACCTCGAAGATGCACAGGATGATTTCGATAAGTACAAGGACCTCGATATTGATAATTCCAAACGTAAAACTGCGGAAGACAAGTTGAGGTCGGTTCAGAAAGATTACGATAAGGCTGTGGCAGACCTTGAGGATATACAGCGTGAATCTGATGGCGTCCGCGCCGCGCTCGATTCCGCCCTTGCCGCGGAAGCCGAAGCAAAGTATCAGTATGAACAATCAACGGCTGGGGTGAACAAGGATCAATTGGCGCTGGCTGAGGCTCGCCTCGATAATGCAAAAGCACAAGTCGCCGCGGCCGCATCGAATCTGTCGAATTATGTGCTCACCGCGCCGTTCGATGGCGTCGTGGCAGATGTGGCAGTCGAAGTTGGCGAGCAGGTTTCGGCTGAGTCTCGAGTCGTAAGCGTCATCAATGACTCGGCGTGGATCATCGAGACCACCGATGTCACTGAACTCGAAGTTGTGAATCTCACCGTCGGTCAAAGGGTCACATTTACTGCCGATGCGTTGAGCGATGTCACCATGCACGGCACGGTTACCGAGATCAGTCAGTCGTCATTCGTGCAGGGCGGCGATGTGATTTACACCGTCCGTATCAAAGCCGACGATGTTGACCCGCGCCTGATATGGGGTATGACGGTTGAAGTAGTGTTCGAGCCGTTGCAATAGCAGATTTGCTCGCGCTGACAACGTGTCCTTAGGTAGCGTAGGGATGAAGTGTAAGTCGAAGCCCCGAAGGCGAAGCGCGCATGATACGCGCCGCCTCCCACTTAACTGAAAGCTGGGAGGCGGTTTATTGTTATAATCTCCCCCATGCCCAATCCTCGTCCCCTCGACCCTGAATCCAAACCCGATGACCGCGTGGATAACGCGTTGCGCCCCCAAAAATTGAATGACCTGATCGGTCAAGATCAAGTCAAAGAGAATCTTGGCATTCTGATCTCTGCGGCGCGCCAGCGCGAAGAGGCGTTGGATCATGTTTTATTTTATGGGCCTCCCGGCTTGGGCAAGACAACTCTTGCAAATGTTGTTGCAAATGAAATGGGAGTCAATATCAAGGTTACGGCGGGACCGGTTATCGAGCGCGCGGGCGATCTTGCCGCTATTCTCACGAATCTGCGTGCGGGCGATGTATTGTTCATTGACGAGATCCATCGCCTGGGACGCGCGGTGGAAGAAGTTCTTTATCCTGCAATGGAGGATTTCTCGTTGGACATTGTCATCGGCAAAGGACCCTCGGCGCGATCGATACGCTTGAAACTGCCGCACTTTACCGTTGTCGGGGCGACGACGCGTCTGGCGTTGGTAACGGCTCCTCTCCGCGCGAGATTCGGCGCGGTCTATCGTCTGGATTATTATGAACCGGAAGCCATGATCAAGATCGTCGAACGCGCGTCGTCCATGCTCAAAGTGCCTGCGGATGAATCTGGGATCGAGGAAGTAGCGCGGCGTGCACGCGGGACTCCGCGTATTGCCTTGCGTCTGTTGCGGCGCGTACGAGACTATGCCCAAGTCCGCTCGGATGGGACGATCACGCAATCCGTCGCGAAAGAAGCGTTGGACTTGTTACAGGTGGACCCGCTTGGACTCGACGATGTGGATCGCCGCGTGTTGAGGACGATCATCGAAAAATATAATGGCGGACCAGTAGGACTGAACACAATTGCCGCCTCCATCAGCGAAGAGCAGGATACGATCATGGATGTGGTCGAACCGTATCTTTTACAACTCGGCTTTTTGGATCGTACCCCGCAGGGACGCGTCGCGACCAAATCTGCGTATGAGCATTTGGGTTTGGACTACAACGAAGAGGGACAACCACGCTTGTTGTAGGGTTTTATAATGAGTGAGCGAAAGGAAGTTGTCATGTTACAGGAAATTGTGATCAAATCGAATGCACAGGAACCGATCAAACCGCTGGTGGAATCGGCGATCCGTAGTCAGTTGAAGTCCCTGCAACACGGTATTAAACGCACAAAGGAGCGTATCGCTGATTTTGAAAAGAAGGCGGGAATGACTTCTGCGGAATTTGAAAAAAGACTGGGTGAGGGCGGTCTTGAAGAGACTTTGGAAACCATAGATTGGAATATGGAACTGGCCGCCTTGCGTTTGCTGGAGTCGCAATATCAATCGCTCAGCGAGGCAAGCATTGATTGAGGAATACTTCCAGTCCATTCTGGATTTGCTTGCCAGCCTGCCATTTGTAGAATCATCTGATGTGAAATCTTGAAAAGCGCGGGGATTTGATTGGTTTCGTGCGTGGCGAAGTGGGTTTTGAAGATGGTTCATCCTTGCTATTTTTTCGTGAATTGATCGATATGCGGGCATCTGTTGAAAAGATTATGTATGCTTATCACTACCAAAAAGCGGATGGCACATTGATCTTTCGGTATGATAATTCTGCACATCATAAATTGATATCAACTTTTCCACATCATAAGCATGAGACGAGCGGCGTGAAAAATTCGGATGTCCCATCATTAGAGCAGGTATTGCGTGAAATTGAATCCTTAATTGCAGAGAGTTGAAAATGAAATATAGCGCAAGCATGCACAGCGTGAATGGAAAACTTGATGTTCTGATGACGAAGGGTGATAGACAGAACAAGGTCGAGATCGCACCACAGCACAAGGGATTCGGTTCAAGCATCAGCGGCGGAGAGATTTTATTCCTGGCGATTGCAACATGTTACTGCAATGACCTCTATCGCGAGGGGACGAAATTGGGTATCAAAGTGGATAACGTTGAAGTGGATGTAGATGGGGATTTTATGGCGGCTGGCGAACCGGCTTTGAATGTGCAATGCAGAATCAAAGTGACTGCACGGGCAAGTGAAGAAGAGATTCGAAAATTAGTGTTGCATACCGATTCGATTGCCGAGATTCCCATGTCGCTTCGGAATGGCACTTCCATTATCCTGACTACTATTGAAGCCGTGGAAAGTAAATAGATGGAATCCATTGCTCGCTACTTGATGATTGGCGGGGTGATTTTATTCCTGGTCGGTGGTGGAATCTTTCTGGCTTCCAAATTCGGTATCCCGCTCGGACGCCTGCCCGGCGACATTCGCATCGAAGGCAAGAACGGCTCGTTCTATTTCCCGGTTACGAGTTCGATCTTGGTGTCAGTGGTGCTGACGATAGTTCTCAATCTCATTGGAAGGTTTCTCAATAAATAAATTATGGCTAAACGTGGCGAAGTTCTTGTGGCAATTATGAATAAATCGCTTGATTTTGCTGTTTTGCGTGAGAAACTTTGGTATCCTATTCCTGTCAGTAGCAAAATCAAATGGCTTAATGATAAATGGCCTCCGAAATGGATCGCGTTTTACCAAACTAAAAAATTTGATCAAGATGCTTATGCCATTAATTATTTTGGAAAAGTTTCAAGCATTCAAGAAGTGTATCGTTGGCAATTATTTCCCAACGAGTCGAAAGACAAGAAGAGTTGGCAGAAATATTTCCAAATTAAGTTTAGTTCTATAGAACGATTGCCAAGTCCAATAAAAAGTCGTCGTTGGCGTCGAATTGTATTTATCCCAACGACGTGGGAGAATTTTTCTGCGGCAGAAGAAATAAATGATTTGTATATCGAAAGTGGTCTTGAAGAATCTGTTTGGAAAGAATTCAAGACTTGGAATATCCCAGCTGAAAGACAGGAATATATTGAAATTGGGAAACGAAATTACTTTTTAGATTTTGCTATCTATTGTGCGAAGGATAACATCGCAATTGAAGCTGATGGAGATTTTTGGCATGCAAATCCAGAAAAAGCTGAAGAGGAAAATGTTCGTGATACCGATTTAAAGCTGTCTGGTTGGGAGATCTTTCATTTTAGTTCGCATCAAATTCAGGAGCAAATGGCAGATTTCTGTTTGCCGACGGTGGTTAAGAAAATAAATTCTTTAGGTGGAGTTGACGAAGGAAAGACTGTCCCTAGAAAAATCGATTTGAATGTTCCCCCGGGTTCATATCAGCCATTCCTGTTTGATTGAATGAAAACCTCCGACTTCGACTACAACCTCCCCGAATCCTCCATCGCGCAAACTCCTGCCGAGCCACGCGATTCATCGCGTCTGTTGGTGTTGCATCGTGATAGGGGCGAATTGGAGCATCGCATCTTTCGCGATGTGACCGATTACTTCAAAGCGGGAGATTTGCTGGTATTGAATCAAACGCGCGTCATCCCTGCACGTATCTATGCCCGCAAGGAAACAGGCGGGCGCGTGGAATTGCTTCTCCTGCGCCGACGCGACCGCGAAGCGAGGACTTGGGAAGTCTTGGTCGGCGGCAACGGTTTGCGCGTAGGCATAAGGGTGCAAATCGAGATTGAAGAACAGCATTCAAAAATTATTCAAGCAGAGATCATCGAGTTGCTTTATGGTTCAGAACGACTCGTCAAATTTTCTGAACCCATTGAGCCATATTTTTCCAAGGTTGGGAATGTCCCGTTGCCCCCGTATATTCACGAAAAGTTGGACGATCCCGAACGCTATCAAACCGTCTACGCCAAGGAGCTGGGTTCTGCCGCCGCGCCCACAGCTGGACTCCACTTCACGCCGCGCTTATTGGAGGAATTGCAGGTCAAAGGTGTGAGAATTGCTTATGTCACTTTGCATGTAGGTCTGGATACATTTGCTCCTGTGACCGAAGATGACCCCGAAACGCATAAGATCCATAGTGAGTGGTGTGAGCTGTCTCAGGAAACGGCGGATGCAATTAATGAGACGCGTGAAAGAGGCGGACGGGTTATTGCGGTGGGAACGACGAGTGTGAGAACGTTGGAATCAGCTGGTTCTCAGACAAAAGACAATGGACAAACGACGGAGGACAATTCCTCGGTCAATCGTCCTTCGTCCGTGGTCGAAGTATTTTCTGGCTCCACTTCTCTCTTCATCCTTCCAGGCTACCAATTCAAAGTCGTGGACGCAATGATCACGAACTTCCATTTGCCCAAGTCTACATTGTTGATGCTGGTCAGCGCGTTTGTGGGATGTGAAAAGATTTTGGAAACGTACGAAATAGCTGTACAGGAAGGCTATCGTTTTTATTCGTTTGGGGATGCGATGTTGATACTATAGATTCTATGTACCAGTGTTCTGTTTTATGTGACGAATGTTTTGCTTTTGTAAACCGATGTCATGATTTGTAGAATCACGACATCGGTTATATACCCCTGATTAATGAACAAAAGCTTTTGATATGCTATCTGCAACTAAACTAGCGCCAATGGCAAGCACAAAGCATATAAATACTGCACCCACGATGGCGGCGATACCCAATACACGGATCGTCATCCATTTTTTTGCTTCTTGATAGGTTTCCATAGCTGCCTCCTTTCTGAACGGTATGGGAACTTTATTGAGCGAGTCGGCTTTTGCCATTTCTTTGGCAGTCTCAGCCAGTTCAGGATCGCTTTCAAGGTGCTTTTTTACCAGAGCCGACGTGTCGTCACTAACTTCGCCAGCCAGGTACAGTGGCAATAAATCCAAGATGACGTCTTTCGTTACTTCTTTCATGGGTTCTCCTTTTCTGATCGTGCGTCGAATAGTCTTTTCCGCACGCGATGGACTTTCACTTTTACGGCATTTTCTGATAGTTGAAGTACGCGCCCGATCTCGGCATAGGGCAGGTCATATTGGACTCTCATAACGAATGCAGAGCGGTCTATCTCAGGTAATGTCAAAAGGATATTGCGTACCTGGTCCAGCTCACTTTGGTGTTCGAGTATCTTCTCGGGTCTGGGATGCGGGTCAGCGTGCGATTCGTCCCACTCTACATGGTCTCGATTCTTTCTCAATGATTCCAGATAGATATTGCGTGCAATGGTAAATAGATAGGCTTTCAGAGTCTCGGTCCGAATGGTGCTGAAATTGATCCAGGCACGCACAAAGGTTTCGGAAGTGATGTCCTCTGCGTCTTTTGAGTTACCGGAAAGCCAATTGGCAAACCGGTACACGTCTGGTGAGTAGCCTACATATAGTTGTTCAAATTTCAGCATGACCGTCTCTATTTAACAATATGCAAGTTTGGGCAAAAAGTTACAAAATTCAGTATACAATTAATCCATGTCAGAGCTTGAATTACTTAATGAGGAGATCATATCCTGTCGCAAATGTCCGCGGCTAGTGGAATGGCGCGAGGAAGTGGCACGCGTCAAACGCAAGGCATATAAGAATGAGGAGTATTGGGGTAAGCCGGTGCCTGGATTTGGCGATCCGCAGGCGCGCGTCCTTGTGGTGGGACTCGCCCCCGGCGCACATGGTTCAAACCGGACAGGGCGTCAATTCACGGGGGATGGCTCCGGCAAGTTTTTATTCCCAGCGTTGTATAAGGCTGGGTTCGCGAACCAGCCTACGGCTGAGTCCCGAAGCGATGGTCTCATCTTGAAAGATATGTATATCACGGCGTCTGGTCGTTGTGCTCCGCCTGCGAACAAGCCAACAACCGAGGAGTTGAATAATTGTCAGCCTTATCTTGAACGTGAGATCGAAATCCTTAAGCCTAAAGTGATCGTATGTTTGGGTCGGATAGCTTTTGAGAGAATCCTGCGGATATATTCTTCATTCCCCACCCCAGCCCTCTCTCAAAAAGGGAGTACGCGTTTGAAGTTTGGGCACGGCGCTTTCTATAAACTTGAAAATGGCGTATGGTTATTGTGTTCCTATCATCCAAGTCAGCAAAACACATTGACGGGAAAATTGACTGTGAAGATGTTTGATGAGATTTGGAAGAAAGCAAAAGAATTAACCGATGAGTAATCTAATCACGCCGGGGGAGCTGGCTCCCGATTTTGAATTGGAAGATATCGAGGGGCATCTTGTCAGCTTATCGGGTCTGCGTGGAAAACCTGTTGTGCTGGCGTTCCTGCGCGGCTTTATGTGACCATATTGCCGCGCGCAGTTGGCGCGCTTGCGTGATGAATATGATAAGTTTACCAGCCGCGGCGCTGTCATTCTTGCCCTGGGACCCAATACGATGATGGCGTTCGAGCAATATTGGGCGAATGAAAAAATTCCTTTTGTCGGTTTGCCCGACCCTGAACATATGGTTGCCAAAATGTATAAGCAGGAAGTGAATCTATTCAAGTTGGGGCGTATGCCTTTGAATTGTGTTATCGATAAATATGGCTACATCCGTTATGTACGTTATGGCGCCTCCATGCAGGATATTCCATCCAATGAAGAATTTCTGCATGTAATAGATGAACTAAACGCGTCATCAAAGTGACATGACTTTACTACCCCTTTCACTTATAAGTACATTTTTTGATATGTTTGGTATGCAAAACATCAACCTCAGGCGGAGATAAATATGCAGCACTCCATAGGACAAATCGCCTTTCTGGGTTCGGGTGAAACCTCCCTGGCCGGTGGACGTATTTTTGAGTCGCTTGCAAAGAATATCAACGAACCGCTTCGTATTGCATTGATGGAAACACCCGCGGGTTTTGAATTGAACTCCACGCAGGTTGTGGGGAAGGTGGGTGAGTTTATGAAGACCCGGCTTCAAAACTACAAGCCTGTGGTGGATGTAGTTCCGGCACGCAAAAAAGATACCGCATTCAGCCCTGATGACCCGGAGATCGTCAAACCATTGTTGTACGCCAACATGATCTTTATGGGACCGGGCAGCCCAACGTACGCGATCAGACAATTGAAGGATTCGCTTGCCTGGAACGTGATCCGTGCGAGACACCGCCTCGGCGCGACGCTGATATTTGCCTCTGCGGCGACGATCTCCATCGGCGCCCATGCCTTGCCGGTCTACGAGATCTACAAGGTCGGGCAGGATGTCCATGCGGTAGATGGGTTGAATCTTTTTGCGGATTTCGG
Organism: uncultured Chloroflexia bacterium; assembly: GCA_963753655.1. Taxonomy (GTDB): domain Bacteria; phylum Chloroflexota; class Anaerolineae; order Anaerolineales; family Villigracilaceae; genus Defluviilinea. Next base: position 659,886 of record CAVWDB010000006.1, read on the forward strand.
GGTGCATCTTTCCTTGATGCCGCATTGGAATAACGCCGAAGGCGGCGCAGACCTCGATACCAGTCGTTGTTTTGTCGGTATGGATCGTTTTAACCAGTGGTGTGACCTTGTCCCTGAAACGAATACAACTCTCGGACTGGATGAACATACAGGCATCATTATGGATTTCGAGAGCGGGACGTGTGAGGTAAGCGGGGTGAGTTCTGTTTCGATTGTTCGTGAATGTGACCCTGAGATGTACCCATCCGGTTCAAAGTTCGAGATGAAGGAATTGGGTGATTTTCGAATCCCTGACCCAATCGAGAAGGACATCCCTGCACATGTTTGGGATATGGTTTTGAATGCGCCTCCACTTGACGATCATAGGCCTCCGCAAGAAGTAATCGCGCTGGCAGAGGAACGTCTGAGCGTGCGCGCGAATAAGAATTGGGCTGAGTCGGATAAGCTGCGCGATGAGATTGCCGCGCTGGGTTGGACGGTACAGGATTCAAAAGAGGGATATACATTAGTCAAAAGTTAAATATATTTGTCTTCGTTTTTGAACCACGGAGACACTGGGATATGGAGTAGTTAATTCTCCCGTCCAGTGTCTCCGTGGTTTGCGTTTGAGATAAAATAGTAAAGAATACAAGGAGTGTTTTATGCGTGCAGTCGATATTATTATCAAGAAACGCGATAAAGAACAACTCACTCGTGAAGAGATCGAGTTCTTTGTCAAGGGCTTTGTATCGGGGGATGTCGCGGATTACCAGACTTCCGCTTTTGCAATGGCTGTGGTTCTTAATGGGATGACTCCGCAGGAAACAACCGATTTGACTCTCGCCATGGCTCATTCCGGTCAGATGCTCGACCTAAGCGATGTAGTTGACCTTGCCGTGGATAAACATTCATCCGGTGGTGTGGGGGATAAGACGAGTCTGGCTGTGCTTCCCATCGTAGCGGCATGTGGATTGCCTGTCGGCAAGATGTCGGGTCGCGGACTGGGCTTTAGCGGCGGCACACTCGATAAACTGGAATCGATTCCCGGCTATCGCGTGAATCTCACAACGGAAGAATTCAAGAAGCAACTCAAAGAAAAAGGCGTTGTACTGGCGGGGCAATCGCTTGATCTGGCTCCGGCGGATGGAAAACTTTACTCCCTGCGCGATGTGACCGGGACGGTGCAATCCATTCCGTTGATCGCATCATCCATTATGTGCAAGAAACTTGCGGCGGGAGCGAATGCCATCGTGTTGGATGTGAAGACAGGTCTCGGCGCCTTTATGGAGACGCTGGAGGAGGCACGCGTCCTTGCGGACCTCATGGTGGATATTGGCAGACTGGCTGGTCGTGAAGTTGTGGCTTTGCTCTCGGATATGAACCAGCCGTTGGGAAGCGCTGTCGGCAATTCATTGGAAGTTGTTGAAGCCATCGAAACGCTCAGGGGTAAGGGTCCGGAAGATTTTGTGAAACATTGCCTGCACGTCAGCGCTCATATGCTGGTGTTGGGCAGGCGCGCGAAAGATCTGGCAGAGGGTCGCGTCATGGCGGAAAAATCCATTACAAATGGTTCTGCCTTCGAGAAATTACGCGTGCTCGTTCAGGCGCAGGGCGGGGACGTTTCGTATATAGACGACACATCGAAGTTCCCGCGTGCGAAATTTATCGAGGAGGTAAAGTCTCCTCGCAGCGGGAGCATATCTCAAGTCCAGGCGCGAAGCGTGGGTGAAGCGGCGGTAACGCTGGGGGCGGGGCGCGCCAAAAAATCTGATCCGATAGATCACGCGGTGGGATTTATCATCCATCATAAGGTTGGGGACAGGGTTAAAGAGGGAGAGCCATTGTTCACGATCCATGCGAACGATCAGTCGAAACTGGCCGAGGCGAGCGCAGCGGTACTTGCCGCCCATTCTTTCAGCAATGACGTTATATCTCCGTTGCCGCTGTTTTACTCCTGAAAAGGTGCGTTATAATAGCAGGCAGGAGTGCATAAATTCATGGCAAAAATATCTCTTCGGGCATATAACCGGGAAATAGAAACGATGATGGACCGCGGTCAGATGGAAGAGGCGGTTGCTCATTGTCATCACATTCTTAAAACATTCCCCAAGCATCTTGAAACCTATCGCCTGCTCGGCAAGGTATATCTCGAAATCAAGCGCTATAACGATGCGGTGGATATCTTTTCACGCGTGCTGGTCGCTGATCCCAACGATTTTGTTTCTCACGTAGGCATGAGCATTATCCGCGATGAAGAAAGTAAACTCGATGATGCGGTCTGGCATATGGAGCGTGCCTTTGAGACGCAACCGTCAAATGCCGCCATTCAGGGTGAGTTGCAAAGATTATATGGTCGTCGTGACGGTGTCCAGCCCCCGCGCATCCGCATGACGCGCGGGGCGTTGGCGCACATGTATGTGCAGGGCGAGCTATATCCACAAGCGATCTCTGAGATCAAAGGTGTATTGGAAGAAGATCCCGGTCGGAGTGATATGCAGGTTTTGCTCGCACTTTCCTACTACCGCAGCGGACAGAAGAACGATGCGGCAGATGTCGCTTCTGCATTGTTGCGCCGCTATCCCTATTGCCTGGATGCCAATCGTGTGCTGGTGGAGATTCTCGGTAGAGAACGCCCAGAAAGTGCACAGGTTTACCTTCACCGTGTGACGGAACTCGATCCATATGCGGCGCAGGTAACCGATTCTGTATTTCAGTCCAAAGAAGTAAGCGATGCCGCAGTGACAATCGAACATTTTGAATGGGATGGTCAGGCTGGCGGTATGCAGTCTGATTGGGGTACCACGCAGGCGATTGAATTGGAAAGTGGAAGCGCAAGTAATGAGCAGCCAGACTGGCTCAAGAATGCTCCCTCCGAGACAACGTATCCTTCTCTTTCCCAGCCGCCGCTCGGTTCTGCTCAAGATATTCCTGATTCTTCTTCCAATGCTTTCCCTGCCTTTGACGATTTATCCTCTTCTACCTCCCAGGAAGCCAGCGATGATAACATCCCGGACTTTTTACGTGAGGCGGGCTGGGGTGAATCTACCGGCGCATTCGATGAAAGCAAATTAATATTTCAAGATGAACCCGAAAAGGATTCTCCATCGGAAGCTCAGCCGATAGAGGAAGGCGATATGCCAGATTGGCTGAAAGCCATGAAGCCGCCCGAAGCAACACAAACCAGTGAAGAAGAGGAAATTCCGGATTGGATCAATAAAATTGGCACTAGTGACCTTCCGGTTCAATCACCAGAACAGGAATTTGGTGAGCAATCTGATTGGATGAAAGGATTTGGCCGGGAGGAAGAAACTCCGCAGGCAGTCTCTGAAGCCACTGACGAGCAATCTGATTGGATGAAAGGATTGGGTGGTCAGGAGGAAGAAACTCCAGAAGCAGTCTCTGAAGCCATTGACCAGCCGGACTGGTTGAAGGGCTTTGGGTCTGAGTCCGAAGCGGAGATGCCTGCCGTTTCAACGACCGATCAACCTGATTGGCTGGATCAACCAGAGCAGGAGAAAGACGTTCAAGGTATTCTTCCCTCTGAGGGACCATCGAATAATAATATGGATAACCTTGACGAAGCGACTTCTGAACCGGAGGAGCAATCCCAGCCCACCTTAATATCTCCCACAGAGACGGATAACCTGGGTACAAGCGAACAGGAAATCGACGATGCACTTTCATGGTTTGAGGGGCTCGCTGCAAAACAAGGTGCAACAGAAGGTTTATTAACCAAACCCGAAGAACGCATGGATGACGAACCAGATTGGATCAAGCAAGCCAAAGGGATGAATATCACCGAACCGCAAGAACCTGTGCAGCCACTCGTTGCGCCCCCAGCGGAGACTCCTCCTGAGGAGCAAACGCCGACTTCTGCTGTTCCGCCTGCTCCTGTAAATACGGATGAACTTGGTAAGAGCGAACAAGAGATCGATGACGCGCTTGCATGGTTTGAAGGTCTTGCGGCAAAGCAGGGTGCAACAGAAGGTTTACTGACCAGGCCGGAAGAGCGTATGGAGAAGGAACCGGATTGGGTGCAAAAAATAAAGAACGCGGGCAACGCATTACCATCTGCGACACCCCCACCTCCGCCTGTCATGGAGGATCTCACTCCCGAACCCGTAGCGCCAGAGTCGGTTGCAGAGACACCCATTCAAGCGCCGCCCGCCGCTCAAAGTACAAATATCGAAGAGTTTGATGAGCGCGATATGGAAGAAGAGCCGGATTGGATTGCCCAAGCGAAAGAAGAGGAATCCGCTTCGATTGAGCCTGCGCACACTGAACCCGAGTTGGTATCTACGGCAAGCGATACAGAAGCCTGGTTGCGAAGTTTGGATGAAGCAGATACCGTGCCAGAGCCTGTCTCCACGAGCAATGATGATACGGAAGCGTGGTTGAAATCGCTGGATGAACCCGAATTGGAAACCCCCGCGCAGTTGGAACGCTCCGAGGATTTACCAGCCTGGATGCAAAACATCGAGCAGGAAAATATCACTGAGGTCGAAATCAATCGTCCCGCAGTCAGAGGCGATTGAAACATCCGATTTAGAGAGCTCAGTCGAAGAACCTGTTGCTCAGACTGTCGCACCTGTAGAAGAAGCTCCGGAGGAAGAAGACATCTCCGGTTGGCTAAGTGGCTTGGATAAAGAGGAAGAGCAGGCGGCGATGCCTGTCGCATCGAATGATGATTTGCCTGCCTGGTTAAGGGATGATACCGGTGAATTGGTGGCGGAACCGCCCAAGATTGAACCGACTCGCCCCGAGGAATGGCACCCCGTGGATGAAAAACCGGAACCATCGGTTCAACCGCCTCCTTCGGCGCCCGAGCCTGATCCCGTCCAAGAGCAGGAGCCAAAACCCGAGCCTGTTCATGATGAGCCTGAACCCGCGCCAAAGGCAAAATCGAAAAAACCTGCCGAGAAAAAGACAGAAATTAAACCAGCGACTCCGCCTGAACCATATCAGGAACCTGTGACGCGGAAAGGAGCCGGAATGCTGACCATGCCTCTTGATCCGGTCCTTGGATCAGCGCGCACCGAGCTTTCGCGGAGTAATATTCCGGGTGCCCTTGAGACGTACGAAAAACTCATCAAGAAGGGACGTTTCCTTGAGGAAGTGATCTACGATCTGCGGGATGCGTTGTATCGCTTCCCTGTGGAAGTGAGTATCTGGCAGACGCTTGGTGACGCGTATATGCGCGCCAATCAATTGCAGGATGCTTTGGACGCTTATACCAAGGCAGAAGAATTATTGCGTTAGAACCTTTTTAAACACAAAGGACACGAAGTACACAAAGGGAGAAGATTAAAGGTTTTCCTTAGTTTTCGCTGTGTCACTTCGACAGGCTCAACATGAGCCTTTGTGTTTAAGGATTTGCTATAAAATTAAATTTTTGGAGGAACTGCTGTGGAAAGATCGTTGGTATTAGTAAAGCCCGATGGCGTGCAACGCGCATTGATCGGGGAGGTCATATCCCGTTTTGAACGTCGTGGCTTGCGTCTGGTTGCCGCGAAATTTATGCAGGTCAGCATGGATTTGGCAAAGGCGCATTATGCTGAACATGAAGGCAAGCCATTTTATGACGGGTTAATTTCATATATTACCTCTGCACCGGTGATGGCAATGGTGTGGGAAGGTCCAAACGCTGTTGCGGCGATCCGCCAGACCGTTGGTTCCACGAAGCCTGTTGAAGCCGCTCCAGGCACTATTCGCCATGATTTTGCCCTTGAAGTGGGACGCAACCTTATTCATGCTTCGGATAAGCCTGAAACAGGTGAGCGCGAGGTCGCTTTGTGGTTCAGGAAGGAAGAACTTGTAGATTGGAAAAGGGAAGCGGATCGTTGGGTGTTTGAAAAATAGAGAGTAGAGAATAGAGAATAAAGTATCGTCCCACAGGTAAGAATCGGCGGGACGATTTTTATTTAACTGGGAGATGGTTTTCTTCTTAATTGTACAGCCAGCGTACCAATAATGACTATGACCAATCCGACGACTTGTTTGCCCGTAATGGTCTCTCCTAAAAACAAGATCGCAAAGATCGGTATCCAGATCATCATGGTTCCATTGATGATACTGGACTCGATGGCGGTAAGAGTGCGCAGTGTATGATTCCAAAGTGTAAAGGCGAGCGCTGTATTAACCAGCGCCAGCCAGAGTATGATTCCCCAACTTTTCAAGTTGATAACAGGCATTCCCTCAGTGATAAAGCCAGACAGGAGCAATGGGATCGAACCTGCGCCCATACTGACAACCGTCACAACCAGTGGATGATGTTTTTCAGAGCGATTAATATCCCTGCCCATGATGGATGAAATTGCATTCGCCAGGATGCCGATTATGGCAACGGTCACTCCAATCGATTGACTTTCAGGGAGTGACGCCGGGGTGAAATAGATCACTGCGCCTGCAATCGCCAATACGATCCCACTCCACTGAAGCATGCTTGGGTTTTCCGATAACCAGAAGATGCCGAGCATTGCCACGACAACACCGCTAAAACTCCAAAGCAGGTTGACGGTCACGGCGGGAAGGTAGGCAAGCGCGACGAAGATCGCTCCCTGTGTGCCTGCGTAGAAGAGAATGCCGAGGACAATAAATTTTGTCCACGCCTCTTTTGATAATCCTTTGATTTCTTCTTTTGCCTTGTTGTTTATCAAAACCACTAACAAACAAAGGAAGGCAAGAAAATATCTCAACCCTGCAAATGTAACCGGAGGTATATCTTTTAACCCAATCTTTACAAACACCCAGGACGTTGCCCAGAGGAATACCACGAATAAGGCTTGGAGGACTGCAATGATGTGAGGGGACATTCTGAATGTTTGTGTTTATTTCAACTTTTGAAGAATTTTCATAAGTTCCGTATTTAACGCCTGATAGCCATCGCTGTTCAGATGTAAAAGATCATATTTATATTCGGGCCTTATTTTTCCTTCGTCACTTGATAATATGAGTGCAGAGTTGAACACGATAATCTTTTCACTGGCAAGGCTAAGAATATAGTCATTCACTTCTTTTACGGCTGCATCAACGTCGTTTGACCAAACAAGGATGCGTGGAAACGAAACTTTGTCAGGATTAGTCCATTGTGCTGCGCGTGAATCCCCAAAGAACACTGCGACAGGCTGTTGATTTATTTGTTGTTCGACGCTGTTCTGAAAGTGAGAAAGACCAAGTGGATCAAGCTCTACGGCGTATAAAAGCGCATAGTATTTTCTTGTTTGTTGATAGAGAAATATGTTCAGGATAATTGAAAGGATTGAAACAATCAGAAGGACGGAAAACACCGTGTTCTTAAGATTAATTTTTTTCATCGCTGCTGTACCTTCAACAATGCCTTCCATCGCTTCATAATTCTTCGAGTTGGATTGCCCCTGTTGATCGTGCGGGAGGTGTTCTCTCAAATCTTTGTACCCTGTTCCCAGAAATATACACTCAATTTGCCGTAATCTCGAAATCCAAGCCGCTGATACATTTTGTACCCCATCGACGATGCCTGTAAAACGCCAACGCGATATCCCAGCTTGCGCGCCTCAAGCAAAGGCGCTAATGTAATTGCTGCGCCAACGCCCTGTCCACGCGCTTCCGGGATACAAGTCACATTGTAAATCCCTGCCACGCCAGCGGAAGTGAACAATTGGGATGTGCCGACTGGATTTCCATTCAACAGGGCAAGATATGTACGAAATGGAAGACTGCAAGCCGCATAATTAAAAAATTAAACCAGATGGGCTCAACCTGAACAGGAACGCCGAAGCCAATACTGGCAATGTGTATCCATTCGCGCAGCATCTTTTCATTCTCAACAGGCACGATTTTTAAACCGTTGAACTTGGGACTATTTTCCTGCAAGGTGGTTAAGTCGGCGGCCATCTCAACCGCGAAGGATTCTCTGAAGGTTAAACCGTGAGTCTCAAGGTGCTTTTTTATTTCCATTGATGGAATGCCTTCATCAGCTATCCATGAGAGTTTTTGAATGTTCAATGCTTGAAAATGGGATAACGCGTTCTTTATAAGGTCATCAGTCCCCTGCGCCGGTAATTCAGTGCATACAACCAGATTTATAAAATGATCAGGCATGCCCGTGACCAGCCATGTCAAATATTTACCGACGGATAATTCCACAGTGGGCGAACGTCCAAGGCAATAATGATAATTCTCCCAATTTGCCTTGATTACTGTTTTTACAAGTTTTATATCGGAAAGATCGCCAAGGATATCGTGCATAGGATTTATTCTTTATTACGGTTATTAAATTTTAGATACTATTGCACTTTCAACAATATTTTCCCATCGCTCCATAATTCTTCCAGATTATAATGTTCACGCTGATCGGGTGAGAAGAGATGCACAACCACGTCGCCGTAATCCATGACGAGCCAGCCTTCGTTTGCTTTCCCATCCACGCGTCCTTTTTTCTTGTAGTCCGTTTTTGTGGCTTCGAGCACACCTTTGGCGAGGGCGTCCAACATGCGGTCGCTGGTGCCGTTGCAGATCACGAAATAATCGGTAAACGATGCAACATCCTTGATGTCGAGAAGCAGAATATCTTCCGCCTTTTTGTCTTCCAGTGCGTCAATAATTTTATGTGCAAGTTCTAATGCGTTCAGTTTTCACCTCTATGGTTATAAATACTCCGTTGGTTTCGACACCGCACCTGTGGTGGGTGCAGGTGTACGCCCTTCAGGCTACTCAACCACCGAAGTTTTTAGCGGCGCGGAATATAGCTTTGTGTATACCGAGCCGGATGGCTTCAATTCGCTTTTGTAAAGATGTACCGAGTTGACCCATGTAGTGCCGAACGAGTCAATCTTTGTCTCCTCGAGCGCCTTACGGATTTTCTGCTGATCGAGCTTTGAATTGGTTTTGTTTAACGCGCCCCAGTGTGAGATGAGGGGAAAAGCCGCGTCTCTCGGATTCATAACCGAGGCTGGCTGTTGCGGATTCAATTCCACGCTGGAGCGCCTCCAACTCAGCCGGGGCTTGGATCCCGATCAATAGAACCCGTGGCCGCTTCAAGCTTGGAAAAGAGCCGAGTCCGCTTATGTGGATGTCGAATGATGGGCAAGAGTGTGCTTCCGTGCGCAGCATCTCTGCCAGGGTGTCAATGTTCATGGGAGAAACGTCCCCAAGAAATTTCAAGGTCAAATGGATATTTTTTGATGGAACCCAGCGAACAACAGAGGTGCCAATTGCTTTGCGAAGGGTTTCAGTTTCTCGTTGAATGATTTCCTGAATTTGAGGGGGAATTTCCACCGCTACGAATGTTCGCAGAAGGCTCATATTTTCATGTGGACGATTTCTGTCCGAGCGCGTGTTCGACGGCTTCTTTCAGATCGTTGAAACCAACCGGTTTTGTAAGATAGGTGGATGCACCGGCTTCCATGCCATCCTTTATATCAGAGGGCATGCTCCTGGCGGTCAGTACAATGACCGGAATGTTCACAAGGTTGGGGTCGCGCCGCATCTGACGTAAAATATCGAGCCCCGAGATCTCCGGCATCATAATATCCAGCAGGACAACGTCTGGCTTATTTTCCGTCATTATCGAAATGGCAGGAGCGCTCCTGGATGTTTTGACGACCCGATAACCACTGACTCGCATCATCTCTGCGAATAGTTCAGCGGCATCTTCCTCGTCCTCAATGATTAGAACGGTTTTTTCGGTCATATAAAATAACGATAGCATAAGAGCTGTGAAATCGCAAGAGGACATTCTGAGAGGGAACGCTGTAAGAATATTTACTACCTGTATGTCTAGGAAGTGACAGTCAACTTAATTGGAGGCATGATGAGTGAGTTAACAGAATTTCGAGCGGAGAAGGATCAATTTTTTGGGCGGCATCCACAAAGCCCTTTAACCCCCGAACAAAAGCGCGGTTTTGTAGGTCTGCAATATTTTCCGGAGAATGAAGATTTACGGTTGGAAGTTAAAAGTAGAGCCTATGAAGGAACAGGAACCTTTGCAGATGCAAACCTCCACAGGAGGTGTACAGAGCTATGTTCGATATGGAAAATTTCAATTTCAAGTGGATGGACAAGCCGCAGAATTGACGATCTATCAGAACGAAAATGGATATTTTCTGCCGTTCGTGGATGCATTGGCTGGCGAGGAGACCTATCCTGCCGGGCGTTATCTTGAACCAGAAGCTTTACCGGGAGATCACTTCCTCGTGGATTTCAACATTGCCTACAACCCTTACTGTGCCTACAACGAGATGTGGTCCTGTCCGATCACCCCGGCAGAGAATCGGATAAAGGTTCCGATCAGGGCCGGAGAGAAACTCTTTCACGAATGATCAAAAAAAGCGACAGGCAAACCTGTCGCTTTTATTTTTCTTCCGTCTTTTCGATCACCTCGAGCAGCGCTTCAAACTCTTCACAACAATCAGGACATGTATCCAGGTGCTCACGGATCACCGGCATAAGTTTTGCCGCATCCTTCTGATCCACCTCCCGCTCAACAAATTCATCCAACCTCATAAAGATTTCGTTGCATGATAATTCTTCCTCATCCGTTTCCTCGAGTAAACGTAAAAGCCCGAGAACCGTTTCGTTGCGAAGCTGTTCCTGTGGGGCGATGAGGTTTCTTACGCGTTCAATGAGTTCTTTCAGGTTCATACACTTGGTTTGACGTTTAACAAATAATTAATCTTACTTTTGTTCAAATAACGCAAGCACTTCGTGAGGCGCGATCTCTTCCGTGGCAAGCCGGGTGCGTAATCTTAAGCGTGCATCATGCAAGAGTTTGTATAGAGCGTTGCGGTTGGTCTTCAATTTGCGGGCGGCTTCTTCCATGGGCATATCCTGTACCCCCAGCAGCAATAATGCCTGACGCTGACGTTCCGTCAACTCCTCGTTAATAATCCTACGGACTCGTTCCAACATGTCCGTGCGTTCGGCAGAAGTTTCAGGGCTGGCTTGCGGGTCTGCCAGCAAACCGTTTGGAGGTGGAGCGTCCTCATTTTCAGTCAACTCGTCCAGTGACAAATCCCGCCAGCGTTTGCGGCGAAGTTCGGTAAGCGCAATGCGGATGGCGATCTTATGTACCCAGGTGGTGAATTGACTTCGTCCTTCGAATGTGCCTAATTGATCGAGAACGCGCAGCAATGTTTCCTGCGTCACTTCTTCTACCAGTGAATTGAATTGCGGCTGATCGGGGGAGAGCCAGCGTGAAAGAGCATAAGGCAACCCTTTACTGATGATGGCACGCAAGTCTTCAATTGCCGCGCTTCGGATTTCTCCATCTGCGCGCAGGTCTGAGAGCCATGCCTCGTTGGTTCGCGTTGCCATAGGGGAAAATTATAAAGCAGGTTGAGTGGATTTAGGAGTTTCTTACAACACTCTTATAGTCCTTATGTAGGATGCAAGACGAGTCGTTTGCCGGGTGTTCATTATCGTAAAAAACAAAAAGCCTCACGGCGAAATGAGGCTTTTGTGGGCGCACAGGGACTCTTCAATCGTCATAAAGAGGCACAACCTGCGGGCATGCGGTTTTATCTACGTTGGCGTAGACTGCATTACTGATCATAAACGCAATCTATTCGTTTATGTGCCTGCTGAAGCGCGTGCCGTTCTTGTTGTTCCTCTAAGTCTGGTATCGATAGTGTCCTTGATTCAATGTGGTTAAACAGTGGCAGTTCGGGTTGTAAGCAGAATACATAATCTTTTTGAGAAGGTACTATCCCTATGGACCATTAGGGATTTCCCTGGTTGAGCAATATCTTCTTTTGTCCTATAGTTGATGACGAAAGTGAAAGTGTACGTAAACCATAGATGTAAGCAAGACGGTCATTGTTGGTTGCTTAGTATCATGAGTGAGCAGCGGGGAAGACAAACTTCAGCCATGCGTGGATTCGCATCCACACCCAAAGCAGACACACCTTTATCTTGTATTTCTCTTCCGATATTCTCTGGGCAAGGGAAAAGTTTAACAATGATTTATTTAATTCGATAGGCGAAAAGGGAAGTATGAAAATCAGACAAAATACATACCGCAATCTCTTCTTCTTACTGGGATTCCTTTTAACGGCTTGTACAAATTCTCCTTCTGTCCTTGCTGCAAGCGGACCGGATGCAAACAATGTTGCATCGTTGACATGGTTGATGTTCGCAATAGCAGGGATCGTTTTGGTTATCATTTCTGTTTTATTGTGGAAGGCTTATCAACGTTCCCTCGATGATGAAAGCGATAAGGATCTTTACGCCGACGATCAAAGCTCCCTGCGGAATGTGGTGATCAGCGGAGGCGTAGTCCCAGTTGTTATATTGTTGATTGTGATGGGGCTGGGAATTCGCATCGAGAATTCTGTCAATCGCTCAACCGCGGTGAAAGATGAGGGCAGCCTAGATATTGAAGTCATCGGTCATCAGTGGTGGTGGGAAGTTCGTTACTCAAATCAAAATTTTGATACTGCCAATGAAATTCATATTCCGGTTGGACAAAAAGTAACTGTACATCTTACCTCTGCCGATGTGATTCATAGTTTTTGGGTGCCTGAGTTGCACGGCAAGATAGACCTGATCCCCGGGCAGACCAACACGATCACCCTCGAAGCAGACCAGGTGGGCGTCTATCGCGGTCAATGTGCGGAATTTTGCGGCGCTCAACATGCGCATATGGCTTTCTTGGTCATTGCTGAATCGGTGGAGGACTTTAATGCCTGGCTGGAGAATCAAAGCGCCTCCGCTCCGGACCCGAAAGTGGGCAGCCTTGAACAGACTGGTCAGCAAGCCTTTTTAGGATCAGCTTGCGTGTATTGTCATAACATCGAAGGCACAAATGCCTCTGGTCGTATAGGACCCGACCTGACGCATCTGGCGAGTCGACAGACCATTGGCTCGGGAACGCTGCCGAATACTCCGGGCAACCTGGCAGGCTGGATCATCAATTCGCAAACGATCAAACCCGGCAATTATATGCCGCCCATGGATCTTAACGGAGATCAGGTTCAGGCTTTGCTTGCTTATCTGGCGACTCTAAAATGAGAGAAGGAAGTGAAATGGCAACAACTGTTGTAAACCCTCGTTTGGAAAAAGTTTGGGAAGCCCAGCGACCGCTAACCAGTGTATTTGGCACCGTGGATCACAAGGTGATCGGAAAACGTTACATTCTGACCGCCTTCCTTTTCTTTTCGCTGGCGGGAATCGAAGCGCTTCTGATTCGTACACAGTTGGCGATACCCGAAAATACTTTCCTCAGCCCTGAAACTTATAATCAATTCTTCACCCTGCACGGTACAACAATGATCTTTTTCTTTGCCACGCCGATGCTCTTTGGCTTTGGCAATTATCTGATCCCTTTGATGTTAGGTTCAAGAGATATGGCGTTCCCACGCTTGAACGCTTTTGGGTACTGGGTCTTTCTTTTCGCAGGCTTGTTCATGTATTCCAGTCTATTCTTCGGCATGGCTCCCGATGGCGGTTGGTTTGCCTATACTCCACTGACCACGCGCCAGTATTCACCAGGCTTGAATTTGGATTTCTGGTCGTTGGGGTTGATCTTTCTCAGCATCGCCACCACTGCTGGCGCGCTGAATTTTATCGTCACCATCTTCAAGATGCGCGCACCGGGAATGTCCTTGAGTCGAATGCCGTTATTCTGTTGGGCAATTCTCGTTACTTCTTTTGCTGTGATATTTGCCATCCCGCCGCTGACCGTTGCAAATTTTTTCCTGACGCTCCAGCGGACATTGGGCTTTCATTTTTTTGACGCCGAAGCGGGCGGCAATCCCTTGTTATGGCAGCATTTATTCTGGGTGTTTGGACACCCGGATGTGTACATTATTTTTCTTCCGGCAGTGGGGATTGTGTCTGAAATTGTGGCGGTGTTCTCACGCCGCAGAGTACTCGGCTATACCTTGTTGGCAATGTCCACAGTGGCAACGGGCATTCTTGGTTTCGGCGTTTGGGTGCATCATATGTTTGCGGTGGGAATGTCGCCCCTGGTGCTGAATTTTTTCAGCATCTCGAGTATTTTCATCGGCATCCCGAGCGGGATTCAAATCTTTGCCTGGCTGGGAACCATGCTCAGCGGAAGACCAGTATTCCGCACTCCGTTGTTGTATATTGCTGGTTTTATTTTTCTGTTTGTGCTGGGTGGGTTGACGGGGGTGATGTTCCCGGCAGTATCATTTGACCGCCAGGTCACCGACACCTATTTTGTGGTGGCGCACTTTCATTATGTATTGGTTGGAGGCGCGGTCTTCCCAATCTTTGGCGCTTTTTACTACTGGTTTCCCAAAATCACGGGGCGAATGCTCGATGAACGTTTCGGGAAGTGGAATTTCTGGTTGATGTTCATTGGGTTCAACCTGACCTTTTTCCCCATGCACATCAATGGTCTGCTCGGCATGCCTCGGCGGGTCTACACCTACGCAGACGGCTTGGGTTGGGGTTGGTTGAACTTCTTGGAGACCATTGGCGCCTTTACGCTTGGCGCGGGGATCGTGCTCTTTGTGATCAACGTACTCTCGAGTTGGAACAATGGAGAAGTGGCGGAGGCGAATCCGTGGGATGCAAGCTCGTTGGAATGGGCGACCAGTTCTCCGCCGCCGCCCTATAACTTTGAGGTTTTACCCGAAGTGCATAGCCGTAATCCGCTTTGGGATGAGAGAAAAGCCCGTTCGAAAACGGAGCAGGAACGGAGTCCGATTTTGATGCGTAACGATCCCACAGATCCATCCAAACGCGAAACGTTGGGTTCCAGTCTCGTGGAAGCTGAGCCGGAAGTCATCCTGCATATGCCGGAAGATAGCACCGTGCCGTTCTGGCTTTCGCTGGCTCTGGCTGTCATTTTCATTGGGGTGCTCGTAAGTCTTTGGTGGCTGGCGCTGATCGGGGCAATCCTGGCGATTGGTTTGATGATGTTGTGGCTTTGGCCCCAACCCGTTTCATTTGTGGAAGGAGAGACAGAATGACCGCTCAAGCTGCCCAAACTCGCAAGTTGAATTTGCCGATGGGAGCCGCGGTTAGCGGTTCACGTTCGACCTCCTGGTGGGGCATGGTGATCCTGATCTTGAACGAAGCTGTGATCTTTGCCTCCTTGATTGCCAGTTATTTTTATTTGCGTTTCAATTCTCTTCTGTGGCCCCGCAGGGAATCAAACTGCCTGAGTTAACGCTTTCGAGCATTAACACGGTCATTTTGATCGCCAGCAGTTTTGTGATGCAGTGGGCATCCAGCGGCATTCGTCGTGGGGATGTGAATCGTTTGCGGATTGGGCTGGGGATCGCCTTTTTGATGGGAGCCGTTTTCCTTGGCATTCAGGTGTACGAATATACCCAACTGGAATTTTTACCCCAGGACCTGGCATATGGCTCGCTCTTTTGGGGCATTACCGGTCTTCACTTTGCGCATGTGCTGGCTGGTTTGTTGATGAATGCTTATATCCAGGTACGAGCCGCATACGGACATTTTACAAGTGACCGCTTTCAAGGCGTTGAGAATGTGACGCTCTACTGGCATTTCGTGGATGTGGTGTGGATCTTTATCTTTTCGTCGCTGTTTCTTTCGCCGTATTTGTAAGTTGTATTGAAGGACAAGATGAATAATCAAAAGACACAAATGAATGAAAACCGCTGGCAACTGCCGTTCGCCTTCTTTGCCGGACCCATCTTATGGGGGCTTCAGATTCTCGTCGGTTATGGATTGGTCTCTGTGGCGTGTGTGAGCGGAAGCAAGTGGTCTGTTTATCTGACAATTGGTGTTGCCGGAGTGATCGTGCTCCTGGCTGGTATCCTGGCATATCAGGCTTGGGATTCCCGCGCGGATCATTCCATATTGTTGGATGCCGATGATGTACAGGAGAGTAGGACATTTTGGTCAGTTTCCGGTTTTGTGGTCAGCACCCTTTTCTTTCTTTTGATTCTCACAACCGGTGTAGCGGCAATCTTCCTAAGTCCCTGCCCGATCATCACGATGACATTGCCATGAAAAAAGTTTCCACCAAGTATCGTTTCGGTATCTTGATATTGGCTGTGGCGCTCATTTTGATCGCCTCATACATCACCGACATGAGTGCGGCTTTCTTACTGTTCGTCCTGGTGGCGATCAGCGGAGTCTATATCCTGGGATTGAAGCGGCTTTGGCAAAACGCTGGCTGGGGGCATGGACTTCCACTTTGGCGGGCAGTCTGCTTCCTCAGCGGTATGGCAATTTTGGCACTGGCGCTTCTCGGTCCAATGGATGAAATGGCAGACCAATATTTTTCGATGCACATGGTTCAACATCTTTTGTTGATGAAGGTGATCGCTCCGCTTTTGCTGTTGGGATGGTTCTCGCCAATCTTTCTTTGGGCTGTCGGAAAAAACGCCGCACACCAGACCGGAGAACTGTGGGCGCGTTCCAGACGCCTGAGACGCCTCTGGAGGCGATTCACCGATCCCTGGGTTGCGTGGATAGCCTTTGCACTATGCCTGTGGTTTTGGCATATTCCCGCGTTCTATCAGGCAGCTTTGGAAAACGAGCCTCTTCATGACTTCGAGCACCTTTTGTTTTTGGGAACCTCTCTGCTGTTTTGGTGGTACCTGCTCAAAACTGGGCGTGACCAGAAATTGCGCTATGGAGTGGCTGTCATTTATCTCTTTACCACACTGCTTCACGAAAGTGTTTTGGGCGCACTGCTTACGTTCTCACAGAAAAGCTGGTACTCGTTTTATTCGGCTGCAAATCCGTGGGGCTTGTCTGCGCTTCATGACCAGCAATTGGCTGGGTTGATCATGTGGCTGCCGGGCTGTACTCTCTTTTCAGTGTTGATCATCTATTATTTTGGAGCCTGGCTTCGAGCAATCGAAGAGCGCATGCAGAAGAGCCATCCCAGACTTTTAACTACAGGAGGTGGAAATGAGTAAGGAACTCGCAAACCGATACAGTGGAGTTGCGTTGCTGCTCGTCTTTCTGGCTTTTGCCATTGCCATTTTGATCAATGCTTCGAACCCTACACCGGTTATGGCTCAACAGCACGTTACCCAGGGCAATCCATTAAAAGCACCTGGCCTGATTGAAGAATACGGATGCGGGACCTGTCACCGTATTCCCGGTGTTGTGGGCGCCAATGGCACGGTTGGACCCGAGTTGGATGATCTCTCCCAGCGTAATTTGCTCGCAGGTCAGATTCCCAACACACCCGATAACCTGGTCTTATGGATTCAACATCCGCAACTGGTTCGACCCGGTGGTGATATGCCCGAAATGGGCGTGAGCGAAGCGGACGCCCGCAACATTGCCGCTTATTTATATTCACTCCCGTAATTTACTTATCTGTCATGAAAGGATTTTTCGATGACCCAAACCCTTAGAAAAAGAAGTTATATATCCCGCCGTGATTTCATCAAAATTTCTGCCTGGGCTGTAGCAGGAGCAGGGGTGGCGGCTGCCTGTCAACCCAATTTAACAGAAACGGAAGGCGTTGTATCTACGCCCATCCCAATCGAGAGTCAATATCCCGAGGTTCCCTTTGCTCCGGCCGCCCCGCCGCCTTTCATTCTGGTCTCGCTGACTTCCGAAGAGGCGAAGACCGTAGAGGCGCTTACGGCACGAATCTATCCGGGTGATGAATCAGACCCGGGGGCGCGTGAGGCGGGCGTCACCAACTTCATTGATAAGAAGCTGGCTTTTCACGATGGTTACGTCACGCCAACCTATACTCCTCCGCCCTATGCAAAGACGTATGAGGGCGACCAGCCGCCTGAACAGAGTTCGGATGATCAAGTGGTCTGGGTTAAAAAATCGGAGATTGACCGCTATGGTTTTCAGTCTGCGCTTTCACCGCTTGAACTTTATCAAAATGGGGTGGCTTCAGTGAATCAGTATTCGAATGAGAATGCTGGTGCAAATTTTGTAGACTTGTCGGAAGACCAGCAGGATCAAATTCTCGATGCGATGGAGAGTGGGGATGCGCAATTTTCAAGCGATAGCGACCCCACTGCCAAGCAGTTCTTCGACATGCTCAAGGGAGATACCATACAAGGTATGTTTGCCGACCCGGCTTACGGGGGGAATCAAGACATGATCGGTTGGAAGCAGATCGGGTATCCGGGAGCGCAGCGTGCCTATACACCCACCGATATGAACACAGAAGGACCAATCCGCCCGCCGCAAAGCCTTGCCATGCTGCATCGCTTCCATAGTGGAATCAATGCCAACCCCAATGTAGTGGTGCCTCAAAGTGGTTCTCAACTGACGCCGCACCCGGAGCCGGAGGAGTGAAATTATGGCTGTTCAAAAAAGAGTAAATGTTGTTACGATAGGAGCCGGTTGGACTGCGGCGATCTTTGCCCAGATTCTGACCGAAGCAGGTTTGAATGTTGTATCCATTGAGCAGGGACCTGAGCGTTGGGCAAACCCGGATTTCGCGCATAATCACGATCCGCTTCGTTACCACGTCCGCCATGCCATGATGCAGAACCTTGCCAAAGAAACGTGGACTTGGCGACCCAACCCAAATGCGCCTACATTGCCTATGCGGAAATATGGTTCGTTCAATCCCGGTCAGGGAATTGGCGGCTCGGCGATCCACTGGTCAGGGATGTTGTGGCGTTATCTGAAATCAGACTTTAACTATCGCACTCACTACACGGAAAAATATGGGAAGGATAAACTGCCGCCCGGCAACCGCATTAAGGATTGGCCCCTGGGTTATGAAGAACTCGAACCTTACTATACAAAGATGGAATACGATATTGGCGCATCCGGGCAGGCTGGCAACTTGAACGGAGTCAAGATCGAAGGTGGCAATGTGTTCGAGGAACCGCGCAGCAGCCCTTATCCACTGCCTCCATTGAATGTGACCATTCCATCGCGTATGTTTGCAGATGCCTCCAAACAGCTCGGTTATCATCCCTTTCCTCAGCCAGCCGGGATTCTTTCCCAGGCGTATCAGGATCGTTTTGGCAACGTCCGTTCGGGCTGCCTGTATTGTGGATTCTGTACCCGCTTCGGCTGTGAAGCGGATGCGAAATCCGAACCAATCAATACACATATCCCGCCCGCGCTCGCAACCGGGCGCTATGAGATTCGCCCGAATTCCAAAGTGGTTAATATCAATGTGGGAGCAGATGGGTTGGCATCTGGCGTGACCTACATTGATGCACAAGGAGTGGAGCAGGAACAACCCGCGGATATCGTGATTGTTTCAGGGTTCACGCTTACCAATGTGCGCCTGTTATTGCTTTCAAAGAGCGATGCTCATCCCAATGGCGTGGGGAACGATCAGAATTTGGTCGGCAAGAATTACACTTATCAACATTGGCATGGAATGACGACTGGCAAGTTTCCAGGTCGGCGATTTAATTTGTATATGGGGAATACCTCCACGCAGAACGTGATCTTCGACTATCAGGCAGATATCTTTGATCACAGCGATCTTGATTTTGTCGGCGGTGGCATGCTTTTCTCAACCCTGGGCGAACGTGACCCAAATACTTCCGCGGATGATCTTCCGCTGGAGGGTACGGGGAAGAAATCCTGGGGTAAGGATTGGAAGGAAGATCTGAAGGCGAATTGGGATGCGGTTGCTACGATTGTCATGCAAGGGGAAAGCCTTCCGTATGAAGATCAATTCCTGGACCTGGACCCGGTCTACAAAGCCGCGGACGGAAGACCTTTGCTGCGCCTGACTTTTGACTGGCATGATAACGATTATGCCATGTACAAATATATCGCCAGCAAGGCAGATGAGATCATGAAGACCATGGCGCCCGCTGAGATGCATACCACCAGTGAACTTGACCCTTATAACATTCATCAATACCAGAGCACGCATCCCACTGGCGGGGCGATCATGGGCACAGATGCCGGAAATTCTGTGACGAATAAATATGGTCAGGTGTGGGATACGCCCAATGTGTTTGTGACGGGTGCCGCGCTGTATCCACAAAACCCGGGCGTCAACCCCACAGGCACGTTGCTGGCTCTCGCCTATCTGGCGGGGGAAGCCATCCGTGACCGATATGTAAAAGAGCCCAACCATCTGCTTGGTTGATTTTTATGGAGAGGAGCTATGAAAGAACTGAAACAGAAACCTCAAATTTCACGGCGGGGATTTATCAAGGTGCTTTCTCTTGCCATTGGTACGAGTTTGAGTTCACCTTTACTTGCCTCGTGCGCGCCCAAAAGCATGGACGCGGACACGTATGAAGTGGATATTGTCCTCGAGCAGAGCGAAATCCATTATCAGCCTGCCAACCTAAAAGTCCCGCGTGGAGCGACAGTTACCTGGCTGAATAAATCCTATTATTCGCAGTCCGCTACTTGTGACCCGCAACAGGCAGGTGAGAACCGTATCGTAAACCTGCCTGAGAACGCGCAAGCCTGGGACTCCGGGTTGCTGTATCCAGGTCAGCGTTTTTCAAAAACGTTTGATACGCCGGGTACCTATATTTATTTTAGCCTGCCGAGGCTCTCGCCCAATACTGCCGGTACGATCATTGTGGAATAGATGTATTGCTTTCAACAATTCCCATGTGTCCATTGTGATTGCAACACCCAAAGGCTTACCACAAAAATACAATCCCCAAAGAAGGAGATTGTATTTTTGTGGGCGCACAGGGACTCGAACCCCGGACCTCTACTATGTGATTCTAAATGCTCATGTTCCAACTCCTCCAATACATCCATTTTGTGTGTTTTTGTTTAGTTTTTTGCATTTTTCATGGGTGTAAATGTCCATTGAGTCCGATATTTCAACTGCGTTTTTATCCTGATCGCAACACTTTCGCAACACCTGTCATGTGGAAACTAAATTCGCTGCACCTACTATCAGCAATAATTACCATCCATATGGAAACTCCTCCGAGGTCAAATCTATCAAACTAAGGATGTTTTGCTAATGGATAATTGACTATATTGACAGTTGTCATTGCTTTATAGGCAATATTGCCTACATGTGAATAAGTGATGTCGCGCTTTAAGTTTGGGGTGGATTCACATAGAATGGGACCAATAGAGCCTCAATGAATACCCACCCCTTCCTATCTATAAACCATCCCTGTGCTGATGCCCTGCACTTGACAAGAGACCAGTTGACGCGGGCGGGCTTGCGTTGTGTGCAAACATTTGATTTGCATGCCCGCGCGGACTGGTTGCATGATTGTCCCTGTCCGAATCATGGAACGGATGCCTGTGATTGCCAGATGGTGATCCTGCTTGTTTACGGAGAGTCTGAAGAACCTGAGACACTAATCCTGCATGGGAATGATGGACAGACCTGGCTTTCCATCGCAGAAACCATCGCATCTACAACCACTAATTCTTTGGCAGATCACGTAATCACAACGCTGAGCGGGAAACAACTTATCAAGGTATCCAATTCTATGTAAGCAAGATCGCCTATGTGTCACTGCGATATTTGGCTCTGTCTTTTCCCTGACAAATTACCTACACTTGAATTGCCATGTTTACCTAATAAATAAAGGAGAGAGAAATGTTTACAAGTAAAAGGCTTTTTGTAGTCTTGACAATCGCGATTCTGGTGTTGACCGCCTGTGGATCGCAGGGAAATTCCAATGAAGTTAATATCACCATGACTGAGTTTGGCATCCAATCATCCCAAACTTCTTTTGAGGTCGGTGTACCATATCATTTCGTGGTGACCAATAGCGGCGCTGTCGAGCACGAAATGATGGTCATGCCTCCACTGACGAAAGATCAGATGGGAATGGGCATGAGCATGGATCAAATGGATAAAATGGCGCTTGCGATGGTGGAAGCGAATGAATTGCAGCCAGGAAAAACGGCTTCGTTTGATTATACGTTCACTGAACCTGCCCCCGCTGGAACGATCGAGTTTGCCTGCCACACACCAGGTCACTACGAAGCGGGTATGGAACTCCCGATTACGGTCAAATAGCGAATGCTGGTTCGGTTTCTGTTGCTGTAATATACGAAGTAAAACAAGCGTCAAACAAATAACGGCGCCTGTTTTACTTCGTATCAAATTGGAATGGCATGTCTTCTACACTGAATTCCCCAAAACATTCAACGCAGTCCATCTTCCAAGGGATAAGCGCGCATTGGTTTGAAACATTCCTGATCGTCTATGGCGTGTGGGTATTTCTGCCTTACTTCGCGCCCGTGTTTATGCACCTCGGTTGGACGGGTGCAGGGAAGATTATTTACTTTATATATTCCTTTTTCTGTCATCAACTTCCAGAACGTTCATTCTTCTGGTTTGGCGGGAAGACCATGTACTCCCTGAGTGAAATTCAATCTGCCTGGCAAAATACAGACAATCCCATGATTCTTCGCCAGTTTGTCGGTAACGCATCAACGGGTTGGAAGATAGCCTGGTCCGATCGTATGATCTCATTCTACACCAGCGTTTGGTTCTTTGCATTGATCTGGTATCCAATGCGCCGCAAGATCAAACCTCTCTCGTGGTGGGTTTTCGTTCTCTTCCTCCTTCCAATTGCAATTGACGGCATAAGCCATATGGTCAGTGACTTTGCTGGTATCGGACAGGGATTCCGTGATACAAATACATGGCTGGCTGTACTGACAAACCAGGCTCTCCCTATAACGTTCTACGCAGGCGACGCGCTTGGTTCTTTCAACTCGATCATGCGCTTCATCACTGGACTTTTGGCTGGTCTGGGAATCACCTGGTTGGTCTTCCCGTATATTTATCAGTCACGAATTTATGACCAACAATTGGATGAGAAAAGCTATGCCCAAGTCATCGAGCAAATCAAAGACAAAAATTCGCATCCTGCTGGCGGATGACCACCACATCGTCCGCGCGGGGGTGAGAGAGCTTCTTGAAAGCGCGAACGATCTCCGGGTCATTGCTGAGGCGGGCGATGGCGAAGAGGCGCAAGCACTCATCCAAAAACACAAACCCGATATCGCCGTGCTGGATATCCAAATGCCAAAAGCCAGCGGCATCGAAGTCACGCGCTGGGTACGTTCGCATTTGCCCGAAGTAGGCGTCCTGATTCTCACCGCATACGATGACGACCCGTATGTGATGGCTGTCTTGCAGGCGGGTGCGAATGGATATGTCCTCAAAACAAGTCAAGCGGAAGAACTCGTCCAGGCTGTGCGCGATGTATATGAGGGCAAGTCGGCGCTTGATCCGAGCATCACGAGCAAATTGATGTCCAACATTTTCAAGACGCCTGATAAAGCAGTTGAATCGCTCACTGATCGCGAACTAGATGTATTGCGTCTGGCGGCGAAAGGATTCACGAACAAAGCCATTGGTATGCAATTGGGAATCAGCGACCGCACCGTGCAGGGACATCTCGCGCACATCTTTGCCAAACTGCAAGCCAACAGCCGCACCGAAGCCGTCATGCGCGCCGTCTCATTGGGGTGGATATCGCAAAGCACGGGTAAAATCTCGGACGAATGACAAACACACAACGCACATTTCTTCCCAAGTGGCGCGGCTTCACAACCCAGTTGGTTGTGCTTACCATCCTCCCGCTCACGTTGCTGCTGCTTGCCATTGCGTTTGGCAGTGTGTATCTGCATCAACAGGATATGCGCGCGCTGGTGGGTGAACGCGATGAACGCGCGGTGCAAGCCGCGGCTGCGGCGCTTGAATCCGAACTGCATCATCGCGGCACGACCGTCTCCAGTCTCGCGCTTTTCATAAACTCGGAGGCGGACCTTTCCTCGGAAAACCTTATCATTGCGGATGAGGACTTGAAGGCTGACTTCGATGGCGGATTGGCATATTTTGATGGCGCAGAACACTTGCTCGCCACCACAAATCAAAACGGACCCTGGAACTGGTCCGAACAAAGTAAACAGGGTCTTACACTAGCAGCGCCCCTCGACACCGAACCTATCTTTTCTACCCCGATGCATTACCCAAATTCAAATCGTATCTTCATTGTTGTTTCTGTATACTCCCCGCGTGGCATGATCCTCGCGGGCGCATTTTCACCCGAGGCGCTTGCCCATGAAACGCTTGCACCTTCCTATCCTGCGGATGGTCACGCAACTATTTTTCTTTTGGATTCATTAGGGAATTTATTGTTTAATAGCGGCGCACATTCATCTGAAGGTCTTGTGCCTGATCAGGCAACTGTCGCCAATGTCCTGGCTGGGAAAAGCGGGATCGCTTACATCCAGATGGATAACACCGAGCATGTTCTTACCTATAGTCCCATCCCATTGACAGGCTGGGCCTTATTATCAGACGAAGCGTGGGAAACAGTCGGCAGTCCATCGCTACAACTTACACAAATAGCACCGCTGGTTCTTGTACCCGCCTTTCTGCTGGCGTTGATCGCGTTATGGTTCAGCGCCAGACGGATCATCCAGCCATTGCAAAAATTGGAATCAAAAGCCGCTGCGCTTGCTTGGGGCGACTTCGAAGGCATCAAGGAACCCGTCGGTGGAATATCTGAGATCAACCACTTACAAGATGAATTGACCGAGATGGCGCGCAAAGTGCAATCTGCACAGGAGGGACTGCGAGATTACATCGGGGCAATTACTTTCGCGCAGGAGGAGGAACGTCATCGTTTGGCGCGCGAATTGCACGATGATACGATCCAGGCGGTCATTGCCCTCAAACAGCGCGTGCAATTGATAAAGAAATCTGTTAAAGACAAAACTGCCCGCCAATCGCTGGATGAATTGGAAACTCTCTCCGAGCAAACGATAGAAAACCTTCGTCGCCTAACGCGTGCCTTACGCCCCATTTACTTGGAAGATTTGGGTTTGGTCACGGCGCTTGAAATGCTCGCCCGTGAAACAAGTAACAACAAATCCTTATCTGTGGATTTCCAAAAGGAGGGACAGGAGCGCCGACTCGCGGGGGAAGTGGAATTGGTTCTTTATCGCATTGCGCAGGAAGCATTGAACAACGTGATTCGTCATGCAAATGCAGACAATGCCACACTTCATATTGCGTATGAAGATAAGGAAATCCAACTCGAAGTGAGAGACAATGGTGTTGGCTTCCAAATCCCCAGCAGCCCAACCGACTTTGCTCCCAGTGGACATTTTGGTCTGCTGGGTATGCACGAGCGTGCGGAGTTGATCGGTGCGCGGCTCAAGATCGAATCCGCTTTGGGAAAGGGAACCAGGCTTACGGTCCGATTATGAAGCGATGAACGGTCATACCCAGTGGCATTATATAAGCCATATTGCCTATCTCGAATCCCGTCATCCTGCGCTCATGGGTGGACGGGATTTTGCTTATGATTTAAATGTCACTGCGAGTGAAGCGAAGCAGTCTCATGTTTTATGGGGATTGCTTCGTCGTGAAGAACAGCCTCCTCGCAATGACAAATAAATTTAGAGAGAGAATACATGGCAACAGAAACAACCTCCCCATTGGTTTCTTCAAATGACCGACTAAGGATTTTTCTTCACGCTCTTTTATTCGTATTTGGATTCTCTTTGGTCTTTGTCGTCGGTTGGGGAGGCTCTGTCACAGCGCTGGGGCAACTCTTCGGCGCGTATAAACGAGTCATCGCACAGATCGGCGGCGTGATCGTCATCATGTTTGGATTGGCAACGCTGGAAGTGATTCGCGTTCCCTGGTTTTATGCGGATACGCGCGCCCAATACACGGGTCAACGCGGGACCTTTGGCGGCTCGGCGTTGATGGGCATTTTCTTCGCCGCAGGCTGGAGCCCGTGTATCGGCGCAACGCTCGGCGCGATACTGACAATGGGACTTAGCCAGCAGACCGTTGGACAAGCCATGTGGCTGGCATCGGGATATTCACTTGGATTGGGAATTCCGTTTCTCGCGATGGCACTGGGACTTGAACGTGCTTCGGGCTGGATCAAACGTATGAGACCCTACCAAAAGTATTTCAAGATCGCAAGCGGACTGTTCATCATCACCATCGGTGTCTTGTTGTTGACGAATACCATGAGTCTGATCGCGATCTGGGCGTTCAAGAATGGATACTTCGTCGAGGTGTTTTCAACCTATGCCGCCGCGCCGACTTATCTCACTGCGATCATTGCGGGGTTGCTATCTTTTGTTTCACCCTGTGTGCTTCCGCTTGTACCTGCCTATCTCGGTTATCTGAGCGGGCATACAATGAAAACTGCTTATTCATGAGGAGAAAATGAAAAGACTTATCTTATCCCTATTAATTTCGATCCTATTTCTTTCAGCCTGCCAAAGCAAAGCAGTTGATGTGACGGGCGAGAAAGTCAGCGTGGACGGCGGCTCATACACGAACGTCGACTCGCGGCAATTGGATGCAATGCTCAAGAACAAGGACTTTGCGTTCGTGAACGTTCACATTCCCTTTGCGGGGAATATCCACGATACTGACCTATCGATTCCTTATGACCAGATCACTGAATCTCAGTAGCTTTCACAACTTCCAGAAGATAAAAATGCGAAGATCGTTTTGTATTGCCGCAGTGGGCGCATGAGCCAGACCGCCGCGGAAAGACTTGTGTCGTTGGGATATACCAATGTCTGGAATCTCAAGAATGGTATGGTCGAGTGGGAACAAGCTGGATATTCGCTCGACCAATAAAGTAATACAGCTTCATTGTGAACAGTCTGTAAAATGATAAAAAAACTTAAGAAAGGAAATTTACCATGACAACTACCGTACACGACCCCGTTTGCCATATGGACATTGACCCCGCCACCGCCGCAGGCACATCCGAGGACAAAGGACAGACCTATTACTTCTGTTCACAAGGATGTAAGGCTTCCTTTGATAAGGATCCGGAGAAGTATATTGGTAAGACAGGTGAGCAGGAACACCACCATTAAACTTTTCATCTTGGTTTGAAAATAGCCTGTGGAAAGAGAGGCTATTTTTCTTATTTAAAGTGTGAACAAATTTACTTCACCGCCTCTCTTATCTGGCGCTCCATCTCCGGCGTTATTTCCGTGGAGCGGGCGGGAAGTTCTATCGTCCCCTGTTCTCCATTCTGTTCGATATCGTCGATAAGCAACTGCATCTTGGCTATTTCGCGGACCTGAGACTCAATGATCTCGTCCGCCAACTTGCGAACCCGTGGATCACTAATGCTCGCCTTCCTTGCATTGTTGATGGCAATGGAGTGATGTGGGATCATCGACTTCATGAAGTTGACATCCCCGATCAGCGCCTGGCTCCTATTTACGTACAACAGGGTTATGCCGAGCAGCGCGGCAAAAACCAGAATTGCGACTTTGGTTCTCGTTCCCTTGTACATTGACCACATGAAGGATAGCATCACAATGGTCATGACACATCCCATCACCAATGAGGCCATCAGCCGGTTTACACTGAACGTTGCGTCATCAAGTGAATATATGAGCTGATACATTAAAAAGAACATGACGAACGTTGAAGTCGCGATCATCGCCGTAAATCGACCCCAGCTCATTCCCATCATCTGCTTCTGCTGTTCCATTTTTTTGTTCCTCCATATTCTAATATCAAGGTATTCCATTCCGTTTATTAACGGAAGTTGGTCGAGATATTGGTAAATTTCCTGTGCAACTCCCATGCTGTCCGCCTTGCACAGTTGGGTTTGCATTGTCCTGATTTCTAATGTTTATCTGGTAGTAATCCCTCATTGCCTCAGCAATTTGGTGGTGGGGCTTTGCACAGTTGCGTCAAACCAACTCCTAACGTTTGTGACTGGCGTTAGTAAGTATAATAATTTTGCTGCGGCTAACAATTGGAAGACTCCCTATAGACTGTTAGGGATGTGCCTATAAGTGAGTACGCCAAATAGCCTGTACAATTTCTTGCTTTCTCCTTTATGACTTTTCAAAAAGAAGGAATTTTGAATATTCCTCTCAGGTAGCCTCTCGTGCGACAGGCTATTTGGCTTATATGAAACAAGTAAAACCACGCTTTGCATGAAACGACAGTTACACTAGAATGAGGCTTGGCAGAAAGGAGTTCAGAATGTTTGAGATGAAACACAAACACGAGAAGCATGATGCTCATAAGATGAACGACGAAATGCAATCGCATGGCATGGATCATTCCATGCACGATGAACATGCGGGGCATGATATGCCTGACATGCAAAATGGATCGTGCGCAGCCATGCCGACCATACTGGTCACGAGCAGATGTTCCGCAGTCGCTTTTGGGGAAGCCTGTTATTGAGCATCCCTGTATTGTTATTTAGCCCCACACTTCAGAATTGGCTGGGATTTAGCATCCCTTCGTTTACAGGCAGCAATTGGATCCCATTTATATTTTCTTTGATCATCTTTGCATATGGCGGCATTCCATTTATGCAAATGGCAGTGCCTGAAATACGCAACCGCGAACCAGGGATGATGACGCTTATCTCACTCGCTATTTCAGTTGCGTTGTTCTACAGTCTGGCGGCGCAACTCTTTGCGCTCGGAGAAGGTTTCTTCTGG
Organism: uncultured Chloroflexia bacterium; assembly: GCA_963753655.1. Lineage (GTDB taxonomy): Bacteria > Chloroflexota > Anaerolineae > Anaerolineales > Villigracilaceae > Defluviilinea. The sequence goes on from CAVWDB010000006.1 coordinate 688,173, forward strand.
GAGCTGGTTACGCTGATCGATATTATGTTGCTGGGTCACTGGCTGGAGATGCGCAGCGTGCGACAGGCATCGGGTGCGTTGAACGAACTCGCCAAGTTGATGCCCGATGAGGCTGAGCTTGTTACTCCGGATGGAAACACAAAGTCCGTTTCAGCCAACACACTCAAGAAAGATGACGTTCTCCTCGTCCGCCCTGGGGCGAGTATCCCTGCCGATGGTCAAATCGTGGAGGGCGAGTCCAGCGTCAACGAGTCGATGGTCACAGGCGAATCGAAGCCTGTTGATAAGGGAATCAACTCGAGGGTCATAGCAGGAACGATCAATGGGGATGGCAGCCTGCGGGTGCGCGTCACCGCGACAGGTGATCAAACCGCGCTGGCAGGCATCATGCGTCTGGTGGATCAGGCACAGAAGTCGAAATCCAAAACACAATTACTTGCGGATCAAGCCGCGGGTTGGTTGTTCTATGTTGCGTTAGCAGTTGCGGCAATCACTGCCATTGCATGGATCATCGCGGTTGGCTTCAATATCGATGTGTTGAAACGCGTGGTCACTGTGTTGGTGATTGCTTGTCCGCATGCGCTTGGTTTGGCTGTTCCGCTGGTGGTTGCCATCACAACCTCGATGGGCGCGCGCAACGGCATTCTCGTTCGCAACCGATTGGCGTTGGAAGCCGCACGCAACATTGATGTGGTTGTCTTCGATAAGACGGGCACGTTGACGGAAGGCAAATTCGGCGTGGTTGGAATCGCCGCAATAAAAGGTTGGGACGATGACCGCGCTCTCGCTTTAGCCGCCGCAATCGAAGGGGACTCTGAACACTTGATCGCGCGCGCCATTCGAGACGCTTCAAACGACCATAAGGTTGATCTGCCAACGATCAGCAATTTCTCCGCGATCAAAGGACGCGGTGTACAAGCGACATTTGACGGAAAATCTGTTTACATGGGCGGACCGCGACTGCTGGAAAAGCTTGAACTTACGCCATCAGAGTCGCTTTCAGGCTTTGCTGATGAAGCTGGAAGAAAAGCACAATCCGTTGTTTATCTGGTGGTTGAGAACGAAGTCGTCGCCGCCTTTGCTGTAGCAGATAAGATTCGTTCTGAAAGTAAACAAGCCGTGCAACGACTCCATGAGATGGGCGTGGAAGTCGCCATGTTGACGGGTGACAGCCGTCCCGTGGCTGAAGCGGTCGCGTCCGAGTTGGGCATCGACCATGTCTTTGCAGAAGTCCTGCCCGAACACAAGGATCAAAAGATCGCAGAGTTGCAGTCGCAGGGAAAACGCGTGGCGATGGTCGGTGACGGAGTCAACGACGCGCCCGCGCTCACACGGTGCAGACGTGGGCATTGCCATCGGTGGCGGCACGGACGTGGCAATTGAATCGGCGGGCTTGATCCTGGTGAAAAGCAATCCGCTCGATGTGGTCAAGATCATCGCGTTGAGCCGCGCCAGTTATAACAAGATGATCCAAAACCTGTGGTGGGCGGCTGGGTATAACATCATTGCCCTGCCCTTGGCGGCTGGCGTATTGGCGCCATGGAATATTTTGCTCTCGCCAGCAGTCGGCGCGTTGTTGATGTCGCTTAGTACGATCATCGTTGCCATCAATGCCCAATTGCTGCGCCAGGCGCGGCTCACAACTGAGTGATTTTTCTTCAACGAATCTTTTTCCTAACTTTACCGTTTCTTTACGATAAACATCTATACTGAGAACAAATTCAACGAAAGGAGAAATTCACAATGATGGGTTTTGGTTTTCTATTCATGCTGTTGGCATTGGCAGTGCCAGTGATCATGGTTGTTCTCTTGGGGCTATGGCTGTTCAATAATGGCACGCAGAAAAGTGCGGCTTCGATTTTTGCTCCAGCCCACACGACGGCAACTCGGTCATCGGAACACACCTGTTCCCATTGTGGTACGCAATTGCAAACCAATTGGTCGCACTGCCCAAAATGTGGCGCCGCGATAGAATAAACGATATCATATTCGACAGATAAATCAGGCGCAATGACGATTGCGCCTGATTTATTTTTATCCATATGGGGCATTACATTCATCATACGCCATTTGGCGTGTACGCTTTTCCGCCATACTGCGCTGTAGAGTCCAGAATTGTCAGACTATTATTGAGCCACCTAAACACGGAGCTCAATATGCTTTCAGTAACGCGCAAACTCTTCCTTTTTTCTACCATCCTGGCTTTACTATCGACCACAATTTCCGCTTGTTCTTCCCAGCAATCCAGCGACCTGCACATGATACCGATGGACCAGATGCCTGCGGAAGTGCAATCCGCACCTGTGACGGTACAGGCTGCCTATCAATTCAATGCGGCAAATCCCGACATTATGAAAAACATCCCCTGCTACTGCGGCTGTGGGAACATCGGTCATACCTCCAATTACGATTGCTATGTTTCCAGCGTGGACGATACGGGCAATATAGCCTTCGACAACCACGCCCTCGGCTGTTCCATCTGCGTGGACATCACACAGGATGTCATGCGATATGTTGCGGGACGGGAAGAGTCCCAGAGATCAGGGCATACGTAGATACGACCTATTCCAAATACGGCACATCGAACATTCCTTAATCTGATGAACCCCCGCATCTTTCTTCTCCTCTTTTTGATGGCTGAGACTGGTAGTGGCATTCGTGCCGCTTCCAGCCCCACCCGCCACGCCTCAAGCGCGGACCTTTCAGATTGACGCGCGCCAATTTGCCTATTCTCCCTCCGAACTTAAAGTCAACACGGGCGACACCGTGACCATCCAACTTATCAGCACAGACGTGGTGCATGGACTTGTACGTGGATGGCTACGATGTTTCCGTCGAAGCCGACCCAGGTCAGAGCGCAACACTAACTTTTACCGCAGACAAGCCAGGCGCCTTCCGCTTCCGATGCAACATCACCTGCGGAGCGATGCATCCGTTCATGATCGGCAAATTGACTGTCGGCACAAACAACTGGCTCTATCGTTCAATCGGGCTTGGCGGCATTGGCTATAGTTGGTGTGGTCATCTCAATGAGGCAAAAAGCATAATCTCCCCATGGCAAAGATCGAACTTACCCGTAATCCCTTCATAAAGAACGCACTCAAAAGCCGTTATCCTCAACTGGCGGTATTTATCGTGATGCTGGTCGGATACATCTTTGCCATTCTTGCGGGACTGATCGGCACGCCTGTTGGGAGCCACAACTTCAGCATCGTTTTCGTATGGATCGCGTGGTGGGCGATTCTAATACTCGTGGCTGTTCCGTTCTTCGGTCGCGGATGGTGTGCGGTCTGCCCAATTCCTCTGCCAGGTGAATGGCTGCAACGCGGAGCGATATTGAGTCCGCCAGAGAAACGACCGAAGTGGCTCAATCTGCGTGTGCCAAAAATGTTTCGTAACATCTGGATGCAAAATATTTCGTTCCTTTTATTGGCTTTGTTCAGCAGTGTCCTGCTCACAACACCAAACATCACAGGCATTGTCCTTGCCGCCATGCTCTTCGCCGCAATTGGACTGAGCACGATCTTCGAGCGCCGCGCCTTCTGCCGTTATCTCTGTCCCAGTTGGTGGATTTATCGGTTTGTATTCTCAAACCGCTCCCATTGAATTGCGCATCAAAGACAAACAAGTTTGTGTGACCTGTGAAGGCAAACCTTGTTACAACGGTTCATCAGCAGGCTATGGCTGCCCGTGGGATGTTTTTCCTGGTGGATTAACCAAAAACACCTATTGCGGGCTTGTGCATGGAATGCATCCGTACCTGCCCGCATGAAAACATCGCCGTCAACCTGCGTCCCTTCTCCGCCGACCTCGCCAAACCCTCCACACGCATGGACGAAGCCTTCAAAGCCTTCATCATGCTCGGCTCGGCGATGATCTACGCGGGCGTGTTGCTGGGTCCGTGGGGGAGTCTCAAAGATGCGGCGTATAACGTCGGATCAAGCGCATGGTTTATATATGCAGTTATTTTTCTTGCGATCATTTTCGTCATGCTTCCTGGGTTGTTTGCATTGGCATCTTGCCCTCACCCTCACCCCTCTCCCGCTGGGAGAGGGGTTGGGGTGAGGGTTTCGCATCTCTCTCTACTGCCCTCATCCCGCTCGGCTTGATGTTCTGGGTGGCGTTCAGTTTATCTTTTGTGTCTCACCAATGCTTCCTACATCCTTGCCGCGCTCTCCGATCCGCTGGGTCTCGGTTGGAATCTATTCGGCACGGCAAACGCCGCGTGGCAGCCGATGCTCACCTCCATTCTTGCGCCTGCACAAACACTTGGCGCTGGTTGGCGGGTTGATCTGGTCGGCGCGCACCGCACAAAAAGCCGCAAGCGAAACACGCACATCGTCCATTCCTGTCATCGTTTATTGTTTTGCCCTCACACTGATCATGCTCTGGTTGTTGCTATGAAACGCTCGGAACTCCTCTCACGCTATCGTCACAGTGGCAGTTATCGGGGCGGTCGGGAACGCCGCTGTATCTTTGGTCACGCACGCCGCATCATCCACGCGCACATGGCGGAGAACGGCGGCTGGAGTCCCGATATCATCCAGGCGGAAGCAGGCAAACCTCTTCATTTGAAACTCACTTCCGATGATGTCATGCATGGTTTTGCCATTGGTCAGATGGACATGGATGCGGTGGATGTCGAGCCTGGCAAAGTCACTGACATCACTATAACTTTCGACAAGCCTGGGATCTATACCTTCTACTGCACACGTTGGTGCGGACTCAATCACTGGCGGATGCGTGGCACGATCGAAGTGACGGGCGCTTCATCCTCACCCGAGCCTGCTTCTGCTCCTTTGTACGTTTCCCTCAACCTTGACATTGACGCGCCGCACGAAGCGCCGTCAATTCCAGACGGATCAAGCCGTCGGCGAGTGATGGGCAGTAGTTGGCAGCCGATAATTCGAATTGTTTTACCTCTTGAAGACTATCGTTACACAATCACCCGACGAAGTGTTTAACTGATCTGACAAAATACCGCTCAAACGGTGATCCCAGCGCTGGGACGTGGTCGCCTATCTCTGGCGATCCAATACCAGCCTGAACGTCGCTTGCCAACGGCAAACAACTCTACGCCCAAAACTGCGCCGCATGTCACGGCGAGAACGGCGCAGGCGAACGGTGTCTTCGCCGATGACCTTGCCGCGGCTGGGGAATCGTCCATGCAAACGATGTCGGGTGCGGAGGGATGACGATGCAGACCCCAGTTGATTTCACCGACCCCAAACAGATGCTTGGCGCAAGTCCCGCGCTGTTGCAGGGAAAGATACTGCGCGGCGGTATGGGAACGGGCATGCCCATGTGGGGCGTCGATCTTCACTGAAGAACAAATCTGGGACTTGATCGCTTACATTTATTCATTCCAGTTTGAGTACATAAAGTAAGGAGGTACGATGAGCAAAAAACAAAACACATAGAAAGGCAGAAACAGAAGAAGGGATTTCCCTGGATGCTTTTAGCATTTGGCGGCATCATGCTGGTTATTGCCGCATTCCTGTTTGCCAGACAAGGCGGAAGATGATGGAGGTGGAACACCAGTCCATTGCGGTCGATCAGCAACAGATCGACTACGGCGATGTGAAGTTCGGCGTCAACAAAACCTTTGCGATCAAGGTCACCAACACGGGTGATGGAACATTACGTTTCAAGGAAGAACCGTATATTCAAGTATTGGAGGGGTGCTGACCGCCTCAACTGACCATCGGTTCGATGGTACTCAAACCTGGCGAAAGCACAACAGTTCAATCCAGCGTCTTTATGATGCACGAAGGCATGGATGGTCCGCATAATTTCGGGGTGCATCTTGAAGACGAACGACCCTGCAAATCCCGATCTGGTTGTGAATGTTTTGTCCAACTGGATACCATAAAGTCAATGACGTATTCGTCTGTTATTTTGCGATCGGCAGTGTGAAGTTGAAGGTACTTCCCCGCCCCTTCCCTTTAAATTCCACCCAAATGCGTCCCCCCTGCGCTTCGACGAGGGCGCGCGCAATCGTCAAGCCGATGCCGCTTCCGCCGCCCCCCTGACGGGAGCGGGATTTGTCCACGCGATAGAAGCGGTCGAAGATGTGTGAAAGGTGTTCGGATGGAATCCCAATGCCCGTATCTCGAACGGAAAACCGAACTTCGTCATTTACTTGTTTTGTGCTGATCGTTACCTTGCCGCCTTCAGGCGTGTATTGCAGGGCATTGCCTGTCAGGTTGGTGAGCACTTGAATGGCGCGATCTTCGTCGGCGAGAATGGGCGGAAGATCAGGAGTTCAACTCAAAGTCCAGAGAGATGCGTTTGGATTCGGATTGAGGCGCGAGTCGTTTGGTCACAGTCTGGATCAGCAAAGAAAGGTTCAATGAGCGCAAGTCCAATTGATAAGCGCGGGCTTCGACGCGGCTGAGTTCCTGCAAGTCATCCACCAAACGATTGAGGCGATCTGCCTCGGCATGAATTTGTTGAAACGTTTTATCGTTGGCAGGCAGGACGCCATCCATCAGCCCTTCCAGCGAACCTTTGATGGCAGTGAGAGGCGTGCGGAGTTCGTGGCTGACATCGCCGATCAAGCGGCGGCGCATGGCTTCAACCTGATCGAGTTTTTCAGCCATTTGATTGAAACGCATTGCGAGTTGCGCAAGTTCATCATCACCCTGCGCCTGAATGCGTTCATCATATCGTCCATCGGCGATGCGTTGCGTGGCTTGCGACATTGCCAGTACAGGTGCCACAACACTCCGACTAAAAAGAAAGCTGAGCGCAAGCGCGGCGATCATTGCCGCCAATGCGGCATACATCAAAGCCTCGTTGAAACTTGTACGAAAATCAAGATAGAGCTGGGACATTGAATCAGATCCGCCCATCATCATTCCACCATTCATTCCCATGCCCAGCATGTGACGATTGAAGGCGGTTGGCAAAACGAACTGACTGGCAATGACAAGCACCGCCACACCCAACACAATAATGACCAGATACGAGAAAAATATTTTTGCACCCAAATGACGGCGGAAATAATCGATCATCATGCCTCACTTACATCGGCTCATCTTCAAAACGATACCCAACACCACGCACCGTGGCGATCAAATCCTCGTGCCCAAGTTTCTGGCGTATATGCCCGAGATGCACATCCACCACGCGCATCTCGCCAAAATACTCGCCGCCCCAAACTTTTTCAAGCAACTGCTCACGCGATAACACGCGTCCGCGATTTTCAGCCAGCGTTTTGAGCAGGTCAAACTCGACGGCTGTCAACTCAATTGGATTTTCATCTACACTGACTTTTCTTGCAGCAACATCAATTCGCACGTGCTTGAAAGACAGCACGCCTCTCTCCCCGCCCGAACCTGCTCCTGATTCGATACGCCTCAACGCCGCCTTGACCCTCGCCACCAACTCACGCGGACTGAACGGCTTGGTGACATAATCATCTGCCCCAACAGACAATCCCACGATCTTATCCGTCTCTTCAGTCTTTGCCGTGAGCATGATGACATAGACGTCTGATTCGCGCCGCAAACGCGAAAGCAACTCAATACCGTCCATGCCAGGGAGCATGACATCGAGAATGATTAGATCGGGCTTGAAGGCATGCGCGGCTTTGAGTCCCGCATTGCCATCGGATACGATGAATACTTCATAGCCTTCAGGCTTGAGATATGCGTTGACCAGATTGGTAATGGAAGGTTCATCGTCGACGACTAGGATTTTTGTCATTGTTTGATTCTACCTGTAAAGCAACAAGGCGGATACAGTACATCCGCCTTGTTATCAGTAAAGAGCAATCCTATTCGGTTTCTTCGACAAAAGTACCGTGCCAAGTGTGCAGGAAGACCTGTCCACTGTAGCCGTTGACGCTCAACATGCCAGCCACTTTACCGTCTTTTTCAAAGTCGATCGTGTAATAACCGTAAAACTGGATCGGGTTGGTGGCGGCAGTTGCACCAGAGATTTTTGCATCGAGATACTTTTGAGCATATTGAATTGCTTGTTCGGGCGTGACGGTCATCATAGCAGAGACATCAACGGGAGTTGTGCTGTCCCAACCATTCATCATGTTGCTGTTACTGCCCATCATTTCACCGTTGCCACCCATCATATACTGATGATTGAGTCCGCTATATTTCAGGTTCCACATCATGTTGGGACCATATTCGGGGAAGGCGGTCTGGGAAGCGGAATCCACGAGCAGTTCGAATGCGCCGATACCTGTGCTGGCTTCCTTGATGACAACATAACTGTTGTTATCGAAGACCATGATCTCGGCAATTTCCAAGTCGGAGTTATTGAGGTTTGCCAGATATTTCTCCGCGGCAGCTTTTGTTTGGTCTATTGTCAGCGGGGTGAGGTTGGTGTTGTTACTGCCATAGCCATTCATCATGTTCCCACCATTGACCATCATGCCGTTTGGCCCCATTCCATTATTTCCAGTTCCGTTCATCATCCCGCCTGGACCGTAAGAGTTGCGATTATTCCAGCCGCCCATCATGGAAGGTCCGAATGCGTTGAAGCGGGCATACATGCTTCCTGCGAAGAATAGGACGCCAGCCAGCGCCAGAACTGCAATTACCGTCAGGGTCGTGCTTAAAGTTTTGTTCATTTCTGTGATCTCCTTTGATCAAATCACACTTTCGTGTGTTGTTTTATGATCACAGTTTACTTTTGCAGGTTAAAGGGGCTGTAAAGCGATTATAAAGATTCGGTAAAGAATGGTTCATGCCCTTTCAGATTCAAATCCCACGTTTGTGATGAAAGAACGAATTCAAGGTTTGCCTAATAACCATTGGTGTTAGTTTTCAGAGTGAGAACGCGGCGATGCTAATCTTATAAGGATCGGCATCGGGGTGAATCACGCGGAATAGGTCCATTTGTGTGGGCGCGAGAGACTTGAACTCCTAGCCTCTACTGCGAAACAGTTGCGCCCTAAAGCCATCTCAGTGCAACACTTTGACAACACCTAACAGATATAAACAAAAAAATGCCTCCCCGATTTCGAGGGAGGCTCTTTAGTGTTTCGGCAACACACTGAAACTTTGGGCAAATCGCCTATTTTTGTGGTCTTGACAGGACTCGAACCTGTGACCTCGCCGATGTGAACGGCGCGTTCTAACCAACTGAACTACAAGACCCTGCTTTGCTCTCTCCGCAATGCGTCTATTGTTTCCAATATTTCCACTGTGTGATAGTAGCGCTCTAACCAACTGAGCTATGCGCCCGTAAGCGACGCAGATTATAGCCGAGAAAAACCTGTTTCGCAAGGAACATCCTCATCGTTCAGTCTGTCCGTTGACTATACGGTGGTAACACATCCCACGGGATTCACCCAGGAGGAGATTGCCCTGATCTCGAAATGCAAATGTGGACCACTCGAACGACCTGTCGTCCCGATCGCACCGATCACATCTCCCTGCCCAACGCTTTGACCGCATCCTACATTGAATGCGCTCATATGTCCATATAAGGATTGGAACCCATTCCCGTGATCGATCATGACCATATTGCCATAACCATAATTATTCCAACCCGCATATACGACTACACCAGCATCCGTGGCATATACGCCTTCGCCTTCGTTACCCGCAATATCGATACCCCAGTGATTTGTGCTGGGGGAATAATCAAAACCAGACAGGTAATGTTTATTTGCGGGCCAGATAAATGTGCCAAACCCTACCGCGCCGCCACTGACCGGGTCACACGCCCCCGGACCCAGCACACGCGCCGATGCCGGGTTCTCCCGTGTCACACCCAGCGGCGCGCTCCATGAGATGAACTCGCGTCTGCCATTGGGAACGATTAACCACGTACCTGGTGGGATGTTCGGGTTTGCAAAGTCGCCAATCGTTGAGGCATCAAGATTATTGGTCGGATAATTGATAATATCCTCCGGCGTCACGCCATAATACGTTGCAACGCCATTCAGTCCCTCGCCTGCCTGCCACTCGTGATAAGTACCATTTACAGGCAGAATATTCAATTCCTGCCCGGGTTTCAACGCATGTGGGTCATCGAGCAAAACATAATAATTTCCCCATAAAATAGTTTCTGGCTTAAGCCCAAATTTTTCGGCGATGCCAAATAGGGTATCTCCCTCCTGCACCGTATATTTGACGATCTCCTCCGAGGCCGTGATGGGATGATGGTATGTTCCTGCGCCAAACGCGGGATGCCTCCAAATGCATCCACGCTTTCCAAAGAGACGTTTTCGATCCCTCCTACAGCCAGGGTTGCCTCCGTTATGGGAACATTTTCCACGCTGGCGGCTCCCGCGGTTTGAGCATAAAACATCTGCAAAAGCCAGATCACCACCCCCACTAAAACAACAGACAGAACCGCTGTCCCGAGTGCGCAGAAGCGATTCTCCCAACCCAATTTGAATGAGTGTATTGAAAAATCGCGCAAAAATGCCGCGCGAGCCTTTGTCATTATCCATGTTATGTTCGATCTCCGTCGAGCATCATATCACGGGCAAAAAATAGGCGTCAATCCGTCTTCCATATACGCTCACCTGACGTTAAGCCTGCGCCCTTCGTACGCCAGGGTTGAGCAAATGTAAACCGCCAATGGATATTAAAGATACCAGCCCTCCGATCAATGCCGCCACAGGTACGCTCCAATATTGAGCAAACCAGCCTATGAGCAGACTTCCGAATGGCGCCACACCTTGAAGTGCCCAAAGATATATGCTAAAAACACGCCCTCGCAATTCATTTGGCACCATCAATTGGATAAGCATGTTCATCGTCACAAGTTGCATTACGGACCCCCATCCAATGATCAACAGGAGAAAGAATGCTAAGTTCTGTTTAGCGGCATAGCCGAGTGCGATCAAGGGCAGGATAAAGGCAATCTGCCCGATCGTTACCATCCTTCCTTTTTTGCGCGAAGAACTCAGGAATGTCGCCATAACATGCGGCGATTAACGCCCCAATACCTTGTGCGGCGTATAAAGTACTTGTCCGCTCTGCAACGATGGACTTCCGTATCCCCGACCAACTTTAAGGACATCACGGGCGATGGCAGGTATCTGCTGTAATAAAGGCAGCCCAAAGAATCCGATCAACGCCGCCATGATAATAATAGCAGCGACAACTGTATTTTTGCGGATGAATGCCATTCCCTCGCCGAACTCGGCTCTCAGCCCTTTGTTTTCTTCCAACTCACGCGGAATCTTATAGTTTGTCCGTGCAATAACCAGCCCCGCGATCACGAACAGGAAACTGATGCCGTTTGCCAGAAATACGCTCCCCTCTGTGCCTGTGGAGGTCAGTAACCAGGCGGCGGCTAACGGTCCAAGGACGCGCCCGATATTAAAGACTGTAGTTTGTAGCGCGATGGCGCTGGGTAGGGCTTCGCGTCCTGCCAGTTCGATCAACATGGCTTGGCGCGCGGTAATTTCAACCGCGCTCGCTGTTCCAAAAATAAGCGCAAATACGATGATATGCCAGATTTGAACATGACCGGTAAAAGTAAGTATGGCAAGCCCAAAGGCTTGAAGCGACATGATGGCTTGAAAAATAATAACTGTCTTGCGTTTGTCCCAGCGTTCCACCAGCACGCCTGCCGGCAATGCCAGGATAAGGGTTGGCAATGTACTCGCAAAGCCAATGATGTCCCAAATCCATTGGGCGGCCTGAGATGCGGTAGGCTAAATAGGGCTGGGCTGTATTTTGCATCCATGTGCCGATGACGGAGACGAATTGTCCCACCAGGAAGAGAACAAAATCACTCGAAGCCAATGCCGGGAATCTACGGGCAGTTTTTCCTGTGAATCTTCGAAATCACGTTACGAGACCGGGACGTAGCAGTTCCGGTCTGTCGTTGGCGGGTTTATTGACCAGTGTCGAAACGCGGTAGGCTGACATATTCGTCAGCGGGGAAAGGCTTGATGAGGGGAAGCAGGTTTTCGGGAGTCTGAGGCGAGACATCCAGCCATTTTGCATAGTCGCGGGGATGCAGGATGACGGGCATCCGATCATGAAGTTGTGCCATCAGTTCGTTTGGTGTTGTAGTGATGATGGTGCAGGTTTTAATGCTGGATCCATCGGGGCCTGCCCACGAGTCCCATAAGCCTGCAAAGGCGAAGGGTTTGCGGTCTTTCATATGAATGAAGTAGGGCGTTTTTGTTTTTTTATTGTCTGAAGCCTTCCATTCATAAAACCCGTCTGCCAGGATCAGACAGCGTTTGTATTTGAATGAGCCGCGAAAGGATGGTTTTTCTGCAACCGTTTCGCCGCGCGCGTTGATCAGACGGTTCCCGATGGATGGGTCTTTTGCCCACATGGGGATCAGTCCCCAAATGAAGAAATCGGCGGTGTTCTTTTCATCGTTTGGGATGGCAAGCACGGGTTGAGACGGGGCAATATTAAAGCGGGGTCCGAACTTGGGCGGAAAGATGTAATCGTTGAACGTATCTTTCAGCTCTGCTGGATTAATGGTGAGTGTAAATCTTCCACACATGGTTTCTCCTGATTATGCCCTGGGTAGGGTGAAATAAAATGTTGAGCCTTTGCCTGCCTCTGATTCTACCCAAATTTGACCATTGTGTACTTCGATTATTCTTTTGACAAGCGATAAACCAACACCTGTGCCTTCAGTGTGGGTTTAACTTATTGAACAATCCAAAGATGCGTTCATGGAATTGCGGATCGATACCAATGCCATTATCGCGAACGAAGTATGACGGTTTTGTTGCCCTGGTCTTCTGTGGTTCCGATCTCGATGATGGGTTGTGTAGTTTGGGTTGGAATATTTGGCGGCATTGTCGATCAGGTTTTGCAGGACTTCCACCAATCTTGCGCGGTCACCGCGGATGGTAGGCAGATCTTTTTGAATTAGGAGAAGTACGTTTGTGTATATCCAGGCGGCCCTGCACATGTTCCACTGCTTCATTAACGATCTCTTCAAAGGGAATATCTTCCGCCGCATTCATCAAGCGCCCAACACGCGAAAGTTCAAGAAGGTCATTGAGCAATGCCTGCATTTTTTCAGCAGCTCTGGAGATACGATTGATGCTGCCTTTTATCTTTTCCTTGTTCCCGGTTAATGCATCCTTTTCGAGATAGCCCAAAAACCCTGTGATGGTCACAAGGGGTGATTTGAGGTCGTGTGAAACGGTATACGTAAAGCGCTCGAGTTCTGCGTTCTTTGTTTCGAGTTCATTGATTAACGCCTCGCGTTCCGCATCTGCTTGTTTTTGCAGGGTGATATCGCGCGAGATGCCGATTGTTCCAATTACGCGCCCTTCTGAGTTTTTGACCGGCACCGTGGTGGCTGAGAACCAGCGTGGACTTCCATCTTTGGTTGGATTAAATTCGATCCGGTCAATACCAGGTTGGCCCGTTGCGATAATACGTTTTTCTTCACTCATGAATTCTTGTGCCCGCTCATGGGATTGGAAATCAAGGTTGGTCTTCCCAATGGCATCTTGCGGGTCTTGTAGATTTAGAAAATTCGACAGGGTTTTGTTGATGCGTATGAAACGTGACTCGAGATCTTTAAAATACACCGAATCCGGGATATTATCTATAAAAACCTGGAGCAGATCGCGTTCATATCTCAGCGCTTCTTCTGCCTGTTTTCGTTCGGTGATATCTTGATACATCCCAACCGAGCCGTACGCGATCCCTTGTTCGTCGCGCAAATCCACTGCTGCTTCAAATACCCAATGAATTTTTCCATCGCGTGCCTTGATGCAGTGCTCGCATTTCCAGATGGCGTTTTTACCTGAACGCACTCGTTGAATTGCTTCGTCCAGAGAATAGGGCGCTAAATCTTCAAGCAGGTTTCTTTCCTGTACCAGTAAACCCCACAGGTTGTCATTGAATTCTTCCGGTCCATAGCCCGTAATCTGGCGGATGCCCTCGCTCATGAAATCGTAAATGATCCCACCGTTTTCATCAAAAGTCTGGCGATAAGGCACAGCGCCCGCAATCTCGATTGCCTGTCTATAGGTTGCCTCAGATTTTTGCAGAGCCTCTTCGGCTTGTTTTCGATCAGTGATGTCTTTGACTGCTCCAACGATGCCGCTCAGTTTATCTTGTTTTTGATCCCAAACTGGCTGTGCTGAAACCTGTACCCAGCGCAGAGAACCATCTCTTTTGTAGGTGCGAATTTCGGATCTCACAGACTGCCCTTTTTGCAAAACGGTCATATCCCGGGCGTCCCTCTCGACATCGTCAGGATGGATATGGGCCAGCCAACCGCCGTGCTTCAGATATTCCTCATAGGAGTATCCTGTCATTGACTTAAATGCGCCTGCCACCCAATTCAAGTGCATGTGACCTTCCAAATCCAATTCTGTGGAAAAGGTATAATCTGAACTAACCTTGGAGATCAGGCGATATTTTTCTTCGCTTGCATATGCCCGGGCAAGCGAACTTCTAATCGTGCGCGCCGCCAGATTTTGAAGGATTGCACCAACCGGGAACAGCACAAGGCTTACGATCCATGTGGTCAGGGGCGAGCTTGTAAAGCCAGAATCGATTGCTTGATTGGTTTGCTCGTAGATCATCAACCCGCCAACGGTAAGCGCAAGGACCGTAAATATCAGCGCCCCTGTTCCGCCCAATAAGATTCCGGCAATCGCGATCACCAACCCATACCCGAGTAAATATGCCTCGCTTTGCACGCCGCTTCCTGTTATTGCGGTAACTGTAAAAAAGAGCCAGAATGTGCTGACCTGTATGATGGATGCCGCTTGTATATGTCCACGCCGTATCATAAGCAACAGAATAATATTGACTGTTTCCCCAAATGCAGCTTGTGTAAAAGTTCTACTGAGACTCTCGGGAGTTTTGACCAGTGTGTAAACGATAAATGGAATCGGCGCAAAGATCAATATCCAAACGATGACATTTAATAAGTAGGCTTGTTGTGTTTTCCACTCATCTTCGAATACGGGTGCGGTAAACAACTTCTTTAGCATATTCATTGTTTCTTTATCTTTCTAAAATCCCCATCTCGTATTGTGATGCCCAACGCATCGAGATGTTCCAATAATGCCTGTGCATATTTGCGGCTGGTTTGGAAGAGGTCGCGTGTTTCGGCAAGGGATATTTTTCCATTTTGTGTGATCGTCTTTCGAATCGCTGCCTCCATTAAATCATAGTCCTCTTTGCGAAAAACCACCTCTGCTGAAACTGCAACCAATTCCTTTCGTTCGATCAAGGCATTGACGACTTCCTCGCCCGTCACAGACTGACATTCCTTAATGCCCGGTGGGCTGAATGGATGCGCTTCGAACTTTCGCATCAAGGTCTGAACCTTAGCCTGCTCCTCCGCATTGAACCTTAGCTCATGCCCAGGTTGCGCGAGGAATGCAGCGTGATCCGTTATTAAGCTGTCAGTGATAAGTTTGTTGATGACAGCATTGAAGGCGCGCTGCGTAAGTTTTAATCGGCTTTTTAATTCCTCCCGTGGAATGCCGCGCCGTAATGGATAGTCCTTGTGATATGTCTCGATAAGTTGTATGGTTTTATCGCTCAATATGCTCCATTGTGGTACTGCAATTACAAGCAAGTCGCTTGTAATTTTTAGCTCGCCTTTTTCCAACTGTACCAGTGAGTTGGCGCTCAATAACTCATCTAATGCCTGTTGAGCGGTTTCTGCCTCAAGACGCGAACGATTTACGACATCTTTTATGCTCGCGATGTTGAATACAAGAGCAGCCTCCAGTAATATATCGGACGGGGAACCTTGTAATAATGATTCGAGCGATTTCAGAACGCTATCATCAAACCGTTTATGTCTTCCTTTAGGCAAGGGGTCAATGATCTCACCGCCGCCCAATGTTTCACCGGGAGATGGACGCCGCAAAATATAACGGTCGCCGCGTGTGGCAACGACAGAGTCGCGCAATTCGAGTTGGATCCAACCCTCTTCACCAGGAGAGAGTTCCTGTATGCCAAGTAAGCGTAGTGTGGCAATGGTCTCGCTTGCGCCGACAAAGAACTTGACTTCATCCCCATGTTTGACAGGGGAGGATGCATCTTTCAATAATCGAAAACGTGCATCGAGTCTGCGTGTGACCTGATATTGATCTGGATGTGTCACCACTTCGCCGCGTTGTATTTGCTCGGTTGTTATTCCCGAAATATTGACAGCGACGCGTGAGCCGGGAAGCGCATTGGACTCCTTTTTCTTGTGAGTTTGCAGCCCGCGTATTCTCCCTGTAAAACCAGATGGCAAAATTATTACTTCATCTCCTACGGATAAGCGCCCATCGCTTAGTGTGCCAGTGACCACGGTGCCGAATCCGCTCATGGTGAAGACGCGGTCGATGGGTAGCCGCGGACGATTGAGGTCAAGCCGTGCAGGTTTCTCTTCGAGGAGTGTGCCAAGTGTAGTGATAAGTTCGTCGAGTCCAGTTTTGTTTTTGGCGGAGACGCGTAGAATAGGGGCGTCTTTTAGGATAGTGTCACTGACAGCGGCGCGAATGTCTGTTTCGAGGAGATCAAGCCAGGCTGAGTCGGAGGCGAGGTCGGTCTTCGTCAGCACGATCAGCCCGGCGGGAATCTGTAGTAGATCCAGTATTGCTAAATGTTCTTTTGTTTGCGGCATTACGCCTTCGTCGGCTGCGATGATGAGTAGTGCGGCGTCAATTCCCCCGATACCCGATAACATGTTTTCGATAAAGTCACGGTGCCCTGGAACATCCACGATACCAATCTCTTCGCCGTGAGGGAGTGTCAACCAGCCAAAACCAAGTTCGATGGTCATCGCGCGCGCCTGTTCCTCTTTGAGACGATCGGGATGTGTTCCTGTCAACGCGGCGATGAGCGTGGACTTACCGTGATCTACGTGCCCTGCTGTTCCAATGACTCTCATAAAAATCTTTCCTCTTTCCTCTTTCTTGTAGCTGAAAGACATTTGTACTGCGCGCAAGAGCCGGGGAGCGCGGGTGAGAAAAAAGAGGAAGGATAAGGTTTCTTTAACGTGTGATTTTTATTTTTTTGATTTCTTCGTTGTTTTGCCGTGTCCCATGATCCTTTCGTAGGCAGAGAGCCATTCATGAGCGACATTCATTAATTCTTGAAGTTGCTGTTCTGTGGCGTCTGCCGTTTGGTGAAGTTGATCCTGTACTATTTGTGCAGATTCGTCGAGCGCGCTGATGCGTTCCTCCAGCTTTTGTACGGAACGGCGGACATCTTTGGTGCCTTCATCCTGCGAAAGGGTATACCCGGTCCAGCGTTTCTGGTCATCGGCTTTGAATGTGACCCATTCCTGCCTGAGACGATCTTCGGCGAGTCTTTGCATTTCAGTCACTTCGTTGATGCGGCGTTCAAGTTTGGTGTTGAGTTCGTTGTACGTTTCCTGGGCGCGCTTGGCAGAGCGCAGCGTTTCATCGAGCGCCTGTGATTGTGATTCAAGCGTTCCCACCTGTTTCTGGAAATCGACATATCGATCACGCCATTCCTTGTAGGCGCGGTCACGATCAATTTGTGCAATGCTTTGTTTCTCGATAAATTCAGTCTGTGCAACTTTGCGCTCTGATTCGGAAAGCTGCAGCTCCTTGATGCGGTTGTCAATATTCTTGAAACTATCTGCACCAAGATCCGCTTTTTCACGGACCTCGTCAATGCGTTTGCGCAGGGCGGTCAGTTCACCCTGCAGGTCGGCGATGCGTTTTAGCTCCTGCTTGCGGCTTTCTTCGAAGGAGCGCTGAGAGCGTGTGGCCTCCTCAGCCGCACGCATGGCTTCATCGATGGGTGGTTTCAGTTCCTTGATTTCCCGATGTAAACGCTCTTCCTCTGTAATGCGCGCCTTGATATCGCGTTTGATCGGCGCCAATTCTGTGAGCGGTTTCTTGAGTTCGTCAATTTCCTTGTGGAAAGGTTCAATATCTTTGAGATGTTGCTTGGTGATTTCCTTTTCACGTTTTTGATATTTTTTATCCAGCTCTTCGAGCGCCGCTTTCATCTCCTCGCGTTGATTTGCCACAATCGCGTCGAATTGATCGAGACGGGCAAGGGTGGATGAAAGGCTCGATATTTGTTTGTCGAGGGGTTTGATCTGTTTTGCGACTGTGTCAATGTTCCCCTCGAAGGAGGCGATTCTCTCCTCCAATGCGATGATGGCGGCTTTGTCCTTGCGGTGTTCCTCGTCCAGCCATTGCAGGCGTTTGACGATCTGTTCAAAATCCATGTGTCCTCCGGCGCGTTCTTCTGAATTGCTGTGTGATTATACCGCCTCAACGTCCGAGATGCTCGAACATGGCTGGCAGGTTGGATAGCAGGGCTTGTACGGTCTGTGGAAATAAGCCGAGCAGGAATAATCCGATCATTCCCAGCCCGAGCATGATTCCTGGCAACCAGCCTTCCCGTAGTTCCCAGCCTGTATACTCATCAGCCATGCCCAATACAGCCATCGAACGAAAAGAACTGACCAGTAATCCAACCATGCCGATGCCCAGCCAGAATGCTCCGCTCAATGAAACGCGCGAAAGTCCATCCCATAACGCCAAGCGCGGAGGAAAGCCAGCCAGTAAAGGAAATGCACTCATGGAAAGTGACGCAAGAATCAGGCCTATGCTGGCAATCGGAACGTTTCGTAATATCCCGCGTACTGCGCCGAACTGCATGGATTGTACATGATCTTTGATCACGCTTAATGAAAGTGACCAGACGGCCAGCCCAAGTGCGCGCGCCGGGATGAGCAAAAACAATATTGGGATGCCAACTCTTGAATCCAGGCTGAGTGCAATAAGAGAAAGACCAGTCTCAACTACTGAGGCATATGCCATGATCCGTCCCAGGTGCCGTTGGAATGCCGCCCATATTCCGCCGGTGACGATCATCAGCAGCCCCGCGGATTGAAGTGCGACAGCCAGTTGTGGCGATGAACGAAGCCATGAATAACGGTCGAGAAAGCCCATTCCAAAGAATAACGTTGTGGTGGGTAATATCCATAAGAGAAAACCAGTGGCAAAAGGGGATGCCTCCTCCGCCAACATGGGAATCCAATTGTAGAGGGGAAAGATCGCCAGCAGGAAGGCAAACCCCAACCCAAGCATGGACGCTGACTGCGCGGCGAGCGCCAGGTCGCCTGGGCTGGCTTCCACACCGGCCAGCAGCCAGCCTGCCAAAAGAATAAAGGGCATGGCAAGCGTTTGATAAATCAGAAAGCGCACTACGCCTTTGCCAGGCGGCTTATGAATACTGGTTAACATGGGAATGGATAAGAGTACGGCCATCTCAATGAAGAGCGCCGCGTACAGAAAAGGTTCCACGGCGATGGAGGCGATCATAAGCGATGTGATGATCAACCCAAGTGGAACCAGCCGTAATGATGATTTGGCGGCTTCTGCACCAAAGAACCAAAGCGCTGTAGCAGCATAAATCAAAGCAAGCAGTGAACCTTCCGCTGGCGTTATGAGAAGCACGCGGCCCAAGATCGTCAAGGAAGAATCTACTTTGATGGCGAATGTGCCCAGTTGTAACGCCTTTTCAATGGGAAGAAATTGTGCGGCAAGCGCCAGTATCACTGCCAGGCTTCCGCCAATCAGGCTCAAGGCGCGCTGGTTGGTAATGAATAAAAGCAATATGGCAATCCCGGCCGGGGCTATGATCCAGATGGTTGGTGCGTTCATGGGGTTTCCGCCTCTGTTGCATTGGAGGCAACCAGGAGATATGCTCCCACCAGCGCCAAGCCCAGGTTGATAACTGCCAGAAGCGCCGCGACCAAAACCGAGCCTTCCACAGTTGCATACAAGGCCTCAAAGCCTGAAAGTACGGTCATAAGCCCAATGGTTACCCGTAATATATGATCGGTCACACTCAAGTGAAGTAAACCCATGCCGATCATAAGCAGGCTCCCAGCTGTAATGGCAAAACCTGCATCTGCCATGATCGTATCCACGCGTGGAGTTGTTGCCGCGACGACCAACACGATAATTCCGGCGGCAAACAGGCGGAAGAAACGCCCGCGCGGTAAAAGGCTCTGCGCCTCATTGGCATCTTCCTGTGATAGGCCTGAGCGTGTCATCCCCAAAATGGCGGCGCTCATCCAGCCTGCCACTACTTTGACGGAAGCCATACCCAGGGGCCAGTTCTGTAAGGTCAAGATGAACATGCCTGCATACTGTATGGAAAGCCAGATGATCAGCCAGCGCCAGTCATATGCGAGCAATAATCCCACCGATGTGGTGGCGATCAAAATGATGATGATCCATGAGAAAACCAGGGACATAACTTATGGAGCGCCTTGTGTAAAGAAGGAAATGAAGAGGGCGAGGAAAAGCAGCGTCCACATCATGCCGCTTTCGCCCTCCAAAACGTTTGCGAGTGTGTTGCTGAGGACTCCAAGTTGTCGATATATATTCCATAAGCCTTGATACACAAGATCGAGCCATGAAGGGTTGCTGGGGCGTACCCAATGTGCGCGTACCGGGTTGAGGATGCGCAGGCGCGGGGTCAGCCAGAGCAGGCCCAAAGTCAGAATGGACGCGCTGAGGCTTGCAATCCAATTGCCAAACTGGAGGATTCCCTTCCAGCCGAAGAATCCGAGCATCAAGATCGTTAATAAAAGGATGACGATTCCAATGGGATAGACGTTCTTTGCCCAGATGGGCTGATCGTCAAAATTCGTGCGGGCAGATGGGTGCTGAACATGGCGGATGAAACCTGTCATCAACATGGCATGTGCCACAATGAGAAGAGGAATAGCGAACCAGACGCTTTCCCTCGCATTGTCCCATCCAGTTGCAGTGAGCGAAAACGGCAGGGATGAAATTCCCCATAACCCGATGAAAAGGGCGCGTTCCACCCATTGGTTATTTGCAGAGGATAGAAATAGGGCCGCTCCTGCAAGTATCAGCGCACAACTCCACGCGGTTGCGCCAATGGAGTTTGCGCGCAGAGCCGCGGCAACCGCCAGCGAGCCAAATCCGATCAGCCAAAAGGGACGTCCGGTTAATTCGTCAGGCGAACGCATCCACATCCATGCACCGTACAATGCGGCAAACGAAACGAGTATTATTAAATAGGGAGTAATGGGAGATTCAATACTTGTTAATGGGATGCGTGCTAGTAGGATTAGGCTTGAGCCTGCTGAGATCATGCGTAAGCCGGTGCCAAAGCCACGCCGAATGGAAGATTCACCTCCATAGGGTAGGTGAAGAGGCAGGACCCCCAGACGAAAGCCTGCCGCGACAACAAGAAATAAGCCTGCCTGCGGTATCGTTGAGCGAAAATCCAAGACAAAACCGTTCGAGGCACTAACCATGCTTGCCCATAGCAGGATCAATGTTCCCGCTACGCGTGATGCGAAAGCAATAACAGCGCGCTCGCTCAGCCTGGGGTCTTCCACGAGACGCATTTGTGAGATCAGTTCGACAAGATCGATCGCCGCCCAGATCAAAACAAGGGTCAGAGGATTATCCGCAGTCACTGCCAGCACACCAAACGCGGTCAGGAGTAAGACACCAATCCAACTAAGAGAGCTCGGAAAATTTGAGCGCGCTACCGCAGTAATGATCACCCCCAGGCATAAAGTGGTAAGACTTAAAGCAAAAGCCCACGCGATGCCATCTGCTATGAAAAAAGGGGATTGCTGAAAAAGAGTTTCAGGTTTCCAGAGCGGAAGTTGCAAAGCTATCGGTAAACCTGCCTGCCAGGCGAATACACTGCCCCAGCCCAGCAAACCTCCAGTGGTTGCGATTAACCACGCGTAACGAAAGTTGGGCAGGATGAATTGCAGAACCAATAGAATAAGGGCTGTCAATAACAGGATCGAAACGGTAACCAATATGAACATGGTGTCGCAATTTTACACCCTTGGGGGTACCATGTCAGGTTTGCAGACCCCTTTGATTGTTGTACAATTCAAGCCATGCGTTCCACCGTTGCAATTTTTT
The DNA here is from genome assembly GCA_963753655.1 of uncultured Chloroflexia bacterium. Lineage (GTDB taxonomy): Bacteria > Chloroflexota > Anaerolineae > Anaerolineales > Villigracilaceae > Defluviilinea. The sequence continues at coordinate 710,020 of CAVWDB010000006.1, forward strand.
TATCTCTTTCTTTAATTCTTTCTGGATGCGGTACAAGGGCAGATTCAGTTTCTGCCAGCGGAATTCCCACACCGACACCTTTTCAACCGGGATCAGATAGCGCGCCAGACTCACTTTATGCTGGTGCGGCGCCAACACCCTTATCCCTGCCGACATCTACTCTGCCACCCTCTCCCACACCCACAGAAGTTGTCATCCTGCCTACGTCGACTCCTGTCGTGTTGAATCCTTTAACTGGCGCGCCTGTCTCTGACCCTGCACTGCTCAATCGTCGTCCACTGGCGATCAAGGTAGCAAACTATCCGCGTTATATCCGTCCACAATCTGGCTTGACCTTGGCCGATAATATCTATGAATACTATATCGAAGGCGGACTGACGCGCTTCATTGGCATATTCTATGGCAACAACTCGGAATGGGTGGGACCCGTCCGCTCGGGGCGCTTCTTCGATGAAAATATCCAGCGCATGTATCAGTCGTATCTCGTATTCAAGTTTGCCGACCCACGTGTATTGACCTATTTTCAAAGTACAGATTTTGCAGACTTCTTGGTGGTGCCCTCTTTCAGCGAATGCCCTCCTTTCCAGCTTATGGATAGCCGAAAGATAGAAGTGTATAACAATTCCTATTTCAATACGGTCAAGTGGCAGGATTGCATTACAAAGAAAAACTTGAAGAACGACCGCCCCCTGCTTTTTCCGGGAAACTTTGATGGCACCTTTCCAGCCGCGTTTGACCTGGTTAGCACACGCATCTATACCTATTTTTCAGATTACTCTTATAGTTACTGGCAATATATCCCCGAGTTTGCGCAATACCTTCGCTATCAGGAAACGGATGATATGCACGATGGCAAGCCTGAAAAATATGCGCCTCTCACCGATAACGTCACAAAAGATACTGTCCATGCTTCGAATGTGGTTATTATCATGGCGTATCATACGTTTGCGGATACGTTCCAGGAGGAGGATGAGGTTTACCACATCGACATGACAGGCTCCGGCGAAGCCTACGTCTTCCGTGATGGTGTGGCAATCGTGGCAAAATGGACTCGTGCCAACACAAATCAACCTCTTCTGTTGACAACCCCGAGCGGACTTCCTATTACCTTGAAGCCCGGTATCACTTTCTATGAAGTGATCGGTACAAACTCATATGTTTCACAAGGCGACGGCGAATGGTATTTCCATCACGCAACCCCCTAGATGCGTTACAATATATTTGCATTCGTCCTGAGCGGAGCGAGGGTTCGTCGAGCGAAGACGAAGGACAGTTCCCATGAGGCATTATGACCTTTGACCCAACTTTTGTAAGTAATTTTCTTCTTGTATTAACCGCCTTCGGCGGTGCGTTTCTTGCCGCCCTATGGATTTCATTCGTCGTTTGGACCTACCGCGACATCCGCACACGGGCACGCGATCCGTTGGTACAGACGCTTGCGACGCTATTAGTCGCTGTTTTGAATTTGCCGGGTGTATTGGTCTATCTCATTCTCCGCCCAACACGGACACTCGAAGAGGAGTATCAAAAAACACTCGAAGAAGAGGCTTTGCTTCAAGCGTTGGAAGATCTGCCTCTTTGCCCGGGGTGCGAACGTCGCGTCAAAGATGAATGGCAGGTATGCCCGAATTGCCATACCAAACTAAAGAAGAACTGCGAAAACTGCAATCGCTTAATGGAACTGCCGTGGAATATCTGTCCCTATTGCGGGACTCCCGCCGCCGGTATGCGCCACGGCGAAGGCACCAGCGTGGACGACGCCTTACGCGGTTTGAAAATGGAAGATGATAACGGGGAAGTGAGGACAGAGTAAGAAACCAAGTGACGACTATTGTCGTCACTATTTATATTCGGTCAAAACCATGAAAATCGAATCCATCACCCTCCACCATATATCCATGCCATTGATCGCGCCGTTCGAGACATCCTTCGGGCGCGAGACGGATCGTCAGTGTATCGTCATCACTTTGCAATCCGAAGGTCTGACTGGTTACGGCGAATGTGTCGCTTCGCGTGAGCCGGGCTACAACTATGAGACGACTGGTACGGCATGGCACATTCTCAAGGATTTCGTCGCTCCGCTTATTCTTGGAAAAGATGTTACGGACGCGCTTGATTTCCAAAAACGCGTGGAAGGCATCCGCGGTCATCATCTCGCCAAGGCAGGTATGGAGATGGCGATCTGGGATTTGCTTGGCAAGCGAGATGGAAAGTCACTGAAAGAAATGTTCGGCGGTGAACGGGATAAGGTTGAAGTGGGAGTCTCGATTGGGATTCAAGAATCAGCTGCGGCGATGGTGCGAACCGTTGACTCCTTTTTGGAGAAAGGCTATCGCCGCGTCAAGATCAAGATCAAGCCGGGGCGTGAAGTGGAAGAGACAACTTCCATCCGAAAGAAATATCCCGAACTGCGTTTACAGGTGGATGCAAACTCCGCATATACATTGGAAACTGCCAGTGCGCTCAAACCGCTCGATGACCTGAGTTTGTTGTTGATCGAACAGCCGTTATATGAAGACGATATTTGGGATCATCGCAAACTGCAGGCGGAGTTCAAGACTGCCATCTGTTTGGATGAAAGCATCCTCTCGCCGCGCCATGCGCGCTACGCCTTGGAAATGGAAGCGTGCCGCAATATCAACATCAAGCCTGCGCGTGTGGGCGGGTTGAGTCAGGGGATAATGATCCATGATTATTGCCGCGCGCGTAACGTGCCTGTATGGTGTGGAGGAATGTTGGAAACGGGAATTGGGCGCGCCTCGAATCTTGCACTGGCTTCGCTGCCGGGATTTGTTTTGCCGGGGGATATATCCGCCTCGGATCGTTATTATCATCGCGATATAACGAATGAACGGTTTGTGCTGAATGACGATAGCACGATTACGGTTCCGAACAAACCTGGTTTGGGCGTAACAATGGACGAAGAGGCACTCAAACAATTCACACTTTCTGAGCTGGCTCTTAAAGGCTGAGTTTCCCTCTCCCTTTGGGAGAGGGCAGGGTGAGGGTTATAATCGGGCGCTATGCCTATTAAACAATCAAATACCTATCGCGCTGAGCGGAGGTCTGAGCGAAGCGTAGCGAAGACGAAGACCGCAGACGAAGCGCAAATAACAAAGAGTCTCACAATTCGATTTTTGATGCTGGTTGTTGTCCTTGCTTTAATTCTGACATCTTGCGGAACGCAAACAACAACAACTTCCATGCCACAAGTTCAACAGCAAATTTCTACTTCCACAGCTGTTCCAGTAGCGGCGATTGTCGCGACCACGCCTGCGCCCGTTGGCGTGAATATCAGTGATTCGGTCCCGCCTGCTTTGCGAGAACAGGTAAGTCAACTGAACTTGCCCAATTTAAATCTGGACGTTGCGGCAGCGAACAGTTCTGGTGGGATTCAGTTTCAATGGGTTTATGCCCTGGTTGCACCGTTTCCAACGATCACAGATGGCGTGACATCTGATGAGCTTCGCTCGGCATGGACTGGCGGCGGGATTCCGTTATTGATGGATGAATCCACTCTACAGGCGTTTACGGCAATTTGGGGCGAACCCGCTTCGGGGTCAGTGCGAAGCGTGGACTCTGATCAATTGCTCGATACCGCATGGAGTGAGTCTGCATGGGCGATCATCCCATTTGAATCCATCGAACCAAAATGGAAAGTTTTGACCGTCGATGGGCAATCTCCAATTCGCAAAGAATTTGACGAATCAAAGTATCCGCTCGTTGTGGGCTTCACGCTTCAATCTTCAATTGATATTGACCCTTCCACTTTGGCATTATCTAATTATGATGCATCCAAACTGACGACGATCATTATGACCGGCGTCACTGCGCTCGTGCGTGCCACCGCCGTGACGATGGAACTCAAAGGTTCGCTGTACCCCGGCGAAAAGATGCGCGATATTTTCCGCGAAGCCGATATTATGCACGTGAGCAATGAGATCCCGTTTTTCACGGGATGTCCCTATCCGAAGCCACAGGCGGGCGCGCTCGTGTTTTGCAGTGACCCGAAATATATGGACTTGTTGACCGATATTGGCACGGACGTGATCGAGTTAACCGGCAATCACTTTGCAGATTATGGTCCGTATGCGATGTATGAAACGCTTGATATGTATAACGCGGATCATATTCCGTATTTTGGCGGCGGACATGATTTACAAGATTCGCTTACAGCCTGCATTGTTTGAAGTGAATGGGAACAAGATCGCATTCATCGGTTGCAACAAACCGGATGTGGGTCGCTTCCCAACCGCCACCGATTATCAACCTGGCGCCGCGCCGTGTGATTTTCCGTATCTTCAACAAAAGATCGCCGAGTTGAAATCACAAGGCTATGTTGTCATCTCGACATTCCAATGGAATGAAAGTTATGATTGGAATCCTGCGCTTCAACAAGTGAGTGATTTTCGCTTGATGGTGGATTCTGGCGCGTCCATTGTCAGCGGCAGTCAGGCGCACTACTCACAAAAGATGGAATTTTATAATGGCGCGTTCGTTCATTACTGGTCTGGGCAATTTGTTCTTCGACCAGATGGGCGACCAGGATTGGATGCCGCGCGGCATCCGCCGCACGTTTTTTGATCGTCACGTGATCTATAATGGGAAATATATCAGTACCGAATTGATTACAGCAATGATTGAAGATTATTCTCGTCCGCGCCTAATGACAGACGCAGAACGTGCCGGTTTTTTACAGGAATACTTTGCTTACAGCGGATGGATGCCGTCGATGTCAACACCGACTCCGACCATCACGCCCACGTTAACACCGATGTCCATCCCGTCTCTTGCTGGGACCTCGACCCTGCTTCCGTCCGAAACGCCGAGTCCCAGCCCCTGACCTCTCGCGCTGAGCAGAGGGAGCCGACAGGCGAACGCAGACGAATCGTCGTTGGCGCGTACGCTTCGTCTACAGCCTTCGCACACTTGCCCCGGGCGAAAGTGCCGGGGACAACCGCTCAGGCTTCCGCTCAGCGCGATGACAATGACAAGGAGCTTCACATGACCATCTACGACATTTCCGTAACCATTTCGCCGCATCTCCCAACCTGGCCCGGCGACCCGGGACTCGAACTCAAGCAATTCGAATCGATGGATAAAGGTTCGAGTACGAATTGCACCAGTATCAGTACCAGCGTGCATCTCGGCACACATGTGGACGCGCCGCATCACTTCCTCAATGACGGGCGCACGGTCGAGCAGTTGCCGCTCGAAGTGTTGACAGGACCCTGTTATGTGATTCAGCTACCGGATGGGGTCGATGCGATCACGTCCGAGGTGTTGGCGCGGACAGAGATCACATCCGATATGAAGCGTGTCCTGTTCGGCACGAGCAATTCACATTTTTGGGCGAAGGGCGAATCGGAATTTCAAACGGATTTTGTTGCCATTTCAGAAGATGGCGCGCAATGGCTGGTTGAGCATGGAGTCCAACTCGTTGGCGTGGACTATCTGTCGGTTGCGCCGTACGGCGATTCTACGCCGACGCATTCCGTGTTGCTACAGGCGGGCGTTGTGGTGGTGGAGGGACTAAATCTTTCACGGGTCACGCGCGGTTTTTACGATTTGTATTGTCTCCCGCTAAAAATTGCCGGGTCTGATGGCGCGCCGGCAAGAGCGATACTCATTCAACCCAATTAAGCATGTTGGTATCCTCCCCAAGCAAACCAACTTTTTCTTCCATGCAAGCCTGTGCAATGTTTTTAATCTTTGGGGTGGTACGTAACCTCAGGGATTCGGTTATGATGTTACAACGCTTACAAAGTCAATTGTGAGGGTAAGATTCTGTCAGGATCTTATATAAAGTGGAGGGCTGATGAACGCGGACAGAAGGTACTTCGGTATGACGGGCATGCAGGTTGGTATCCTCGGCGCGCTGATAGGCGGGTTGTGCCTGATCATCTTTTTGGGTGGTTGGTTGGCGCTGGGAAATACAACAGGTCTCGGTTCATTTAGTGAGCCTGCAACTCAAACCACTGAACCAACGGTGACGCCTGTGATTGTTACCACACCCGCAATTGTCCCAACGATCACGCTGACGCCGGAACCCTACGAACAGCTCATCCCTGCGCAATGGAATCAATATAAGACCGCCCTGGTGGAAATTTGGTTGCCGTCGAATTTCAAACTTGCCGATAAGAAAACAATTGACCGTACCAATAAATTTGCCGTGCCTGAGTTGTTGATAACAGAAATCCCCAGCAAATCGTCCGCTTACAACATGGTCGTTGGTGTATCTTATGATGTGTTTGTAGGAGATTCGCTCGACAAATATTTGGACGCCAAACTTGCCAACCTTCCACAACTAGCGCGGGTTGCAGACCGTAAAACGGTATCCGTGAATTCGGTTGAAGCCCGGCGAATTGTGATCGAGGCACGCGTCGACAATATCGATGAGAATCACCTGGTATATGTTTTTCTGGATGGTAGTACGGTCTGGTATGTCGAGTACGCTGCAGAGATCAGCGAATTCTTCGAGAACCTCCCGATCTTTGAGCAGAGTATCCAAACGTTTCGGGTGGCGCGATAAAGTAAGGGCTGGGTAACCCAGCCCTTACATGTTTAATCAAAATAAATATTCAAATCGGAACAGTCGAACCGGTTCCCGCAGTTGGGACAGGTTACTTTACAGTTCTTCTCGTACATCTCATGCCCGCAACGGTCGCAAAAATAAATATGCTTCTCATTCCATCTTACGGGCTTTAATAGGGATAAATCAAATTCAGCGATTCGTTCCATGCCCAGCCTTTGCACTTCCGTGATGACTGTCGCAGCGTTTTTTCTTAACTCGTCCACGTAAATTCCCTTGCAATTGTCTGCCCAGTCTTTCAACCATCTTTGGCTTCGGCGATAGACCTTGACCGCGCCGTTGTAGTTTCTGCGCGTGATGTGCAGGTATACAACTGCAATCTGTAATATTCCCCGATATAAATTTCTCACCTCCCCTTTTTCGGCATTCCATGCATCTTCCAGGGCTTCATGCGCTTCGAAGAATTTTCCCGCATTGAAGAGACGGAGTCCTTCTGCGGCTTGGGGATGTAGCGGGGAGTGGCAGGGATCGTTCGTTAATTCAGTCATGGAGAGGGTGTTTTTTATTATAGCCGTAATGGTAAAATTTCCGTACTAGCCATGCGTTCTTTTTTTGAAAACAAGACCTGGGTATTACTGGTGTCCATCCTTGCGTTGGGGGCTTTGACGGTACTCTCTGTCAGCTTGAAAAATGTTTCATTTAATGCGCCACAGCCCATCGGTCGGCAGGAGGCGGCGCCGCTTGATATCCCTCCAGTCTCTATGCCAAGAATCCCTGGATGAAGTTTCACTCTGGTCGCAAATTGCTTTATGGGTGGCATTGACTGTCCTTATTGCGCTGATCGCAGTTTTGCTTTCTCCCGAGGGTCGAAAAAGGATGTTTCGGGTCTTTGTACGTGCTGCCGCTATCTATTGGGCTGTATATTATCTCCTAAAAAGTCACCCGGAAATTCTCTCTATTTTGAACGTAAACTTTAATGCCGCCTCATCGGGCGCAGGAGCTGGAGATCTTGCCGAAATACCACCGCCAGTCTTTACTCCACCAAAGGAGATAGTGTTCATTTCATATGTGGTCAGTGTGTTAATTGTTCTGACGATTGTATATCTGGGGTGGAAGTTATATCGGACCTGGAGAGCATTGAATGCTATTACTCAGCAAAAGCCTTTATCTGAAATTGCGCATATTGCCCGTTCATCCCTCCAAGACCTTTCTTCGGGAAGAGAATCAACAGATGTCATCATAAATTGTTATTTCCGTATGAGCGATGTGGTGGGAGATAAAAAGAACATGCAGCGTGGACCTTCGATGACTCCTGCAGAATTCGCAGCGCGGCTTGAGGCTTCCGGTTTGCCGGGGGAGGCGGTGCGCAGGTTGACGCGTTTGTTTGAAAGCGTACGGTACGGTTCGCAAAGGGCAGGGCCCAAAGAGATCAATGAAGCGGTGGCTTGCCTGACATCCATATTGCAGTACTGTGGGGAGCCTGTATGACGCGCCGCGTATTTGCCCTGCTCGGAATTATCGGCATTGCCCTTTTACTGGCTTTTCCTTTGCGCGGCACAATATATAAAGCGATCATTATTCCCGTTGCCTACGTGTTGTGGATATTGGGATTGGCATATCATGCTGTCCATCAATCGCTGTGGTGGATCGTCGTTATCGCCCTCGTTTTGATAATTATTGTACGCGCTCTTTTGCCAACGCCCAAGCTTGGAGTCAAAAGAACGGTCAAGATCAAACCCCCGATTGGACAAGTGGAAGCGCTGGCAGTCTGGATGAAGAAATCAGAGCATGGTAGATACTTCCAATGGCTGGTTGCGAATCGACTTGGAAAGATCGCATTTCAAGTGTTGTCTCAACGTGAGACGGGAAAAGCACGCTCCGTATTCGACCCGTTGGCTGGTTCGGACTGGAAGCCAGATGCGGGCTTGCAATCCTATCTTGAGATCGGGTTGCGTGGTTCGTTTGCAGATTATCCGCATGAGAACAGACTTTTTTCAAAACCCAGGCAAACACCACTCGACCATGATGTGAATGATGCGGTGGAGTTTTTGGAATCGGAGATTGGAAATAAATGATGGATAAGGATGCGTCGCACCTTACTTATGGGACGACTCTTATCAGGTAGATAAACCTACTTAATCAGACTCGTTCAACCTGTGTAGTGCGACGCACTCCCGTAAACAAAATGGAGAATCAACGTGGCAGATATTTCTAAAGTATCCACAACAACCAGACAAGTCATCGCGGAAGTGGAGCGCGCTGTCGTTGGCAAGCGCGACCTGCTCGAGATGATGATGGCGTCCGTACTGGCGGGCGGACACATCCTTCTTGAAGATTTCCCCGGTCTGGGGAAGACGCTTGTTGCGCGCAGTTTTGCGACCGCACTTGGCTTGGATTTCAAACGTATCCAATTCACACCTGACTTACTACCCGGTGACATCACAGGCGGATATATTTTCAATCGCACCAAGAATAAATTCGAGCTTCGCAAGGGAGCCATCTTTGCGAACATCGTCCTTGCCGATGAGATCAACCGCGCTTCGCCGAAGACTCAATCCGCTTTGCTGGAGGCGATGCAGGAGGGGCATGTGACCATCGAGGGCGAAACGCTCCCATTACCTGAACCATTCCTTGTGCTTGCCACGCAAAACCCCATTGAATACGAAGGCACATTCCCGTTGCCCGAAGCGCAATTGGATCGTTTCATGTTGAAGCTCAAAGTTGGTTATCCAAGTTTGGAAGAGGAAAAATTGATCCTGCGTCGTCGCCGTGAGCGCAAGCAGGATGAAGTTATATTGAGCGAAATTACGAAGGCAAAGCAATTGCTTGATCTGCGAGCGGCAGTGGAAACTGTCCATGTGGATGCGGACCTTGAGGAATATATCGCGGCGCTTGTCCATGCCACGCGCATGGACCGTCGTGTGGCTGTCGGCGCGAGTCCGCGCGGGTCGCTGGCATTTCTCAAGATGGCGCGCGCCAATGCCGCGCTGGAAGGGCGCGAGTACATTGTGCCGGATGACATCAAGCGTTATGCAACTGCCGTGCTTGGTCATCGCGTCATCCTGCAGCCGGAGTATTGGATGGCAAATTCGGTCACGGATGATGTCATCCGTGATTCGGTGGCGAAGACGCCGGTGCCGGTAGTTAAGTAGTCGCGCTCTCGAAGAGCATCGGGACGATGTGAGCGGAGTCCTGAGCGTTCGCCTGTCGGCTCGCTCCGCTCAGCGCGAGAGAAGATATGTCACGTTCATTATTTCTTAGCATCATCATTTATTCTCTTATCATCACTGGCATCGCAACGGTGCGCGGGGAGTTTATCGCGCTGGCGTTGCCTTTTGTCCTTTTTTTATTGACAGGATTTATCTTTGCGCCTGATAAGATCAGACTTACAGCGACGCGGCATTTGAGCGCGGAACGCGTCTCGCCCAATGCTGAAGTCATTGTGACGGTGACGATCACCAATCGTGGCTCGCACTTGGAAGAAGTGTTGATCGCGGATATTATTCCTTCGGATTTGAAGATACGCTTCGACTCTACCCGACATTTGATTCGGCTTTCGAAAAACTCTTCTTTCACTTTTGCTTATACGGTCGTGGGACCGCGTGGTGGGTATGGATTCGAAAAGGTCCGGGCTGAGATCAAGGATTCTTTGGGCGTCACCAGCCGCAAGGTCGAGATCGAAGCGAAGGGACAGTTGTTCGTCTTCCCGCCGGTGACGCGTCTGCGTCACGTTGCGATACGTCCGCGTCGCACAAAGGTCTATGCAGGGACGATCCCCGCACGGGCAGGCGGTTCAGGGACGGAGTTCTTCGGAGTCCGTGGCTATCAACCCGGCGATTCGCCGCGCGTCATCAATTGGCGGGCGAGCGCGCGTAGTGTGGAAAATCTGTATTCGAATGAGTTTCAGCAGGAGCGTGTGGCGGATGTGGGCATTGTGCTCGATGGGCGTTTACGGACGAACCAGTTTGCGCATGGGCATTCGTTGTTCGAACATTCGGTGGGCGCCGCGGCGGCGTTGGCGGACGCGTTGCTGGCGCAGGGCAACCGTGTGGGCTTGCTGGTGTATGCTTCGTTTTTGGGTTGGACGTTTCCCGGGTATGGCAAGGTGCAGCGTGAGCGAATATTGCATTCGCTTGCACATGCCAAACCGGGCGGCAGTGAGGTGTTCGCCGACTTCGCTCACCTGCCGACGCGTTTATTCCCGCCCGAATCACAGATCATTTTGGTCTCGCCGTTGACGGATGCGGATTTGACTCCGCTTGTTCAATTGCGGGCACAGGGATATCAGGTGTTGGTTGTGTGTCCGGACCCGATAAAGTTTGAGTTGTCATATCTGGCGCAGGATAAAAATGTCGAACTGGCGTCGCGTGTGATAAAAATGGAACGGTCGTTGTTGTTGCAAAAAGTGGGACGCGCTGGCATCCAGGTATTGGAATGGGATATAACTGAACCGTTCGATCAGGTTGTAAAGCAGAGGCTGGGGCGTCCGCCTGTTTGGTTGAGGAGTGTTGGAAGATGATCTTTTAAAAATAATCCGGTGGTTGAGTAGGCGGCGTCGCGCTGAGCGGAGGGTTGAGCGGTTGTTGCGAAGCCCGCAGTCGAAGCGTCGCCGCCGTATCGAAACCACCATGTAAGCAAAGTAATTCAGGTTATTTGCTGGTTTCGATACGCCCCTCGCAACAATCGCTCGGGGCTACTCAACCAGCGGATTTGTTGGAGTTTTGAATGACGATCATCGCAATGATATTGAGCATCATCCTGGGGACAGGTTCGCTGGCGTATGGATATTCGCTGGTGGGATTTGCCGACCCTGTACGCTGGATTATCTTGCTAGGAGTCGTCTGGCTGGCGGCGCATTGGCGGAAATATTATTGGTTTTCGTCTGTTGCGTTATTTCTCACGCTTATCGCCGCGGCGTATGGCGTTTGGCGTGAATTCCCCACAATATGGATGTTGCTCGGCGCGCTGGGCGGCTTGCTCGGCTGGGACCTGTCCGATTTTGCGCGCAGGCTTGGTTATGCCGCGCCGACGGATGATGTGCGCGGCATGGAACGCAGTCACCTGGCGCGCGTGGGTGTTGTCGCCGCGCTGGGGTTGGGACTCGCGCTATTGAGTTTGTTTATCCACGTGAGAAGGCTGGCGTTTGAAGTGGCAGTGGGATTGGTGTTGCTGGCTGTACTTGGGTTGACGCGCTTGGTGATGAGGTTGAGGAAGTATTAGGGCAACTCGCCTTGATTTGAGAGATATTTGATGCATGTTGTTTTTATGTACTTTTTCTTATCAATACCTTCGCCAAAAAATAAGCAAGAAGGGCTTCTTGTAGTAAAGTTATGTTCACCACAAACAAACCTACAACAAGAAGCCCGTGATGAACATTTTAGCACTTTTACAATGTATACAGCCTGAGCTTTCGAAAACCGATCTGCGACGTTTGAGCCGGATCGCCCAGGCGATGTTGAGTTTGAGCGGTCGTGTGACGATGCTAGGTCTGTCTCGCTGGGCCGGGAAAGGTGGCAGCTACCGAACGGTACAGCGATTTTTCAACGCTGTGATTTCCTGGCCGAACGTTTTCGGTAAGTTCTTCATGCGACACTTGTACCTGCCTGGGACAGAATACTTTCTGGTGGGAGATGAAAGCGTGGTGACCAAATCTGGCAAAGAGACGCATGGCTTGGACTACTTCTTCTCCGGCTTGCTGAACAAGGTCGTGAAAGGGGTTGCCATTTTCTCCCTGTCACTGGTTTCTGTCGAAGATCGGCGCTCCTATCCATTGCGAGTGGAACAGGTCATCCGCAGTGAAGCAGAAAAGATGGCGGCCAAAGAGCGCAAGCAGAAACGAGCAAAAAAGGATAAGGCAGCGCCAAAGAAAAAGCGTGGTCGTCCGAAAGGCAGCCGCAACCGGGATAAAAGCCAGGTTGAACTGACGCCGGAACTGAAGCGCATCCAGGAGATGGTTAGAAATCAGCTCACTCTGTTGCAAGCTCTGATCAGCGTCCGTTATCTGGTGCTGGATGGACACTTTGGCAACAACAATGCCCTGCAGATGACCTTGCAGTGTGATCTGCACTTGATCTCTAAACTGCGCTATGATGCGGCTCTGTCTTTCGTTTACGACGGTAAGCAAAAACGCAAAGGACCGCGCAAGAAATATGGCCAGAAGATCAACTATCGCAACATTCCAAACCTATACCTGGTCGAGAAAAGCGTCAAAGAGGGCATCGAAACCTGCATCTACCAAGCCCAGATGCTGCATCATGAGTTCACCCAGGTGCTCAATGTGGTCATTCTCACCCAGACCAACCTGGGGACCGGCGCCTTTGCCAATGTCAACCTGTTCTCCAGTGACCTGGAACTCTCTTATGAAAAGATCATCGATTTCTACAGTTTGCGATTCCAGATCGAGTTCAATTTCAGGGATGCCAAACAGGATTGGGGCTTGGAAGATTTCACATCGTCCCGATGTTCCTGCGGGATGAATATCAAGGATCTGCCTGTCACGAATGCCAGCAACCTCTCGCTGTTCATGGTCAACCTATCCCAGGTCTTGCTGCGTGAATTTCGTGAAGTCCATCCTGACAGCGGCATTCTGGATTTGAAAGCTTATTTCCGCGCCGCAAAATACTTCGAGAAGACAATAAAAATGCTTCCCGAAAAACCTGACCCATTTTTATTGCAGCAGATTTTTGGCCAGATAGCCACTTTAGGCTGTGTTCATGCTGTTAATGTGCACCCTTCACCGCCGTAATTGGCGAAGGTATTGCTATTCTACAATCGTATTAAATTCATAAAAACCAAATCAGAATTCTCAGCCTCCCCGCCCACGGACTTGTAGAGTCCATTTGCGGGGGCAGTTAAAGGCTATCTCTATTCCAATATGTAGCCTTTTCAAAGTCGTAGACATTCATCGCTATTTTGGAAATTTTGGGAAACATCGAAGTCAATTTTTGAACCACTTTTTTTGACAAATCCGCTTTTTGCTCGGTGCTTCTGCCTTCCATGATGTAGGAGAACACGTGAATGAAGTCATCTTTCTTGCCGCCAACCAAATATGTTTTAAATGGGTTAACTCTGACCTTGATATCGCCTTCATCAAATAACTTTGTTGAGTTGACGACCAAATGAACTTGTTTCAAAATCTCAACTTCGGGATGTGTCTCTAAAACGCTTTCCGAACAATCCAAAATGAAATGAGGCATTATTTCTCCTTTGTATCAAATTCATACAAGACCAAATCTGAATTCTCAGCCTCTCCGCCCACGGACTTGTAGAGTCCATTTGCCGCGGCGTTGCTTTGGTCTGTGAGCACCCAGGCATTGACACAGCCGAGGCTTTGTCCCAGTTGCAGGAGTTCCTTCATGATGGCTTTGCCTACGCCTTTATTTTGATGGGCCGGTGAAACGCCGACTTCGTTGATGAACAGTTCGGGCGGCTTATCCGGGTGGATGTAATGAACTGCGGACGCGAATCCGATGATCGCACCATCGGTCAAGGCGACGACGATATGATGGCGTGGGTCTTCGAGAAATTCCCGTGCGTAGTTTTCGTCCACCGGGTTGTCGAATACATCATCGGGGACGTTTGTTAGCAAGGGTAGATCAGAGGGCGATAGGATTTTTGTGGTAAACATAATTCTCCAGAGAAAGCCCTCACCCTGCCCTTCGCGAAGCATCCCCGTAGGGGGCTCCCAGCGGGAGAGGGGGAGTTGTCACGACAAAAATCGTCACTATCGGGGTGAGGAGGTTTTGAAATCAACGAAACGCTACAAGCTTTTCAGCCATTCATCCGTCTCTTTGGGATGTTTGAATCGAATCAACTTTAAATGCTTATACTCCGGTTGCGCCAACAACGTGGGATATTCGCGTTTCCTGCGCCAATAGGTTTTGAATAACCAATGAAACAAAGAGTCTTGTGACCAGAGCTTGAAGTGTGTCCAGATGCTTTCGCGATTGCCATTCCAGAGTTCCTCCTGGTACCACCATCTTTTCCATGTGCGTCTCCATAAGCGACCAAAGATAAGTGGAAGCGGATAATCCAGCCAAATGACGGTATCTGCTTTCGCCCATACCAGATCGCGGACAACATGATAATTGCCCGCCACCACCCAAGCTGGCGTCTGTATCGCGGTTTCAACGCGCTGACGAAACACTTCGAGCGGAGCCTCCTGCCAATTCGGTTCCCAGTGGAGCGCGTCTAGTTCGATGAAGTCATAGCCAAATTTGTCAGCGAGCTGCTTCGCAAGCGTGGATTTGCCTGAACTCGTCGTGCCGATGACGATGATGCGATGGTAAGGAAAGGTGGGCATAGAGTTTATTCATGTCATTGCGAGGGTTGAGATGCGCTAGCATCGAAATCCCGAAGCAATCTCTGCTTGCCGTTAAATCTTAATTTTGTATGTGAGTTGAGATTGCTTCGTCGGGCTAGGTCTCGATACGCCCTTCGCAACGAACGCTCAGGGCTACTCGACCACCAGCGCTCGCAATGACATCATCTCACATAGATGGGATTGCTGAATATCCAGCCGCGTTTTTTGCCGAGATAACTCTTCCACGCTTCCACGCGGTAGACGCCGGGTTCGGTAACAGTGTATGTCAAGTTTTGATGGTTTTGCCATTTACCAATAACCTTGCCGTCTTTGATCAGAGATAGGTCCGCTTTTTGGGGAGCATGCGCCTGCAAGGTCACGCCGCCTTTGACGGGCATCTCGTCGCCCATGATGGCTGAATGTTCGCGTCCCTTTGCCCTGAATGTAAACCCACGCGTGGAAGCGGGCAGGTCGTAACCGACGAAGCAATGTCCATTGGCGAGGGCTTCATAAATCATCTTTTTATCTGGGGCGACTTCGCCAGCCAATGGCTCGGGGATGAAGATATGCGTATTGACTGTCTTGAAATGGAAGGTGTACGGAAAGATAACACGATGGATGAGACCCATGCTCATGTGCATGGCGTGCGCATCCGAACCGCCAATGGCAACGATGCGTTTGTCTGTGGAGAGCAATTCGTCCCAGCGTTGTGTTGTCTCAGGGATAGGCTGGTGTCCGATGAATTGCGGAAAGAACGCATGAAAAGCCGCATGGAGTTTGGTGGGGACAACAGTTTTAAGTTCACTCAGCCCATTCCAGAGTTCGATGCCAGTGTAGCCTTGTACCTCCCAGGCTTCCCAGGAGATATCCGTTTCATGAAAGGCGGGTGCGGCAGGGTCGTTCGGATGGGCGATGAAGCAGAGTCCGTTTGCTTCGGCAACGCCGTTGATGAGCGCCTGCGGGTCATCTGCCAGCGTGGATAGATCCCGGTCCGCGTTGAAAACCAAAAGATGATTCTTTTGGGGGTCCCGATCCTGGTCGTGGACTTCCTGTCCAACGAGGAGCAGGACGCGGGTGGAGTTGAGGCGATAGTATCCTTCCACACCTTGCACGAGCACATTGTGGTCTGTCACGATGACCGCGTCCAGTCCGTTTTGAATGGCGGCTTGGGCGATGTCCTTGTGAGTTCCACTGCCATCTGAATAGCGGGTGTGCATGTGTAAATTAATGACGATTTCGTGCATCAGACCTCAAGTTGACGTTTCTTCCGCCCAGCGGGTATAATGTCCCCGCTTAAAAGGAGGCACGTTGTAAATGGAAAATTATATAAATATCGCACTGATTATAATCTCGGTCTTGCTCATTATCAGTGTCATCATGCAGAGCAAGGGCGCAGGTTTGGGTGGCTTGACCGGCGCTGACACGGGCAGTGTGTATACTGCCCGCCGCGGCGTGGAACGCACGTTGTTCAGGCTGACGATCGTTCTGAGCGCTATTTTCTTTATCCTGGTGATCGTACAAGTTTTTATTACGAACTAAGTGAATAAAACCTTCCTGAAGGGCCCGTTCATTCCGTGCGGCATCGTCCGTGGGGATGGAACGAGCCTTTCTTTTTCTTTATGAAACAATTACGCTGGCAGATCCTTGTTGTGGTTGTTACTTTGGCGATTGTAGGTGTATTGCTTTACACCCAACAAGCCTCACCCGTAACAGACGGCGGTGTCATCCTACCCCAGCCTGAGCAGGGCGGCGTGTATACCGAAGGTTTGGTAGGCTCACTGGGACGGTTGAATCCATTGTTGGATTGGAACAATTCCGCCGACCGCGACGTGGATAAACTGCTCTTTAGCGGGCTGATCCGTTTTGATGAACGCGGCTTGCCGCAGGTGGACCTGGCTGAGGCTTGGGGTGAATCTCAGGATGGCACGATCTACAACTTTACCATTCGCCCCAATGCGGTCTGGCATGACGGGAGGCCTGTCACCAGCGACGATGTGCTCTTTACGATTGACATGATAAAGAGCGCAGGCTCGTTATACCCACAGGACATCAAAGACCTTTGGGGCAGGGTGGAAGTCGCAAAGTTGAACGACAAGAACCTCAAATTCACCCTGCCCGAGCCTTATGTCCCATTCATTGATTATCTGACCTTTGGCGTTTTACCAAAACATTTACTTGAATCTATTCCGCCCGAACAAATGGAGAAGGCGGAGTTTAATCTCAATCCGGTGGGTACGGGTCCGTATAGGTTCGACCATCTGCTGGTGGAGAACGGTCAGATCGTCGGCGTGGTGTTGACACTCTCCGATCGTTATTATGGCGCGCCTCCGTATATCGAACAGGTGGTGTTTCGCTACTATCCATCTTCCGCCGCCGCATTGGATGCCTATCAGCAGGGCGATGTATTCTCGATCAGCCAGATCACACCTGATGTTTTGAGCGCGGCTCTTGAAGAACCCAATCTTTCGATCTATACCAGCCGCATGCCTCAAATGTCTTTTGTGCTTTTTAATTTGAAGGATCCCGAGACTGCCTTTTTGCAGGAGCCAAAAGTCCGCCGCGCGCTCATGCTTGGGTTAAACCGTCCATATATCATCAATACGCTCTTGCAGGGACAAGCCATTGTTGTAGATGCGCCCATTCTGCCCGGTTCCTGGGCGTATTATGATGGCACCGAACATTTTGAGTATGATCCTGATACTGCCATCGATATACTCAAATCCGAAGGGTATGTAATTCCAGCAGAAGGCGGCGCTGTGCGTGCAAAAGAAGGAGTGTCGCTGGCATTCACGTTGATTCATCCGGATGACACGCTTCATACGCAGATCGCACAAATGATACAAACGCAGTGGGACTTGATCGGCGTTCATGTGGACCTGCAGCCCCAACCCTATGACCAACTTGTTTTGACGACGCTCGCCTCACGCGACTATCAGTCTGCTCTCGTTGACCTGAACCTTTCGCGCACCCCAGACCCTGACCCATATCCCTTCTGGCATCAGGCCGAAGCCGCCGGCGGACAGAATTACTCAGGCTGGGATAACCGTCCCGCCAGCGAATATCTTGAACAGGCGCGCGTCACTGCTGACTATTCACTCCGTACAAGACTCTATCGTAATTTCCAGGTGATCTTTGCCAAGGAACTGCCTTCGTTGCCGTTATATGTTCCGGTCTATAGTTATGGTGTGGATGCACAGGTACAGGGCGTACAAGTTGGAGCGCTGTATGAACCGAGCGATAGACTGGCGACCTTTACAAGCTGGTACCTACTTACCCGCCGCGCCTTAGAGCAGGACGCGACGCCAACTGTGTTACCGTAACCCGTAACGCGAGATTTGTCTCGCAAAAGGCGACATGAATGTCGCGTTACATTTTCATATAGAGGACACATGACCAATCTCCAAAAAGCACTTGACTATGCAAAACAGAACCGTGAACGCTTCCTGAACGAATTGAATGAAGTGCTTAGAATTCCATCCATTTCCACCGATGCAGAATACAACGATGAAGTTCTCCGTGCCGCGCAATGGATGGCGAACCACCTGAAAAAACTTGGCATGGAAAATGTCGAGATCATGCCAACTGGAACTGGCGGTCATCCCGTGGTCTATGGCGATTACATCAAGAAACCTGATGCGCCAATGGTTTTGGTCTACGGACATTATGATGTCCAGCCTGCTGACCCGCTTGAACTGTGGGAGACAGGTCCGTTTGAGCCTCAGGTGCGCGGCGACTTGTTGTTCGCGCGCGGCTCTTCGGATATGAAGGGACAGGTACTTGCAACCTTTGACGCGATCGAGGCGGTAATGCACGCTGGCGAAATGCCTGTCAATTTGAAATTCATATTGGAGGGTGAAGAAGAGATCGGCTCAAAGAATCTCGAACCTTTCCTCAAGAAACATGCCGAGAAGTTCAAAGCCGATGTTTCGTTGAATCCCGACGCGGGCATGATGGGTATTGACATGCCAACCATCACATATGGTCTGCGCGGGCTTGCCTACATGGAAGTCCACGTGTGGGGACCCAAAGCCGACCTGCATTCTGGTCTCTATGGCGGCGCGGTGCATAACCCGGCACAAGTGTTGGCAGAGTTGATCGCGAAGATGCACGACGAAAAAGGACGAATTACACTTCCCGGCTTTTACGACAGTGTGCGTCCCATCAGCGAACAGGAACGGGCGGACTTCGCAAGGCTTCCAAATGACGACCAGCATTATTTGGACGAGACAGGCGTCCCTGCGTTATGGGGCGAAGAGGGCTACATCTCCGCTGAAAGGACAGGGGCGCGTCCCACGCTGGAGGTCAATGGTCTACTCTCCGGTTGGACGGGTCCCGGATCGAAAACAGTTCTCCCCGCAAAAGCGATGGCAAAAATATCCTGCCGTCTTGTCGCCGACCAAAACGAAGATGTCGTTGTAGAGCAGATGAAACGCTTTATGGAAATGAACGCACCCAAGACCATTCATTGGGAAGTGAAAAAGCTGACGGGCAGTCCTTTTGCAATTGCAGACCTGGAAAACCCCGGCGTGAAAGCCATGCATAAGGCAATGGAAACGGTCTGGGGCGTGCGACCGATGTATCGCCGTGAGGGCGGCTCGATCGGCGCGGTGGCAATGCTGCAACAAATTTGCGGCGTTGAATCTGTTTTGGTGGGTATGGGCCTGCCCAGTGACAACGTCCATTCACCGAACGAACACATGCATTTGCCCACATGGTACAAAGGCATCGATGCCTTCATTCATTTCTTTTACAACTTGAGTTAGTCGCGCTGAGCGGAGTGTAACGCAGACGAAGCGTCCCTACAGATTGGAAATTATGGAAGATAAAATCATCTCATATGGCGGGCAAGCCGTCATCGAAGGCGTAATGATGCGCGGACAAAAATCCTTTGCAATTGCGATGCGAGCGCCCGATGGCAATATCGTTGTTCACAAAGAAGGTCTTGCGGCAGTCTATCGCTCAGGCATCACGAAGATCCCATTCCTGCGCGGCACGATTTTGCTTTGGGATGCGCTCGGTTTGGGCATGAAAGCCCTGACGCTGGCGGCGAACATACAAACAGGGGAGGATGAAAAACTCGAAGGTCCCGCTTTATATGTCACGCTTGCCACCTCCCTCGCGCTGGGCATCGGGTTGTTTGTCCTCCTCCCAGCAGGCATTGGCGGCTTGGCAGAACAATATCTTGGCTGGACGAACCTGGCGCACAACCTGCTCGAAGGTCTTGTGCGGCTTGCCCTGCTCGTCGGTTATATGTGGGGCATTGGCTTGATGCCCGATGTGAAACGTCTGTTTGGCTATCACGGCGCTGAGCATAAGACTATCAACGCCTTTGAAGCCGGAGCCGAACTCACGCCCGATGTTGTTGCCAATTACCCCATCGAACATCCGCGTTGCGGCACGGCTTTCATACTGACCTTCGTGTTACTATCTGTCCTTGTTCACAGCCTGCTCCCCGATATGAACATCGCCTGGCGACTTGCCAGCCGCGTCCTGTTGATTCCCGTCATCGCGGGGCTAGCCGTGGAATATATTCGTTGGACAGCCAATCATTTGAACTCACCCTTCGTGCGCCTCTTAATTAAGCCGAACCTGGCTCTTCAATCCCTGACCACTCGCAACCCTGACAACTCCATGCTGGAGGTTGCCATCGAATCCTTCAAGACCATGCGTCAGGCTGAGCAGGAATTTGTGGCATGAATTCACACTGAGCGTAGTGGAGGCGAAGCGTTGTTAAATTTTGGAATCGGACAGCTTGCTGTCCGATTTATCTTTAATTGCTTGGGGAACAAACAAGGATTAAATCGAGTTATAAATTAACATAAAAAGTCATGGAGTTAGGGAGCTTGCTCCCGTTTTATTAACCAGCAAGCTGGTTGATTCCAAAACCGTAATCTGCCGATATAGGATCGTCTATTTGAAAACCCGAAAACTCGCAAAGATAATTTTTTTGATATTCCTTGTTGTTAGCCTGTGCGTTGGCGGCTATCTGTTCTACGACCATGGACGCCCCGCCCCTGTCCCGATGAAACAGAAGTTATACGAGGGTGCGACTTATCGGCGTATCGTTCAATATGTTCCCCATCCCATGATCGCGCACGCAATCGTGATCGACCGAAGCGCGGGGAACTTTGAGTTTCTTGTCACCCCGCCTGATGCGGAAAGTGACACTCCATTGAATGCGCGCACCACATCGCAATTTCTGGAGGAGTTTGGCCTACAAATCGCCATCAATGGAGATGGTTTCGATCCCTGGTGGTCGCGTACTCCCGTGGATTATTATCCGCATGTGGGGGACCCGGTTGCGCCGTTAGGTTTCACGGCTTCAAAAGGGAATATTTATTCCAACGGAGTTGCAGTCACCGTTGGAGTTCGACCTGCCTTGTACATCAGCCGTCAAAACTATCCCTCCTTCAATCGAAAACCGGATAATGTTTTTACTGCAATTTCAGGCGACCTCATGCTTCTTGAACAGGGACAGGTCCTGCCCGACCTTGAGGATGAGACTTTACAACCACGCACGGCAATCGGTATCAATCGCAACGGGCGCTATCTATATCTCATGGTTGTTGATGGTCGCCAGCCTTTTTACAGCGACGGTGCGACATTTGCAGAATTGGCTGAATTGATGAAAGAACAGGGAGCATTTTACGCGATGGCTTTGGATGGGGGCGGTTCGTCCACATTAGTTATCGAAGGTGAGGATGGCAAGCCGGTAATTCTAAATTCCCCGATCGATCTTTATATCCCTGGTCGTGAAAGACCCGTAGGGAATCATTTTGGGGTGTATGTGAAATAGCATTGCAGGGATGCGCAGTTGCCTATCCCTGCAATGAACAATCGTCAAAACGCGATCTCCCCGATCTGCTCAAAGTTGACATCGAATAACTCGTCTGCTTCCATTTCTGTTTCGGCATCCTCTATATCTCCCGCGTGGATACCTCTGTCGCAGTAGGATCTGTAGGGACAGTAACTGCATTTCGTCCGGTCATCAGTGAGCGGGTAGGAAGAGGCGGTGGAAATTTCGTCCGCAAGTTTCGTCAATAAATCCCAGTCCCGTTTATATTGCGCCGAAGTGTACTCGAAGCGTGCGGGTTCGTTCGGAAAATCCGCAAACCAGTAGATCATCGCGATCTGTTCCGGTGCGAAGGGCTGACCGTTGTTGAGATGCGCCCCTGCATGGACGAGCAATGCACGATAGACGCGTGTCTGCATGCGTGCGGAGAGGAACTCGTTGCGCGGACGTTTGCGATAGGTCTTCCAATCGTAGATGGTGGCTTTGCCGTTTTCGATGGCGATGAGGTCGTACTTTGCAAGCAGGCGATATTTGCCAAGCGGGGCGGAGAGGGTTGCTTCGGGATATATATCTAAACCTGTTAGGTCTTTAAGACCTAACAGGTTTTTTTCATTTAAAAAATTCTCCCACCACCTTTGCAGATTTGGTGTATTCGCCAGCTTGCTGATCTGTTCTGCTGGAATGCCGATCAAATACTGTTGTACCAGCCGATGGAAATATTCACCCTCCTGTTGATGCTTCTCATTCTCCAGCGTTGGCTCGGACTCAATGGCAGGATAAGATAACCGCTCGACATACCGCAATTGGAATCGACGCGGGCAGTCTACGTAATCTTGCAGGGAGGATTGGGAGAGGAGGTTGAGAGGGGTTAGCATTGATCGAATTATAGCATTTTGGTTTTACTAGTATAATTGAGAAGGAGGAACAATTATGAGTTCATCTCCTTCTCATCGAGGTCGTTTGCTATTTTGGTGTAATAGTGCTTCTAATATTTTGGGGCATTCGCGGAATATTAACTGAACAGCGTTTTGCAGTGTTCCTGACAGCGCCTCTCAGCCTTATCATAATAACTGCTGGTTTGAGCGCTTATCTCTCTTTACCATCTCCATATCCATTCGGTATTGTTGCATTAAGCATCGGAACATTGGTATCCTCTATTTTTTCATACCTGATTGCTCGATGGGCATATAAGGGACTGTTTCCGCCCAAGTAGTCAAACTTCCAATCAATATATCAAAACTATCGATTGATAACAGACTTCCGGTTTTACTCATAAACTCGGAAGTCTTAACTGCTTACTGATAACTACTCACTGCTCTCTACTTCTTCCCGTTCCTTTCTTTTGCCGCCTTAATGAATCCCGCAAACAAAGGATGCGGCTTCATCGGTCGTGATAAAAACTCAGGGTGAAACTGACTCCCCATCATGAATGGATGATCTTTGATCTCAGCGATCTCGATCAGTTTGCCGTCCGGCGACATGCCTGAGAAGACCATGCCTCCTTTTTCAAAATCTTCCTTGAAGGCGTTGTTGAATTCAAAGCGGTGACGATGGCGTTCGTCCACTTTTTCCACGCCATACGCGGCGGCGGCTTTGGTGCCGGGCTGTAATTCACACGGATATAAACCGAGTCGCATCGTGCCGCCCATGTCTGTGATGGCGCGCTGGTCGAGCATCAGGTCGATGACCGGGTATTCCGTCCCGCGGTCGAATTCGGATGAGTTGGCGTCTTCGTGATTGAGCACGCCGCGCGCAAAGTCAATGCACATGGTTTGCAGCCCCAAACACAAACCAAGATAAGGAACCTTTTTCTCACGTGCATAACGTGCCGCCAGTACTTTCCCTTCGATGCCGCGTGAACCGAATCCGCCGGGGACGAGGATCGCGTCAGCGCCCTGGACGATGTCCCAGCCTTTGTCCTTCTCCAGGTCGGCGGAGTGAACCCAGCCGATCTCCACTTCCACGTCATTGGCGAGTGCGGCATGTTTCAACGCCTCGCGCACAGACATGTACGCATCCTGTAATTCCACATATTTGCCAACCAACGCTATTTTTACGGTTGGCTTTTGCTTCCTGACGCGTGCAACCAACTTTTCCCAGGGCTTCATATCGGGTTTACGCGTGGCTGTCATGTTTAATTTTTCAACCAGATAATCACCAACACCTGCTTTTTCCAGCAGGAGCGGAATCTCATACAGCACGTCACTGGTCACCATCGGGACAACTGCCTGCTTTTCCACGTCACAGAACAAGGCGATCTTGTCGCATAACTCTCTGTCTACTGGATAATCGGAGCGGGCAATGATCATGTTTGGGGAGATACCAATTGAGCGCAACGCCGCCACGGAATGTTGCGTGGGCTTGGTCTTGATCTCGCCTGTCGCGCCGATATAGGGAAGCCATGTCACATGGATGAAGTACACGTTTTCACGTCCGACCTCGTTGCGGAGCTGTCTCAACGCTTCAAGGAATGGCTGGGACTCGATATCGCCAACCGTCCCACCGACTTCGGCGATGACTATATCCGCATTCGTCTCTTTACCAATGGATGCGACGCGGCGTTTGATCTCGTTCGTGATGTGTGGAATGACCTGGATCGTCCCGCCCAGAAAATCGCCGCGTCTTTCCTTGCTGATGATCTCGGCATAGATCTGTCCGCTGGTGAAGTTGCTGGAATTGCTGAGGCGGATATCAATGAATCTTTCGTAGTGACCAAGGTCAAGGTCCGTTTCTGCGCCGTCATCCAGCACGTACACCTCTCCATGCTGATAGGGACTCATCGTCCCCGGGTCAACATTGATGTACGGGTCCAACTTCTGCACCGCCACCTTGAAGCCGCGCTCCTTGAGTAGAAGTCCTGTTGCGGCGGCGGTCACACCTTTGCCCACCGAGGAAACAACACCGCCTGTATAGAATAAATATTTTGTAGACATGGTTTACCTCTTGTAAATGTCATTGCGAGCGCAAGTTGCGAAGCAATCTCCTACTTGGCGAGGGGATTCCTTCGTCCACGCTTTGTCTTCGGACTGCATCCTCCACTCAGCGCGAAGGCTCGCACTGACGGTATTAAAAGAGATGGGGAGGGCGTTGAAGCCCTCCCCATCGGGGATTGCGTACTGTGTGCGTTGCTGGTCTTTTTCTGTATCATCCGACCAGCTTGACGAGATCTT
The DNA here is from genome assembly GCA_963753655.1 of uncultured Chloroflexia bacterium. Taxonomy (GTDB): domain Bacteria; phylum Chloroflexota; class Anaerolineae; order Anaerolineales; family Villigracilaceae; genus Defluviilinea. The sequence continues at coordinate 734,817 of CAVWDB010000006.1, forward strand.
CGGCGGCACGCCGCATCTCGAGAAAGATCATGCCCAGTTTTGCATCGTGACGCGCCAAAGCGGTCAGAACGGCTTCCTCACCAACGGAAGTTAACACGATCGATCCCGCGTCGCCCTTGATATAAACCTGCTCCAGACCTGCGCGACCCAGCTCGTTGGAAATGCGCTCCCCGAGGCTGAGCATCGCGGCAGACATCGCCGACACACGGTCTTCTTCCACGCCTTGTTGCAGGGCAGAGGCCATGATCAACCCGTCCACCGAAACGACTGCAGAAGCTTCAATGTCGGGCGCGGCGGCTTGCATGTTTCGCAAGCGGTCCACCATTTGATCCGAGCGGGATTTAGTCATAGTGTTCTCCTGAATTCCATTTCCCGGCGTTGGCGGGGAAATCTGCCAAAGTTTACCATACTTCAAAATGCAAGAGAATGGAGTGATAAGACTTCGGAAGTCTTTTGCAATGTGTGACCATGAATACATGTAGACGGACTCCCAATGTCTCTTTGCATCAAATTTGACCGCCCTCACGCTTCATGTTAAACTTATCAGTCAATTTGATGAAATTCCGCTTCCTGCTTCCTTTTGTTTTGCTCCTGCTCGCCGCGCAAACCACCCCGCCGATCGCGATCACATTTCCCGCGCCGGATGCCATCCTCAGCGGCGAAGTGACCGTCACTGGCACAACAGACATCGTTGATTTTGCCTCTTCTCAATTGGATTTTTCGTACGCCTCCAACCCGACCAATACCTGGTTCGCCCTCCAAACCTCTTCCCAGCCCGTAGTGGACTCGCCTCTCGCCGCGTGGGACACAACCCTCATCAGCGATGGAGATTATGTCCTGCGCCTGCGTGTCTACCTGATCGATAGTTCCTTTCAAGATGTCACGGTTTCCATCAAAGTGCAAAATGACACTCCCATTGTGACGCCGACATTTACACCAACATCCACACCCGAATCCATAAACGGACAGATCCCCACGCCATTTCTCGTTGCCTCATCACCCACGCCAACCAAAACGCCACATCCTACGCCCACGCCGTTGTCAACAAATCCCGTGTCGTTGAATCAAACAACTATCTACACAAGCCTGGGTCGCGGTGCACTGGTTATCATCGGTCTCTTCGCCTTTGCCGGACTTATCCTTCGATTTCGAAGATATTAATTTGATTTATACCTCGGTGGTTGAGTAGGGCGAAGCCCGTATCGAAGCCACCAGATAACCAAATAGTTTTGCTTAATGGTGGTTTCGATTGTTTACGCTAAACCACCGGAATAACCTGGTACTTGATACTTGGAACTTAAATATGACACCTGACACTTCCTACCTCCTCATCGGTCTCGGCAACCCGGGACGTGAATATCAATATAACCGCCACAACTTTGGCTTCATGCTCATTGACCGTATCGCAGTGCGCCTCAATGCACGCGGCATGAAAGTGCAATCGAAAGCCATTGTCACTTCTGCGATGTATGATGATTTCAAACTCATCCTCGGGAAGCCGCAGACGTATATGAACTTGTCGGGACAATCCATTCAGGGATTGGCACACTTCTATAAACTACCTCTCGAAAATATGCTGGTCGCCCACGATGATCTTGACATTCCATTCGGAACCATTCGCCTGCGTCCCGGTGGAGGTCCCGGCGGGCAAAAGGGAGTCGCTTCAACAATTGAACGACTCGGCACAAAGAGTTTTGCGCGTCTGCGCCTGGGTATTGGTCGTCCGCCCGGCAGGATGGACCCCGCCGCATATGTCTTGCAGAATTTCTCGCGTGACGAAGAGAAGATACTCTCCGAAGTCCTTGACCGCGCCGCCGATGCCGCGCTTGAATTCGTGAAGAACGGCTTGGATAAGGCGATGAATAAATTCAATAGTGGTACGAAAGAGTAATACTCCGGCGGTCGAGTGCGCCGAAGGCGTGTATCGAGACCACCACTAACCAAAGTTCTTTTGCTTACATGCTGGTCTCGATATGCCCTTCGCAAAAACCGCTCACCTGTGCCTGCGGCAAGGTGCAGGCAGGGCTACTCGACCAGCAGTGAATAAGTGTTATGCAACTCATATTAGATCACATCCGCTCTCTCTCTCAATATCAGCAATTGCTGACGCAACTCCAAACCGATGGGCAACTCCCCGGCTTGGGGTTGCCACGCGCCACACGCCTGCCCATCCTTGCCGCGTTGCATGGAGATTTGAACCAGCCCATCCTGCTCATCACTGATCGCGCTGACCATGCGCTGTCTTTGTTTGATGAGTTGGGGTTTTGGGTCAAGTCGCCGCGCTATCATTTTGCGGAGCCGAATCCGTTATTCTATGAACAAGCTGCGTGGGGAGTGGCAACGCGGCGCGAGCGTTTGCAGACTCTCATTGCTTTATCTGAATATCATCTGCCATTTGCGACGAAACCTGAAACACCACCGATCTTTGTAACATCCGTCCGTTCGTTGATGACGCGCACATTGCCTCGACGGGATTTCCTCAAGGCATGTAAAAAATTATCCGTAAATCAAACCGTACAACCCGATGCGCTTACTCACAGTTGGTCTGAGATCGGATATCAACGCGTCAACACCGTCCTTGAGCCGGGTCAATTCTCGAAGCGCGGCGGCATCATGGATTTGTGGACTCCCGCCGAGACTCTACCTGTCCGCTTGGATTTCTTTGGCGATGAGATTGAGACCATTCGCAGGTTTGATCCCGCTTCGCAAAGAACCGTTGAGAAGTTGGATTCGATCCTTGTTACGCCTGCAAGAGAATATATAGCTTCGGGTGAACAGGAAACAGAACTCTCGGAATTTCATATCCCGCTATTGCATAATCAGCCCGCGAGTTTGCTGGATTATCTTCCGCAAAAAACAATCGTGTTGATCGACGACCTGTCCATTGTGGAGAGCATGGCGGCGGAGGTGGAGGAGCAGGCTGTCCGATTTAGGAAAGAGAGTATTGAGGAGGAAGTTCTCTCTGCTGATTTCCCGTTGCCATATATCCCGTGGTCTGAGTTGCATGATGGATTGCATGGACGAACTTCCTTGGAGTTAGGCTTTTCTACTGTAGGCGCTTCTCCCTCACCCCTAACCCCTCTCCCTCAGGGAGAGGGGGACTCGTCCCTCTCTTCGCAATTTAGCCACGATGAAAGGTTTGGGGGGAGGCTAAAGCCTTTTGTCGAATATGCAGGCTCGATCGTAGAAAGAGGCGGGCAGATCGTTGTGGTGTCGCGCCAGTCGCCGCGTCTGTATGAGATGTGGTTGGAAAATCAAGACGATAGACCTCAGACCATAGACGATGAAACGGTCAATGGTCCATCGTCTATGGTCGAGTTCATTGAGTCGTCTTTGTCTGAAGGATTCGTGCTTGGCAACCTGCATCTCATCACTGACTCCGAAGTCTTTGGTTGGGAACGTCCGCAACCGCGCACGCGTCAGCGACAAGTGGCAGAGACGCCCGAATCGATCTATGCAGATTTACAGACGGGTGATTATGTTGTTCACATTGACCATGGCATAGGGCGTTTTAGCGGGTTGGTGCAGCGTGAACTCGATCACCATTTGCGCGAGTTTTTATCGGTGGAGTACGAGGGCGGCGGGCAGTTGTATGTGCCTGTGCATCAGGCGGATCGGTTGACGCGTTATGTGGGCGCGGAGGGGGCGGCGCCAGCGCTGGATCGTTTGGGCGGGCAGGAGTGGCATGAGAAGAAGGGACGCGTCAAGCAGGCGGTGTTGGAAGTTGCTCAGGACATGTTGGATTTGTATGCGCGGCGCAATGTGGTGCAGGGGTACGCGTTCAAGGCCGATACTGCATGGCAAAAGGAGTTGGAAGATTCGTTTCCGTATGTTGAGACCGAAGACCAGGTGCGTGCGCTGAAAGATATCAAGCGTGACATGGAAGCGCCGCGCCCGATGGATCGTTTGTTGTGCGGTGATGTGGGCTATGGCAAAACAGAAGTGGCGTTGCGCGCCGCGTTCAAGGCAGTGATGGATGGCAAGCAGGTTGCGATACTCGTTCCCACAACCGTGTTGGCGCAACAACATTATGAAACCTTTTTACAAAGGCTCGCCGCGTATCCCGTGAAAGTGGAAATGCTTTCACGTTTTAGAACGCAACGCGAGCAAACCAGCATCGTGCATGGACTTGCCATCGGCGCAATTGATATCGTCGTTGGCACGCATCGTTTGATGTCTGGTGATGTGCAATTCAAGAATCTTGGTTTGGTTGTCATTGATGAAGAGCAGCGCTTTGGCGTGACGCACAAGGAGCATCTCAAAAAACTTCGCACCGAAGTGGATGTTCTCACTCTTACCGCCACGCCCATTCCGCGCACGCTTTATATGGCGCTCACGGGCGTGCGCGATATTTCCAATCTCAATACGCCGCCTGAGGAGCGCCTGCCTATCGTCACGCATGTCGGTCCCTATTCGCCGAAACTGGTGCGTCAGGCAATCTTGCGTGAGATCGAACGTGGCGGGCAAATTTTCTTTGTGCATAACCGCGTGCAAACCATTGAGGCGATGAAGGCGCATTTGAATCAACTTGTCCCCGAAGCGCGTGTGGATATCGGTCATGGGCAGATGCCCGAAACGCAATTGGCTTCTGTAATGCACCGTTTCAATTTGGGCGAGACGGATATTCTGTTTATCAACAACTATTATTGAATTTGGATTGGATATCCCGAACGCGAATACTCTCATCGTAGACCGCGCCGACACCTTCGGCTTGGCTCAACTCTATCAACTACGCGGCAGGGTCGGACGTGGGGCTGCGCGCGCCTACTCCTACTTTTTCCGCCACAATAAGATGACTCCCACACAAGAAGGGCAACAGAGACTCGAAGTCATTGCCGAGAACACGCAACTCGGCGCGGGCTATTCGATTGCCATGCGCGACCTTGAGATTCGCGGTGCAGGTGACTTGCTCGGCACACGACAGTCGGGTCATATTCAAGCGGTAGGATTTCATTTGTATACGCGCTTGTTGGCGGATGCAGTCAGGCAGATTAGGCGCATCGAATTATCGAGAGATGAAACGAAAGAAGAACCCTTCGACTCGGCTCAGGGCAAGCGAGGAAAGACTGAAATTACGCTGTCGAGTTTGAGTCAACCGATTTCTATGCCCGTGAACGTGGATTTGCCTCTCGCGGTTGGAATCCCTGCTGATTACATCGCCGATCAGGATTTGCGTCTGCGACTATATCGTCGCATAGCGGACTTGCGCGATGAAACCGAGATCGATGCACTGGCGTCTGAGTTCAGAGATCGCTTCGGTCAATTGCCGGAGATGACGCAAAACCTGTTCTATCAAATGCGTGTCAAATTGCGCGCCGAGAAGGCGGGGTTGTCTTCGATCAATTGGGAGAGTGGGCAGATCGTTTTACGGTATCCAATATTGGGAGAGGAAAAAGGCGGGAAACAACTTGCAGATTTAGGTCCAGGCATTCGCGGAGGCAAGTCCGCGTATTGGTGCTCGTTTGGGGAGACGTGGTCGTCCAAGTTGTTGGATGTGTTGGTTAAAATCATTTAGTTTCTCTTGTAGCATGCACTAACCTTCCTGACGATAGTGTTTTGCATTCAAGCGCGGTTGAGAGCCGTCTAGATCAGTAACACCGTAGATGTCAGCAAGATCGCTAACGTCCATGAGTTTCCCTGTAAAACGCATGACATCAGGGTCGCTCGCTAACGCAGCGATGCCTCGGGCAGCGTAGTGTGGTGTCTCGGTCTGTCCTTCGAGTTCATCCATCGTGTGATGAGTAAACATTATCTCGGTTCGCATCCACCCTGGAGCAACTGCAATCACCGGAATGCCCTTATCTTTGAGGTGGTAACCCAGGACATAGACCAAACGATTTTTAGCAGCCTTGCTGGCCTCATAAGGCGTCCACATTGGCGGTTCGGCGGTGTGCCAGGTAGTGGTGATAATGAGACCTTTTTGGATGGGACCCATCAGATATTTGAGCACCAACAGGCTGGTAATATAATCCGAGTACGGTCCCGCCAAAAGCATATGTTTGAACTGGTCCAGCGGCTCTTCCCAGACTTCCTCACCTGACTCCGACTCGTCATGTGGGTCATGCGCGCCCCACGCATTATTCACGAGGATATCCAGCTTGCCGTGTTGTTTTCCAATGTAATCAACAAGCGCTTTTACCGCTGTAGTATCGGTATGATCACACTTGACGGCCTCAGCCTTACCTCCAGCTTCGTGGACCGCATCAACTGTGTCATCAATCGTCGTGTCAGGCAGCTCGCTCTGGGTGCTATGACCACTTGTACTCCGACCCGTAACGATGACATGTGCACCAGCCTGAGCAAGTTCCAGAGCAACCGCTTTGCCCAAACCTCTGGAAGCGCCTGTTACCAGCGCAATTTTTCCTGTTAATTTCTGTACCTCGTTCATAGATACCTTTATCCTCTCTTTCTTGATCTTGACTATCAGTAATTCTCAAAAGTCGCATAAACTGTACTACAACCTGCTAAGACAGACTTTGGCATCGGGGAGATTTGAGCTGCGGAGTGCCGCCTGGCTAGGGTTTAGGCGGTCGTAGATTAAGATTAGAAGAGCAGATTATAGCACCTGCCATTAGGTCTTATACTTCTTCACCGCCCTCGTCGCAATATAACTGGGATGATAATTATGCAGAGGTGACTCTAGCATGTAATCTTCGTGCATGTCTGTGATGAGGAGTCTCGCGTTCGCTGTCGGCGTAGATAAAGGCTTTTTGTTGGCGGGCAGGTTCGGGGTTGGAGATGATGCGGGGTTTTGTTTAAATCAAGACACCACACGCACGGTTTTGTCCATGTGGTGTCTATAATTGATTATTCAGTTGTAGGTGATTAGCGTATCGGCAATCTTTTCAAGATATTCGCGTTGGGAATATCGCTTGATTTCACGGTTGTCTTGAGCGGGAGCGTTTCGGTTGGCGCGCCTTGTCCGGTGAGCAGGTCCATGGTGACCTTGTCAAAGCGGTTGTCGTCGAAGACCGTGCTGTAGGCGGTTCCGAAATCAAAGTCCTCGATGAAGAGAAGCGCACCGATCTCCAAAGATTTGAAGCGATTTCCAGAGACGAACAAATCCCTGCCGGAGTATAGGAGTCCGGTCGTGCCAGTCGGATCCTGTGTGCGCCCTGCAAATTGGTTGTTTACGATCTGGGCGGCAGACGCTTGATTGGCGATGAGATCGATATTGACATTTTCGATGGTGTTGTTGGAGACTTCCATGTTGGAAGTGCTGAACGTGACGATCCCGGTGCCTGGATACGGATAGGGATCTGCCGTGATCTGATCTTGAATCCGATTGCCTTTTATCGTGCCGGTGATGCTGTCTTGCGGATCAGCAAAGCCATATCCACCGAAGAAAATTCCCCACTGGTCGACCACGTCGTTCGGACCCGACCCGATCACTGTGTTATTAACCACATTTACAGTAAAGTTTGCAAGTGTGGGATTGCCCGGATCAGTTTCCGCGAATACGGTGATGCCGCTGGTGTTGTAGTTGATGACTTGATTCTCCGCGATGGTGACTGTCCGTGGGGTGGTTCCAAAGTTAACTGCGATGATCCCTTCGCCCTGATAGATTGGTTCTCCATCGACGATCGGGAGGGTCGGTTCCCCGAAGCCCACATCCTTAACCAGGTTATCGCGGATCAAACCATCGGCGCTGACAAAGGTAATTCCTTGCAGGAAAGGATTGTTTTCAGCCGAGTTTGCGCCGTCAACAGTCAAACCTCGTATGGTCACATCTGCATCGGTGACCAGGATGATCGGTCTCCCCTCCGCTCCGGCAATAGGGGATAATGTATCTTCCATTGCGGCAGGCGCTTGAACCGTTGCACCGCGCAGTCCGATCAGTTTTAGATTCTTTCCTGCTATCACAACCTGTTCGACGTATGTCCCTGCTCGGATGGTGATCCATCCACCGTCATTCGCGGCATCCACAGCGGATTGGATGGATGAAAAACACCGTCCCGCTCCTGTGGGGCTGACGCACAATAACCCGGACGCGTGGGCTACGCCGTTTCCCAATGCCGCCGCGACCAGCAACAGCGATAGCGCAATCAGTATCCCTTTGTTGAATGATCTTGAAAGTTTCAAGTAGTTCATAATGTCCTCCGATTTATGAATGATGTGAATATTGCGGTCATTATATCTTGGCTCTTATGGCTATCGTTTCACTTTGCAAATTTGTCGATGGAAATATGTCGGCTTTGTCCCCAGTTCGCAAAAGGTTGTGCCTGCCTGTATCTGACCGTAATTACGAAACCACAGTAGATTTATTGTTTCACCGCCCTCGTCGCAATATAGCTGGGATGATAATTATGCAGGGGTGAATCCATCATAAAGTCTTCGTACATGGCTGTGATAACGAGCCCTGCGTCCAATTGTCCACCGAGTAGGTCAGTGAGGGAGTGACCGAATTCGACTGGCAAGCCTTTTTCAATATATTCGTTCAGATCTTCTTCTGAGAGACTCGTGAGGTCGGAATAGGGTATGGAATATGCAACTTCCAGTACGCCCTCATCCGCTTTAAATAGATCGAAAATATAGTGAACGGGGTTCATCGAGCCGGTCATCAAGATTCCGTTTGAGCGCAGGACGCGCGAACATTCTCTCCACACGGCGCGGACATCAGCCATGAAAACTGTTGAACAAGGATTGAAGATCAGATCGAAAGATTCGTCCGCGAAAATGGATAGGTCCGCGGCGTCGCCTTCGATGGTATTAATGGTCAACGCTTCTCTCTCAGCCACAAGTTGGTCCTGTTTCAATTGGGCGGGGGAGTTGTCGAAGACGGTCACATTCGCGCCAAGCGCAGCCAGGACGGGTCCCTGTTGCCCGCCGCCTGAAGCAAGGCAAAGCACATCGGCTCCTTTAAGTGGAGGAAACCAACGATGAGGTACAGAAATATTTTCAGTGAGCAATATGCTGAATTCACCCTTTCTAGCCTTGGCAATGACTTCAGAATCAAATGGTTTTGTCCAGCGGCTTTCGCCGCCTTCGACTTCGCGGTTCCATGCTTCTTTGTTGTATGAGTGTGGGTCCATGTTGTTTTCTCCTTTATGTGCTAACGGCGCGAGTGCGTCGCACCTTGCTCGATGAGATAAATCTTGTCGGGTAATTTTGCTTATTAATGAGGCGGATCCACCCGCGTGGTGCGACGCACCCTCTTGGCAGGTATTGTAAAAGGGGAGAGAGAGCTTGTCGAGGCAGAAGCAGCTTTCGGTTAAGAGAGACGCGTTTAAACGTTACGGGACAAGCCTGCGTGGAGCTTGTCCCGTTTACGTGAGGAGAAGAGCCTATGAGGTTAATTCGTTGTGGCAGGCTCTGCAGATGGAATAGGATCTTGATGAACTTTGTTGAGCACGGCAAATCCGATGGTTGCCAGCGTGCCGATCAGCCCGCAAAGTATCCACAGCAGATTGGGGTTGGGTCCATCGAGGATAAGACCGGCAAAGTAGGGTCCAACGGTGAAAGCGATGCTCCACGTGAGACCTGAGACCGCCATATAGCGTCCGCGCATATCTTCGGGGGCAAAGCCCGCCACGATGGATTGCTGGAAGGGAGCAACAACCATTTCACCGATGGTAATGACGATCATGGCTGTGATAAAAAGCGGATAGGTTCCTATAAAGCCATACATGGCAAATCCGACCGCGTATAGGAAAGTGCCAGCCGCCATCATCAGCAAAGGTTTGAATTTTTCGAGGCGGCGTGTGAGCCAGAATTGCAGTGCGACAACGATCAGTGCGTTGATGCTGAGCAGTGAACCGTATTTAAGCTCAGACAGTGCGCGTTCATCCCGCAGGAAGACACCCAGTGTTGAATTCATATTCATATACACAAGGGTCATCATCACAGTGACGCCGATAAACAATATAAAGGGTGTGTCTTTGAAAACACGCCCGTAGCCCGCGAAGGTCTGTTTCACAGTTTCGGGCTTGGCGTCTGGGTGCGCCTGTGGTTTGGTTTCTGGTAGCGCAAAGAAGACGATAGCCGCGGCGATAAGGCTGATAACCGCGTCTACGAGGAAAAGGGTCAGGTACGAGTTGGCGATGAGTAACCCGGCAATGGGTGGCGCGATGATGACGGCAAGATTGAATATGACCCGGATGATGCCGTATCCTTCGGCGCGCTTCTCTGGTGGAAGTAAATCAGCAACCACCGCTTCATGCGCCGGACCTCCAATACTGCCCAATGTGCCGACAACGATCACAACCCCGATGAAGATCGCGATCGTGGGCGCGAATCCCATGCCGATGGCGCTGAGTGAGGAAAGTATCAGGCTGGCGATGATAACTGTTTTGCGTCCCATCCGATCGGCGATGGCTCCGCCCAGTGCGGAGCCTGCCATACCAGAGACGGAAAATATTGCGAACATGATGCCTACAGTCGCCATGCCAATATCGTATTTTTCAGTAAGATACAGTGCGAAGAACGGATAGAGCATGAAACCGCCCAGGCGATCTATGAACACGATGATGTTATAGACCCAGAATGCGCGTGGATATTCGTTATAAACGTCTCTGGTTTTTTCGAATAAATTATTCATTGTTCTTCGTAATTTATCGGGCGAAATTGCCGGAAGGTTTCTGATTGCAATTCGTAACAGGGATTTCGTATCGTTTGCGAAGTCCCTTGCCTGTTGATATCATCCAGTTGGCAAAGTTGAACATTGTACGTGTAAATAAGTTAGGATGGTAAACGTGGGATTTTATTACCAGGTCTGTCAGTCTGATCTGCTCACTTTGTTCGAGAAGATCTTGACGGTGATATTCAGCCATATATTCGTTGTGCCAGTTGTTCATGGAGTTACTCCTTTGGTGAAGGGTGTTACTACTGATTTAATAAAAAGGCGTTGACCGCCTTGAGGGTTTTTTCGATGCGATCTTTGTTGAGAATGTAAACCTTTGAACCGCTTTCTCTCCTTTCCTGTAGATAGCCTGAGGCTGTTAACTGGGTCAGATAACGTGAAACGCTGGGTTGACTCAAATTTGTTTCTTCCATGATTTCATGCACCCGTAGTTCGCCTCTTTCGTCAACCAGTTGGAGGATATGCAGACGGGTATCGTCTGCCAGCGCGGAAAGCCTGGCAACGATTTCAGAGCGGTCCAGTTCAGGGATGCGTTCACCTGTCCCTTCGGGCTGACGAGCGCCAAAAACAATGTACAAAGTCTGGTTGGCGTAAAGGGTGTGAATGTAGGGTCCGATATGCGCATTGGGGACGAAAACAACGCGTTCGGCATGGTCGAGTTTTTCACACCAACGCGACTCGTCCAATTCCTGCCCGGTGACGAACTTTGCGGCTTCTATGCGTGTCATATTTGTCAGATCAAAACCCTTGAAGGAACGGGCTGATTCCTGAAGCATGGGTTGCACGCGTGTCCATTCGGGTGCGATGTAGGTCTCCCAAAGCCAGTTCATGTGGTTGACTAGAAAATCTTTCAATGCCGGGGGATCTACGACAAGTTCGTAGGCGCGTTTTTCGATCTTTACATCTGTATGGTCTTTTCCAAACCTTTGTTCAAGGAATGCGATGTAGGTATCTTTTGAGGCAAGCACCTTGTCCCAGTCAACGCTATCGGGACGTTCATCGTTGAGAAGAATGTTTGCATATGCGTCCAGCAATTTATCCTTGATCGCGTCGGGTTCCATGTTGCCCAATCGCACCAGATATGCAGGGAAGGTAATACCGCTTTCCTCGGGTATCAGGGCGTAGAAAAAGCCGATCATTGCCAGTTGGTGGTTTTCCAACTCCTTTTTCTTCATTTTCGCCTTGGTTTTCGTGACCCACTCGTGGACGCCCGGCATTCCCTCTTCCTCCTTTGCAAGAAAGAGCATACTGGAAAATATGTTTTGTGTAACTGAGAGAGAAACCTCTACAGTTTTTTCGGCTGGTCTTTCAAGAACAATGGGAAAAGGGGGCATGAGAAACTCCAATATTCAATGTATTTACATTATTCACAAAATTGAATAATTCAAATATTTTACCCAGAATCGGATTTTTGTCAAGGATTTTGGAATTAAAAATCCCCGTCGAAAACTCGACGAGGATCTTGAATCTCACGCTTCTTTCCCTGGCTTTAGGGCCTTGGTGTGCTGACAACCACTCCGACCCACGAAAAGACTCTCTTCTCGCTAATGGCTCCCGCCGAAACGTAGATCGATTGTCCCTGTTCGTCGACGCCATTCTGCCGGACCGTTGTGACCGACCAGCGAATCACATGCGCCAGGTTATCGTTCGGGCGGAAGGAAGTTGGGACAATGAATTTCGTGTCGGTTACATATTCAGTGATGTGTCGTCCCTGACCGGAGGTCACATCTTCGATAATCACCTGATAAGCTTCGTTGTCGCGCAATGTGCCTATGGATGCCCATTGCAAAGTGACTACGTCATTTGCCAGGGTAAAGGCAGCGCCGTCCGCAGGCAGGAGCAGGCTCGGAGCCTGGTAGGGAGGCGGAAGGGTCGCCGTGGGAGTTGGTCCCGGTGTGGCAAATCGCTCACACAACGGAATAATGATGGGCTGTCCAAGGAATACATTGTCGGAAGAAAGCCCGTTATAGAACTTGATGGCGTCCTGCGGCACGTTGTAGCTCAAGGCAATGCTTGAAAGTGTATCGTTTTCCTGAACAGTATAAGAGATTTTTTCACAGGCTTGTGCGGTTTGTGTTGCTTCATTCGGGATATCGGTTGGCGGCGGCGCCGGAGTTGGCGTTGGGTAGGGATAGAAGTATTTGTCCGACAGATACAAAGCATTCAGAGGACAGTTTATTTAACACAATGATACTTTGAACTGAAACTCTGAACGTAGCAGCGATCACGCCGCATGTTTCGCCTGTACGCACAGTATATTCAACAGGGCGGCAAAGGGTGTTACTGTAGGGATGGCTGTTGGGTGCCTGTTTCTGTTGCCGTCGCGGTTGCGGTACCAGTTACTGTGGCTGTCCCTTCGGTGGCAAGTTCTGTAGTGGGTTCTCCGCCTCCAAGCGCGCCTAAGCCAAAATAAACGATTGCCGCGCCGATCAGTAAAATGATCACGAGCGCGCCAAGCGCCGTAGGCAGGCTGAGCGTAACCTCAGGCATGCGGCTTGCCTGCATACCCGATTCAGCTTTTTTTGATTTTGTCGCGGCTTTTGCCGTTAGTTCGGTGCCGCACACCAGACAACGCGTTGCATTTTCGCTTAGCCGCGTTCCACATGTGGGGCAGACCTTTGTTTTTTGTGAAGAGGGTTCTTGAAGCATAACGGCGGGAATTATACACCATCGAACACTTTTTGGATTTTGCGCCTGTGGGTTTCGAAATTAATGCTTATACAAGTGGATTTCCGAAGCCTTGTGGATAAAGCGCTTCTTTTACGCTTTTATCTGCTTCGCTCCGAACGAATTGAACTCAACCTTAGCCGCGTAATCGCTATATCCACCCAGATATTCAGTAATGACCGAATCTTTCAACTCGAAAATCCTGTTGACGGTTCTATCCAGAAAATATCGGTCGTGAGAAATGACCAGAACGGTCCCGTTGAATTCGTCGAGAGCATTCTCCAACACTTCGGCAGACGCAATATCGAGATTGTTTGTTGGCTCGTCCAGCAATAGAAAATTCGCGCCTGAAAGTACAAGTAAAGCCAGTTGTAAACGGCTCCGTTCGCCGCCCGAAAGCGACCCGATTTTTTGCGTGGCTTGTTGATAAGTGAACAGGTAGCGGGTCAATAAGGAGACGGCTCTGCCTTCGCTCATATTCCCAGACAAGCGGACCGTGTCAATTACCGATTGATTAAAGTCCAAGGTTTCATGTTCTTGCGCGTAGTAACCAGCCTTCACACTCGGTCCGATCTTGATCTCGCCAACTGTTGGTTGTTCCCTGCCCAGTATCAAGCGCAACAGCACGGACTTCCCTGCACCATTGGCGCCGATTAACCCCACGCGTTCTCCATGCCGAATTAGGAAAGTAAGATTGTTCAAAACAATTCTCGCGCTGAGCGGAGCCGCAAGCGTAGTCGAAGCGGGGTGAGAGGTGAAACTTTTACTTACCTCTATAAACTCCAAAACCTGATCGGACCCGCGCCAGCCATTGAGCGACAAATCCATTTTGCGCCGCTCCAGCACGGGGCGATCTATTTTCTCGATGCGGTCAATGCGCGCTTCCATATTGTGGATGCGCGTCGCAAATTTATCGTTGAAGACAACCCATTGCTTATACCGCTTCAAAGCCATCTCCAGCCGTCCGATCTCACGTCGTTGGATTTGATACAGCTCCTCCTGCCGGGCAAGCCGCTCTTCCTTATCAACAATAAACTCGGTGTAGTTCCCGATAAAGGTCGTGATCTTTCCATCTTCGATTTCCGCGATATGTGTGGCGACAGCATCCAATATGTATCGATCATGCGAAATGATGACAACCGCGCCAGGATATTCGACGATCAACTTTTCAAGATATGCTTTTCCCGGCATGTCGAGATGATTGTCTGGCTCGTCCAACAGCAACACGGACGGACGCAATAACAACAATTGCGCCAATCCAATGAGTTTCTTCTGCCCGCCACTCAACGCGCTGACGGGTTTCTCGAAATCCGATTCGGGCAGTCCAAGCCCGCGCAATAATTCACGGACACGTGCGACTCATAGTTCAAACCGCCAAGCGACTCGAATTCTTCCAGTAATTTATGTTGCGTATCCAAAGCGCGCTCAAGCGACTTGGGATTGTTATATACATCCGGCTCGCCCAATTTATCTTCGACGCGCTTTAGCTCGTTATTGATCTCTGCCACACGTGGATTCCCTTCCAGCGCAAGCGAGATGGCTGTTCTCTCAGGTTCAAATTCTGGGTGCTGTGGCAAATATCCCACTGTCACACCCTTGGCGCGGATAACCGTCCCGCCTTTTTCAGGTGCGTGTTCCCCAATGATCAACTTGAACAGCGACGACTTCCCCGCGCCATTGGGACCGATAAGTCCGATCTTCTGGTCATGCTGAATTTCCCAACTCAGATCGCGGAAAATAGCATGAGCGCCAAGAATAAGACTTGCGTTTGAAACTGTGATCGAGATCATGTGTACTCCGGTAATAATAATTCATTCCAACTCGGTGGTTGAGTACGAAGCGTATTGAAACCACCTGTCAACAAAAATCCTTTTGTTAGTGGTGGTTTCGATACGAGCCGATCGAACACGGCTAGGCTACTCAACCACCGACGCTAAACTTAAACAAAAACGCCGCAGGCGACTGCGGCGAAAGAAAACGAGAATAACTTATCTTCAGGCAACAGGCGCGTTTATAGACTGCCCCCGTTGTTGAAGCCACGCACACCGATGCATAGAAAGATATTGTCAGACCGTTCGTATCTCATAATGAAAGCATTATAGCACTCCCTGCTCAAATCGCAAACAATCTGATACAATACTGACCGCACGCCGAATTCGTTGTCTTACTCAAGAAAAACCCTCGGCTTTTCCCCGTCGGGGGTTTTTGTGTGTATAATTTCCACTCACCCTGGCTCCCCTCTCCCATTGGGAGACGAGCAAGGAGTGAGGGTTGATAGGAAACAAAAATGCTAACCGAACGAACCGACCTTAGAAACATCGCCATCATCGCGCACGTTGACCACGGCAAGACCACGCTCGTGGACGGTCTCCTGCGCCAGTCGCATACCTTCCGTGAAAACCAGCAAGTAGCTGAGCGCGTCATGGATTCCAACGACCTCGAACGCGAACGCGGCATCACCATCCTTGCCAAGAATACTGCCATCACGCTCAACGATCCTGTCACCGGCAAGCCCATCAAGATCAACATCGTGGATACTCCCGGACATGCCGACTTCGGCGGCGAAGTCGAACGCGTCATGAACATGGTGGATGGCGTCCTTTTGCTTGTGGACGCGGCGGAAGGTCCCATGCCGCAGACTCGCTTTGTGCTCAAGAAAGCGCTCGAGATGGGACACAAGGCTGTGGTTGTCATCAATAAAGTAGATCGCAAGGATGCTGAACCCTCCCGCGTGTTGAACGAAACTTTTGATTTGTTTATCGAACTCGGCGCCACTGAGGAACAAGCGGATTTTCCCATTGTCTATGCCCAGGCTACGGCTGGCAAGGCAGGTCTGACACCGGAAGTTGGGGATGATCTTCAGCCCTTGTTCGATGTCATCCTCAAGCATATCCCCGCTCCTAAAGTGGACCTTGATGCGCCTCTGCAAGTACTCGTAACCATGTTGGGATATGACGATTATCGGGGCGTAACTGCCATTGGGCGTATCTTTGCAGGCAAGATCAAAGCAGGTCAACGCCTGATGCGTTTAACAACTGATGGACGCAGTCTCTCTGAATCTGCCAAGTATCTTTACACCTTTCAGGGATTGAACAAGATCGAGATCGAAGAAGCCAGCGCTGGCGATATTGTCACGTTTGCCGGTCTTGATGGGATTGGTATCGGCGAAACGCTTGCCGACCCCAATAACCCCATCGCATTGCCAACCATCAAAGTGGAAGAACCAACCGTCCGCATGACGTTTGGGGTGAACACATCGCCGTTCGCCGGTACTGAAGGAAAGTGGGGAACCTCGCGTAAGTTGCGCGAACGCCTATTCGATGAACTTCGCACAAACGTTGCGTTACGAGTGGAAGAAACCGAATCGGCTGAAAACTTTTTGGTTTCAGGTCGCGGCGAGTTGCACCTGGGCATCCTGATCGAAACAATGCGGCGCGAAGGTTATGAATTCCAAGTCTCACGCCCGGAGGTCATCTTCCATAAGGCAGATGATGGCGCAGTTGCTTGAGCCGTTTGAAGAAGTACATATCGAAACCAGCAATGAAACAGTGGGCGCGGTGGTGGAGATGCTTGGGGTAAGACGAGGCATCATGAAAGATATGCAGGACGCGGGTCAGGGCATGACGCGCATGGTCTACATCGCCCCTACGCGCGGGCTGCTTGGCTTTCGGTATCAATTCCTTACATCCACACGCGGCGCGGGCGTCATGCACACCATCTTTCACGGTTATGACGAAATGGCAGGAGCCATGTCCACGCGCACGACCGGTTCGCTGGTTGCTTGGGAAGCAGGCGATACAACTGCCTATGCACTGAAGAATGCGGAAGACCGCGGCACGTTATTTATTGGTCCCGGTGTTAAAGTCTATGAGGGTATGGTGATCGGCGAAAACACACGCGGACAGGATATGCCCATCAACGTTTGCAAAAAGAAACATTTGACGAATATCCGTTCAGCGGGAGCGGATATGGAAATCCGCCTCACGCCGCCCCGACGCATGTCTCTGGACGAGGCGATTGAATACCTCTCTGACGATGAACTGCTCGAGGTCACGCCGGAGTCGTATCGCATCCGCAAGCGCATACTCAAAACGGACGATCGCGGAAAGCAAACCAAAAAAGTAAAAGAAGCGCTCGAAGCGTAAATCAAAAGGACTTGCATTGAGCAAGTCCTTTTGATTATTAGCATGTCAACTTGATGGGCGTGCTTCTGACTGACCCGGCTGAATTGTAAACCTCGATGTAATAGGTTGCACTTTCGCCTGACGATAACAATATGGTTTCGGTATATTGGGTGGAATTGGCAGGTAATTGTGCGACAGCTTCCTCGTCCCGCAGGATGCGATATCCACTTTCATCAACTGCCCTATCTGTCCAAAGGATGGTAACTGTCATTTCACCGGTTGCAGTGCTGCAATCGAAGCGCCAGTTTTGAACAGATGGCGCGGCGGGCGGCGCTTTGGTGACTGTAGCGGGCGGCGTTACCGACGGAACGACCCAATAACTTCCAGTTACATCCACATACTCACCCCATAACCAACATTGACCCGATGGGCTTTCACTCGATTTGACGAGCCAGAAATTGCCGGGGTCGTATCGCCCAAGGATTTCCAATTTTTTATTTGGCAAGTAGGTAAATACCACTTCGTAATCCTGCCCGGGGCCTTTGCGGCAATTTGTTTGTTCGCGCACGGTCAGCATGGGCGTTGAGAATGTTGGAGTGATGGTGGCGGTCAACCCGCGGGTGGCTGTTGCAGTTGGGTTGGGCGTGGATGAAAATGTCGCTGTGACGGGAATATCGGTGCCATTGCGCAGATCTGCCTGTAGTGTCGCGGCGACGATGGTCGCAGCCTGGTCGTCGATAGAAAGAGGTTGGGAATTGCTTGGCAGATTACAAGCCGTCAAACTCATTACTAGAATAATGGATGAAAAAATAGCTCTGGTGTGATGTCTCATGCTTGGTTATCCCTTTTTTGATGTCTGTTTCCGCACGTGTGTAAATATTGCAACTTATAGTATTTGTTATCGGCGTCAACTCTATAACGTCTGACATACTCTACAAGTTCCAATGAAACGAGAGCATCATCACCGAAAGGCTCTTCTATTCCCCGTTTCCTTCCATCCACGTTGACTGGTATTCTGGTTTCTCAAATTCGAGCGCGTCCTTTGTGAGATTCAACGGATAGAAGGTGTCCACCATCACAGCCAATTCTTTTGTTTCCTTTGCGCCAATGCTGGCTTCGGTCATGCCGGGTTGTGGACCGTGCGGCAGACCATACGGGTGCATGGAGATGTCACAGCGATCGATGCCTTTGCGTGACATGAAGTTGCCTTCGGCGTAATAAATGATCTCATCCGAATTAACATTCGAATGATTATACGGAGCAGGGATGCCATCTGGATGGTAGTCAAAAAGCCGCGGCACAAAAGAACAGACGACAAAGTTATGCCCTTCAAAAGTTTGATGCACCGGCGGCGGCTGGTGGACGCGACCCGTGATGGGTTCAAAATCTTCGATGTTGAAGATCCACGGGTAGAGATAGCCATCCCAGCCGACAACATCGAAGGGATGATGATCCAGGATATGTTTGCTCAATCGGTCACGGACTTTGATGCGCACTTCAAATTCGCCACGTTCAGTATGCGTTTCGAGATCTTCAGGCACTCGAATATCGCGCTCAGAATACGGGGCATGTTCGAGCATTTGACCAAACTCATTGCGATAACGTTTTGGAGGTTCGATCTGGGACGGATTTTCAATCGTAAAGAAGCGCGCCTCTTCGCCGTCTATGTGCATTTGCCAGGTTGTGCCGAACGGAATAACGATGTAATCGCCCGTGCGGAACTTGAGATTCCCGAATTGCGACTTCAACAAACCGCTGCCTTCATGCACCCACCACGTTTCATATGCTTGCGCGTTGCGGTAGAAATAATCCATGCTTTTGGATGCGTGTGCCACGCCCAGGATCACGTCCTTGTTTGCGAGCAGTGGAATGCGCGCGGAGACAGGGTCGCCGCCCAGCGGCGCGTCCGCGGTGGCAAAGGCGCGGTGACGGATCGGTCCGAAGTCAACAGTTTCGGGTAGGCGCGAGCCGATGTCTTCCGTCTGTTTGACGCGCGGTGGGATGAAGTTGTGATACAGGATGGATTGGATGGATGAGAATCCTTCCAATCCCATGAGTTCTTCGCGATACAGTTCGCCGTTCGGTTTTCTAAATTGCGTGTGTCGCTTGTGAGGGATTTGTCCAAGTTTGTGATAGAAGGGCATGTTTACCTCCGAAGATGCGGTGGTTGAGCAGGGCGGAGCCCGTATCGAAACCACCACTAATCATGAAACTTTTTGTTTGCCGATTATTTGTTGGTTTCGATACGCTCGCAACAACCTGCTCGCTGCTTAACCAACGGTGTTTCGTAATATACCAATCCGTTCAATCTCCAATTCAACCACATCGCCGTGATTCAGCCACGGACCTTGGAACTTTGTCAGTTCAAGCAAACAGCCTGTGCCAACCGTACCAGAGCCGATAACATCGCCGGGATATAACATTACGGAATCGGAGGACGCGTGCGATGATTTCTCCGAATGACCAGTGTAAATCCTTGAAGTTGCCTCTGGACAATTCCTTCCCGTTGAACTCTCGCCGTCATCTCAAGGTCATACACGCCCGGACGTTCCACTGACTTATCAGCAATCGCTTCATGCGTAACGATAACGGGTCCAAATGCTGACGCAAAGTCCTTGCCCTTGGCTGGACCCAACCCCACGATCATTTCCTTCCGTTGAATATCACACGCTGACCAATCGTTGAAGATGGTGTAGCCAAAGATGTGCTTTGGGGCATCTTCGGGTCTGATGTTCATCCCGCCTTTTCCCATGACCACCGCGATCTCGAGTTCATAGTCCATTGCCTGTGTGTAGTGCGGATAGGGGATCACATCATTTTGTCCGAAGACGGCATTTGGATTTGTGAAATAGAAAACCGGGAATTCATACCACTCTTGCGGCACTTCTCTCCCGCGGTTCTTGTTGGCGGTTCGGACGTGTTGTTCAAAGGCATATGCGTCGCGTAGCGTGTTGGGTGTTAGGGGTGAAAGAAATTTGACCTCATCGACCGAAAGCGAATCCTTTGACGCTTTTTGCGCAGCTCGTTGCGCGCCAACGACCATGACCGCATACATATCGGGAAAAGGCAGGGTGTGGACTCGGTCGTCGATAACGAGAACAGGCTGGGAGGTGTCGTGATGCGTGCTGATCGTTGCAAAGCGCATTATAGATTCCCTCGTCGTTCCTGTTCCATCTCGATCGATTCGAATAAAGCTTTGAAGTTTCCTTTGCCAAATCCCTGCGATCCGTGACGCTGAATGACCTCGATGAACATGGTGGGGCGGTCTTGGATGGGACGGGTGAAGATCTGCAAGAGGTACCCTTCGTCATCGCGATCCACCAGGATGCCAAGATCATGGATCGCTTTCAAATCCTCCTTGATACTGCCGACACGATCGGGGAGCATTTCATAATACGTATCCGGTACACGTAGGAATTCAACGCCGTTTCCACGCAATTGCTCGACGGTTTCGAGAATGTTCCCTGTGATGATGGCAATGTGCTGTACGCCGGGTGTAAGATAATAATCGAGGTACTCTTCGATCTGACTCTTGCGTTTCCCTTCAGCAGGCTCGTTGAGCGGGAACTTGACGCGCCCGTTGCCATTCTGCATCACCTTGGACATCAGCGCAGAGTATTCAGTGGAGATATCCTTATCGTCAAAAGCCATGAGTTGACGAAAACCCATCACTTGGTGATAGTAGTTGACCCAGTAATCCATTTTGCCAAGAGGCACGTTGCCGACCATGTGATCAATCGCCGCGAGACCCGTTGACTCAGCTTCATACTGGATGGGTTTGTATGTGGGGGCAAACGCGCCCTTGTAATCATCGCGGTCCACGAAGACATGCAGAGTCTCACCGTATGTGTAAATTGCAGACGTACGATAGAGGCCGTGATCATCTTTCTCTTCGCGCGGTGCCCAGGCGGACCTGCCCCCGCGTGATGTGGTTTCCCGCCATGCTTTTTCCACATCGTCCACGCCCAGCGCGATCATTTTTATGCCATCGCCGTGTAGCATGTGATGCGATGCCAGCGGACTCGACGGACTATAAGGTGCAGAAACAACAAACCGCGCCTGCCCCGTTTCCAGCACATACGAAGCAAAGTCGCGGTTTCCGGTTTCAAGCCCTGAGTAAGCCACCGGTTTGAAACCAAATGCCTTCCACCAGTAATACATGGCGTGTTTGGCATTGCCAACATAAAAGTGAACATGATCAACAGATTTGATTTGGAGGAAATCCGCCTCCTCGGTCATGGGACGGGTTTCCGGTTTTACAGTAGTAGCCATTCAGCCTCCTTGGGTTGGAATAAATCGATTCTACGACAAAGAACCCCTGTTTGCAACTCAGACCCTGAAAGGACGATTTTCCTGGAGGGTTTTTGCCTGTGCTGCAAAGGATAAAAATCCACAGCCTATTATCACTTTTTGTTCCTTATAACAATGGAAATTGTACTCGCGGTTGATTAGACCTGTATTATGCAACGGTAAGTGTTGTGTAAAAAATCCACCGCTCACTCCGGCGGCAGATTCTCTTCGATGAACATATCCCAAACAGGATATTCCTCGGGGTTCCATACCTTTTGCATATCCTGAAAGGCATCGTCCTTTTTCCATCCCAACCGCAGGATGCGATAAAGAGCTACAAATCCGGTTGCGCGGAAATTTGCCTGACAGTGTACAAGGATATGTTCATCCTTGTGTTTATCCATTGTGTTCAAAAATGCATCAAGGTCTTCTTTCGTTGGCTTGTTCCAATCCACAGGGATGTTGACATATTCCATTCCCAAACCGCTGATCAAATCGCCTTCATTTGCAATGGCGCCCTCCGATTTCGATGTCGCCAGATTGATGACAACGTTCACACCCGCCTCCACAACAGAATTTAACTGTTGTGGCTTTGGCATTCCACTGCTGGATAATTTTTCGTTGTAATACAGGTAGTTGTAGATATCCTTCATTTGATTTTCACAACTTTTCCATCTGTCATCTTTTGCAAATCTTCTGTTTTCAACTCGAAGATCGCATTGGGAGTTCCTGCCGCCGCCCAGACCGTCTCGTATTTCAGGAAGTCTTCGTCGACATACGTTTCCATTTTCTGGACATGTCCGACAGGTGGCACGCCTCCGATCGCGAAGCCGCTAACTGCCCGTACAAAATCGGCATCTGCCTTCCCAATACTTTCTCCTGTATACTCGCGGATGCGTTTCTCATCCACGCGGTTTGCGCCGCTGGTCAATACAATGATCGACTTGCCGGACTCCTTTCCCCTGAAGATCAGCGACTTCACGATCTGACCCAGTTCGCAACCCGCCCGTTCCGCGGCTTCCACTGCCGTGCGCGTGGACTCGGCGTGTTCGATCACGGTATAGTTATAGCCAAGTGAATTGAGCAGGTCTTGTATCTTTTGTGCAGATGGTGAGAGTGTCGACATTTGACAATTATATTGTATTCCGTTATTGCGAGAGCGATACCTTTTCGTTCGAAGCAGTCTTCTACCAAGTTGAGGATTGCTTCGTCGCGCCGAACACTCCTCGCAATGACGAGATCATTTTCTCTTGTACTTAATCTGCCACAGCACGCGCCATATATTCCCGCCATCATCCGAACGTTCCCAATTCCAATCGAATTGACCCGCTTCCATGTTGTACCAAACCATGCGTTGCTTGCAAGCCTGCCTTTTGACAGTGGCATCGCGGATTAGAATCATTTTTCCATCTGCAAACTTGCCTGTGAAATCAAGATAGGTTCCCGTATTATCCACCCAGGTCTGGCACCAAAGACCGCGCTCTGAGTCGTATGATGAAAGGCTCATGCCTCTCAGGTCAGGCGCGGAGAAGTTTTCCTGAATGATCTTGTCATCTAAAATACGCACGACATGATTGGTGGCTTTTCCCTCCTCACCCCAAGTGCAATCCCATTCGCCGAGCCAGAAATCAAATTGAGTTTCGGGTTGATCGCTCATATTATTCTCCTGTTGAAAAGTAATTGGTTGGACTATACACGGATTGGCGTATTTTGTACCCCTGCTAAAAGACTGTTCTCAGGGTCGTGGAAATCCATGGACTGTGCCGAGAGCTGAAATAAATCCGGTTGCGTGTTCGTGATACTCAGACGTGTCCACAGGCATCAAGCCGCAGCCATATTCAAGCGTCACCTTCCTGCCAAAAGGAACGCGTTCTGATTTGATTGCGCCGCAACCTTTGCAATCTGTCCCGCAACCATCAATCACAGTCTTCCATGAGTTGTTGAATATATTCACAGCGCGGGCTTCTGCAAATGATTGAGTCAGCCAGGGCGACCAAGCAAGCAGACCGATGATTATAATGAGCGCGTAAACGGTTTTCCTGTTCATATTGGACTCCTTTTGCCTGCCAGACGAGTTAAAACAGGGTTTCGTTCCCAATCCTGCAATGAATGGAAATCAAAAATGAGCGATCAACAAAAACAGATCTACCAGAATGATGGCGACCGTTATCAGGCGCTTGTTTCTCGTGAGGATTATCAGGAAAATATCCTGCCCGCATTGGAGGAGATCGTCAATCCTACTGGCTTGGATGTTCTCGATCTGGGCGCAGGAACGGGGCGATTAACCCTCATGCTTGCGCCGCGTGTGAAGTCCATTTGTGCGTTCGATGCATCGGATGAGATGTTGCGCGTTTGCCGCCAAAGACTGGAAGCAAGTGGACTGTCCAATTGGAAGGCGGATGTGGCGGACCATCGTCAATTACCCATTGCCAATCACGCCGCAGATTTAGTTGTCTCTGGCTGGAGTGTGGCGTATCTCGCCGTGTGGAATTCCGAAACGTGGCGCGCTGAGTTGGAAAAATGGCTGGGCGAAATGAAACGCGTTTTAAGGCGAGACAGCTGCATCGTCCTGTTTGAATCGTTGGGCACGGGGAATGAGTTGCCGATTCAGTTGGAGCATCTCAAAGAGTATTACTCATGGCTGCTCGAAGCAGGATTCCAAAACAAATGGATCCGAACGGATTACAAGTTCGAATCCATTGCGGAAGCTGAGGAATTATCACGCTTTTTCTTTGGTGACGAGTTGGGTGACAAAGTGAAGCAAAATAATTGGGTGGTATTGCCAGAATGTACCGGCGTGTGGTGGAAAAAGGTATAATTGTTGCTAGCGAAGATTCTATGACATAACTCAACCCCTTATTCATTTCTTTAGAGAATAACGATATCGAAAACTGGTCAGTATTTTGCGCGGGAGCTATCCTGCCTGCTGGCTGAAATCAATATCAAAAGGAGTAAAGAAATGGATACAGTGAGATTTATCCTCGAAGATTACATTGACGAAGAAAACGGTTTTCGCTCCCCAACCATCAACATCTATATCAATAACCGTAACTTGATCGATCTGATTGAAGAGGTCGAGCATGGACGTCTTGATGTGCAGACTGGAGATGCCCTGCCGCAAAGCTACGTTGGGCTTCATCCAGGATATTATCGCGGCTATGCGGATGAATTCTTGGGTCTGCAAAAACGTTCGTTCAGCATTTTGTTAATTTGCACATGCCTGACGGCAGAATGTAATTGTATTACGGCAAAAATAGCGGTTAACTCTGAGACCGTTGTTTGGAGCAGGATCAGGAGCCCATTTCTCGGCAGTAGTACGCCGAATCCGTGGACGACCGTGAAAGAGGCGGTTGCAATGGATTGGTATCCCATTGATTATTCTGCGCTCGGTCCTTTTGTTTTCGACAAAGGTCAGTATATGAGCGCATTGGATGCGCTTCGACAGGGCTTGATATCTGCATAAGGCGAAAATAGGAGCGGGCTGTCCATAATGACAGCCCGTTCCTTATCGTTTCTGTTTCCTGAATCTGTTCATCGCGGCTTTGACCAGGCCTAACAACAACAATATCGCGGTTAGGAGGACAAACATCCATTTGATCAAAGTACATATTGCCGAGAGCCGCGCCAGCAGAGCAGGAGTGGCTGGGTATACAGATACCATCGCAACAATGCCGAGGTTCTCAAGCAGGTCGAACAACCATGAGCCGAACGGAACAACGTTATATTTTTGCATCCTGCTGTCTGACGCAAAACCTCTTTGAAAAAGCCATGTGATCGTCAAAGAGAAGAATAGTGTGTAGATAATAGGATAGAGAATATCGCCCGTAAGTTCAAATGTCCGGTAAGAGGTGCGGCCCGCCTCGCCATAGGTCTCGATCATCGAATAGACCTTCTCGGGTGTGTAAAAGATTTGCAGGTCAATCGGACCCGTTCCATCGGACTCTGCCATCATTTTTGCTTGTTGTGCAGGGAGGACTACCGCATTGAAAAAGATTTCGCCTGCAAGGAAGACCAAGACGAGCCAGCCGTTCACATACTTCCTTAGTATGTTGGAAAGATTGTTGAGCATTTGTTCTCCTGTAAAATGATATTGATCGTGTGGGGGCGACTCGCCTTTCCTCTTATCCGCGTTCTGCTATACTCAACACCAAATTTTCAAGGGAGATGCTTATGGCATGGATCAAAGTCATTAAAGAAGACGAAGCCGAAGGGGAACTTCAGAAGGTATATAACACAATGATCGAGCCGTGGGGCGGCGTGGATAACATCATGAAAATCCACAGCCTGAATGTGCCATCCTTGAAGGCGCATAACTTGATCTACGGTACGTTGATGCGCGGCCGGTCAGACCTCTCGCGCGAGCAGCGCGAGATCATCGCGGTGGTGGCATCCGTTGCGAATCACTGTAAATATTGAATACAACATCATGGACGGGGTCTCCGTCGCCTCACCAAAAACCCGAAACTGGTTCACCAACTAAAAGAAGATTTCCGCCACGCTGACATTTCTGCCGCTGACCGTGCCATGTGCGAGTATGTGGAGAAACTAACGCTTAAACCGTGGGAGATGAGCGAAGCGGATGTCAGCGCGTTGCGTAAGTCCGGCTTCTCCGATTCAGCGATACTCGATATCAATCAGGTCACTGGATACTACGCGTATGTCAATCGTTTAGCGGATGGATTGGGTGTCGAGTTGGAAGAGTTTTGGAAAACGTTGAATGAAGAAACAGATTTCTAACCCGGCCAAAGCATGGGCGCCATAATCGAGACGATAATCGCAATGATCAGTGTCAGTGGAATGCCGACGCGCAGGAAGTCAGAGAAGCGGTAATGACCGGGACCATAGATCAATAGATTCCCGTGATGTCCAATGGGCGTGAAAAATGATGTCACGGCTGCCATGGCAACGGTCACGGCAAAAGGCTCTGGCGGGACGTTCAAGTTGTGCGCCAAGGCGATGGCAATGGGAGCGAACAGGGCAGTGGTTGCTGCATCAGACATTACCTGGGTAACCAACCCTGTTACCAGGAAGAATATCAATAAAATCCAATGTGTATCCCAGGTTTGCATCAGTCTCTGCATCCAGCCAGCCAGGAGGTTTGCTGTCCCGGTCTCTTGCATGGCAAGTCCGAGGGGAATGGCTCCGGCAATAAAAACATAAATACGGGTATCAATGGACTGATACGCCTGTGGTAGGGAAATACAGCCGCTGAGGATCATTGCGGCCATGCCTGCCAACAGTGCGATCTCAACGGGCAGGATTTGAAAGGCGGCGATCACAACGGATAGGATCATGATCAGTCCCGCCAGACGCGCTTTGAATTGAGGCTTCGGCTCTCCCTTAAATGGGACAAGCATTAAAAAAGATTTATCTTCGGAGATCTTCTTGAAAGAGGAGTTACTGCCCACCATCACAAGAATATCGCCTTCATGAAGTCTTACGCGTGAGAGTTCGGTTCTCAACCAACCCCTGCGCCTCAGCACACCCACGATGATGACGCCATGGTTCTGGAGAAAATCGACCTGCCCAATCGTTCTGCCGATCAGGTCCGACCGGGGCGCAACAACGGTTTGGACCATTTGAGAGAATAGGTCGATCTTGTTGTTTTCATTTTCCTGGGATTCCAGAAAATCCTTCTCATATTTATGCAAGGGACGTAAAGCGATCCCAGGCTCCTGTTGGATGGTCGCCAGCTTATCTGGATTCGTGCGCACCAACAGCACGTCTTCCATATGGATTTTTTTGTTGCTGTAAGGTCTTCGACGCGCATGGTCATCGCGAAACCAGGCAAGCACCTGGAAATCAATATTATCCATTTCTTCGATTTGATTGATGGTCTTCCCAATAAACTGAGAATCGGGCAGAATGACCAGTTCGGTGTAGTAGCCATCGAGGCGGAAGTGATCGATCGTATCGTCATCGCCGGGATGAGCAGGCAGTAGAAAACGTCCAAACAGCAGGATGAAAAGTGTGCCTGCCAGTGACAGCGCCAATCCAATGGGTGCAATGGAGAAGATCCCCAAGCCTTCCTGCCCCGCCTGCCTTAATAACCCATCCACGATGAGGAAGGCGGGCGCTCCTACAATGGTGATGGTGGTGCCAAGCGATGCCGCAAACGACATGGGCATCAACAGTCGCGAAGCCGGCACTTTATTATCCTTGGATAATTTCAGTAGGGGCGGCAGCATGATGGCTGTGATGGTGACGTGATGTGTGAAGGCGGATAACAAGGCTACAGACGGCATGATCACGCCGTTCATGCGCTCCAGGCTTTTGCCCGCCAGTTGTTTTATTAAGTTCCCTAATTGTTCCGATAAGCCGGTGTGATACAAAGCCCCGCTGAGTACGAAGATGGTTGCCAACAGAATGGCGGGTTCACTGCTGAATCCCGAGAGCGCGTCTTGCGGCTCCAGCACACCTGTAATGCTGAGCGCCAGAATGATCAATATCGCAGTCAGGTCGACGCGTATCCATTCTGTGAACAGCAAGATGACCGCCCCGATCAGGATGACCAATAAATAAAGTTGGTGTACCTCTGTGCCTGTAAACATAAATAATAAAAGCTTTCCTTTTTCTATTCCTGATTAAAAGAAAACAAACTGTTCGTAACGGGCAGTCTGTGCTAAGGGATGGATGGTTATGTTTATGTCGGAAGGCGCGCTAAGTTTCGGACTATTCTAACGTATAAAGGCCTCTTTTTGGTTAAAAAGTGGTATCCACAATTCTTTCCTTGTGACGACCTAGCATTTCCAACGCCTCAATTTCGTCCATGCTGAAATAACCGTAATCTGATGTTTCATCGCTCAGGCCCAATTTGCCGCCCATAATTTCTGCTTCAAAGTGTAGAGCGATGATGTGGAATTTATCTTCGTCAGAATAGACGGTCAATTGATCGGGATGGCTGTAGACTCCGACCAAACGCTTCACGCGGACGCTCAAGCCTGTCTCCTCCAAAACCTCCCTTTCACACGCCTCAGCCACGGACTCACCCGGCTCTGCACCGCCAGCTTGGCAAACACCATTGACCGTTGTCCTGTCGTTTGGTGAGCAGCACACGTCCACCTTCATCGAAGATCGCGGCGGAACAGCCGAGTCTGATTTTGCCTTGTACCCCGATTCTGTCGCCGTACAGGATTTGGGTCATGTGGTTTTTCCCTCACCCCTAGCCCCTCTCCCGAAGGGAGAGGGGAATTTATGCTTTGATAAACGTTCCGTCGCGTAGTTCACGCAATGTTTGTTGGATCTCTTCGAGGGTGTTCATCACGAAGGGACCGTAAGGGACGATGGGTTCTTTGAAGGGTGCGCCCGCCATAAGCATGAAGCGGACAGGGTTATTTTCGGTCTTTACGGTGAGGTGATCGCCGTCTGTGAATTTGAGCATCTTGGGGGAGTCAATGGTTTGCCCGGAGAAGACTCCTTCGCCGTGGAAGACGTAGGTGACGAGGGTGTGTCCTTCAGGGATGGGGAAATGCCATTCGATGCCCGGGGCAAGTTCCACGTCCATGTAAAGAGGCGAGCCTGAGATGTCGGTCACGGGACCGGTAATGTTATCGGCTGTCCCTGCGACGACGCGGATCTTGACCCCGTCTTTTTCGTAGGTGGGGATCGTGGCGGCGGTCACTTCCTGATAGCGCGGCTCGGACATTTTGAGGTGCGAGGGCAGGTTGACCCAGAGTTGGAAGCCGTAGATGTTTCCGCTCTCGCCGCGGCGAGGCATTTCTTCGTGCATAATGCCGCGACCAGAACTCATCCATTGCACGTCGCCGGGACCGATGAGACCTTCGTTGCCGATGCTGTCGCGATGGGCGGTGGAGCCTTCGAGCATGTAGGTGACGGTTTCGATGCCGCGGTGCGGATGATAGGGGAAGCCGCGCAGGGGTCCTTCGAGCGGGTCGTTGAAGGCGAAGTGGTCGAAGAGCAGGAAGGGGTCGAACAGGTTGCTGACCTTGGGTCCAAAGGAGCGGAGCAAACGCACGCCCGCGCCTTCGATGGCGGTTTGTGGTTGGATGGTTTGAGAGATGGTTCGTAATGTGTTCATGGCGTGTAGATGAGGTGAGTGGGGAGGGTATTACATTATTTTATAGAATGCATTCATATTCGTCAAACTCAAAAGGATATCTATCATCCCATATACTTTTGACAACTTCTTTTTTTCCAGTCTGGTCGTTTGTTATCCAGATAGCATCTTGTTTTAACTCTATTCTATTGTCTTGAGGATTATCTCTTGGGTCGATAATATTCATCTCTATCCCTTGCTCTGTGATTACAGCAACTTGATAAGCGCCTCCAACACCTGATATTTCAATGGCTAGTTCCATAAAAAAAGTCTGTAACAAGTAGACAAATGTTTTAGTTGTGTGTTTTATCTCGCCATATTTCAATTCGTAAAAGTGCTCTGGATGCTTTATTCTCCGCGCCCCAGAGCCAATGACAAAACCATCCATGAGGAAACGAGGATCTGAGGAAATCATTTTGAAACGTGGATTTGATGGGACGTGTATTGCCTTGCCTGTTTCGGAAGTTACTTTTCTTGGGCTTCCTGATATTGAAAAATATCCACATATTGATTTGGGCGGAATTCCTAAACCAGGATATTTCTCGTATTCATATGCTTTTGAGTTTGGTATTAAACCAGCGTACATGATGTCTAAATCAAATATACTGTCAGTATTCCAATTCTTACATTCGTCTGCAAGTAACCCTGGTATTTTTTCAAACAAATTCACTTCGTCAATATCGGTTGCAGAAGAGACATAGTCAGCTAATTTTGCGATAGTACTTTTTGCACTGTAAACTGAACCTGCAAAACCAATAACTGCATTATATTCCCCTAGTTCGTAAAGTTTGAAGCAGTAACCTTTTGGCTTAAGTCTTTCTTTCTCCATTTGAGTTACTAAGGTATCGGATCCAAGATAAATCCTGTCTCCAAAATTTAGACATACCACTACTGTCATGCATAACTCCTAATTTGATAAGACAATTAAATCGCATTCTTGAAGATGCGCCAAAATATTATAGACTCAACTTGATCTTCCGACTGTGCATATCACAACCTTTTATTTTGCGTCCTGCATTTTCATCCACTCTTTGATTGCCTTTGCGAGAGCCAGCTTCTTTCTTTGTATATATGAAAAAGGATGCAATATTTCCTTTGTATTGGTTTTCGTAATGTTCTCCTGAGCAAAACTTTATATATAGAAGATTTTAATCTTAGACAGGGCGACCCGTCCATGGACCAACGCCTGCGATTCGATTTACTCGAATCCGTATGACATAGCCAAGAGGAGGATTATCCATTGGTGGGAATTTAACCCCGGGTCTGATGTGGACCTGTGCCAGTTTCTGCAAGAGTCTAGGCGCTCCGACTTCTTCTACATTAGCCTCTCCATACAGAACAGCATATTCGGTAAGCTCCATGGCGCTCTTGGTATTTGCCTGCAGCGATATGGCAACTCTTGGGTCGCGTAGAACGTTCTTTACTTTTTGTGGTCATGAGTGACGAGGGCAATTTTCTTATCGTGGGTCATGGCAATTTTTTGGTGGTTCATTTGTTTCTTCACTTTATCCTCAGTTTTGAAGCTCTTTATCAAACTTTCAATTTCAGTGTAGGGAGTCTCTTGAGTCGTCATTGTTCATGTCCGTCATTGTCGATCTCATGCTGATTGTTTTGCAAAAGCAACAGCTTTTCAGGTACTTCTTCTTTGCCGAGGTCAATCACTTCGAGAGGTTGATCGAGAAACTTCACGCTGTGTTCAAGTTGGCGGCTGACCAGTTTGGGCAGCAGGGCATCGTTGAGTCTCTTTTCGATGCGCTGCTCGGCGTCTTCCAACATCTCAAGTTTGGAGGCTTTATCCAATGCCAGCTCCGCCAACTGGCGGTTTGCGGACTCCAGATCCCTGTGCGTCACCCAATTGAGGAGTCCGGAGGAGGTGGATTTTTGAATATCGAGCGCTTCCACAGACAGGATTTCAGCGTGAGGCAGCTGCAGGGTGATCTGACCCGCTCTAAGAAACTTTCCACGCTGGACCTCGATGTTGAATCCTTTTTGCAGGTCGAATCCGATCTTTGCCCGATAGGTGCCGCGCAAGGTGATGCGCTTTTCGCTCCCCAGCCATTTATCGCTATTCACAAATTCAACGTCAAAATCCTGTTCGATCATCCCCAGCTCCAGGATTTCCGTTGTCCGTTTGTAGACGATCTTTTGATTGATCGTGATCTGGGGCGAAAGTCCCAGCGTATTCTTCACGGTTTCAGCCAATTCCTTGGCAATGGACAGCGTCTTTTTGGGGAAGTAGCTAAACAGCAGCCATGCCGTCCCTGCCGCCAGGATCAGGAAAAACAGGAGAATACTGATAATGATAATGGAAGTGTCACTCATATGAATTTTTGCCGCTGCTATTCAATCGCATTTTTAAGCTGTATTAAAAAGATTGTGGCTTTCTCGCTTTCCTTCGGAACAAGCCAGGCAGACCCAATGGAAAGATGATTGTATTATATTCCCTTTTCATTTTGGGACTCCTCCGCAGTTCGATAGCTTAATATTTGCTTAAACCCAATGTCGTGAGAGCTATTTCCCCGCTTCAACCCAAAGTACCCCCTGATATTAATGCAAGTTAAATAACCCTCGTGAAAGGTTGGGACTTATGGATAACTGTCAATTTTGCAATTGAAAAATGCTTCCATACGTGTGCAGGAATGGGGAGACGGCATCTACAATCATAAGCGTGAGTTCAAAGCAACGCCTGTACCAGAATTCAATCGAACTCATATTCGGTAAGTTGCCGAGTGATGAAACTCTGTATTCTCCCTTCTGGCAATGCAGACTTGGAACTTTACCGGATCAGATTCAAACCGGGCGGGCTGTGCACGGTCTTGCAGG
This sequence comes from uncultured Chloroflexia bacterium, assembly GCA_963753655.1. Taxonomy (GTDB): domain Bacteria; phylum Chloroflexota; class Anaerolineae; order Anaerolineales; family Villigracilaceae; genus Defluviilinea. Next base: position 767,356 of record CAVWDB010000006.1, read on the forward strand.
TTTGATGAATTTCAATAAGGAGAAGAAATGAAAGTCTATCGATCAATGTTTGTTCTGCTGGTTCTTGCGGCTTTGATAATTCCGCAAGCCACACCCGTCCAGTCTGCGCCACTCAACGCTGAACGAACGATCAAACTTCAGCCAGGAGATACAATAACGATCAAGTGCCTGACAAGACTGATCCCGAGATCGAACTCACCCACCAGGGTGAAGTTGTTGTGTCGCGCAGATTCCAGGAAGGGCAAGACGATCAAGGGTGCGCCAACTGCCACCCCCACAAAGACGTCACGAAAAGCCCCGATTGATTACATGATTAACATTGAATCCGTGGGATGTGCTGACCGTCACATGCCCAACCCGGCTGATGCCAAAATCCGCCTCGTATACCCTGGCGAAGGCGCTCTGTCGCCCGATCCCTGCAACCCAGACACCCAAACCTACCGCCACTCGAACTTCGATGCCAACCGCCACTGCAACGAAGCCATCAAAGCCTACAGCTACCCAATCTTCGGCGGCTACAGACGTTGGAGAACAGTCAGCGCCCACCGCGACAGTAGAGCAGTCGGTGCCAACGTCTACCGCAACAAAAGAGCAGTCGATGCCAGCGCCTACCGCAACAGAAGATGTTTCGACGCCAGCGCCTACCCAGACACAGAAGTCAGTGCCTACCGCTACAAAGGGCGCTGGTGGATTGATCCAGCCCTATGCCGGCGCACCCGCCTGCCCAACCCATGATGACTCACAGTGGCATGGGATTTGGGATTACCAGCGCGGCTGTCACTATGACCATACACATGGCGATGACCCCTCTTTGGCTGATAAGTATTTCGGTAAATTCGGCGCATTATGGGGTGGGGATACCATCTCCTACCCGTTCAATAGCGGCCCTACCGAGAACACGCTCAAGCACCCCGGCTATAAGATCAGTGTGAAGATGCCCGGTTATCACCCCTTCCCGAAGTGCGGGACGGAGGACAACACCGACATCACCGGCGACCACAGCGATAACTGTATCGTCGCGGCACGCGTGGAATATCACCTGCTGGGCGGGCTGCCCGCCATCTTTGCAAGATATCACAGCTTCTTCGCTGAGATGTATATTTGTAAGGGTCATCCGTCGACGCCGCCAGGACCCAACTCCGCGAACTGCGGCATCGTGCGCATGGGCGGCATCCTGGATTATGCCCAGTTACAGGCCCCGCATTACAACGCTCGCGTGGTGCGTCCAGGTGGGACGGTGGATTTCGGAGGTGGATATGTCATCACCTATCCTGCCGATGCTCCAGAATTACCCTCTCATTCCGGTGAGCCGTATGTGTTTTCAATTCCCTATTCTGCTGAGAACCTGGCGCGTTATCGCAACAACTCGCCTCACGACCCTGGAGCGAATAACTCTTATTCCTACAAGGGAACGATTGACCAATGGTCAACGAACGACTTCGACTGCGAGTTCAAGGAGCCGGATGGAACCTGTCATAACCTGTATAACCATTTCCTGTTCCAGGTAGGGGATGCGTGGACACTGGTGGATTCGCAAAACCTGAATAAGGTGCGCTGGATCTGTAAAGGCGAAGCGGGCTGTGAGTACGACGGCTCGTTGATCGGCATGAACGAAATCGCCGTGCGCGTGCTTCAGGCCTGGCAGTCCAACGGGAACGGATATGTGACCTTCAAGGGATACAGCGACAAATGGGGCAACCCAAAAACGGGCTGTACGTCTATTTCGGCGGACTGTGTGCCGTTCATCCTTGAACATGCGCCGGTGGGTGTGGCGGCAAGCCGCTCGGATAACCTGTGCGAGTGTGAAGTGTATGAGTACGACATTTACTTCAAAGGTAAGCCGTCGGGCTGGATCAAGTTCCCGAACTAGATCAAATTGAATTAGACATGCGCCCGTCCGGCTTCTCTAGCTGGGCGGGCGTTTGTTTTTGGTGAGAGTGAATATCGTTCTCATATGATCATGGGTGGTTCACCATTTCTCGAATTGCATCAATAACAACCTGCGGATTTTCGCGCGGCATGTTATGTCCGCTATCTTGAATGACAGTTTGCGTACCCATTGTCGAGAGCGCGGCGAGGCGGGATTGTTCTTCTACAAAAAGATTGGCAAGGGCGGTTTCCAAGTCAGGGGCTAAGCCCGGGTTGAGTACGGTAAATTTCCCTGCGGTGAGGACGGTGATGGGCATATTACCGAGGTCGCCAGTCTCACGCACTTGTTCCACTACTTTGGGAATGTCCATCGCTTCGAAGTTGCCCGAGGGGTCGCGCCAGCCGTCGGTGAGATAGAGGCGGAAGGAGGCGAGGCGGGCAGAATCGTTTGAAGCGGCTGGAGGCAAAAGAGCGAGCGACTCATCCCACCAGTCTTCCTGAAGCGCATCCACGAAGATCATTCCAACCACATCGTTTGGAAAGTCAAAGGCATAACGTCGAATCAACAAGCCGCCAAAGGAATGTCCAACGAGAATATAGGGGGGAGCGATGTTTGCTTTTGTAAGGAGCGTGTGCAGATCCTGCGCGGTCAATTCGGCGTCACGCGGCGTGGGACCGTAATCGCTGTGCGCGAGTCCGGCGCGGTCATAACGGCAGACGCGCGTGAAACTTGCCACTTCGGGATGAACGTCCTTCCATGTGACCACATCGCCTTCCAACCCTGATTTAAGAATCACTGTTGGGCTTCCTGTTCCTTTGCAATCGAGATACAGGTTGTAGCCGCCTACATCAATTTTGTCGCCGGGCAGTGTGGGGCGCGGCGCGGGTGTGGGCGTTTCGGTGGGTGCGGATTTGGGCGGGGCGGGTGTGGGTGTTGCACCGGCTGAACTGGAGCATCCGACCAGGACGATGCAAAAAAGCAAAGCAATGATGCAAGTTGATTTCATACTTTTTTGAGCGCAGTTTCTGCTTCATCCAAATGTTCGCCGCGATGCAGGGCACGGATAACCCAGCGTTTGTTCAGCGTATGGATTTCCTCAAGCAGAGACTCGGAATATGCCTCCAGACGTTTATCCACTGCCTCGGCATTTTCCAGGGCGATCCGCACCGCCTCACGCGCAGGGACGGCTGCCCATAGTGGAAGCGACAGGTCGTTCACGAAGATGTCTATCTCCGGAATGAAGACCTTGCCTTCCTTCTCGGTCATATCCAAAACGTACATCACGCGCCGATCCCACCAGGCGATGTGGGCATAGACGATGGATACCGTCCAGTGTTCGCCGACCCTGGTTTGCATTTGTTCATCGGTCAGACTTTCAGCCAATGTGCGCATCCGTTCACGCGAGGCGCGGTTGAGTTCGATGTAAGACTTGTCGAGCATTTTTTCTCCTTTATAAATGTCCGTCCGCTTGAGCTCTATCCAGTACAGACAGAATTGTATTCACCAATTCACGTGCGGCACCCTCGCTCATCTCCACTGCGACGCGTGCGGCGGATCCCTGTAATTCGTTGACAAAGTCAATGTTGAGCGCATGTTCGAACGGTGCGTTGAAGGGATGGTCGTAGGAGACATTGGCTCCTTCGAGTTTGAACCATCCGCTTGTTCCCTTGCCACTGCCTTCGATTCTTACCTTTTCCACGATCATGGTGCACATGTTTTATCTCCATTCAAGTCGGTGGTTGAGTAGCCCAGAGCGGTAGCGATGGGCGTATCGAAACCACCAGTAAGTAAAGCAAAATTTGTTACAAGAATACTTTTGAAAACTTGTTGGTTTCGATACGGCGGCAGTGGCTAGGTAATCCCAAAGTGATATCGAGACCCGCCGCCTACTCAACCAACGATATATTCATTAAACTGAAAGGTTCTTCTCTAAAAACGCAAACACCTTTTCCCACCCATCCACAGCCTGCGCCTGGCGATAGCTGGGGCGATGATAATAAAAGAATCCATGGCCTGCGCCGTCATATCTATGGAACTCATAATCTTTGCCGTGCTTCTTGAGTTCCGCCTCATGTTGATTCACCTGCTCCGGGCTGGGATGGCTGTCTTCGTTACCAAATAATCCCAAAATGGGGCAGGGCAGGTCCTTGGTGTAATCCAAGGGCTGAACGGGAGATTTGGAAGATAAATGATCTGAAGGCATGACAACGCCCCCACCCCAACAATCTACAACCGCGTCAAAGCCCGGCGCACGGCAGGCAGCCAAATAGGCATGTCGTCCACCCGAACATGTGCCGAAGATTCCCACCTTGCCATTGACATATGGCAAAGCACGCACATATTTCATTGCGCCTTCAAGATCACCGACAGCCTGATCGTCGGGAATCCCACCTTCCGCGCGCACCTTGGCAGCGACATCCTCCGGCGTGCCATGCCCCGCACGAAAATATAGATTCGGAGAGATGGTCACATATCCGTGATCGGGCAAACCTGAGCGCCGCTTCGCGATACCACTCATCCCAGCCCGGCATGTGATGTGCCAGCACCATCGCGGGGAATGGACCATCTCCAAGCGGACGCGCAAGATATGCGTTGATCTCATCGCCGTTCGCGCCTGACATTTCAACTGTCTCTGCCATCAAGCCTTCGTACATGTCCGTTGTGTACATATTGCTCCTTTTATTCGAGTATTGTCCCGTATAGGTGTAGCGGGTTGGTAAGGTGCTGTTTGCGTAGTATAGCGCACTTCACCCTCGCGAAGCATCCCCAAAGGGGGCACGGCTTGTAGCGAGTCTCTGTGATGAGGTTGCCTTCATCATCGGTGGCGATAGAGGTTGAGCCCAAGTCCTTGATAAAGTTTTGTATGATTATACATCGGCTACCAATTGGCGAGCCTATTTAAAATGATTGAAACACTGTGCGGGTAATCAATGGATTCATTCGTTACATCCAATTCCAATATTTGGTGGGATGGAATTCCTGCAAGCCATTCCTCCAAAAAGGAATTGAACATCGCTGTATCGTTTATCTCTGCGATGTTGATCCGCTTCCTTCTGGACATTCGGTCTGCTACTGTTTCCTCATCCGCTTTCAGGCTGACAATGAGTTCCGGCAGCGGAAGGGTTTCGCGGATGAACGCATAGAGGCGTCGGCAGAGATCAAATTCATTTTGGTTGAGCAGGCTCCGGCTGAGAAAGAGGCGGGTAAATCCGTGATAGTCGAGATCGAGTCCGCCATCCAATAATCCAATGTGTGATGAAGCGCGCAGTTCTTTTTCCTGCTCGGCGCGCAAAAGGAAATAGTCCGTTTGATTTGCAAGCGCGTATTTTTTATCCTGCTTGAATAGCTTTTGGAACGGACGTTCCTCGTGCTGCTCGAACGCGGTTGCGAATGGATGCGCCTTTGCCAGCGCGTGAACCAGCGCGGTTTTTCCGACGCCACTTGCTCCAACAATTGAGATGAGTTTGGTCATATGGGGTATCCATAAAATAGGGTCTCGCTTACTGCTTTGCTATTTTGACCGCCATGTCACTGGTGAGTTCTGAAATTGTTAATACCAACTGACCATTTGAATCTGTGGATAGAACCTGTGTGCTGCTGACTTCTCCTGTATATGTATTCCACCATTCGATGCTAAAGGCGGTACTCGCAGACAACCCCGAAATGGTCACCAGCCCGCTGACCGGCGAGATGGGTCGAATATTCGTCCAAACATGATCGGTAGTTGCTATCCATAGATGGGCCTTCTGATTCGTCAGATCCTTCTGCCCCCACGCTCTGATCCTTGGATTCGACACACTAGCAGAAGCATCTACATAGCTGCCGTTATTGAGAGGGATGTCTTTGATAAAAGCATAGTAATTTTTATAGTGATAGCGCAGATCGACCGTATTGTAAATGTGGTCTTCCGCGTACCAATAGTGTTCGATCAGTCCGGTTGGGTTGATGCCGCCCCATATCAGATTGTGCAGCCAGATCCCCTGCGTGTCGACTGAGAGATTGGCGAACGATCCGGTATCGGTTTCGATCTCGGTCAGCCCCGTCTCGCCTCGGATGGTCGGTTTATTTGAACCGGATTCCAACGCTCCAAATTGAATTCCCAGATCGTAGGTGGCAAGAGCAGTATCCTGGAAATGGATTGCATCGCCGATCCTTGGAATGTATTGGTGGATATCGGCGTAATCTATATTCGGATATTTATGATTTGCAAATAAGTTGTGTTCAAAGCCAGACCAGAAGGAGGTGGATACCATATGTGCATTCGGGTGAGCGAGTGTACACTTTTCTCCATCAAAGGGCGGAACCGATACCCCAAATACGCCGCAGTGCAGGTATTTGCCCATTTCATCCACCTGTCCATAGTGGTTTGTGTTTCCCGGTTCAGCCTCGTTCACCGCCTCAAATGCAAATATGTTTGGCGAATATCCCCAGCGCGCTTGAAGATACCGCCACCATGCCTGCTGGTACCAGCGTACAGCGGTCATCGTCCGATAGTTTCCGTAGAAGTTGTTGTTGTTAAACGCGGCTTTGTTTCCATCGTATCCGATCTCGTTTTCTATGACTTCATTTTTTTCCATGGTCACGACCTTGAGGTAAACGCCATTTTCCTCCGCGAGCTGCAGGGTTTTATCGAAGGCATAAGCATTCCGTTCCATGTAATAGGAGAGATGTTCCATGGATGGCTTGGTCACTATGTTGGGTCCGTAGTTTCCACCGCCCAGATCTTCGCGGATGAACACCGTATCTATATCCACTTCTGGATGGCGATTCCACGGCTGTCCGTTGGCTGTGGCTGTCAAGTCATTGACATTTTCGAGGGCGAGATAAAAGACCGGTAAAAAGTTTTTATCGCCGGAATTCCATTGGCCTTCCAGGTAAGTCCAGCCCGGTGAGTCCAGCCCATAGCCTGTCACCTTAACTCCATTTTGCGGGTCCCCACCGTTATAGCATTCGGTGTGCCAATTCCCCTCTTCAGGGTTTTGCACTTTGGCAACCAGCCCATAACCCGGGTATGCCGTATTTCTCGGCCCACTGATGCCCCGTGCTTTGTATTTTATTCTGATGTGATATTGGGTATTTTGTTTTACCGCCGGGGCGGCTTGAAATACACTGATGACCCGGCAGGCGTCGAACCAATTCGATCTGTCATCATCATATACCAATCGCATTTGTGACATGGGGGTGGCGTTAATTCCGTTGGTGACAATCCCTGCTCTGGGAACGTAGCCATCGTAGTCGTTCCTGATCGAATACCAGGGATTCCACGATGACCCGAAGATGGACCATTGCGACAGCCACATGCGAATCACTTGAATCCCGTTGCTGCCTGTCTTTTGAAGATAGTCCCGGCTTAAGCTTGGGTTTGTCCAACTGATTCCATTTGCTCCTGTATTCATTCCAAGGGCGGGGAAGTACGTTCCATCCGCGTACTCAAAGTAGCGTGGATCGGTTTTGCTCGCCCGGATGAATCCGTGACTGGCAGAGGGAGTGACCGAAAAGGATAAAGTCTTTGTTTGTGTTATCCCGCTTTTGTCCTGCGCCCGGATGTAGTATTGCCAGGTTCCAACTTCGTCTGGCGAGAATCTAATTTTCCACGCCGCTGGACCCGTTGGATAGAACCAGTCTCTGTCTTGCTTTATCTGATCGTCAAAGAACTGATAGTAGAACGCTGGTTGCAGCCATGTCTTTCCGGTCGGGGATGTGAATACGCCGTCCACTGAGACGCCGAGTGTCCCGTCCATTCCAGCGGGTGCAGCGTCATCAAATGGTAATTGCGGATTCCCTGCCAGGGTGGCTACCTCGAAGGTAATTTCCTGCTTGTCATATTGTTGCGTTTTGCCAAGGTCAGAAATATTGGAAATGGTGAGTTTTATCGGGATCGTGGTTACTTCGTTTTCAGCCTCGGGCACGTTCTCAGACGAATGTTCAGGCTCAGGGGAGGGCGAAGCGTCCGCGGGTGTGGAACAGGCGGAGATGCCAGGGATAACAAGGAATAAGAGTGTGAGCGCTATTTGGATCAATCGTTTTTTCATTCAACGTCTCGTACCTAAATTAGGTGACAAATTTATTTTATCGTATAAGGTATTGTTTGCTTGGTGGCTTATATTCTGCCTGTAACGGTGTGCTCGATCTGCAACATTTTTTGCCAATTTGCATATGGTAAAATCTTCAATTATTCGTTATGAGTGAACCCATTATTATTACATCCAATGATTTACTATTGGAAAACTTGCATTTCAAACCTTACCGCAGTAAGGTGGAGCGTCGGGTTGTTCCGTTTTTACCTGACCGGGGTGAGGCGCAAACCATGGATATTAACACGCCGTGGGGATCCCAGTTAACCGCAAAGAGCGGAGATTTTCTGGTTAGCGAGGTGGAAACCCCGAACGATTATTGGCCAATCGACCCCGTTATTTTTGAGGAAAGTTATGTCATTATCAGACCCGGTTATTGTGTTAAGAGAGCGGTTACCCTTTTAGCGCCTCTCACTGATGTTACCAACGGGAACCCGGATCAAATGGTGACAATCGTAAGTTTGGAAGGACCACTGACTGTTCGGGCAGGGGACTTTTATCTTGCAAAGGGAATTAAAGGTGAAGTGTGGCCCTACCCAAAGGAAAAGGTAAATGATGTAATGGTGCCTGCGGAATAATCCGCAGGCACCATCTTATTTAGTTGTTTTCGTAAAGGGACTATTTTTTCTTCGGTGTTCTTGGTTTTCTTTTTGAAGGCGGTTTCTTGTCAATTGGCGGGTCTTTTCTAAAATCTTCGGTGTCCAAGGCATCGGCTGCGGTTGCGCCTGATAACTTGGCTGGGTTGATATGTTCAACGATACCGCCTGTGTCGCGCATCAAATCCACCATGTGTTTTACCAGATGCGCGTCAAGGTCTATAGCGGGTTCGTTTTTTCCATCCCAAACTGCAATGAGGCGGGCTTTATCTATACCGCGAATCAGTGCGGAATATAAAGCCCAGCGGTTGTTGCGTTCATTGGCATCGTCGCCTTCTTTGGGTAACCCAACCTGGTCCGGCTGGTAGAACTCGTCCACCAGGGGGTGATTGCGCATTCTATAGAAGCGGTCGACCCACTGTTCACCGCCCGGACTGACAAAGTCGCGTACATAGGGCGCTTCAGCCAAAGGGAAATATGCGTTCACAGGGATACCACGCGCGACACAACTTTCAACAAAGATAATCTCACTGCCCGCATCCATTCCCGTAGTGACAGCCAGGTCATAGGGACCGGCATCGTACTTTTTGAGAGTGGCATCAATGGCTTTCTTGATATCCTTTTCCTGTTCAGGAGGAAAGTGGCTACCCTTTTTCTTTTCATTGTTAATCATATATCCAGTGAACAGGAAAACATATCCATCCCGATGTTTACGTTCTTCGGTTTTTCCTTGGTGTTCTTATCGTGTTCTTCTGTAGCTTCTTCCTTTCGCATCCTGCGCATTTCTTCCTGGATAACCTGTATACCCGCTTGAACATATTCAGAGCGCATCTCAAGCGACTGGAGCATTTCCAACTGTGCGAGGGAGGACTGCAGGAAGAATGTGTTTCGGCGGGATGCTGTGAGAGCCTTCCGATAACTGCGTACCACCTCTTGGACACTTTTGGCGGTCAGAACCCTCAATTCAGCCATGGAGGCAAGTGTCCAATAATCGGCTCTGTCTGTATCAATTTGGGTCTCAAGTGCAAATACCAACGAACCGCGCAGTTCTTCCAGGTTGTTACGAACCCACATGATTTCAGGATCAGGGCTTTCGGGATCCTCGTATTTGGCAGCAAGTTCAACCAAAATCGTTGAAAGTGTGAGAGCATTCCCACCCGGATAGCACTGATTCAAATCAACCCGATAGCCCCTCATATAAGTATCAATGGCTCTTAGAAGCCAGTGATAGGAGTCGAAAGCCGTTTTCAGCCTCTTATCCTTTTCCTTTACCCATTTCCACGATTCGTCCCACATTTCTTTGTAGATGCGTCCCAGGATAGAAATTGCTTCACCATCATCGGGGGAATCTACCAGCAAGATTTTCGATCTTGACAATCGCTTCATCCACCCGTCCCGAGACGATTTAAATTGAAAGCTTCTTCGCGGCGGAAGTAATGATTGCGTGAGTTGACTTCCAGTCCCTTGCGGTATTGATCGAGCGCAAGTTCATTTCGCCCCATGTTTCTCAGCGCACTTCCGGCTTCACCAATCGCTTCTTCTTTGATAAGGGGATTTTTGATTTCTTCGGTAATAGGAGGATGTCACCGATGCGTTTTTGTCGTTGAGCAATGGTTACACGTTGTTTCCATTCGTTGTATTCACGCCAGAAACCAGTGGCTAATGGTGTCCGTAAAGACCTGCGGTCAGGCTCCGCCAACCCTGTCAATATATTGAATACCGGACTGTGTACCATTTCCGCATCAGACGCAAAGGTATCACGAGTCACGCGTGAGATGGCCGCTTTGTCTTTATCCAGGAAATCTGGATCAGGGACGCCCTCAGCTGTGATATGGTATGGGATGGTGCGTACATTGAATACATCGAAGGGCATGTAGGCGCGACCGGCTTGAATATGAACGATACCGCGCTTACGGAAAGCGTGACGAATGCCAAGCTCATAAAAAACATTGGCATTGTCGATGCTCATGTCCGCGATGCATAGATCTGCCAAAAGTAATTCCTGAAACATATCGGTCAGGATGTCACCGCTGGTGGTTTCCTCGTCGGCACGAAATGGCTCAAAGCCGGCCAATTCAAGTGTCGGCTTGATCAGCTGCGTATAGATCGCATTGAAATCGAAGAGCGTCCCGTCAGCTCCCTTTTTCTTCCCGAAAGGCATGATCACAAAGGCGTGCGGGCGCATCTCGGGACGGAGCGTCCCCGACCTGCTCTCGGCCTTCTCAGAAGCCCGTTCAAGCATCTTCACCTCAGGTGTCTTTTTAGGTAGCTCTGAGGGGCTGGCTTGAACTTCCGCTTTCTGCTTTGTTTCCTGTTCCGTTTCCGTGGTTGAAGGTTGCATGATTTTTTCTCTTTCTTGGTTGAGTCCAAACGGACTACGCAAGCCCATAACGAGCGCCGATTATCCTTTGATGTTGTTCGATTTTGGATATCTTGACAGAATGGTATTGAGTTCTTCCTTGCTGGTATCTCTTCCAATGTCAATATGCGCAAAGTCTCTGGCAATGTCAGCGAGGGACGAGGTGAAGGAGGATGCCCTTTCAATGCCGTTCTGTGCCATTTCAACTGCGGCCTTGCTCATGGCTTCCAGTTCCTGCTGTACGAGTTCGGAAGATGCTTCTTCTGCAAGCGAACCGAGTGCCGCATTGAAGGTCTCGTCGTTTTTTTCTTCTGCTTGTTCGAGAGTTTCCTTTGTGTAATCCACCAGACTATCTGCCATGGCTTGCTTGGTGCGTTGATCAGACTCAACCAACTCTTTGATCACCCGGTTGATCAACCCAGCTTCTTTATCGAGATCAGATTCCTTCAGCGCCTCCTGCATGGATTTGATATATTCCATATTTTGTGCCCAGAGGATTTCCTCCGTGCTGCGCACCATGCGGTAAAACTCAGCGTCTGTGCGCTCTTCTTGTTCGAGATTGAGCCAATGATCGTAGATCACTGTCAACTCAATGATGACCTTGCTGTAATTCTTGACCACCATATCAATGCTGCGGAGTTCCTGCCAGCCTAAAAATGCCGCGGTCAGAGAAGCAGTCAACGCGACCCAAATGCTGAGAATGCCACCCGAGTGCGGCGAGAAAGGCGCCCAGGACACCGGATATAAGAATGAGCACCTGAAATCTGACGCGTTCCGACTGATGCAGGCGAACCTTTCTTCTATGCCACGCTAGTTGATTTTCAACACGATATTTGAAATATTCCTCACCGGTTAAATCAGCATAGCCAAAGTCGCTGGATGGGTCATTCGGGTAATATCTCGAATGGGAATTCCCTTCATACGATTTGAGGACAAGTTCGCCTCCCATGCTGCGATACAACTGACGTTGTATTTCTGTCAGTCTTTTTTCAAGATACGTTCGGCGAGAAGGTTCCTTTTGCAGGATCGTGCGGAAGAAATATATCTCTTTCAAAACTTCCTCCGCGCCTGCACGCATGATGAGCCAATCGCCGCTGGAGTAGAACGCTTTTGTGAATGCTGCCATTGCCGACCCAACGAGAGGCGTCAGAATGAGGAGCACTCTGAAACTTAAACCCAGGAGGGCTGGCTCGGTATTCTCTGGAAAGATCTGGGATAGGATGGCAAACAACGTGGCAAGGACACCTAACATTGCTATCCAGCGGCGTTTATTCAAATGTGATTTTGTACGCTCGGATGCATTGGTATCAAGTTCGGAAAAGCGTGCCCACGCAACTTGTAAAATCGGTATTGCTTTCGGCGCTTCGTGTTCCATGGCGGGTTCCTCCATTACTGATACTGATTGGGATGTGCCGTGTGAATTTTTCATTATTGATTTTCCTGGATGGGTAGATTTGGACAAATAAGCTGATACTCTTCGTCTGAGAAGTAAGTAACCCAGTCTTCGGTGTTGAGAGTGGGACCGTATCGTCGAAACTGTCCTGCTTGTGAAGGTAAGCCCAGTTTGTGGAAACTACCTTTTCCCGCATCTTTGACGTTTTGGTTGGTTCGCTGTACAGGATGGGAATAATTCTTTTGTTTAACTGAAAACCAACCTCAAGTTCGTCCGCACAGACTTTTGACTTAAGCGAATCGGGACTCGTGACCAAAATGAACGCGTCGGTTCCCTGGATGGCGTTTGTGATCGTCCCCATCCAATCGGACGCGAGTTCGACGCCTTCCCAATCCACCCAGGCTTGAGCGCCTGCGTTATCGAGCGCATCATTTAGTTGTTGGACAAATGCCTTGTCTTTCCGTGAGTAGCAGATAAAGACACTTCCACCCGCGGCTTGCTTTTCTTCAGCCATATCGTTTCCTGGGCTAGCGAGCTACAAACCACGCCGCGACATAACCTTCAGTGCCGCTTGTATCTTTGACCTTTAACCATTGATTGTTTGCGCCGATCTTTGACTCTCCGCCCGGTTCATTGACCGTTAATACCTCGCCAAGCGGGAGCCACCGGATCAGCGTCGCATCGCTTACGATGGGCTGTTTGCGGAAAGCGACTGCCTGTGCGGTTGCCTTGACTTGTGCAGCGCCAGTGGAGGTTGTGACTGGCGTGCTTGCCGTTGGCTCCTGCGCGCTTGAACCGCTCGCGTATTTGACATACCAGGCTGCAACATAGCCTTCCTTGTTTGCCTGGTCGCGGACTTTTATCCACTGACCCACAACGCCGACTTTGGCAATCGCATCCTTGGCAGGTTCAATACTGATGAGCTGCTCAGTGACTGGCACGCGGCGGATCAGGGTTTCAGGTGTGATCACCGGTTGCGTTCGGAAGGACAGCTCTTCGATGGGCAGGAAAGCCAGTGCGCCCGGAGGTAAAGGCGTGGATGCGGCAGGCTTGGGCGTGGAAACCGTTGTCGAAGAAGAAGCAGGTGTAGACGAAGAAGGAGGCGGCGCGCCCTTCGTTTCGGAGGCATACCAGGCGGCAATATATCCCTGATCGCCACTTGGATCCTGTACATTGATCCATTGACCATTCACACCGAGTTTTGCTTTGGCGGTGGCTTTCGGTTCGAGGCAGATCAATTCAGTGCCATTGACCAATGCGTTTGAAGAGATAGCCGCCAACGGATGGGTCGGCACGCAGGGCAAGATCATCCTCCGCGGCATAGATCACGAATTTATCAGCCGGGACGGGAACTTTTGTTACTTTGGGCGGTTCAGGAGGCGCCGCGCTGACTGAATCAAACCACAATACCGCGCTGATCTCTTTTGCTATGGTTGCCCCATTATATTTGTAACGTGCGGTCAGCAACACTTCTTTGTCAGGACCATCGCCGCCGTATTTATAAGGGTCATAGAGAACGTAATCATCGCCCTTTTTCTCTTTTACCAAAACAAAGTGCGTTTGTATGCCAGCCTGTTTGTTCCAATCCACCTGCAGGATGACAGGTTTGCCGGCCGCAGTCGCCGCGTCGATCTGCGAGATGGGCGCCGGGGAACTTTCGCAGGGCTGCATATCGCGGTATGCACAATTGGGCCACACAAAAGGTAAAACGCTGGGGATAAAAAATGCTCCCTGAAAGCCGCCAGCTTTTTTCATCTTTTCGTTGACGGTTTCGGGAGTTTCGTTATATCCAATGCCATTCAGCATCATGGTCACAGATGTGAGCAGGCACCCCCATCCGCCAATGGTTTCAGATGAATTTCCGAGTTTGGTGTTCTTCCATTTTTCATCGTTCTGATAGAGATTCTGGGTCTTGAACATTAACGACCTCCTGGACTATGAAGTGGTGAATTGCGAATGACAGGACTTTGGTACTGGATAGATACCCATTTTACTCCAGTTTCAACTCCCTCTAAATTTATACTTTTCTAATTTTGGATGAGCTTCGCCTCCCATCCGCGCAGGAGGAGGCTGATCCTGTTCTATAAGGTTTCATTCCAACTGGCAGATTAATTCCCTGGCGGAGTCGCCAGGTCCCACCAGCGTGAGAGGTGTTTGTGCGGGCGGTGAGGCTGATCGGTGTAATGAGAGACATCATTGAACAACATTAATCGCGAGCGGATGGGGTCTTTGAAATCCAAAATATTCAAACACGCTGGAGCCTGGTCGAGTCTATCCCGATATCCCCGCACGTCGAAGCCAAGCAGACTACTGATGAGCAGCCTGAGTGTGGCTTTGTGAGAAACAACAAGCACATTCTTGTCCTGATGGTTGACCACGATCTCACGGATGACGGGGAGCGCACGTGCCAGCACCACAATGCCCGATTCGCCCCCTTTCGGGGCAAATGTAAATGGATCGGCATCCCATGTGGCATATTCACCTGGATATTTTTCCTCTACCTCTCTGCGCGATAAACCCTCCCAATGCCCATGACTGATTTCCCGAAGTCTGTCATCGATGATGAGGGTGAGTTTATGGGGTTTGGCAATAATGTTTGCCGTCTCTACGGTTCGGTCTAGCGGACTGCAATACATGGCGTCGATCTTGTCGTCCGCCAGGCGGCGGGCCAGGTGTTCGACTTGGTCGCGTCCATGATCTGACAAATGTACATTTTCTGTCCCTGCAAAGCGATCTTCCGCTGAGAGTGGGGTGGCTCCGTGTCGAACGAGATAGAGGCGGGTACTCATAACCTTTTTCACCTTATTGTGGGTTGATTGATACTATATCACGTCCCTTACATTATATGACGGCTCCGCGCCCATAAGCCCAATTCACTTCACATATCTGTCAAAGAATTCTATGGTTCTCTGCATGGCAGTGCTGAAGTAATTGGATATGTTGTGATTATCTCCTTCATATTTGTATAATTCCACATATTTATTTGCATCGAGCATTTGATAATATAGCGTTTCTGAAAATTCCAGCGGCACATCGGTGTCGGCAGTGCCGTGATGCAGTTGAAGCGGACCTGATATATCTTTCAAATATGAGTTTGCTGAAATCGAAGCCCAAAACTCAGGGTTTTCCTCTGGTGAACCGTATTGTTCCACGAATGTCGACCTCCACGAGCCGGGACGCGGCGATGAATCTGGTGATGCATCTGGTCCGCGTCGCCAGTTATATAGCAGATCTGGATATGAGCCGACAACGCCTGCCCAGATCACACCAGCTTTGATATCTTTTGAGATGACCATCGAGCGCAGGGTGATATATCCGCCCATGGAATGTCCCCACATGCCAATGCGATTAGGGTCAGCATCCGGATACATTTTCATGGAAGCAACCGCGTTAAGGATGTCAATCGTGTAATCGGGATTGCTATAAGCGCCTCTGGCTTCTCCCTCAGAACGGTCATGTCCGCGATAATCTGAGCGGAATACGATGTATCCGCTGCGTGCAATGAGATCAACATAAGCGATATATCTTTCTGTTGTCCGATAAACATCCGGAGGGATGTATCCGTGATTGAAGATGATGACGGGCCAGCCTGTTGCTGGTTTGTTTCCAATTGGGACGGTCATTAGGGCGTAGATTTTCAACCCCTCGGAAAGGTAGGAAACGTAATAACGGTTATAGCCCACGCCGGGATCAAGAACATCTTCGATCACAATAACACTGCCGGGGTAATCCCTTGCCCGCAGGGCGGAGATTTCCAGTGGATTCGGAATCGATGTTGCGGTTGGGATGGGGGTAGAGGTGAGGTTTCGGGTCAGAGTCTGTGTAGGGGAAGGTAGGGCTGTTGAGGACAAAGCAACCGTCAGTGTAGGCGAGGATACGGTGGTTTTCGTCCCGCACGTGTTGACGAACAGCGCTATCACAACTATAAGCAAACGATAAAATTTGTGTCCATTCATGTGAGACTGCCTTTTCAACGCCGTTCTTCTTGATTTGAAAGGAGGAGCGCTTGTTGACTCTTGTTTTAATTCAGACATCCTCAACTTCTTTTACTATGAAGCTTCAGCGTTTGTTTATCATTATAGCATTCGCTTTGCGGCGTACCTTGTCAAGGTCATCACGAATTTGCTTGGTATTTCTACTCTAAATTGATCGAAACTATTGACAGGTTGTTTTGTTTCCATTATACTAAACCAAATGGTTTACTATTCCAAAAGGCTCGACCAGACGTTTTCTGCACTATCTGATCCTACGCGGCGCGCCATTCTATCGACTCTGGCGCAGGGTGAATTGTCCATTGTAGAATTGGCATCGCCTTTCGATATGTCACTTCCCGCAGTTTCCAAGCATATACGTGTTTTGGAGAAGTCCGGCTTGCTGATTCGGAAAAAGCAGGGTCGGGTTCAGTATTGCCGGTTAAATGCAAACCCTCTACGGGACGCGGCAAAGTGGCTTGCTGTTTATCAGCAATTTTGGGACGCCAAATTGGATTCGCTGACAAACTTTCTTGAAGAGGATTTTAAATAGAGTTTATCTCCATGACAACACCCGCCATTGCATTGGCAATCCGGCGCACAATTCGTACCACACGGGAAAAAGCTTTTCAGGCGTGGACGAAGCCCGATCAATTGAAGAAATGGTTTGCCGTTGCAGAAGGTTTTACAACGCCCATAGCCGAAGTGGATTTACAGGTGGGGGGCAAATATCGACTTGGCATGAAGGCGCCAGGCAATCATCCCATTTTGATCGTAGGAGGTGTGTATCAGGAAATATTATCCCCTGAAAGATTGGTATTTACCTGGCGGTGGGAAACTACGGATCCAAATGAGCCAGAGACGTTGGTGACGGTGGAGTTTTTTGAACAGGATAATCTTACCGAGATTGTGCTAAAGCATGAACTCTTCACCGACTTTGCCCAGCGTGATAAACATGGTGAAGGCTGGACAGGGTGTTTTGAACATTTGGAGCGCATGTTCGAGAATTAATCAAAATAATAAGGAGAGAGAATGTCCAACACGAATCGTTTTGTCACACAAACAGTTGTTATCAAGAGTCCACAGAAGAATGTTTTCAAAGCATTAACACAGGCGGATGAATTAGTGCGCTGGTTCCCGACGCGCGCTGAATCTGACCCGCGTCCCGGTGGAAAACTTAAACTCTTTTGGGATTTTGCGGACGCCAGCCAGAATGGTTCACAGGAAGGCGAATACGTTGAAGTCGTTCCGAACAAAAAGTTAAGCTATACGTGGACCGCAGATTCAATTCCCACACTGGTCACTTTTGCTTTAAGTGAGACTAATGGCGAGACAACCATTGACTTGGAGCATTCGACTGCCCAGGAGGACGCCGACGAAAAGAAACTTCATGACGATCATGCCAATCAATGGGGATTTTTCCTGATGAATCTAAAAGGTTATTTAGAGGCGGGCACGGATCTTCGAAAAGAAAAGTTAAACCAAGTGACAAATTGAGTCAACTTTTTCTCTCCAAGTGTTGTGAATTTTACCAACGTTCGTAGTGAACATACTCCGCGTCTGCTTTGCGGCCGCGCTTCAATGAGGGTGATGGAACATCCTGCGCACGATAGCCGACAGCGATGACTCCGACCGGGGTAACCTCAGCAGGAATATTCAGGAGAGAGCGTAATGCTTTCAAATCCTTTGAACCGACAAAAGCGGTGACGAGTCCTTCATCAATTGCCGCGAGCAGGGCGATCATGACCGCACATCCAATGTCCATAAACCAGTAGGGGACGGGCCACACGATTTCTGTCCCGTCTTCGTTTACTTTATCCGCCTCCTGATAGCGGCGATGATAGGTAGTTTCGCTTGTGCAGGGAATGAGAAGGATAGGCGCTTTGGAGATGAACGGAGAAAAGCCGCTTTTGACATATTCATCTTCCTGACATGTCTCAGCAATGGCTTTCTTTAGTTCAGGTTGTGTGACCAGAATGAATGATTGTCCCTGTGTGAAACCCGCGCTGGGCGCGTGCCGGGTTAATTCAACGATACGTTCTATGGTTTTCAGGTCAACGGGCTTATCTGAAAAATTGCGTACCATGCGTCTCTTGGTGACGACATCCTTGAATTCCATTATTTACTCCTTGGGTGGTATGGGAAAAGTATACCTTCGGAAAATAAAAAATCCGCGAGGCATTGTGACTTCGCGGATTTTCCAGGCGTTTGAGGTTATTATTTTGTTTCGAGAAAAGGATGCTTGTAAGTTGCCGCGGCTCCGATCACGCCACCGAGAGTAAGAATGCCGGGAGCCAGTATGGGAATTCCTCCTGTAAATGTGGCTTTGATAAGTTCCCAGGTTGTGGCGTTGGGCTGGATATCCAGCCAGAATGTGAAGTTGCCTGCCATGTGTTCATAAAAACCGATGGCGCTGCAAATGGCGATAACGATCATTGACCATTGTGTAAAACGTATCACCGCGCGGCTGGGGCGGAAATAGGCAAATGCGGAAGTAGTCAAGCCTAAGGCACACAGTGCAAATGGAAGGAATTGTATGGTGACGTTCCAATGTCCGAGAAAGACGAGTTCAGATACGGTCATCACAAAAACCCCGGCTGAAATGATAAGAAGGAATTGTCTTAGTTGCGCAAGTGTCTTTTCTGAATCCATCGATTATTCTCCAAGATAAGTTTTGGCAATCTCTAATTCATCGGCAGAAATATATGTGCTGAGTTTGGTCAGAAAATCTGCCTGTGTTGCGTAGGGCCGGCCGGTAATCAGCGCTTCCGCTTCTGTCTCATCCAGGCCGGGGATTTGTTGAAGGGTTTCGGAATCGGAATCGTTGAGTGAGATGGGCACATAGACATACTTTTCGTATTCGGCGACCTGTGCATCGCCCACGTATTTGCCGATCTCACGGCGGAATTGCTGAATGCTGGCATAAGGTCTGTATTCCAAAAATTCACGGATCATACGATTGGGGAAACCTGGGATGGCGGCGGTAAGTTCATCACCCGTCAAGGTATTCAAGTTGAGTTTGGCAATATTCGAAGTGTCCGTTGTTTGACCGGACGCCGTGTTGTTATTTGAAGTGGTAGCCGTCGGTGCCGCAGTAGATGTACAGGCAGGGAGCGCCATCATGCAGAGCGTTGCCAATACAATCAAAATTGATCTTTTGTTCATTCTTGTTCTCCAGTATAAATTAATTTTTCCGAGTATATGCGGAGGGCATGAACAAAAGGTGATGCTATTGTGAAGAAAGGATGTGAATTTTTTAACCTTCGCCTCTGCCAATTTGGACCTTGGCGGTTCAACGCGTAACCGGAAGTTGTCTCAAACCATAGGAAGCCGGATCAGGCATCCCTGAGGCAATGAGGCGGATTAATCGTAAGAATAGGGACCGGGCGTGCGTTCAAAAGCCATCCGGCGCGGGGCTGAGCGTTTGTAACGATTGCATGAGCAGAATTCCGAATCGAACCAGAGTATCCGATTTACGAAGTGATCGGTGCGATACCAACATCCAGGATGAAGCTTTTATTGGTTCCACCTGAAACGCCTGTGAGTTCGATGATGTAATCGCCAGTGTTGGAGATGGTGCCAGCCCATATCAGGGTTGTGTCAGCAGGTTTGAGATCCGCGCCGCCTTGTAGATAAATGCGCAGGGCCACTTCACCTGCCGGGGCTGTCACTTTTACATCGAGTGTCTCGTTTTGATTTACTTTCACAACGTACCGGACGACCCCTTGCGGTGACACGATTCCAGTCACGGTGGTGGTTCCGCTTTGGGTTGGGACGGTAATGCGGATTGGCTCTCCGCTAGTGGGGGGATTGGTGCTGGTTTCACCGGAAGTGGGAATCCTGATGCCGGCAGAGTTAAGTGGCACTTTGAGGACGCTCCCAACAGACAGCCCGCCCGGGTTTACTGTTTGTAAGACCAGTACATCGGCATTGTATTTCTGGGCGATGGATTCCCATGTGTCGCCGCTTTGAACGGTGTGAGTTCCTACGCAAGGAGAACCGTAGATTGTCCCGGTACTGCCGATGCGCGGAACCGTTACCACCATGCCGGGCAGGATGAGGTTGGGATTGCTGATCTGCGGATTTGCATTCCGTACTTCCTTGTAATCCGCGCCATAACAACGGGCGATCTGTATCAGCCATTCTCCCGCGACAACTGTGTATTGGATCGTTGTTCCAGGAGTTAAGTTTGACGAAGAGGGGTTGTTTACAACATTTGTGTTGGTGACCGTGGCGCTGGCGGGTTGAGAAGGTCCTGCATCGCCGCCGGAAGCAGTGGCGTTGTTCGTAATTGCATTGGCGCTTAAGTCGTTTTGAGCGACGATATAGGTTGCGCCGCATGTCACTGTTTCACCGGGGGCAAGTACGGTTGCATCAGGACCGCAATTGATCTGTCCGCCGAGACGATCATCTGTGATTTTGAATTGACTCGGTCCGAGGACGGCATTCCCGCTATTTTTGACGACATAAGTGTAGGTAATGGTTTGACCCAATTGGTTGTAACTGGCAGGCTCCACAGATACGGTCAGTGAAAGGCTCTTGGTTTGAACAATATTGATCGTGGCGGTCACCTGTTCTGAGCTGACCCCGCCCGCACTGGCTGTCGCCGTTCTGGTGATCGAGCCATTATCAACATCCACCTGCGAGATAACGTGGGTGGATGTACAGGTGATGCTTTCGGCTGGGTCAAGAGAGGCATCTGCATTGCCAACCGTGTTGACATCCGGGCAGGTGACCGTTCCCTGTGTATCCAATACGGTAACGGGCCCTGCAAGTGAAACACCACCGATGTTCGAGACCACATAACCAAGGTTGATCGTTTCCCCGACATTTCCAGCAGGCGGGTTTCCGTTAAGCGCTTGAATTCCCAAGCCCAGCGCAGAGACATTTAACAGCGCGGGGTCAACAACCGTACTTGGATTTCCACCGCCAAAATTACATGCCGAGAGGATCAGCGCGGCGACAACGACGAGAGAGAGAGAAGTGATTTTCATGTTCAATATCCCTTTCTTCAACTGGCTTAGGATTTGTTTCTCAATAGACAGCAGGCGCCTATAAGATTTGTTTAGGCGAGTATAGCATGAATGTGTGTGGCGCTGGTTATGATTCCAGTTTTGTCTTTTGCCACTTCACCTGTTGAACGATCTTCCTTGCCCACCGCAATGGGATCTTCTGTAACGGCTTCGATCTTCAATTCCCCGCCGTTCCATTCGGGATGCCTGGTGAGATCCGATACATAATCGAAAACAGTTTGCAAGGGTTGATGCACGAGAACCTGCGATACGCGGACAACGGTGGTCATGGGTCATTCCTTATTTATGATTTTTATCTCTGCGCTGTTCAGTGAGATTTCGAGCTTGTTCCCGTATTTGATCCCCTTGATATGCGGAGCAAGGACTTCGATTGTGGATGTGGATTGAAAATGTTCCTTCTTCGTTTTTGGGTCGGGGTAATAGACCCAGCCATTGTATTCCTTTCCACGAAACTTGACCTTACATGGCGAGAAGGAGAAATCCTCGGCGTTGGTGAGTTCGGTCCACTTTACCCGTTTGAATTTGTATGCAGGGTTTGCCATCTCGAATTGATATGGCTCAATGGAAATATTCAATGTGCCGTTGAACATGCTGTCCAGGTTCAAGCCCAGTCCTTTGAAATAGGGCTTTTGTTTTTCGATGCTCCCATATTCGGGGTAGGCTTTCGATGGACCGGACGCAACGCGGTATCCTTTTTTGAGGCGGGCGGGGAGGGTGATCCAGTTTGGAGGGGGCAAGTCAAAGTCCTGTCTTAACTGACCAATTGGATATCCTGTTCCAGCAATCGCTCCTGAACCAATGCCAGCAAATGCGGGCGCATTTCCGCCGCTTTACCGAAGCGGGCTTTGGCGATCAGGGTGAGTTCTGTGTATTGCCCGATCATGCCCCCAAGATTGGTCACTTTCCAGGGTTCGATCAGGTTGGGAAGTAATGTAACGGCTTCGCTCCCCAGTGTTTCTAAAGTTGTACGCGCAGTACTCATATCTGAACTTTGGATCTTGAGCGTGATATTGGCAATGGAAAATTTGCCCCGGCTGAAATTGCGAACACTGCGGATCTCGCCGTTGGGGACGATGAATAATTCACCTGAGGGGGAACGCAACATCGTTGTCCGCAAATTGATCTTTTCGACAACCCCTTCTATTGCCCGTGTGCTAAGGATTTCGATCTTTTCTCCCACTGCAAATGTATCTTCAAAGAGAAAGCTCAATCCGCTCAGATAATCGCCGATGATAAGGCGAGCACCGAACCCGATAGCGGCACTCAATAGCCCCGTGACCCACGCAACGGTGTTCGCGTCAACAAACAACCCGAAACTTGCGATAAGTGCGAATAGGATAGCGACCAGATTGATCGTGCTTGAGATCAGGCTTTGTAAAGTTTTTTGTCGTTCGGGGCTGGGCTTGCGTCCATGTGGAGCCAGACGATCCAGTTTTATCAGTCCGTAGGCTAATTGCCTTAAGATGAATGCAACCAGCATGGCTGCTATGAAATAGATCAATATGCGGATGGGTTTATCCAGCCAGGGGAATTGGGCGAGGAAGTTGTTCATGACATCATTATAGCGGAACAATCGACTTCGATTTCTAATCGCCCTTCTGCTTGGTATAATTCCCCCACTTTTGAAACTTGGAGCAACTTCACGAATGACCAAAAAACCAACTGGCAACGAAATCCGCCAAACCTTTATAGACTTCTTCGTCGAACACGGACACACCGCCGTGCCTTCGATGTCGCTTGTGCCGGGTGGGGATAGTACGCTGCTCTTCACCAACTCGGGCATGGTGCAATTCAAAGATGTTTTTGTCGGCACGGATACGCGCCCTTACAAACGCGCCGTCGACTTACAGAAATGTATGCGCGTGGCGGGCAAGCACAACGACCTCGACGATGTGGGGCGTGACGATACGCATCACACCTTCTTTGAGATGCTCGGCAACTGGTCCTTTGGCGATTACTACAAAAAGGAAGCCATCGCCTGGTCGTGGCAGCTGCTTACCGATGTGTGGGGTTTGCCAAAAGATAAAATTTACGCCACCTGTTTTGAAGACGATCAGGGCAACATTCCGCGCGATGATGAAGCCGCCGATATTTGGCGGGCGCAACCGGGCATTGACCCTGAACATGTTTTGTTCTTTGGTCGCAAAGATAACTTCTGGCAGATGGCAGAAACGGGTCCCTGTGGTCCGTGTTCTGAAATCCATTTGGATCGCGGTGAAGAGTTCGACAACCTGCGCGGCACAGATCATGTCTGCGGAGTGAACGGCGAATGCACACGTTACCTCGAACTCTGGAATAACGTTTTCATTCAGTACAATCTCTTTGCTGATGGACGCCTCGAACCGCTACCGCAAAAACATGTCGATACCGGCATGGGCTTCGAGCGCATTGTCTCTGTCTTGCAGGGTGTCGACTCCAACTACAAGACCGATCTCTTTACTGGCTCGCTTGAAATCCTGCGCTCGCTCACGGGTCACACCGAAAAAGAAATGGAAGCCAATTTCACGCCTTACCGCGTGATCAGCGATCACGCCCGCGCCGCCGCATTCCTGATCGCGGATGGCGTCGTCCCCGGCAACGGCGGACGCAATTATGTCACGCGCATGATCATCCGCCGCGCGGCACGCTTCGGCACCAAGATCGGACTCAACGAGCCGTTCCTCGCCAAGGTGGCTGACTCTGTGATTGCTTATTATGGCGGCTTTTACCCCGAACTGCAAAAGAACAAAGCTACCATTCTCGACAATCTGACTCGGGAAGAAGTCCGCTTCGCGCGGACGGTGGAGGCGGGTACGGCTCACTTACAGAATCTACTCTCCAATCTCTCCTCCTCTAATTCTCTGCTCTTGGACGGTCACCAAGCCTTTGACCTCTACGCCACCTACGGACTGCCCTTTGAAATCTCGCGTGACATCGCCCGCGAACAAGGACTTGATGTTGACGAAGCGGGTTTCAACGAAGCCAAAGAAGAACATAGCAAAGCCTCCGGCGGCGGCAAAGCTATAGGCAAGATGGGCGGTGAAGATGCTGAGTTCTACGCGGGTATCTTGAAAGGCTTGCAATCGAATAAAAAAATTGGCGCAAACGGTGTTGAGTATGATCCTTACAACAGTCCGCGTGTGGAAGGTGAAATCCTTGCGCTTGTAGTCAATGGACAATCAGTTGACTCGGCTTCACTCGACGATCAAGTCGAAGTCACCCTGCCCAAAACCGGTTTCTACATCGAATCCGGCGGTCAGGTGGATGATACGGGATATATAAAATCTCTCGCGCTGCGAAGTCCCCGAAGGGGGAGCGGAGCCGAAGGCGCAGTCGAAGCGGGTACGTGGGAGATAGAGATAACCTCCATGCGCCACCCCGCCGCGGGCGTCATTGTCCATGTGGGTACGGTTATTTCCGGTCAACCCAAAGTGGGTGATAAAGCCATCGCCGAAGTAGATCTGATCCGCCGTCACGACATCATGCGCAATCACACCGCCACTCACTTGTTACACAAAGCCTTGCACGAAGTGTTGGGCGATCATGCCCGTCAGGCGGGTTCACTGGTCGCGCCCACGCATCTCCGTTTTGACTTCACCCAACCCGACGCCATGACTCCCGAACAGATCGAACGCGTCGAGAAGATGGTCAATGAAGCCATCGTTGCCGATATGCCGGTTGTCAAACAAACCAAGTCCCTGGATGAAGCCAAGATGGAGGGCGCGATGGCTTTGTTTGGTGAAAAGTATGGCGATACAGTAAGGACGATCAGTATCATGGAGTCAGCCAGCCTGCTGGCGAATGACGGGAGCATACCCTCACGGGCACACGAGCTCCCTGAGTCCAAATACTCTTATGAATTATGTGGTGGCACACATCTCGAACGCACCTCCGATATTGGAACGTTTCTCATCGTCAGTGAAGGATCTGCCGCGGCAGGCATTCGTCGCATCGAAGCCGTGACGGGTCGCGGCGCGTATGAATTGATCAACAAGCGTTTCAAGACCCTCAAGCAAACGGCTGGCACATTGAAGACCTCATTGGATGAAGTCCCGGCGAAGGTGGATGCTTTACAGGACGAAGTTTCCGAACTCAAAAAAGCATTGGTCAGCCTGCGCGCGGGACTAGCGATGTCAACCTTCAACCTGCAACTTGCCAGCGTTCAAACCGTGAAAGATGTCAACGTGCTGGCGATGGAAGTCCCGGATGCAGACGCGGATACGCTCCGTATGCTGGCGGATAAGTTCCGTGAGAAATACCCAAAGAGTGGAGCGGCTGTCCTCGTAACGGGAACAACTGTCGTTGCGGTGTTGACCGAAGACCTCGTCAAGAGAGGCTTGAAGGCGGGTGATCTCATCACTGGCATCGGCGGCAAAGGGGGCGGACGTCCCAACATGGCGCAGGGGAATCTTGTTGGGGATGTAAAAGATGCGTTGGGCAAAGTTACTAAAATAGTCGAAGAAAAATTGAAATAAGAATAAATTCTGGCGGCGTTAGTCGTCAGAATTCTTATAGGGTATACAAAAACATGATCTACATTACCCAATTGATCTACATCAAGCAGGGTCAGGAGGAAGTGTTTCACGAGTTTGAAAGTATCGCCATTCCTCTCATCTCGAAATATAACGGCAGGCTTTTGTTCAGGCTGCGACCCTCAGCGGATGCGGTCATCGCGGCAGGTATGGAAAGCCCATATGAGGTGCATCTTGTAGAATTTGAGTCGGAGGTGGATTTCCAGAATTTTATGAAAGATGAAGAGAGAAAACGATTTTTGCATTTAAAAGAGCAGGCCATAGAATCGTCAGTATTGTATCTGGGCGGCAGACTGTGAAGTTTTTGTACTCCTGATTTGGGTTAGTACATTCATACCCTCCATTTCCACGCACAACACAGTATGATTATTTTGAAAAGGAGATCGATATGTCACGTTTACCAAAATATTTACTGATATTGGTTTTGGTCGTTTTTGTGCTCGCCTGTAACATGGTCACCCAGCCGATTGACGATGTCAAAAACCTGGCAGGTACAGCCGAGTCCATCGCTTCTGCGATGCCGGTGGAAACCCTTCAATCGCTGGCGACGAACCTGCCTGTTCAGACTCTCGAAGCCGTTGGGTCAGCCATTCCCGATCTCGAGAACATGTTTAACCCA
This sequence comes from uncultured Chloroflexia bacterium, assembly GCA_963753655.1. GTDB lineage: Bacteria > Chloroflexota > Anaerolineae > Anaerolineales > Villigracilaceae > Defluviilinea. The sequence continues at coordinate 793,782 of CAVWDB010000006.1, forward strand.
CAAGGTACGCCCGCCACAGAGTGGAATGGCATTCCCATTATGCCGCAGGCAACGGCCGGACAGGAATTCCCTGACGCAAACTCGTATAGCTTCAAAGCCGGTGTTACCGTGCAGGAGGTTCAGGATTATTACAATACCGAGTTGACCAACTTGGGCTGGTCTTCGTCGTTCAGTATTCCCGGTAATTCTGAGGGAACGGTCATGCTCTTTTCAAAAGATAGCAATGCTCTCACGATAACAATTACAGCGTCGGACAGCGAGACGGTTGTCGTTCTGTGGCTTATCGCAGAATAATGCGAAGCATGAACATCAAAAAAGGACGGCTGATCAGCCGTCCTTTTTTAATTCTTTTATAAAGATTCGATGAGACCTCTTCCATCGCTTATCTCTAAACTCTGTAAAATTGATTGTGTGACGCGCCCTCTGCATTGCCAGTTATAATCTGAGCGGATGAAAACGCAGATCATCACACTCAAATCACACGACGATCTCATCTCTGTCCGCGACAGGATGTCGTGGGCGAAGACGCCGCGTATTCTGCTGGTGTGGCCCAAGTATGAAAAGGTCACATTGCGGCAGGTGGATCTGAAAGTACTGCAACGACACGCAGCCATGCTCGGCGCGCAGTTGGGATTGATCACACGTGAACGACGCGTGCGCGCAAATGCGGAGGCATTACGCATCCCGGTCTTTACGTCAGCGGGGGAGGCGCAGCGTCTGCCGTGGCCCAAGCTCAAGCGTAAGCGATTGCCGCGCCACATCCCAGATAAGACTCTGCGCGAGAAGCGGGAGCAACTTCCCGCTTTGGAAGAGGCGTGGCGCAGTCGTCCGTGGGTGCGTGTCGTGGCATTTATCGTCGGCGTCTTGTCGGTACTTCTACTGGTAGGGTTGTTCATCCCGCGTGCGCTGGTCGTGCTGAAGCCTGTGACGAAGACACAAAGTGTCAGTCTGCCGGTCACTGCGAGTACATCGGTGGAGACAGTGTTCATTACGGGGAGCATCCCGGCGCGTGAAAAACGAATTGTGGTGAATGGAGAACAAATCATAACCGTTACGGGGGAAGGCGTTGTGCCGCAATCCAAGGCGAAGGGCGTCGCGGAGTTTCGCAATCTCACTCAAAGCGTCGTTACCATCCCGATTGGCACGCTCGTTACGGCGGGCGACATCCGCTTTGTGACCACGGAGTTGGGCGTGCTGAATGCAGGTGTGGGCGAAACGGCTGCATTGAAAATTGAGGCGCTGGAGGGCGGGCAAGCCGGCAACCTTGACGCTGAAGCGGTCAATGCCATCGAGGGCAGGCTGGGTCTTTCGCTTTCGGTAACGAACCCTGAGCCAACGACAGGTGGACGTGAAAGAGCCTCGGTGCAGGCAAGCGACGTGGATCGTGAGCGTGTGAAAGAACTGTTGCTGAAGAGTTTGGAGAAGGATGCGCTTCAAAAATTTACGGAGGAACTCGCGCCCGGCGATATTCTTTTTAATGACACATTCGCGCTCTCGCAAATTCTTTCAGAAGTCTATGACCCGCCTGCGGGCGCGGCGGGCGCAAAGTTGACTCTTGCGATGCAAGTGGAATATTCCATTCGATATGCAGACGCCTCAGACTTAAATGAACTGGCCGGGTTAGCCCTGAACGCTTCTCTCCCTTCGGGCTTTCGCGCAGTCTCAGATGCCTTGAGCATTGAACCCACCCTCAAGCCCGCGACCCTTTCGAACGGTTCCACGCGCTGGGCAATTCAAGCTGAACGAAAGATCACTCAACAGATGGACGCCGCACAAGTAACGCAAATGATCCTGGGATTGAACTCTGACGCGGCGCAAACCGAGTTGGACAAAAACCTTCCACTGGCAAGTTCACCGAAAATAACATTCACGCCCTCATGGTGGCGTTGGGTGCCGATCGTGCCGTTTCGGGTTGAGGTGGTTACGGAATGAAAGGGAAAATCGGTGGTTGAGCGCAAGCAGTCGAAACCACCGCTAAGCTAAGCAATGTCTGTTATAGAAAGCATTTTTGAAAATTGTTGGTTTCGATACGGTGGACAACGCTTCGACTTCATTCGTCGCAAATTGCGCTCCTCATTCCGCTCAGCGCGAGACCGTCTACTCAACCAACGGAGCATAAATGAGAATCCTGGCTGTTGACCACGGCGAAAAGCGGATCGGTCTTGCGCTCAGCGACCCGACCGCGACAATTGCCCGCCCGTTACAAGTCATCAAACACGTCTCACGTCTGCTGGATGCCGCGCAGGTTGCAAATCTTGCTTCTGAGAACGAAGTGGGCTTGATTGTCGTCGGTCAATCGTTTGATGAGGAAGGTAACCCCAATCTAGCGGGCAGACGCGCCGCCAAATTTGCCGAAGCTCTCAAAGAACAGACGAATATTCCCATTGAGTTATTCGATGAATCTTTCAGCACGCAGGACGCGCGTGCCACGCGTATCGAAATGGGCGTCTCGCGCAAGAAACGTTCCGGTCACATGGACGAACTCGCGGCGGTGATGATATTAAGATCGTATATTAAATAATCGGTAGGGGCGGAGTATTCCGCCCGATTTAAAGCAACCCGGTGGTTGAGTAGCCGAGGCGAAGCGGCGTATCGAAACCACCACTAACCGAAAGTATTTTGCTTACATGGTGGTTTCGATACGCATGCTGGTGCGTGTTCGACACGTTTCGATCACGCTCGTTATCACTCGCTCAGTGTCCGCTCGCGTGACGTCAACCAACAGCGGATTACTCAACCAACGGAATTACCCCATGCGCAAACTCCTCCTCATCCTCTTTTTCTCCTCGTTCTCGCCTGCCTATTCACGGCATTTATTTACATCCCATCCGAAGCCACACGCATCTATGGTCAGCCTGCGCCGTGGCTTACGCTCCCGCAGCGCATCCAGTATTCAGCATCCTTGCTGTGGTACGACGGCTTGCTCACTCGTCCATTGGATATCAATGGAACGGAACAGTCATTCAAGGTCGAACCGGGCGAGTCGGTTAATTCGATTGTCAGTCATCTTGAAGTGGTTGAGTTGATCCGTGATGCCGAAGCGTTCCGGGCGTATTTGATCTATTCCGGCTTGGACACATCCATTCAAGCTGGCGAATACAAACTTAGCGCGGCGATGTCTGCCATTGATATTGCCCACGAATTGCAGGATGCGACACCCGAAGAGGTCACATTTGTGATCCTGCCGGGTTGGAGAATGGAAGAGATCGCCGCCTCTCTCTCGACCTCCGGTTTGCCCATTACTTCGGAAGAATTTCTCTCCGCCGCACAGACCTCCCCCAGCGGATTCGACTTTCTGTCTGGAGCGGATTCTGTGGAAGGATTCCTCTATCCCGACTCTTATCTTTTGCCGCGTGAAACGCCTGCAACCGAATTGATCGATGAACTCGTCCGCAATTTTGCGCTTCATCTTTCGCCCGATCTAAAAAATGGATTCGAGAAACAGGGATTGACCGTCTATCAAGCTGTGACGCTTGCCTCCATTGTTCAGCGCGAAGCTGTGCAGGATGATAGAATCATGGCTGATCGCTTCGGTGTATTTAAATCGCTTGAAGATCGGGATGAAACTGGATGCCGACCCAACCGTTCAATATGCGGTTGGATTTAATCTGCTTCAAAATACATGGTGGACAAATCCATTGAGCGCGGAGAACCTGCAATTCGATTCTCCCTATAACACATATATTTACACAGACCTGCCGCCGACTCCCATCTCCAACCCGGGCTTGACCGCGCTGAACGCAGTGGCTTTCCCGGCAGAGACCACATATTATTACTTTCAAGCCAAGTGCGACGGCTCCGGCTTCCATAATTTTGCAGAGACGTTCGAGGAGCATCTCGCGAATGGATGTGAGTGAAAGATAGTTGTGTTCCGGTCAAGGTGGATTTATAATCTGTGTATATGATGTTGGACAGATGTGGTATCCAGTCCATTTTCTCTTTCTTTCTCACTTTCCGCCGCATCAATCCTTAATTCGTTGGCACGCCCCTTGCACAGGGGAAGTCCTTTTATAGCGTGCTAATTTACCCGTATAATCGAAGAAAATTCAACGAAGGATGGGTAAGTTATGAAAAGAAGAACCGCAATACTTTTGATGGAATCACGAAAGATTATAAATCTCTCTGGAAAATTGTCATCGGTTCTTGGTGTTGCATCGTTTATTATTGCCTTTGCTATGCAATATCCGAATAGCACGGGGTTGGAGAAATATAATTTGACTCCTTATACGATTATGAATATTTCAATTTGGATTATTGTTTTTATCGTTTTATTTTGGATTATATATTTTGTTGTTTGGCTTATTGTTAGAAATGCCCCACCTCTTGCTGTTGTGGATGTCCATTCTTGGAAAAACGAAGCCTATTTACGAGTTAAAAATGATGAGCCATCAGATTTGGATTATGTAGATATAAAGATTGGCGCATTGAAACGTGGAAATAATATTGGAAATTCTCTCGAACATCTTGGGCATAATAACATAATAAAAATTGAGAAGAGAATAATTACTGGAGAAAAGGTAGAAGGCTTAATTGCTTCTGGAGAAAGTGGTTATACAAAGTTTAGGGTAGACGATGGTTTATATGATCTTGTTTTGAACGGCAGGGAAAATGAAAAAACTCAAGGTAAATATAAAATAGCTTTTGAAGTTTTTGTTCATCCAAAAAAGGAAGAGAAATCTCTATTGGCGGGCAGGTATATTGGAACAATTCAACACATAAGCCTTAACGGTTTAAAAACCAAGAATGGTGTAAGCTATGGAGACACTGTTTTTTGGGAAAACAATATTATTCAAAAAGTAACCGAGAAACAATATAAAGAATTTGTTTATCCTGAGGAAAACCTCAAGGCTAATTTAATTCCGCACTCATAATGGGAAATTCACAATGAATAAAACATATCGCACATGTTTAATCCTGATTGTAATGGTGCTTTCCATTGCTTCCTGCTCTGGTTTGCCAAAAGGGTATGTGACAAACGTGGACGAATTTGTCAAAGAAGCCGAAAAGATAGACATAATGACTGAACAAGGAATAAATTATAGTGATTATTCTAGTCAACTTATTGAAGTCAAAAGTGCATTTTCAAATATTGGAGATGAAACTCCAGAAAAGATGAAATTAGCAATAGTTGAATTTGATCTCGCAATCAAAGGGTGGAGTGGAGCGCAAGAAATTTGGAGTTATAAATTTAAGGGCGGCGAATGTGAAGGAATCGGAACTCCAGAAATGCTAAGTTTTTTAACTTTTGTTACTTCATATCTCGATACTCCTGAAACAAAGTCTTTATTGGGTGCTTATGAAAGCACTTGTGATGACTGGATTTCCGTTCTTTTTTCAGGTGCTTCTATTCGCTATGAAGCAGGTTTAACAGAATACAAGAGCCTCACAAAGTAATGGGAGAAATCAGTTTTGTTTATTTTAGTTTTATCTCAAGTCCTTGTGTCTTATCGGATAATAAAAGTGCGCCACAGGTGAGACTCGAACTCACATCCTTGAATTTAGCAAATTCCTACTCCATCCCTTTGAGCTAATGTGGCGTAACTGTATTATAAGGCATGTGTCTTGCAATCATCGAGCGTGCCAAATAGCAATTGTCATATTTGCTAAAAATCGCAAAACAAAAAGGAAAGATACAATGAGAAAGTTATGCTCCATTTTTCCAATTATTGCCATGTTGATTATTGCAGGCTGTCAAGCAACCCCCACGCCACTTGATCTTACTTCAATTCAAAATACTGCTGTGGCAATGGCTTGGACAAGCGTTGCAAAAACATCGGTTTGGAATGATAAATTAACGCAATCTCCTTTACAGACTTTAACGAAAGCCGCCGCACCAACATCAACACCTAAACCAACTTCAACCCCTCGTCCAACACTTTCCCCTCTTGATAAATGCCGTAACGGTTCTGACATAATTTATTTTATTACTAAGACAGGCGGATCAGTTGGGGTGTTTCACTAACTTTCCAAAATGATACGGGAGGAACTTCTCAAGGTGATTTCGGAGTTCCGTATTGCAAACAATTTTAAGATTTTGTTTCAGGAGATTTTGTATATATATCTGCACAGATTATTAGTGGAGAAGGTTCTATTGAGTGTGTAATTTATGATGGGAAGAGCGTTATAGCAAGAGCGAGCGCAAGTGGATTTGCCGCAATTGCTACATGTAGTGGTTCAAAATAAAGTGGTAATAAATTGACTGACCGACCAATCTTGGTTTCAATCTAGTTAACGCAGAGTAAATACAAATCCGCATTTTCCACACCGAAAAGTCTGACCTTTACGAATGGTATGCCATTGTCCACAGTGTTTAAATCTGTAAACATTTGAAGCAGTTATATTCAATAAAATCACCTCCTTTCTTATTCCCCGATTCCGTGTTGGGTTTATTCTTCACGGTAGAATGGTGATGGTCAGCCAGTCAATTCTTATTATAAGGGCATAGGTCTCTTGCAATCATAGAGCTGCCAACAAAGCGTGCAGTGGATTTTGGTGGGCTGTGCGCCTAAAGTAAGTTTGATCTACCCGTAAGTTTATTCTCGTTAGTTGGTTTATCCTACCCACCACCAAAACCACTAACGCAAACCGTTGAACTAACGCTTCCTCATCTCGTCCCACACTTCCAACGCGGGTTTGGGAGAACGGTCAAAGTTGAGAAGCCCAACATGGGCGAAATTTCCGAGGGAGGAAACATCGTCTGCGTTTTGTCCATTTTTGAGCATGTAATCGGAGTACGAGTTCAGGTTGAAATCGGTCAGCAGAAGATTGACCCAAAAGACAAGCCGCGCGCCGAGTTGGGCGTGGAGGGTGTTGAGGTAGGCGACCTGATCTTCGGGCGTCACTTGAATGCCGCTAAAGGACTCAGATGAGAATCCGCCTTCAGCGATGGCAACAGGTTTCTCGGTCCGTGTGAGAAGCGGGGTGTAATAGTCCGCAGGGATTGGTGTCCCATTGTTGAAAATGAAATAAGGGTAGGTCGAGATCACCCACAAATCCAAATTCGGTTCAAAGGCTTCAACCTGTTCCCAGTTGGTATCGAACTTTTGGCGGTTGCCCTCCTCAGGCTGGGGGAACATGTTGTTGAGATCGTCCCATTGAAACGTGACGAAGATCTGCGTTTCAGGCGCTTCGGCTTTGATGAGCGCATAGCTCTCGTTGTAAAGGCTGACGAAGTTCTGCGCGTCATCGGGATGCGCATCCATGTAGGTATTAATCTCGGAAGCGAGACCGAGATAACGGGGATGAAAATTTCGTACAACCCATAACGCATAATTTTTATAGGCAACTCTGACATCGGGGTTGGCAAAACTCGCCTCCCAACCCGCAGGCAGACCCATGAACTCACGGCGATTGAGTCCGTTGAGCGCATCGATGACGAAGATGGTTTCGAGATCGTTCTGCCTTGCGAGTTTGACCTGATTGATCAGGTCGGTGCGCGTTTGCAATTCGCCGTCCATGCCCTCTGCGGTGAAATCCGCCCAGGCGGTGTTTTGTTGGATGAGGACGAAATCGCCATGCTGGTTGATATCTTTATAGAGTTGAAAGATGCTGTTGAGCGAAACTTCAGGTGGGGAAGGGAAGAAACCGTATGCCGTTCTGCCGGAATTGAAAACTGAGTTTTCAAGAGTTGGAGGAATCGATGGCGTCCCGCCGTTGCAGGCGAGGGATGTCACAAGCAGTATGAAGAAAGAGAAAATAAAACGACGCATATTTACCGATCTGTAGTTGTCCTATTTACCATCTCACCTTACGCACCATACGCTACACTGAGTTTGTAACGCGACATTTATGTCGCCCTTACCCAAGAAACACTTGAAAAGCGAGACGCTTCGCAGTCTCGCGTTACGAACATCACTGCGTAAGGTGAGTTACTATTATGCTGGGCGGCAAAATTGCAAATAAGATTTTCGCAAGAGGGTGTGCTGTCCTCAGCCCGTTTTATACCCGATCGTTCGTAAAAAGCCTTTACGCCAGGTGATGCCTTCTTCATCTTCAATACCTTTGGGAGAGAAGCCATCCACCACGCCCAGGATACCGCGTCCCTGTTCGGTTTCTGCGACCAATACCTCAGTTGGATTTGCTGTGGCACAAAAGACGCCCGCAACTTCCGGTACATTCTTAATGGCATTCAAGATATTGATTGGAAAATAACCTTCGCCCAAAAACAGGATGAACGAATGACCTGCGCCAATCGCCTGCGCGTTCTTCTTCGCCAGTTCGATCATGGACTCGTCTGTTCCCGTCCAGCGGATAAGACATTTGCCGGACGCTTCGCAAAACGCCAGCCCGAATTTGATCCCCGGCACTGAAGTGACCAGTATCTCGTGAATATCCTCCACGGTTTTGATGAAATGAGATTGACCCAGAATAAAATTGATATCTTCCGGCTTTTCGATCTTGACGGTTTGGATGTCCATTGAATGTCTCTCCTTGGTGAGTATGGTTATATTTGCGGATTTAAAAGCAAAAGACTTTTTCTCCTGATTGCAGGTCGAATAAATCTATGATACAACAAAAATACGCTGGTTCGCAACTTTCGCCAAAAAGTTTAGTCATTTAAAACGGGCGATAATTCCAACACAATCATGAAAATAAAAAGTTATCTTCTCTTGTTGTCCGACCACTGGTTTTTTGTTTGCCTGCATGAGCGCGCCTGTTGCCACGGAAACTCCTGTTCCATCCGTGCCAACCGTTACGAAGATTCCCACAAATATTCCGACCATTATTCCAACGAATAATCCTGCAAACACCCCCGAACCGACAGCTACACAAACAGCGCTTGTGCCCTCACTTTGAGCGCATCGTCATCCTCATCTTCGAGAATAAGGAATTTGGCACCGTGATCGGCAACCCGCAAATGCCGAATTTCAACAAGCTCGCCAGGGAATATACATTGCTCACGCAGTTCTACGCAGTCACACATCCCAGCCTGCCCAATTATCTTGCGCTGATAGGCGGTGATACGTTTGGGATTAAATCTGACTGCACGAAGTGTTTTGTCGACGCGCCCAGCCTGCCCGATCTCATCGAAGCCAGCGGGCGCACGTGGAAGACCTATCAGGAGGATATGCCGGAGCCTTGTCATATTGGCGACGCGTATAACTATGCTCAAAAGCATAACCCATTCATTTACTTTGACCCAATTCGACTTGTCCCTGCACGCTGTGAACGATCTGTTCTGCCTCTCCCTGCGCTTCAAGCCGACATTGATTCAGGCTCACTTCCGAATTTCATTTTCATCACCCCCAACCTCTGCAACGACGCGCACGATTGCGGACTCGATGTCGCCGACGCCTGGATGACTGACTTGCTCGGACAGCTTGTCCCCGCATTGGATGCGACGCATGAATCTTATTTACTTGTGATGACATTCGATGAAGGACAGGGAAATCATTCCTGTTGCGGCTTACCCGCGGAAGCGGGCGGACGCATCCCGGTGGTTTTCTATTCCCCGCTCGTCAAAAATGGATTTGAAGATTCAACCCCTTATACACATTACTCATTACTGAAAACGATCTCCGAAGCCTGGGGCTTGCCTTATCTCGGTCACGCCGCGGATGATAGTAATGTTCTCATCACCGCGCCGTGGAAATAAAGTTTTTTGGAGTCAGCCAGCTTGCTGGCGAATTCCCGCGGAGCAAGCGCGCTAACTCCAGAAGCGGAGATCTACTGCTACTTTTCTTTCATAAAACACAAGTAACGTCGTTCCATACTTTCGTTGGTCGAACTCCTCCAGATTTTTCAACGATGGCGTTGATGTCCGATACTCACGCGGCGCGATCTGCACGATGACCCAGCCATCATCCGAAAGCCAATCCAAATTATCATCCAATAATTCAAGCGCCTTCGACCACATTTCCTTGTATTGTGGCGGCGCGATGTAAATATATTCGAACTTTTTATCAGGCTGTGCCGAAAGATAAGAGAACGCATCGGCGCGACGAATTTCCGACTGTGATGTAAAACCGCAATGCTCGACATTGAACTTGATCGTTTCGATGGGCGCGCGATTCATATCTGAAAATCTTACAAAGCTCGCGCCGCGGCTTAATGCCTCAATGCCCACCGCGCCTGTGCCGCCGAACATGTCCCACCAATTTGAAGCAACCACATCGCCCGAAATAATATTGAACAACGATTCCTTAACGCGGTCCGTGATCGGGCGCGTCGTATCGCCTTCCACCGTTTTGAGTTTCCGTCCTCTGGCTTTGCCTGAAATGACTCTGTAAACTCATCCCTCACCCCTAGCCCCTCTCCCAGCGGGAGAGGGGAATTCGCTGCGCTGCCAGAATATTTCCATGCGATGCAATGACCGGGACAACGCATCCCGTGCCAAGGATAAATCTTTTACCCTTTGTCTGCTGGAGCGCATCCGCCGCTTCTTTCTTGACCTCAGCCTGACTCTCATAAACAAGTGTATCCTGTCTCATGCCGCCACACATCACACCATCGAACAGAGTCTGCGCTTCCGTAAGTGATGGATATGTCTCACGGTCATGCCAATTCACGATCGGAAACTTGAGCGAATCGAGAATCGAAAAGTAGACATCATGTCCGTGCAGGTGAAGCAGATTGCACCATAATTCCTGAGCGGGTTCCAAAGTCTTTTGATCGTAAGGCAAACCAAAAGTTTTATATTCATCGAGTGTCAATAAGCTTGCTTGCGCATGTTGAATGGCGTAGAAGACTCCATCAATGCCTGTCATCGAGACAAGCCTCCACAAAGCGCCTGCGTTGTTTCGGCGATGGTTTCAAGTCCCTTCATCACAGCTTCGGGATACAAACGCAGATGTGCGATCAAGGTGTCATTGCCCGCGAGATTCTTTGCCTGTGCCAATGGACTAAAAATTGTTTGGAGAATGGGAGTATCTGAGCTGAGTCCTTTCGAATCAAACGTAAACATTTCAATTGTTCCGCGAGGTGTGGGGCGGTTGGATCAAGCACTGGGAGATTCTCCCAATCCTTTGGCTCATGGATGATACGCTTGGTGTATTCACGTGTCCCCTCGGTGTGACCCGTCCATTTATCTTCTACGCCCCAATCTTTGAGACAGAAAGAAGACGCAGGTGTCACTTTGACAAGATCGAAATCATAAGTTTGTTGAAAATGGAGAGTCGCCGCCGCGAGCGTTTCAGGTGATTGATCGTCGATGGGGAAGTGACGCCACAGCGCTACAGGCGGACGGTCAATGATTTCACCTTTCATTGAGGCTTGAATTCGTTCTTTATGTGTGGTCATGGGATTTTCCTTATGATGCAAAATGTCGCGTCGCCGCGCTTGATTTCGATAACGGTTGGCGCATTCTTGAAAGAAGTATGATCTTCATCTTCGTTCGTGCGTGTGTTGACGAGAATGTAATCGCCAGAGGAAACTTCATTTGCCGCGCCGCGTAATTCCTGCACATTGATATTTTTGTTGGCGTAATCTGCGGCAATATAAGCTTCACGCTTTACGAAAAGATTGATGGGTTGTGAAGTGGTCTCGTTGAGTTGTTCCACTGCATCTTTGTAGCAAGTGAGCCAGAAATCTGTTTCGTAATTGCGGAACACGCCGCTCGTCCCGCCGACGAATGAATTGTAATACGTGTACTCGTAGGGATGAAGTTGAATCGATGCCGATTGATTCCCGGAAGGATAACAAAACTCCAAGCAAGCGCGTAGCCAAATTGATGCGTGAGTAGCTTTGGTAAATGAAACATTGATGGCATTGATAAGTCAAGTCAGAAATTGAAATGCAAAGCCAGCAAAGATAAACAATGGCGGGAGGATAAAAAGAAAATGACGCATTCCATCATACATGGCAGGTCTGCGGATCAGGACATAAGCCAGCAATATGATGAACCATGAAAGAATCAAGTGACACTTGAATAAATTTTGTCGATTTTCTTTTTTACGTAACATTTTCCAGTAAGTGACAACAACACCGAATATAAATAGTGGAAGCGTTGGCTCTGTCAGTGTTGTAGTGAGCAGGAAGGGCAGGTATCTGCGCGGTAACTCTCCTGCGCGATAGACTTGACCGCCGAATAGCACAGAGAGATTGGTTGGGTTATCCGACATGAACTGGAAGACTTGGATGAAATGTGCGATAGGGGTTTTCCCAAAGATAGGGCCATGTGATGAACATAACCAGAATGGCGATGAAGCCATACAAGAAAAATGAGCGCCATGCAGTAAGGTTCTTGATTTGTTTAATGTTCGATAGAAAGTAAATGAAAACGAGTATTCCCGCCAGTGGTCCCAGTACGCGGATGGAGGTTGCGATCCCTAAAACGAGTCCCGCGAGGATCATCTTTCGTGTCGCGTGTTTGTCGTTTTGCGCGAGTCGCATCTACCATTTCGAAGCCGAGACAGACCGACGCAAGAAAGAATGTCAGGAAGGGTGGGTCTTTGGGGTTGATGAAGGCATGTCCCCAGAGGATGGGTTGATAGGAGAAAAAAGCTGAGGTGAAGAACGCGGCGGATTTGCTTATCCAACGCGTCGAGATGCGATAGAGGAAGTAAATGCCAAGTTGGAAGAAAAGGAAATTGACGAGGTGCCAGGCTGAGGCTTCGTCTGAGCCGAGCGCTTTTAATCCATAAACAAATTCACGGGCAAGAAAAAGATAGGCGGGACCGCGCGTCTTGTGGTCATCGCCGCTGGCGCCGTAGGAGTTGTTGAGGTCGAAGTGTCCGCTGGTCCATTGGGCGGGGGAGTAGGCATAGCCGAGCGCATCGCCGTAACTGTAGAAGAGCGGCTCGTCCCACGAGAGACCGTAGTCGCGGAAGATGAATAAGCCAATGATGATGTTGACGGCTAATAAAATGTAGATCGGCTTTTCAATGACCTTTTTGAAAATGGAATTCATAACAATGTGTTGCCGTTCACATCGAAGACTTTGATCTGCGCTTTGGATGCGGGACTGTTTGCGTATTCGGTTTCGACCAAGCCCCAGATCATTGTATCTCTCCAGTGATCAAGAAAGTACAAGTTTGCGCGGAGTGTACCTTCATGTGTGAAACCCAATTTGCGCGGCACAGAAGCGGATGCGATGTTGGCGGGATCACAATGGATTTCGATGCGATGAATTTTTATGATCTCGAATGCGACCTTGATGAGCGCGGCGGTTGATTCGGTTGCAAGCCCTTGTTTGATGAAATCTTTGTGAATCCAATAGCCGATCTCAAGTTCGTTTTCCCCGAGACGTGTATGTAAACCTGTGCCGCCAAGCAAGCGATCCTCTTTTGGGTTGAAGATGCCATAGGTGTAATCCTGTCCCAGGTCGAACCTGCCGCGCATGCCTTTAAGTCTTTTTACTTTTGCTTCAAGCGGTTCCGGTTCGTCATGTGCCCAGGGCATCCAGGGTTTGAGATGATCCAGGCTTTCATTGACTGAGTCTGTGAGCAGTTGTGCATCAGATGGGTTATAGCATCGCAAAACAAAACGCTCTGTCTCGATGCGATAGGCGGGGTTCGATATGTTCGTCTCGCTCATTTTCTTTTTGTGCGTTTCTTCTTGGGCGCGGCGGTTTTTCCAAAGCCGCTCAGCAACGTATTCATTTCTTTTTCCTCCCCCAATTGCCCTTTGAAATATTCGTTCATATATTGTGAACGGCGCAGGCGTAACGTCATGGGCGCCACAACTTTCAAATCATCCGATGTGACTTCATCGCGTCCGTCTGCGGCAGCGTATGCACGCGCAGACTTCGAACCATGTGATCTCTGCCCGTAGAGAATCGATTCCCATGCTTTGCACCAACTTGATGGCGGGTGTTGCGATCTTATCCGGCACGACAACTCTTCGGACTCGCTCACGCGCAATACGGATCTCAGCCGCCGCCGCCTCCATCTCAGCCGAAAACTGCCCGATCATCTCGCGCGGATTCGCCAGATAAGATTGGACTCTTCGATACGCTTCCAGATCTTTCCTTCACGTCCTCAAGCCCGCGCACGATGACGCGCAATCCGAAGCGATCGAGTATCTGCGGGCGGAGCCGTCCCTCTTCGGGGTTCATCGAACCGATCAACACAAAGCGTGAACGATACGTCGCGGCAACCGCGCCGCGTCGGACGGTATACGATCCCTGCGCGGCAGCGTCGAGAATGGAATCCACAATGTCATCGCCGAGGAGGTTGATCTCATCAATGTAAAGCAGGTTGCGGTCAGCTTGCGCCAGAATACCGCGCCGGACGCGCATCCGTTCGTGGGCTGCGGCGCGCTCATCTATGCCGCCGACGACATCTTCAAGGCGAGCATTGAGCGGCAACTCGATCAAACGGACGGGGTCAAGGGCGGTGAGGGGTTGTCCCTCCCCAAATTTCTTTGCGCAATCCGGGCAGACCGCGCCGATGCCGCCAATTTCAATATCTTCGGGAAGACATCCATAAAAGCAAGTACTTCGTTCCACTTGGGGAAGGATGTCCAACAAACTGCGGACAGCGGTTGTCTTTGCTGTGCCGCGTGGACCGATGAGAAGTATCCCGCCGACATTGGGATTGATGAGTCCAAGCAGGAGCGCCAGTTTCATTTCCTGCTGACCAACGATAGCCAGAAATGGAAACGGTAAATGTTCGGTAACACGTGCATCGTCAGGTGAAAGCGGCGGAAGAGATTTGCCTGAGACGTAATCGATCAACTCACGCAGATTACGGATCGAATGCGCGACGCGTTCCTTGGGTTCGGGTTGGGTGATTTCGGGTTCGGTCATGGTTTTTTAAATCTTTGTTGGTTGAGTAGGCGATGGTTGTCCGCCGTATCGAAACCAACATATAAGCAGAGTAATCTTGTTACGAACTCTTTTCTTGTAACTGGTGGTTTCGATACGCTCTGTCACACTTCGACTTTGCTATCGCTCCGCTACCCTGCGGGCACAATGTCAGCGCGACAGGGCTACTCAACCACCGGATGCTGTTTGATATTTATTTCTGCTTTAACCTTCGTTCCTGTCTTTCCTTTGCCTGTTTCATCTTGCGCTTTTCATCATCTGTCTCTGCTTTTAGCGGCGGGACAGACGCAGGTTTACCTTCATCGTCCAATGCAACATAGACGAGATACGCGGTATTGGTTTGCGTTTGCTCGCCGGTGATCGGGTTCTCTGCAATTACCTGAACTTCCGCTTCCATGGAGGTGCGACCCGTATATGTCACTTCGGCGTTGAGGATTACAAGGTCGCCAATTTTTATCGGCTGGCGAAAGGTCATTGAGTCCATCGCAACCGTGACGACTTTCTTTTGGGCGTGGCGCATGCAGGCAAGCGCACCAGCCTCATCTGCGAGTTTCATGATCCAGCCGCCGTGGACGTTGCCCAGCAGGTTGGCATGTTCGAGGTGCATCAGTTGCGATAATGTAACGCGTGAGGCACGCATAGGTTTTGAGGTTGTGGTTTTTGTCATGGCAAGTATAGGCTTTGAGTTTATCATGTGTTGTGTAATCAAAAGAAGCTTAAGCTTAATCCATATCCTCACGCAGTTCGCCGCTATCGAGGGTGTGCAGTCGTTGAGGCTCCTCCTGGAGCACGTCAATATCGCTGTGGGTCAGATCACTCATCAGTGGGGCTAGAGGCACGGTGGCTGGCGTGGCAATTTTCCCCGGAGAAGGAGGCGGTTTGAGTCGAGGTCTCATTTCATCCTCTGAACGTTTTCGTACTATGCGAGCGTCGTTGGTTAGTGTCCCTGTGTAATAGCCCATGACCGAATAAACTTCGCGTTTCGGAGTCACCCAACCGATCCATTCCCCGCTGCGGTTGAAAAGATAAGGGAAAACAAGGAATGCTTCCGCTTCGCCTTTGGATGAATAAATAGGAATAATGCGTTGTTGGTTTTGTGCCATAAGATGTATCCTGCAATTGAGTGCAAAGCGCCCTTGTATTAATTACTCTACATCATTATACGTCCAGTAACGGTTGATGAAAAAATTCCAGAGCATGACAACCCCAATGGCAATGGCAAGAGTGGAGTTCAAAGCAAGAAACTCAGGTGATAACGAGAGCGTTGTAGATCGGTCAAAGTATTTCTTCAATACAGGCTCAACAAAGTGCAGGATAGGAGCGCGAATAGCGATTCCTACTAGGTTGACCAAGAAAAACATGCCCATTTGATGCAGGACGTGTCGTGAACGTGACTCAGGATATGTCCAGTAGCGATTCCAGATGAAATTGCTTGTAACGGCACATATAAATGATATGGTTCCTGCATATACCGGCAGTAGATTGAAATTGAACGATAGGATCGTAACGTGGAAGATGCGCACTTGGACGGAATTTGAAAGCAGGTTGGCAACTCCGAAATCAATAACAGCGCCCACAGCGCCGACGGTTGCGAATTTCAGGAAGCGGGTCCGTTCCTTGTTATCTGTCAGGATCATGGAAGTCCGAGTTTCTGTTTGAAGTATGGGATGGTCTTGCGAATGCCTTCATCGAGAGTTATTTTCGGTTCCCATTTCAGGATTTCGCGGGCGCGTGTAATATCGGGACGGCGTTGTTGCGGGTCGCGCACACTGCGCGCGTCCTTGACATAGGTGATGCCAGCCTTGTTGTCTACGATCCTGTTGATCGTTTCGGCGAATTGCAGAATGTTCATTTCTGTCTGGTTACCGATGTTGACCGGCAGGTGCTCGTCCGAATACAGCAATTTAATAATGCCCTCGATCAAGTCGTCCACAAAACAGAATGAACGGGTCTGGCTTCCATCGCCATAGACGGTCAGCGGTTGACCCAGTAACGCCTGTTTGAGCAGGTTGGGCAGGGCGCGTCCATCCTCCATGTCCATGCGCGGACCGTAGGTGTTGAAGATGCGCACGATACTTGTGTTCACACCGTGAGCGCGGTGGTAAGCCATTGTCAATGATTCCGCGAAGCGTTTTGCTTCATCATAGACCGCCCGCGGACCGACTGGGTCCACGTTACCGGCATAATCTTCCCGTTGCGGGTGAACAAGCGGGTCACCATAAATTTCACTGGTGGATGCGATCAGGAACCTGGCGTTGTTGGCGTGTGCAACGCCCAGGCTGTTGTGTGTGCCCAGCGCCCCCGCTTTCATTGTTTGAATGGGGAGGTTGAAATATGCTGTGGGGGATAACGGGTTCGGACTTGCGGGTGAGGCAAAGTGCATGACGGCATCCACTTTTTCTGCCACAAAGATATAGTTCGAAACATCGTGCTTCTGGAATGAGAACTTTTCATTCCCCATCAGATGAGCGATGTTATCCGGGTTACCGGTGATGAAATTATCCAACCCAATGACCTCATGTCCATCTGCCAGAAGGTGGTCGCATAAATGTGAGCCAAGAAACCCGGCCGCTCCAGTGATCAAAACGCGCATGATGATTGCCTCTCTTTTTCTTGTATATCCTTCACCTTACCCTTCTCACGTTGAGAGAAGGCAGTATGTGAGGAGTTTATTTCCAGTCAATTCTTGTAACAAGCCCATCGCCTGTCACTTGGTATGCCTGTCCATTGCCGCTGTCTACGAGCCACAGATTTCCCTGATAGACGACTGCAATAAAATCTCCCGACTGTCCTTCAATGGGATCTGGCGCCCAAACCGGAGTCTGCGGCTGGATGCCGGGCGCGTCATTTGCAGGGAAAATTGTCCGGCGGTTCGATCCATCTCTATCCATCACGACGAGGCGATAACGGCTGGTCTCACTTTGTTCCGGGAAGGTGGCTTGCAGATATGCCACCTGATATTGTCGCTCCGTTGAACTTGATTGTAATGGTGAAGACGCAGGATAGGCAAACATACCAGTTTGCTGCACGATGTTAACCGTTGCGTTGTTTTCAAAAGATGTCGCGCTGATGTCAAAGAACGGCGAATCTTCCTCGTCCACCAGGCTGGGCGGCGGCGCATGAGACGTATAGTAGAGCGTTTTGCCGTCTGCGCCCCAGGTAATGGAGGGGAGCCAGGCCCAATCGCTGTGGGTGTTAAAGGGGGTAATGTCAAGCAGGGGCTTGATGTACTTGCCGTCAATATCCACCAGCCCGATCCCATCCGGACGTGCATATGCTAGACGTCCTTCGGGCGAAAAGGAGTACGTCATTCCCCACCAGCCATAGACACCTCCATTGCTTGCGTCGAGTATCTTTGCCTTTGCACCGGTCGTGATGCTGTAGCGCTGCAGGTCGTTATTTGCCTGCCAGCCGGGAGAGGTACTGCGCGGTTCGACGGTCGAATATGCAATCGAGTTTGTACCAGGTATCCATTCTGCAAAATGGACTACATTTACAATGCCGGTGCTGAATGGTTTGCCGCCATTCGTTCGCACTGCCCACAGGGTATTGATCTCCTTATCGGCAGGCTTGGTGGATTTACGGGTGAACACAAGATAACTCCCATTGGGCGAAAGGAAAAAGATTCGTCCATCCAGATCGCCGGTTGTCACGAGGGGAGTACGGTTGGCTGTGGAGGCGTCAATGATCCAGGCATTGCCGCCTGCAAGGTATGCCAGTGTGCCTGGAATCGGCAATGGTGCAAAGGAGGATTGTGCACCGATCATAACGATCTCGGGCTGAGCTTCCTGTAAAGTCACAGATTTGACAATTGACCGGCTGACCTCTTCGCCATTTTCCAGCACGATGCGATAGGTCAGCTCTTCCTTCCCGTTTGCGCCCGCTTGTACGAGTCTGGTTTCACCTTCGGACAACGATTCGTTTCGCACAACCTGTCTTTCAAACGGAACAATTTGATCTTCAGTCTCGAATTTTTCCTCTACGCGTGAGACTGTGACCTCGTCTCCGTTGTTTAGCACGGCGTAAAGAGGCGGCTCTGTTTTATCAAGATTCCCAATAACGATGTCCTCTGCCTGTAAGGCTTGCGCCACTGTGCTCCCGGCCGGGATGGCGGCTGTGCGCGTCTCGCCGTCTGCCTGAATGTTAATATTAATATCGCCGCTGGTTACCTGAGGCGAACGGCACGCTGTCAGCGTGAAAAATGCCAATAGAAGAATGGGCAAACATCTCTTGAATAAGATCGAAGGGCTGAATCGTAGAAAGTGGCGTTGCATTTTATCCAGTATGGCGCTTCGTCTGCGCTTGCATAGTTTCGATACTTTCGTACCTTGACCGTTGCTTGCTCCGTTCAGCGCGAGATAATTCGATGTATAATCCGTTCGTTATTTGATGCGTCCGAAGATCACCATGATGCCGTCGGCAATGGCGATGGACTGAATCCGTAAGCCGGTTGCAACCGGACCCACGGCACCCGTGTAGGCTTCGTCGATCATGGCGGAGATGGCTTCCTTAAGTCCGTCAGGCGCAGGAAGTGGACCGAAATCCGCTGAAGTGATCGTGATGGTAGGTTTTCCGTTTTCGTTCACGCCCATTGTAACGATAATACCGATGTTGGCGGTGAACATACCCTGCTGAGTTTTGCCAAAGATCTGCATTTGCCCATCACGCAAATAAACCTGTGGGTCGGTGATGAATGGTTTTTGATCCTGTTGCAGGTTTGGGTCGCTTTGCAGTCGGAGTGCGAGCAGAGATGTAATTTGCGGCTCGGTAATGCGGATGGTTACTTCGCCCGTTTCGGAACCAGCTTGAAAATCTTTTGCGATTTCATCTTTAAGACTTTGCGCCGACTCGGCAGAAACTGGAATTGGGGAACGGTCTGAATAGTCAGGTCCGCCCACAAAGACTGTACATGCGAGCGATGTAAGAATTAAAGTTAGTAGAAAAAGTGGTAATGAATATTTGTTTTTCATAGTTTTCAGCCTGTCACTCTCCCAAAATCCTTGGGACAGCGTGAGCCGCGAAGCGGCGAAGAATCTCCTTCATTGTTAGGGAGACCCTTCGCTGCGCTCAGGGTGACATCATGGAATTGGAGCAATTATAGCATGGGCGACTCTCAACCTTTGTTGGAGCAAAATACCGAAACCGAATTGTCACTTTCTGTAAAATTGGAGGCGTTGTTGTTTGTCGCCGCGGAGCCGGTGACGAATGCTCAACTCGCGACCGCGTTGGACGTGGCTCCTTCCGTCATCGAACGCGGAACTCAACGAACTGGACGCTTCGTTATCCAGCCGCGGCTTGCGCCTGCAGCGACATGCCGGGCGCGTCCAATTGACCACCGCGCCGCAACTCGCCGAATTGATCGAACGCTTTCTGGGTCTCGAAGCGACATCACACCTCAGCCGCGCCGCGCTCGAAACGCTTGCGATCATTGCCTACCAACAACCGGTCACACGCCCACAAATCAATTCGATCCGCGGTGTGAACAGCGACAGCATGATGAAGAGTCTGTTGAATAAAGGTTTGATCTTAGAATCTGGCAGAGCGGATGGACCCGGTCGCCCGATCCTTTATTCCACTACGCCGGAATTTTTACAACACTTTGGTTTGAGTTCCATCCTTGAAATGCCGCCGCTTGCAAAGCCTGAGGAAGAAGAGCAGACGGCAGATGAATTGTTGAAAGAATAGTAATGGCTGCTGAACGATTACAAAAAATACTCGCACAAGCAGGCTATGGTTCACGCCGCGCCTGCGAAGACTTTATCTCCGCCGGACGCGTGCGCGTCAATGGGCAGATTGCCGAGTTGGGACAGAAAGCTGACGCGGCGCTTGATAAGATCACGGTAGATGGAAAGCCAATTGCCGCCGCTGAAGCGTTGACTTATATTGCTTTGCATAAACCGCGCTTTGTACTCTCTGCCGTGGAAAAAGAAAGGGGGGATGATCGCCAAACGGTGCGCGACCTTGTCGATGTGCCCGGACATTTATATCCTGTTGGCAGGCTCGATTTCGAGAGCGAAGGTCTGGTCTTGATGACCAATGATGGTGATTTGACGAATCGACTCACGCATCCGAGATACGGTCATGAAAAAGAATACCGCGTCCTGTTGGCAAAGCGTCCGGACAGGGAGCAGGTGGAAGCGTGGAAAAGAGGCGTGGTGCTTGAAGATGGGTATAAGACCGCGCCAGTGGATGTCCGATTTGAAACCACGCAGGGAAAAGGCGCCTGGGTACGCGTCGTCATGGGCGAAGGGCGCAAACGCCAGATCCGTGAAACGTGCAAGCAGATGGGTTTGCCAATTGTGCGAATACTCAGAACTCGAATCGGAACGTTGCGGCTAGGCACGTTGAAAGCGCGTCAGTGGAGATATTTGACGAAAGACGAAGTTGACGAGTTAAAAGGCAAAGCCATAGGGAAAAAGACAAACCGCCGTTGAGGCGGTTTGTCTTCGATATGTCATATGGGTTTAGATGACCCTGATATCCCAGAATTTTTTCACATGATCGCCAAGTATTTTTCTGACCTCATCCTTCTTAATGCCCTCCACTTTGAAGGTGAGTATCTTGGTGCTGACATCTTCCCCGGAAAAGAACCCAAACGAAATGAAATTTCCACCCGCTTGGGCAATGGCTTTCGTGACCTTGGCAAGTTGACCGGGTTTGTCATCGACCGATGCTGTCACACGGATACCTTTATCGCGCGCGCCCATCAGCTCAAGAAAGACCTTGAAGAGATCGGTCTCAGTGATGATGCCCACCACTTTTTTGCCATCCATAACGGGCAATCCGGCGATCTTTTCATCTGTCATGATTCGGGCGGCTTCTTCGATGGGCGTATCCTTATCCACTGTGATGACCTTTTTGCTCATGACGCTTTTTACTGTTACTTTGCTGATCAGGTAATTCATTTCCCAAATGCTCAGTGTGGTTACTGAAGAAGGGGACGCGTTGATCAGATCGGTTCCTGTGACCATGCCCACCATCTTGCCGTTTTTGATGACAGGTGCACGGCGAATGTGCTCTTTTTTAAACATTGCCAGCACATCGTTAATGGGATCATCCGGCGAAACCGAGATGACTGGGCGGGACATTCTTTCACCAACAAACATTTTTACCTCCTGCGGTAATGCGGATGGGTGTATCCGCTCTTTATGAATCTATTTCGGTACATTATACGCTTCCATTATACGCTTCGATGAATCCGCTGTTGTCATGAAAACGGCGTGATGGAGGTCATAATGTCATAAACCGAGATAAGCCGCACGGACGTGTTTATCTTTGATGAGTTTGTGGGCAGGTCCTTCGATCTCGATTTTTCCTTCGGCGAGAACATAGCCGTAGTCGCTGATGGCGAGAGCAAGGTGTACATTCTGCTCTACAAGCAACAGTGTAATTCCTTCATCGCGGAGTAGCTTTAAACTCTCGAACAATTGCAGTACTAAAACAGGCGCAAGACCTAGTGATAGCTCGTCGATGATCAAAATTGTGGGATCTGCCATGATGCCGCGCGCCACCGCCAACATTTGTTGTTCACCTCCGCTGAGAGTGCCAGCTTTTTGTCCCCTGCGTTCTTTCATGCGCGGGAACATTTCATATACGCGTTCAAGGTTTCGGGCAACACTTGGGCGTGCCCGCTGGTTGGTTGCACCCATTTCCAAATTTTCATAAACGGTCATATCTGTGAACAATTGGCGACCTTCCGGTACCAACACCAATCCCATCTCGGCTTTTGCATGGGCAGGAAGGCTGCTTACATTGTTCCCGTCAAATGTGATCGTTCCACTCCATGGGTGCAGCAATCCCATCACTGTGCGGAGCAAAGTCGTCTTGCCCACACCATTGCCTCCCACCAGGCAGGTCAGTTTCCCTTTTTCAAGCGACAAGGTGGAACCCCATAAAATTTGAACATCTCCATAGCCGGAGGTTACATCTTTTATTTCAAGAATAGCCATGTCTACTCCTCCTCCAGCAACTGTTCCGCCAGCTTTGGATCGCCCAGATAAGCCTCGATCACCTTTGCATCTTTGGCAATGATTTCCGGTGAGCCTTCCGCAATTTGCTGCCCGTAATCCAGCACTAGGATTCTATCCGAGACGTTCATCACAGCCTTCATTACATGTTCGATCATAATAATGGTAATGCCTTGTTCGCGGATTTTCAATACGGTCTGTACCATGTTGTCAATTTCAGATGGATTGAGTCCTGCCAGTACCTCATCCAGCAATAGGAGATAGGGACGCGCCGCCAACGCCCGCGCCATTTCCAGACGTTTCTTTTGTGCGACGTTCAAACTGCCAGCCAATTGATCGGCTCTGGGCGCCAACCCGACGAATTCCAGCACTTCGTCTGCGATCATTGCTGCATTGACCAGACCTTGATTCTCGTGTCCGAAGCACACGCCAACCATAACGTTTTCCCGAACCGAGAGTTCGTTCAAAGGCTGAACGATTTGGTGTGTGCGCGCCATCCCCATGCGGGCGTGGTCGTAAGGTTTGGCATGCGTCACATCCTTATCGCGGAATAGGATGCGTCCTACTTCAGGAGGATACACTCCATTGATCGCATTGAAGAGCGTGGTCTTGCCCGCGCCGTTCGGACCGATCAATCCAAGGATTTGTCCTTCAGGCAGATCAAAGGTCACGTTGGTCAGCGCCTGCAATCCGCCAAATCTTTTGGAGATACCTTGTATAGAAAGCAGGATGGTCATGTGAGTACCCTCCTCATTGCTGGAATGCGATGACGCAGCCATCCGACCGCGCCCGCAGGGATAAACAGCACGATCATGAGAAGCAACGCGCCAGATACAGACAATTGGATATCTTTGAAGAAATCACTTGTAACCAGGTATCCGCGCATACCTTGATAGGCATATGCGCCAAGGATGGGTCCAAGCACCGTTCCCTGTCCGCCGAGCATTACCATGACCAACAATTCAATCGAAGCGTTAAGTGGAAAGGCATCGTGCGGTTCAACATTCCCATTCTTGAAGAAGAATAAAACTCCGATCATGCCAGGGACGATCGCCGAAAATACATATGCCCAGGTCTTGATATTGGGTGCGACAACTCCCATTACTTCTGCAGCATCTTCATTTTCGCGGATCGCCAACAACCCCAGACCGAATTTGGAAAATCGGATGACATAACTAAGCACAACTGCAGATAACGCCAGCCCTGCCACAAGATAGAAGGATGTTTGCAGAGCCTGGGCGGCGCCGCCATAAAGTTTGTATATGCTGAAGTGCAGTGTGATGCCAGTAGGCCCACCAAACAGATCAAAATTATTTACAAAAGCCTTCATGGCTTCATTTATGCCGATCGTCGCGAGCGCAAAATAGGCGCCGCGCAGCCGCAGGATTGCTTTTCCCAATAAAAATGCCAATATTCCGGATGCAATTCCGCCTGCCAGCATTGCGATCCAGAGGGACCATCCTTTCTCGGCGAGCAGATAAATACCCACGTAACCGCCAAATCCGTAAAACACGATGTGACCAAAGCTGACGTAGCCAGTGTAGCCAAGCAATATATTCAAGCTTGATGCCAGCGCGATGGCTTTGAGTATGGTAAAAGCGCTTTCGCGGCTGGCTGGTTTTCCTGTGATGATGGGCCAGAGGGTGAGAGCACCAACTGCAAGCACAGGCAGGATGAGTCCGCTGTATCTATGCCATAGTTTCATTTCTTTGCTCCAAACAGGCCGCTTGGGCGCACTAATAGAATGACAACAAACAGTCCGAACTCAATGACTGGAACCCAGGAAGTTTCCATGAAGGCAGGGATGATGCCCTCGAGAATGCCAAGGATCAATCCCCCAAATAATGCGCCGATTGGGTTGCCCAACCCTCCTAGTACACCAATGACGAAGCTTTTTAGTTCATATCCGGCGCCGGAAAGAATGTTGAATGGGAAGAAGGTTGCGATCAGGGCTCCTGAAACAGCCGCCAACATGGTACCCAGCCCAAAGCTTAGGGCAAGGACTCTGGTGGAAGGTATCCCCATAAGTTCAGCCGCATCACGGTTGTTGGCTACCGCTCGGATGAATTTTCCCGGTCTGGTTCTATATAGAAATAGATACAACCCTCCTGTGAATAGAATCGCGATAAGCGCCGCCGCCAGTCGTGTGCCGAGCAGCGTTATTGAACCAAGTTGAATGCTCGATGCACTAAAGTCAACATTGTAGGGGGATGTTGTGAGGGCGGCCGTGCCAAGCCCAATTATGATCATATTCACGGAGAATGTTGCAAGCAGGGAAGAGAGATGCGGCGCGTTAATCACACGGTGAACTGCCACAATATAGATCAACACTCCAAGCAACAACCCCAAAACAGCAACGAGAATCAAGCCAGCATAGGGATTGAGTCCCAATCGCGTGAATATGAAAAATGTACCAAACATTCCCAGGGCGATGATGGGTCCATGGGAAAGGTTAATGACATTCATGACTCCCCAGATCAATGTCAATCCCATTGCCGCCAACCCATATACAAACCCCAATAAGATGGCATCAGGAAGGGATGCTAATAAAAGACTGATTTGTTGCATGCGCAGCTCCCGTCATAACAATAGTATAGATCCCCTCAGTTATCTGAGAGTAACTGAGGGGATCTACCATGGATTAACTTTTATCGAATTGGATAAAGCGGGTCAGCGGTGGCAACGCCGGCGGGCCAAACAACCTGACGAACCAGTTCGCCAGCGTCATTCTTTTGCCACTGTGCAACCACCATATCATGGTTGATCTGCAGACCATGGGCTTCGGCGCTCGTATCGAATTGTGTGCCTCCAAAGAAGGTCATGATGTTTATCGATTCCAATGCGGCGTTTACGGCATCCGGGTCGATCAAGTCAGCCATTTCAATCGCCTTCTGAAGAACCAGTCCAGCGGTGTAGCCGCCAGCAACGTGATAGGTGGGCTTGTCGCCGGTCATTGTTTCATAAGCGCTTGCAAAATCTTCTCCAGTGGGACCAAACCATTCTATTCCCAGCGATTGGGCTTCCGCCTCATTATGTGTTGCTGCAAGTTCCCACTGACTGGATGTTCCGACCCCCAAAGCCGCATCGCCTAGCTCTGAGAATTTCGAATCTGCCGGCGCCACCAGCAAGCCAATGTATTCCAACTTCACATTGCGCTCAGAGATCTGACGGGCAAACGTGCTGCCATCAGGATAGTGCCCGCCGCCTAATAACACATTCGCACCCGAGTCAACGATCTTATTGATCAATGGACCAAAGTCCGCTGTATCGGTGGCGTAACTTTCATTCATGACAATCTCAAAGCCCTGTGATTCGGCATAGGGGACCAGCCCCGCCACTACGCTTTCCGTAAAGGATTCAGCTTCGTGTACGATTGCGATCTTGGCGTTGGGATTGAAGGACTTGATCATGTCAACCGTGCTCTTCAGATAAAAACTACCCGGTGTATAGAGTTGATAGATATGAGTGTAGCCCTGCTTATAGGTATCGTCGTTCGCCGCGCCGGTTGTGATCATCACTTTGCCATTCTGTTCGGCTATGATCGCGGCGGCGGCAGTGAGACCGGACGAATACGGACTAATCAGAAAGTCTGCGTTATCTTCCGTAATAAGGCGGGTATAAAGTTCCTGTACACGCTCCTTACTGGATTCATCATCATAGGTTTGCGATGCAAATTTGACGACGGTACCATCGCTTAGGTGAATCCCTCCTGCTTCGTTGACTTGATCCATCCAAAGCGTAAAGCCATTTACCTGGCGCTTCGAAGAGACCTCCTGGGAGCCGGTCAGTGAGGATGTGAAGCCGATGGTGACTGTCTTTTCCACCATCACGGGTTCTGTAGGTGCGGCTGGCGCTTCTGTAGCTGGAGCTTCGGTCACTACAGGTGCGGCTGGTTGTACGGGCGCTTCGGTAGGTGTGGCGCTGGGTCCGCAAGCCGTAAGGACCAACCCCATGAGCACCAGGACTGTAAAGATATTGAACAGCGTATGTTTCATTCTATGCCTCCTCCAAAAGGAATATAGATTCGAATTGGAACGGAACCTTTCCGCTCCATCCTTATTGTAGGAAGTCTGTGAAAATTTTTACTAAAAACCGAACTGGGATATATAAAAATAGTATAAAAATCATTCCTCGAACCGATACCCAATTCCATGCTCTGTATGCAGGTATTTTGGTTTGAGGGGATTTTCTTCAATTTTTTGCCTTAACCTTCCAACATACACGCGCAGATATTCCGCCTCATCCCCATATTCCGTGCCCCACACGTTTTGCAGGATGGCACGGTGTGGCAAAGCCTTCCCCGCGTTCTTCATGAAATAAAGCAGCAGGTTGAACTCAGTGGGAGTCAGGTCAATGACTTCGCCGCGGACTGCGACCTTGTGCCGCTCCGTATCGACTTCAATCTCACCGCGTACAATTCTTTCCTCGCTCGAGGCTGGTTCAGACCAATCTGCTCTCCTCAACACCGCTTTGACTCTCCCCAATAATTCTCCAACACCAAACGGCTTCGTCAAATAATCATCTGCTCCCAAATCGAATGCACGGACCTTGTCCATCTCTTCCCCCATCGCCGTCAAGATAATGATCGGCACGCGCGACTCCTGACGAATGCGACGCGTTGCCTCCAATCCGTCCATATGCGGCATCATAATATCCATAATGACCATTTGGATATTCTCATTTTGGAATACTGCCAGCGCCTCAAGCCCATTCGCGGCAGTCAATACTTTGTAACCGCGTACTTCCAGGTTGCGCCGCACAAAATCACGCAGGGATTTTTCGTCATCTACCACCAAAACATTGATGTTCATCGGCTGGTTTTCTTCTTCATGTTCGTATGGGCTTTGGAAGTGTCAGATTTTATGGGTATTGTAAACGTGATACACGCGCCGGTATCCTGTGGTTCGACCCATATTTTTCCGCCATGCGCCCGCACAAGACCCTGGCAAATCGTCAATCCCAAGCCCGCACCGCTGGTGAGACGCGTAAGGCTGTCATCGACGCGATAAAAGCTGTCGAAGATGCGCTGGCTTTCCTTGGGTGGGATGCCCGGTCCATTATCGCTCACGCTGAAAAGGAAACCCTTGCCATTCTTCCTGACATCCACTTTGATGCTCGCCTGTTCGCCTGCGTACTTGACCGCGTTCTCGATCAGGTTGCGCAAAATAGTCTCAAGCCGCGGTGGGTCAGCATATACAACGGGTAGCTTGGATTGAACTTTGACCTCAAACTTGTTCTTCGGTGTCAGCCGCGCTTGTTTGGATGCTCGATCAATTAATTTCCTGATATTGCATTTCTCGTGTGTAAGTTTTAGTGAACCAGATTCGATGCGTGAAATATCCAACAGATTGTTGACCAGGTTGGTCAGCCGGTCTGATTCGTCCGAGATAATGGTGAGAAATTCATGTTGGGATTTGCGATCCCATTCCACATCGTCCGCCAGTAGTGTGGTCGCGTATCCCTTGATGGCCGCGAGCGGTGTCCGCAATTCGTGGGATACAGTGGAGACGAGGCTTGACCTCATGCGATCCAGTTCACGGTCCGCGGTAATGTCGTGAAAGAAAATACCGCGCCCAATCGCCAATCCCTCTTCGTCGTTCACATTGAACACTTCAAGTCTCAGGTGGATCAATCCATCAGAAATGTTTTGTGTGAACTCAACTTTGCTTTCCCCTTTTTTGCTCAGTATCTTCTGTGCGTCAATTTTTCTGTTCGGTTTCTCAGATGTTCTGGCGATAATGCGCGCCAGGATGTGGTCTGCGTGCAAGCCCATCAAACTTTTCGCGGAAAGTTCCGCCAGTTCCCCAACGCGTTTGTTCGCATATATGACCTTTCCCTTCAAATCACTCAAGATCAGCCCATCGTGCAGAGATTGCACAAGCGCTTCCAGGCGATGGGTTTGTTCACGCAGGCGCATGTCACTGCGTTCATAAAGCATGGCGTTTTCAATTGCCATTGCCGCGTGGTTGGCGAAACTGGTCAGCAATTGGATTTCATTGTGTGTGAATACATGCGGCGTAGGGTAGAACACAAGCAGGGCAGTAGGAGGCGCGTGTTGTGTGTTCAGCGGCACAGCGAGAATGGCACGGTACCCTTCTATACGAGCGCGTTCCTTTCTGAATCTGTAGGAGGGATCCGTTTCTGTATCGTTGACTTGAATTGGTTCTTTTGCATGTAAAGCCCGCATGGTCACAGAGTCAGGCTCGGTGGGCTGGATGGATAGTTGTTCCGTGAATTGGCGCGATAAACCCCTGCTGGCTCGGATCCTAAAATTTCCATTCTCGTTGTCGAGCGCAATGACAGCGTACATTTTGAGTTGTAACAGCCGTCCCATTTGCTCAAGGATGCGGTTGAGAACAGTTTCAGGGTCCAGTGATGATACGACCGCGGTGCTTGTCTCGAGCAGAGTCGCCTGTTCTCTCATCCGCTCGGCGATGGAGTCTCTCATCCGTATGATGCTTCTTATCAAGTGTCCGATCTGATCGCTGCGGTTTGCCTGCGATCGGAGATGTTGTTGTTCTTCCGCACTAATGGGCTGGTTTAAACCAATGGCTTCGCTAATGGATGCAATTTGTTCGATGGGGCGAATCACACGCAGTGTAAGTGTCACCCAGAAAAACAGCCCGATGAGAATAAACGTGCCTGCCGCCACCAGAACGATACGGCGCAGGATAATCTGGGTAGCAAACGCAGCGGAGGTGGGGCGGCTGACAATGATCTGCCAGTTGATATTGGATACCGATGTGTATGTATAAAGACGTTGTTCGCCGTCGGGTGCGTTGAATACTTGCGAATGATTGTTGGCAACAAAATCCGTGAGGTGGGTTTCAGGGATGATCTCACTGGCGGGATGCAACAATACCTGTGAGTTGGGATAGGCAATGATTTGATTGGCATTATCCAGAATAATGACTTGCAGGCCCTCCTCCGTTTGATGCTCAGAGATGATTGCGGTCAACGCCTGGCTGAGGCTCTCGAGTCGGATATTTGCACCCACCAACCCCAGGAATTTCCCATTGGTCGACCAGATGGGCATGACTGCCGTGGCAACGGCTTGGTCTGTTGTGGGTGAGATGCGCCCCTGCGAAACCAAGGGCTGATCCGTTTGTAGCGCACGCTGGAAGTAATCTCTAAACGAAAAATCGTCTCCCACTGTTGATGTTGGACCTGTTGGGTAGTGATACAACATGATCCCGTTGGCATCGAGTCGATAGACCAAATTTATATCGGGTGTCGTGTTGAAGATCACGCTGAATACATCTTCCATCTGCGAAGGGTCAGCATCGACCACACCGGTATAAACCGACAAACCTTGTACCGCGCTTAAAGCTTTGGTGATCGAAATGTCCACTTCCTGTGAAATGGATTGCGCCAAGGATAAGTCGCTGGCTTGCACATCCTCGCGAATGCGTACACCGATCAGCCCATCAAAGATCAGCAATGTAACCAGGAAAGGGATGATGAGCAGTAAATAGAGTGCGAACAGTTGCAGACCAAGATCGCGACGAAAAGCGTACCAGCGGCGCATTTTCCTACTTTGCAAACTCCTTGATCACGCGTGCCATGTGGCGCGCATGTTTTAGATATAAATCAATGCGGATATTTTCATTGGGTGCGTGAGCACGAGTATCGGGATGCCCTAGTCCCGCGGTGGCAACCGGTAGACCGAGATCGTGCACAAATGGATAGTTTGGACCGGAACCTCCGACTGTGGGAACAAGCTGCATCGGGAACTCATAAACCTCTTCTGCGGCTTGAACAACGGTTCTTACGAAGCTGTCATCTGGATCCGTCCGAGCGGCTGGCTCGCCGCCCAGGAATTTGATCTGCACATCCTCGAAGCCTTCCGCGTCGAGGTGTGCGCGTAACTTCTTGAGGATGTCCTGAGGTTTTTGGTCTTGTACGAGACGGAAATCCACTTTGGCGGAGGCAAATGCCGGTTGAACCGTTTTTGAGCCGGGACCTTGATATCCGCTGGTCAACCCGCAGATGGTGCAGGTAGGCGTGAAGACCTCCTCCATTTTGAGATCCGTTCCGCCCGTGAGTCCCTTGATGAATTGTTTGACGCCATAACGTTCCTTATATTCATCTGCAACATCAGGAAGCGCATCCATCAATTTGCGGTCGAGTGCGGTAGGTTGCCTCACATCATCATAAAAGCCCGGGATGCGAATATGCTCATCGGGTCCTTTCAGGGTGGATAAAGCCCACACCAAACGCCATGCAGCATTCGGGAAGATCGAGCCGCCGAGTCCGGAGTGGACATCAATACCAAGTGATTCCACGGAAAGTTCCACGTAGCAGATGCCGCGCAATCCAAGATATTGCATGGGCACGTCGCGGTGATCCACGCCGCCGAATTCCCAGATGCAAGCATCTGCTTTGAGTTTGTCCTTGTGATCGCGAACAAATTCATGCAAATGAATACTGGCGGTTTCCTCTTCACCCTCGATAATGAATTTGATATTACACGGCAATTCACCGTCGGTGGCGAGGATGGAATCAATGGCGTGCAGGCGCGAGACGATATGCCCTTTGTCGTCACTGATGCCGCGCCCATACATTTTGCCGGCGCGTATTTCTGGTTCGAACGGAGGTGATTCCCACAGTTCCAATGGTTCTGGTGGCTGCACATCGTAATGGTTATAGAAGAGTAAGGTCTTATTGCCTTTACCTTTTCGTTCTGCGAAGACAACCGGCGCGCCTTCCGTGTCCATGATCTCAGCAGTAAAGCCGCGCGCACGGAGCATATCCGCGACGAGATTGGCGCACTCTTTTAAGCCAATGCCCTGCGCGCTAATGCTGGGTTGAGCCACAAGTTTCCCCAATTCATCCAGACTCTCGTCAAGATTCTTTTCAAGATAGGAATCGATCTTTTCATATTGAGGCATGATTCTGTTCCTTATCTTTAAGAAGTTTGCCAACCATTCAAGAGAGTAAGCGCCGGCGAACGCAAAGGCAGACATTTTGATCGTCTGCCCGATCCACGTGAACAATAGAAAGGAGCGGATGGGCATTTTTGCGATCCCCGCCGCGATACCGGCGATGTCAAAGAACGGATTGGGTATTGCAGATAATACCAGAATCGCCCAGCCTCCATATTGATCCACCCAGGGTTTGAAGCGATTGTAAATGTCTGTCCGCTCGATCACAGCTTGTCCGCTGAAACCTGCGAGATAGCCAGAAAGTTCGCCCAGCGCGCCGCCAACTCCGGCGGCGAGTCCAACGCCGATCGGGTTGAACACGCCTCCCATCGCATACACAATGGCCACGCCCGGCGCGGGCAGAAGGACAGTGGCATTCGACAGGAGCGCAATCAAAAAGATGCCCCCATAACCAAACTTTTCAAAATCTTTTACGTGTTCACGGATATTATATATGTAGAGGGTTACTGCAATAACGGCGAGCAGTGAAACGATACGGAGAAGATTGGTTCCAAAGGATGAACCTTGTTTTTTATTGCGTTGCGCTTGAGAGTTATTACTTTTTTGAATCTCTGCCGTAGTATTCTGTGGCAGCAATTTTGTTTCGTTTTTCACGGTTCTGGTTGTGACGCGTGAAGCGCGCGCAGAGGTTCTCCTGGTTGACTTCCGCGCGCTCCTTGGACTTTTCGTTGAAATTTGTTTATTCGCTTTCTTCGATGGTGACACTGTTGATCTTTACTGCGGGAGCGTTGCGGTTGCTTGGATCGCGCCCTGGGATGGACATGAGCACGTCCAGTCCCTCCACGACCTGACCGAAAACGGTGTGTTTGTTATTCAAATGTGGAGTGGGACCATGGGTGATGAAGAACTGAGAACCATTCGTTCCAGGTCCCGCGTTTGCCATGGACAGCACGCCCTGTTTATCATGTTTCAGGCTGGGATCAAATTCATCGCCAAATTTATAGCCGGGTCCGCCCATGCCTGTGCCAGTCGGATCGCCGCCCTGCGCCATGAAGTTGTCGATGACGCGATGGAAAATCACGCCGTCATAATATCCTTCCCGCGACAGGAAAACGAAGTTGTTCACGGTTTTGGGAGCCTTGTCTGCAAAAAGCTCAATGAGCATGGTGCCTTTGTCAGTTTCCATGCGAGCCTTGTATTTCTTTTCCGGGTCGATCTGCATTTCGGGCGGGGTGCTCCATTGTTTTGTCATTTATTTTCTCCTTTTATTTTTAAAGCTGTTTTTTTTTCATTTCAATAACGCTTCTATGCGTGCAACGACCATGTCGAGTGCGGCGGAGTTGAATCCACCTTCCGGGATGATGATGTCTGCATAACGTTTTGAGGGTTCAACAAATTCCAGGTGCATGGGACGAACCGTGGATAGATATTGCCTGATGACGGATTCGGTTGAACGTCCGCGCTCGGTAATATCTCTTTCGAGTCTTCTGATGAAGCGGAGGTCTGAATCGGTGTCGACGAATATCTTCACATCGAACATCCCGCGCAGGGTGGCTTCGGTAAAGATGAGTATACCTTCAACAATGATGACATTGCGCGGTTGAATCGTGAATGTCCGGTTGGTACGGCTGTCAGTGGAGAAGTCGTAGATCGGGACCTCAACCGGCTTCCCGTCGCGTAAAGAGGCGATGTGCTCAATCAGAAGTTCGGTTTCGAGCGAGTTGGGATGGTCAAAATTTATGTCTGAACGTTGTGTGGGCGGCAATCCGCCCAAGTCTTTGTAATAGGAGTCATGCTGAAGGAATGCGATTCGGTCTGTGCCAACGCGTTGAAGGATTCCCTGTGCAACAGTTGTTTTGCCAGAGCCAGATCCGCCTGCAATGCCAATGACCAAGGGGTCTGGATGTTCCATGCTTGAATTATACACGTATAAAAAAACCCCTCTCCGCTGAAGAGGGGTTTTAGGTGATTTACATTCCAGCCATGAAGGCGAGTCCTACGGTGCCGGGTCCGGCGTGGGTGCCGACAGTTGGGCTTACTTCGGTAAAGACGCTTTCTATGGGTTTGAGCGCCTGTTCAGCTCTTGCCAACAATGCCTTTGCATCTTCTGCGGCGTTGGCATGCAGGGTTGCCAACCGAATGGGTGATTTGCCTTTGGTCTTTTCGACAACCATTTCAAGCACACGGTCGTGCGCCTTTGACTTCGTGCGTATGCGTTCAATGCCTTCGACGCGTCCATCCTGAATGGCAAGGATCGGTTTCATGTTCAGCATGGTGCCAAGGAAACGTTGTGCCCCGCCAATACGTCCGCCTCGATGAAGGAATTCGAGTGTGTCAACGGCGAAGAAGACGCCGGTATACTCATGCAGTTTTTCCGCCAGGGCCCTGGCTTCGCTGAGGGTAGCACCGGATTCAATTGCACGAGCAACAGTGAGCACTTGAAAACCAAGAGCCATTGCGACAGACTGGCTGTCGATCACATGTACTTTTTCGCCCGCCGTGCTCATCAGATCTTTTGCCTGCATGGCAGATTGGACCGTCCCCGAAAGTTTAGAGGAGACCAGGAGAGCAAGTACATCAAAATCCTTGTTAATCAGATCTTGAAATATCTCCTGGAAGGAGACAACTGCCACTTGTGATGTGGTAGGCATCACCTTGGCTGTTTTTAACCTGGTGAAAAACTCCTGTGATTGAATATCCACACCATCTTTGAAGGTTTCCTCTCCCCAAATCAATACCTGCGGTGCAATGGAGATATTATATTTTTTGATCAAATCGGGGGGAAGGTAGGTCGTGCTATCTGTTACGACTGCAATTTTCGCCATGAGGTCTCCTTAAATTTGGATGAATGTCTGCGTTTCTGTGGTTATTTTAACCCATTGTGAGACACGGGGTTGCGAATTGTTAGGTATAATACCTTTGCAAGTTTTTTTGATATCATCGTCGAGGAGCCTGATTTGGCGTTCAACCCGATTAATTGGCTATTGGGCCTTTTTTCACTGGATATTGCAATTGACCTGGGGACCGCGAATACGTTGGTAAACGTGCGCGGGAAGGGAATTGTCATCAATGAGCCATCCTGGGTGACGATTGATAAGCGATTGCGACAACCATTGGCCATTGGTTTGGAAGCCAAAGAGATGGCTGGACGCACCCCTTCCAACGTTGCAGTTGTGCGTCCACTGCGCGATGGAGTGATCTCGGATTTTGATATTACACAGGTGATGTTGGAATATTTTATTGGTCGCGTGCATGAACAAAGTGTGGTTCCATTACCTCGTCCACGAGTTGTGGTGGGTATTCCCACGGGTGTGACAGAAGTTGAAAAACGCGCGGTCTATGATGCAGTGATGGGTTCAGGGGCGCGGGCAGCTTATCTGATCGAGGAGCCGATCGCGGCGGCGTTGGGTGCGGGGCTGCCGGTCGCGGAAATAAAAGGGAGCATGGTGGTGGATATCGGCGGCGGAACCACCGAAGTAGCTGTCCTTTCGATGAGTGGGGTGGTGGCTTCCCGTTCACTGCGTGTGGCTGGCGATGAAATGGATCAGGATATCGTTGCGTATTTGCGAAACAAATATAACCTGCTGGTGGGTGAAGGTATTGCCGAACAAGTAAAGTGGAAAATCGGCTCTGCATACCCGCTTCAACCGGAAAAGACGATGGAAGTGCGCGGACGGAATCTTGTCACTGGTTTGCCGGAGAGCATAGAAATTTCTTCTGTTGAGATGCGCGAGGCGCTGTCGGGTTCGGTGCAAGTCATTGTGGATACGATCCGCGATGCATTGGACGAGATTCCTCCGGAGATCGTCTCAGATCTAATGGATGTAGGGATTTGCCTGGCGGGCGGCGGCGGTTTATTGCAGGGGCTTGCTGACCGTCTGACCGATGAAATCAAGTTACGGGTATGGGTTGCGGAAGATCCGCTGACTTGCGTTGCGCGTGGGGCCGGGATGGTATTCGATGATTTCGATAGGCTGGGCCGCTATTTAGTCGGCTTGGAACGCGGTAGTACACGTCACAGCGTGTAATGTTTCATTTCGCCTCCCGGCGATTTTACAGCACACTAACATGAGAAATATATTTTCACGAACGATTCAAACAACGATCATCTTTTTGGTCGTAGGGGGCATCATGGCGCTTGCACTGGGCGGATATTTTAGTTCAGCCTCCAATTCATTTACGGGTTCATTGGTGGGATTGCAAACGTGGTTCTCCTCTCGTTTTGTTTCATTACAGGATTTTTTTACTGCACCGCGCGATATTACTTCCCTGCGCCAGCGAAACGCAGAATTGGAAGCGGAAGTTTCTAATTTACAGGCGCAGGTCATTCAGCTGCAACAGGAAGTTGGTGAAACGAATATTTTGGCGGCGCTTGTGGATTTTGAACGGGCAAGACCTGAGAATACCTATAAAGCCGCGGCCGTGATCGGACGTGACCCAAGCCCCTTTCTTCATTATGTCATTATTAACCGCGGTTCAAATGATGGCATATTACGCGGCATGCCAGTTGTGACGGATCAAGGCCTGGTTGGGCGGGTGGACGCGGTCATTGCGGATGCGGCTCGTGTCCAGCTGATTACTGATGCCGCTTCGAGCGTGAACGTCCGCCTGCAGAATGCTGAAACAGAGGCATCGCTGATTGGTTCCGTGGCGGGCGATGTGTTGCTTGAATTAATTCCCCCGGATGTGGTCATTGAGCCAGGTGACCTTGTGCTAACCTCCGGGTTGGGCGGCGGCTATCCGCCCGATCTGATCGTGGGGCAGGTGGTCAACGTCCGTTCACGCGATTTTGACCTTTTTCAGCAGGCGACCGTTCAACCCGTGGTCGACTTCAACCGCTTGCAAATAGTCCTCGTCATTGTGGACTTCAAGCCTGTTGATATTTCTCCTTTAATCCCTGCTCCATAACCCATGCGAAATTTAATTGCCGTCCCTGTGATTGTATTTGCTGTAATATTACAATCCGCTGTCGTCAGCCGAATGACTCTTCTGTCGGGCTATGCAGATTTGACCCTGGTTATGCTTGCCGCATGGGCATTACAGGAGGAGGTTGAATCCGCCTGGCATTGGGCAGTTGCAACGGGTATATTCGTTGGTTTTGTCTCTCGAATACCCTGGGTTGTTCCCACGATCAGTTATCTCATTGTTGTCGCTCTGGCAAACGTATTGCAGCGACGTGTCTGGCAGGCTCCGTTGCTTGCCATGTTCAGCGTTACTTTTTTGGGAACGATTGTTTCAAATCTTTTTTCATTGGCGGTTTTGGGTTTTACGGGAACCCCTTTTGCGGTTGGCGATGCACTGGGGCTGGTGGTCTTACCAGGTGTATTACTAAATATGCTTTTTGCCATCCCGGTCTATGCAGTGATGCGTGACCTTGCAAAGTGGGCATATCCCACGGCGGAGGTTGAATGAATTCAGGAACAGTAAATAAATACCAGGTCCCGATCTGGCGCACAGTGATTGTTTATGGGTTGATCATCATGGTGGTGGCCGCCATTGTGTTTCGTTTGGTGAATTTGCAGATTTTGCAAAAACAGGAATACGTGAACCAGGCCATTGATAATTACACAATCGAGATCAGTGAACCGGCCGCGCGCGGCATCATTTATGACCGCAATGGATATGTGCTTGCGCGCAACATCCCTTCCTATAATGTTGTAATCACACCCGCGAGCCTGCCAGATGATGAAGCCGATATTCAGCAGATTTACCGCGATGTTTCTGAATTAACGGGCGTACCTGCTGGCGGACCTGTTACACCGGAATCGCTTGACAATGCCAAATTGTTCTCGGCGTGTGTGCCGGGTCCTAGCATTGCGGACATGGTGGCGCTCGGCGAGTCGCTTGCGCCTTATACGCCCGTTAGAATTTCCTGCAATATCAGCGAAGATTTGGCGCGTGTCATCCGTGAAAAATCAGTGGATTGGCCCGGGGTGGCGGTTGAGATCGAGCCGATACGGGATTATCCCACCGGTTCCTTGACGGCAAACCTGGTTGGATTCCTCGGACCGATTCCCGCGGCGTTTGAAGCTGACTATCGCGCCAGGGGCTTTATCCCTAACCGCGACAAGATCGGTTACGCAGGCGTCGAGACATCGCTTGATGATATTCTGATCGGTCGGAATGGAGAACGCGTTGTCCAGGTGGATGTGGCCGGACAGGAACTTCGTAATTTGGAGTCTCCCATGCCTTCCGTCGCCGGGAACAATGTGGTTCTCACGATCGATACGCGCCTGCAAAAGGCTGCAGAAGCTGTGCTGGTGGATGAGATCAATTATTGGAACACCTATCTTGGGACGATACCGTATCTCCAGCGGAGTTGTGATTGCAATGAATCCCAAAACGGGCGAGATCCTTGCAATGGTCTCCTACCCAACATTTGAAAATAATCGTATGGCGCGTCTCATCCCCGGTTATTACTATGATCAATTAAGTCAGGATCCCCGCAGACCTCTTGTGAACAATGCCATCTCCGCTGAGTTGGCTCCGGGGTCCACGTTTAAACTTTCAACAGCTACAGGGGCTTTTAATGAAGGTGTCATTGCGCCTGGCAAGATCGTACAGACACCCGGCAAACTTGTCCTGTGCGAGCGTTTTCGACCCACCGACCCATGTACTGCTGCAAACTCACGTCCCTTCGTAGATTGGATCTACGACCGTAACGGTGTCATCAATGAAGCAGGCTTTGGCGCATTGGATTTCTTCCATTGCATTGCGTATTCAAGTAACGTTTGTTTCTATAAACTTGGCGGTGGCTATGAAGATGAGATCCCTGAGGGCTTGGGTATTTTCCGTCTCGGCGAGTATGCGCGCGCATTGGGTTACGGAGCCAAATCTGGTATTGAACTTCCTGGCGAGGAGGATGGATTGATTCCCTCTCCGCAATGGAAACGTATTAATACGGGTGAGAACTGGTCAACCGGTGACACGTATATTGCCAGCGTGGGGCAGGGATATGTCCTCGGCACACCTTTGCAGGTTCTTATGTCTGGCGCAACGATTGCCAACCACGGGAAATTGATGCAGCCGACCGTTATCCGCGAAGTGCTGGATGAGGAAGGGCGCGTGATTCCCGTATGGTTTGATCCAAGCGACTTCAAGGTTTATGAAGTCCGAAGTGTTGTGGATCGGGAAGGCAGGCCCAGCGATATGTGGGTTGACCCGGTTAACCCTGATAGGCCCCTTCCGGCGCCTCCACCAGGAAGTTATCAGATCTCGCCTTTTACTCCCAATATGAAATGGGACATTACTACAAATCCGGTCATCAAAGAATGGAGTTGTGAGGCCGGGTATTGTGATCTCACCGGAAACACCAAGATCGTCCAGCCATCTACGGTGGACGCGGTGCGTACTGGAACTCGATTGGCGGTCACAGAAAACCCACTGGGTACCCTTTACAAGATATTTAATGTGAATTATCCACTGCCAATAGCGGTTGCAGGCAAGACCGGCACAGCCGAATATTGTGATGATGTAGCCTCAAAAGCCGACAAATGCCGGTTTGGCGCCTGGCCCACACATGCGTGGACTTTGGCGTACGCGCCTTTTGACGACCCTGAAATCATCATCCTTGCGTTTGCCTACAACGGCGGTGAAGGCGGTACGGTTGCTGCCCCCATCGTGGCGCGCGTGATGCAAGCCTATTTTGAGTTGAAATCCATTGATATTGCAAAAAGCGCAGGCGGATAAAAATTCGCGTCGTGTATTCCCTCTTCTACTTGGCGAGTGCGGATTGTAAGTGTGTATCTATTGTTGATTGATAAAAGCTGAAAAAAGACTTCATGCTATAATTCGACAACCTGATATGGTTTTCATCCATGAATGAGATAAACTCACTGATCCAGATCAAAGGTTTACGCGACGGATTACTCGTCTCATTGGACGATGCTCCGTGGGAGGAACAGCGTGCCGCTCTCATGAAGCAGGTGGATGATCAGCCGACCTTCTTTCAGGGCGCCAGATTGGCGTTGGACGTTACCAGCCAGGTTCTGCACGTTAATGAGATGGTCGAATTGCGGGACCAGCTTTCAGAGCGCGGTATCTTTCTCTGGGCAGTCATCAGCGAATCGCCCACAACGGAGCAGACCGCGCAATTGCTTGGGTTGGCAACCCGCATATCGAAGCAGCGTCCGGAAGAGACGCGTCAATTTTCCGTGGAGGATTTGGGCGAAGAAACAGCCCTGTTTCTAAGCCGTACGCTTCGCTCAGGCACCAGGATCGAGTTTGCCGGGCATGTGGTTATTCTCGGCGATGTCAACCCCGGCGCTGAGATCGTGGCAGATGGAAATGTAATTATCTGGGGACGTTTGCGCGGGATGGTTCATGCGGGCGTTAAAGGGAATAAGCGCGCCGTCATTTGCGCTCTCGATCTCTCGCCTACTCAATTGCGCATTGCCGATGAAGTATCTGGGACTTTAAAGCCTCGTGAAAACCCGAAGCCGGAAATCGCACGGATTAATAAAGAAGGAACGCTCCAGGCTGAATTCTGGTCGATCAGTTAGTTAGCTTATCTTCATGCATAGGAAAAATACATGCCTGCACAAGTCATTACGATCACATCAGGAAAAGGCGGGGTTGGCAAGACGACTGCCGTTGCCAATCTTGCCGTCGCGCTTGCGATGGAAGGCTCCAAAGTTGTTTGCATTGACGGCGATATTGGTCTTCGTAACCTGGATGTGATCCTCGGGCTTGAAAACCGTATCGTATATGATATTGTGGATGTGATCGAAGGTCGTTGTCGTTTGAAGCAGGCGATGATACGCGATAAGAAATTACCCGGGCTTTATCTCATCCCCGCCGCACAGACGCGCGACAAAAATGCTGTTTCGCCCAGTGACATGAATCGCCTGATCAAAGAGTTGCGCCCCGAATGTGATTTTGTATTGATCGATTCGCCTGCTGGTATCGAACGCGGTTTTAAAAATGCCATCGCCGCCGCGGACCGTGTCCTCGTAGTGACCAATCCTGAGGTCAGCGCGGTGCGTGATGCAGATCGCGTCATCGGTATCCTGGAGGCGGAAGAAAAGGGACCAGCCTCCCTTGTCATTAATCGTCTAAACCCAATGCTTGTCAGAAACCACGACATGTTATCTGCCGAAGATGTACTGGATCTCCTTGCTGTTGAATTGATCGGCATTGTCCCCGAAGATGAAAATGTGATCATCGGGTCCAATCGCGGCGCACCCGTCGCGGCTGACGCCAAGAGCAGGGCGGGTCAGGCGTTCCGTAATATTGCGAAACGCCTGCGCGGCGAAAGCGTGCCCTTCATGGACCTGGACAGCGGCAATGGTTTGTGGCAGCGCATTCAGAAATTAACGGGGAGGAAGTGACATGACTTTCTTTGATAAACTCCTCGGAAAGAAAAAAAGCGCCGATAGCGCCAAGGAACGCCTGCAACTGGTTCTTATCCATGACCGTACGGATCTGACTCCGGCGGAGCTTGATTCGCTTCGAGATGATTTGATCGCCACCATCAGTCGTCACGTGGAGATCGACGCGGCTTCGATGCAATTTGGCGTGGAGCATGACGGACGTTCACAACGCCTCGTGGCGGATATTCCCTTGAAAGCCGCGCGCCGCCGTAAAAGTAGAACCCGTAAGTAAGAATGTTTCGCGATATCTCGTGGCGATACTTTGATTTCTGGTTGTTGGGCGCAGTGGTGCTTGCCACTGCTTTCGGCACCACCATGATCCGTTCGGCGATCGCGGGGAATGAAGTGTTACTGCCTCTCATCAATCGTCAGATCTATTTTGCCATTGCCGGGCTTATCGTTATTTTTGTCTTTGCGGCCATTGACTATCGTTTTTGGATGGCGCTGTACCGTCCCATCTTGATCGTGACCAGTATCCTGTTGATCTCTTTGTACCTCAGCTCGCAGGAGGCGATATTTGGAGCGGCGCGTTGGTTTCAGGTGGGTGTGTTGTTCCTCCAGCCCACAGAATTTGCGAAGATCGCCGCCATCCTTCTACTGGCGCGTTACTTTGATAGAACCCAGGATCGCCCGCGCGACTTGAAGTGGATTGCAGTCGCTTTTGTGTGGGTGATGACCCTGGGGATTTGGATCCTCCTGCAACCCAACCTGAGCAACGTCGTTGTATTGATGGTGATACTGGCTGCGTTGTTGTGGTTCAATGGGATCCAAATGAAACATATCGCACTGTTCGGGGTGGTCGCCTCCCTGTTAATTGGAAGCGTTGTTGCTCTCTCTGCCGCAGGGATTAAAATCCCCTTTTTGCAGGATTATCAGCAGCAGCGTATTATCAACTTTATCTTGCCCGATCCCAACGCCACCTTTGGTGAAAAATACAACGTGGATCAGGCAAAGATCGCCATCGGTTCGGGCGGCTTATTCGGTAAAGGATACGGTCACGGCACACAGACCCAACTCCGCTTCTTGAAAGTGCGCCACACCGACTTTATCTTCTCTGCGGTCTCTGAGGAGTTTGGGTTGGTAGGCTCGTTATTTGTCGTAATTGTGATCGTGTTGATCATCTGGAGGTGCCTGCGCGCCGCGCAAAAGGCGCGCGACGTGGCGGGGATGACCATTGCCTACGGTGTGGCGACCTTGATCTTCTTTCAAGGGATGGTCAATATTGGTGTGAATTTGAACATCGTACCCGTATCGGGACTGCCTCTGCCGTTCATCAGCTACGGCGGCAGTGGTCTCACCTCCCTGATGTTGGGTATCGGATTGGTGGAAAGTGTCGCCATGCGATATAAGCAGTTGGATTTTTAGTGTTCATTCGTCGCGTCGAGCGGAGGCTTTCATGTTCGTCGAAAGCCGTAGACGAGACGTGTTGCATGCAAACGGCGCTTCGTCTGCGCTATCGCTCCGCTCAGCGCGATGTATTATTTTGGGAGAATAAATTTGACGGTCAAACCTGCACGAACACGCGTGGCGCCCTCACCGACCGGGCACATGCACATCGCTACTGCCCGCGTTGCTTTGTATTGCTATCTGCTCGCCAAAAAAACGGGCGGACAGTTCATCCTGCGTATCGAAGATACAGACGTTCAGCGAACTGTCCCCGGCTCGGAGCAGGAGCTAATAGATGGTTTGCACTGGTTGGGCTTAGACTATGACGAAGGTCCTGATGTTGGCGGACCTCATGGACCTTATCGCCAGACAGATCGTCGCGAGATTTATCAAAGTCATATTCAAACTCTTATCGATAGCGGACATGCCTTTCCATGTTTCTGTACACCGGAACGATTGGAACGTGTGCGGCAGGAACAGCAAAAGCGCAAGGAGAATCCGCATTACGATGGGACTTGTCGCACGATAGCGCCAGATGAAGCCGCAAAGCGCATTGCCAGCGGTGAGAAGTATGTTGTGCGTTTCAAGATGCCGCGTGAGGGGACGACGGTCGCGCACGATCATCTACGCGGCGACATCGTCACCGAGAACGCGCAACTCAACGATTATGTCCTGTTGAAGTCGGATGGTCTGCCCACGTATCATCTCGCGGCGGTGGTGGACGATCACGAGATGGGCATCACGCATGTCTTGCGCGGCTCCGAGTGGCTGGGCACGTTCCCGTTGCATGTGCAGATCTATCGTGCCTTCGGTTGGGATGAGCCGGTTTGGGTTCATCTCTCCGTGTTCCTCAAGCCGAGCGGCAAGGGCAAGCTCAGCAAGCGCGATACGTCCATTGCGATGAAGGATGGTCATTCGGTCTTCATCAAGGATATGAATGAACTTGGGTATACGCCCGAAGGCGTCCTGAATTGGATCGCGCTGATGGGTTGGGGCGTGGCGGAAGATGATGTGATGTCTCTGGATGAGATGGTGGAGCGATTCAGCATTGACCATTTGACTGCATCGCCTGCCGCGATCAACTTCCAGAAATTGGATCACTTCAACGGGACTCACATCCGCCTCCTGCCGACCGAGGAGCTGTCAGCCAGGATCAAGCCTTATCTCACCGGAGCAGGCTTACCCGTAGACGATGACACGTTGCTCAAAGTCACGCCATTGATCCGTGAGCGACTCGTCACGCTGGATGATTGTCTCGCGTTTGCAAGTTTCTTCTTCCAGGAGAATGTGGAGCCGAACCCCGAGGAGTTGATCGCCAAGGGACTCGATGCGAAGCAGTCCGCTGAGATCGCGCGGAAGGCGTATGAGATTTTGTCGTCTCTGCCGGAGTTGTCGCACGAGACCGCCGAGCCGCCGATGCGCGCGTATGTGGAGGGGTCGGGTTGGAGCGCTGGTCAGGTCTTTGGGATCGTGCGTGTGGCGGTGACGGGACAAAAGGTAAGCCCGCCGCTGTTCGAGTCGATGGAGATCATTGGGCGGGAGAAGGTGCTGGAGAGGCTGCAGAAGGCGGTCGAGGTTTTGGAGAGGATGTAAAATTATCTCCAAATCCGGTGGTTGAGTAGCCGCGAAGCGTGTCGTATCGAAACCACCAGTAAGCAATAAATACTTGCTATAAAGAATTTACTCTGAAGTGGTGGTTTCGATACGCTCTTCGCAAAAAGCGCTCAGCGCTACTCAACCACCGAGATATACTTAAAATAAAAAGCTGCCCGCTTAATACGAGTGGACAGCTTTGCGTTTAGGGAGATGGAGTCTGCGACAAACGCAGAGATTCTTCGCTTCGCTCAGAATGACATAACACGGTTACACATACTCGTACTTTGCCCAGCGTTCGTATTTGCGCCAGAAGCGGCGGGCGATCTCGCCGGTCATGGTGGCGATGCGCTCCTCGTTCTTCTCGCTGATCCTCATGCCTTTGCGGGTGAGCACCCAGTCGAAGATCAGGTGCTGGACCTCGTGCGCGACCAGTTCGTGCGCCATGGGGGAGAAGTTCAGTTCGCTCAGGTAGATGTACCCGAAAAGCCCCTCCCGCTGTTTGCGGGTTTCTGCCGCGATGTAATAGGCGTGGCACTGATTCTTACGCTTGAACCAGGCGGGATCCCTGGCAACATAGACGTTGAACCACTGTTTGTTGTCGTTGAAATAAATGCGAAAGGCGGGTTTGGACATTTCTTGTGC
Source organism: uncultured Chloroflexia bacterium (assembly GCA_963753655.1). Lineage (GTDB taxonomy): Bacteria > Chloroflexota > Anaerolineae > Anaerolineales > Villigracilaceae > Defluviilinea. Next base: position 838,333 of record CAVWDB010000006.1, read on the forward strand.
CTTTTAATAGTTTGAAGTGCGGCGATTATATAACCAATGACCGGAAGCGGAATATTTTTTAAGGTTAAAAACCTGAAATTCTCATTTTCCCTTGCACTATGGCAGAGCGGTGCCTGACAGACAGCGATTTGATCGTCTGCGCATAGATAAAGGTCGGCGGATCAAGTCGCAGTCATTCGTTCCATCCTCTAAAAATGACGTTAATCCCCTATTTGAACTTGGGCAAATCCTAATTGACGTTATTTCCAACCTCGGCATAATGGAGAGTGACAGAATGATCAAGTGAGTTACTAGGAAAGGAAAATGCCATGATTAAGAAAACTACATTTCTGATTGCCGTAATGTTGTTCGTGTTGGTGTGGGGCGCCTTTGGGCTTCTCGCAGGTCCAGCGTTGAGCGGACACGCCCTTCAAGCGACACCTGCGGCTACATCTCCGGTTGGTGTGACCGTCATCGCGCCGGTGGTAACCCAATTGGTGCCCGTTACAGGGAACAATGACCAGACGGGCGTCATGTTTTGGGTATTCGTTGGACTGATCGGGTTGATCGTAGTCGTGTTGCTGGCGGCATTATTAGCCAACTCAGGCGCTCGGCGCGAAGGTCCGCCCCCGCCTCCGTAGTGCAAGTGATGTAGAGAGCGATCTTCACTATACGCGCTCTATCGGATAAGAATAAAACCAAGTGGCTGTCTCATGCAGACAGCCACTTGGTTTTATTTCAGTCCCAACTCTTTACTTGGAATAATAATAAAATTTCATAGGCGCGTCTTTTTTCTTTGACATTTCCCGTGGCTGATAATTCACCGTTGGGACTTGCAAAGGCTCCCTCACCCCGATTGTGAACTCGTTTTTACCGGGACGAATTTCCCCTCTCCCGTTGGGAGAGGGCAGGGTGAGGGTGTGCGCGGAACGGGATATTTGTATGAAGGGGATACGAAAAAATACTGTATAATTTCCTCTGGATAGAGGATATGATTATGGAACAGATTACCATCCGAATTAAAGACCGCAAGAAAGCCCAGACACTTCTTGATTTTCTTAAATCTCTGGATTTCGTTGAGAGTATCACGGAGAAAGATGTATCAACGGAGCCGGCAAGCGCGGCAGGAGAGCAGGAATTCTTTGCACTGGCAGGCTTATGGATAGGGAGAGATATTTCATTGAAGAGTCTGCGTGAACAAGCCTGGCCCTACCGCTCATGATTTTGTGTGACACCAATATCCTGATCGAATTTTACAAAGGTAATTCAGCTATTGTAGCGGAATTGCAAACGATCGGGCTTGCCGAACTTGCTGTTTCTGTTATCACATCAGGTGAGTTGTATTTTGGGGCGAAGGATAAACGTGAGTTGGAGAAGATATATAACCAGTAGTCTCTCATTCAGGAAATCCCACTGGATACAGATATATCCAATCGTTTTCTAAACTTATTAAAAGAATATGCCTTGAGTCACAAGCTGAACGTGCCAGATGCGTTGATTGCGGCGACTGCCCTCTCCCATGATATTCCGCTCTACACGCTCAATTTGAAAGATTTCCAGTTTATCCCCGGTTTGAAAATTCATAAACTCTGATCTGACAAGACATCTATTTATAAAAGACTGACAACTTAATGAGTGACTCGCCCATGGATTTTTATGGGCGAGTCACTTTGTTAGGTATTAGCCCTTGCTGGCAATTCCCCATTTGGATTTGCAAAACCTCCCTCACCCCGATTGTGACGACTTATTGCAGGGACGACTTCCCCCTCTCCCGCTGGGAGAGGGCAGGCGCCGCATTGAGCTTGTCGAAATGGTGAGGGCACATTTGAAAAGGACTCGCTTGTGGGTTTCACGGCAAGTCCTTTTCTTGGGAAATTGTTTCCTTCTCCTTTTAGTTATGTTTTATATACTTTGTTACATACGTACCGAAAGCGACATAGCATTGCTTTGTAACTTATTGTGTTTGTTCACTTAGATTTTCGGGTTAAATCTAAATATTCTTCTAAAAGCTTTTTTATATCCCTGACTTCTTTTTGAGTGCGGCTTACCATAAGCCCAACTATTAGTACTGAAATAAAAATCAATTCTGGTAGAAAGTTATCAATTTTTGCTCCTTAAGATTGTTCACGGTACAAATTGGGATGGTCCTTGATCCAAATAAAGACGGCTTGCAGCATCAATCGATCTGTTAAAGTTCTTTGAAGAGTCCCATTCTTGCGATACTTCATATCCAGATCCAACAAGTGCGGTAACACCGAGGACTTTAGTTAATCCAGTAGGCTCTGGTGCAGCCAATAACCCCACTGCTGTTAAGCCACTTCCCAAGGCGGCAACGCCATGTCCAATAGTATTTCCAAATTCGTTCCACTTGATGTTAGCACCATTGCCGCCAAACCCTGTGCCGCCTTCGAACAGTTCAAACGCCTTTTGCAAATGTTCGGTAAGTATTGTCTTCAATCGAGCCTTCGATGTATTTCCGCAAGTGACCCAGATAATTTTTGGCGGCGCTCCAAGCCTCTTTTTGTAGTTCAAGAAAATCACCGTCCTTGGTCATCACTGTCGCTTCTGCACTCCGCGCAGAAAAAAAGATGACCTGATCTTCTGCATCGCGTAAACCCAGGTCACGTATTGCAATTGCCTCGATGCGGTCAAAATTCTCAGTGATCCATTTCGCCAGCGATGGGGAAAGTTGAGCATCGATCCACAGTTTCATTTACGCCGCCATTGCCAATACGGGATGATCCAGCCTGCGGACTGCGTAACGAGCGACGGCCTGTAAATCCGCCATCTCCAAATCGGGCAGTTCCTCCAGGATTTGTGCGGAGGTTAATCCGTTGGCTTGCAGTTCCAACACATCAATCACCCGAAATCCTCATCCCACGAATACACGGACGCCCTCCACACTGGTTGGGGTTGACAGTAATTCGATCATCAAGGTTTACGGTTGTCATATCTTCCTCTCACTTTGTTTCTAACTTGAGCAAATTATAATCCATTGGTGAGGATGTCACTGGATGGGATGAGGGTTTTCCGCACAGCGACGGTTTGAGTCCCGGCGCGGTAGTATTTGGTGAAACCTCCCTCACTCCGATTGTGTCTCTTTTTTACCGAGACGACTGCCCTCTCGCAGCGGGAGCCCCAAAGGGGTGCTTCGCAAAGGGCAGGGTGAGGGTGCGCGGAACAGGGTATTTGTATGAAGGAGATAAGTAGGATTTGCGGACAGGTTATAATTGAACTATGACCGAACGCGAATTTCTGATCTACCTTGACCCTGAAACTCGTTTATGCCGTTATAGGCATTATCATGTTTCCAACGGCAGGGAAATTGTTGAGTTTCGCATTCAACTTGAAATCCTAGTGGATAATGAGTGGTATCCAGTTGTTCGGTATGATACGGCGCATGGAAAACCTCATCGCGATATCCTTTATCCCAATGGCGAGCAAACCAAGGATTGGTTTGAAGGATATTCAGTGGCAGATGTTCTCACAATCGGGCAGAAAGACATCATGGAAAACTGACTTGTCTATCGAAGGCGTTTTATCAAGGAGATGAAAAAATGAACGAATTTTATCGGGCAAAATTCAACGAACTATTTATGGAATTTACTCGTTACCTCGTAACCCACCCAGACTTCGGTGAAGATATTCCCAAGGGAGCAGAAGTCATTTTGCTGGACCGCCTTGACCCTGGCTATACAAACTATATGTTGGAAAAAGCGCCCAAGCAAGAAGTGATTTTTATAGATGTTGGCAAACTTGCCCCTATTCGTTCGCGGTTAAGGAAGCCAAAGATCATTTCGCGCCCCCCACGGTAATCGCTGGATAAGAAAAAAGGACTGGCCCTGAAATCTTCATGGGCGAGTTTTTTTTATACATAGAAGTTGGCTAGTCACCCGCGCCATGTATGCCCGGTAGGGTACAAACTGGAAGCCTTCCCTTTACTTTCCGGCTGTATCGTCAGTGTGCGCGGTAATTATAAATACCCAAGCCCGTCATCTCACGTTGACCGGTGAACAATCTATCGGTATACATCGTCCCTGTGGTGAAGCGCGTCTCGCCGAAGGGAGAGTAGCGGTTTTCTCCCACAATATTCCCGTTGGCGTCGGTCAAGACACTGGCTGAATCGAGATGATCTTTCAACACATAGTAGAGTGTACTATTAATTCGCATCGCGCCGCCAGGGTAATACGTCACTGTCCGCGTGACAGCGCCGCCCGAGGTTTTGTCTACTTCGTAGATTCCACCCACGTAAATGGTCTTGCTGTTATCCGAGTTGATCTTCTTCGTCTGCTTAGACTTCAAACAATGTCAATCTTTTTTCTTAATGATTTTTTTGTCGAGTAGAAAATCTCTGTATTTAACAGTTGTATATATTTGATATAAGGATCCGAGAAAACCGATTATGCCGAGAACGATTGAAACGCCTAATAGCCCAAAGATACCTTGGAGCGAAAAATCTGATTTTCTCTCGACAATAATGCCAGATACTGTAATCAATGCGAAAAAACAGAAGCAACCTGAAACGCCCATCCATGCCGCAAGTTTAATGATCTGCCGAATTGAGACGGGCGCTACTGAATGAACTTGTGTACTTCCTAAATGTCCATAACCCAATATAAATGCCTATCAGACCCAAAACCAGAGAGAGTATCATGACAATATATTCCATCGCAATTTCATCCTTATCGTGTTATTTGAGCAAAAGAAACAATATATAGCTTTTTCAATCTTGCTATGGCCAAGGAAGTGCAGTCCATCCAAAATCATTAGTGACAGTGACACTTTGAAGTGTTAGGGATATAAACGCTTCATTGTTTGCAAATCCAAGAGCGGTTAGAGTAATACTATTTGCAACAGAAGTAGAGAATTCACCTTGCTCAATTTGTGTATTACCTGCTTTCGTATCGGCAATTACAGTTGCCACGGTGCTTCCTAGTGCTAGCCAATTTGCAGCGTTCAGCCGAGGTTGAACTTCTAATTCGGCTATTGCCGCCCCAGCTAAGCCTGGTACCACGGGAACTTCTGGAGCACCCCCGGAATAAATGGCAATGCAATGCCCGCTCCAAATAAACTTCCATAGGTTACAACGCCAACCGAGTACACATCAAGTAACCATGCAGTTACATCTAGGCCAGTTGATATGCCACTGTAAAAATCACTTGAAAAAGGCAAATTCAAAATCGCATCCGTAATTGGGCCTGTATCATCTACGCCACTACCTCCTCCGCCTCCACCACCATGTGGATGCTCAGGTTTATTGCCCGGGTCTGTTGGTGGCTTATTATTAATATGAATAGTAGCGCTGCCAGTAGAAATGCTTCCTGGTGGACGGCAGTCAGTACCGGGTTCACATTCCCTATGCCCACTGGGATCCGTAAAATTGACCGGCGAATTGTTGACATACGCGTAGCGGTCATATCCCTGCACCCCGCCGGGGACGATGGTATCCACCTGAGCGAAGCGTCCCAGTGTGGGGTAGCCGAAGCATAGCGAAAGATATTTGGAGTTATTTTGATCTATTGGATTTTTTCTCTATTTTCGACCACGTATCCTTGAGGTTCACCGTCAGGTTGAAGACGGGTTTATCTGCGGTGGAGTTTGGATCAGTGCAAAAGTATCCGAGGCGTTCAAACTGGTAACGAGAGCCAGCCTCGGGCGTAGAGAGAAGCGGTTCCACATATCCATTGAGAATCGTCAGCGAGTTTGGATTCAGACATTGGATGAATCCTTCATCGCCCTCTTCCGGGTCTTCCTTTGTAAAGAGGCGGTCGTACATGCGGATCTCCGCTTCTTGCGCATGTGCGGCGGATACCCAGTGGATGGTGGATTTCACCTTGCGATTATCGGGCGCATCGCCGCCGCGCGTGGATGGATCATAGGTGGCGTGGACTTCGATCACTTCACCCGCTTCGTCCTTGACCACATGCGTGCAATTGATGAAATAAGCATAGCGCAAACGGACTTCGTTGCCGGGGAAGAGGCGATAATATTTTGGAGGCGGCGTCTCGCGGAAATCATCCTGTTCGATATACAAAACCTTCGAGAAGGGAACCTTGCGCGTACCGGCGTGCGAGTCTTCGGGGTTGTTGACGGCTTCCATCTCTTCGACGAGATCATCGGGATAGTTATCAATGACGACCTTCAAAGGTTTGATGACCGCCATGCGGCGCGGGGAGGTTTTGTTGAGGTCGTCGCGCACGCAAGCCTCCAGCAGCGATACGTCGCTCACGCTGTAATGCTTGGCAACGCCCACGCGTTGAATGAAATCACGGATCGCTGCTGCGGTATAGCCGCGGCGGCGCATGGCGCGCAATGTGGGCATGCGCGGGTCGTCCCAGCCATGCACGTGACCTTCCTCCACCAGTCGGCGAAGTTTGCGCTTGCTCATGACGGTGTAGGAAAGATTTAAGCGTGCAAATTCGATCTGCCGCGGTTTGAATACGCCCAGCTGTTCCGGGAACCATTCGTACAAGGGGCGGTGATTTTCATATTCCAACGAACACAATGAATGTGTGATGTGTTCCATCGAATCGTTTTGACCGTGCGCCCAATCGTACATGGGATAGATCTTCCATGTATCGCCGGTACGATGATGCGGCGGTTCATGGATGATGCGATACATGGCGGGGTCGCGCATGTTGATGTTGGGGTGTGCCATGTCGATCTTGGCGCGCAGGATGCGCGATCCATCCGGGAACTCACCGTTCTTCATGCGCTCGAGCAAGTCCATGTTTTCTTCCACGTCGCGGTCGCGGTACGGCGAATTTTTGCCCGGTTCGGTCAACGTGCCGCGGTTGGCGCTTACTTCTTCGGGAGTCTGATCGTCCACGTATGCCTTGCCCATCAACACCAGTTCCTTTGCCCACTCATACAGCTCGTCGAAATAATCCGAAGCATACGTGATCTTCGCCCATTCAACGCCCAGCCAGCGCGTATCCTCGATAATGGCTTCCACAAACTCGGTCTCTTCTTTTGCGGGATTGGTGTCGTCAAAGCGCAGGATCACCTCGCCGCCGTTTTCTTTGGCGATCAAATAATCGATCATCCACGCCTTGACATGTCCGATGTGCATATACCCATTGGGTTCGGGCGGGATGCGCGTGCGGACTGTTTTGAAACGTCCTGTTCGTAAATCTTCCGCGACGGCCTCGCGGATAAAATCGGTGGGCTTGCGATTCTTCAGGATTCATTCTCGGTCTCTTCTCTTGGATGTATTTTCGCTTCACGCTTCACTTCAACCTGCTTCCCGCTCCAGGAACTTTTTCGCGGCTGACGGAGTTCCCCCAATTATAACAAACGCAATAGGGAATGCCGCGGTCACGTCACTTACTCTCCCGGCTTTAGAAAAAGCATTAATTTAACTCAGGCGCTAACAGCCACTTGTTATGTCATGCTGAGGGCGTTTGTTGCCCGAAGCATCTCTACCAAGCCATGACAGAGACCCTTCGGTCGCGGAAGAGTGCTCCCTCACATCGTCCCGATATCTTTCGGGAGGGTGACATGGTCTTTTTTATTATCAAGGTGGCAACTTGGATTACAATTGTAATCAGCTATGGGTATAATCCACCCTGGAGGCTGTATGAGTGAATCAAACGAAAAGCATGAAAGGTTTTTTGGGACCTACTTTGACCGGGATGATGTGCTGCGCCTGACCCGTGCGGCAGAGATTGTCTCATGGGTGATATTGACAGTCTATATTCTGACCTGGATATTCTCTGTGATCCTCTTCCTCTCGCAATATCTCAGCGGTCTGTATTTTGCAAAAGGGAGCGAAACGTTTCTGACCCTCTTCAGCGTTTTCTCGCCTTATCTGCAACAACCGCTGCCCGGTATATTTTACTTCTTCGGATTGCAGGGCTTTTCCAAGGCGCTCTTGATCCTGTTGGATATGGAGGATAACACCCGCCGCGCGGCACGGCAAGTAAGTCACTTGCTTGCTCCTATAACGCATGTTACAATACCGCCCGCTGGATTCTTGGGGATTGGTGCAACGGCAGCACGCCACGCTCTGGACGTGGAAATTGGGGTTCGAATCCCTGATCCCCAGCTTGTAGAGACTCTCGTACGAGAGTCTCTTTCATTATCTTCTTCCCCCTCTTGTCAGGAATATCGCAGCGCTTATCATGCCGAAGCCCAGCAGCAATAGCGCCGATGACTCCACGGCAACAGGTACCAGGATTTGGCGTGCCACTTCGCTGACGGTCTCCTGCAGGGTGGTAAGCAAAAGCGGAGGGATGAAACTATAGGTCTGTTTTTGCATGGCCAGTCCCAGCACAAGCCCAACGACTGATGCTCCCAGCAGGGCGATCAATAAACTGACGCCGCCAGTGAACGTAAAAGACCATCCCCACCATGTCATCCATTCCCTGAGTGAGCGCACCGCAAAGATCGTTAAAGCCACCAGGAATAGGAGAGGAAAAACCAATGTGAGTTTCATCGCCTTGCGTGCTCGATTCACTTGAATGCGCGGGTCGTTTGGTGTATTACTTTTTTCGCTGGAGATGACCGTGACCTCATCCGGAAGGACGAGTGTGATGAATTGGAGCTGCGCTCCGATCACCGGGGTGATCAATCCCATCACATCCTCAGGCGGATTGCAAAAGAGGATATCGCCTCCTGACAATGCCCCCAACGCGATTTGCAGCAGTTGCTCTGCTGTGCAGTCGGGCCGCCTGCGTAGGAGTTGGAGAACAGCATTTACACCCGCCTCGCCAGCCAGGTGGCTCTTCAACGGCGTCAGGGAAATGGCGGCTGAATCTGTTTTGCCGTTCAGGTAGTCAAAGATCGAATCGAGCGCGTTGTTGGTGGTGAGCTTGAGTTCTTCAGGAGGCAGAAGTGTCCCGATGCTGATCTCCCAATCTTCTGTGGACAATTGATCCAGCAGCGGATTTGTATTTCCGCTCCCGATCATCGACGTGGACAGGGCCGTTGCCAGCACGGCGGGCATACGCTCGTATAAGTTTTGAGCTTCGAAAGCCCGTTTATAGGATTCAGACGAAAAAGCCTTCCTCTCGATGTTGAATAGAAGCAAAGCCAGGATACCTGAGATCACAAACAATAGCGCGCAGATTCCTGCCAAAAAATATCGAATGGTCTTCATTTCTCTCCCATGATTACCTGCCAATGATCTCTATGTAATCCTTCGTAACCACTTCACCTTCTGAGGCGGTCAGCAGTGCCAGCAATTCATTGACGAGTTTCGCCTTGTTCTCTGCATCCTTGCGGCTCCACGTCCGGCTCTTGACCTCCAGAAAATGTCCCAGTTCAGGCGTTGTCACGTTATCCAGGTTTACGTAGAACTCTGTGTCCTTATATTTGATCAACCAGCGCAGGCGATCCTTTTCGATGTTGATCTCAGAAGCAGGCTTGAAATACTCGCGATAAAAACGCAGTGAATTTGTCGCAGGCGCAAGGAAACGACTGCGCGAAAGCAATACATCCTGCTGAAAACCGCCCTCGCGGATCACGCCCAGCAGGGTCAGCCTTGCACGCGCATTCGAGACGTTGCCTTTCTCGTCGACAAAATCATCTTCGCGGTAGCGCAGCCGTCCCTGCGACTGGATCATCGAATTGGAAGTAATTATCGTGTTGACGGTAATGTCTCTCGTAGAGGATGTCGATCTCGTCCCGCATCAAGGCTCGGACGATGGGGTCTGGTTCCGTTATCTTGACCTTTACCTGCACCTCGAACAATTCCTCCTCCATCGAGCCGCCGAGTGCAATGAGCTTCGATAACACCGATTGCTCACGCGCCACCAGGAATGAATCGATCTTCTTTGCGATCTCTGCGGCTTGCGCAAGCAATTCCTCTTCATTCACTGTGAGCAGTTCCCTGCTGCGCATCAACCATTTACCGTTGACCATCACGTCGGTCACATCTGTGGATTTGCTGGCGTACACGATCTGTGCGTAGGTGTTATCTGGCGAACGTTTGAACGATGGCGAATTATGTATGGGCTGGGTGTCGACCAGGATCAGGTCGGCGCGTTTGCCTGCTTCGAGGGAGCCGGTCAAATGTCCGATATGAAGCGCTTGTGCGCCGAGCCGCGTTCCCATCAGCAGGGCTTGTGAGGCGGGCAGGGAGGTCGGGTCATTCGTCACTGCCTTGGCGATGAAAGCCGCGAGACGCACTTCCTCGAACATATCCAGATCGTTATTGGATGCGGGACCGTCCGTGCCGATGCCAACGTTCAACCCAACTTCGAGCATTTTCGTGACAGGCGCGAAACCCTGAGGCAAGTTTTAAGTTGGAGGATGGGTTGTGCGAAACGCCCGCGTGAGCGTGATGAAGTGTGCGGATCTCGCCTGCGTCGATATGCACACAATGCGCCGCAATGACCTTCGCTTCAAACAACCCCTGCTTTTTTACGTATGGGATGACCGGCATCCCGTTTTCGTTGCGCATATTTTCAACTTCATAAAAGGTCTCAGAGAGATGAATATGAAGCGGAACATCGAATTCCTGGGCAAGTTCAGATGTAGCGCGCAGGATTTCATCGGTGCAGGTGTAGGGCGCATGAGGCGCAATCGATGGGACAATGAGCGGATGACCCTTCCAACGCTGGATATAATCACGCGCCTGTTCCATTGAGTCTTCGTAGGATTTGGCATCGGGTGTAGGGAACTTGAGAATGGACTGTCCGCAGACAGCCGCGCATTCCGGATCGCGCGGTTGCCTTGGCGACTTCCTCTTCGTAGAAATACATGTCGTTGAAAGTGGTCACGCCGCTTCGAATCAATTCGGCGCAGGCAATGGATGTTCCCAATCCCACGAATTCACGGGAGGCAAATTCTCTTTCCACGGGCCACATGTATCCTTGAAGCCAGACGTCGAGACGCAGGTCGTCGGCGATGCCGCGCAAGAGAGTCATGGGGACGTGCGTATGCGCGTTCACCAAGCCGGGCATGAGGATGTTGCCTTTGCAGTCGATGGTCTCCCTGGCTTCGTATTCTTCTTTGAGCTTATCTTCATTCCCCACCGCCAGGATGCTGTCGCCTTTGACTGCCACTGCGCCGGAGGGGTATTGAGTCAGTTTTTCGTCCATGGTAAGGACAAGGGCGTTGATGAAGAGGGTATCTATTTTCTGGGTCATTGGTTCTCCTATGCTTTCGTCCTGAGCGGAATTGCCATGTATTTGGCAACGTAGATGAAGGATGACTAATTGGAGGTCTGCGTTCGTTGCACACCTGCGCTGGCGGGTGCGCCGGGATAAACACTCCTCACTCCGTTCACTATAATCCTTGGAAGCGCGCAGGGTTTTACGGCTCAAAATTCAATAGCACGTTCAATGCTTTCAAGTTCTGTGAAAAATCTGTATCCTCATGATTGGTCAATTCCATATCCACTGCCGCGCCGACGCCATTCTCCACCGCCCAATCGGCAAGTGTGCCAGTATATTCGCAGCCTGTATCCAGCGGCGGGTAGGGATAATGTGTCACTTTCGCTAATGCTTTTGCCAGACGTTTTGAATTCTTCCTCCCACGGCACACCGCCGGGAAAGACTCCCAGCGCGGCGCTGTGGTAGCTGATCATTGCGCGTATCTTGTGTAAAGAAATAAAATTCATTATGGCCCGGGTTTCAGGTTCCGAACCGCCGTATGCGCCGCCCGTGGTGGGACGATATATCCAGCACCCGTCGCGATCCCAGTCAGCGGCCCAGTTTTGGGTGGGGAAGTTGCGGTTCAAATCCACGCCATTGTTGTTGACGCGTCCATCCACATCGTGGGCGCGCGCTTCGCCATCGGGGTTCATGTTGCGGATGATATAGAGCTTTACGTTGTTCGGTATGATTTCGGGATGGTCGTTAATATATCGGATCAATTCATTGGCAAGCGCGATGGTGTTCCATTCACTGCCGCCGTGTATCCCTGCGACGATCAAATATTCACGGGTTCCCGTGCCAAAGGTATATGCTTCAATCGGACGCCCCATATTTGAAACACCGATGAAATTTGACGGTTGTCCGTTTTCAAGGATGAAGGGCGTGGACGTTTCGAATACCGGCAGGGTCGAATATGGATTTGGTGTGAGCGTTGGGAGAAAGTAGCTGGTAGGCGGGATATTTTGTGTCGGCGCGGCATAGGGTGTTTCCATCGAGGCGTTCGCGGCGGAGGCACGCTGGTTATTAAGGTAGAACATGCCTCCACCCAGCAGGCAAATTATAACGGCAAGGTTTATACCCCAAATCGCATAAACCCAGGCATGGGAGGAAGCGCGCCTCTTACGCGGCATCCTTGTCCTTTTCCATTGCTTTTGTTCTCAGCCAGTTCAATGCCAGGTTAACGGACCAACGCGGCAGGCTGCGCGGCGGTCCGCCGTAGGTGATGCGGTGGGTCTTTTCTCCGTGCGGGGTGATGAGCGCCATCTCTGCGGCGCGCTCATCCGGGTAGATGGCAACTCCAAGCGCCGCATCTGTGTTTGATTCGGCTCGGGCGGCGCGTAAGGAAGCCATGAGCGCGGCAGGTGAAAGGTCCGGAAAAGAAGCGGTGCGAGGAATTTTGCGCGCCAGCAGTCCATCGAGGCCGGCTTCGATGGCGGTTAGTGTCCAACCGCGTTTGGCGACTTCGTTCAATGTGATGGTTTCGAGTCGATCCTCATCTACACCGAAGACCACATCTCCCAGCTTTTCGCGGACTTGATTTTCTATTTTGGCGATCATTTCATCCGCGTCCGCTTCGTCACGTGCTTTTGCGGCAATGCGAATATCGACCACGCCTGTATGCGCGGCAAGCCCAACCGTGGGGTTGCTCAGTGTTTCAAGGTCGGCGATCTGTTCGTCGATCGCGCCCTCGCCGAGACCGGCGCAATGCAGGAGGCGTATTTTGATGATCTCTTTCAGATCGAATCGTTTTTGTAAATAAGGAATGATGGACTCGTGAAAGATGTACTCCATTTCATTGGGAACGCCAGGCAAAGAAATGATGACGCTTTCCCTCATCCCTAGCCCCTCTCCCGCAGGGAGAGGGGGACTCTGAACAATAAAACACGGCGCGGTTCCGACGGGGTTTGCTACACCGAGCGCGCCTTTTGGAATATACGCCTGACGTTTTTGATTTTCAGATGGCTTACGCCCATAGCGTGAAATGATGGCAACGACCTGCTCCCATAGGTCTGCACGAAATTCGAGTTCCATACCCGCCGCGAGCGCAACGGCCTCACGTGTGGGATCGTCTACTGTGGGACCCAATCCGCCGGTAGTGATGACGATCTCTGCACGGCCCATGGAATTGCTTATTGATTCGGCAATTCGTTCCACATTGTCACCAATCGTGACGGTGCGATAGATGTCCACGCCCAAACCGCGCAGAGTACGCGCGAGGTAACGCGTATTGGTATCCACGATTTCGCCGAGGAGTATTTCAGTTCCGATGGTGATGATTTCTGCTGAGGGCATAGGTATATTTTCGTCCTGAACGCAGTGAAACGAAGTCGAAGGATGCGCGGCGTAGACGAAGGGCGGGTTTCAAAATAAGTTTATGTATTTAGGTTATGTCACGCTTCGACTTCGCTACTCGCTCCGCTTCAGCGCGATGGGATTACATTTAAACCACATTGTACTCTTTTATCAATCTTCCTTCATCGAAGCGGGCGAGATCGAGCGTTGAAACATCCACGCTTGTAAATTTACCATCCAATATTAATTCGCTCATTAATTTCCCGGCGATGGGCCCGTGCATAAAGCCGTGACCAGAAAAACCCGCGCAGACCAGAAAACCCATCTACATTTGTTTTTCCAAAGATCGGGTGAGCGTCAGGTGTCACTTCATACAAACCCGCCCAATGTGAAAGACGGCGCGCTTTTTCAACCAGTGGCATTCTTTCCAGCGCTGCTTCGAGATTGATCAACTCAAAATCTTCGTCAACATTTTGGTCGAAACCGGCTTTCTCGTTTTGGTTGCTCATGCCGATCAACAATCCTTCACCTTCACGATGAAAATATAGCGATTGTGCAAAGTCAATAACGAAAGGGAAATCCTGTGGAATCTCTTTTAGCGGGTTTGTAATGAACATTTGCCTGCGGGTGGGAGTGATTGGCATATGGACTCTCGCCATGTGACCGACCTTTCCTGCCCACGCGCCTGCGGCGTTGATAACCATGCGCGTCTTGATTACGCCCTGGGTTGTTTCGACACCTGCGACCCTATCTCCGCTGACGCGTATGCCTGTCACTTCCACATTGTTGACTGTTGTGGCTCGCAGTTTATGTGCAGCATTGATGTAGCCCATCACGACGCTGTTGGGGTCCACGAGTCCGTCTTTTGGGTTGAATGTCCCTGCAATGACATCATCGAGTTTCATCATCGGCAGTCGCTTGCGGATTTCATCCCCACTCAGCCATTCGGTTTGAACCCCCAGTTTGCGTTGCATTTCCACATTGTGACGAAATACGGCAACATCTTTTTCCTGGGTGAGAAAAAAGAGATAGCCGCATTTTCGGTAATCAATTTCCTGTCCAGGCTCTTCTTTGAATCTCTCAAGCATGGGCAGGCTTGCCAGCGATAACTTGACGTTGATCTCTGTCCCAAACTGATAACGGACTCCACCCGCGCATCGTCCAGTGGAACCCTGCCCGAAGAGAGGCTCTTTTTCGAGCAGGATCAGATTCCCCATCCCGCGCGAAGCGAGGTGATAGGCGATGCTGGCGCCCATCACGCCGCCACCAATAATAACGATGTCTGCTGTGGTAGGTAAGTCCATGTTTGGAGTCAGAGAGCTTGCTCCCAATTGTTCAACCAGCTAGCTGGTTGATTCCAAAATCTTGAAAATAAAGAAAACCCGCTTTCACGCCTGTGGCGGAAAACGGGTTTCTGATTTTTTATTCGATGCCCAGGTATGATTTTTGCACCATTTCGTTTTTTCTGAGTTTGTCGGCGGTGTCGGTAAGGACGATCTCGCCGGTTTGAAGGACATAACCGCGATGCGCAATGGATAGCGCCATCTGTGCGTTCTGTTCCACCAACAGGATGGTGGTACCTTCTTCGTTGAGTTTCTTGATGATATCGAAGATGAGTTCAACGAGGACGGGCGCAAGTCCCATGGAAGGTTCATCAAGCATGAGGATACGGGGATGCTGCATAAGCCCGCGTCCAATGGCAAGCATCTGTTGTTCTCCGCCGGAGAGGGTGCCGCCATATTGTTCGACACGCTCTTTCAAACGTGGAAATAATTCAAAGACCTGTTCCATATGCTGGCTGTTTTTTGTTTGGTCGTCTATGGTGTATGCGCCCATATCGAGATTTTCGCGCACAGTAAGTTTTGGAAAGATGCCGCGTCCTTCAGGGACATGTCCCACCCCCACGCTTACAACCGTATGCGGTTGCATATGCGTAATATCTTTTCCATCCAGTTTGATGGTGCCTTCTTTGGGATGGAGAAGCCCTGAAACAGTGCGGAGCGTGGTGCTTTTTCCCGCGCCATTTGAACCGATCAGCGAGACGATCTCGCCTTCATCCACATACAGGGATATGCCTTTGAGGGCATGGATATGTCCATAGTAGGAGTGGACGTTGTCGACTTCAAGTATTTTTCCCATGCCGGTTCTCCTATGCCTGTGCCGCGGCGGCTTCGCGCCCGAGATAGGCTTCGATCACGCGCGGGTTACTGCGGATTTCAGCGGGCGTGCCTTCCGCGATCTTTTCACCATAATCCATCACGCTGATGCGTTCGGAGATGTTCATCACCACGCGCATATCGTGTTCGATCAACAGCACGGTAACGCCCTTGTCATCGCGGATGCGGCGGAACAGCTTGATGGCTTCTTCGGTCTCATTGGGATTCATACCCGCTGTGGGTTCATCGAGCAATAATAAGGTCGGGTTGGCGGCGAGCGCGCGGGCAATCTCGATGCGGCGTTGTCCGCCGTAGGCAAGATTTCTCGCCAATTCATTACCTACATTCTTCAACCCTACGTAAGCCATTAATGCCTTTGCTCTTTCCTCGGCTTCCGCTTCTTCATTATGAAAAGCTTTTGTCCGGAACAGGGCATCGGTGCCTTTCTGTTTAAGTTGTGTGTGCATACCTACGAGGATGTTTTCGATGACGGTCATGCTCCCAAATAAACGAATATTTTGGAACGTGCGTGCAATCCCATGTTCCACAACCTGATCGGGGCGCAAACCCAAAAGGCTGTGCCCATCGAAGTTTATTTCACCTTCTTCAGGGGTGTAGATACCTGTGAGGCTGTTAAAGAATGTTGTTTTCCCCGCTCCGTTGGGTCCGATGATGCTGGCGATCTGTCCTTTTTCAAGGGAAAAATTCATTTTATTGACGGCGACCAGCCCGCCAAATCTTTTTACAACGTTGGTGGTTTGTAATAAAGCCATGGGTCACATCCGTCTATTCAGTTTCGTCGTGCGCCAGTTCGCGTTGACGGCGCTCGGCGGGAATCAATCCAGAGGGTCTGTAGATCATCATGATTACCAGAATCAAGCCGAACACAAGTTTTTGGTATTTGGCAGGATCCAATTGGTTGGAAAGGTCTCTCCACGCAAAGTTGATGATCGGAATGACTGCGTCACTTTGGCGCAAACTACTGAGGAATAGTGAAAAGGTCTGCAATACTTGAATGTTCAGAAACACAACAACCGCCGCCCCAAAGATGACGCCGGGGATGCTACCCAACCCGCCAAGAATGACCATCGTCAACACACCAATGGATTGCAGGAAGGAGAACGATTCAGGACTTACGAATGTTCTATTCGCCGCATAGATAACTCCCATCGCCCCTGCGAATGACGCGCCGGCCGCGAATGCCGCAAGTTTCATTTTTACCAATGGAATACCCATCGCAATGGCGGCCGTTTCATCTTCACGAATGGCAGTCCAGGCGCGTCCGACGCGTGAGTTTTCCAAACGGCGTGCCACCACGATTGCGATCATAATAATAATGAGCGCAATAAAATAAAAGAATACATTATAGAATTGCGCGTCGGTGACCTGATGACCCACGATGGGAGCAAGCAGTGAACGTAACGGGTCCATGATCCACGACGGCGGCAGAGGAGGGCGTTGTATGGGTGTAATACCCTGAGGTCCGTTGGTGAGGTTGATGGGCTTATCGAGATTCAACGCCAGCACACGGATCACTTCACCGAAACCAAGCGTGACGATTGCGAGATAATCGCCGCGCAAACGGAGAACGGGAAGACCAAGGAGAATGCCCGTTCCTGCGGCAAGCCCAACTCCCAGGAAAATGAAGACCCAAAATAAACGTGGATCCGTTGAAAATTCGGCATTCGCTGAAGCCGCGCCCGGCACCGAGTGTAACAAGGACAATTGTTTGGAACCGAAAATTGCCCAGGAATATGCTCCAACGGCGTAAAACGCGACGTATCCCAGATCCAATAAGCCAGCCATGCCGATAACAATATTGAGTCCCAGGGCAAGCGCTGCAAAGACGCAGATCTGGAAGATCACCTCAAGATAGAAGATGTTACGGATACCCAGGACAGGCAGGACAATCACTGCCAAAAGAATTCCAGCAAACAACTTGATCTTTGGGCTCATGTTCAGGAAATACATCGCCATGGGACTGAGCATAAGGATTAAAAATGCCAATAACGAACGCTGGAAAAAATAGACGAGCACACTTCCAACGATCAAAAGTCCAAAAGTTACATAATAGGGATTGTTGCCGCCGTTTATTTTTGCATATAAGTTGCTAAAAAAGTTTTTCATTATCTGGTCTCCTTATTCCTATTAAGCCTTTTGCCCCACCGTCTCACCGAGCAAGCCGGATGGGCGGAAGATCAAAATAATGATGAGGATGGCGAACGCCAGAATATCCTTATATTCAGCTCCAAACGCTCCTTGTGTGAAGATTCCCAAATAGGATGCGCCGAATGATTCCAACAAGCCCAGCACTAGCCCTCCCAGTAAAGCTCCTGTCAGGTTACCAATACCTCCGAGAACGGCGGCTGTAAATGCCTTCAAACCTGGGAAGAAGCCCACGAAAGGATCAAGGCGTGTCACTTTGAGAGCGAACAAAACGCCCGCCGCGCCGCCTAGCGCGCCGCCGATCAGAAATGTAATGGAGATGATCAGATTTACATTGATGCCCATCAGGCTGGCAGAAGGGCGATCCTGGGCAACGGCGCGGATAGCTTTGCCGATCTTTGTGCCATTCACGAGAAAATTCAACCCAACCAACATCACGACAGTTACCGCAACCAAAAGGATGGTTTTATTTTGAATCTGCACAGGATCTGCCAAGCCGGGAATGATCAGCGTTTGAAATGCGTCAAAGGTTCCAAATTGCGGGAGAATGACATTGAATTCACCTGTGGTCAGGCCAAGAATTAGACGCACCGCATCCTGCAGAAAAAATGACATGCCAATAGCAGAAATTAATGGGACGAGACGCGGGGCGCCGCGCAGGGGTTTATAGGCAATCCGTTCCACCGCCACGGCCAGGCTGCCCGCAATCACCATCCCCAAGATGATGGCAAGCCCTATAACCACGTATTGATTCATGGTTGCCAGGGAGCCTTGTGCATTGAAATAACGCAAAAGTTCTACACCCACAACACCGCCCACCATGAAGATCTCGCTGTGAGAAAAGTTGATGAATTCAAGTACACCATATACCATGGTATATCCCAGCGCGATGGTGGCATATACAAAGCCAATCGTGATCCCGTCAATAAGAACTTTTGGAAGAATTGTAAGGGTTCTTTCAACCAGATCCAGATTCGTGACAGTGCCCCTGAAAATATATGCTAATAATATGATAAGTACAGAAAGTAGTATGCCTGCGCCAAGAATAAATGCGAGCATTTGTCCAATGGGGAATAAGATGAATTTGTATAGGGGGTTCGAAGCAAAATTCTTCATTTTAAATCCCTTTATTGTTTGTCATATTGTGTAAACCTCTCTCCCTGAAACTCAGGGAGAGAGGTTCCATGCATTGCCAATGGCAACTACTCTTTATTCACCCATACCCGGCGAGGCGAAGTCAAGTTCAGAAACGATTTCGTTCGTGTTCCAGGTATCGGATGATGTGGCGTTAACCTTGATAATAAAGTACTTGGCGGTCGGCAGATCGCCAATGCTATCGAAGGAAATGGAGCCGGTCAATCCATCATAGCTCAAGGAGCGAATCGCGTCGCGTACAGCTTCGCGAGTCGGGATTTTGCCACCAGCAGCGTCAGCCGCGGCTTTGATCGCGGACAAACAAACGCCCGCTGAGTCATAGGCCTGAGCGGCAAAGGGCTGGGGAGTCGAGCCGAATTTGGCTTCGAAATCAGAAGCAAACTTGGCAGCTTTCGGATATGCCGCGGCAGGACCAGCAACAGAGGTGTAAACCATACCGCCGCCCTTTGTCAAAGCATCGCCAGCCAGAGCAGCAAGATCGCTTGCATCCATGCCGTCTGTACCCATGAAGGTGCCTTCGTATCCGGCGTCACGCGCCTGCTTGAAGAACACGCCAGCCTGATTGTAAATACCACTGAAGAACAATACGTCAGGGTTGGCAGCAAGAAGCGGGGTAATGATCGCGTCGAAGTTGGCAGTCTCCTCAGTGCCTTCAAAGCCCAGAACTTCCAAGCCGTCTTTTTCAGCGGCGCCGCGGAAGAATTCAGCCACGCCCTGACCATAAGCGGTTTTGTCGTGGATGATGTATACGGACTGGGCACCGAGCTCATTAAGAGCATAAGCTTCGGCTACAGGAGCCTGTACATCGTCGCGACCAACGACACGGTTGACTTCAGCGTACCCGCGGGTGGTTACCACTGGATTGGTGTTGGCGGGGGAAACAAACGCGAGACCTGCAGTATGATATTCTTCGGACGATGGGATCATAACGCCGGAGTTCAAGTGACCGACACCACATAGAATTGAAGAATCGGCAACGATATTTTTGGCGTTGGCGACACCCACATCAGGAGTGGCTTGATCATCATACGGGGCGAGTTCGACCGTGAAGCCGGCATCGGTAAGAGGTCCGCTCAACTGCTCGAGTGCCAATTCAGCGCCGCGCTTGATGTCAACGCCCAAAAGGGATTGACCGCCAGAGAGCGGGCTTTGAGTGGCGATTTTGATGACTTTGGGTCCGCTGGCTGTGCCGCATGCTGAAACGATCATGCTGGCTACCAACAGTAGTGCAAGTAAAACAGACGTACGCTTAAACATTCTTCCTCCTCCAAATTATTGGTGATTGTAAAAACTTCCCGCGTAAGGCGGGTGGATGTTCACGGCTGACAACACTCTGCTTTGTCGACATCACCTCCTCATGATTAGTTAAGTATCTTTATCGATTAACAAAAAGCCGGAGAAAATCCCCTCCTCGGGTTTGGATTTCTCACGACTTAATAACAATATATCATAGTGTGGCACTATACCCTTGGCAAAGGTGATTTATATTAATGGTAAGTGAAATCCAATGTCGGGTCAAGTGTTGCTTTAGGAGTGATTTTATTTCTTATCGCGAGTTGTATACAACAGTTGCTCGCGTATCCGCAGGTCGGTGTTTCGGATTTTCATTGCCAAGTCTGCCGCCAGATTATACATCAGACGGTATCCAAGTTGTGGATAGGTGTCACACAACATGATCAATTTATCGCGCGGAATAATTAAAAGGCGCGTATCTTTTTGCGCCACGCAGGCTGAAGCGGAACGAAGACCTTCGTCAACAAGGGCAACTTCACCGAACGACTGCCCCCTGCGCATTGTGGCAATTGTTTTGTTCTCGATGCCATCCTCCATGGAACCCACCAATGAAGGGTCAACTACAATATCCACCTCACCCTGGATAATAACATAGAGTTCCTTGCTTCCACTGTTTTCTTTAAAGATCAAATCATCCTTTTGGTAGATTATCTCCTGGCAAAGATTTGCCACAAGTTCAAGCTGCGTCGGTGTGAATTGATAGAATATATCGCACTGCTTCAAGAAGTTAACGATGGAGAGAGTGGACAAATCAGCCTCCGGAATTTTTTGAGTGTAGCATAAATAAGGATGAAGTGCAACGCTTCGACCACTCTGTGGGCGGCTCTTAAAAAAAAGAATTTACCGACCCCTGCTAGGGGAAAACCTGATCCAGCCAGTCAAGCGGATTCACCTGAACGCCGTTTACCCAGACTTCCCAATGCAAATGAGCGCCAGTTACCCGCCCTGTACCGCCTACAAGCCCGATAACCTGACCCTGTTCAACTAAATCTCCGACAGCGACCATGATTTTTGATTGATGCCAGAAACCACTATAAACTCCCCAACCGTGATCAATAATGGTCGCATTCCCTCGCACAATCAGTGGTCCTGCGAACACAACCCTTCCAGGCGCTGGAGCAAAAATGGAGAGACCCTCCCCTCCAGCAAAATCCAGTCCTGTATGAAAACCCTGGATCGTTAGATTAGTGCCAACGCCATGGTAGATTCTCCGTGTGCCATAGCGTGAAGTGAATTGGTCCGGATATACCGAGGGGGCCGTGAATAAGCCATTCCAATATTTTGTTCCAGTGGTGACGCTTGTAATGGAAAGAAGTTCAGCATCTTCTGGTTGGGTTACGGTTGGATCGATTGTATCGGGTGGAACATACAATTCCTCACTGTAGTAATTTCCAGGAGTTACGAGCACCATCTGCTCAAACGATTGCCTGCTTCCATCGGCTCCGGTTGCCTCCAGGCGTAAGGGATAAACACCGGGGTCTAACAGTGCATGGATACCCTGTAAAGCAACTTGTTCATTGCTCAAAGGGAAGAAGTGAAGAGGTTTATCAACCAATGTTCCGGATATTGTAAACCCGTCCTGCATTTGTACCTGCACAACTTCAGTGCCGCCCTGTACCATCGGCAATGGTTCGAGGCTGGCGTTGATAAATGCGGAAGGTAATCCGGTTGCGTTTTCCCCGTTACCGGATAGAGAATACAGAATATCGTTAGGCAGTGTATCCCAGGTGCCATCAAGTTTATTGATCGAGGCTAGTTCCCAAGGATCGTCGCCTTGTGTCACCGCCAGTTCCAGCAGAGAGCTGCCAGTATCTGCGCTGAGTCGGGTTTTCAGATCCGTTTGCCCCTCCTGTACAGGGAGGATCATACTGGCGCCCACATAAAGCTCTGTTGGGCTTACGAGTCTATTCAATTGGGTCAGTTGTGAATCAGAGACTTGAGTTCGTCTGCTTAAGCTTCGCAGGGTATCCCCTAAAGGAATGATCTCCGTCTGAAGAATGCCTGTCACACCTTCCAGACCGGGGATTACGATCTGCTCACCCTCGCTTAAAAAGTTCGGGTCAACAGACGGGTTCGCCTCAATCAGATCATTTACTGACACATTGAAGCGGGATGCAATATAAGAAAGCGTGTCGCCTGATTGAACAATATAAATAGGTGCGCTCGATTGAGCAGAGACGTTTTGGAGCGGCACCATAGATATGGTAATAAGAAGTAAAAAGGCTGCGGCTCGTTTAAGCATTTTTGAATTGTACTCTTTCGCCGATTTCGTAATCTCCCCAGCGGTCCGAATGGATTTCAAGAACATATTTTGCAGATAGTTTTGAGAAGTAGGCGGGGCGCCATGCTTTGGCAAGGACTTTGTCCACCACCTGCATATCTGAGTTGATCCAGATGACCGTCAGATCGAAGAAGACGAACAGCATATGGATGGAAGAGTCGAGGCGTGAATCCCGCGTCCCAGCCAGGAGCAGGCCCTCGTCATGTGAGAGGCGGGGGCGGAAAGTGAAGCCGCGTAATTGAGTTAGGAAGGTGTCGCAATACTTGATGCGCGGCAGACTTCTTGATTTTCCTGGTCTTATTTTCAATGAAGATCTGTTTGGGCATGGGTCAATTGAAAACGAGGCGTCCTTCAAATGGATCGCCTCGTTATTTATGCTTTCGTTGCAAGAACTTTCTCGATGCTGTCGAGAAGTTCCTGTGGGCTGAAGGGCTTGGCGATGTAGTCGTCCACTTTTGCGATGTGTAACCCAAGGACCTTGTCGATACTTTGTGCTTTGGCAGTGACGACAATGACCGGGATGCCTCGTGTTCTTTCGTCGGCTTTTATCTGCTGGTATACTTCCCATCCGTCCATATCCGGCATCATCAAATCAAGCAGGACAAGGTCGGGCATTTCCTTGTGGATCATCTTCAACCCCTCCACGCCGCCGGTTGCACCTTTTACATCGAACCCGCGGCGACCTAAAATCAACCGGATCAGATCTATCATTTCGGGTTCGTCTTCAACACAGAGGATGCATTTTAGCTTGGCATTCATGTTAATTGCGTGAAGTTTACCATAAAGTGAAAACTATGAAGATAGTAACATGGAACGTCAACGGCATTCGCGCAGTCCTTAAAAAGGGCGCATTGAGTTGGGCATGGAAACATTCGCCTGACGTGTTGTGCTTGCAGGAGGTGAAAGCGCGCCCCGATCAACTGACAGAAGATCAGGCAAAGTTATTGCCGTATCCTCATGCATGGAATCCTGCGGAAAAAGCCGGTTATAGCGGTGTAGTGACTTTCTATAAAGATCAGCCGCTGGATATTCAAATGGGGATCGGGGTGCCCAAATTCGATGTGGAGGGACGCGTCATTTCAACCCTTCACCCTGGTTTCCGTCTTTTTAACATTTATTTTCCCAACGGACAGCGTGGACACGAGCGCGTTGAATATAAGCTCGATTTTTATTCCCATTTGTTGGATCTGTGTGATGACCTGCATAAAAAGGGTGAGAGCGTTATCATTACCGGAGATTTCAATACCGCGCATATGCCCATTGATTTGAAGAATCCAAAATCAAATGAGAAGACCTCCGGTTTTATGCCGGAAGAGCGTGCCTGGGTGCAAAAGTTTCTGGATCATGGTGTGGTGGATATTTATCGGACGCTCTACCCCGAGCGCGTTCAATATACCTGGTGGACGTACATCTCCAATGCACGCGCGCGTGGCGTCGGTTGGCGAATTGACTATTTTCTCGTATCCGAAGACCTGGTCCCCCGTGTGAAGGATGTAGTTATTCATGATGATGTGCCTGGTTCTGATCATTGTCCTGTGGAGTTGGTAATCGAGTAAGAGGCGGGCGATTTTCCACGTCCAGACCCTGATTATTCTTAAAAAGTGCCGTATTAGAGAATTATATAAGAAGTTCAAATGGGCTGTTCCTGAGTGATGCCTGTTGGTATAATCTCAACGGAATTATATTTTGGAGGCAAAGTGAATCCTAGAAACCAATCTTTTATTGTGACCTTTTTGTTGATCGTTGCCGTGGTTGCCATGGTGGTAACGGCCGTGCGAAATGGTTCATCCAGCGCCGAGCCGTTGACGATCAATGAAGTGGCGCAAGCGATTAAATCCGATAAGGTAGCGCGGGTGGTTATCGATAATAGCGGCAGCCTGCGTGTTATTTACAAGTCAGGTGACGAAACCGGTGTTGAATCCTATAAAGAATCCGGTTCCACATTGGTTGAGCAGTTAATCAGTCTGGGTGTCACTCCCGACCAACTCTCTCCTGAGAACGTGAAGATCGAAGTCAAGGCTCCGTCTTTTTGGGAAAGTGGACTGGGCGGTTTTTTTGTTTACCTGCTGCCACTTTTATTGATGGTCGGTATATTCTGGTTCATCTTCCGACAGGCGCAGGGATCGAACAACGCCGCCATGTCGTTTGGTAAATCGCGGGCGCGCATGTTCAGTGGCGAGCATCCAACCGTTACCTTTCAGGATGTGGCTGGAGCGGAAGAATCCAAGCAGGAGCTGGCAGAAATCGTCGAGTTCCTGAAGGAACCACAGAAATTCATTCAGTTGGGAGCGCGTATTCCCAAGGGTGTTCTTTTAGTTGGACCTCCTGGAACCGGTAAAACGCTTTTAGCGAAAGCTGTATCGGGTGAAGCGGGTGTTCCATTTTTCTCCATTTCTGGTTCTGAATTTGTCGAAATGTTTGTAGGTGTAGGCGCCAGCCGTGTACGAGACCTTTTCGAACAGGCGAAACGCCATTCCCCTTGTATTATTTTTGTGGACGAAATTGATGCCGTTGGGCGTCAACGTGGCGCCGGGCTGGGAGGTTCACACGATGAGCGTGAACAAACCCTCAACCAGATGCTGGTCGAAATGGATGGTTTTGATACCGATACGAATGTCATTATCATCGCCGCGACCAACCGTCCCGATATTCTTGACCCGGCGCTTATGCGTCCCGGACGTTTTGACCGACGTGTCACGCTCGATCGTCCTGATATGAAAGGGCGCGAAGCCATTCTGAAGGTGCACGTCAAAGGCAAGCCATTGGAACCAAATGTTGATCTCGGTTCACTGGCGCGCGGCACACCCGGCTTTGTTGGCGCTGATCTTGAAAACCTTGTCAATGAAGCGGCGATCCTCGCGGCTCGACGTAATAAGAAATCCATTGGACAACCTGAACTTGAAGAGGCCATTGAGCGTGTTGTGATGGGACCAGAACGAAAGTCCCGTTTGATCTCGGAGGAGGAGAAACGCATCATCGCCTACCATGAAGCGGGTCATGCCGTAGTAGGCAATGCCATCGCTGAGGCCGATCCTGTTCAAAAAGTGACCATTGTAGGGCGCGGGCAGGCCGGTGGACTGACCTGGTTCCGCCCTGAGGAAGACCGGCTTCTTTATTCCCGCAAAAAACTTCTTGCCAATCTCGCGTACATGCTTGGCGGACGAGTTGCCGAAGAGATCGTGTTTGACGATATCACCTCCGGCGCGTCGAACGACATCGAGCAGGTGACTCGTATTGCACGGAATATGGTCACCCGGCTTGGAATGAGTACTGAAATGGGAACCCGTGTCTACGGACAGAAAGAGGAAATGATCTTCCTCGGCCGTGAGATCTCTGAGCAACGGGATTACTCTGAAGCTGTGGCTGAACAGATCGATGCCGAAGTCCGTAAGATTGTGGACGACTCTTACAAACAGGCGAAGAAACTGCTTACAAAGTACCGCAAGCAATTAGATGCGGTCGCGCAGAAATTGCTGGAAGTCGAAACACTGACCCGCGAAGAATTCGAAGCCATTTTCCCGCCACCATTCCCAAAGAGGAGTGGTACACCGCAATTGGCGTAAATTCTGCGATTGTGAAAACAAAAGCGCCTCCCGAAAAGGGGAGGCGCTTTTTTGAATCTTGACACGTGGCTTTTTGGTTACGTGTTTTCTTCCTTGTGCTGTCTCACCAGTTCACGACGTAAAATCTTTCCAACTGTTGTCTTGGGTAGTTCTGTTCTGAACTCATAATGTGTAGGTACTTTATAGGGTGCAAGATGCTCTTTGCAATATGCTTTAAGCTCTTCCTTGGTCAACGTTTCACCGGGCTTTAGTACGATCCATGCCTTGACCGTCTCCCCGCGATTCGGGTCCGGGATGCCGCCCACGCCAACCTCTAAAACCTTCGGATGTGCGCCAATTGTTTCCTCCACCTCACGCGGCCATACCTGGAAGCCACCCGGTTTAATGAGTTCCTTTTTGCGGTCAACGATGTAGAAGTAACCGTCTTCGTCCATACGGCCAATATCGCCGGTGAACAACCAGGTCTTCCCATCCTTCAACTTACGCAGAGAGTTGGCTGTTTCGGTGGGCATGTTGTGATAACCCTTCATCACCTGTGGAGCGTTGACAACGATCTCACCGATCTCACCTTGCAGCAACTCCGTCTCGCCATCGTCCAGGCTGATGATCTTTATATCCACATCGGGGAGCGGCAGACCGACAGAGCCTGTCTTGTTGACGCCAACCAGCGGGTTGCAGTGTGTGGCGGTGGGTGTCTCCGACATGCCGTATCCCTCAAAGACCTTACCTCCTGTCAGACGCTCGAACTCCTCTTTTGTCTCCCGCATTAGCGCTGCGGAACCGGAAATACACGCCTTAATGGAGGAAAGATCATACTTGCCAGACTTTACATCGGGATGATTATTGATCGAGTTATATAACAGTGGCACACCGGGGAAAAGGGTCGCTTTATATTTGCTGATATTCTCCAAAACGTCTTTGATGTCGCGTGCATTTGGAACCATTGCCATACTTGCGCCAATGGACATTCCAAAATTCATTCCCGCCACCATGCCATAGACGTGAAAGAGCGGAATACCCATCAGCACCACTTCCGTTCCCTCCTGCGCGGTAATAAACCAGGCCTTTCATCTGCAGCGTGTTTGCCACCACATTTTTATGCATGGCGACTGCCCCTTTGGGAACTCCGGTTGTTCCGCCGGAATATTGGAATAGAGCTGTATCCTCAGGCAAAACCTCTATATTGGGTTTGACAGAACCAGAATGCTTTTTCAATAGATCCTGCATCCAGATATCGCCGCTTTCAAGCTGGTCAATGCGGTCGCCTTCCTTTTTCTCCCTCGCAAGTGTAAACAACAAGCGTGTAACCGGTGGCAGCGTCTCTTTGATATTGGAAACGATGATGGTCTTCAGTTTTGATTTTTTTCTCACTTCCGTTAATTTGTTATAGAAACGGCTTAAGGTAAACATCACTTCGATGTTTGCGTCATTCACCGGCGTCAGTATCTCATCCACAGGATAGGTGGGGTTCACTGCCACCACAACTCCACCTGCCTTGAGAATCCCGAAATATGCGATCACAAATTGCGGTGTGTTTGGCATGAAGATGCCCACCCGGTCGCCCTTCTTCACGCCCAACTCCACCAATGCCGCCGCCATATGATCGGTCAACGCGTTCATCTCGCGGTATGAAATAACCGCGCCCTTAAAAATAGTACAGGCACGGTCCGGATATTTGCGCGCTGCCTCTTCTAAAAAATGAAACAACGGCTCTTTTGGGTATTCGATTGTCTGAGGTACCCCTTTGTCGTAGTGAGCAAGCCACGGACGGTCGTTCATGATGCCTCCTCCTTTACTGTTGTGTCCTCAGTATATACAAGGAAGAATCAAAAGTCAATTGTTTTCGCGCCAAGCCTGCTTTAGCCACCGTCTCCGGCGGTGAGTTTCAGAATAACATCTTGTATTTTTTGGATGACCCCCTCTTCAACCTTGAACCAATGGATATTTGGATCGGACTCTTTGAACCAGTTCGCCTGTCTGCGGACAAAGATCCGCGTCCCGCGTCTGATCTGAACTTTTGCCTGCTCCTCGCTCAATTCGCCTTTCACCACACTGACACATTCCCGATACCCAATCGCGGACATCGTCGGCAGGGTGGAAGATAATCCTTTATCCAGCAAAGCCTTCACCTCGTCAACGAATCCATTTGCGAACATCGCGTCGATACGTTGGTCAACCCTTTGATACAACTCCTCTCGTGGACGAGTCAACCCAATCGTCACGAGGTGATACGGCGAATCGGATTGGCCGCGTTGCGCGGAGAATTTTTTGCCTGTCGTCATGATGACTTCCAATGCACGGATCGTCCTGCGGAAGTTTCGCGCGTCAATTTTCTCGGCGGCCGCAGGATCAAGAGCTTTTAGTTTATCGTGTAGCCACTCGATTCCCTTTTCATCCTTCATTCTTTCCAACTCATCCCTTAGCCTTTCATCTGGCTTAACCTCCGGCGGAGTCCAGCCTTCAGTCACCGCACGGACGTATTGTCCCGTACCGCCGACAAGGAATGGTAATTTCCTTCGTGTATGAATATCAGCGATTGCTTCGTGTGCCCTCTTTTGAAAGACTGCCAGACTCAAAATTTCATCAGGGTTTGCAATATCGATCAGGTGATGGGGCACGCGCGCTTGTTCTTCACGGGTGGGCTTGGCGGTGCCAATATCCATGCCGCGATAAAAGAGGCGTGAATCCGCAGAGACGATCTCGCCATCAAGTCTTTCAGCGAGTTGAATGGCGATTTCGGTTTTGCCAACCGCGGTGGGACCCACAATGAGGATGAGAGGTGGTTTATTCATACTGTTGATAATTAATAGTATATCGGATAAAGCGATGCACCGTAGATTTCTCCGTCATTGCGAGGGCTGGTGGTCGAGTAGCCTTGAGCGTTTGCTGCAAAAGGCATATCGAGACCCACCCCGAAGCAATCTCCGTCAACGTGTTGGAGATTGCTTACTCTGTTGCAGATTAATAATTAAACCGAGCAATCCCTGAGACCCGTTTCTAACCACAGAGACACGAAGACACAGAGAAAACTTTTTAAATCTCCGTGACTCGGTGTCTCCGTGGTTAGACTTTAGGCTTTTCCTCAGAATTTTATTGCTCGATTATTTTGTAAAGATGCAAAAGAGTACGATATCGTTGGACCGACCTCCTCCTCGCATTGGTGGATGATTGAATTGATGTCACCAATTCCGCGTTTTCCCGCCAGGACGTAGTACAATGAATGCAGATTAGAGTTTGAAAATTTTGTTTTGCCTATTCATGGGGGAATGAGGTTTTGCCTGGAAACGAAATCACGAGAACTCCCAAAGCGTATTAACCTGTAAGTGTGCCACCCCAAGGAGGTTCCCATGGCAACGACATTGATGAATAAAACTGTATTTGAAGAAAAATGGAAGGTGTTTCGCGGACAATCCACCGCCTGGTGGAGCCTGATCGCTGATTATGACCTGATCAAAGTGGACAAAGCGGAAGTCAAGTTCGATAAATTTGTCACCATGCTGCAGGTCAAATATGGATATACGCGTCAACAAGCACGCGAAGAGATTGCCCGGCATTGGAAAACATATGAAGCAAAAGAAAGAATACTGGCCAGATAATTGTGTTATTCCCCTTCTGCAACAAAACGGTCTCTGAACGAAAGCGTTCAAAGACCGTTTTGTATTGTGGCTTAGGTGAGAGCGAGGTGAAATCTATTGTATTCTTTACGCTAACAGATTAGGAACCTTCGAACTTGAACGAAACTTTGAGTTTGGCGCGGTAGGCTGTGACCTTGCCGTTCTCCAGAACCATATCCAGTTCGACGACTTCAGCAACGCGCAGTTCCCGCAGAGATTGTGAAGCACGCTCTACGGCGACCATTGCGGCTTTTTCCCATGATTCGGTACTGGTACCGATCAATTCGATAACTTTATATACACTGTCTGCCATTGTTCTCTCCTTTTTGTATTGGGTTTGTAAACACTATACATTATTTTCATTGACAATACAACCATTTCATCGGGCTTCGCTCCGCTCGCAATGACGGGAGACTATTATTTTTTTTGTTTGTATCCTCACATCCACAGCAACCGAACCTTTTTCTAAAACACGCAAGGGGTTAATCTCGATCTCCTCGATGGATTCGTTTTCAAGCGCGAGCCATGATAACTTGACGAGGACATCCATGACCAACTCCTCATCAGCGGGGGGGATGTGGCGAAAGCCTTTCAGCTTTCTACCGGCCCACGTTTTGCGGATCATTTTCCGCGCCTCAGCCTGATTCAGCGGCCCCAGAGCAAAGGCGACATCTTTGAGCCCTTCTACTTCCACACCACCGGAACCGAACATCATCAACGCCCCGAACTGTGGATCCCGCGCCATGCCCACGATCACCTCCTGTCCGTCAGGGATTTGTCGCTGGATGTGAACTCCCTCGATGTTCGCATCTGCTTTTGCTGTTTAACCTTTTCCATTATCTGCCGCGTAGGCACGTTGAGCGGATTCGGCGTTTTTGATATTGAGAACCACACCGCCAACATCTGACTTGTGCAAAATATCGGACGAGGCGATCTTCATCACAACAGGATAACCGAGTTCGTTCGCGATGGTTATTGCTTCGTTTTCATCGTGCGCTAGTTTGATGGACGCTGCGGGAATTTCATATGCAGTGAGGAGTTCATCAATGGATGACGATGGACCAAGTACGATTGACGACCTTTGATGGTTTATGGTCGATTGTCTATCGTCCAAATATTCTGCTCGTTTGAATAACGCACTCAAAGCGGACGCGGCGCGTTCGGGAAACGGATATGTGGGAACGTTCGCGCGTTGAAAAGTTTGTGCGGCTTGCTCAACGAGTGTTGAACCGAGCAAGGCAATCACAACTGGTTTTTTGGAGTCAGGGAGCTTGCTCCCGCTTTCGGATAGCTTGCTGTCCAGATTCCAAAGTTTGGACAATTTTCTCCGCAACATCGTGCGCCTTGAACATCGGTGGTGGCGGCAGGATGACCATCGCGGCGTCCACGTTTAAGTCATCAAGCAACAACTTCAAGCAAGCCGCGTACGTTTCAGGTGACGCGGAGGCGAGCATATCCACGGGGTTGTGGATGGCAGCGGAAGGTGGCAGGGTTGCGGCTAACGCTTTCAGTGTGGGTTCGTTTAATTGCGCAAGGGACAGCCCGTTTTGCTCGAGTGCGTCGGCGGCGATGACGCCGGGTCCACCAGCGTTGGTTAATATTGCTACCTTGCCCTTCGACTGCGGTCTTCGTCTCCGCTCCGCTTCGCTCAGACCTCCGCTCAGGGCGGAAGATTCTAATATCCGTGCCCAATCAAACATTTGCTCGGTAGTGTCCGCGCGCAGGATGCCAGCCTTCTCGAATGCGGCGTCGAAAGCGATGTCAGAGGCGGCCAAGGCTCCCGTATGCGAGGCGGCAGCTTTTTGTCCAGATTCGAAGCGACCGACTTTCAGGGCGATCACTGGTTTACGCTGGGTCACTTCATGGGCAACTTCCACGAATCGTTTGCCATCCGAAACGGACTCCATGTACAGCACAATGACCTTCGTGTGCGGATCATCCGCCAGCATGGGAAGCATGTCCGTTTCGTTGACATCGGTTTGATTGCCGAGGCTGACGATTTGCGAAAAGCCGAAGCCCTCGTCCCGCGCCCAATCAATGATCGCTGCGGCAAACGCGCCCGAGTGCGAGATGAAACCAATACCGCCTGGCGTGGGCATGGGAGGCTGGAGAAAAGTTGTATCGAGCGGAAAGTGTGTATCGATGATGCCAATGCAATTGGGACCTAGTAGCCGCACGCCTTGCGCGTGCGCTATGTTGAGACATTCCTGTTCCAGCGCCGCGCCTTCCGCACCTGAACTCGCGAAACCCCGAAGAGACAATGATCGCGGCTTTGACCCCGCGTCGTCCACAATATTCGATGGCTTTGGGCGTGGCATTCGGCGGGACAATGAGAATCGCAAGATCCACAGGGTTAGGGATTTGGTTCAAGTCCGTGTAGACCGGACGCCCGAATAGTTCCCCCTGCTTCTGACCCAAAAAATGGATCGCGCCTTGATATCCGCTTTCGATGAGGTTGCGCGCTACGCCGTAACCCAATTTTTCTGGTGAGGTGGACGCGCCGATAACAACGACACCGCGAGGTTTGAAGAAAGGGAGGAGGGAGGTGTCCATTTATGTTTCGTTCTTTTCTTTCAATGTATTCCAGATAACAGTTAAGACCGAGTCTGTATTATTCATCACATCATTATTCCAGAAGCGGAGGATACGATAGCCCTTTGATTTCAGGAATTACTTCTTTCCTCATCGTATTCTTGTTGTTCGAGATGCTGACTTCCATCCAGTTCAATGATGAGTTTCTTGCGCGGCGCACAAAAATCCACGATGTAATTCCCGATGGCGTGCTGATTCCGAAAATGGACATCGCCCATGCGGTGTGCTCGCAAATGTGACCAGAGTTTGACTTCGGCGGGTGTCATTTCACGGTGAAGTTGTTCCCTGGCACCGCCCGCCAGGGCAGGTGTGGCGCGTGCAAAGATTTTGGGTGTTGTGCGTTTATGCAATTCGATCCCCTCCCGGCCTCCCCCAATCGAAGATCACAATTGGGGGAGGAGAAATTTCAACTTGGGTGTTGACAAAAGTATTCATTCAAAATTTCTATTCACCTGCCCCTAAATCCGAACTTTGATTTGGGGGCAGGACGGGATGGGGGGTCAAGAACCTTCCACCGCCTTCCTCACATCCTTCAATACTCCCTCAGTATCACATTTCGCCAACTCATCGAACAACCGCAACACGGACTTGACCACCCCCGCATGTGGCGCAATCTCCCGCGCTTTACGAAACGTCTCAACCGCCTCGACAAGTATATCGTCGTGCTCTCGTTCACTTCCCACTTTCCACTCACCACTTACCACTAGCCCTGCTAACGCTAACCCCTTCGCATCCAGCGCATCGTAATACTCGGGCGTCTTCGCAAGGATTTCATCCGCCTGCGCAATGGACTTGGTAAAAGCCTCTCCCGCGGTTTCCCTTTCCCCTTGTCGCAAGGCGATGATGCCGTGCAGGGCGGTTACATTGTGATTGTTTTCTGGCACATCATATTGAAGCGCAGCTTCGATCGTGGCGCGGGCATTGACCAAATCATTTTGCAAAAGAAAAGTTTCTGCTAATCCATTGCGTGCAACTTGTTGCTCTAATGAAAACGAAATTTCATCCGCGATTTGAATGGCTTGTTGGTAGTTCTCTTGGGATTTTTTATGTTCATTCAAACTCAAGAAACTATTCCCAAGATTTTCTAATGAGATGAATTCAGAGTTCTTGTTGCTAGTTTCACGAAAAATGACCGACCCCTGTTCGTAGAATTCGATGGATTTGTGTGCATCGCCTAAATCGGCGTCGCAATTTCCAAGACTGCACAGCCAATTTCCTTGATTAAATTTGTCGCCAACCTCGCGAGCAATAACTAATGCATCTTCATATAAATCAATAGCTTTGTGCACATCGCCTAATTCTGCATATCTGTTCCCAAGATTGCCGAGGAAAGGGCTCTCCCATCCGCGATCCTTTTCTTCACGCGCAGTTTGTAATCCTATTTCAAAATAGGGTATAGACTCTTGAGCATTCCCAATTTGGGCGTGAGCTAATCCTAACCCGTTCATATTAGTCATGATCAATCTTTTATCTGTCAAATTGTCTTTTATGTTCAGATGCAATTGAATCATCAAGTGATAATGCCCCCACAATAGCAGGTAATTAAAATCAAATTCAGTCAGCACACTTGCCGCGGTATCATAATCGCCTGCTTCACAACGCAAATCAAATTCTGCCAGTTGCGCGGCAAGATCATCCAGTTTTTTCCATTCTGCGCGCGGCTTGCGGGCTTGCGCGAAGTAATCCGCGGCGCGGTTGAGCAGGTCGTGTTGGGTAAAAGCCGTGACCCTGCCCTATCCCACAGGGAGAGCGGAAATCATCACGTTCTTCTTGGTTTTCCTTAGTGACCTTCGTGTCCTTTGTGGTTAAAAGCTTTTCAACAGGAATAATACTAAAAGCATATTCCTTATCCGCAGGATGTAAATAATATCGTCCTGCCTCACGGCGGGCGAAGTGCATGTTCACCAAACGGTTCAGCACCAGCGCACTGTCAATGCTTGGCAAATGCGGTTGCAACAGGTAATCAATCGCGGCGGGGCTGACGGGACGGTTATAGACAGCCAGCGCCTGCATCACTTTTTGCGCGCTCGGGTCAAGGCGGTTGAAGGCTTCGCCCACCAGTTTCTGCACCACTTCATCGGGCAGGCTGATCTCGAGCAGTTCTTCGAGCGTGGTGTAACGGTCAACCGACAGGATGGCATACAACGCTTCCAACGCGCGCGGGTAGCCGCGTGTCTTTTCGCGGGCTTTATTCAGCAACGCATCAGGCGCGGACTTGAGTCCCACGCGTCCGTCCGCGTCCATTTCACGCAGGACGTTTTCCGCGTAAGGCGATTCAAGTCCTTCATCCAAACTCAGGTGGTGCTGCCTGCCTGGCTCGCTGACCGCCAGGTCACGCGGCGCGATGCGCGTGGTGATGACCGCTTTCACGGCATGGTGCTGTCCGCCGAGCAGGGCGTTCAGCGCCTCGCTCAATTCGCTGTCACGCAGGTTCAGGCTTTCGGGGTCGATCAGGGTTTCAAAGTTATCCAACAGCAGGATCACCCGTCCGCTGGGGAAGGCATCCAACAGCGCGCGCATTTTATCGCCTGTGGATGTCTGTGGGTTCTTATAGATTTCCTCCAGCCGCTCGGCGTCATCCTTCGGAAGGAGTTTGCTCAAGATCCGCGAAGACGTTCGCAAAGTTGACCCTGTGACTGCCCGTCTCGCTCAAATAGACGATCCCATCTACTTTCATCTCGCCGAGGTCATCGGGAAGCTCGCCTCTTTCCAACGCCTTGAGCAGGCGGCAGACCATTGCAGTTTTTCCCACCCCCGCGCGTCCCACGATCGTCATCAAGCGCTGCGAGTCGTTATTGAGGAAGTCAACGATTTGTTTTGTCTCAATCAACCGATCCTGAAAATAATTCGGCGCGATCCCTGGCGGCGGATTGATAAAGCGCGTAGACGTTTTCCCCGCCACAGGCTTCTCAGGCTGACGCTCGCGCTCGAGCCCGCTTCGATATTCTTCTTTGTTTGTTCTTCGGCAGCTTTTGGGTTTTTGACAATTTCTTGTTGTCGTTTGATTTGTGCTTTCAATTCTTCGATTTCTGCTTCTATTCGTAGCTTTTCACTTCTTGCTGGCACGCTGTATATCTCTTTCTGCGTCAGCCAAACGATCCTTATAGGATTGAAGCACACCTTCTGGAGAATCCAACCAAGCTATGTGTCGTCGAAGTTGGGCTATCCCTGCTTCAAAATTGCCTGTGAAGTCTATCCATCTGGCGGTCGCCTAATCGGAATGGTGTGTTTATGCTTGGGTGCAGCAGAATGGGAATGACAAGCTTCTTGTAACTAAGCGCTCGGCTCCACTCTTGTTTGCAAACCGATTTTTCGTTTGTACTGTCGGTTGTCATTACGAAAAGAAGAAGTTTGCAGCTTTTTAGCCCATCGTCAATTTGAACATCCCACTCCATGCCTGGATCGCAGGTCGCGTTTATCGAACCACGCATTGATGTGCGGATCATCGCCGCCCTCAAGTTCATCCGCAAGTTTGCGTCGCAAACTCCAGCGCATCTGCGGTGGAGTAACTGATGAAACAATGTCCGTCGGTCATGGAGTCCCTCTTTCAGAGAAAGCCTGCTGTGTTAACGATTGATGTCCTAATTATACCCACTCGTTATCTTTCAAAATATGCAATTCCATGATTTATGGACATTGCATCACAAACCACCCGAAACCCAATATACTCTTCCGCATCTTTCTCCATAAACCGAATCCGTGCCGCACTGCGACAAAGCTGGGGATTATCATGCCACGATCCGCCACGGGCAACGCGGTAGGGATTATCGAACATTTGGTAAGCACTATCATCTCTTAGACGACATGTGGTAATCATCGATCCAGTTGTCCGCGCACCATTCCATCAGGTTTCCGTGCATGTCATACAGCCCAAACGCATTGGGTGGATATTTCCCGCCTTCGCTCGTGGAATGAAAATAGACTTCGCGTGGTTCTTCGGCAAAAGTGTGTTCGCCGTTGTAGTTGGCAATGTCTGATGTCAACGTTTCGCCGAAAGCTGAACGGAGTCGTTGTCCCTGCGCGGCAGGCATATTCCCATTGTGATTCGCTTGGCAGGTGATAGTTTCGTCCCGTTTTTTGGAAAGTCGCTCGCAGAATTTCTGCGCATCCTTCCATGAGACTCGTTCCACAGGCAAATTATCCCCTTTGAATCTACAGCGTGGCAGTTTTCCCATGACCGCTTTCCACTGTCCCTGTGTGATGAGAAACTTTCCCATCATGAACGATTTGATCGTGGCAAAGTGTTGCGGGTGCTCATCGGCATTTCCTTCACTGGGACGCGATCCCATTTGGAACGAACCCGCAGGGATGACGATCATATCCAGCGAAATACCATCTCCCAAGTCTTCGGTGAATTGCTCTGCGCTGTAACGAGTCCATAGGATGACCTCGCCTCTGGCATTTACGGTTGGAGAGTTGTAATCGATCACCTTCATGGAATTACCACTTATCCCAATGCACCACTTCCTCCAACGACCTCCGTCCGCCCTTCTTTGGCGCGGCCGACAACTTCTCTTCGTCCACTGGATACCCAAACGACAGTGCGATGCGCACATGCCATTCGGCGGGGAAACCCAAAATCTCGCGTGCCTTCTCGTGCTCATACAACGAAGCCGGGACGGAACCGACGCCCAACTCCCATGCGGCGAGTTGCATGAACGCCGCGGCTTGACCCGCGTCGAACATGATCTGGAACTTTTCGTTCGGGTCGGGCGTGAGAATGGCAACAGCCAATGCCGCGCCTGCGAGATGTCCCGCCCATTGTCCGCACTTGGACAAGGCTTTGAGAATTGACTTATCCTGGATGGCGATAAACTGCCACGTCTGTTCGTTCTTCGAGGACTGCGACCTGCGACCTGCATTGAGAATCGCCGTCACAATTTCTTCGGGCAAAGTCTTGTCTTGAAACTTACGGATTGCCCTTTTCGTGCGAATTGCATCTGATACATTCATGATAACCTCCATGGTCTTGGTGGTCGAGTAGCCCGTGCTCGTCGGAGCATATCGAGACCACACGTTTCAAGAAATATTTTGTTTGCGTGTTAGTGATGGTTTCGATACGTTCCGCAACGCTTCGACTTCGCTATCGCTCCGCTCAGCGCGTGCGGAACTACTCAACCATCGGGCGCACTTCTCTCTCCGAGTATAATTCAATCAATGGATCAAAAACTCGAATTCAAACCCTTCGGTATCTCGGCATTGATACTCATCATCATTGGCTGGGGCGGTTTGTATTTCCTCCTGACGCAAACCTATCCCTATATCTGGCCCCGCTGGGGATTCTTCGTTCTTACTCTGATGGCGATCACCGGCGTCCTCCTGCCCGTCGTTTACTTCTTCCACAAACGCTTTCCCGATGAAAAACCCGCCGAGGCGAATGTGATCGTCCGTCAGGCGATGTGGTTTGGAGTCTATGCCGCCACCCTTGCCTGGCTTCAATTGGGACGCCTTGTCACGATTTATATTATTCTCGGACTTGCCGGAGGACTTATCGCCATCGAATACTTTATACGCCTCCGCGAAAAATCCCGTTGGAGTCCTCCCGTACAAGATGAATAATCTTCGCGACCTTCCCTCGGTTGAACAATTACTACAAAATGCGACTCGTCTCATCGAAGCATATGGTCGCCCGCTGACCCTGGACGCGCTCCGATTGACTCTGGAGGAAACCCGCGCACGCTTCAAATCAGACCTTCAAACTGTCCTGCCTCCAACGGACCTTATCCTGACCCACGCCGAATCCCATCTCTCTGCATGGATAGCGCCAACTCTTCATCCAGTGATCAACGCCACCGGAGTTATCCTCCACACCAACCTAGGACGCGCTCCATTATCAAATGCCACCATCCAGGCGATGAATGATGTCGCGTCGAATTATTCCAACCTTGAATATGACTTGTCCAAAGGACAGCGTGGCTCAAGACTTTATTCATGCCGAATCTGTTTTACAAAAATTGACGGGTGTCGAAGCCGCGCTGGTTGTCAATAACAATGCTTCTGCTGTTTTGCTCGTGCTATCCGCTTTGGCGAACAGGAAGCGTGTGGTCATTGCCCGTTCTCAGCTCGTTGAGATCGGCGGCGGCTTCCGCGTCCCAGATGTGATGAAGCAATCAGGCGCAAAACTGATGGAAGTTGGCACCACGAACAAAATCCGTTTATCCGATTACGAAGAAGCCCTCGGCGTTGGCTCATCCGTTTCAGTCCGTGAATCCGTGACAGAGTCCGCTTATAAACCCGCACTCGTCATGCGTGCGCATCGCAGTAACTTCAAGATCGTCGGTTTCACCGAAGAGCCTGAATTGAAAGATATCGTTGACGTTGCCCATAAGGCAGGTGTACCTGTTGTGGATGATCTCGGTTCTGGCGCGTTGATCGACACCGCTAAATATGGACTTGCTCATGAACCGACCGTGCAAGAGTCGCTTGCCGCGGGCGTGGATTTGGTCTGTTTCTCTGGCGATAAATTATTGGGTGGACCTCAGGCGGGCATTATCATCGGCAAGAAAGATTTGATCGACAAGATCAAGAAACATCCGCTGGCACGCGCTGTCAGAGCCGATAAAACTTGTCTTGGCAGGTCTCACCGCCACACTGACACATTATCTCAAGGATGAGGCGGAGCGGGAAATACCTATCGTGAAGATGATGTCCTTAACGCTGGAGCAGGTCAAAGTCCGGGCAGAAGCGTGGCGGGAGGCGTTGGGGCAGGGAGAGGTGGTTAAGTCCGAATCCACTGTGGGCGGTGGAAGTCTGCCTGAAGAGTCCATGTCCACTTTCGTTTTGGCTTTGAGTGTCAAGTCGCCGGATAAATTTTTGAAGAGACTTCGAGAGGCGAATCCGCCAATTATTGCAAGGACGGAAAACGATAAAGTATTGCTCGACCCGCGCACCGTATTGAACGATGATTTATTGTTACAGGTTTTGAAAAAGGTGCTGGATGATTACCGTTGAGTTTCCTATCCGTGATCCCAAGAAACCGCCCATGCTGAAATTCCCGGATAGGTGTGTGCATTGTGGGAAACCGAAAGTGCGAGAGTTTCCTGTAAAGTTGAGCACGGGTGCGCAAAAGAGCGGACAAATGATTCAACTCGAAATGAATGTGCCGCTATGTGCTGAATGCTCGACAAGAGAAAATAGGATTGCCAATGTTACCTGGCTGCCGTTCTTTATTGTTGGATTGCTGGTGTGTGTGATTGTGTTCATCCCTGTCTGGTTGATCTCACCCGAAGGCACAACCACCCAAACGCTTGCGATGCCATATATATTGGGCGCAACTGCTGGCTTGTTTGCAGGGATCGCAGCGGGGACGTTGGTGGAGTTTATTTTGAAAATCCTCTTTGCTCCCGCGTATGGAAAGTTGCTTTTGAAACGTCCATTGACAATATTTTCTGTGTTCAATGATTCGGAGGATAGTGATCGGCTTATCTGTCAGATTTACCGAGGCAAAGAAATCCTTGAAGTTGATATTTGAAAATGATGACATTGCTCGTGAGTTTGAAAAACTAAACACTGAGGAGACAAAATGAAATCAGACCTTGATAGACTGATGAAGGAAAGAAATCTTGATGCCATAATGATCTTGGGTGATGCTGAAAATAACCCGCCGATGTATTACTTTGTCGGCGGCGGGCATGTGAGCAGTGCATTGCTTTTGAAAAAACAGGGTAAAGAGCCTGTGTTGTTTTATAACGATATGGAACGCGACGAAGCCGCCAAAAGTGGATTGAAGACGCGTTCGTTCAACGATTATCCCTGGCAGGATTTTATGGAGCAGGCGAATGGGGATATGCAAACTGTCGACGCGTTACGCTTCCAGAAGATCCTTGCTGAATATGGCTTGGAAAAAGGGCGGATCGCCATTTATGGTAAAGTGGAGTTTTCAAAGTTTGTTTGGCGTCATGACGAAATTGATGAAGCTCATGCCCGAAGTTGAGTTTGTTGGTGAGTCTGGAATGAATTCCGTTATTTTGCAGGCAATGGAAACCAAGGAAGATGTGGAAGTGGCGCGCATCCGGCAGATGGGCGCGGTGACCACGGAAGTTGTGGGCATGGTGCAGGAATTGCTTACCTCATCCGATGTGCGGAGCGACGAGGTCTTGATGAAGGAGGATGGCAGTCCGCTTACCATTGGCGATGTGAAAGGTAAGATCGCTCTCTGGCTGGCGGAGCGCGGCGCCATAGATTCGGAAGGTGTCATTTTTGCGATCGGTCACGATGCGGGTGTTCCACATTCGGTTGGAAACCCGGAAGAACCGATCTCATTGGGCAAGACCATCGTCTTTGATATTTTCCCTGCCGAAAAAGGCGGCGGATACTTTTACGATTTCACGCGTACCTGGACTCTGGGATATGCCACTCCCGAAGCGCAGGCAATGTACGATCAGGTGCAGGAAGTTTATGACAAGGTCATCGAGAACCTTGATCTGAATGCCAATTTCAAAGATTATCAATTGATGACCTGCGAATACTTTGAATCGAAGGGACACAAGTCTCCGCTTAATTCAAAGAACCCCATGGACGGATATGTCCACAGTTTGGGGCATGGCGTCGGTATCAATATCCATGAACGCCCCGGGTCGGGTTTGCAATCGGGTGATAATAATATTCTCAAACCCGGCGTTGTCATTACCATTGAACCTGGATTATATTATCCTGAAAAAGGCATGGGATTTCGTATCGAGGATACTTATTGGGTGCGACCCGATGGGGTATTTGAATTGCTTGCCGAATATCCATATGATTTTGTTTTAGAGATGAAGAAGTGGAAGAAGAATTAAACACAACGTACACAAAGGTCACGAAGGTTCCCTTCTTAAGGGGAAAAGAATATCCCCTTTGTGTACTCTCCAGCACTTGCGCCAGGTGCAAGTGTCGTCTCCTTTGTGGTAAAAAAGAAACAATGACAACATTACCTCCTGCCCGTATCCTTGCCATCGAATCCTCCTGCGATGAAACCGCCTGCGCCGTTCTTGAAAACGGACGCGCGCTTCTTGCTTCGACGGTTGCCTCTCAAATGGAGATGCACGCCCGTTACGGCGGCGTCTTCCCTGAGGTGGCGTCGCGTCAACACGTGCTGAGTATCATCCCTGTTGTCGAACAAACTCTTGCACAATCAAATCTCACGTTGAAAGATATGGATGCGCTTGCGGTCACGCGCGGTCCCGGTTTGGCGGGGTCGCTTGTGGTTGGCATGAATATGGCGAAGGGACTTGCTCTCGGAACCGGTCTACCCCTGGTCGGTGTCAATCATCTTGAAGGACATATCTATTCATCGTGGATCTACAACGCGGGCGAATCAATTCCTGTTGAACCTCAATTTCCACTGATGGCTTTACTCGTCTCTGGCGGACATACCGAACTGAATCTCATGACCGATCATTTGACGTACGAACGTCTCGGCTCCACGCAGGACGATGCGGCTGGTGAGGCTTTCGATAAGGTGGCGCGTCTCTTGGGGCTTTCCTACCCGGGCGGTCCATCCATCCAGAGGCAGCAGAGAGCGGTGACCCGGATCGATTCAAGTTCCCACGCGCCAAACTGGATGGAAAATATGATTTCTCTTTCAGCGGACTCAAGACAGCAGTGTTGTACGAAGTCAATGACTTGAAAAAGAAAAGCCATGCACTTCCTGTAGAAGATATTGCCGCGTCGTTCCAGAAGACAGTTGTCGAAACCTTGTTTGATAAAACCATGCAAGCCGCGCGTGAATATGGGGCAAAGGAAATTTTGGTCGCGGGCGGCGTCTCTGCGAACCGCGCCTTGCGGAATATTTTCCAATCTCAAACGGAGTTCAAGGTCAATATCCCCGCGTTCTCTTTATGCACCGATAATGCCGCCATGATCGCTGCCGCGGGATATTATCGTTATGCGTTGGGTCATGTCTCTGAGTTGGATATGGATGTCCAACCAACATGGCCGCTTTCATAGCCGTCATTGCGAGCCGTTCGTTGGCGAAGCAATCTCCTCATAAGTTGGGGATTGCTTTGTCGCAAAAAAACGCTCCTCGCAATGACGCGCCTCCTTTAAAACCCAAACCGCCTTTGGCTTGCCCGAGCCGCAGACGGTTTGTATAGGAGAATGCAATTCCTATTATATTCCGGCACATGAATGGAACCTGAAGTCATCTTTAGAGTTGGATAAGAGAAAACCAGGAAAGAAAAGCCTCGAACAAACTGCGTAGATTTGTTCGAGGCTTTTATGGAGGAGAATACGCTCGCTATTATTATGGTTGAAGATGAACATTCAATGAACAATAATAATAACGATATGAGAATTTCCGTGCGAACGAGAACCGTCTCAAATGGTCGAAAATATTTGCTCGGATGAAATGGGACCCTCGCGAAGGATCGTTGGCTGACTCGTTGAGCAATCCACAACTGTGGATGGGACTCCTCCCGGCGTCTTGCCTCCGTCAATGATCAATTCGATACGTCCACCGAGTTGGGCAAAAACTTCCTCCGCAGTGGACGGACTCTCTTTGCCTGAAATATTCGCGGATGTGACAGCCAGGGGACCTGCGAAACGTAAAAGCACGCGGGCTATGGCATGATCTGGCATTCGCACGCCAACGGTGGATGTGGCAGAGACGGCTTCGGGGAGAGTCAGATTTTTGGGGATGACACAGGTCAACGGTCCGGGCCAGAAGCGGGAGACAAGTTTTCTCGCCACATGGGGAAATTCGCTCACGACTTTTTCTGTATCTTTTATTTCTCCAACAAGAATGGGAATCGCTTTTTCAACGGGGCGGTCTTTGGCGGTATAAATTGACTTAATTGCCTTGCCGTTAAATGCCAAAGCGCCAACGCCATATACTGTATCCGTGGGAAAGGCAACCAGCCCGCCTGCGCGTAAAACATCCAGCGCCCTGGATGTCATATTTGGATCTTGTGCGGAAATGATATCTGTATTCATGGTAATTCAATTTCCAACAAACGGTCGCGTCCGGTCAGGTCCTGATGTAATTGGATGTTTGCATTTGGAAACAGTTCGCGTGCGAGCTCTGTGGTTTGTTTGCCGAGCGTTGATTCGATCTCGAGCAGTATCAAACTGTTGGGCGACATCCATTTAGGAGCGATCTTCATCAATT
This sequence comes from uncultured Chloroflexia bacterium, assembly GCA_963753655.1. GTDB lineage: Bacteria > Chloroflexota > Anaerolineae > Anaerolineales > Villigracilaceae > Defluviilinea. The sequence continues at coordinate 881,612 of CAVWDB010000006.1, forward strand.
TGCGAAAGAGATCAAGACCATCTTTTCCGCCATCGAGCGCGAGGGTTGGCTCTCTTTCGTAAATGGGCAGGTTGCGTAAAGTTCGTGTTGGGATGTAAGGGAGGTTGGCACACAATAAATTAATTGACGGTTGACGATCAGCGACTGACGATTGAGTTGGCAAAAGATCACATTCAATAAATTCAATTTTATCGCTTACACCATGTTTTTCAGCGTTTTGTTTTGCAACTTGTAAAGCCCGCGATGAAATATCTGTGGCAAGGATGTGTGCATCAGGGATATTGACCGCAATGGAAACGGCGATTGCGCCTGAACCTGTCCCAACATCTGTGAGTGTTCTGTTGTTGGGATGTTTGCCCAGCCATGCTATTGCTTTTTCGACGAGTAGTTCTGTCTCTGGTCTGGGAATCAAAACATCGGGCGTGATGCCAAAGTCCAATCCGAAGAATTCCCAATGACCTAAGACGTACGGAAATGGCTTGCCTGTTTCCAGTTCCGTCAATGCATTATTCAATTGTTCTTGTTGTTCAGTTGTGATGTTCAGTTCGGGATGAGCCATTACCCATGTGCGCGGTTTTTTGATGATGTGGGCAAGGAGAACGGACGCGTCCAGGGCGGGGGTATCGCTGGTTGGGGCGAGGCAGTTTGTGATGTCCGAAAGAAGCGGGGTTTTCATTCAACGCCTCGTCTACGAATGCTCAACTCGGCGCGAGCTAATCGTCATCAATCCCACTTGCAGAAAGGCGATCCGCTTCATCGCGGGTCGAAAGCTCTTCAATGAATTCGTCAATATCGCCATCCATGACGGCGGGCAGGTTGTAATTGGAAAGCCCGATGCGATGATCGGTGACGCGGTTTTGCGGATAGTTATAGGTGCGTATCTTTTCCGAGCGTTCACCGGTTCCCACTTGTGAGCGGCGATCTGATTCGATGGAGGCGCGGCGCTTCTCCTCTTCGATCTCATAAGAGGCGGGCGCGCAGAATGCCAAGCGCTCTCAATTTATTTTGCAATTGCGAACGTTCATCCTGACAGGTGACAACCATGCCAGTAGGCTTGTGGGTCAGGCGCACGGCGGTTGAGTTCTTTTGTACGTTTTGTCCACCTGCGCCGGAGGAACGATAGACTTCGACTTCGATATCGCTTTCGGGTATCTCAACATCCACTTCATCCACTTCTGCAAGGACGGCAACGGTTGCGGTAGAGGTGTGAATGCGTCCCTGCGCTTCGGTGGCAGGCACGCGTTGTACACGATGGACGCCCGATTCGTATTTAAGTTTCGAATACGCGTCCTTTCCGCGAATTTCGAAGATCACTTCCTTGTAGCCGCCAACGCCAATGGAACTTTCGGACATGATTTCATTCTTCCAACGCAGTCTGTCTGCAAACCGCGTGTACATGCGGAAGAGGTCGCCGGCGAAAATGGCGGCTTCGTCGCCGCCTGCCCCGGCGCGGATCTCGACGATCACATTTCTGTCGTCACGAGGATCTTTAGGGATCAGCATCCCCTTGATTGCTTTTTCAAGCGACTTCGATCTTTGGAGTCAGGTCTTCAATATCCGCTTCTGCCAATGCGATAAGTTCCGTATCATTTTCGGACACGATGATTGTTTTGGCTTCCTCGAAGCTTTTCATGGCCTGACGGTATTCGCGCGCCTTTTCAACGATCTCTTCGAGGTCTACGCGTTCCTTGTTGATCTCGCCCGCGCGTTGATAGTTACTGCCGATCTCAAGCAATTCCCTGCCAAGTTGTTCGTATCGTTCTTCGATGCCTTTAAGTTTGTCGAGCATATCAGTTCTTTCCGTGGATAACCAGAATAAAGCGCGGACTACTTCGCCGCGCAACGGTTGGGATTATATCATCCCCGATGTTTATCACTCCAGCGTTATTAGAAATTTGATGTGGCAGCCAATACCATGGACAGCACGATCAGGATCGAGAAAATAACGAACAGGATTTGAAGGGCACGGGTCGATGATGAAGTTGTTTTCTCTTCGCTTTGTGTTGGTTGGTTTTTTCGTTTGGATTTCTTATTTGCCATTTTCCACTCGCTCTGCTCGCAAATTAATGTGCTTGTAAAAGGCGGTCGCCATTGCCTTTTCAAGCTCGTCTATGGTTACCGGCTTCATGACATAGGAATCCGCCCCCAGTTCCATGGCCTTATCCACCATTGCATCGGATGCTTCTGAAGAGAGCATCACAATGGGAAGATCTTTCGTATTGTCACGCCGCCTTAGAAATTCGACCATATCCAACCCTGATACTTCGGGCATATTAATATCGAGGATGAGCAGGTCGGGCTTTCTGCCAGCTGCAAACCGCTGCGCGGCAGAGCGTACGCTCTTAAATGATGTAATCATCACAATCCAGCAGTTTTAACATAAGCCCAATTGCATGGCTCATTTCTTCATCATCGTCGACCGTCCAAATTTGTCTCATTCGAGGTGTGCCTTTATGGAGTGTGCCGCGTCTGCCGGAACAATTACTCTCAAGTCTTCAATGGAAGCTTCCCTAATCTTATCCACAGAACCAAAATGTTTCAAGAGCGCCTTGCGCCGCGCCGGTCCGATGCCGGGGATGGAATCCAGTTGTGATGCCATGCCAAGCTTCTGCCTCTTTTTGCGGTGTGCGGTGATCCCATAGCGATGCGCTTCATCACGAATGCGCTGGACCAAATACAGTCCCTGTGAATGACGAGGTAATAACAACAATTCTGACTTATGTGGGAAGAAGATTTCCTCCTCCCGTTTTGCAAGTCCCACTACGGGAACCTTGTCCAGCAACTCGAATTTTTCAAGGACTTGTACCGCGCGCCCCAATTGACCCTTGCCGCCGTCAATGATGATGAGATCTGGTAGGAAGGAAAATGACGCGTCCATCTTCGCTCCGGGCTGGTTTGCTGTTTCTTGAGCCGCTTGCCATCTGCGGAATCTACGCCTCAGCATTTCCTCCATCGAAGCGAAATCGTCCGGCGCGCCGATCACACTCTCAATATTGAACTTACGATAGAGCTTTTTGTCTGGCACGCCTTGTGTGAACACAACCATCGCTCCGACGATGGCTGTCCCTTGTGTGTTGGAGATGTCGTAACACTCGATGCGGTTTGGCGGCTCGGATAATTTCAAGTTTTCCTGCAACTCCGCAAGCGCCTGTTCCTGTTTGTGCGTGTCTGCCTGCCACTGAGCGCGCAATGCTGTAAGCGTTTCCGTTGCATTCTCGGTTGCCATCTGAACCAGTTCTTGTGACTGCCCCTCTTTGGGGACAAAGAATTCCACTTTTTCGCCGCCGCGTTTCGATCGGAGCCATTGACTGATGATCTGCGCCTCCTCGATCTCTTTGGGGAGCATCACCTGTTGTGGAACAGTTGCCGGCTTCAGTATAGAACTGGGTAATGAATTGCTCCATCACCTCGGTATCTGCCGCATCCTCCGTCCCTTCAAGGATGAAGTATTCGCGCCCGATCAATTTGCCGCCGCGTATAAAGAAGATTTGCACGCAGGCTTCCCCGTCACTGCGCGCCATAGCCAGTACGTCCGAGTCCAGGTAATCGGTTGCAAAGACGATGCGCTGTCTTTCGATGATGGATTGAATGGCTTTGAGTTGGTCGCGTACTGCGGCGGCTTTCTCGAAACGCATTTCTTCGGATGCCTTATGCATATCCTGTTCGAGACGCGCGACAATGCCCTCGCTGTGTCCGCTGAGAAAATCCATCAGGTCAGAGATCATTTGGCGGTATTGGGCTTGGGACGCCGCGCCAATGCAGGGAGCGGTACACAGCTTGATGTCAAAGTAAAGACACGCACGTTTGTCCATCCCGGTGATCTCGCGGTCACACGTCAAGTAGGGAAATATTTTCCGCAAGACATCCAGTGTTTGATAAACCGCCCACGCAGATGTATACGGACCGAAGTAGCGCGCTCCATCGTCCGCCATTTGCCGGGTGACGGTCACATGGGGAAAAGGCTCGTTCCAATGGACTTTGATGTATGGATAACGCTTGTCGTCCTTGAGGCGGATGTTGTATTTGGGGCGATGTTTCTTGATGAGGTTCATCTCAAGGATGAGCGCCTCAAGCTCGGACCCGACAACGATCCACTCGATATTGGCGATATCGCGCACGAGACGGCGGGTCTTCGCATCGTGACTCGAATCTGAATGGAAATACGAACGGACGCGGTTCTTCAAGCTGATGGCTTTGCCCACATAGATGATCTTCCCCTCGGCGTTTTTCATCAGGTAACAACCGGGTTTGGAGGGAAGCGTGGCAAGTATCCCTTGAAGTTTTTCAGAAATTTCCATAGATGAGTAATTTTACCGCTTGTCCTGCTTTTTATTGCCACTGTCAAATTTGACTGAGCGATTCATATTCAAATTTAAGGTTGGGTGTTATGCGGCATGGATATTCTTTTGTACTATTTTTGGTTTTATTTATTGTATTTCGTTGTGATATGTGCAATAATCAGGCAAATCTATTTTTCGGAGGAACTTATGAATGAGCCAATGAACGCTCCCGTATCCCCTACTCCTAATCGTCCCGCATCCGTTTTTCAAATATGGATGAATGCTATTACCAAGCCTAATGAGCAAACCTTTGCTGATCTGGCTGGTTCAGGGAATGCAAAATCCACGACCGCGTTTCTGTGGATCTTTGTCACCTCTCTGGTACAACTATTTATTTCATCACTGATCCAGGGGGCATACATGCGCCAGTTTATGCAACAGTATGACTTAAACGGTCAATTTGCAGGTGGGAGTGGACTGGGTAGCAGGCTGATCGGTGCAGTATGTGGCGCCCCCATTGCGGCTGTGATCTCGGTGGTTTTCTTTGCCGCTTTTGTGGGCGTGGTGCAGTTGCTGGCAAAAATGTTTGGCGGGCATGGAACTTATGACCAGCTCGCGTATGCGTTGGCTGCGATTGCTGCGCCCTTTTCACTACTCTCCAGCCTTTTAACCCTGTTTGCCGCCATCCCTTTCGTGGGGCTGTGCTTTGGCATAATCGGACTGCTGGCAGGGATTTATGTATTGGTTCTCGAGGTGATGGCGGTTAAAGGTGTCCATCAATTTGGCTGGGGACAGGCAGCGGGATCACTACTGCTCCCGTTTGTGGTTCTTTTCTGCTGTTTGTCCGTTGGTTTGATTGGCATCCTCCGTGTCCTTGGACCTCAAATAAACGATATTTTCAATCAAATCAATCAGGGACTGACTCCATAAACTTGATCTCGTGGCATATTGCTCATAAGCAAAAATAAGAGGCCGCCTGCAAAACCAAAGAAGAGACACGTGGTGTCTCTTCTGTTTTAAGTCAGGATGGATTATTTTTTTAACCCTCCCAATACCGCCATAGGGTTAATGGATGTTAAAACAGGGACATAAAAATCGAGCAATGATAAGCGCAAGAATAATTGCGAAGACCATTTCCGCTATGATCCTTTTCCATGGGAAACGGGGCTTTTCCGCTTGTACCCTGGTGTTGCTGGCTTCAGTTGCCTTGCGCGCTACTTCTGCAAAGTAGCGGGTATCTGGTGAGGCGTTCTGTCCATTGAAGATGGAGAGAAATTCATTTGCCATTTCGCCTGCTGTTTGGTAACGCATGGCGGGGTCTTTGGCAAGCGCCCTATCGAGCAGGGCTTGAATATCCATGGATGCGCCTTTGATGGGGGGAGGCGGCTCGTTGATATGTTTCATCAACATGCCAAAGGTGGTCTCTGCCTGAAACGGGACGACTCCGGCGATCATCTCGTAGAGCATAACGCCCAGGGAATAAATATCTGTACGGCTGTCCACTTTTTCGCCGCGCGATTGCTCGGGGCTCATATAGGTTGGCGTGCCCGAAACAGACCCGCTTGTTGTCTGCAGGGTTGAGTCTAGAAGGCGCACCAGCCCAAAGTCGGTAAGAATCGGTTGTACATCCAGCGGAAGGGTATGATCCACGTTGATTTGCTGTACCGGGGAATATAGAAGAACGTTGGCAGGCTTGATATCGCGATGAACAATTCCCTGGCTGTGTGCATAATCCAGTGCGTTGGCAATATCTTGCAAAAGTTGCGCCACGATGACGATAGGGATGCGTTTGTCCCGCTCATGCAGGCTTTTCATGTAGGCAGCCAGCGTTGGACCGGAGATGTAATCCATAACAAGGCATGGCGTTTCATCCTCCACTACATACTCCAACATGCGCACGATATTTGGATGGCGTAGTTCACGAACGACATCCGCTTCCCGTTTAAAACGAGCAAGCTGATGGATGTCACGTTCAAACAGCCCTCTCATTATTTTGACTGCCACCAGCCCATAAGTTTCATGGATGCCTGTATAAATTTCTGCCATGCCCCCGCGGGCGATCAGATGGTTGATCTCGACTTTCCCTATTTTTCTTCCTGTCCAATCGGGCATGTAAAAATTATAACCGCGTTCAAATGTGTGCCGTGTATAATCCCTTGAAATTATCAAGCATGAGGTCAATGTGATCAGGTCTTTAGAGATGGAAACCGGGGATTTATTGCACGAGCGCGGCTTACGTCTGGCGCTGGCGGAATCATGTACGGGCGGTTTGATCGGGAATCGAATTACCGATGTGCCCGGCTCTTCCGAATATTTTATAGGGAGTATCGTTGCGTACGCCTATGAAGCCAAAGCGGCTATATTGGGCGTTTCATGGGATACGTTGAATACGCACGGAGCGGTGAGCCGCGAGACCGTCCTGGAGATGGCGCGTGGCGCTCGCAATACGCTTAATACGGACATTGCCGTCTCTGTCTCAGGGATAGCGGGTCCGGGCGGCGGAACTTTGGATAAACCTGTCGGCACCACCTGGATCGCGCTGGTTGCCAAAGATGGCGAATGGGCGCGGGAATTTCACTTTCAGGGCGACCGCGTACACAATAAATCCTCTTCCGCGGATGCGGCGTTGAAGTTGTTGTTGGATTATTTGCTGGGGAAGTTGGCAACGTAGTGCGGGATACTTCGCGCTAAGCGGAGCGAGCCGAAAGGCGAACGCAGACGAAGCGCAGTTAGGGAAAACACTGCGTCTCGTCTGCGACTTTCAACAAGCACAAAAGTCTCCGCTCGACGCGATGGAATTGTTTACCCCTGAGCAAAAGTATCGATCAGTAACTTGAAGTTCCCGCCGACAGGATACAAAATGGGACAAGTGCATCCGCGCTTCTTGTATTCCTCCACTTTGGCTTTTGCCTCAGCGGGCGTCCCCGACGCGGTGATGCGGTCGATAAGATCATCCGGCACAAGATGCTTTGCCTGGTTGATCTGTTCCTTTGTAGCGGGCCATCCCAAAATGGATTGGATTTGCTGAATTACATCTTGTGACACACCCGATGCCTTTGCAATATGTGGCTGTTGCGCAAGGTACTGGCAGAGCAATTCTTTTGTATATTCGATGGCTTTATCGTGGTCTTCATCTACAGAGCAAACAATAAGTTGCGGACGGTCAAAGTCATCCATCTTGCGCCCTGATTTATTCAATCCCTTTTCGAGCATTTCCATCGCCTTGTCGTTATATTCGGGCGGTACACAATAATTCAGCACCGCGCCGTCAGCGATTTCCCCGGTCAATTCCATCATCAAGTCACCCGTCGCGCCGATCATGAGCGGAACATTACGCGGCTCCCGGCGACCATGCACTACGTCCAGTTCGATCCCGTCTACGTGATGGAACTCGCCGTGAAAGGTGACTCGTTCCATGTTCAACAATCTTCGCAAAACTTCAACGGTCTCACGCATGGCGAGAAGCGGCTTCCTTCTATCGACACCGACGTTTTTCGCCAGCGGATCCCACCATGCGCCGATACCGCAAATGATCCGGTTCGGAGCAAGGTCGTCCAATGTCAACAGGGTCGCGGCGAGCAGACCAATATTGCGCGTCCAATTGTTGATGACGCCAGAGCCAACTTTGATTTTATTCGTTACGGCTGCGTATGCCGCCATCGGGACAATGGCATCACGCACCAGGCGTGACTCCGCCTGCCAGACGGCTTCAAACCCCTTTTCTTCCGCGTATCTTACGTAGTCCAGTCCATCACGCAGATCGTGTGAATCTTGCAGGTATAGCGCTACGCGCTCGTGCCCTTTCGGGTATTCGGTCATGGCGTTCTCCTTCTTGAGTTATGTGTTTGTTGCCTTCTCAAGACCCTTAATCAGCGCAAGGTCTTCCGGCACGTCCAAGTCTAACCCAAGTGAAGGCAGGTTGACAACTTCTAATCTGGCGCCAGCCTTCTTTACAAGTTCGCAGTGTCGATGAAAAGAATCCCCTCCGAAATCATAATCGATCAAACCAGCAGGCGAGATCAACAAGGCATTCGTGCCTTTTTCGTGCCGATCTGGCGCTATAACCACAACAGGCGGCTCGCCAGCGCGGCTGATCAATGTCAGTACGTCTTCACGGGAGATCAACGGAAGATCGGCAGGTAACACCAAAACGCCGCGTGTTGCATATACCTGCGCAATGACCGTCGCCCGTTTGAGCGCCGTGTTCAATTCCGGTTGACCCTCCTCCTGCACCGTCCTGGCGCCGTAACTTCGTGCCAGAGTTAAAGCGTTCGGGTCGCGGCTGACAACCAGTACCTGTTCCACTTCCTTCAGGTTGGTCAATGTTTCCAAGGTATGCTGCAAAAGTGATTGATTGAGTTGCGTGCGCTCATCTTCGGATAAGGTTCCAGCCAGGCGCGATTTACCGCGTCGTAAAGGCTTTACGGGGATAATTGCCCAAATGGTCATGGCTCCATTCCTATAAAATATAAAATATCATTTGCAAGTTGTTTTCTATTATCAAGACTGTTCATGAGCGTGTTGGTTACAAGAGTCCGCATATTCAAACCCCTGACGCTTTCGTTAAGTTGCGAATCGATTTCATCCAACACGAACCCATCTGCGAGTCCACGATAATGATTCGCCACAGCGAACGCTGATGGCTCAATGCCCAATTCTCCATACATCTTTGCCGCAGGTCCTTTCACAGTTTTTCCTCCAATGATGGGGGAGACGGCAATGATCGGCGTCCCCCTCTCCTTATGGGAGAGGACAGGGGTGAGGGAAAAAACTTTCAAAATAGGATCTATACTCACCCACGGATTCGACGGGCAAATGACGACTGCATCCGCTGACTGGATCGCCTCTCGTGCCCCCGCAGCTGGCTCTGCCGAATCAGCCCCCTCAAACCGGAATCCTTTTACACGCGGCTCACACCTGCGGTGGACAAAGTATTCCTGAAAGGCGAGTTCTCCTTCGTTAGTATCGACAATTGTTCTCACAGGCTGGTCAGACATCGGAAGAACTGTATGTTTAACTCCCCATGCTTTGCAAAAATCTTGCGTGATCTGGCTGAGTGAATCGCCTTCCTTCAATCGCCGCGTTCGTTCGAGATGAGTTCCCAGATCCTGGTCGCCCAAATTGAACCATGCGGGACCGCCAAGTCTTTTTGCATTCTCAATGACCTGCCATGTCTCATTCACGCGTCCCCATCCTGTTTCTGGATTTGCCAATCCCGCCAGCGTATAACAAACCGTATCCAAGTCTGGGGAGATATATAAACCATAATGCTCAAAGTCATCGCCAGTGTTGACGATGATGGTGAGTTCTTCTGGTTTCAGAATTTGAGCGAGTCCGTGTGCAAGTTTCGCGCCACCAACTCCGCCCGCAAGTGCGACGATTTTCATTTGATATAAATTTGATTACAGCATACAGCAATAATAAGATCAATTAAATATCCAAGCCATAATCCTAGTGGTAGGTAAGACCACCATTTGCAGGTTTCATTGCTAGTTGATTACGCCGAGACATCGCTCGGTCGGGAGATTTTCATTTCCCATGATATTTTCCAATAAATGCTGATATGCTGGCTTGCCACTGATATGGAGCAAGAATTGGCAACCGTAAACATAATCGCAACACAATAGTCCAACAACATATCCAATGTTGTTAAATACCAAAACTCAAAACAATTGCTAAAGACATCCATATAAGAATGCGCATCCTAATCGAAGAAACTCCCTCAAGCCCAAAATTTTTCGCATAATATTGCTTGCTCCATTTTTTTCGTTCATCGTTCATTTGATTACCTCCTAATAACGATAGCACTCAAAGGCTTTCTTTCCCTTACTTCGGGAATGTCTTTCGGATACCCGATAAAGAACATGGCTTGAGGCTCCCATGCTTTTGGTAATTCCAAAACACTTCGTATGATTTCCTGCACAAATAATGGACTGCACACCCAAACCCCACCCAAGCCTTCCGCGTGCGCGGCGAGCAGGAGTTGCATGCCTGCGTTGGCAACGGATTGGGTTGCCATCAGATATTCGGCTTTGTTTCTCTTTTCATCTGGGTAGACATCCATATCGCTCATGTCAACATTGAGAATGATGACAACAGGTGCTGTGACGATTCTTTCTTTTGAACGGGTTATCCGTTTTTGGATTTCATCATGGGGGAGCTTGTCTTTTTCGAGATCGTGCTCGAACTCGACTGCCATCGCATTGGCGAGTTTTGTTTTGACGGATGAATCCGTCACTACGGCAAATCTCCAAGGTTGACGGTTGTGTGCGGAGGGGGCGAAGGTTGCAGTGGTGAGAATGTTCTGTATAACAGAATCAGGCGCCGGGTCTGGTTTGAAGCGGCGGATCGAGCGGCGAGTCCGCAAAAAGTTGTGGAGATCAGTTGTGTTCGTCAAAGTGAGTTGGCTTGATCTTGAAGATGATCCGCTTTTGTGTTTCGCGATAGGTCCAGGGTTTGTTATCATAGCGGAGTGAAAGTTTGTTGATATGTTCATCTGCGCCCTCTGTAGTGTAACCGACAACTTCGCCGCGCATGCCCAGATAGCGATAGAGATCGTTCGGGTCTTGAATGGTCATCGCGACTTGCGGGCGAGCCTTCATGTTTTTATCCTTCACACGCCCTTCGTTGGTGTTGATGAGAATATGTTCGCCATCAGTGTCGAACCAAACCGGCGTAACCTGGGGTGAGCCATCGGGCATGAGCGTGGCTAGATAGAGTATGGCTTTTGATTCTTCAATGAGATCGAGGAATTCTTTTGGGAAATTCATAATTGGAAGTCTACCAAGTTTTTATAAGAGGTTCGTTAGCGAAACAGTTATTGGCTCAAGCCGTTGTCCTCTCGGCGGCGTTTTGCAAACAATAATTCTGCGCCGAGGGCTTGTGGTTTGTCAGCGGAATAGGTCTTGTTCTTTGGGACGAATCAATTCTTTGAGCGAGCCGTCACGCAACGGATAAGGGAAGCCGCGTACGTGAACGATAGGCGTGCCTTCTGCGGCTTGTCCCATCATCAGTGAGGCGGCGGCGGCAAGCTCATCTGCAATACCGACCTGCGTGATCTGTAATTTGAAACCGAACAGATCGGGCTTGCCGCGTAGGTCTTCGAGTGCAGGCATACCGGCAACGCCAATTGCAATTCCTACTGTTCCATTGCGCCAGGCGCGCCCATGCGAGTCGATGATTAGGACTCCAACGCGTTTTCCCGTTTTGGATTCGATCTGGCTTCGCATCCTTTCTGCCGACCGGTCTGGATCTTGTGGAAGGAGGAGTACCCAATCTTCGGCATTTCTCCCTCACGCCTAGCGCTTATCTCCCCGATGGAGGCTTCCGGCCTTTCAGGATGCTCAGCGAGGAGAGGGGCATCTACATTGGAATGATCGATTCCCGCGTTGGCACAAACAAAGCCGAGTTTATGTTCGACAATGATTGCTCCTACGCGGGTGCGGATGACTTCGTTGCTTTCTTGCAGGATCAGTTCCACGATGCGCGGGTCTTTTTCTGTTTGTGCGGCAAGTTCAAGAGCTCGTTGAGAAGGTGAAACGGAGGCGAGCTTGACCGTCCGCCCTTCGGCTTTGCTGATGATCTTTTGAGCAAAGACAAGGATATCGTTATCTTGCAGATCGAGACTGTTTTCTTGAAAGACATTAACAACAATATCCGCCAAGTTGTCGTCTCGGCGGATAAGTGGAATGTATTGGAGAGGGGTGAGGGTGAGAGACATGATCGTGAGCAGTCCTCAGGAGTTCGCGAGTAGTTTTTTCATTATTAATAACCGATCCCACATTACCGTTTATTCCTTCTTTACCCCTGTGATCTTGATGCCTGCATGTTTTGATCCATGTTTTTTGTTGATGTTGATCAGGACACTTGCCAGCCCTTCGAGCACTACAGAGTTTTCAATGGGACCTGCATCCCAGCCGGTCAATCCCGCAGCTTCGACGAGTGTGAGAGCTTCGGCACGGGCTTCGCCGCTGGTCCCTGTGACGAGAACATCACATTCGACCTCATACTCGGTCAATAAAAGTTCATGAGAGATGCTCTGGAACGCGGCAACAACCTCGACCTCATCACCCAGGATCTCCTTTGCTTCCTGCGCGGCAGAACCTGCAGGAGGCATTTGTACCGTGGAAACTTTGGGCGGGACAAGAGGAACCGTCACGTCGATCAGGAGTTTGCCTTTGAGCGCGTCGACTACGCTTTCGAGTGTTTGGCGGTGCGCGGCGTAGGGCACGGTCAACACAACAATCTCCGCCAGTTGGGCGGCTTCCAGATTAGATGTCCCTACCACAGAGGATGAGCCTTCGAGTAATTGAATGATCTCGGATGCGGCAGTAACAGCTCTCTCAGAAGAGCGTGAACCGATCAACACTTTATAACCGGCTTTTGCCCAGCGATAAGCGAGTCCCTTGCCTTCTTTGCCTGTACCGCCAAGCACGGCAATGGTTAATAACAGCGGCGCTTTTTCTTCCATGTTTTTTCTCCTGTTTTATACATCCCGAGCAGAGCCGTTTTTTGTTAAGCGGCGTCGTTGAAGGATGCCACTTCTTTTTGATATCGATTCCAAACTTTCGGGGCGATCTCGCGGGCTTTAGCTCCGATCTCTTTTTCGTTGAGTGTGAGCAGTTCACGGTCTTGCATCAATACTTTGCCCGCAACAATGGTGGTGGTGACCATGCCTGGCTGAAAACCAAAGATGATGTGCCACGGAAGGTTACCCACCGTCACCGGTGTGTTTGAATGATAGTCTACAAAAATGATATCTGCAAACGCACCTTCAACCAATTGTCCGATGGAAGCATTTGGGAAGAATACATTTGCCAGGGCGGCATTATTGTAGATCCCCATGTGTGCCGCGTCAAACCCGCTCATGCGGCGCGGGTCGCGGTGATGGGCTTTGTGAAGCAAGTATGCTGTCTTCCATTCATCCCACATGCAGTTGGAGAAGCCGTCATTTCCCAAACATACCTTTATGCCCGTCCGCATCATCGATTCGATCTGGGCAACACCCACGCCATTGTTCATGTTCGAACGCGGCTGGTGGGATAACCATGTGCCTGTTTCAGCCAGGATTTGCATTTCGCGCGCATCGAAATGGACTCCATGTGCGGTGATGGTTTTGGGTCCGAGGATATTATGTTTTTGCAAACGGTCGATGACGCGCAAGCCTGTTTTGTTGAGGCTGTCGTATTCATCGGATTCGTGTTCGGCAGTATGGATGTGGAAGCCCAAATCGTCAGGGGCGGCCTGGCGGCACAAAGCCAGGGATGAGTCAGAAAGTGTCAGGCTGGCGTGCAGGCCGAATGTCCCAGCGAGAAGCGGCCCTTTCGTCTTTTTGATAAAACGGATGTTTTCCTGAATCCCTGCTTTCATTTTGGTCTCACCGTCGCGGTCAGTCACTTCGTAGCAAAGCACGCCGCGTAGACCTGATTTTTCAACTTCATCAGCAATGATATCCAATGAGCCGTCAATGGCATTGGGCGAGGCGTGATGATCGAAGAGAGTCGTCGTGCCATGTTTGATGGCGTCGACGAGGCAGGGGAGTACCGAGTATTGGATACTCTCCGCATCGAGCGACCGATCAAGGGGCCACCACAACTTGTGCAGAATCTCAGGGAAATCTTTGGGCGCGCTTCCAGGGATCGCCATGCCGCGCGCATAGGCTCCATAGAAGTGTGTATGCGCGCAGATATTACCCGGCATGACGTATTGACCGTGCGCATCAAGCTGTTCTTCGTTCAGATGTTTTGATTTGAGATTGGTTGTGGTATCTATTTCACGGATACGGCCATTTTCGATGTAGAGGGCATGGTCAGCGAGTATGCGGTTCTCTGTTTCCCAAGTGACAAGCGTGGCGTTCGTGATGAGCATCTTAACCTACTCCAAACTGGCTGGGATTGGGAAGAGCATAACCGCTTGCGGCGATCTCTTCGATGGCAAGGAAGGACGCCTCGCGTACTTCGATGTCTTCACCATACATACCGTTGTATAAAGCGCCGATGATACCTTCGCTCCCCATGCGTTTGAGGTAGGGCAGAGCGGCAAGACGTTCTTCGGTATCCCCAAGTTTGAATGCAGTAAGGAGAACATCGGTGGCGGGTGCACCTTTAGGAATGCCCATGCCTTGCTTGCCTGCGAACTCAATGAGCCACGGGGCTTCGGAGGGCGGGGGAAGTTTATGAGGCACGCGTGGATCGGTCCTGCTCATTTCTTCCAAATATTGTTTGGCAAGCTCGCGCACAGCCCATTGATCGTCCTCCACCTGCATGACCTGTAATGTTTCGACTGCCCAGGGCTGCTCAACGCGCGCCAATCCATAGACGACTGCGCGGCGAAGCATAATGTCTGGAAGCGCGGCGCCCTCCTTGAGCATGGCGTGTCCTTCCGTTGGGTCATTTGCCATGGCTTCGGCAGCGGCGCGCCTGAGCTCTTCATCTCCTTGCAGCAATGCGCGCGCAACTGCTTCCAGCGTTTTTTCCATGCCTATCGCAACCAATGCAAGGCAGGCTGAGCGCCGTACCGAGCTAAGCGGCGCTTGTAGTATTTCTTCCAGCATGGGAACTGCCTTTGTGTCGCGCGTAGCGCCGCAACCCAAAGCCGCGAGCGGAATGACATCAAACGACCTTGAATTTAATAACTGCCGGAATAGCGTTGCCGCGCCAGGGTCGCCGCTGGTGACAAATGCTGCCATGGCTTGCGCCCGCAGAGTCAGTGGCAGCCCATCTGCTTTTAGGATTGTCAACAGACTGGCGAAGACTTTTCCACGCCACGGCGCTTCTTTGGGAGCATCACGCAACCAGCGTGCGACAGTAAAAATATTGGATTGGAGCGGCGGGCTGGCATCTTTTAAAAGAATATCTGCAACTGCAGATGCATCGCTGCGTGCAGCTAAATATTTCAAGGATAATATCTTTCCTCCCCAATCCTGCTGGGCGAGCAATGTTGTATCTGCATCATTATCGCCGATTGCCTGACCTGCCAGATACCCATTCAACACCGGATGCAAAAATCTCATTTTGTTGTTGGGATGTGAAACCAGTAGTCCGCTTTCCACCAATTTACTGAGCAAACCATGTGAGGGGATGGCATCTCCTGGCTTCGATTTTTTGATCCTGATCTTCTGTGATTCAGTCAGTGGGGCGGGTTCACCGTCTTCTGTTTGGGTAACTGTCTCTGCGCTCTCGATGGGTTTATCTTCCACGATGTCGTACTGTTTAACCCATGCCTGCGCCTTGTGCGGATCGAAGAGCGGCTGCAACGTCAACACAACCTGCATGGCGAGCAGTTCAAGTGCGGCGACAGGCGTTCCGCTTGGGGCGAGGCGGCGCACGTGGGTGGCTATCGCATCGAGAACACGCGGACCCCGGCTGTCACCTGCGTATGCCCCCCAGATTTTAAGAGTCAACTCAAAGGGAGTCAGACCGGTGTTCTCGATCCCCAGCCATGTATTGAGTAGAAGCGAGTCCACTTGTTCTGGTCCGGTCTGTGTCCAGGCTTCGAGTGCGACAGTTTGCGACCATAACTTGCTCCATTGTTGAATAAAGCGGGCGGTCTTGCGCGCGTCCCAACTGATCAATGCGAGCGGATGAAAACCAAGTCCAACCAGCCCATGGAGTTGGTTGGGGTCGCCGGTCGTAACGATCTTTAAACCTGGATATATATCGAGAAGCGCCTTGAACCATACGACTGCATCCGATTGCGTTTGCGGGTCTACCTCGTCAAGTCCGTCGATCAGCAATAAAGCGCTTCCACTCTTGAAGGATTGCTGGACGAAACCGGGCATGCGTCCGAGATCAAACACCGGGGCGCGTTCGCTTGCCGCGTTGATGACAATGCTTAATGGATCTTTTGATTCAACGTGTGGGAGTTGCAGATCGGCAACATGATAGAAGAAAGGGACAGCATCCCTACCCGTCTCAAACTGGATTTTGAGGTTGGCAGCCATCGAAGCGAGGTGTGCCAATGCGACGGTTTTACCTTCTCCCGCCGCGCCGACGATAACAACCTGTCCGCTGCCGGAGATGGCTTCGACCATATCCAATGTCGGTGCGCGATAGATTGCCGCCAATTCAGGCCAGGCTGGCATGTAGGGGAGTGTCTGCGATATGACATCTTCCTGAATGGGAACAACACCCGGTTCCACTTGAGCAGGGGGAGCGATGAGGCGTGGTTCCTGAAGAATTTCGTCCAAGGCAAATAATGGAGCCGCCAAATGCATCCCTTGTGCGCGGCGTAAGGTGAGCCTGCGGTGGTTATCTTCGAGTCCACTTGTGCGCCGTACTTGTGCGGCTTCGCGGCTCTCTTTGGCGTTTTCGCGGATTTGATTGAACAACGGGCGTGCGCGTCCAAGCAGCCATACGAACACGATGCCGATTGCAAATCCAATACCAAAAGAAGTAGGGTCAATATGCGGCATTGGAAGTTTCAGAAGCTCATTAACGGATTAATTTGCATACAAGATCCGTCCGCATGTAGGGCAGGTAAACAACTGACTGGTCGAACGTGCACTTTGTTGCAGGGAGGCTGTCAGCGTGGTGCCGCAGGACGCGCAGGAATTATCGTTTAAAGCGGTTACTGCTATGCCTCGCTTTTGTTTCCGTAATAGGTCATAGGTGCTGACCGCCTGCGCGGTAATGTCGCTCATCACAGCGTGCCGTTCCGACTCAAGACGTTCGTAGTCCCTTTTAAGCGCATCGCTTTCCCGGGCTAGGTCACGGTTCTGGTCGTTCAAATTTGATTTAACACTTTCCAGCTTTTCTTTTGCGGTCTGCAGTTCGTTTTCCGTCCCTTCGTGGTTGACCATTGCCTCAAGCTGGCGCTCCTCCAATGTTTGGAGATGACGTTTCAGCGAAGCGACATCCATTTGCAGGTCTTGCAGTTCTTTGGGGTTGTGTACGCGACCCCCATACAAGCTATTTTCAGTTTGTTCGATCTTGATGCGCTGTTTTTCGACTTCGGCTTCACTGTTTTTCAGGAGGCGCTCGGACTCTTTGTGATTGCTCTCAGCCGCTGTATAGGCTTCGTTCGCCGCGCGCAGGGTCAGGTCATTTTCGAGCGTCTCGCGGATTGCTTTCAAGCGTGCCTGAATCTGATCCATCTGGCTGTCTACTTGTTGAAGTCGGTAAAGTCCCAGGGCGGCGCTCATGATTGGATTATACCCTTCGGTGCATAAAATATACGAACTCCCTCATTGACTGGGCAGGTTATAAAAATTGTAAACTGCCTGTGACATTTGTGCAAACAGGGCAGAGACGGGTTCCCAGACCGTTTGCACAGGGTGATAAGCATAGATCACCAGCACATAATTTCCACCGGGGGTGTAAACGATGGCGGCGTCGCTAATGTTCTTGATAACGCCTGAGGCTGGATCGCTGATCCAGCCATGTTTATGTGCCACCTGTGTTCCTTCGGGAACGCCTGCCTCGATCAGTACGCCGATCTTATCGGAAGCCAAATAGCTGATCATCTGCTGACAGATCTCACTTGTGATCTTGTCCGGATAGGCAGCGATCAAAGCACCACCGCCTGATTCGGCACATTGATAGATATCCGCGAGTAACATGCCTGCGTCTGAGGGGGTGGTCTGATTGAATGAGTCAGGGTCGGTGAAAACATCTTTGCGTTGATTGGCAGGCGTATTGATCCTCTCTAACAAGTGGACAGGGGAATTCGGCGCTGCAGAAGAAACCTGCAAGGAACGTATTGTCAAGCCCGATCTTCTTCATGTCCTCGGTTACGATCAGAGGACCTCTGAATTTGTCCAAACCTTCCATAAGCCGGTCAGCAGGTGGATTTTCAGACTTGCGGATCATGTCTGAGAGCAAGCTGGTTGATTGTTCATCTTCCAGTACGGCTGGTCCGTACTTGATAAAGTATGAGACCATGATCGGTATCTTGACCGTGCTGGAAGCCGTGAATGCCACATCGGGATTGACAGATATGAGCTCACCTTTGTCCATCGCAAAATGGATCTCCTGTCCGTTTTGCAGATCGATAAGGTAGACGCCCATGACACCATCGAAATCAGCAACCGTAATATTCTGCTGGAGAAGGATTTCAAGGTTTTGCATGGTGGGTCGCGCCGCCGCGCTGCGTTGAAAGGAAAGCACAACGACTCGATTGGTGGGTGAGCGCAACGTATCCTCGATTAAACGGACAGCCCGTTCAATATCCAGGGCCTGACCGGGCGTGCCGGGGGCAAAACTGGTGCTGCCTGGTATGGGCTGTGCGGGCGTGGACGGTTCATCATAACGAGCGGCGATCTCGTTTTGTAGATAAGCGATCAATTGATCTTCGTCTACTGTTGCGCTTAAGGGAACTTCTACAGGCTCCGGGTCACGATTCCATAAATAGTCCCAAAATCCTCCCCAAAAAGATCCACCTGTTCGAGCTTGGTCAGCCGCGGCGATCATATTATCCATGTTCAACTCGAAACCAACCACGGAAGGCTGTACATGGATGATCGCTTCTCCGTACTGTACTTCAATGGGAGATGAATAGACCTGAAGCACGCGCTCCAGTGCAATCTGTGGATTCACTCCCCCCACATTCACGCCGCCTATCGTCATCCCGTTGGGATAGTTGTTGCGTTCGCGGCTGTACCCTACTAATGCAACGATGGTAATAATGATGGCAAAGGTCAAAAACGCGATGGATATGCCGCGTAAAATAGGTATGGAACTGCGGTTCCTCACACTACCTCCAAGACATGATAAATATCATAAAAAGTATAACACACTCATTTTTTGCGATTGTGCTAGAATAATTTATTATCTTTTGGGGTCGGGAGCCTGCTCCCATATTCGCCAGCAATCTGGCTGCCTCCAAAAAATCTACTACAGGACGGACTATGTTTCGCTCTTTTCTCATCTATCTTTCCAAAGCCGCATGGGCGCAGAAACTGGTTACGAATTGGAAATTTGCCTGGAGGGCGGCGTCCCGGTTTGTGGCAGGGGAAAGCGTGGACGACGCAATCCGTGCGGTTCGTGAGTTGAATGCAAAAGGCATTCATGCCACGCTCGACCACCTGGGAGAGCACACTTCCACTGCCGCAGAGGCAGATAAAGCAACGGACGACATAATCCTGATTTTGAACGAGATAGATAAGGCTGGGGTTAAAGCGAATGTGTCCATTAAATTGACTCAGATCGGGATGGGATTGAACGAGGAAATTTGTCGCCATAATTTGCGGCGCATCCTTGAACAGGTAAAGGCGCACGGCAACTTCCTGCGGATCGATATGGAAGACACCCCCTATACCGATATAACCATTTCCCTCTACTATTCCATGCTGGAACTTGGTTTTAGTACCAGTCATCTTGGCTTGGTCATACAAGCGTACCTGTTCCGCTCCGAGGAAGATTTGCGTAAATTGCTGAAAACAGGGACGCGTATCCGACTCGTCAAAGGCGCTTACAAGGAACCGCCCGACAAGGCATATCCAAAGAAGGCGGATACTGATGCGAACTTTGACCTGCTCAGCAAGCTGATGTTGGACGCCGCCCTTGAGTTTGAGTCGAACACGATCAGCCTTGATAAACGCGTTCCGCCCATCCCTGCCATTGCTTCGCACGATGAAAAACGAATTGCCTTTTCAAAGCAATATGCCGAAAAGATAGGTCTTCCAAAGGGAGCCGTCGAATTTCAAATGCTCTATGGCATTCGTCGCGACTTGCAGGAACAACTCGTTAAAGAGGAGTATCCCGTCCGTGTATACATCCCCTTTGGCGCGCAATGGTATCCGTACTTCATGCGCCGCCTCGCCGAACGCCCAGCCAATATCTGGTTCTTCATTTCCAACTTCTTTAGGAGATAAGTTTGTCGCGCTGAGCGGAGCGATAGCGGAGACGAAGCGCAGTTATAATTCCCGTATGCATCCTCTCGCCCTCGTCACCGGCGCGGCGCATCGTCTTGGAAAGATCTTCGCCTTGACCCTTGCCCGCGCTGGATACGATATCATCCTCCATTATCATTCCTCGGAAGAAGAAGCGCTTCAGACCAAGGCGGAAATTGAATCTGTTTCAAGAAGCGTCATCCTCGCCCAAGCTGACCTCACTGACCCCCATCAAATACAATCTCTAATCTCCAATCTCGACTCTCTCGATGTTCTTGTCAACTCCGCCGCCTTTATGCCTAATGGAAATGTGGACGCGCTCTCCATCGAAAACTGGGACACCTCCCTTGACTTGAACCTGCGCGCTCCCTTCCTTCTTGCACAGGAATGTGCAAAGAAAATGAACAATGGTGGTGTGATCGTCAACATCACGGATGTAGGCGCGCAAAAGACATGGAGTTGTTACCCATCCTATACGGTTAGCAAAGCCGCGCTCGAATCGTTGACCAAAATCCTTGCCCGTGCCCTCGCGCCGAAGATACGCGTCAATGCCATTGCTCCGGGCTTCGTCCTGCAATCGGACATTGTCCCAGCCGAAGAGTGGGAGAGGCTGATCGGACGGATTCCGCTCAAACGTCCCGCGCGAAGCGAAGAACTTTCATCCGCATTGGAATTCTTGTTGAAAAATGAATACGTCACCGGGCAAACTATTGTTGTGGATGGGGGTTATTCCCTGATATAACCCCCGTATGGGCGGGGTCTTTCCGCCCTTGAGGAGCATCCCATGTCCGAAACCAGCGACCTCGCAGACAAATTGAAATCCGAAGGCGAAAAATTTTATTCGTTATTCGCTGGACTCGTTGACGACCAATGGAATCAGGAAGTTTACACCGAAGGCACAACATGGACAGTCCGCAACGTGCTGGCACACTTCGTCACCTCCGAGCGTGGATTGGTGAAACTCTTTGAACGCATCCGCGTCAGTGGTGAGGGCGCGGCGAACGATTTCTCGATTGACCGCTACAACGCCGCGCAACAACAAAGGACGAAAGACCTGTCTCCGCAGGAATTGCTTGAACAATACAAAGACGTGCGCTCCCATTCTGTTGCATGGACGCTGTCCATTTCTGATGAGGACCTCGAAAAACAGGGTCGTCATCCCTATCTGGGTTTTGTGAAAATCCGTGAAATGTTGAAAACATTGTACGTCCATAATCAACTTCATTACCGTGATATGAAGAAGGTGTTGAAATAGATACTCGCGCTGAGCGGAGGTTGAGTAGGGACGATGATTTTCGCCCCGTATCGAAACCCGTAGACGAAGCGCATGTAACCAGAAAACAAAAAGTTTTCATGTGACATATCCTTCGTCTACGTCTCTTCGCTAGCGCTCAGATGCTCCGCTCAGGACGAAATTATGAACCTCCCTCCCTTCAAACTCGAACGCTACTTTGCCAAATACGAATTCAACACAGAATACCTCCTGTGCAGCTCAGACTGTGAAGCCATGTCCATAGGAGACTTGCTCGCGCTCGCCGCTGATCCTGCAGGCGCCGCGGAGAAGTTTCAACACGTCTGGTTGGGATACACCGAATCGACGGGAAGCCCCGCCCTACGAAAAGAGATTTCCAAAATCTACGAAACCATTCAACCCGAAGAGATTTTGGTGCATACCGGCGCAGAGGAAGCCATCTTTCTTTTCATGCACGCTGTTCTCAAAGCGGATGACCATGTCATTGTCCACACGCCCTGCTATCAATCCCTCACGGATGTGGCGAGATCTATTGGCTGTGACGTGACTCCCTGGCAGGCGCGGGAGGAAAACAATTGGGCGCTCGATCTGGATGGACTACGAAAACTCCTGCGCCCGACTACCAAGGCGATCATCGTCAACACACCGCACAACCCGACAGGTTATCTCATGTCCCTTGTGGACTACGATGCCCTTCATAAATTTGTCCAGGAAAACAACTTGCTATTGTTCTTCGATGAAGTTTATCGAGAATCCGAATACGATCCTGCAACTCGTCTCCCCGCCGCCTGTGACATGGGCGAGCACGCTGTCTCGTTGGGCGTGACCTCCAAAACCTACGGACTCGCCGGTCTCCGCATCGGATGGATCGCCACAAAGAACAAAAAGATTTACGAGAGCATGGCATCACTCAAAGACTACACCACGATCTGCAATTCTGCGCCAAGCGAATTCCTTGCCGAAGTCGCCATGCGGAACAGAGGTAAACTTGTTGAACGCAATCTTGGTGTTATTAGAAACAACCTTACCATACTGGATGATTTCTTCAACCGTCACTCTTCATTATTCACTTGGGTTCGCCCTCAAGCTGGCTCAATGGCATTTCCAAAACTACTTCAAGGCGACATCGAAGACTTTTGTGATAACCTTGTCCGGCAGGCGGGTGTTTTGCTCCTGCCCGGAACGATGTATGACGATACAGGTAATCACTTCCGTGTTGGGTTGGGAAGGAAGAATCTTCTGCAGGCAGTTGAGAGATTGGAAGAATTTCTTTCCAAATAGCCTCGGTGGTTGAGTAGGGACGGTGGTTTTCCGTCCCGTATCGAAACCACCACTAACTAAAATGCTCTTGCTTGCATGCTGGTTTCGATATGCCTTTCGCAACAAACGCTCAAGGCTACTCAACCAGCAGAGTAGACTCAAAATCGGAAATCATAAATTGAAATCCATTCTCGAACTCACCCGCCCCATCCGTCTCCTCCTCGCCGCGCTGACCTATACTTTCGGCGCGAGTATAGCCAACTACCTCGGCGTGCCCTTCCGCCCAAACACCTTCTGGTTCGGCTTGGCAGGAGTACTCCTCGCGCAACTGTCCACGCCGCTTCTCTCTGAAGTATTTCGGCTGGATGTAGAACCCCTTCTCGAAAACGAGACCCGAAAAGAGCGTCGGATCAGGCGCAACAACATGCTTTACATCGCGGTTTCCTGTCTCGCGGTGTTTGTATTCATCGCACTCAACCTTTTCTTTAGCGGTGCGCTCACTCTGCCGTCAACACTATTCCTCTTGCTGTCCCTTATCCTTGTGCTGGTGTATGCCCTGCCTCCGTTTCGTAATCAGGGCTTTGGCGAATTGATCCTTGCCCTCCAACTGGCGTATGTCATTCCAACCATTGCATATACCTTTCAAGCAGGCGAACCTCATCGCTTTCTTGTGCTGACAATTCCTTTGACGCTTCTTGCCTTTGCCAACTTCATCATTACAGATT
Source organism: uncultured Chloroflexia bacterium (assembly GCA_963753655.1). Lineage (GTDB taxonomy): Bacteria > Chloroflexota > Anaerolineae > Anaerolineales > Villigracilaceae > Defluviilinea. The sequence continues at coordinate 904,958 of CAVWDB010000006.1, forward strand.
TCCGTACCTCTGCAACCGATGTCAAATACCATCGCATCACTTTTCTCACTCGTCTTGGGTGGGAGCGTGTCGTGCCGCTTCATCATCTTTTTGTGTTGCTTGCATACATTTTCTTCCTCACCGCGCCTTCACTCGGGCTTCCTCTTTCTCTCATCGCTCCCGCCTTTCTGACACTTCCCTTCGCCCTCTTTCAGATCTACCAGCTCCGTAATATCTCGCTTGGTCTGCCTCCAAATTGGACTCTCCTCACCGCCACCGCCCTCTCCGTTTTTGGATTGACAGTATACTTTTTGACTCTCACATTTTGGCTTCGATAGACTTATGCCTGAATTTCTGACTCTTCTCCCTCCAGACGAAGCGCGGGACTTAATGCTCTCGCATCTCGCTTCGCGTTACCCGCTGCCTGATTCTGAATCAATAGACGTTATCGCGTCTTTGAATCGGATTCTCGCCGAAGACATCCTACGCCCCGTATCCTCTCCCCGATTTCCAACGCTCCACTGTAGACGGTTACGCCGTCCGCGCGGGTGACACCCACGGAGCCTCCGACACTTTGCCCGCATACCTAACTCTTATTGGCGAAGTCCCTATGGGAGACGCGCCGTCATTTGAGATTAGAGGAGGTCAATGTGCCTTAATCCACACCGGGGGAATGTTGCCGAACGGTGCGGACGCGGTTGTGATGATTGAATATGCACAGCCCGTAGGGGCAGGTCTTAGACCTGCCCCTACGGAAGAAATCGAAATCTCCCGCGCTGTTGCTGATGGAGAAAACGTCATTCGTATTGGTGAAGATGTCGTGCAGGGACAACTTGTCCTCCCCAAAGGGACTCTCGTCCGTCCAGCCGAAATTGGCGGCTTGATGGCTTTGGGCATAACGAAACTACGCGTCGCCAAGCTGGTGATAGTAGGTTTGATTTCCACAGGCGATGAAGTGATAGAACCAAGCCAATTGCCTCGCCCCGGGCAAGTGCGTGATATTAATTCATACACCCTGGGAGCACTGGTTGAAAAGGCTGGAGGAGAGGCAGTCCGCTATGGGATTATCAGCGACCAATTTGAAGCGTTGAAGGAAACGGCGGCGAAGGCGCTATCTGAATGTGACGTGGTCATCATCACTGCTGGTTCCTCGGCCTCCACGAGAGATATGACCTCCGATGTCATTCGTCAACTAGGCGAACCCGGCGTTCTCGTTCATGGCATAAACACAAGACCAGGCAAGCCGACAATTCTAGGCGTATGTAGCGGCAAAGCGGTGATCGGTCTGCCCGGCAATCCCGTCAGCGCATTGGTGAATGGATATTTATTTGTCGTACCAATTATTGAAAAATTATTAGGCGCTCTCCTCAGACCTAAAGCGACTGTCCAGGTAAGGCTAACTGTCAATTTGTCATCCCAAGCAGGAAGAGAAGATTGGATACCAGTCAAGTTAATCGAAAATCGTAACTCGAAAATCGTAAATTACGAAGCAAACCCCATCTTCGGCAAAAGCAATCTCATTTTCGTCCTTGCCTCCGCCGATGGCCTTTTGCGTATCCCCCCCGATGCAACAGGCTTATCCACTGGCGAAATCGTAGAAGTGTTCCTGCTGTAAGGATGGGCCCACTAAGAACGATAAATATACGTTCATTTCACCGAGCGGGTCACCCCTGATCTGATTTACGGCTCGGTCGTTTTTCCAACATTCTTTTTAATGGCTAATTAATATACCAATTTGCGGCGACCAGATCTTCTATGGCGCGCACTGCGGGATTTGTAGATGGTTGTCTCTGTTTGTTTGACCTTTTCCTTGGATATATCTAAACCATTATTGTCTCAAGGGTTTGGGGTATACCAATATGCATCGGTCGATAATATCCTTCAAAGGCACAGGTGTGGCAAAGCACCAATCCCTCTTGATGGACTTCCCGCTCATTCATGATCTCCTCCCCGCACACATCACAGTTGACTCGCATTCCAGGTAGTGAAACGATCTGTTCAATGGGCGTGTTCAAAACCACTTCCTGAATCATAAACATCTCTTCATCGGACATGGTTTGATATGCCTTCATCTGCGCAAAGTAATGACGCGGCTCTTCAGGGACAAAAGCACTCGCCCGTTCACGGATATCCAAGCGTGGCGCAACGCGGATGGCGCGACCTGTGTTCACATCTGCAAATGTCACGGCAACTTTGCCGTAATCTTCCACGCGCAAGGTGCGATGACCGACGGTGCAATCTGTCGCGGCGATGACGCCGTCCACGAAACAGCCGTCCGTTTCGGAGATGACCAGTAGTTGTTTTTTTGTGGGGGGTTCGTGAAAGCCAAGCGCTCTCATGCCAGCCAAGCCGATACGCACGCCAAGTATTTGGCGGGGACAGAGATGGTCGTGATCTTGCATTGATTTTTCGAGGAGGTGAGTAATATCCATGGTTACCTTTATGCAGTGAACAATTTCAAATTACCTTCGTCTGTTATTTCCACACGCAGGGAGTGGAGAGGTTTGTTTGCGGGACCGTGTGTGACGTTTCCATCTTTATCGAAGCGCGAGCCGTGGCATGGACAGGCAAATCCTTGTGCATCGTCTTCGATTGTGCATCCCAGGTGTGTGCAGACCAAGCTCAAGGCGGAGAATCCGCTTTCGGTGTGGAGCAAAACAGCTGGTGGGTCAGAGAGAAGCGTACGTGAGTTGAGCGGATAGTTCGAGACGGGACCCAGGTCAAATTCAGTTTTGGGTTTGGGGTTGGGGTCATAATCCAGAAAACGGAGAAAGCCACCAATGCCAAGTGCGCCGCTTAGATAGAGAAATCCGTTGCGGGCGAGTTTGAGGAAATCGCGGCGGGAAAGTTCAGACATGATCGTCCTTATAAAATTTCGTAGCGCGACATTTATGTCGCCCTGCCAAAGTGAAGCGACATAAATGTCGCGTTACCTTTCCACCGAGTGGCATTCATGGCAATACGCGGAGGATTGGTTTTCGCCTGATTGGGTGCAACCGCTACCCATCACGGGCTTGAAGGTGAAGTATTGACTGGTTGCCTTGCCGATCATTTCATAGGTAATCCCCCTCACCCCCGTCCCCTCTCCCGAAGGAGAAGGGAGAAGGCGGATGTTCCAAAGCGGTTCGCCTTTTTCGGTGACAAGGATCGTATCGCCGGGTTTCAGGTCGACAACAGGATTTAGAAACGCCAGCTTAAAGGCAATGTCATTGGGGTCTGTTAAAGTTTTGGTCAACGGCAATTCAGTTGGCGTGCCGTGACAGGTCTTGCATTGGATATATTGAATGTCCTTTTGGCTGGCGTGAATATCACCATCACCCATGGCTTCTTCACGCGTATGGCAGTCCACGCAGTCGAGCGTGTATTCGCATTTTGTAAATTGCGCGATGGGTTGGTAATAGTCGTCGATACGTTGGGTTGGGTGGTCATCGCGCTCGATGAAGGTCATTGTGCGCAAGTCATAGTTGCCACGATTATGACAAGTGTTGCATTGGGTGTACGGAATGGCTGTTGTAAATTTGTGATCTTCTGTTGAGTGACATGCCGCGCAGCCTGTTTGGCGTGCGTAGTCTGCACCGTCACGCGGCGTGGCATTGATATGACAAGTCAAACAATTCTCGCCAAACTTTTGAATGGATGGATTTGTTTCACTTGATAGATCCAACGCTGATAACGAGGTGATACCCGTTTGCGTTTCACTATCTGTTATTGCATTAATTCCAAATAAGGGAACGAGATCAGTTTGCGCGCCAAACGTAAAACGGATGTTGGCGATCGCACCCGCATACGTGGATTGGATACTGGTCATCACGCGTTGGATATGATGACGGTCATCCGCTTCGCTGCCTGAGTGACAGTTGCTTCCGCCGCATGAGACTTCGACTACACTGAGATCGGATGGGTTCGCCCCGCCTCTCATGGTGCTGTGAGCCAGGTCAGCGTTGAGGGCGAGACGTTCCCCGCCGTGACAGGTGACACAACCAAAAGTTGCTGTTGGGTGCGAAGGACTGATCTCGGGCACATCCGCGTGGCAGGTGATGCAGTATTCGGGTTGACCTGTCAGCGTGGGAATCAACGCTATAGGCTTTGGCTCGCGTGAATTCATCCACCAGACGAAGGCGAGGGAGAAAAGTAAAAGACCAGAAGCAACGGTAAGTATTTTTTTCATCGATAAGTTTCTACGAAATAAGCATTGCAAGAGTTAATGCAATAACAATAAGAGCGATCACGCCGACAACGATCTGCGCGAGACGATTGGATTTGGGAAACCAGCGTCCAATATCACTATCGGCAGGTTTGGGAAGGATATAAGGAATGAGTGCAAGAATAACGAGAATACCAAATGGAATCAGAACGCCGAAAACAAATGGATCGCCCCATTTGAGCATTTGTTGAACCCAAAGGAAGAACCAGGGGGCATGGGCATCTTCTGTAACAACGGGTTTGCCTGTCATCGCAGCAGCGATCGGTGCAGGGAAGAAACTTGACATCAAGATGAGAACGATGCTCACAACGAAAATCATCAACACTTCACGCCGAACCAACACATTACGTGAGATGCGTTCGTTGCTTTCTCGCAGTTGCGGCGGCGGGACGGCGATCCCGCCATCGCGGCGGACGCGGAAGGCATGCCAAACCATCAAGATGACGGCAACAATGGTCAAGCCGAAGATGTGCCAGGTATAAAAACGGAGTAGTGCCGTATTGCAGGCTTCGCCTCCGCCGACAGTGATGCGAAACAGAAAATCACCAATCAGTGGAATCGTTTTGAGCAGGTTCGTGCCAGTGACTAATGGATAGCAAATGCCCACGTCCCAGCGCAGGATGTAGCCAGTGAAATCTAAAAGGATAACGAGAACGAAAAGTCCCAGCCCAAGCAGATAATTGAAGCGGCGTGGATAACTGTATGCGGCGGTGAAGACCACACGCAGCAAATGAATCGCAGAAACGATCAACAGCAATTGCGCTGACCAGTAATGCAGGTTGCGGATAGATCCGCCGAAGGGAACAAGATACGTAATGGTTTGAACTGAGAGCGCGGCTTCCTGTGGATTGGGGACATAGTAGAACATTTCCATGATTCCCGTGACACCGAGAATTAACACAAGGAAGATGGCTGTCCCGCCTGCGCCCAACGTGTGACGCCAGCGCGCTTGTGCGGCTGGGATTGTGGGTGGGTGGAGGTGATGAAAGAAGGAAGGACGCATTGAAAAATTATAGCTGATAAAAAACGGGTCACGCGCTTAATCGTGACCCGCTCCAATTGTGCCGTTACTGGAATCTTTCTGACTCAATGCAGTTTTTCAGTGTGGTCCACAATCTCTTCATTTACATACGCCATAATGGCTTCATCAATATCTGCCAGGTCAGTAACGATGGGGCGAATGTTGCGTATTCTCATACTTTCGTATGCACCCCTGCCCATACCTCGGCATAATATCGCCTCGCAGTCAGTAATCGCATCGCTCATTTGTAAATGTTTGTTGTGTGAGTTGGTATCCATTCCGTGTGGCTGACCGGGTTTCTCTTCTTCGTGAGGCTGGTTTGCAAAATGGGAATGACCCAGCTTCTCGCGCATTTCACGGTTTACGATCTGACCGTTCTCCACGGTTGCAACCAGATAATGTTGTGCTCGACCAAAATGCTGACTGATGGTTCTTCCATCATCGGTGATAAGGGCTATTTTCACAGAATCTCCTTGTTGACTTTGTGTATATCTAGTCGCCAGTGGCTGGCTGTGCAAGTTTCAGCTCAACCAGCTCAGACTGCGGCAGGTCTTTGACGGACATTGTCTCTGAGAATATCGGAAAGAAGTGTACCGCTAACGCGTAAACCACGATGATGCCACAGACTACACCAACTATCAGAGCAATCTCTACAAACGAAGGAAAGTAGGTCACGCCATTGAGAGGTTTCAGGGCAAGCCAGGTGACATCGAAGCGATTGAGTAGAATACCTGCGGCGACGATCAGTGCACCATATAGGGAGTTCTTACGAGTAGAACGCAGTTTCTTGTTGGCAAACCAAATCGCGGCGGCTACCAATAAACCCAGTTCGGTCAAATAGAGCACGCTCATGATTCCGCTGGTGGCGATGAGATTCCATTTGGCGCTCCAGATGAAATCCACGAGTTTCAACAGCAGATACAAACCTATAAACCACGGCATAAGACTGCCCAGTTTTTCCAAAACTTTTTCGCTGAGCGTTTGCTTGAACATCCAAATGCTGACGTAAGAACCGATGATAATAGTGGAGATACCTGCCGATAACGACGAGACGAGGAAGAGCTCCGGTTGCATCATCGAGTACCACAACGGGTGCAGGCGGTGGACTTGAATGACGAATAGGGATCCCAGCGATGACTGGTGCATGGAAGATAGTGTGACGCCAGCAATAACCATGCCAATGGTTATCTTTTCAAGCAACTTGATGATCTTTTCGCTGTTTTTGAATCTTTCCAAAATCACGGGGCTAAGTTCATAGGTCAGGATAGCGGTATAGATGGCGATACACCAACTGACTTCAAAGAGTGCCGAGGATAGGTTTGGGTATACAAGGAAGTGCCAGAAGCGGTCCCAGCGGCCCAGGTCGAAAAACAGGATGACCAACACAGAGTTGTAGCCAAGAAAGCCGAACAATACGGTGGGGCGAACAGCAGGGTGTAGTTCGTGCATGTGGAAAACATACACCAGCATTGCGAGAGTAAAAGCCGCGCCAGAGAACGCCACATTTGTCAGGTCGAAGCTGATCCATAATCCCCACGGGAAGACGGTGCTAAGATTGGTTGTGTCCCCAAGCCCAGCATATAGCCGATATAAGCCGGCGCTCATTCCCAATGCAGCGATGACAGCCAGTACATAGACAAAGCGCGGCAAGCCTTCCAGCGGCTTGAAACTTTTGATTTTAATATTGAGAGCGGTCATAGATTACTCCTTCTCCGCTTCATCGTGTTGCGCATCTGCCTGTTCAGCGGCTGCCATTGCGTGATCTTTCTTTTCGCGATGTTCCAATGCAAGATAAATTCCCGTCATGCCTATTGCGGCTGTCCCTGCAATAACGGGTGTACCGATCTCTGTAGCGATGCGATTGAACTCCGCCGGGGATTTTGTGGTTTCCACGGTTGGGAAGCCAAGTTGCTCGAATGGGATTGGGGAAATGTAGAAAGTAGATGTGCCGCCATTCTCGTGTTCACCAAAAACGTGATCTACGTAGCGGTCGGGTTGACTTCGTGTTCGTTCATGTGCCATTGCCAACATATCTCCCCTGAGACCAAACTGAATGGCGTCAGTGGGGCAGGTGGCAGCGCAGGCGGGTTCCGCTTGTCCTTCTTCCAAGCGGGAGACGCATAAGTCACATTTTGTAATGAGGGCGAACTGCTGGTCCCACTGGAAGTGAGGAACTTCAAAGGGACAGGCATACATGCAATAACGGCAACCGATACAGGCTTCGTCATCGTACGTGATAATGCCATCTTCATTTTTCTGTAAAGCGCCCACAGTACAGGCGGATACACAGGAGGGATCAACACAGTGCATACAATGGAACGGCGCTGTGTAGTGGTTCAGATCAGGGAATTCGCCAGTAACAGTGCTGTCTTTTATCCAGATGCGCGTGCTCTTCATCGGAACCTTATTTTCAGCGCTACATGCTACTAAACAGGCGCGGCAGTCAATACATCGTGACGCATCAATTAAAAAACCATATTTAGCCATTTTCTACTCTCCTAAATAAAGTGGTTTGGGCGTCGCTTCGTTTGGTGTGCCTGCCATTTTTTTTACCGTTACAAAGGTCTGACTAAGCGCTTGTCCGCCGCTAATTGGGTCGGTATATGTGACGTGCACAGCCGAATCGCTCGCTCCCACGCCGAAAGCTGTTTTCAGACCTTTGGACAGATGTCCGTAGCCTGGGGTCATGTACACACAATCGGGGCGAATGGCTTGTGTCGCCAGTAACTTGGTGTGGATCTGCCCGACTTCACTCGTCACTTCGACCCAATCGTCGGTGGCTAGACCAAGTTTGACAGCAGTTTGAGCGTTCATCCACATGCGCGGTTCGTCTGAATATTTATGAAGCAGTTGATTGTTCTGAGTCCCGAATTGAGTGGACTGCGCCACCTTGCCGGTCAATAAATAGAATTGATCTTCCTTGGGTTGTGGAGGCTCTTCCCAAGTGGGGACGCCAGGAAAACCGACTTTTGCAAGCGTATCGGAATACAGTTCGATCTTGCCACTGGGAGTATTCCAACTCGGCTCGCTTCCCTCTCCGACATGATCTGCTTCGGGCACCTCGGCATATCCCTTCGCTTTGACATCTTCCAGACTCACGCCGAGTGGCGCCAGTTGCTGACGGATGTAATCTTCTTCATCGGCGTATTGGAAGTAATCGCCCAACCCAAGTCTTTCGCCCAATTGCTTGTAGATCCACAAAGCGGATTTTGCCTCACCCTGTCGTTCGATCACAGGCTGGCGGAGGAAAAATTTATCTCCAACAGGCAAAAGAGGATCATAACGTTCAAGATAAGAAGCTTCGGGAAGAATGACATCTGAGAACCAGGCAGTATCGTTGAGAATGATATCCACTGTTACGATGAAATCCATTTTTCCGAACGCTTCAAGAGTTTTACCGCGGTCAGGAATGGACATAATCGGGTTTTGTCTTGAGATGAACCAGCCATGCGCCTGATATGGGTCACTTTTGACGATGTTGTCGCGCAGTTCCTGAAATACACCGATCTTGAACGGAACCACAGGATATTTCCACGGGACGCCGTCAAGGCGCAGGGCGGAAACACGCGGATAGGCAGGTTGTGGCGGTGCGCCCAAAATAGCGCTTTCCTCACCAGCTGCCTCAGTCAGAGTTACATCCCAATTACCCATCAGGGCATTCAGGATGGTGATGGCGCGTTGCGTGTGGAACGAATTTACAAAATTGGATGTGCGCCAGCCATTGTGCGCCAGTACGTGCGGCGCGGCAGCGGCGAACTCATGTGCAATGCGTGCGATGGTTTCTGCGGGGATACCTGTCAAGGGCGCTGCCCACTCGGGTGTATAACGCGCCACTTCCTTTTTTAGTTCGTCGAAGCCAATCGTGTTTTTCTCAACAAAGGATTTGTCGTAAAGGTTCTCGCCGACGATGATGTTGAGCAGAGCAAGGTGAAAGGCGAGATCCATGCCTGGTTTGATGGGCAGCCACTCGGTCGCTTTTGCGGCGGTTTTTGTATAGCGCGGGTCGAGATAAACGACCTTCGCGCCGCGGTCAATTGCGTGGCTTAAGTCAGATGTCTCCGATGTGGATATCGCTTCGAGCAGGTTACGTCCCGTCAATAAAATATATTCGAGCTTGTTACCGTAGATGCGGGCAGGTTCTTCCATGCCGTAGGTCATGAGGTTTGAGATGATCATGGCATTGAAGCACAGCGAACGTTGCGTGCCATAATTTGGCGAGCCGAAAGCGTAGAGCAGATTCTCGAACAACGGCTGACTCAAATTATGCGTGGATGAAAAGACCATCGCTTCTGCGCCGTATTTGTTCTTGATCTCCGTCATTTTGCTGGCGACCAGATCAAGCGCTTCTTCCCACGACGCCTGGCGGAATTTGCCTTCGCCGCGTTTTCCTACCCTGATGAGCGGAGTCAGCACACGGTCGGGATCGTACGTGTTCATCAAGCCCGATTGCCCGCGTGGACAAAGATTCCCGCGCGAATGTGCATGTTCGGGATTGCCGTCCAGTTTGACGACGCGACCATCTTTTATTTTGGCGATCAAGCCGCAACGCCACACGCACATCTCGCACATGCTTGGAATGAAGCCATCACCATTTGCGTCGATGTGACCTGCTTCACGCGCCGCCTGTGCCACTTTTGGCGGAAGCATTTGACCGACGAGCCAGCGCACCTGCGCCTGCCGCACCTAGTTTTAGAAAATCTCGTCTTGAGATCGTTTTTGTCATAAAAGTCTCCAATGCTCAGATCATCAGTTGATTACCGATCAATTATTTGTTCACTGATGACTATTCTAATTCTGATTACTGCTCTTGTCTTTCCTCTGCCATCCTGCACGGTCGATCATATAGAATAGGAAGAGTGACATCAACCCAAAGAGCAGGATGAAAAGGAAGGGGCTGACATTCCAAAGGTCAGGCATATTGACGTTGCCATAATTTGCAATTGCAGAAATTGCGGGTTGTACTTGTTGGTAGGTCAAGCCGTAAATCACTGCGCCAGTAAGAAAACCGAGTAAACCGGGAACAATGTAATCCAATTTGCCTTCGCCGCCACCGGCGGCGCAAGTACCTGGTCAGTATCCTGTGAGTGCCATGCCTATGCCAAATATCAATCCTCCCACGATATTCCCAACGATGTAGGTTGCGGGTATGTTCGGGAAGGTGATCAGCCCGAGACCACGCAGAGCATACAGTCCGCTCATGGCGACGACCAAAGCAGTCATCATGAATTTCAACACTGCCATGTCCGTGAAGCGGAACACATTCACGATCTTGTTGTATTTTGTCAATCCGGCTTTATTCAGTGAAAAACCGAAGAAAGCACCGAAGACAAGAGCGAGTACAAAGTTCATAAAGTCTCCTTGCGGTCCTAGTATTGCTTTCGATAGATGACGAGCGCAGTCACGATGCCCGAAGCGAACATGCCCATGATGAACAGGAACGCCGCAGGAGCCAGCAACATACCGCCTGAAATGGCGAGTCCGCTTGTGCAGCCGCCTGCGATGCCAGCCGCGTATTCCAAAATGATCGCGCCGATGAAAGCCAGTACCCAGCGTTTCCAAACTTGTGGACCAAAGATGCGCTTCCATTGGGCATCTGAATTCGCGGAACCTTTCTTGCCCCACATCAATGTTCCGCTCGTCCCGCGCCGATCATCCCGCCGAAAAATACACCCACCAACAGGATCAAGCCCCATGTGATGCCGGGCGGCATGATGAAGTTGAAATACATATTGTCGAAAGCCTTGGGAGCAAGAGCCTTGCCGATCATGCCGGCAAGATTTTCAAACGCGCCCGATGCGCCTAAAAGGCTGTTGCTTGCCCAAACTGCCGCAATACCGACCAGCCCGAGCAGAACCCCCGCCACATACGGCGACCATTCTTCCTTGCGGATGTAATTCAAAATAAATTTCATGGTTTACTCCTCGTCCTTCTTGATCACAGCGTCCATCAAGTCGAGCACCTTGTCCGCTTTTTTGTTGTCAAGAACATTCTTCAAAGACTTGCGCGCGTTTGCCTTAAGCGCCGCGATCTTCGGCAGCATCTCAACCACGTCCGCGGGATATTCACCATCAGCCCGACGCGTATCACCAAATTTGATATTGACCAGCTTCTCACGTGTGACGACAAATCCGCCGCCGCCGACTGCGATCAAACCGATCATCCCGATCAAGATCATGTTTCCCCAGTTGACGGGCTTCTTCCCCAACACGATTGCATCGTAATTCTGTGCATAATTCACTGTGTTGGGATCATCCACCACAACTTGATTACATTGATCGGATGCTACGCTCAGGAGCGGAACTCAGCGCTAACAGGCAGCCGCCTCAGACTCTGTCGGGGCTGGCGCGGCAGTCCCCGAGCCGACTTCAACACCCAAAGCGGACGCGTACACTTGGCGCTCGATCCTGCAAATCTGCGGCGTGGCATTGTTGGCACGAAGCCGCCACATCGGAGAGCGGATCAACCATCCCTTCGTGCGCCGCGATCTTATCCGTCGCTTGATTGATTCCCTGCATGGCAGATGTAGCAGAAATCACCGAACGCGTGCGATTGGTGCCAGCCTGTTCCATCTGCGTTCACGGGGTCTTGTGCCTGCACTTCATGGCAGTTCTTGCAGGACGATGCCTGCGAACCGCATTGAGCCTGGGCGGGCTTCACACCAATGAACGCAATACCACTGATAACCAGTAGTAGAAGCCCAGCGGTAATGGGGAAGATGAAAAGCTTCTTACTTTGCATATGTTCCTCCTGAGGAAGAATAGGTTTTCATAGAAGCAAAATTATTGAGCGTGTTGCTCAAGATACGCTTCTTCTACAAGATTGGCTTGTTGAGTTAATCGATCACGCATCGCAGACCGAAGCAGATCCATCGCTTGGATAATGCGGTTATCAGCCAAATGATATATAATCGCAGTTCCCTGTCTTTCCGTGTATACAAGGCCGCGCTCGCGCAAAACTTTGAGATGTCTTGAGGTGGTAGGCTGGGGGATGCTTAATTCACTGGTGATTTCAGTGACGTTGAGTGGTTGGTCATTAAGGGCATACAAAATAAGAATGCGTGTGGGTTCGGAAAGCGCCGCGCAGAAATCGGCTTCGAGTTGAATAATTTCCTGTTTTAAGGTCTGATTTACCATCTTTATACTCCTATATTCGGATGAACGAATATTTGAATGTATAATAACATTGTGATGTATTTCACAATAGTGTAGGGTGTCATATCTGAATTTGCAGAATGTCATGGAATCAAAAAGAGCAACTCAAACGAGCCGCTCTTCGCTTCTTAACTTGGCTGATAGCTGGTTCAGTTCAACAAGCTTTATCTCGTTTAGGTGTACATACCCCAATCCAACGCGGACGGATCTTCCATCATGGAAAAGTCCCACACATCCATACCCATTTCGATGTTGACTGGCATGTCCAAGCCCTCAATGGCTTTAGCCTTTGTCATCTCGATCATAGCCGGTCCATATGGGCAGAATGGGGTGGTGAGAATCATATTCAAATGACCGATCCCGTTTTCGATGGAGACATTACGTACTAATCCCAATTGTATAATGTTCATCCCGATTTCAGGGTCTACAACCTCTGAAAGTTTCTCACGGGCCTGTTGAACTTTGTCGGGGTGTGTTTCGTGGATGGTCCACTTGATTTCGTTGATCGTTTCTTCTGTCATTTATTCACCTCTATTGGTTGAGTAGTCGTAAGCAATGCAAACAACACATACCTTGCATAATTTGCGAAACAAATTATGCAAGGTATGAAAACCATACTCCTAGCTTGTCACTGCTGTGGGGTGTACAACATAGGTGCAATGTGCACTCCCATCCAGTATGCACTGGACTTTACTGGCGGGTAATGCCAGCATTTTAGAAATAAGGGTTTGATCCACAGTGCAGACCTCGGGGTGTGCAATGCCGATCTGATAGTACGGACAGGATATCTCGTGTATCTGATAATCCCCATCCTTCTTTTCCCATTCGACTGTGAACCCTTCCTGCGCCAGCATCTCTTTGACGAAGTCCAGTCGCTCTTCCATGCTAAATCCCTTTATTTGGTCTGAATATTCATTTGCCATTTCCTCGGCAATCTGGCTGAACATCTTTGTCACGACAGGCGCGGGCATGGACTCTTTCATCTGGTCTAAAAGACGTGTGGTCAGGCGTAGATATTTTGTAGGGAAACGCTCCATTCCATCCTCGGTGAGGGAATAGACCAGACGCGGGCGTCCGACGCCGTGACGTTCTTCCTCTGCTGCGATCAGTCCTTCCATTTGAAGGTTTGTCAGGTGATGACGTACCGAGATGGGGTTGATACCTACAGCCTCCGCGATATCATTAATCGTGATCTTTGGATGTCCAAGAAGGGTTTGTAGAATCTTGTCCTTCGTGCTTTTCATAGGCAGGAGTATAACAATTCACCCCGAGTTTGTCAATATACTAGATAAATATCATAAATATTGACTTTTCACAATGACCCTGCTATAATTCCACTCTATACGATAAAAACGCCAGCAATGGCTTAAATTGTTAGGAGCAAACGCGAATGGCGCAACTTGAAATAAAGAATCTGCACGTAAATATCGAAGATAAGGAAATTCTCAAAGGTCTTTCACTTGCCATCAATCAGGGCGAAATCCATGCCATTATGGGACCGAATGGTACAGGTAAGTCCACTTTAGCATACACATTAATGGGACATCCCAGCTACACTGTTACAGAAGGTGAGATTATTTTCAAAGGCAAGAATGTTTTGGAACTCGAGCCCGACGAACGTTCCCGTGCGGGTATCTTTTTGGCATTTCAATACCCCGTTGCCATTCCTGGTGTGACGGTCGCCAACTTCCTGCGCACCGCTCTTAACGCTCGCCGCCGCGCAGAGAACCCGGAAGATAAAGGCATGCCCATCCCTGAGTTTCGGAAGATGCTCAAGGAGAAGATGGCAATGCTCAAGATGGACCAGGCTTTTGCAGGACGTTATCTCAATGATGGCTTCTCGGGCGGCGAGAAGAAACGGGCTGAGATTTTGCAGATGGCAACGCTCAAGCCAGAGATCGCCATTTTGGATGAAACAGATTCCGGCTTGGATATTGACGCGTTGCGCATCGTCGCAGAAGGCGTCAATGCTCTTTCCGGACCTGAGCTGGGTGTGCTGGTCATCACGCATTATCAGCGCCTGTTGAATTACATCAAACCAGACTTTGTTCACATCATGCTTGATGGGCGTATTGTTGAATCTGGTGGGCCAGATCTGGCTTTGCATCTTGAAGAGCAAGGATATGACTGGGTGCGTGAGAAGTACGAGGAAGTAGCGTAGTTTAGCAGTTTAGAATTGGAGATTAGTTATGTCAGAAGACACAAAAATTCTGGAAGATATTGGCGAATACAAATACGGCTTTCATGACCGTGATGATAATTACACGTTCAAATCCGAACGCGGGCTTTCACGTGCAGTTGTCGAAAATATTTCGCGTATGAAGCAGGAACCGCAATGGATGCTCGACTTCCGCCTCAAAGCACTCGAGCATTATCAGAGTCGCCCAATCCCAACCTGGGGACCTTCATTAGATGGGATCGACTTCGACGAAATTTTTTATTATGTCAAACCAACTGAAAAAAGTGAAAAATCCTGGGATGATGTTCCCGATGATATCAAGAACACTTTCGATAAATTAGGCATCCCGGAAGCTGAACGGAAATTTTTGGCGGGCGTGGGTGCACAGTACAAATCCGAAATGGTGTACCACTCCATTTTAGAGCATCTCGAAAAGCAGGGTGTGGTCTTTCTTTCGATTGAGGATGGTCTCAAACAATATCCTGACCTCTTCAAAGAATATTTCGGAACGGTCATCCCGATTGAAGACAATAAATTTGCGGCATTGAACTCTGCCGTTTGGTCAGGTGGCTCATTTGTCTATGTGCCGAAAGGCGTTACAGTGGATTTGCCTTTGCAGGCTTACTTCCGTCTCAACACCGCCAATGTCGGACAATTTGAGCGCACACTCATTATTGTGGATGAAGGCGCATCAGTACATTACGTTGAAGGTTGTACTGCGCCTCAATATACAACCAACTCATTCCACTCCGGTGTGATCGAAATCATTGTGAAAGAGGGCGCACGCTCACGTTATTCAACTATTCAAAACTGGTCAACGAATGTATTCAACCTCGTTACTCAGCGTGCGAAGGTGTTCAAAAATGCCTCGCATGAATGGGTGGACGCAAATCTTGGTTCAAAGCTGACCATGAAATATCCATCCTGCTACCTGATGGAACCCGGAGCACGCGGCGAAATGCTTTCGATGGCATTTGCAGGCGCGGGTCAAACACAGGATGCAGGCTCAAAGATGTATCACTTTGCACCGAATACAACCAGCAAGATCATATCTAAATCAATCAGCAAGTCCGGCGGGCGCGCTTCTTATCGCGGTATGGTCAAGGTATACAAAGGTGCGAAGGGTGTTCGGTCCAATGTGGTTTGTGATGCGCTGTTGCTTGATCCCAAATCGCGTTCTGATACCTATCCCACCATCGAAATCGATGAAGATGATGTGACCATTGGTCACGAGGCTTCGGTCAGTAAAGTGGGCGAGGAGCAGCTGTTCTATCTTATGTCGCGCGGTCTTAGCGAAGAAGCCGCCACCAGCATGGTCGTTTCTGGTTTTATCGAGCCGCTCATCAAAGAACTGCCGATGGAATACGCTGTCGAAATGAATCGTTTGATACAACTTCAAATGGAAGGATCGATTGGCTAACATGCAGGAAAAACCAAAAGTAGTTGTATCAAGGACTCGCCGAACTGAATCTGCGCCAAAAGAATTTAACTTCGCTGAATCTGATATCCGTACCGGAAGCGATACCCTTGCTTCTTACCGTGCCGCGGCCTGGTCTGCTTTCAAAAAACATTCTCTTCCCGTTACAACCGAGGAAGCCTGGCGTCGCACAGACATTCATAACCTGCCTGTAGATAAATTTGTTTTTCCGCAGGATGGCGCTTTCAACGATCTGCCTGCCGTGCGCGAAGATCTACTCAAGCCATTGACTGGCAATCAGCACGGTGGACAGATCGTTCTTACTCCCGGCGGTGTAAAAGTTGATCTCGATAAAAAGCT
Organism: uncultured Chloroflexia bacterium; assembly: GCA_963753655.1. Classification (GTDB taxonomy): domain Bacteria; phylum Chloroflexota; class Anaerolineae; order Anaerolineales; family Villigracilaceae; genus Defluviilinea. The sequence continues at coordinate 921,269 of CAVWDB010000006.1, forward strand.
TGCGGAAAAGGGTGTGGTCTTCACGGACTTAAAAACTGCTGAAAAAGAGCATCCTGAATTGCTTGCTAGAATGATTGGCAAGACTGTCAATGTGGAAGAAGGGAAATTCTCCGCGTTGGCTGGAGCTTTCGCACAAAATGGTGTTGTATTGTATGTTCCGAAAAGTGTCGTTGTTGAAGAGCCGCTTCATTCCGTACTCTGGGGACCCGGCGCCAACCTCGCTCATATCTCGCATATCCTTGTCCTTGTGGATGAAGGCGCGTCGGTGACGTATGTCCACGAGTCGGCATCGCCTGATGCAACAGGAACAAATTCGATGCACGCGGGAATCGTCGAGATCCAGGTGTTACAAAACGCGACGATGAAGTTCGTCGAGTTGCAATCGTGGGGACGTCACGTCTGGAATTTTAGTCATGAGCGTGCCCGTGTTGAGCGCAACGGTAATCTGGATTGGATCTTCGGCGCGATTGGTTCACGGCTTACCAAGAATTTTACTGAACTTGACCTTGCGGGCGAAGGATCACAAGGACGTATGTCCGGCTTCTATTTCACAGATGGCAACCAGCATCTTGATCATGATACGCAACAGAATCACCTTGCTCCTCATACTACGAGCGATTTGTTGTTCAAGGGTGCGCTCAAAGGGAAAAGCCGTTCCGTTTGGCAGGGCATGATTTATGTAGCGCCCGGCGCACAACGAACCGATGGTTACCAGGCGAATCGTAATCTCGTCTTGAGCGATCAAGCCCGCGCAGATTCGATCCCGGGCTTGGAAATTCTCGCGGACGATGTCCGCTGCACGCATGGTGCGACTGTTGGGAAACTGGAAATGGAGCCGTTGTTCTACCTCAAGAGCCGCGGTATCCCCCAGGCTGAAGCTGAAAAGATCGTTGTGGAAGGTTTCTTTGACCCCATCTTCCAGCGCATTCCATTTGAGGGTGTGCGCGAACGCTTTCAGCAATATATTGCCGAAAAAATGGCATGATTGCCATTATAAAATTGTAGAACTGAAAGATAAGGTGTTCATGGTTTCAAAAGTAAAAGAAAATCCGAAGGTACAGACAAAATCCAAAAGAGCAGTAAGCGAAAAATCGAAACCTGCCAGACAGGCAAAATCGAAAACCAAAATCCCTACAACGAAAAGTAAGTCCGCTGAAAAAGTGCACGTGGTGAATAAAATTTCAGCGCCTCGTGTCGCGTCGTCCAGTGGTAATCGTAAAGTTGCCAAAGGTACGCGCTTGATTCCTCAATATGCCTTTATGAAGGCTCCCGGCATTACCCATGATTTTCAGGTGGGGAACAGCGTGGAAGTCTTCTGCGACCACGAAAAAAACAAGGAACGCATTCGTGGCTGGGTGGCAGGGACGGTTGTGCAGGTGGATAACAAAATGGTGGCTGTACAGTTTCGCTCGAATGTTTTCCTTACCGATGGATGGATGGTGCCTGATCGCATTCTTTGGTATCCATTGGCGTCGGAGCATGTTCGTTCTGTAACTGGCAAGAAATCTGCTAAAAGAGAAAAAGCAATCCCCGATTATTAGAGATATATGTAAACAAGCAGACAGTTAAACACGGGAACATGTTCATTTGTCTGCTTGCTTTCCTGTTTACGTGAGTTTATGTCCCTCAACATCAATCAGATCCGTAAAGATTTTCCGATCCTCCAACGCGAGACATCGAAAGGTGTCCGTCTGGTGTATTTGGATTCTACAGCTACGTCGCAGAAACCTCTCCCTGTGATTGAGGCGATGGATAATTACTATCGTAGGTCAAATGCGAACATTCATCGTGGTGTGCATACGCTTGCTGAGGAAGCGACCGCACTGTATGAAGATGCACGCGTGAAGATCGCGAAATTCATCAACGCACCTTCTGCAAAACAGATCATTTACACCCGTAATACTACCGAGTCGATCAACCTCGTTGCATACTCGTGGGCGCGTGCAAATCTCAGGGCGGGCGATCTTGTTATTCTGACAGAGATGGAGCACCACTCGAACCTGGTCCCATGGCAGATGTTGCAAGCGGAACGCGGCATCGAATTGGACTTCATCCCTGTGACCGAATCCGGTTTACTTGATCTGGACGCCTATCAAAACGCTTCTTGATCGGGACCCAAAGCTGGTCTCGTTTACGCACATGTCCAACGTCCTTGGCACGATCACACCCGCAGAGGAGATCATTCGTCTGGCGCACGAAGCGGGCGCGGTGACGTTGGTTGACGCGGCGCAATCCGTCCCGCATTTGAAAGTGGATGTACAGGCTCTCGACGCGGATTTCCTGGCATTCTCTGCTCACAAAATGTGTGGACCAACTGGAATTGGCGCATTATATGGTAAGACTGAATTACTTGAAAAGATGCCTCCGTTTATGGGTGGCGGTGACATGATCAAGGAAGTGAAACTTCGTTCGTTTCGACCAAATTCATTGCCACACAAATTCGAAGCGGGAACTCCTGCCATTGCTGAAGCAGTTGGTTTCGGCGCGGCAGTGGATTATTTGTCAGCATTAGGCATGGATGCGATTGCGGCTCACGAACACGAGATAACTGAATATGCCCTGGAACGTTTGGAAGAGGTTCCGGGAATAAAAGTGTTTGGTCCTGATGCTCAATATAAGGGTGGGGTGGCGTCGTTTACGCTGGAAGGTGTGCATCCGCACGATGTGGCGCAGATACTAGATAGGGATGGGATTGCGGTGAGAGCAGGTCATCACTGTGCACAACCGCTACATGAAAAATTTGGAATCCCTGCCACCAGCCGCGCTTCTTTCTATTTGTACAATACAAAAGATGAAGTGGACTTATTAGTGAGCGGGATTTACAAGGTGAAGGAATTGTTTGGGTAGATATGGACGATCTCTATCGTGAAGTAATTATTGAACACTACAAAAACCCCGGATATCGCGGACACCTGGAACCGCATAATATCCAGTTTGAAGACAGCAACCCGTTATGTGGCGACCATATTGAGATCACTCTGCAAACGGATGAGAATGGTAATGTTTCCGACGCCCGCTTCGATGGGCATGGCTGCGCTATTTCTCAGGCCTCAGCCGATTTGCTCATCGAATCCATTATTGGCAAACCAGTTGAAGAAGTAAAACACCTCAACAAAGAACATATCCTTGAATTGCTTGGCATCGAGCTGGGACCTGTCCGCTTGAAGTGCGCCTTGCTTTCACTCAAAGTGTTGAAAGCCGGCGTATATGGGTTGGGAGAAGCCAGCGACGATTTGGTGGAATAAGAATGTTTGACTATACAAAAATAGATGAATCAAAAGTTGAATTTTTAGAGATCGCGCCTGCCAGTGAATTGCCAAATGGCGAAAGATTATTTGTCGAGATCGAAGGTAAGCCGATCGTGATATTCAATATCGCCGATCAATTCTTCTCGATTGGCGACGTGTGCTCACATGACGACGGGCCGGTAGGCGATGGAGATTTGGAAGGTTTCACTATGGTCTGTCCGCGTCATGGCGGGGAGTTTGATGTGCAGACGGGCAAAGCCACGCAATTGCCCGCCGTGGTGGATATCCCTGCGTATCCGGTGAAGGTGGTGGATGGGATGATTCAGGTGGGAATACCGAAAGAATAATTGATGAATTCGAAAATGGCGGGAATTAGATCCAAACCGACAGTATGGTATGGCGCGATCCTATTTTGTATCGTTATTTTAGTTGCTGGATTCTTAACCCCAAATTACTCTCATATTCATCAGGCTGTCAGTGAGCTCGGTGCACCTAACGCTCCGTATGATTGGGTGGTGCGTTGGCTGGGTTTTGTACCTCTTGGCATAAGTTTTATTCTTTACGCGTTTCAGTCCCGCAAATTATTTTCCAATTATCTGCCTGTTTACCTCTTTCTGTTAACTGGCATTGTCATTATCGCCGCTGGAATTTTCCCCACTGATCCGAAAGGAAGAAGAGATACAACCTCCGGCATGATCCATGCCATTGCAGGAATCATTTTGCTCGTGCTGCTCAGCCTGACGCCATTGCTGATGACTTTTCGCCGCCTCTATCGTGTTTCACCGAAAAAGTGGTTGATGGCATTTTCGTTCGTGATGGGGATTCTTGTCACTGTATTTTTTGTGATGTTGCCGAACGGCTTGCTCCCGCAACTGGTTTCGTTCCATCAAAAGGTGCTTGGCAGCTATTTTGAAATCTGGTACCCCATGCACGGTTTACACCAGAGACTCTTATTGCTTCTATATTTCATCTGGTTGTTTGTCTTTTCTGCCTCACTGCAATCTAACTCAGAGTCTTCATCCGCTTAAGACGTTTCGGTTCATCCCTTACGAGCTGTGGGTCTTGTGATAATACACCGTGTGCTTTGGCAAAATAGGGACGCGCCTCTTCAGCCCGATCCAATGCCAGCAAACATTCACCGATCTCTTCAAAGACGTATCCATCTGTTTCGCCTGCTGATTCAAACTCATCTTTCAATGCCATTTGTTTGGATAAGGCTTCTTCGACGCGATTGAGCGAACGCAGACAGCGTGCCACTGTCCAGACAGCGACACGTGTCTCGCTCACGCGTCCTTTTGACCTTTGGAATGCTTCGGCTTTCTCGAACATCTCCAACGCTGACGCGTATTCGCCCATGTCGTGATACGACCAGCCTGTGTTGTTGTATAACGAGCCGAGCCAGTTGCGCGCTTTTTCCTGTCCCGAAGATTCAGCCAATTGAATGGCACGCAGGTTCATGTCCAGGGAGGAAGCGGGCGCAGAGACAATTGCCAGCATGTGGATCGCGTCCACAGCATAAAAGTCATCCGAGATCTGTTTGGCAAAATCCAATGCCAGTTCGAACAATGGACGAGCCTGTTCAGGATAACCTGACGAATTAAATACTCTTCCGCGTTCCAGAAGATAGCGAACTTTGGAGCGTGAAGCGATTGCCCCTAACCGTCTTTCAACCTGATCGAGTGTTTGATGCGCCTTATCGAATTTTTGTTGAAGCCCCTGTGCGCGGGCGATCTGGGTTAAAAGTTCAAGAAATGCAGGCTCATCTTCGGGAATTTGAATCAGGATTTCACGAAAGCGTGTTTCCGTATGATCGGGGCGGGAATAATCCCAAAGTAAGTCGAAATCAGGAAGGTTCTGCCGCAACATGGAAGGCTTCCTCTTCTGACCTATTCTCGATCCCCATTACATCAGGGATAAAGAAACCGATGATCCCCATCAATATACAGGAACAGCCCGCGATCAAAAACCAGGGTTGTATGCCAAAGCGATCAGCGAAAGGACCCGCGATGATCAAACCGATCGGTGAGACAAGCATAGCCGCGCTCATAATGAAGGCAAAGACTCGGCCCTGCATATCGGGTGCAATGACCGCTTGAAGTGTCGCTCCAAACGAGCCGTTGATAATCGGCAGCAACAATCCCATGGTTGTATTGGCGGCAACGCCAACCCAGAACATCTCTGGTGAAACAAGACCAACGATAACCGTGGTTGTCCCCATAATGATCAGCCCTGTTTGTGCAGTGACCACCTTGCGTTTGAAGCCGCCCCATACGCCCAGAATAAGTCCACCAACCAATGTGCCTGCTGCAAATAGCGACAACCATAAGCCAAGTTGAGGTGCACCACCCATGAAGTGATTTGTGATAAGGAGTGGGGTCAATGGTTCGGTGGCGTTGTAGAAGAAATTGATGACCATCACCATGCCAAGCAAAATGACCAGTCCGCGCCATGCCATAATGTAACGGAAGCCTTCGGCGAAATCCTGCCAGAATGTGGACGGTTCGCTTGAGCTTCGTTCGGGTTGTGGGATTTGTGTAAAGAATACAATGGAAATGGCAAGCAGGGCAGTGGTAATGTCAATGGCAAGGATTCCCTGCATGGGCAAAATTGCAAGCAAGTATGCGCCAAGTGGCGCAGAGATGATATTCATTCCGCCATATAAGGCTTGGTTGAATCCCTGCACACGCGAGAGTTGGTCTTTCGGAACCAGCAAGACCACCGACGCTCCAAAAGCGGATTGGTGAAAGCCTCCCGCCACGGCGCGAATAAACAGGACAACATAAATATGCCAGACCTGTACCTGTCCAATGGCGAACAAGATCGCAAGCGCCACAGTGGCGAGTGCAACCGTCCCATCTGCGAACATCATTAGCAAGCGGCGGTTGCCGCGGTCGACCCATGTGCCGATGAAGGGGGAAAGGATCACCTGTGGCAAGAGTCCCATCATGGATGCAATGGCAAGCGTGGTGGCCGACTTTGTAGTCTGGGTGAGATACCAGATAATGGCAAATTGCACGAATTGACTGCCAAGCATTGAAATCGCTTGCCCAGTCCAAAGTGTGTAGAAACGTACAGCCCAGTTTTCAGGTATGGTTTGTGTTGTCGTCATAGGTTGTTAGTATGAACGGAAGATTTCCAAAAAGTTTAGCATGGAAACATCGATTTAAGACCCTCCTTGAGAACCGTTATTTGCACTACTCAATTTTTATTATTGCTTTAGAGCCAGGCTGGATAATAGATCACTGGCATCAAGGATACAAGGTAAAGAGTTGTCTGCAGGGATGGTGACAAAAAAGAATGGTTTGGGATTCAGCTCTGTTCCTGAAAGCCCGCTTACATAAATATACTCACGGACGAAAACCCCCATTCCATCATCGAAATAGCCATAAATGGAATAAGAAATGTTGCCGACAGCGGAAGTACTCTTGAAGTCGCCCTTTGGCGTGTCTGCCAGTTGTGCCCTGACGGAACAAGTTGGCATGCTTTTGTTCGCCAGCACTTTTGTCCCATCCTGGGTTACTGCGGGTGTCCATAGCTCCTCTTGGTATCTCAAGAGCAATGGATATTGATCAAGTTCAAAATCTGTATAAGTAATGGATTGATATGTGCCTCCACCATATAAGGAGATTCCTCCAATGACAATATTGTTGTCGTCATCATGGAATTCAAAGGTAAACGCGCCAATGGGTGGTTGCCCAAAATCAAACCAGCCTGAAATTGGGACTCCATCCTTCGTATCCACTGAATTATAAGCGGCATCCCCTCCAGCCTTATGATCATAGCGGTTTCCCAAGTTATCAATCAGGTACATGTTCTTGTTACCCTTGTCGGACTTTTTTGTCACGGTAAACCCACCTGGAATATCGGAGAGTGTCCAGGACCAATCACCCGCATATTCAATATCGTAGGGCTTCGTGATTTTTTCGATATGAAGCCGCCTCAATTCAACCAATTGCCGGGCGTGTAGGTTGTCGTGCGCAACCCAGCAAGCAAACATCTCACCCGCCGTTACAGAGCCGTACTCTGAAGTGTAAATTGTTTCCCAATTAACTTCCGATAAAGTTTGGAGCCATTCAAGAGATTGCTTTCTTTCAGTGAAGAATTTTTCCTGCACGTCAGGCAGATTTTGCTCGTTATATTTTCGTTCTGTGACCCAGGCTTGTGGATCGATCGCGTGATATTCTTCATTTTGTCGGTGCAGGATAAAGTCCAGATGCTCTCGAAAATCTTCGCGCTCAACATCATACAAGTGACAAACCACCTCCAGAATGGACCATGACTTCGCGTCCGGCTTGACCTGAGCCTGCTCCTGACTAATATCCTTTATCAACGCCCGAAGCATTTCTGTGCTATTGACGAGTTCCTGGTATAGGATATTGAATTCCATTTTAGATTCCAATCTCTATGCTTCGAATTTTCCGACAATCCGCAAAATATCAAACCCCTCCGCAAATGGACGTTCTGCCAGTGCACCATGCCGCACCATAATGGAACGCGTCAACTCACTGTTGAAGTAGTAGCGGTCACGATAGGTTTCGTATTTGGATAATGCCTCGATCTTTTTGTTCACATCTTCCTCGGTGACCTCAACGAGAAAATGGGGGAAGAAGCCATTGGAAGAACGCACAACGTCGAAGCCTAATACAGTGATACCGCGAAATGCTCGCAGGGCTTCATCGGTCATGGTGTTGTGATCCTGATGCACATCCTGCTTTGAGTGGACAAAGATCAGGTCAGGTTTGAAATCTTTACGGAGTTTGAGAAAGTATTCGAGAATTTCCTGCCGCGCATTGGGGAAGACGCGGGTTGAAAAAGTGCCAAGAATGATCTCTTCTATAGGTACGCCTAACACTGCCATGGACTCATAATGTTCACTTTTGACGTTTTGCAGATCTGGGTTTTTCTGGTTGTCAGAAAGTGTGACGCATAACACATCCGTTTGTTTGACGATGTGGTGCAACAGAGCGCCGCATCCCAACTCAATATCATCAGGATGTGCGCCAAGAAAAAGGATTTGTTTACCGAAGAAGTTCATATTGTAATTATGTCATTGCGAGGGCGCTCTTGCTCTTTGCCCGAAGCAATCTCCTTGTCAGCGGGGGATTGCTTCGCAACGAACGCTCGCAACGACATCCACTATTTCGTCGCCAGAATCCCGCCAACGACTTTGGTCATCACCAGTTTTCCATCGCGCTCAAACCAGCGTGTAGCCACATTGGTGACCTTGCCAATCAGCGCTTCATATTCATCATGATCATTGAACATGGAAGTCCACAACTTGCGGTCTTCGCTCAACGAAGCGCGGACATATTCAATGAATGGAGCAACTTCGGGGAAGGTAAGATGATTCTCGAATTTATGCAATTCTGTCTTGGCAAAGATGCGATCTATCGTGTTGAATATATCACCCTTGAAACGCGACGAACCTGGCATCGGAGGAATTGCTGTATCTGTGGCTTCCTTGATGATCTCGTAAAACATCTGCTTGTTCTCAGGCAATGGACCGGAGACGAAGAGCCGTCCGCCAGGCTTGAGCACACGGTGAGCCTCACTAAATGTAAAGTCCAGATTGGAGGCGTAATAAATGGCGAAAGCGCTGGTGCATAGGTCAAAGGTATTGTCCGGGAAGTTGAACGGTTTGTTGAAATCCAAAAATTGGAAGTCAATGTTCGAGCCGCGTTCCTTGTTCTTGGCGCGGGCTTTCTCCAATAATTCTTCAGAAAAATCGCCACCGATAATCTTTGCGCTGCCCTTGGTGTAATCATCGAACAAAAACGAGAGTTTGCCTGCACCACAACCGACATCCAGAATTTTCATGCCAGCTTGAGGCTTGAGTAAATCGTTTGTCCAAACATCGATATTGGCTGAACCATATTTCTCATGAATGTTGATACGCGTGAGCAGGTCCTTTGAAGTTTCCTGATAATTGATTTCCATGTTTTCTCCTGTATGTAGTAGCGACACTAGTCGCTATATTGAGAACGACTAATGTCGTTGCTGCGAGGTATTGAAAAAATTATACCAAAAACAAAGCAAAATTCAATCGCTGAATTTTGAACAGGTAAAAAAAAGAAGTCGCCGAAATCTCGACGGCTTCTCTGCCTTAGCCAATGATGAAAGCTTCTATTTCTTCCTGAATGGCTTTGCACGCTGATGGAATGCTTTCCTGAACAGCAGCGCTCATGGCTGTGCCTAAAGCAAACTGCTCGGCTTCGATGCCAACCACTCGAATGGGGATATCCTCAATTCGGTCCAGAAGCCGAGCCATTGCAAGAGTTTCGGCAATGCCCCAGCCGTGCGCGGATTTTGAATCGGATGCGAATGACAATAATTCATCTTCATTAAGGCGATGAATTGTGCCGGGCTTTGCGGGACTTTGGATCGCGTCTACAAGGATCGCGGCATCGGCATCTCTGAGCATGTCTATGAGAGCGAGACCCGGCAATTCGCTCGCTTCCACGCGGACCTCGGGCCTGCTTGCGGTTTCCTGAAACCTTTTCTGCCACTGACGGATTGCCTCCAAGCCCGCGGCGTCATCGCCCCGTAAACTTTGTCCAATGCCGATCACCGCAACCTTTGTCATTTTTCTTCCACTTTTAATTTCAGGAAATGTGTCGCGCACGAAATACACGGATCATACGCGCGTACCAGGTGTTCGGCTGTAAGCGTTGCTTCCTCTTCAGGCATATTGATGATCTTGGGCGCAAGCTCAAACAAGTCAGCTTCAATGCGCGGCAGATTTTGTGCGGTCGGCGGCGTGATCTTGGCGAACTGTATCAAACCATTCTCGTCAATTTGGTAGCGGTGATAGAGGAGTCCGCGCGGCGCCTCTGTTGCGCCGGTCCCTTCACCAGCCTTGAGTTCCAATTCAACGAAGGACGGTCCTTCTGGCTTGTATTCGTTGACTAAAAGGATGGCTTCTTCATACACTTGCACCAACTCCACCACGCGTGCGATCAGAGATTTGTATGGGTTCTTGATGGGAAGCTTAATATTTGCATCTTCCATTGCCTTATGCACGTTGGGAAGTAATTGCTCGTGATTTAGATTCAATCTTGCCAATGGACCGACAAGATAAGTGCTGCCGTCAACGGTTCGTCCGTGTAAGGCGTTGGAGTGTTTGACATGCTCTTCAATATAACCCATCTCGTACTCAGCGATGGACAGCTTTCGCCCGTTGGAAGACCAGATATCGCCTTCGATGACGGCATACTCGTCGGGGTGATGAAGCGCCACGAATTCGTAATCAATTTCCAGGTCCGGGTAGGGGAGCGTGACAGCCCATTTTAGGCAGTCGAGCGATGCCTGTAATCCCCATTCCAAATCGGGAAGCAATGCCTTTAATCGTGCGGCGTCTGTCCAGCGATAAAATCCTCCAACACAAACGCTGACCGGATGAACGGAACGTCCGCCAATTGTTTTCAGGATGGCGTTGCCGATCTTTTTGAGTCGTAACGCGTTCTTGACCACGTCTGGGGCAATCGCCGCCAAATCCAACGCGGACTGAACGCCAAGTAAATCAGGAGCCTGCAACATATAAATATGCAGTGCATGACTCTCGATATATTCACCACAATACATCAACCGTCGCAGTGCACGCACTTGCGGTGTAACTTTTATTCCGAGTGCGTTCTCCAATGCGAATGCAGAACTCATCTGATAAGCAACCGGGCAGATGCCACAGATGCGCGCTGTGATGTCAGGTACTTCCTGTAGGAAGCGGTCGCGCAGGAAACCTTCAAAGAAGCGCGGCGGCTCATAAATATCCAAACGGATTTCAACCGCTTTGCCATTTTCCAAGCCGATATACAGACCGCCTTCTCCTTCCACGCGTGCGAGAGCAGGAACTTCGATGGTTTTCATTTTTTCACCTGGCTATTTTCTAAAATTGCATCAGCCGCTTCCTGGAAAGCTGGCGCGTAACCGCTAATGCCACGGAACAGTCGGGCTGTTTCACCGGGCTGGCGTTCCAGTTTTTTCAGCGTGGATGTCAACGAATTGATATTCATCTCGCGCGCGGCCAAAACAGCCATAACATCCGCGCCCCATTGCGGGACAAATTGCGCCGCAACCGGCTTGTGTGACAGGTCCAAGACAAGGAGTGCCTTGATCCACCAGCACACAGATGGTGTTGCGTTGTTTACATTCCAGACAAACTGGATAAGGAGGTAAGCTGGGCTGGCGGTTATTGAGCAGCGAAGCAATGATATCCAGTACTTGTGTTTTATTCACCGGGCATCCCCAAACTTCCAGATCAACATGTACATGTTCTGAAATGGGAGTGGCGGTTTTCAGGTAGTGAAGATATTCGGGGTGAGGATAGACGATGCTTGCATAGTCATCGGCGTCGGCGAAATTTCGCAGCGCCTGAATACCGCCGCTGGTGGCGCAGGTTCCAAGTGCGATCAGCTTTGTGGCACTTTGTCGAATTTCTTTGATCCGTTCTATTTCATGCGGCGTTGTCACAGAGCCTTCCACGAGAGCGATATCGTAGGGGCCCGGTTTGACTGCCCGCGTGGCTTCAAGGAAGAAGGCAATATCCACAGCCTCTGCCAGTGACAGGAGTTCGTCTTCCATGTTGAGTATGGAAAGTTGACAACCATCACAGGAGGAAAATTTGTATACGGCAATTGTAGGTTTAATGTGACTCATTAAAACTCCTCAACGTTAAAGAAGGATTGCAATTCATCAAATCGGAAAACAGGTCCATCTTTGCAGATGAAATATGGACCCATCTGACAGTGACCGCAGGAGCCTTGTCCGCATTTCATGTTTCTCTCAAGGGAGACGTAAATATTCTCGGAAGGGATGCGGCGCGCCATGGCTTCGAAGATGACAAAGCGGATCATGATTTCGGGTCCGCAGGTCAGGATTGCTGTTTTGCGTAAATCAAGCCGGAATTGATAGAACCACATGGGGACCACGCCCACGCGTCCGTTCCAGTTTGCGTCGCCGCGGTCTACGGTAACTTCCACGTCAATTTGCGCTTTTTTCCAGGCTTCATATTCTTGTGGGAACATCAGGTCACTGGAAGTGCGTGCGCCGTAAAGCAAGGTCACTTTGCCGTATTTTTCGCGATTGCGAATGATATGATAAATCGCCGGGCGAAGTGGGGGGAGACCGATGCCTCCGCAGGCGATGAAGACATCCTTACCTTCCATTTCCTTCATCGGCCAATACGTTCCGAAAGGTCCGCGCACGCCGACGATATCGCCAACTTGCAAGCAACTCACTGCGCGCGTCACATTGCCGACGAAACGAATCGTATGTCCAATTTTCTCATGATCATCGGGGTCTGAACTGAGAGAGATCGCAAATTCGCCAAAGCCTGGCAGGTAAACCATATTGAATTGTCCGGGCTGGAAGCGAAATGACTGTCCCTCTGCCGGATTCGTAAAACGAAGCCAGTATGTGGAAATTCCTTCTGCTTCTGGAGTAATGTCTGTTACTTCTGCCCATTGTGGGTTGAGTAATATCTCTCGGCGCGAGGTGATCGTTTGTGCTGTAAGAGCCGGAGCGGTCATCGTTTCACCTCATTTCGCAGGGCGACGATCTCTTCGGTAATGTCAATTTCTGCCGGGCACCAGGTGATACAGCGTCCACAACCTACACACCCAAAGGTGCCGTATTGCTGTTTCCATGTACCCAGTTTGTGAGACAACCATTGGCGGTATCGGGAGTAAATGGCGGGTCGCGTATTTCCCCCAGCCTGATAGGAATATCCCGGATTGAAACACGAATCCCAGACGCGCTCACGCCTGGTTTCCTGTCCATCCAAACTCATCGTATCCACGGCATCCCAGCAAAAACACGTCGGGCAGACCTGTGTACAGTTTGTACAGCTTAGGCATCTTTTTCCAATTTCGTTCCAATAAGGATGATCAAGATGCTCAAGAATAAGTTCGGGCAAATCTTTTGTGTCAAGCGTCCGCCTCATTTGCTGCTCCGCGTGTTGAAGTTTGTGTTCGGCGTTGGTAAGAATGTATCCACACGCGTCTTCAAAGGGGACATCCATCAATAGCCTGCGCCCCAGATCAGAACCGATGGTTATCACAAAAATATCATCCAACTCGGTGATGTTCAGGTCAAATCCATTTTTGACGCGCGGACCTGTATCCATGGAAGTGCAAAAACAAGTGTCAGCCGGATGAGTGCAGTTGACAGAAATGATCACAGCGCGTTCACGACGGGAGCGATAGATCGGATCTGTAAAATCTGTCCGCATAAATATGTTGTCCTGGATTTGGATCGCGGCAAGCTCACAGGCGCGCACGCCGATAAAAGCATACTTGGGCGTTGCAGTCTCTTGCGCCGCTGTTTCCCATCCCTTGCCGTTTTTATGTAATGTGAACAGTTCGGCGCGAGACGGGAACAGGAATTGTTTCCAGGAATGCGCGCCTGGGATAATATCGAAATAGCGCGCATGCCCTTTCTGGATCAATCGAAAATAACCTGGTTTTTGTATCGTGCTGTATCCCTGCGGCAGGTCGTCAAGACTTTCGATGGGTTCGTAAACGAGGGTCTCGTTCTTTACACGTGGGCCAATCGGCAGGTACCCATCTTCCTTTAAACGAGACAAGATCGAATTGAATGCCGGTTTCTGGATGGTGATAGTACTCCCGATTTCAGGGAGATGATCATTTGGCATTTTGTGCCTCCGGCGAAGCAAACATGTCAATCAGTTGTAAACGGGTGACCAGCAGGCGGCTGGCTACAATATTTGTGAGACGGCGCATTACGAGATACCCCAAATCATGATCTTCGTCACACGCTTCTCTTAATTTTTTTGAATCGATCCCCACGATCAATCCATCGATGACTGCGGTTGCACCTGCCGTCCGCTGATGGATGGTGGGAGTGACACTTGACCATCCAAAGACATCCCACGGTTCCGCCGTATAAATACGGATCTTACCGTGGTGTGGCATGAATATATCCAACGCAACTCGTCCCTCGATCACGATATAGAGATAATCTTCCTTGTCACCTTCACGGAACAATAATTCTTCGGCTTTTACTTTTCGTAACTGCGAAATTTCCGTGATCTTCTGCAAATGCTCGGGTTTGAGTTCTTGAAACCACGGAATTTTTCCAAGCTCCCTCGCCAGTTCTTCATGGTCAACCATTGGCGTCTCCTTATTTAATGAAATATCAGCTTTTCAAGGTCGTATTGTACTATTTTTCACAAATAAATGTAGTGCGTTCCATCCTCCTCATGAAAGATGCTTGTCATACGATCTATCATGTCCAAGTATGCTAAAATGCGGAGCAGTTCATTGGAGAATTTATGATGAAAAAAATTATTCCATCGGTCAAAGGCACACGCGAGTTTTATCCTGAACAAATGACGCTTCGAAATTATCTTTATGGCAAAGTGCGTGCTGCTTCCCAGGCTTTTGGTTATCAGGAGTGGGATGCTCCATTCATCGAGACCCTTGATCTTTACGCGGCGAAGTCGGGCGAGGAACTGGTAAAGAAACAATCCTTTACCTTTGAAGATCGCGGGGGAGAACTGGTTACTCTTCGCCCTGAGCTAACTCCCTCTCTTGCGCGCATGATCGCGGCAAAACAGAACGAATTAACGTATCCGCTGCGGTGGTGGTCATTTGGCCCATTCTGGCGATATGAGCAACCGCAAAAGGGACGTACGCGTGAATTCTTTCAATGGAATATTGACATGCTGGGAGTCAACTCCCCGGAAGCGGATGCGGAACTGATCGCGGTCGCTGCGACTTTTCTGCGCTCGGTCGGGCTTACCCCTGAGCGGGCTCTGATCTATGTAAATAATCGCCGCCTGATGGACTCCGAATTCGACGCGCTCGATATTTCCGCTGATAACCGATTGGATGTGTCCAATCTTGTAGATCGTCGTACAAAGATGGAATCTGCCAAATGGGACACTTACGCCCTGGAGCTGGGTCTGAATCAAAAGCAACTCGATGGCTTAAAGAATATTCTCGGTAATTTTGACTTATGGAAGAAAAACGATGAATTCCTTCGCCTCTTTGCCGCGTTGGAAGCATTGGGCGTAAGTGATTACGTTAAGTTCGACCCGAACATCATGCGTGGATTACTCTACTACACCGGCACTGTCTTTGAAGCCTTTGATGTAAGCGGTTCGTTGAAGCGCGCCATCCTGGGCGGTGGACGCTATGATAAATTGCTTGCCGACGTGGGCGGACAACCCTTATCAGGTGTTGGCTTTGCGATGGGCGATGTTGTCATCGGGATCATTTTGCAGGAGGCGGGACTCCTGCCTGAGTTTGAAGCAACGCCTGCCTCAGTGTTAGTGACTGTGTTTGACGAGTCGCTTTTGCTCAAATCTTATGCGCTTGCTTCAGAATTGCGGAAATCAGGACTTAATGTCATGATATTCCCTGAACCCGCGAAGTTGTCAAAGCAATTCAAATTTGCAGACAAAATGAAAATGAAGGCAGCACTTGTCTTGGGTCCAGATGAAGTAGAAAAAGGACAGGTAACAGTCAAAAACCTATTGAACGGCGAGCAAACCATCGTCACGCGTGAAGCGTTAGTCGCTGAAATCAACAAAATTCTTAATGCTTGAGATGTAATTTATGGTAAAATTTTGACCGCTTCCCCGAAAGTTCACTGGGGCAGGCACACATGGAGCCTGTAGCTCAACGGCAGAGCGCTACACTGTGGCTGTAGAGGTTGAGGGTTCGAAACCCTTCAGGCTCCCCATAAAAAATCCCCGAGTTTTTTAAAAATTCGGGGATCTTTCTAAATCCAACAAAGGACATCCTGATTTTCGTTGTACAATTGATTTATGTCTCAGACCATTAACGTTCTCTTTTTGGCGGCGGAAGCTGAACCCTTTGTCAAAGTTGGGGGATTGGGAGATGTGGCGGGAACCCTGCCGCGTGCCCTGCGAGCCCTTTCCACAAACTCATTGAAAGTTGATGTTCGTCTTGTCCTGCCGATGCACTCGGTGATTCACGAAGAGTCGCTCAAGCCGGTAGGGATTTATTCGGTTTCCGCGGCAAGTCCAATATCTCGGTGGAAGCCTTTGAAGGCGTGTTGGATGGTATGCCTGTCTATTTCATCAACGGCGACCCGATCCACGCGAGTGGTTCAGTCTATTCATCCAACAACAAACTCGATGCTGAGAAATATACCTTCTTCTCTTTAGCCGCACTTGAACTGCCGCGCCAAATAAATTGGCAGCCAAATATTCTTCACTGCAACGACTGGCATACCGCGCTCGCCGCATATGGAAATCTTGTCAAAAGCTGGGAAGATAAAAAAAACCACGTTGTCTCCATGATCACCGTTCACAACCTGCCCTTTCTGGGACCTGACGTAAAAGATATTCTTGAGTCCTATGGATTGCCGCTGGCAAATACAGATCTGCCCGATTGGGCACGCGTCCTGCCGATGCCGTTGGGCCTATGGGCTTCTGACGCGATCGTTGCTGTTTCGCCAACCTATTCGCAGGAAATTCTGCATGAGGAATTTGGGTGTGGCTTGCAGGACTTTTTCAGGAATCGAAGCGACACACTGCATGGAATTCTGAACGGACTTGACGCCGCCTCATTCAACCCTGAAACCGATTCGGTTATCGACAAAAAATTCTCCGCTGATGATTTATCTGTGCGCAAACGTAACAAAATTGCATTGCAGGAAAAATTAGGCTTACCCGTTCGATCCGATGTGCCCCTGCTTGGCATGGTCACTCGCATGGATGAGGCGAAAGGGATTGACATTGCGCTCAAAGGCTTGAAAATGCTCAACAGGAAAAGCTGGCAACTGGTTGTCCTTGGTGCGGGAAATCCAAAACTGGAGGAGCGGGCAAAGAGCCTACAGGAAGCCATGCCAGACCGGGTACGGGTGGAGACACGTTATGATGCCAAACTTGCACGCCAGATCTATGCCGGTTCCGATATTTTCCTGATGCCGTCCCGCTATGAGCCGTGCGGACTTTCACAGATGATCGCCATGCGTTACGGAAGTGTCCCGCTTGTGCGTGCCGTTGGCGGATTGCACGATACAGTTACAGATAGTGAAACCGGTTTCGTTTTTGTGGATAAGAAGGTTAAATCGTTCAACGATACGGTACGCCGCGCACTCGATCTATATCCATATCACTCGCGTTGGGCAAATCTTCAGAAAGCTGATATGGCTCAGGATTTTTCGTGGTCACACTCTGCGCAAAAATATCTTGATTTATATAAGAAACTGATTGAAAGTTCGCGTGTCCCGGTCTCCAGTGAGACCTATCCAACAAGGTCCATTAATTCAACGAGAAGAATTCGCGAAGGAACTGAAGAGCCAGAGAATGGAGATGTCTAAATGAAGACACGGGCAGTCATTCTCGCGGGCGGAGAAGGATCGCGGCTGGGCGTCCTCACTGCAAAGCGCACCAAGCCAGCTGTTCCGTTTGCGGGGAAGTACCGTATCATTGATTTTGCATTATCCAATTGCGTTAACTCAGAAATATTCGACTTGATGCTCCTCGGACAATACCGCCCTCAATCATTGATCGAGCATATCGGTTCAGGAGCGCCATGGGACCTTAATCGCGATTTTACCGGCGGCGTCAAGATCCTTACTCCTTATAAAGCCCGTAATGATTCCAATTGGTTCGTCGGTACGGCGGATGCCGTCCAACAGAACTTTGCTTTCATCAAAAGAGGCTCTCCCGACCATATATTGATCCTCTCTGGCGATCACATTTATACGATGGATTATGAACCGATGATCTCGTTCCATCTCGATCAAAGGGCAGATATAACCATTGGCGTCATCCGCGTTCCCATTGAAGAAGCCTCGCGTTTTGGTGTCCTAGCCACTGACAATAAATATCGTGTTACTTCTTTTCTGGAAAAGCCGGCAAATCCGCCCTCCAACCTCGTAAACATGGGCGTCTATCTCTTCAATAATGACCTGCTCGATAGAGTTCTGTGGGAAGATCATATGCAGGATGGCTCCTCCCACGACTTTGGCAAGGATATCCTTCCGCGTTTGGTGAACTCGGATGCACGCGTTTTTGCCTTTCCGTATACGGGGTATTGGATGGATGTTGGCACAGTTCAATCCTACTGGCAATCGCATATGGACCTGTTGTCGCCGTCTCCTCCGCTCAAACTCTATAATCGCAGTTGGGTCATCCATACTCGTACCGAAGAGCGTCCGCCTGCGCGCTTGCCAGCGGGTGCGCACGTACAGGCAAGTATGATCTGTGATGGTTGCTTCATCGAGCCGGGCGCGCGTGTGGAAAGCAGTGTTCTGTCACCCGGTGTACATATCGGCGCGGGTGCAGTGGTGCGAAATCGATTATTCTCACCGACTGCGTTATCGAAAATGGAGCAGTGGTTGAACGCGCGATCGTTGATAAGCGTGCTGTGGTTGAAGAAAATGCGCGCATTGGCGGCGGGGTCTCCGATCAAAATATCAGGATTGCCCTGGTCGGTAAGAGCAGTACCGTACCGGCTGGCTATAGGGTTGAACCGGAAGCCGAGATCGGTACAGATGTTATTAAATCGGATTACGATGAACCCACTGTCCGCGCCGGACAATTTATTCAAACGCGGAGATTACCCAATGAAATTATTTGATCGTTCAGGCGGGATACTTTTTCATCCAACAAGTTTGCCCGGGCCCTACGGCATTGGCGATCTTGGTCCACAAGCCTATCATTTTGTGGACTGGCTCGCATCCACGGGTTGTAAACTGTGGCAGGTGCTTCCATTGGGACCTACAGGTTATGGCGATTCGCCTTATCAATGTTTCTCTGCCTTTGCCAGGGAATCCCTATCTCATCAGTTTTGACGCGCTGATCGAAGACGGGTTGTTGACCCAGGATGATTTTGCCGATATGCCGGACTTCGGCGCCTCCCCTGCGGGGACAATGTCGCGCGTGGACTTTGGCTTGCTCATCCCATGGAAGCTAAATCTTCTGCTGAAAGCTTTTTCTCACTTCTCTCTCGCGCCGAGCGGAGGCGAAGGCGAAGCGCTTGTTGACGAGTTCAACACCTTTTGCGCTGAGAATGCCTCCTGGCTCGATGATTATGCTTTGTTTATGTCACTGAAAGAATCAAATGGCGGCGGCGCATGGAATGAATGGGACGAGTCTCTTCGTAAACGAAAAAAATCCGCCATGGATAAAGCGCGCAAGGAATTATCTGAAAGCATCCAAAGATACTCCTTTTACCAATTTCTTTTCTTCCGCCAATGGAACAAGCTGCGTATGTATGCCAACGAGCGGAATATCAAGATTATTGGCGATATCCCCATCTTTATCGCCTATGATAGCGCCGACGCATGGTCTCATGCCAACTTGTTCTTTTTGGGCGAAGACAGCCTGCCAACGGTTGTGGCTGGCGTCCCGCCCGATTACTTCTCGGCAACGGGACAGTTATGGGGCAATCCACTTTATCGCTGGGATGTGCATCAAGAAACCGGATACGCATGGTGGCTGGAGCGTTTCCGTGCCGTGCTGAAACAGGTTGATATTGTCCGCGTTGACCACTTCCGTGGATTTGCCGCTTATTGGGAAATCCCGTTTGGTCAGCCCACCGCTGAACATGGACAGTGGGTTCCCGGGCCGGGAAGCGATTTCTTTCTAAGGTTTCGCTCGCGCTGTCATCGTACCCACAGGGTAGCGGAGCTGGTGGTCGAGTAGCGGAGCGTATCGAGACTGAACTCCCGATCATCGCCGAAGATCTCGGGTTGATTACCCCCGATGTCGTGGAACTACGTGACAAATTCAATTTGCCCGGAATGAAGATTCTGCAATTTGGTTTCTCAGGCGCGGACAACCCCTTTTTGCCCCATAATTATGTTCCTAATTGTGTGGCATATACCGGTACACACGATAACGACACCACGCGTGGCTGGTTTAACTCGGCACCCGAGCAGGAACGTGAGTTTGCCCAACGCTACCTCCGCGTCAGCGGTGACGACTTTGCCTGGGACTTGATCCATAGCATATGGTCTTCGGTAGCGGTCTTTGCTGTTACGCCCATGCAGGATGCGTTGAGTTTGGGGACCGAAGCGCGCATGAACTTTCCCTCAAAATTGGGTGGCAACTGGGAATGGCGGATGAAAGAGGAAGATATGAGTGACGAATTGGCTGGGAAATTTCGCGAGTTGAACGGATTGTATTTGCGGTAAAAATACTTAACTCATCTTACGCAGTGGAACTTATAAACAGAATGCTGTAACGCGACATGAATGTTGCGTTACAAACTCAGTGTAGCCTCCGGTGCGTAGGTGAGTAATTAAGCGATAATAGCCTGCCAGAGACGGCAGGCTATTATTGTTAACGGAATCAATTCCCAGTTAAGCGAGAGGCGGTTTTACTGTTCAAACAAGGACAGATACTCACCGTATCCCTCTTCCTCCAGCTTTTCCACCGGGATGAACATCAGCGACGCCGAGTTCATGCAGTAACGCAGACCGGTAGGGGCAGGACCGTCATTGAAGACATGTCCTAAATGGGAACTGGCATTTTTCGAGCGAACCTCAGTGCGCGCCATGAAAAGTTTGCGGTCAGTATGCGTGACAATGTTTTCCGGCTCGAGGGGTTGGGTGAAGCTGGGCCAGCCTGTGCCGGAGTCGTATTTATCCAGCGAGCTGAAGAGCGGTTCGCCAGAGACAACGTCCACGTAAATGCCGGGGCGTTTGTTGTTCCAATAAGCATTGGAAAATGGCGGCTCGGTGCCTTCGTGTTGGGTGACTTCATATTGCATGCTCGATAACTTCTTGCGGAGTTCGGGGTCGAGTTGGTTTGGTAAAGGTTTTCACGGGAAGCTCCTTTATATGTGACGATTGTGGACGCCGATTAATGATCAGTTTTTCCTGTCACAACCTTATGATTGTCCTGATAGTGCTAAAGTCTCAAGAGGAATTTTCTCGTACTTGAATGACCCGAGATCGCCATACCATTAGTTGGAAACCATACGGTTGTGAGGCGCTGAGCGTGTTATAACGAATCTTGAAATATGTTTGAATAACGCCTTTCAAATCTTCCTGCTGTTCTGCAGAGACTGGCTCACCCTGACCGTTTGGGTTGGCAATAGGTGTTCCAGTCGGTGTTGACGTAATACTATCTACGCTGTTAGCTTGAGCGGATGTAACCCAATTTCCGGCGACGAGCATGAAGCCAACTAAGAGCGCTGCGACAAATCCAAAATGTTTAGATTTCATACTCAACCTCCTTCTAATTCTTTGTGGTGTGAAAAAGTGAAGCCTTTATGGTTGCCATGTAAAACTCATGGCGCAGGAGTTGCTGAAAGAATAATCAACGGTAATTCTTCGGGGTGAGTTTGTCTCCAATCAAGATGGTCAGACAGAAGTCGATAGTTTATTAGGTTGTTAAAGTTCTTTCCTGTACATCTAAAGGAAACAACTTACGGATATCGCGTGCATAATCACTTCCTGCGCCGGGGATCACTACATTCTTGACGGCTCCATCTATTGTAAGATTTAACTACAGCGGGCGTTGATGAAGAGAGAAATATCTCTTTTCCTTCACTGGTTGTCCCAATAGGAGTCATACTCTTACAGCTTGCCCAAACATATACTTCCATTTCAGATTTCCCTAAAATCTCCCATTCACACAAAACCGATAATCCTTCGTTAAGCATTGGTTCTTGCCAGAGCATCTTCATATTCCTTCCATCTTTCACTTGAATAGGGTTGGGCGTAATAAACGATATTGTTGGCTGGGTTGGTAACGGAGATGGGGTGATAGTGATAGGAATAGGTGTTAATGTGGGAAAAGTTGTTGATGATGAAGTAGCTGTCGGGAGAGGGTTTTCTGTTGGCAGGGTGGTTGTCTGTTTTTCGCAGGCAACGAGAAATATAAAAAGGACAATCCAGAAGTGCCGTTTTGCGGTCAACTTTATAGTCATGGCAAATCTCCTCTCCAGAAATCGAGATCAATAGGCTTTTACAAAATATAGGCGATTTATTTTTCATTCTTTTTGTGGGAGAACTTTGTTGTTCCCCTACAGGTTATTCCATTGCATTATAAGTCGAACGGTTATGGGTCAAGATGTAAAATGTTGTAACAGGTTTGGTCTTGTCAACGTTACCGGCTATATGTTTCTCCCTCTCCGTCAAATTGACCACGATGGCGTTACTGGCTTTGATCAAGTTTTCAGGTGTGATCATGATCTCCTCGCCCCATTGACCTGCGCCTGTGCCAAGAATTGGCTCGTTCACCAGACTTGCTTCGAGAAAAGTTCGAAATCCTTCTGGTTGCCAGCCAAAAGCAGGAATGGAGCCAATCACATAACCCGTTATTTCTTTAACCACTTCGGGATCAGCCATCTTGATGTTGCGCGAACCGATCGCTCTTTTGAGATTCCCTGAAATGGCGTTTTGGTCGCCGCCGAGCATCACGAGCACGCGCTCGCCTGTATCCACTTGAAAGATTAAGGTCTTCACGGCTTGCCGCTCCGAGAAGCCCAATACATGCGCCACGTTTGCCGCGCCTTTTTCTGTTTCGGGTGAAAAACTTTTTCGTTCATAAGGAATGTTGTGTTTGTCCAGATAGGAATGAGCGGAGAGTTGTGTCATGGTTTCCTCGATGCCAGATAAATTCCAAACAAAATTAATAGTCCGCCCATTAATATTGCGATACCCGGCGTTTCTTTCAAAATAAAATAGGCAAGGACGGCTGACCCGATGGGTTCGCCCAATGTTGCCACTGCAACGAAGGCGGCTGGTAAATAGCCCAGCGCCCAGTTGTAGGTTGAATGCCCAATCAGTTGTGGCACTGCCGCGAGCAGGAAAATCCATCCATAGGTTTGGAGCGGATAACCCATGGGCGACTTGCCAGCCGCGAACATAATAATGATCAACATCAGAGCCGCAATCCCATAGACCATAAAGATATAGGGGATAAGCGGCATCGTCGCGCGCAGTTTCCTCCCGATAATGAGATAACCCGTCACTGCCCAAGCGCCCGCCAACGCAAGGAAGTTTCCCCACATGGCGCGTCCTTCCATGATGTGACGCAACTCTGGACAGTGGAATCCATTTCGGACGACACACGCGTCGGACAACCCAATGACTGTCCCGCCCAAAAGAGCCAGCGCTAACCCGACAATTGCCGCGCACGTCAACTTCTCATTGAGGAGCATCGGTGACAACAACGCCACCCATAGTGGACCTGTCGCCACGAACACAACCGAACTTGCCACTGACGTATATTCGAGTGACGATATCCATGTTGCGAAGTGAACCGCGAGGAACAAGCCTGAAAAATCCCAAGCGTGACCTGGTTGCGAGCGAGACTCCTGATCGCAGTCCAGTGACGCGTCAAGGCAAGGGGGGCAAGCAGAAGCGTGGCAAATGTTAACCGTAACGCGGCGATAACGAGCGAGGGCGCGTCCGTTTGTGCGAAGCGGATAAAGATCGAAGAGGTGGAAACAGCCAATATGGCAATGAGCAGGCCCAGGCGTGGAACAATTCGAGGTTCTTCCATGTCTTATTGTAATCATGAATATTCCAGCGTCACAGGCTGGAATCTCACGTTGTATAATCCACAGGAGGCGAAATGAAAAAGCGAAAACGGTTTATTCCAAGGCTTGTTGCAAGTGTACTTCTGGGCTTTAGTCTGGCATGTAGTGGGACGGTCACAGTCCTTACGCCGCCAATCCCCGGGGAGGTGGAAACGGTTGTCGCCTCCACTTTAGTCGCGTTGACCGCCTCTGCTCCTGCGGTGACGAATACGCCAACGAATACGAGTGCACCCTCCGCAACGCCAACCGAGGAAATATTTGGTGAAGTATATGTTTACACTTCGGTCGAAAATGTCAATTTGCGTGTACAGCCGGGAATGCTTTTCCAGGTGAGCCGGGTGCTGGCTCAAAACACTAGATTGAGGTTGCTTGGCAGCGCTCCTGGAGGTGAATGGCTGTATGTGAAAACAGATGAACCCATTAATGGGTGGGTTAATGTTAATGTTGTAAAGGGAGATTCTGATATTCCACTGGCATTGGTTATTGTGCCAACGGATGTGATTCTGATTACCGGCAAAGTACTAACACCGCTGGGTACACCCGTCAGCGGAATTGGTTTCGCCATTACACAAGGTTCGCGCCGAACAGACGCATCCACTGATGAAACAGGTCAATTTTATGCCTACCTGCCACTTACGATGAGTGGAATATGGCAGGTTGGGTATATTTCTATTTCATGTAAAAGCAACGTCATGGATTCGGGTTGTAATTGCACCAATGATATTTGCGGCAAGGCGAATCCTGAGAGTATTTCCATATCATTACCGCAAAATGATGTTTTGAACTTTGCATGGGAGTAACCGTCGATTTTGAATATGTTTCTTGACACAAGTCATTCAACGTACTACAATTTTTGCTGCTGTTATTTATAAAAATCTGTATTGGGGCAGATCAATTCAACTAAAGGAGAAAAAAATGGCATTCGAATTACCAAAACTTCCCTATGCATACGACGCGCTGGAACCACATATTGATGCGCGCACAATGGAGATCCATCACGATAAACATCATCAGGCATATATTACCAATCTTAACAGCGCTGTCGAGAAAACACCTGAGCTGGCTGGCAAATCACTTGTAGAATTATTGAGCGACTTGAACGCGATCCCCGAATTTGTGCGCGGCGTTGTCCGCAACCACGGCGGCGGCACATTTAATCACGACCTTTTCTGGGAGGTGATGGGACCCAAAGCCGGAGGCGCTCCAAAAGGAGAATTGGCCCAAGCAATCGATTCGGCTTTCGGGTCATTCGATGCGTTCAAGGAGGAGTTCACCAAGTCTGCCAGTACCCGCTTCGGGTCCGGTTGGGCGTGGCTTGTCAAAAAGGGCAGTGGTCTGGCTGTTGTATCGACCGCCAATCAGGATAGTCCGCTTTCAGATGGTGCAACTCCCATTTTGGGAATTGATGTGTGGGAACATGCGTATTATCTGAACTATCAGAACCGCCGCCCCGATTACATCGCCGCCTGGTGGAATGTTGTCAACTGGCAGGCTGTCGCCGAGAAGTTTAAATAAATTACCCATCCGGATTGTACGATACCTTGCCTAGAAATCGAAGCACGATATAATACAGGTATCTCATGCAACTACAATCCCAAAAGGAGATTTTCCATGACCCACATTATCACCAGTTTATGCGTTCGTGACCGCGGTTGTATTGATGTTTGCCCAGTCGAGTGCATGATTCCCGGACAGCCTATTGCAGAATGGCCCTGGATCTATATTGATCCCGACACCTGTATCGACTGCGGCGCGTGCGTTCCTGAATGTCCATATGCCGCCATCTTCCCTGAAGATGAAGTCCCTGCCGCTTACACGGCAAAAGGTGGTGAATATATCGTCAATGTTGGGCTTACCGGTCATTTTGAAGGCACTAATCATCATGGCAATCCCATTGTTCTCGATAATGCCAGGCAATTGGCGGCCGGGGAGGTCGTTGATCTCACCCCAGATATCAAACCCAACTATGATTTCTTCCAGGGTGGTCCCGGCTACGGCGCCAAAGATTCAGATAACGGTATGTAGTTTGTTTATTATCAAAAAGAGCCGGTTTTGCATCCGGCTCTTTTTGATTTAATATTCGCGGTACATCGATCAAGGTTTCATGGCGCCTGTCAGCAATTCCTGTCCAATTTGTTGTGCCAGACTTGGGTTATTTCCCTCAATAAGAACAACGATCACGAGCGGAGTAGCCTGCCAGTTTGGCGGCGTGCCACCGATATACCACGTGACGAAGCCGTCTTTTTCTTCAGCCTGACCCAGATGCTGCCAATATGCTTGACTCTCAGCAAGATAAGATAAAGCCGCTTCATCCCCAGCCGACGGCTGTATCGCCTCGCTGGGTGTTGCCAAAGCTGGTAATGATATCCATCCCTGCGCTGGCGAATTGATCGCCATGGCAATGCGCGGCGCCGGGATCATTCCATGGTTGCTTAACGCGGCGGATGCAAGCGCAACCTGCAATGGTGTCACGTGGATGGTTTCCATTTCAGAAGGTGAAAAGGTTGGCGCCACCTGCATTCGTAATAAAGGGGCTTTGTAAAAGCCAAACGTTTTATACACCTTCTGTATTTGTGCTTCATCGAGCGGTCCATCTCCAAACAATGCTTTTTCAAATGGTTCAATGATGGAGCCTGGTGGATACAAGCCTAAAGACGCGCGATTGATCAGTGGCTTTTCTGAATCTGTGGCAAGGTTTTTGCCTTGGTCATCAAGTTCATTGGGGTCAAAAGTGGGATGTGAAGAAACGACCAGAATCTCCCCACTTTGTGCGTTGAGCAAAATGACCGCACCCTGCTGATCTCTCATCAATTCGTCTGCATGTTGTTGCAGTTTCAAGTCGATGCTTAGGCGTACATCCAGTCCGTTGGGTGACATCCCGTATAGCAGTTGATTCGTAATGATACTGGACACAGAATTGCCTGTGGCGCCGCGTAGATACTCATCCAGTGATGCCTCCAGCCCTGCCTGTCCGTAGATGCCGTGAGTGTAACCAGTAATGGGAGCAAGGTCTGCGTAGTTGTAGTAACGTTTATATGATCCAGTATCACCGGTGTTTGTGGTGATGGCTGTGTTGTTTCGGTCAAACAACGCGCCGCGCGGCACATAACGCTCCTCGACAGTGAGCCGGGGGTTATCGGCGCGAGTGAGCAGATCGGGTCCGCGCACCATTGCCCACCATCCATTCGTAAGTGCGGAGGCGAGTAATCCAAGAGATAAGAGGGCGCTTAAGATCGTATAGGGTTTCGAGTTGGAAATGGGTGCAGGCTCTTCATCTTGATGGTTGCTGATAATGAGCAAAAGCAAGAGTCCCGCAAACGCTGTCAAAAGGGATGAGCCCCCATAGGATACGAATGGAAGTGTGACACCCGTCAACGGGAGAAGGCGGAGATTTCCTCCAACAATCAGTATTGTTTGGACCCCAAAGTAGGTTGTTATACCAGCCGCAAGGAAACGACGGAAAATATCCGGTGCGCGCAGTGAGGCGCGAAAGCCTCGCGCGAGAATTAGACCGAAGAGGGCAAGCAGTCCCAATGTCCCGAAAAGACCGGTTTCTTCCGCAATCGCTGTATAGATAAAATCGGAGGTGGCAACAGGCACAAATCCCGGATTTCCCAACCCGGGTCCACGTCCTTCAAGGCCTCCGTTGGCGACCGAGATCATAGCCTGGATGATCTGATATGATTTTCCGCCTGGATCGCTCCAGGGATTGAGCCAGGAATCGACGCGTGAGTGAATGATGTTGACGCCCTTATACCCAGCAGCGCTGACAAAGAAAAGCAATACCACGCTGATGATGAGCACTCGTTTTCGTCCCGTGGCAAGATAGATAATAATCGTGTAAAGAGCGATAAAGATGGATGCCGTGCCAAGATCCCGTTGTGCCAAAAGGAGCAGGATGACAATTCCGCTTAGGATCACGGTTGGGTAAAGTAGATGGACGCTGCGCAGGTGTGCCGGGAGTTTATCTGCAAAGTATGCCGCCAGATAGGCAATAAGTAAAAGTTTGAGCGGTTCAGAGGGTTGGAAATACACATCACAACATCCAAGCCATAAGCGTGGTCCAATGCCGCCCGGGTTTGTTCCAAAAAGCAAGGTCAGCGCGGTAAGCAGTAACCCTCCTGAGAGGAGAACATATTTATATTTCTGCAGAACATCCAATGTAGTCAAGCGTACTCCCACGATAAGGGCGACTGCACCGATACCAAACCAAACCGCCTGACGTGGACCCGCGATTACAGGGTCTAGCCGCCAAATGGTAAGGATCCCCCATCCACTGAGGAACGCGGCAGCGGGAAAAAGATAAGGATCGGTATCGAGAAGATGTTTGGTAATGGAGATGTGCGCAAGATACGTAAACAAAGCCCAGGATGCGAAAGCCAGCCATTGTGACCATAAGTAGGAGACATTCCATGTGCGTTCCCACACAGCGGGCGATATTGTGATGATCAGGGCTTGCAAAAAAAGAAAGCCGGCCGCCACCAGGAGCAGGCGACCTTGAATGAACTTGTTCATTTGTTGTGCATTTACATATACTTATTGATCAACAGGTCCAGCTTTTGGAGCGTTGCAGGGGGAATCGCATCCTTGCGTGTGATGAGGGCGCTTGAAAGGGCGTGACTACAATCACAGTTTCTTTCAAGTTTCAAATTTTTCACAAGAAGCCGCACCGCCTCCTGGGCAAGGGCAGTATTTTTGTTCAATGTCTCGATCACCATTTCAACGGTCACAGGCGCCTCGCTTATATGCCACACATCGTAGTCTGTGACATGCGCCATGGTTGCATAGCAGATCTCTGCCTCGCGCGCCAGAAAGACTTCGGGCGAGGCGGTCATGCCAATGATCGACATACCCCATGAGCGATAGACATTGGATTTTGCCCTCGTTGAAAAACGTGGACCTTCGATGGTGATGAATGACCCGCCCCGATGAACTACGCCTCCTGCACGACTGACGGCTGATTCCAACTGCCCGGAGAGATCTTCGCAAAATGGATCTGCCACACTAATGTGACCAACCATGCCTTCGCCAAAAAAGGAGCGTGCTCGTTTGTGCGTGTTATCATATATCTGGTCCGGGATCACAATGTGGCCGGGCGCATATTCCTCTTTCAAAGAGCCGCACGCGCTGACGCTGACGATCCGTTGCGTTCCCAGTGACTTGAGAGCATAAATATTCGCCTGATAGGGGACTTCGCTGGGTGTGATCGAATGTCCGATACCATGCCGCGCCAAAAAAGCAACCCGTTTGCCTTCCAAGGTGCCGACGATGATCGGAGCGCTGGTTTTGCCGAAAGGGGTATCCAGATTGTATTCACGCGTATCCTGGATGTCAGACATTTCATACAACCCTGATCCCCCAATGATCGCCATGGTTACGTGTTCGTCCATGTTGGACCTCCAATTTTAAGATGGGTTTTTGTGGGAAGTTTTATCTTCAGATAAGTCAATTCTAATGGTGAAAAGGGTTTTTCCACATTTGAATTGATCTTCGGTGATGATAATGGTTGGCACCTTGACCTGATTTTTATTGAGGAATGTACCGTTTTTGGAGTCAAGGTCTTCAAGCCACCAGTGGGTGTGGTGATATGAAATACGTGCATGAAGCGCCGAGAGAGAATCGTCTGCCAAAGAAATATCACAATTGGGACTCCGCCCAATCGTAACTTCTGTTTGCCAAAAATGGTAGTTGTGATCATCGTCATTTTTAGCATCTATATGGATAACCGGGATCTTTTGAGAAGCCAGAATTGCGCCTTGTTGCCTGATATCGTGCCATAACGTGTATAGAATCCACCCTAGAAAAATATACAGCGCACTTGCCAGTAGAACCCTCAGACCCAACGCGACAATCGCTGTCATTGATCTTTTTTATGTCTGTCCGTTTTTGATTCCACGGTTTTTTTATCAAGCGTAGCAGTGGGTCTCTCACTTCTATCGTTTTCCAAACCGGATAACGGCGCTGTCCCAGCAAGATCGGGACGGGGAGGGGGGTTATCCTGGCCAAAGATCAAGGAAACTCCCGCGAGGGAAATCACATCTCCAGGGTAGAGAACGGTTTGACTCGTCCGTTGCCCGTTAACGAAACTTCCACCTGTGGAATTTAGGTCAAACAGGACAAAACGTCCTTTGATGGCGCGTAGTTGTGCGTGATTACGGGAGATGCGGGGATCGTCAATTACAAGGTGGTTCTCAAGCCTGCGTCCAATATTGACAACAGTCTCTTTGAGAGGATGAACCTTTACGCCTTCAATGATCAAGAAGGCGTTTTCCGGTATTGTATCGTTCATTCCCGATTCGTTTTCTGTGTCTGTTACCATTCCTTGTGTATCCTCCACGGGCTCTAATTTGTGTGATGCAACCACGCCAACTTCATGCGGTGAATAAGATTCATCGGTTGTAATTGTAATTGTTGGCTGGGATTCAAAATTTAGACCAACATCCCTGCCTGCGGATGCAATAATGACCTTAAGCGTGTCTACGGTACGGGATTCGCGCCACATGGGCGCAGATTCGGAACTTACGATCAAGGTAAAAACATTTGGAGCCACCGCTTTGTTATCTTTATGTTCGATAATATTTTGCTTCAACGCTGCCGCGAGCTTTTGAATAATGCGATCTTCATTTTTAAGTCCCGGGAGAATCGACGATAACTGGTCTTCCACCAGCGCCTGTAATTTTGCCTCCAATTGATCCATCTTTAGCATCATCAAAATTCCTTGAGAACACCCTTTTCATAGAGAATTATAGGGGCGAGGTGGAAAAACCGCAAGACAGCAAACTTGCAATTTCAAAATAAGTTGAAGAAACATTAATATTTACAACTTATTTAAACAATTGGGGCATGTCAGCTGTTCAACAGAAACTGCGAAACCACAATTTTTGCAGGTGGTGGGATGGCTATCTCCAAATGGGGCGCCGCAAGCAATGCAGGAACCTTCCCCGAGGGGATTTGCAGTTTCACAGTACTGACATACGATGCGCTGTAATCGCTCGGATAGTTCATTTGACACACCGATTGAGACCGCAACCCGGTCTATGGTTTTCCATATCTTTTCGATCAATTGTATATTCTCAATATCCTGCGCGAGATCGTCAAGACGCCCCAGCAGGCTAAACGGATTCCGAAGAACAGAGATGGCGGTTTGACCAAGACTCGCTGCCACTCCCAGCCAGGCTTGTTGTCCAATCTCTATCATGATTCCATCTTCAACATTTTGTACAGTAATAGTTAAGGCTGTTTGACCACCAGACTGCGCCCCCATGCGCGTAGCGACCTGCACAGCCAATTTATTTGATTGTCCCAGTGCCTGCGCTTGCAGGTTTCCGCGATTGAATTCAGCCAACAATGCCTGCGCAATATCGTTCGGCTTAATGTTTCCATGTAAAATTCGCCTGTCCATGTTTTCGATTATAATCCTTTTATGAGCGGCGACAATTTGTCGTCGTATTTTATATAGAGTCTTACGTAATGAAACGATTTTGGTTTAAAGTTTTCTTAGGTTTCCTTGTCACATTTGCCTTAGGCGCGACAATTTTCCTTCCGCCGAATCAGGTAGAGGCTTTTCAAGATGCGTCTACACCGGCCGGTGTTTTTGTCACGGTTACTTATACAGATCCGATCAATGTTCGTGGCGGTCCAAGTACGGTCTATTATCCAATTGTTGGGCAGGTATCTCCAGGGGATATCCTGCCCGCGCTTGGCGTGTCGCCGGGGCGCGAGTGGGTGGAGGTCTCTTTTCCAAATGCCGCTAATGGGGTGGGATGGGTGTATGCGATCTACGTGACCGTCTCTGGGGGTGAACTTCGAGTTGTTGAACCCCCACCAACTTCGACGCCGCTTGCTACAAATACGATTGATCCAACGTTGGCCGCCGCTTTTATCTTCCAGCCAACATTAACCCGTATACCGACTTTTACGCCTCCGCCTCCTTTGACTGTTCCAACATTCGAAAATGGAAGCAGCTTCGCGTCCTTCGGGGATTGCTTCAGGCATCCTTGTAGTTAGCTTTGCCTTGATTGGAACGTTTGGTTTGCTTGTTTCGGTTGTTTTCCGTAAACGGTAGTCTTATGCTGCGTATCACAAAATTAACGCTATGGATCATTGTCTTGCTCGTGATATTGTTTGTGGGGGCAATTAGCCCCGGTCGTGTGAACGTTTTTGCGCAACAACCTACTGGTTCGGTTCCAACGGTTACTGGCACGGCGTCGGGGCCGACGGTCACGGTGGATATCAGCCTTCAGCAGGTGACTGTATATGCGGGCCCGGGTTCATTCGATTACCCCGCCGTTGGCGTTTTGCTTGGAAATGAAAGCGCCCCCGCGCTTGGGCGTGCGAGAGGCAGGGATGATTGGATACAAATCTATTATGCCGGGGTGCCTGGTTCGGTTGCCTGGGTATATGCGCTATACGTAAAATTATCACCCGGCGCGCTTCTTCCTGTTATCGACGTTCCTCTCACCCCAACTCCCTTTTCGACACCCACACTGAATCCGACACTTGAAGCTGCTTTTATCGGTCAGCAGACCCCAACTCGTTTACCGACATTTACGCCTCCTCCGCCCCTGGACCTGCCCTCGTTTAATGATTCGAATTCTGCCGAGAACTCGTGGAGTACCTACGGGATTGTTAATCCTCAGCCTGGGGTTATTCGGATTTTTTGGTGCTGTCATTTCTTACTTGCGCGGCAGGTAACAAAAAAGACCGGGTACCCGGTCTTTTTTGTTACCTGTAAATATTTTAGTTGCTGCAAGAGCAGGAACCGCCGCCGCAGGCGCAACTGCTTTCGCCATGGGAATGACCTTGAGCATTTGGGCTATCTACTGCGAAGCCCGCGCCGCGAACCGGGTCATTGACAAAATCGATAGTCGCGCCGCGCAAGTATTCAATTGACACCTCGTCAACAACGACTTTTACACCATTCGCTTCAAAGGTGGTATCAACATCGCGAAAATTGTTGTCAAGCGCCATTCCAAAATTCACGCCACAACATCCACCACCGGCAACATAAACTCGCAAGGCATAGCCTTCCAAATTGCGTTCGGCGAGGATATTTTTAACTGCATCAGAAGCCGCCGCGGACAACGATATTGTTGTAATATCAACTTCTGTCAAAATTTGAGTTTCAAGTTCCTGTAACATATTTTCTCCTTTTGGAGTGAAGTGGATAGATGTTATCAAATTTAGGGCTGGCTGTCAACATAAAAATGTGGAGTTGAGCAATGCTCACCCAACGCTTATTTTTCTTGACACATCGCATATGCGCCTGTAAAATCCCTGTGCTTAATAGGTGCAAGCCTATATTTTAATTTCTCAGGAGGAGTTACCTACATGTTTGTAATGGGACTTACCCCACTGGAGATCGTTGCGATCTGGGCCGTGTTTGGTGTTGCATGGCTTGGTTTAGGATACGCGGTCTTCCTTCGTTCGCAGATTTTACGCGAAGATAAAGGCACTGAAAAGATGCAGGAAGTTTGGAACGCGATCAAAGATGGAGCGAATGCTTATTTGCAGAAGCAATTTCGCTCCATCTTGCCTTTAATCGCGGTTTTGACCGTTGTTTTGTTCCTGTCTGTTTATATTGTTCCGCCTTCGCCGGAGGCGCATGACCGCTTCCCGAACTTGAGCGATGCGCAACTTCAATTGTGGATTGGGATTGCGCGTGGTCTGGCCTTCATCATGGGGGCGGGCTTCTCACTGGCAGTTGGTCAAATCGGTATGCGCATGGCTATCGAAGGCAATGTGCGTGTGGCTTCCGCGTCTAAACGGTCATTTGGTGAAGCCTTGCGTATCGCCTATCGCGCCGGTACGATCACGGGCATGTTGACAGATGGTCTGGGGTTGCTTGGCGGCACGATCATCTTTATGATTTTGGGGGTTGCAGCGCCTGATGCTTTGCTTGGTTTTGGTTTTGGTGGAACCCTGCTGGCATTGTTCATGCGTGTGGGTGGCGGCATCTTCACCAAAGCGGCGGATGTTGGTGCAGACCTGGTTGGTAAGGTAGAAGCAGGCATCCCTGAGGATGATCCGAGAAATCCGGCTGTCATTGCTGATCTTGTAGGCGATAATGTGGGCGACTGCGCGGGCATGGCTGCCGATATCTTTGAATCCTACGAAGTGACGATCGTCGCTGGACTTATTCTTGGTCTGGCTCTCTGGCACATTACCGGCCGTCTCGAGTGGATCGTCTTCCCATTGATCGTTCGTGGTGTGGGTGTGCTTTCATCCATCATCGGTACTTACTTTGTCAAGGCTGGAAAGACTGGTAAGGCTGGCGACGCCATGAAGGCGATCTTTAGCGGCTTCGTGACATCTGCCTGGATCTCCGCTGTGTTATTTTATATTGCAGGTTTTTTCTACTTGCGATCACCTGAAATGGATGCATGGGGTGGTTGGTGGCGTTTGCCGACAGCTGTGGGCGTTGGTGTCATTCTGGCGATTGTGATTGACCGCTTGACTGAGTATTTTACAGGCACCGAAGCGTCTCCCGTGAACGACATCAAAAGAGCCGCAGATACGGGTCCTGCAACCCTTATTTTGAATGGGATTTCAGTTGGTTTTGAATCGTCTGTTTGGTCTGTGATTGTGATCGCATTGACCATTGTTGCTTCCATCGGTATCTTTGGCACCATCCCTGGTGTAACTGGTGTGGAGCGCGGCAACATTTATTTTATACGGCGTTGCCATGACAGGTATCGGCATGCTTACCCTTACCGGTAACAATGTGGCGATGGATTCTGTTTGGTCCCATCTCTGATAACGCCAATGGCATCGGCGAGATGGCCTGGTCTGGCAAAACAGATAAGGCAACCAAAGACGCCCAACAAATCATGGCGGATCTTGGATGCTGTGGGGAATACAACCAAAGCCATAACCAAGGGTGTGGCAATTGGCTCTGCTGTGATCGCTGCTGTAGCCCTCTTTGGCTCCTTCCTTGTGGATGTTTCCCGAGCTCAAAGTAGCTTGGGCGTGGCTGTCGCTGACCAAATTCAATCCATCGGTATCCGTGTAGATATTCCTCAGATCTTTGTGGGTATGCTCATTGGCGGAGCTTTACCGTGGCTTTTTTCGTCTTTTGCCATTCAAGCTGTAAACCGTGCCGCTTCATTGATCGTATTGGAGGTCCGCCGTCAGTTCAAGTTGGGTGTGCTTGAAGGTAAAGTCAAACCCGATTACAAACAAGCCGTTTCCATTTCGACTACTGCCGCGCAAAAGGAATTGGTTTCCCTGGCATTGCTCGGCATTGTTACACCCATTGTTGTTGGTTTGATGCTGGGCGTGGAGGCGCTTGGAGGTTTCCTGGCTGGTATTATTGTCTCTGGTCAGTTGTTGGCGGTTTTCTTGAATAATTCTGGCGGCGCGTGGGATAATGCCAAGAAGTTGATCGAAGATGAACCCAAAGATATCAAGAATAATCTTGGGAAAGGTTCCGAGCGGCATAAGGCAGGTGTAGTGGGTGATACAGTTGGGGATCCCTTCAAGGATACAGCGGGTCCTGCACTCAACCCGATGATTAAGGTTGTAAATCTCGTTTCAGTGATCGTTGCCCCTGTGGTTGTCCAATACGCGGGAGCCACCGGATTTACTTTGTTTGCTGTTTGGGCTGTCGCGATCATATTGCTGGGTGTGTTGGGATGGGCGGTTATCCGCTCGAAAGCGCCAGCAAAGGCGATGATGGAAGTGGTTGAGATAAAACCTGTTTCTAAGAGCAAGGGCGTTAAGAAATAAGAATTTTAATCAAATAAAAAGAGTGGGACTGTTTTCAGTCCCACTCTTTTTATTTCTCACAGATCGCCTTATTTAGCCTTCCTCGATCAACACATTTTTCCCCTCTTTTTTATTGCGGGCAGCTTGCTTATAGACCTTGATTAATTTCTTGGCCATCTTCCTGACCTCGAAAGTTTCAGCTTTCTTCAAGGCATTTTTACTAAACCGCTTCATCATTTGAGGGGATTCGATTAATTGGTTTATGGATGCAGCCAGAGCTTTCGGATTGTTTGCAACCAGGAAGCCCTCCTTTTCATTTTCAAGGATATCGCGCGTTCCGCTGCCATCTACTGCAACTACCGGCAAACTTGCAGCCATGGCTTCCAGGGTGACCAGTCCCTGCGTTTCAGTGACAGATGCGAATCCGAAAATGTCTGCGGCTTTTAGATAAGGTGCCACTTCCGAAAATGGCACCTTTCCTGTAAAAGTGACTCGGTTTGCGATACCCAGCTCGGCGACCAGTTCATTAAGAGATTCTCTTTCTGGCCCGTCACCAATAAGTACGAGTCGTATCTTACGGTGTTTACGATACACCTTTTTGATCGCTTGAATGAGTGTCGGCCAGTTCTTCTCCTGGGCAAGTCTTCCGATGGATATAAGTACTATATCCTTTTGCCAGCCCTCTCTTTTGCGTAGATCATCTCCATTGGCTGAAGCATAGGGCTCCAGGTTTATTCCTGTAGGGATCACGGTATAACAATCTTGCAATCCATATTCGCGCACCAGTGTTTCTTTCATGCTCTCCGAGGGGATGACGATATGCTGGCAACTTCGCATATAATCCTTCAACCAATTTTTAACCGCATCCTTGATAAAGTCCTGGATGGTTTCCTGGGGCAAAGGAAAGTAATGTGTGTATTCCGTATATTGCGTATGAAACGTGAAGACCAAGGGAATAGAGAGATCAGCTGCCTTCCGGGCGGCCGCCTGCCCCAGCAATATAGGATGATGGGTATGGATCACATCCAACTTCAAAGAGGGTAACAACTGCTCTACGAAAGGAGAAACTGGAATTACCGCAGGAATATCGCTTTGGATCGGCAAAGGCAGACTCGGGTAGCGGAAGATGTAAGGAACCTCATCTTTGTAATCCCCATCTGCCTGCGCAAAGATGAATACATTATGACCTTGGTTTGTCAGCGCTTCGCGAAAGGACTCAACTGACCGTACCACTCCATTGACAACTGGCAGATAAAAGTTGGTAAAAAAGGCGATTTGCATATTTCTCCTTATTCCGATTTAACAATACAGGAATGAATAAACATTGTCACACTTAATATTGCATTATTCCGATATCGCTCATCGAATGGTGCACACGACCCAACTCATGGATAATGAGGATTAAGGGGAAATGGAGGACAAAGGCTCGGGCAAACTTTCGCCAGCTTTTTCCATTGGTTTTTCCACACCAGAGCCCGGGGTGGGTGCAAGTACCCGTAGGGCTCCCGGAAGTACCTTTATGCGGGCTGTACCCTTTCCTAAAACAATACCTTCTGCAGCGATATCAAGTTTTGGCGATGTTTTTATTTTTATTTTTCGCGCCTGGTAGCGTTGGATTTTTCCATCTGCAGTTACGCCTTCATTAGCTGTTTTAGCAAAATACGAAAGTAATTCTGCCTTATTGAAATCAGGGTAAGTAGCAATGTCCAGAAGACCATCTTCCATTGAGGCATCCGGGGCTACCCTGTTTTTTGCCCCTATCAATGGCGTGTTCGCAATAGTCACCAACATGGATTCAACTTTGATCTTGCTTTCGTTGTCCAGGGTTAGATAAACAGTTGGCTTTGTATCGAATTTTAAGAGTGTTCCAACAGCATCTTTGATCCCTGATAATTTACCTTCAGGAACTTCTTTAATCTCTGGATAAATAGTTGCTGTGAGTTCAACGGTAACCACCATTGGGAAATAGAATTTTTTTACTCCTTTAACCTTTATCTGGCCCAGGTCTATTTTGCGAGTATGTCCATCTGCGATAATGGCGCAAGCTTCATTCAAATTTTCAGGTATGTCCAGACTACGGGCAATATCATTCTCAGTACCGGCCGGGATAATTCCCAACCTTGTCTTTAAACCAGCAATTCCGTGAATTACCGCACCAATTGTCCCGTCCCCACCCATTGCGATAACAATATCATAGCCATTCTTCACGGCTTTCCTGGCAATTGAGATGGCTTTCTTTTTGGGGTGTGCTAAAGCGACGTTTACCTTAAACCCAGCATCCAATAAATACTGTACAACTTGTTCAATCTTTTGATTTATTTTTGATGGATCGCCTGCCCCCGGGTTGGCAATCAATTTAACCTTGAAAGACTTATTCTTTTTTGGCATGCTAACTCTCCTGAGGGTGATACAAATACTCAGTGTGATTCATAGATTGCAAAGTCACTTTATGCTGGTTGTTGGTCTGCTTCTGATGCAACTGGCTGGTGGACAAAGAAACGCGTCTTGCCCCAACGATATATTTGTATCGTTGCGACGAGTGTGACGCTACCCAATAAGTAAGCGCCAAGCACGTCACTCGCCCAATGTTCACCCAGATAGATACGGGAAATGCCGATCAGGACTATGGGAATGACAGTCGGTGTCAGAAGGAGACTGCGCTTTATGGATGGTTTCATTAAGCTAAAGGCTAGGAAGGCAATAAAGCCCAAAAAAACAAGATAATACATGACGTGACCGCTTGGAAAACTATAACTGTTCAGTACATCAATTACATTCACCAGCGTTGCGCCGGGGCGCGGGCGCTGAACCATTTCCTTTACAAGTATATTAACCGCCGTGGATAGGAGCGCGGCCACAAGGGCCATGACACCCTCCCAATGCAATCCAAGGAAATAAATTATTAATGCGATTATTCCAGTGATGATTATCACTTGCGGGCCAAAACCCGGCCAGCTTGTTACGACCATCAACCATGCAAAGCCGGGAAAATTAATCACTTGAATGGCCCTGGTAATTTCCAGGTCAATCGCAAACGATGGTATGGTTTTGACCAGAAAAGTCAAAATACTGAACGCACCTATTACCAAAAACAGAGCGCCTTGGAAGAGCGCCCCTTGATAATGTTGCACATGAGGCGGTGCGCTCTCAGTACGCGCGGCTTGCTCTGCACCTTTTTTTATATTTTCAACAGTTTTTTTAATCTTTTTTTCAGGCATTTTCGTTCGTCATATCTATACTAAGAATTATTCTTTGGAATTATCGTCTTTCTTGCGATGGTTTTCTCCAACCATCACAGCCTCACTCGCCATTGTCTCAGTTACGGGGCCTGCTACCTCGTTCTGCGATTGAGATTGTTCTAGCGGATTCGAGTTTGTATTCGCCTCTCCTCGTACACTTGTTACTATGTCGGGCGTCCCGGCTGTAATTACGCGAAGGGCTTTTGGGCGAACCTTGATCTTTAGGGTACCTTTTCCCAATTTAACGCCATCTGCCATTACCCGTAGTTTGGGGGATGTCTTTATTTTCACTTTGCGCGCCTGGTAATGATGGACTTTTCCATTATCAGAATTGCCTCCATTCATAACCTCAGCGTAATAATGCAACAGCTCGACTTTGCCGAAGTCCGGATAAACGGAGATATCCAGAAGACCGTCTTCCAATGAGGCATTCGGAGCTACAAGAAATTTTTTTCCAAAAACAGGAGTATTGGAAATCACCACCAACATGGTATTTACTTTAATTTTGCTTTCTTCATCCATTGTCAAAAAAACTGTGGGTTTGTCTTCTTGCTGAATGAAAGTCATGGCAGCATCCTTAATGCTGGATAATTTACCGTTAGCAACTTTGTTCGCATCTGGATAAACCGCAGCTAGTAAACCAACGATGACCAGCTCGAAGAAATAGAATTTCTTGCCCTTCCGAGTTGTGACCTGACCCATATCCAGTTTGAGTGTATTGGCAGAGGCAATTAATGTACAGGCTTCCTGCAAGTCTGTAGGGATGCCCAGACTTGTCGAGATATTGTTTTCTGTTCCCGTTGGAACAATACCTAGACGGGCTTTATTGCCAATTAATCCGCGCATGACTGCCTCAACTGTACCATCCCCTCCCATGGCGATGACAATCTTATAACCGTCTTTGCTCGCTTTCTTGGCAATTGGGGTGGCTTCTTTTTTAGGTTTAGCAAAAGCCAGGTCCACTTTCAGACCACTTTTTTCCAAATAGTCGGTTACCAACCTCAACTTATCCGTGAATTCAGAAGCTGTCCCAGCGCCTGGGTTGGCGATCAATTTAACATGGGATGATTTATTCTTTTTTGACATTTAGCTCCGTCTCTTTTGAAAATACGTCTCGATCAACATATAGGCTATGCCGCACCAGGCAATTCCGACTGCATATCCGGCCAGAATATCTGTCAAGTAATGACCGCCTGTGAAGATACGGCTAAAGCCAATAAAATTGATAATGAACAGCGTTGCAAGGACCACAATTGCTTTCCAAATGACAGATGGCATTTTTGGGGTCAACAGGTAGGCTAACAGCCCGTAGAAAGTCACTGAAGCAATTGCGTGTCCGCTTGGAAACCCCGGAATATGAATATTCATCCAGATTTGCGTTGGCGGTCGGGAACGGCCGATCAGATGTGAAAGGGTAAAAAAAAGGAATGTTGACCCTGTCCAACCAATCGTGACCATCGCTAATTCAGTCCAATACTTTTTACGGATAAAATAAAAGGCCAACAATATATCAGCAACCATAACCACCTCTTTGCCCAGGTAAAAACCTGCATTCATGAGTCCGTGGACATAAGGGGGGCTCTGTAAGGCGATGACCGGCAGGGTGTTGGCAAGTGACTGATCCCATGCAAGTAGAGGTCCCTGAGCAAGCAGGTTATAAGTGAGAGCCGCAAACATGAGGCTGCCAAAAACGAACATAAACCATCCAATCATTGGCGAGTTTGCCCACATACCGGAAGCTCGCAAACCCGGATTCGTGTTTTTGCCCGGTTTAATTTTTTGAATCCTGTCTGAAGTTATTTTATTGAAAGTCATTTGTTTCTGTTGGAGGATCTCGGGAGACGGAACCATGCCCCACACAGCATGGAGTACACACCGAAAGCGATCAGACCCACTGCGACTACACCCAAAAGCCAAATACCAAAAGGCTGTGCCATAAGGGTCTTGAAGACGGTATCGATGCCAATAGGCTGGTTGGGATTTGATTGATAAACCGCCAGACACATTAACACACCCACCAGTGCAAAAATAAAGCCGCGTGTGGCAGTACCAACCCTGCCGAGTTGCGTTGCCACCTTCACCTCTTGTGCATTCATGGTATAAACCTGGAACTGCTTATCGAAGCTGTTGTTGAATCCCTCAATGATCTGGTGCACACCTCCGGCTATTACAGCCAGTCCAATGAGCCCCAACGCCCAATGTCCCAAGGGCGATGCCAGTATCTTCAACAAGAATTGTTGGGTGTTGGCACCATTCTGAGCCCCACTCCCTGCGCCAGTAATGATGTTATACGTGGGTAAGATCAAAAGGGCATAACTTGCTGCACTAAACAGAAATCCACCGCGGGCAAGCAAGCCCTCCATATGATTCCCTTTATGCAGGGGATCGAACACGGCCCGTATTACTCCCCACAATGAATAAGCGATTAGTCCAATCAACACCACCCAGAGTAAGGTCAGCCCACCCGGAAATTTACTAATGACGGCAATAGCGCCTTGCATGTCTGTTGGCGCACCTCCTTTTCGAAAAGCCACCTTTAATGCCAGAAGTCCTGTAATAGCGTAAAGAAACCCTCGGACACCATAACCCAAGCGGGTCAGGTTTTCCATCGTAGGACTATATGCTGCCTTTCGGCTTGCTCTTTTAACATCTGTTTTCATTCCTTTTGCGCTATTTGTGACACTCATAATTCCTCTTTTTCAGTTATTTCAGGGACAGAACATAAATCTTCGATTCTATCAAGGATGATAGCTTGCTAAAACCGCTCACGATAAATCCCCTCTAGCAGGTGTGGAAGTTTAAAAAACTTCAGGCTGGCGGGCAATCCAAATCAACGCCGCTCCCGTAATTGCCCCGGCAACCAGCCCGTTGGTCACGGCAATTATCGCTGTACTTAGTGCGGGTTCAATGACAGAAGGGGCACTAAATAATAGAGTAAGCACGCCCTGACCAGCCAATAAGCCCACTGTCCATGCCAATGAACTGACCAATATCCAGATAAGTAAATGAGGGACCTCTCGCCGCAACATCTGCCACTGTGCCAACGCTACAACAGCACCAAAGAGTATATACGCTATAACTCCCCCCAGAATTGTGTCAGAGAAGTTCTGAATAATCAACAATCCGAGTGTGTATCCAACCGCCCAAGCCGTCCCTCCCGCTAAAATCCAATCAGTGCCGCTAACGAGATAGCGCCGAAGTATGATCCATTGCGAAAAGCCGATAAGAAAGCCGGTCACGATTGGAATTACAACACGTGCAAGAGCAAGATCAAGCAGATTCACCAACGGAATACTCAATAAAAAGCCAAAAAGCATTCCAGCAGTTGTGGCTAGGGTCCAACCTAGCCACAACTGGAATTTATTATGTTCAATCTTGGTTTCGTCAAGATCTATTGCCATAGAGGCCAATTAGGCACGCCTGAACAAGCCTACGAGGAAGAGTAGCACGACAGCACCGCCTATGGCAACCAAAATACTATAGAGGTTGAACCCGTTAACACCGGAGGCGCCTATGGCGTTCATGATAAAACCACCGATCACGGCGCCGATAATCCCCACTACGATGTTAGCCAGAGCGCCCATTTGAGCGTTGCGACCCATAATCATGCTGGCAATCCAACCTGCCAGCGCCCCTAAAACAACCCAGAAAATTAAGTTCGAAAGCATTTTTTTTCTCCTTTTTTTGATTAGTTTTTATTACGATATAAATATACGCCACTAAGGTAAATCATACAATTAGGGATACTCGCATCGGAAAGGGGGTATTCCCTAATTCAAGAATTGTTTGTTTTTCTGTATAGTTGTTGAATGAAATGGCGTGATTTTGCAGCCTTGGTAACCGATACCCTAAAAGAATGGCAGGAGGATCAAGCTGTCAGTCTGGCGGCTGCGTTGGCATACTATACAACCTTTTCGTTGGCGCCTCTATTAGTCCTTGTGATTGCGGTTGCGGGCTTGTTGGGCGGGCGTGACGCCACTCATAATCTCATAATGGCGCAAGTACAGGATTTGACAGGGGTTCCAGGAAGGGCATTCGTTGAGAATATGATTGAGAACGCTTCCTTACCCTCACAAGGAGTGACAGCCTCCATTCTTGGGACAATAACCCTGTTGATCAGTGGCTTGGGAGCTTTTAATGAATTGCAGAATGCCTTGAATAGAGTCTGGGACGTAGAGCCAAAACCAATAACAGGTTGGGGTGTGCGGATAAAACAGTTTATTTTGAAACGCCTGCTTTCATTTTCACTACTGTTGGGAATTGGCTTTCTTTTGCTCGTTTCATTGGTGATCAGTGCAGGCTTGTCGGCCTTGGGAGATTTTACGAATTCAATTTCACAGCTTTCCGATGTGTTCCTTCAAGTCCTAAATCTCATTCTCTCATTCGGGCTGATTACTTTATTGTTTGCCCTGATGTTTAAGTTTATTCCTGATATTGATATCACTTGGAGAAGTGTCTGGTTGGGAGCAGGGCTCACCGCCCTCTTTTTTATGATAGGAAAAACTTTGATCGGGATATATCTGGGAAGGAGCAACGTAGGTTCCGCTTTTGGCGCTGCCGGATCGCTGGCGCTCATTATGGTGTGGATTTATTACTCCTCCCAAATCCTATTTTTCGGCGCTGAATTCACTCAGGTATATGCCAGGAGATCAGGGTTGCATACTCGTGCAACTGAAGATACCAAAAGAAGAGAAAACGAAAAATAAAATTTCGACCGTGGGATTTAAATACCCACTAAGTCACCTTACAGATTGAGGAGAGAGGAATCATGTATTATAGAACTTCTTCACGGGGGCGTGGCTCACCATGGGGTCGCCTGATTATGGCCGGCGTGATCGCACTTTTCTCGCTTATCACTTATTTTAGTTCCCGGCAGGATAACTCCGTAACAGGCGAAACTCAATATATTGGCATCACCGTACAACAGGAAATTGCTCTGGGATTGCAGGCCGCGCCACAAATGGCAGCAGAATTTGGCGGACTGGACCCCAGTCGACAGGATCAGGCGATCGTTGATCAAGTAGGCAGGTTGGTGGTACAAAATTCTCCGGCGGGAACTACGCCTTACGAATTTGACTTTCATTTACTGGAAGACGACCAGACGATCAATGCTTTTGCATTACCGGGTGGTCAAGTATTTATCACCCGGGCGCTCTTCGATCTTCTCCAAACGGAGGGAGAACTGGCTGGAGTTTTAGGTCACGAGGTCGGGCATGTAGTGGCGCGTCATTCTGCGGAGCAGATTGCCAAATCCCAACTTACCGAGGGATTGACTGGAGCGGCGGTTCTCGCCACGTACGATCCGAACAACCCTGCCAGCGCCAGCACAGCTCAGATTGCGGCCTTGATCGGTCAATTAATTAATTTAAAATTCGGAAGGGATGATGAACTTGAAGCAGATTTCCTCGGAGTTTGTTTCATAAACGATTCTGGTTATGATCCCAGTGAGTTGATCCGCGTGATGGAAGTTTTAGCAGCCTCTCAAGAGGGTAACCAACCACCGGAATTCTTCAGTACACATCCAAGCCCTGACAGACGAATTGAACGGATTCAAGAAGCGATCCAGAATATTTCATCTTGTCCCGGATAAGTCTTCCTGCTGGGTTATGTTCTGCTCAATCGCTTATAAATGTTTCGGCGCGGACGATCCACCATTTTGTAGAGCGGACAATAAATCGTCCGGGGAGTTGACCGGGCGGGCTGGAACGGGTTGCAATTCCAGCCTGGGCGTTGTAGATCAACGTTGTTTACATATGTTACTTCCAAATAAAGCTTTTAATAACAACCGCCTCATACGCGGACCTTGAATTTGCTCACGGCTTCCCCTGCCAGGCAATAACGAATGGATAATAGGATTGTTCTGCAA
Source organism: uncultured Chloroflexia bacterium (assembly GCA_963753655.1). Taxonomy (GTDB): domain Bacteria; phylum Chloroflexota; class Anaerolineae; order Anaerolineales; family Villigracilaceae; genus Defluviilinea. The sequence continues at coordinate 965,820 of CAVWDB010000006.1, forward strand.
TCGTCTGGTCATAATAAAATGATTCGCCTCATGGCTGGAAAACAGCTGATGAGGCGAATCATCCACACATATACTTATTCGGTTTTTTTCCAAATCAAAAATCTATCTGCTTGGGTGGGTTCTTCTTTACCGATTTCGATCTCGTTCCACCTCATCCATCCAATAGGGTGAATAACCGTAATAGTCGTACACATCAAGCAACCAGCCCTCTTCATACTGGGCTTGATCGGGCCAATCGTCCTTGTCGAACCCTGGCGCATCCTGAAGCTGCTCTTTATCTACGTTCAGCGTGAATGTATGATCTTCAGTATTTATATTAAGGGCCTCCCAGGGAATGGCAAACAGTTTATCGCCCAATCCCAAGAATCCACCGAAGGACAATACAGCATAGTTGATGCGTCCACCGTCCAGATCCAGCATCAACTCTTTCAAAGTCCCAAGTTCTTCTCCATTGGGGCTGACTACTTTATCGCCGATCATGGTTGTAGCTGATAATACACGAGGATATTTGTTGTTCATGATTCTCTCCTTTAACTTTTAGTATGAAATAACTATAATGGAGAGTGCGGCCCGTTTCAATGGGAAGTGTGCCTAGCGGTTTATAGGGGATTCCCTATTGGCTAAAGGCGAATGAATTAGAAAAGTTAGAGGGAGTGGAATTCATTCCCAACTTTTCCCCGTTATAATTAACAACACCATGCTCACTACAGGGAACGCAAAGCGTTAACCGACAGAGAAAAAACCCAGACGGCAACTTTGATGAGGACTAAAAAATGAAATCAGAGAAGACAATTTTACAGGTATTAGAAAGCCATCGAGGAGAACGGCATATCATCATATTGCATGAATATCCTGACCCGGATGCCATTGCATCTGGTTACGCTCACCGGATTATTAGCGCTGCATTCGATATCGAGGCGGATATTCTTTATAGTGGAACCATCAGCCATCCCCAGAACATTGCCCTGATCAGGGCATTAGATTACAACTTGATCCCGTTTAGAGAAGGTTTTGACTTTCGCCCTTATGATGTAGCGGTTTTCGTTGATCATCAGGGAGGCACTGTAAGCGAAATTGTGAATCAACTGAAAGCGGCGGGAGTGGATCTGGCAATGGTGGTCGATCACCATGAAAGTCAAAATCAATATGAAGCCGAATACAGGGATATTCGCAAAACAGGCTCAACAGCGACGATTTATGTTCAGTATCTTGAACAGGGTGTGATCAATTTGGAAACATCCGATAAGAACCATATCATGATGGCAACTGCCCTCATGCATGGCATTATTACTGACACGAATTCTTTTATCCGGGCGAATAAGGAAGATTTACAAGCGGCTGCCTATTTGACTCATTATCGGGATGCTGAATTGTTAAATTTGATAATGAGACAGTCCCGTACCAAACAAGTGATGGATATCATCCAGCGGGCATTGGAAAATCGAATGAATGTGGAGAACTTCTCAGTCGCAGGTGTTGGATACTTAAGAGCGGAAGACCGGGATGCCATTCCTGAAGCTGTTGACTTTTTACTGACAGAAGAAAACGTCCACACTGCGATTGTTTATGGGATTGTGCGCAACGATGCTCATGAAGAGACGCTGATTGGTTCATTAAGGACGGACAAGTACACTTTGAACCCGGATGAGTTTATCAAAGAAGCTTTTGGCAAAGATTCTTCTGGTCATTATTTCGGAGGTGGAAAATTGTCTGCTGGAGGATTCGCCATCCCTGTGGGTTTTCTCTCAGGCGATTACCAGAAAGAATTTAGCCAGTTGAAATGGGAGGTTTATGATAAACAGATAAAAGCAAAGCTGCTTGCCAAGATTGGCGTGGAACCAGAGGAATCTATTGAGGAAGAAATACAATAATACTTTTAAGGTTGCCGGTGACTAAATATCTAGAATCCATTTGTTTTCATTGTATCCATTGTACATTTTGTAATATAGATTCCATGGGAAAAATATAGTCATGCACCGCTTGATCGAGCAGATCAATCGTATAAATGCGCGGCGGTTTTTTTGATCCCTCATGGATTTCTTTGATAAGAGCGATTTGGTCGCCATGCGGAGACCATATCAAACTATCAAATTGAAAACCTGCAGGCAGGGTAACGATCTCTTTCAATTCTTGAAACTTATTGTCTGTCAGAATAATCGTTTGCGTGCAAGGTTGTTCGTTTTTACAATCCTCTATAAAGAACACGGCCTGTTCACCCGTAGGCGACCATGAAAAGTGCTCATTTAGATGTTTGCCCGGAAAACGATTTACGGTGCTGCTCAAATCGACCAGAAGATTCCCATTAGCATCAATAACCGTGGACTGATCTGGAGGATTGCCGCGTATATAAAACGCCAGCCCGTCGGGTCTTGGAATAATTCTGCCGCCCAGGATGTTAAAGTCAATGCCCAAATCTATGATTTCGACCAACCCACCATTTTCCCTGGACCGTACGAGCTTATTTGATGTGACACGCAACTGATCGCCGCGCCCATACCGCTCACTAACGATATAATCAACACACGGCAGGGATGGATTCCAAACGGGTTCAACAAATTTCCATGTTTCGTCATCTGTTCTGAAGTTGCCTGGAAAAAAACAGGGAGAAGCGGGAGACATAACCTGATCCAGTGATGTGATGATGTAACTGCTGCCTATATCATCCTCTCCACAGTTCCTAAAGCGCAATATCTGCTCCCCGTTATACGCCAACCTTCCTATATAGCCCTGAGAGGATAGTTTTTGGGAGGTTCCATTTGGCGATAAAGAGAAGAATCCAGCGATACGGTCTCCGTAAACAAACTCACTACCGTTCCAAACGCTCATGTTTCTTTCTGGTACCCAGGTATATGTTCCATCTATGAATGTCCCCTTCGTCTCTGGCAGTTTTGCCAGGTAGAGCTTGCCGTGTTCCAAATCAAGCCAATAAATGCCCCTATTTCCTGAGTACCCATCCACCAAAACCAGAACGTGCTGGCTGTTCTTTAATAAGTCTTGGAGTGTCGTCTCTTTATTTGTGATTTGTACTTTGCTGTTGTTTGAAGGTGGCAGTGATGAACTGAGGCTGCAAGCCAACATGATGGTAAGCAGTAAGCCGATAATGGTCGGTTGTTTTATCCAAGCGGAAGAGTTTCGCATCCTATGACCCCATTTGAGACGAATCAGATCCGGACAAGGGGTGTTTTTGGATGTCACTTTTCTCTGCCCATGTCAGCAGCCATGGATAAATTATTGCATACAAAAAACCAACTACGCTTGAGAGACATCCGCCTACAAGCCCGTACCAAAGCAACGTAAGCCCGACGATGCCTCCCTCAAAAAAGGATGGGATTGCAAGCAACGGGGCGCTTCCCTGGGCAACCGGGTCGTTAGGATTGATTGCCGCAACGGATTCTTGAAAGGCGTTTACTCCTGAGAAAATGCTTACTACAAATCCCGTAATGACGGCCAAAAGAATGACAGCCACCCCCGCTGCAGGGATGATGAAGATACCAAGTGCAACTTCCTTGCTAAGCTTTCCCTGTGCTGCCCTTCGAACGAAGCGGTGCATCCATGCAAAGAGCAGGCCCAGAAAAACAATGAGACCCAAGGCGCCAACTACACTGCTCCACGTGCGCGGGAAGAGCGGAACGATGAGCAGAATGAAGACTAAAATAATTGAAATGAGCCAGTGATTACGCATAATAAACTCCTTAGCTTAGAGTCGGAAGTATTTTCCGCTTGTATACATCCAATGATAATGAGCCATTGTCTCATAAACGAGTCAGGAAATAATGTTTATCGATAATAACCGCTAATTTGCGGTAAATCAATAAGGGATAACCAACTGGTTATCCCTTATTTTATGGATAGGCGATTTTATTCCATTGTCGGCAGTTTGAAGATCAAATAGATCGCGTTGATCAAGATGCCAAGCACTGCGGCACAGAAGCTACAACAGCCTCCAGCTTTCCGATAAAGCCAAGCAGGATCGCAATCACGTCCTCCGCGAAGCGGTCAATGTACAAACTCATCTGGTACAGGTGAGCGGTGGAGTCAGGAATGGTAACGATGGCCGTGATCGAAATGCTGACGATGGCTGTGGCAGCCAACTCACCACTGAATGTGGGCAGGGTAATGTGAGGTAGTTGGATGAAAGGCGCCGCAGCTATTCCAGCACCGCTTACTAATCCCGGGTCCAGGACGGCTGAAACGATATAGCCAATGATGCCTCCCAGGAGGATGGGTAACATGCCGATAAACCCCTTGTTCTGTAAGTAGACTGGAAGCAGAATCGTTACCATCAGAGTAATAAAGGAAACCAGGAAATTCGCGTTTGCCATTTGTCTGAGGGCCGCAAACACCAACCTGAAGCCGATGACTGATTCCGCTGCGTAAATTTTTCTCACCCTGGTTGACTCTGATAACCACTTCGTGCTAAACTCCAAAGCCTAATGGAATCAACGTCCGGGCGTCTTATCTAATTCCCTTGCTCTCAGCAAAATCCAGTAACTTGATGCCACCCTGACAAGGAAACGCAAATGTTTTTAAAAGGTGAAGTCACAATCAATGCTCCAAGAAAAAAAGTATGGGATTTTCTAACCGACCCAAACCAGATCGGGCAGTGCGTGCCGGGCGTGGAGAAGATCGAAACCATCGACGAACTAAAAAAATATCGCGGCGTTGTCTCTGTGGGGCTGGGCTCCGTCAAGGCGAAGTTTTCTGGCGATGTGGACATTTTGGAATTGGACGAACCCAACCGCGCAAAACTAAAAGCGCACGGCACAGCGACGGGAAGCGCGGCAGATGCCATCAGTGAGATGACTTTGACTGACGGCGGGAATGGCGCGACACTCGTCAATTGGACGGCAGATATCAACGTCTCAGGTCAACTGGCAAGCCTGGTCTCGCGTTTGATGGTGCCTGTCTCCCAAAAACTGGCTGGGGTGTTCTATGATGAAGTGCGGAAGAGGATAGAAGGGAACAAGGTGGTTGAGTAGGGCGAAGCCCGTATCGAAACCACCGATTTATTTTATATGCGCGATATTCTGGCTGATCTTATCCGTTGGCAAAACGAAGGGAATTCCATCGCGCTTGCGACGGTCATCCAGACATGGGGATCATCGCCGCGCAAGGCGGGTTCAAAGATGGCGATCACTTCCGATGGGAGGATGAGCGGCTCGGTCAGCGGCGGGTGCGTGGAGAATGCCGTTGTCGAAGCAGGAATCGAATCGCTTAAGTTGAATAAACCTCGCTTCCTGCACTTTGGGGTGGTGGACGAGACTGCCTGGGAGGTGGGCCTAGCGTGTGGGGGAGGCATTGACATTTTTGTGAAACCACTCGATGAAAAATTTTACGAAATCTCTTCGCAATGGGTGGATGGATGAAAATCCGTCCATACATGTTACAGTGATACGCGGCGCGGAGGGCATTTTAGGACGCGAACTGTTAATTCGTGAAGACGGCTCGGTAACTGGAAGTATCAGCCCTGAATGGAGTGAAAAGATCTTAGAACTTGCAGATAATGCGTTTACGAATGGACAGTCTCAGCGTGTAGTATTAGATGAAGAAACCGAAGTCTTTATGGAATACATCTCTCCGTTGCTGACCTTGGTTGTTGTGGGTGGTGTCCACATTGCGAAGGCGTTGGTTTCTATTGCGAAGACGCTTGATTATCAAACAATTCTTATTGATCCACGTAAGGCATGGGGAAGTGTAGAAAGATTCCCGAATGTAAATCAACTGATTCAGTCCTGGCCCGACGATGCTTTCAGTCAAATCAAAATCACGCGTTCGACTGCGATAGTTATGTTAACTCATGACCCGAAGATAGATGACCCTGCATCGAAGATCGCACTGAATAGTTCTGCGTTTTATGTCGGGGCATTGGGAAGCAAAACAACAAACGCAAAACGCCATGAGAGATTGTTGAACGATGGCGTGAGCGAACTGCAACTTTCTCGTTTGCACGCGCCCATTGGCTTGGATATCGGGGCGCAATCGCCAGAGGAGATCGCATTGGCGATCATGGCTGAGGCGGTGAATGCTCATAGAAAACGGAATCAAGTTGAAGCGAAGAAAGAGGCGGAGCCGGTCTCCAGTCCCTGATTCCCACATCAGACAGGAGATTGCTTCGCTCGTTATTACTCGCTCGCAATGACATGAGGCTTATCCATGAAACCTGCCCCTTTTGAATATCACGTTCCCGATTCACTCGAACAAGCATTGAGTTTGATGAGTCAATACACAGACGAAGCGAAAATCCTGGCGGGCGGACAAAGCCTGGTGCCCGCGATGAATTTTCGCATTGTCCAGCCGGATGTGTTGATTGACTTGAATCAAGCGGCAGAGTTGAGTTTTATTCGAGAAGATGGGAATGTAATTCACATTGGTTCCATGACGCGTGAACGACAGTTGGAAATTGACTCTTCCGTTGCAAAGCGTACTCCGCTTTTGCATGAAGCAGTACCATTTATCGCCCATCCACAAATCCGAAACCGCGGCACGATTGGCGGAAGCATAGTCAACGCTGATCCCGCAGCGGAGTTACCTGTGTTGATGATCGCATTGAACGCACGGTTGAAGGCGCGGAGTGTTTCAGGCGAGCGCTGGCTGGATGCACAGGATTTTTTCGCGGGCATGTTCACCACAGCGCTAGAATCCGATGAAATTCTTGTCGAGATTGAATTGCCGTTTATGTCGGAGCATACCGGCTGGTCGTTCATGGAGGTCGCTCCACGCGCGGGCGATTATGCGTTGATGGGTGTCGCCGCACTGGTGACTTTGGATGAAAACGAAAAGTGCAAAAGTGCGAAGTTGGTTTACTTGAATGCGGGGGATGGGCCAGTGAATGCAAGAGGAGCAGCCAAAAGTTTGGAAGGCGAGACACTGAATGACAAGTTGATCGAGTCTGCGGCGGCTCACGCCAGTGAAAAAGAGATCACACCGTTTGGGAATGTCCATACGTCACCAGAATTCCAGCGTCATTTGGCGAATGTTTTAACAAAGAAAGCATTGAAGCAGGCAATCCAACGCGCGGGAGAGGTTCAATGACACAATCCATTTCTGTGACGATCACAGTCAACGAAAAAGAATACACGCGTGAAGTGGAGCCGCGTTTGCTGCTCAGTGATTTTCTGCGCCACGAACTTGGACTGACCGGCACGCATGTTGGTTGTGAGCATGGCGTCTGTGGCGCTTGCACGATCATGTTCGATGGCGAATCCATGCGCTCGTGTTTGATCTTCGCGGTTCAGGCGGACAGACATAGCATAACAACAGTTGAAGGGACTTGCGCGAATCCTAGGGGGACAAAGGATAACCTTCATCCTTTACAGCAATCCTTTTGGGAAGCGCACGGCTTCAGTGTGGCTATTGCACACCAGGAATTTTGATGACAATGATCCCGTTCCTGAAACAAAATCCAAATCCCACCGAAGATGAGATCCGTCACGCGCTGTCTGGGAATCTATGTCGCTGTACTGGGTATCAGCATATCGTGGATGCGGTGAAGCTCGCCGCGGACAAGATGAAATAATTGGTAATCAGTAATTGGAGAATTAGAAATTAGAGACCATGAATCACACACAGTTGGCTCGTGAACTTCGTTTGGGCGAATTACCAATTACTGATTACATTTCTCAAATCGCGTCCCGGTTTGAGAAATATGAACCCTCCATTCTTGCATTCCTCCCCGAATCAAATCGTTTCGAGCGTTTACAAAAAGAGGCAGACGAACTCGTCACGCAATATCCTGACATTATCCATTGCCCGCCTTTATTTGGAATGCTGGTCGGCGTCAAAGATATTTTTCATGCAGACGGTTTCACTACGCAGGCAGGCAGTTATTTGCCATCAAATGAACTTCAAGGCAATGAAGCGATAAGCGTTACGCACCTAAAGAATGCGGGCGCGCTCCTCATGGGCAAAACCGTCACGACCGAATTTGCATATTTCTCACCGGGCCCAACACGCAATCCGCATAATTTGGAACATACGCCGGGCGGTTCCAGCAGTGGTTCAGCCGCGGCGGTTGCGGCTGGCTTATGTCATCTTGCACTCGGCACGCAGACCATTGGTTCCATCATTCGTCCCGCCGCGTTTTGCGGCGTCGTTGGTTTCAAACCCACCTACGAACGCATCTCTCGCGAGGGTGTAATTCCGCTTTCTCCATCGCTCGATCATGTTGGAATTTTCGCACCCGATGTTGTTACCGCAAAACGGGTTGCAAAAGTTTTAATAGATGATTGGAAATTGGATGCCCCGAACCGAAAGCCAACTCTTGGGATTCCCGAAGGACCCTACCTCGCCTGCGCCTCAGACTACGCCCTGACCTGCTTCAACGCAATTTGCAAATCCCTGGCTGATGTGGGGTACGAACTACGCCGCGTCCATGTCATGGACGACTTTCAAGAAATTCGGAATCGTCACGATGTCATCATGTCTGCTGATGCTGCAATCGTTCACCAGACATGGTTTGGTAAACACGAAATTCTCTACTCCTCCAAATTCTCCGATTTGATTCGTCGCGGCCAATCAATTACCAATTCCCAATTACAAACGGCACTCGGTTCACGCGAAACCTTTCGCAAGCAAATCACTCAAACGATGAACGACCACAACGTCGACTTATGGATTTGCCCTCCAACAATCGGTCCCGCGCCAAAGGGACTCAACTCCACAGGTGACCCGATCATGAACCTCCCATGGACACAGATCGGATTCCCTGCCATCAACATTCCTACAACCAAAAATGAAGTTGGCTTGCCAATGGGGCTTCAAGTTGTTGGCAAATGGAATGCCGATGAAGCGTTGCTTGATTGGGCAGGTGATATTGAGAAAATGGTGAGAAAAATATGACCGTCATAAAGTGGAACGTCCGCGCAGGTGCTTATTATGACTCGGTTGTATTGATGCAACTGCAACGCGGTTTGGTGGGTTTGCCTGGCGTCATCGACGCGGGCGTGGTAATGGCAACGCAAGCCAATCGTGATCTGCTCGCCGCAAACAATCTTTTGCCCGATTCGATTTCTGCAAATCCAGATGACCTGTTGATCGTTGTCAAAGCCAACGATGATTCTTCTGCAACAGAAGCAATTGGAAAAGTAGATGAACTGCTGACACGCCGAAAATCCTCCAATCCTCTTAATTCTCAAGACGACTTCCGTCCGCGCAGTTTGAGCGCTGCAGTCAAACAATTGCCTAATGCGAATTGGGTGTTGATTTCTGTACCTGGTCGTTACGCGGCTGGCGTTGCGCGTGAAGCGCTTGAACTCGGCAAGCATGTTTTTCTGTATAGTGATAACGTCTCCCTCGAAGATGAAATTGCCTTGAAGAAAACTGCCCGTGAAAAAGGATTGCTCGTAATGGGACCCGACTGCGGCACAGCCATTATCAACGGCATCGGGCTGGGATTTGCCAACCGTGTCCGACGCGGAGCAATCGGTGTAGTTGGCGCTTCGGGGACAGGAACACAGGCTGTCACGACACACATCCACAATCTCGGCTCGGGTATCTCCCACGCCATCGGCACAGGCGGGCGCGACCTCAAATCCGATGTCGGCGCGATCACCGCGCATCAATCACTGGACCTGCTGTCACGCGACCCTGAAACGAAAGTGATCGTCCTTGTTTCAAAACCGCCTTCACCTGATGTTGTGACAAACCTTATCTCTGCCGCGCAAGAGACGGGCAAGCCTGTGGTCGTTTACTTTATTGGCTATCCATCTCCTGCAAGGAAGTTGGGTAATTTGCATTTTGCGATCAGCTTGAGCGAAGCGGCGGAAATTTCTGTCAGAGAATTGGGGAATTCGAGAATTGGTAATTCTCCAACCTCTGATTCTCGTTATTGTACGCGGTCTGTTCTCAGGAGGCACTATCGCTTATGAAACAATGGTCGGATTGCAGGCGATACTTTCCCCTCTCTATTCCAATGCTCCAATCTCCAATTCTCAAATCCTCTCCGATCCTCTTCACAGCCGAAGCCCACACCATCATTGACCTAGGTGATGAATTCTTCATGGTCGGGCGTTTGCATCCGATGATCGACAACGACCTCCGCATACGACGGATGAAACAGGAAGCCGCCGACCCTGAAGTTGGGATGATCCTATTTGACATGGTCCTTGGCGAAGGCTCGCATCTTGATCCTGCGGGGGAGTTGGTTCCTGTTATCAAAGAGATTCGAGAAGAGGATTGGAGAATTAAGAATCGCGGTGGTCGAGTAGCCGCGAATGATCCTGGAGGGCATATCGAGACCACACCCTAGATGGAGAATTAAAGTTTGTGGCGATTGTTATCGGCACGGATGATGACCCACAGAATCTTCAATCACAAATTGATCAGTTGAAGGATGCTGGCGTGAAAGTCTTTCGCACGGCGACCGAAGCCGTTGAATATATCAGTCTGCATTTTGGTGAGAATAAAAAGCAGGAGTTTACTCCTGTTGATCTCGAACAATTGAAACAACCGCTCGCCGCCATCAACGTCGGGCTGGAATCGTTTTACGAAAGCCTTATATCGCAAGGAGCGCAAGCAGTTCACGTGGAGTGGCGTCCGCCTGCGGGCGGGAACGAGAAGATGGCTGCTTTGCTGGCGAAGATGAAGAGTAAAAGAGAGAATTAGCGAACTGGAGAATTCTCCAATCCCCTAATTCTCACACGGAGATAATCATGAACATAGATGAAGCAAACACCACTGCTGTCAATCGCCTGATGGAGGCACGCCCAATGCTCAAGGCTGTTGCTACTGCGCGTGATGTCATCCCTGGGATGAAGGATAATTTGTTCCTGCACGCGGGTCCGCCGATCGAGTGGGCGCGGATGTCGGGTCCGCTGCGCGGGGCGATCATCGGGGCGATGCTTTTTGAAGGATTAGCCAAATCGGAAGCCGAAGCAACTTCCATGGTCGGAAAGAGGCGAGGTCGAATTTGATCCGTGTCATCATCACGGCAGCAGTCGGGTCCGATGGCGGGAGTCATATCCGCTTCGATGAAAGTCTATGTTGTCGAAAATGCCGAGCATGGAAATAAATCCTTTTCCAATCTTGAATGAAGGCTATGGAAAAGTTTTGCGTTATGGCGCGTACAGCGAAGATGTGTTGAAGAAGTTGCATTGGATGAACGATGTGCTGGGTGTCGCATTGGCGGATGCGCTGGCAAACTCGAATGGCATTGACATGCGCGCGCTGATCGCCGAAGCGTTGCACATGGGCGATGAGGGACATAACCGCAACAAGGCGGGTTCGTTGATTATATTTGAAATTGATCTCACCGCTAATCGCAAAAGTCGTAAAAGATGATGCGGTTGAATCCGAGATATTGCAGTTTATTGGCGACAACGCGTTGAGCGTGTTGAATCCTGTCATGGCGGCGTGCAAGGCAATGACCGATGCCGCGCATGGTGTGGAAGGTTCGCACGATTGTCACAACGATGGCACGCAACGGCACGGACTTTGGAATCCGTGTGAGCGGACTTGGCGAACAGCAATGGTTCACGGCTCCTGCCGAAATTCCAGTTGGTCTGTTCTTCTCGGGTTTTTCACAAGCTGACGCCAATCCCGACATCGGCGATAGCGCCATCACCGAAACCGCAGGCATTGGCGGATTTGCGATGGCGACTGCGCCAGCGATTGTTACATTTGTGGGCGGCACACCGAAAGATGCGATGAATGCGACGCTTGAAATGTATGAGATCACATTTGCAGAAAGCAAATATTTCACCATGCCATCACTTGATTTCCGCGGCACACCAACAGGAATCGATATTCGCAAAGTCGTTGAGTTGGGAATCACGCCGCGCATCAATACGGGAATTGCGCACAAAAATGCAGGCGTCGGACAGGTGGGGGCTGGGTTGGTAAGACCGCCGTTGAAGATATTTGAGGATGCGTTGGTGGCGTTTGCGGAGAAATACGAATTCTGAGAATTGGAGAATTAGAGATTGGAGGTTGATGTGCCGACTTCGTTAGAAGATGTTCGAGTTCTGAAAGTAGTTGAAGAAGTTGCTGATGCTATTTATAAAACATCGTCCAGATGGGATGAGTTTGCGCAAGTGATGTGGTTGGAAAACAAATTGGGCGTGCGGCTGACTCGATCGGGGCAAATGTCGCCGAATTGTTTGGACGTTATCACTTCGGCGAGAAAATTCAATTTCTATATTATGCTCGCGGTAGTCTCTTCGAGACAAAGTATTGGCTTAATCGAGCAGGGGCAAGAGAGTTAATGACAACCTCTGAAATAACAAAATCATGCTAATCGATTAACGGACATAGCGCGTCAACTTAATCTATTTCATCTCCAGTCTCAAAGGACAACGCTCTGGCGAAATCGCCGTTGCCAAGACCGTGAAAGAAAGCCCTGTCGAATATCTCATATCACGCCTCCCCGAAGATTTTCCCAACACCCTCTTTGACGAAACGGACTTTACATGGCTTGAATCATAGCCGTTCAATTCTCCAATCTCTAATTCTCTTCCGTCAATTACCACTTACGAATTACCCATTTCACAAAGGAGTTCTACCATGACCAAAATCTACGACTTATCCCAAGACCTGAATGCCGATGCTTCGTTCTGGCCCTTCTATCCGCCGTTTGAAGTGAAATATATCAAGCGCAAATCGGAGCAGGGTGTCAATGCGCAATATATCCAGACGTCCAATCATATGGGTACGCATCTTGATGCGCCGAAGCATTTTGTGACCAAAGGTAAAACCATTGACCAGATCCCGATCGAATGGTGCTATGGTCCTGGTGTGATCGTTGACTTAAGCGATATGCTCGATGACCTTGGCATGTTTACGCCTGAAGATATTGAAAAACGTGTCGAAGTGAAAGATGGCGATATTCTCTTCATCCATACTGGTTGGCATAAATATTCATTCTTTAGTCCAGATGGCGATGAAGAGAGATATATTCAGCGACATCCAGGTCCGCATTTCAGCATTTGCGATTGGCTGTTGAAGAAGAAAATCCACATCTGGGGCGTGGACATGATCTCCACCGACCACCCGATGAACCTGCCCATCGGTCGCTTCCTTGGCAAAGGCGGATTGGAACATTGGCAGAAAGTCCGTGCGAAGACGTGGAAAAATTTGGCGAAGATCAAATGGATGTGTTGTTCCCTGATTCTGCCTATCAATTGACACACAATGCTTTGTTCCCGCATGATTGCATCCACGTGGAAAATCTCGGCGGCGATATTGGCTTGAAGGAATTGCACAACAAGCGCATCACGCTCGGCGTCTTCCCGTGGAAGTTCAAAGGCGGCGAAGCGGCGTTTTGTAGAGCCGTGGCGTGGGCGTAAGAAATTATCCGTCATTGCGAGGGCGGCGTTCGTCCGCCGAAGCAATCTCCAAGGAAGTCGGGGATTGCTTCGTCGCCCTACGGGCATCCTCGCAATGACGGAGAATATGAGGCTTTATGTCAACTCGATATTTCGGCGAACGGATCAAGCGCAACGAAGACCCGCGTCTGCTGACGGGGCAGGGATTGTATGTGGACGACGTGGATTTACCGAACATGCTCCATGTTGCTTTCGTGCGGAGTCCGTATGCGCACGCGAAGATAAACAATATTGATGTTTCCCAAGCTTTGCAGCGTGAAGGCGTGGTTGCCGTTTACACAGCAAATGATTTAGGTGATTACTGGAAGCCTGGTCCGTTGCTCGTCTCGCCGCCGCCTGTCGAGGATATCGTCTTCAATGAAAGGACACAGGTTCCCTTAGCAAAAGACAAAGTCAAGTTTGCGGGGGAGCCGATCGTGATGGTGCTGGCGGAGAGTCGCTACATCGCCGAAGATGCGCTGGCTGATATTCAAATTGACTATGAACCTTTCGAAGCCGTCGTGGATCTTGAAAAAGCAATTCAACCTGACAGCACTCTCATTCATGAAGAAATCGGATCAAACATCGCCGCGCATGTGGTGCAGACGAAAGGCGATTATGAAGCGATAAAAGATAATGCTGCCTTAATCATCAAACGTCGCTTTCTTTATGAGCATGGATGCGCCGCTGCCATCGAGAATCGCGGCATCGTCGCGGAGTGGGATACGCGTGCGGGACGATTAACCGTCTGGGATACCACGCAGGCTCCAGTTGTGATTCGAAACGGATTGGCGGGCATGCTTGGATTATCGGAGAGACAAGTGCGAGTTATCGCGCCGTTTATCGGTGGCGGATTTGGTCCGAAGATCATGATGTTCTATCAGGAGGAAGTGCTCGTCCCGTGGGCGGCAATGAAGTTGAATCGCCCCGTCAAATGGATCGAAGACCGCGCCGAAAATTTTGTCGCCACTACGCACGAACGCGGACAAATCCACGATGCGGAAATTGCGTTCGATAAGGATGGTCACATCCTCGGTGTGCATGATGTCTTTTTGCATGACACGGGCGCGTATGCTCCGTATGGATTGACCGTGCCGCTCAACAGTTCATGCACGTTGCTCGGACCGTACGATATCAAAAACTATTACAGCGAGTTCACGGCGGTCTTCACCAACAAGACCATCGTCACGCCGTATCGCGGCGCGGGACGTCAGCATGGCGTCTTTGTCATCGAGCGTGCTTTGGATATTGCCGCGAAAGAATTGAAGATCGACCGCGCCGAAATCCGCCGACGCAATTTCATTCCGCCAGATAAATTCCCGTATAACAACGAGATCATCTATCAGGATTTTGCTCCGCTGGTGTATGACAGCGGCAACTACGAACCGTTGTTGGATCAAGCACTGGAAAGAATGGATTATCACAAATTCATCAACGAGATCCAGCCGAAGTTACGTGCCGAAGGCAAACACGTTGGCATTGGCATTGTCGCGTATGTGGAAGGCACAGGCATCGGACCGTACGAAGGCGCGAAGGTGCAGGTGATGAGCAGTGGACGCGTCTCGGTCGTCACGGGCGTTGGCACGCAGGGACAGGGTCACTTCACGAGTTTTGCGCAGATCGTCGCCGAGCAACTCGGCGTGGATGTCGATCAGATCGATGTCGTCACGGGCGACACCGACCAGTTCTATTGGGGCGCGGGGACGTTCGCCAGCCGCGGCGCGGTCGTTGCGGGCAATGCCATCAACGAAGCCGCGAAAGTTGTGCGCAAGAAAATTCTCAAACTCGCCTCCGAACATTTCAACGCGCCCGAAGAGGAACTCGAACTCGCCGATGGCATGGTGAAAGTGCAGGACGTGCCGCGCATGTCCATTTCATTGGGTGAACTGGCGGGCAAGGCGAATCCGATGCGCGGCGCTGTCAAACCTGGGACAGAGCCTGGGTTGGAAGCGACCAGCTATTTCGGTCCAGAAAGAGGCGCCACTGCCAGCGGCATCCACGCCATGATCGTGGAGGTCAATCCCGAGACGCTGCAGATCCACATCCAGAAATATCTCGTCGTGCATGATTGCGGCAGAGGTCATCAATCCGCTGATTCTCGATGGGCAGATCCATGGCGGCGTGGCGCAGGGCATCGGCAATGCGTTTTACGAGCGGCTCGCCTACGACGAAAACGGGCAACTGCTCAACGGCACGTTCATGGATTATCACCTGCCCACCAGCCTGGATGTGCCGCGCATCGAAACGGGACATGGCGTAACGCTTTCGCCGCTCAACCCGATGGGCGTGAAGGGCGCGGGCGAAGCGGGCGCGATCCCCGTCGGTCCGCTGTTTGCGCAGGCATTGGAAGATGCGTTACACGATGTGGATTTTGAGATTTTGGAAATCCCGTTGAATTCGAATCGGTTGTGGGAATTGGTGAGTGGCAAATAGTTATTGGATGAAGTTGTTGGTCGAGTAGTCTCGCATGACTTTCGCGGGACGTATCGAGACCGCCCCGCTTCGTTCTAAGCCGATGGTGGATTCTGACCATCAACTTTTTTTTTCGCCTCAGCCGCTGTCGGCAGATTGAGAGGTTAGGTTATATGCGTTACACAAATGTAGAACTAGTGTAGTTTCGCCAAAAGTTAGCGTTGAACCTTAAAAAACTAATCAAAATACGACATATCCTGAGTTGTTCAGGGAAGCAAAAAGACAGGAAGACAAACTGATGTCTTCCCAATCACCGGGAACAGGAGTGCTTCGGTTCCTGTCAGGTGCTCGCAGCCTGCATGGGCAGGAAGGCTTGCAGGATCGCCTCCACGCGCTGCGGTTGTTTCTTGATCTCGGTCACCAAGCGACGTAACAAATTATTGAGATGCGCCTGTTGATGAAGGCGTTTGCATTCCGCCAGAGAAGGAAGTGGTTGCTTTGGGCGATAGGCGAGCATGGCGGTATATTGCAGGTAATTGATTGCCAAGGTCACCACAGCGAACCACTTCTGAATGGCTTCGAAGGATTGCAAACGGAAGTCACCCAGACCAAGGACTTCTTTGAGATTCAAGTTATCGACTTCCACCGGCCAACGCTTCTGGTAGAGTTTCAAGGCTTCCTCAGCCGTAAGGCGGGTGTCTGTACAGAGGAAGTACTTGGGGCGGGGATCCCCGGGGCGTTTTTTGGAGAGGATAACGTAGACTTCCTGCGACACCTTTTCGAGGTGTCCGCTTACCGTGCGGACATGGTAGGTGGGTGCATGGCGGTCGCCTACAGCCTCCAGCGTGATCTTCTGGTAAGGCTTGTGCTTGAGCGTTTGGTTGTAGCGGTCGATGCGTTGCTTCTCGATTTTGCGATTGGATTTGAGGGCACAGATCACCTGCCACTGCTTGCGCAGGCAGAGATTGATCAGTTTGGCAGAGGCATACCAGGAGTTGAACAACACATACACCTGGCTGCCTTCAGGCAGCAGAGCGTCCAATTCCAGCAGCATTTCACGCGCCAGGTTGTACTTACTGCGATAGGACAGTCGCTTTTCTTTGCCACGCGAACGGTTGAGTTTGCGGACCTTCTTCTCCCGCAGATACAAGCGTGTGTCAAACAGAAAGCCGAAGGGACCGATTTGTACATGCAGTTCCACATACACGTAGCCATTGCTCCACGCTGGTCGCTTGCGGGTACTTTCGGTGTGGTTATGGTGGTGATCGACGGCGTCCAGATGTTTTGTGGCTTTGCCCTTCTTGCCCAGACTGTCATCCAGGCTGACCATGATCTTGAGAACGATCCCAGCCGCTTGTGCCAGTTCCAGGACTTTGGCAAGCATGAATTTCTTGCGCGGCTGGCTGATCTGGTCTATGCTCCAGGGACTTTCTCGAAAGAAGTCTGCCAATGCTTTAGGATCGACGGAATGATGGAGCAGGCGCGATAGCCCACTGAGCGTCTTGCGTTGATTGCAGACGATCAGGGTATCCACAATTTCCAGCAGATGTCGTATTTGAGGTCGGTAAAGTGCAAGTTGCAGTGCAAGAAGAAAGTTCGTCAGTGCTTCGGAGTGTTGTACAATCAAGGGGAGCATTGGTGACCTCTGGTTGTAGGTTTTGTTGTGGTTAACAAATCCTACCAGATTTACCAGTGCTCATCTCGTTATTTTGGCGAAACTACAGTTAGCAATAAAAAGTAAATTTGAGATTTTGCATCCATTAATGAACGAAAAACTATGTCGATTATGGGCTGCTACCGAGACGCAATCTTTAGGGCACGGAGGATTAACGTTAGTATCAAAAGCAACTGGATTATCTATTCCTTGTATTCGAACAGGAATACGAGAGTTAAAACTATTGGCAGATACTTCACTCGCACACCATTCATCATCCACAAAAGTTCGACCATACGCAATACGCCGTCCAGGAGGCGGGCGCAAATTAGTTGAAGAAAGAGACCCATCTATCGAATCTGCATTGGAACAAATGCTTACGAATGAGACAGCAGGAGATCCAATGAGTGATCAAAAGTGGATTCGCACAAGTACACATGAGTTGAGCAAACGACTAGCCGAAACTGGTCATAAAGCCAGCGCTGGCACGGTATGCCGATTGCTCAAGAAAATGGGGTTTTCGTTGAAAGCCAATAAACGAAGACAACTTCATACGAACTGCCCAGGTCGTGATGATCAATTTCGATTCATTGCATCGCAAAGAGATGCATTTAGTGTTGCAGAACTACCAATCATTAGCGTTGATACAAAGAAGAAAGAACTCATCGGCGAATTCAGCAATAGCGGGCGTACTTGGCGTCGACAAGCCGAAGAAGTTAACGAACATGATTTTCCAAGCGAAGCTGTGTGCAAGGCGGTTCCATACGGAATTTACGATGTTACAAAAAACTCAGGCTTTGTTTTCGTGGGCATTTCATGTGATACGCCAGAGTTTGCCGTTGACAATATTGCCAAGTGGTGGGAAATCGAGGGACAAGATATTTACCCCAAGCGAGATAAATTGTTATTGTTAGCAGATTCGGGAGGAAGTAATAGCTGCCGATCACGCTCTTGGAAACTATGTTTACAAGAAAAACTAAGCGACCAGTTTGGATTAGCCATAACAGTTTGCCATTACCCAACTGGTTGCTCAAAATGGAATCCTGTTGAACATCGGTTGTTCAGTTACATTTGCATGAATTGGGCTGGAAAACCCTTGAAAACAATAGGTGTAATGTTAGCGTATATACGTGGAACAAGTACTACGACTGGATTAACAGTTAAAGCCTTTCTCCAAGAACACAAATATAAAGAAGGTAAAGATGTGTCGAAAGATGAAATAAAATCCCTAAACATAGAATACCTCCTCCCTTGTCCGAAATGGAGTTACACAATTCGTCCACGGTAAACGATAAAATGAAAAGTTGCAGAGTTAGTTGCGCGTTACATCAAAATCCAAGTGGGTTTGGGAAAGAGATTGCGGAGGCGTTATGAATAAATCAAATCGCCCAGTCCAAGGACCTCGCCCCGATTGTGACGATTGATCGGCATGTCCGTTTGAGGATGGCACTGGCTCTCCCAACAAAAATCCGAAGTCAAATGACTTCGGATTTTCACGTTACGCTTCCGCAAACTCCGCGACCGAGATGCTTCGCTTCTTCGCGAGATTTTTTCGATGCATTTTGATCCGCTCGATCTCATGCAGTGTTTCTGCGGTGAGGTAACTCTCTCCGCAATTGGGACAGACTACTACAGGCACATTCTCAATGATTAGTAAACTTGCGCCCTTGCCATAACTGCGTGTCACATGGCGGACTTCTGCGCCTTTTTTGCCGCACATATCACAGATCATAGTTTCTCCTGGTTTAGTCACGATACACCGTAATAAAAATCAATTTGTCAGTCGGACCAATTTTGGTTATAGTCACAACACTTTCGCCAGTCAACGACTCGCCTTTAACGAGATACTTCCATTCGCCTGTATTCTGGTCTTTCTGACGCTCGATAATCTTACCTGACAGAATCACGCTTTCTACATCGAAAATTGATAATTCATCTTCATCCATTTCTTCATCGGCATGAAGCGTCATCACATATTGCCGCGTACGGATTTTTTCTCTCAGTTGATTTAGGATTCGCTCGTACACAGGCAGCTCCGTTGGAAGAATGATGACCTAAATATACATCAGAATCAATTTGGCAGGCAAGCGATTTTCGAGTAGCGCAATAAGCCTTACATTTGACTCGCTACCTAAATGAAGGCGTTATCAATAAATTAAATCGCCCAGTCCAAGGGGGGACCTCGCCACTTCGACACTCCCGCTGGTCGTCAGTGCGGCGCCTGATTGTGACGATTGATCGGCGTGTTGGTTGGACCTATCCCCCCGCCCTTCCCAAGTGGGAAGGGGCCTTGTCGGTTGATGGGGTTGTTGAATTTCCACGTCAATGGTTTGTTTCAAGATGCATGGGCTTCTCCCCCAAGGGGGAGACGGGAGAAGGGTTTGTTTGAAGCATAAATTAAATCGCCCACTCCAGACCTTGTCGAACCAAATCTTGTCGAAATATCCCTGGACGTGCATGGCTTCTCCCACGCTTCCATCGTAAGAGACCCCACCCCTAGCCCCTCTCCTAAAAGGAGAAGAGGATTTATTGTAATAAATTTATGCGACCAACTTGTCGTACTCGGCATGTGTCCCGATCCAGAACCATACGATGCCATCTGGTTTTTCCACGCCGAGTGCGCGATATTGTATGCCAACGCGCACCGACCATAGTTTTCTGAGGGTGTCTACTTTTTTGAAATGGAGGGATGGGTGATGGGGATCAGACTTGAGAAGATCGAAGTTCTTATCAGCCAACTCCTGCGTTTCTTTGGGTAGTAGACGGTAAAGTTTCCAGAAACGCGGCAAGGCTCGATGATTTACAGTGGTTTGCTTTGTCCCGCGTTGTACTCTTCGTCCACTTCTGCAATCAACTTATCGAGTCGTCCCGAAGCCGCATCCCGTTCGATTTGCTCGTCCCACACTTGAGCAAAATATTCATCAAACCATTCGCGGAGGCGAGCCAGTTCATTCGGCTTCAGTTCTGTAATTGCTTGTTCAATCTCTTGAATTGTCATCTGAAACTCCTTGCTGAAAAATGACTGCCATATTTTACCCCAACATTCAACCTGGTAACTCGCTCTTTGAGTGTATGCCAACATTTCCCCTATCCCACGCTTGCACCGTAACAGACCTCACCCCGATCGTGACGATTGATCGGCGTGTCGGTTGGACCTATCCCCCCGTCGCCTACGGCGTGCTTCGCGACCTTCCCTCCTTCGTCTTCGCTCCCAAAAAGCGGTCGCTCCGCTCAGGATGATGGGAAGGGGGCTGGTCGGTTGATTGGGTGGTTGAATTTCCAAGTCAATGCTTGTTTCAAGAGGCATGGGCTTCTCCCCCCTGCGATAGCGCCCTTTAGGGTTGGGGGACGCGTACCCGAGCGATAAGCGAGCGGTAGACGGGAGAGGGGTTGGGTTTGCGATCTTACAAAAATCCGAAGCCAAACGACTTCGGATTTTCTACCCTTATTCATTTCGTCAGCTTCATAAATTCGTCGCGTTCGATCTCACAGTCTCGCAAGATTTTGGACATCAATCCTGGACCAATGATCTCACCGCGATGCACAGGGACAACGGTCCGTCTGCCGTCTGTATGTCCCAGAAAATGATGACTTCCTTTGACACGCAAGACTTCAAATCCCGCCTTCTTCAGTGCGGCGATAACTTCCTGCCCTGTGAGCCGCGCCATTTTTGCCATCATACTTCAACAGCAATCCTTTGTACCCCAATAAACTCATTCGAAACAATATCCCCTTCCATTTCGAGACATAGCGCAATTGCCTCACGGATTCGCTCCATCAGTTTATCCAGCGATTTGGCTTGAGTGTGACATCCCTGCAATTCAGGCACGCTGGCAACATAGTAACCTTCTTCGTCGCGCTCGATAATGACGTTGAATTCTTTTGTCATAGTTTTACTCCTTGCTGTATTTTACACCCATATTCATCCTCTATAGCAGAGAGGGAAGTTCTGCCGATTGCAAGGAGGCGTTATGAATAAATTAAATCGCCCAATCCAGGGGCTGGGACCTCACCACTTCGACACGGCTTCGGGCGCTCGTTCGGGCGTCTGGTTAATGCATCGATGGATGCAATCTGTTAGCAGGAACAGATTTTCTCACCCTGGCGACATGAGATACCAAGAAACCTCATGCTGGTCAGCTTCCAGGGAACATGAGCGAGTTGTGCGGGATAGACCACATCCCAAAAGGCAAACGTTCAGAATGATTGGAAAGGGTTAGCCGGTAATTGGCGAAGGCAAGACGTGATGAAGTCGGAACTGGCATACGTGGTCTGCGATGCCAGGAGAACTGTAAATCGTCGAGCGCAAGTTGGCGATGAAACCTGAGCGAAGCATAGGAAGGTTCAAGTGCCTGTCAACACAAAGAACCCAATTCTCAAGCTCCCTGTCAGGGAGAACGCGTTCGGAAGCCAACCCGACCCCAGTCCAGTAACCAGACAGCTACCGAGGAACCATCTATCCTTGCCCGTGAAAGGGAGACGTGCTTGGGACGCAACGGGATGGATGGGACAGACTGGTCGTAGTAGTCGGTGGAATAACGTCCACCCAGGGAACACGGGAAAGCCGTGTGCAGGGCGAAGGACCAGAGACATGGCCGTCCGAGACGGCAACTCATACAAAGGGAATAGACCTTGATGATGGATGTAGTTGCAGAACTTGGACATCTCAAATCATGAGACGGTGCTATGTTGGAAAGCCGGATGCAGCGAGGAGTTGCCCGTCCGGTTTGGAGGGGGCTGGGCGGAAACGTACATCCGTAAGGATGCAACGCGCCGCCCTTCCACCCTATGCCAGTCAGTGCGGCGCCTGATTGTGATGATTGATCGGCGTGTCGGTTGGACCTCACCCTGATTGGCTTGAGCAATCGGCACGTCCGTTTGCCCCTCTCCCAAGGGAGAGGGCATGGGCTTGACTTCTTTTCTGTACGGATGGCGTGTTGGGTTTCCAAGGATAGTTTTGTTCGAGGGTGTCTGGGCTTCTCCCCCTTGGGGGACGCGTACCCGAGCGTAGCGAGTGGTAGACGGGAGAGGGGTCTAAACTTAGAATCAAGAATGCTCTCGGTTCATGCGAGCGTTCTGTTTTTAAAATGGAAGCGTCTACTTTGGTGATAAGAAGTGAAGTGTTTGTGTAATCGTTGTGTACAAATTTTCCAGCGGAGTGGGGCTATTGGTATTCGGATACCATGGCTCGAATGTCAGTTGATAGAGCCTGCCATTGCTGACGATAAAAACCAGACGATTTGAATCTTGACCGGGCAATCCATCCACGACAACTCCCTGTGCTCCGTCCACTTCGATGTCGGTTTTTGTAATGTTGAAGCCTTCGCCAAAACCCGCACTCGCGGCGTCCGCTACCTGCGCGGCTGTCTGTCCTTGCGCGTCTGTCACATTGATATTTACCCAGGCGTCGCCCAGCATATCACCGCCTCCAGTAGTTGGGTTGATAACGATGAAATTAGCCACATCTGTTGAATATTCCGCTGGGTAAAGCAGACAGTAGCCACTTTCCGTGTTGGTCAAGAGTTTCAAGTCCGCCGTCGCCGTTGGGCATACGTCCGCTGAACTTGTTGGCTGAGATGGATTTGCCGGGGCAATAATATTACATGCAGTTTGCACCAGAATCGTTAGCATCAATATCAATAATAACCATTGTTTCTTTATCATAATCATTCTCCTTGATTTGTATTGATGCTAAACGCCACCCTTCTTGATATTGTTCCAGCAAAGCTTATTTATGCTGACCTTTCGAAGATGAACCATTGGTACTACCTAGTCCAAAAGAACCTCATCTCGGTTGTGATGATTGATCGGCGTGTCGGTTTGACCTATCCCCCCGCCCTTCCCAAGTGGGAAGGGCGGCTGGTTGGTTGATGGCGTTGTTGAATTTCCAAGTCAATGATTTGTTTCGAGAAGGCTTTAGCTTCTCCCCCTTGGGGGAGACGGGAGAGGGGTCTGTTTGTGAGCTCACCTCAAGTTACCAATTCATACCGTAATAGTTATCACCACATTCCCCTTCTTCTGATCCGTTTCAACATATTTGTGCGCCTCGGCGATTTGCTCCAAGGGATAAGTCCGATCGATGACAGGTTTTATGGTTCCTGCCTCGATCAACTCCTTGAGCCTAAGCAGGTTCTCGGTCGTATAGCCTGCTTCCCAGGAGAGTAACTTCTTATTGCTTTTGCCTTTCGACCATCCCATTTGAAGCCTGTGAATCATCTTGGGGTTCACGTTTAGATAGGTTCCATTTTCATTGAGCGATCTTATACTTCCTGCAAACGGACTCCCGCCAATCGTATCCATGATGACGTCATACTTCTGTCCGTTTTTGGTGTAATCCTCCCGTGTGTAATCAATCACGTGGTCCGCGCCGATCGAGCGCAGCATGTCCAATTTCCCGCCGCTGTCCACGCCTGTCACTTCCGCGCCGTAGTGTTTGGCTAATTGGACGGAATACGTGCCGATACTTCCACCCGCGCCAACGATCAACACTTTTTGTCCACGCTGGATGTTTGCCCTGTCAAGAGAATGCAGTGCTTCGAGTCCGCCAAACGGAATGGCAGCGGCTTCTTCATAGGATATGTTGGTTGGTCTTTTTGACATCACTCCAGCTAACGCGGTGGCTTTTTCTGGCAGGCACATATATTCCGCATACGTTCCCATACTTAGACCTGTATATCCATACACTTGGTCGCCTGTTTGATATTGGGTCACGTCTTTGCCGGTAGCTGCAACTTCTCCCGCAAACTCCGTTCCAAGTATTTTTACTCTGGTTGGTCTGATAAAGCCAAGATAGAGTCGAATCGGGAGCGCAAACAGGAATGGGAGTTTCAGTCTGCGGAACTCGGTATCCGCTCGTGATGCGGTTGCCGCATGGATTTTGATCAACACTTCATTATCCTTGGGCGTTGGCGTTTCCACTTCTCTGAGTTGAAGTCCATCTGGTGATCCGTACTTTGTCCATATAATTGCTTTCACGTATTTCTCCGTAACTCTTTCGCTTACTTCGATATTGGTACAAGTGCATTTGCATCCTCACCATAGCTCCAGCCATCCAGATTAGGAGGTGTGATGCCCATGGCGCTCATCATGCTGTTGATCTGCTCGCGATGTTCGGTCGCATGATTAATGATCTGAAGAATGACAACCCACGGCTCTGTATAAAATCCATCAGTTGTTGTGAGGCGCGTCTCAAAAGGCTTTTGCTCCTCTCTTGCCAGCGCCAGCAAACCCTCTCCACTTTTGCGCGCGGACTCACTGAACTCGGCAAAATCCGGCGCATTATTCTGTCTCTGGTCAACAGGCTTGGTCAGGAGTAACAGGTATCCTTGCTGTGAATGTACGAGATGTAATAAGGTGCGGCGGATAGTCCCTTTTGTAGCGGAAAGGGGTTCGGCGTCGAGTTGCTCGTCACTCAAGGCGTAACATGCCTCGATCATCTTTTGGTTCGCCCAATTATTGTGTTCAAATATCTTTTCAAGAAAAACCCCGGTCATCACAGGTCTCCTTTTGGTACAGGCTATTCCATTGGATTCATTAGTTGGAAGTAGTTTCCATCAGGGTCAGCCAGCGTGGCGATCCATCCCTGTCCCATTTCATACGGTTCATGGATGACTGTGCCACCGAGGGATTTGATCCGCTCGAACTCCTCCTTGACTTGCGGGGTTTCAAAGTTGATCATCACGCGTCCCGGATCTTTTGTCTTGCCATCCATTCCAGAATGGTTCAAGATCCCCACAAATCCACTTCCCACCTGCCATCCCCAAAAACCATTTTCGGGATCGGTCATATCCGCTGGCTTGCCAAACACCTTTTCATAGAAATCAACCAACGCTTGAGCTTGTTTCGAACCGAGCATGACTGAGTTTAGATTTAACATCTGAGAGTATCCTTTCTCGAACTGAAATTATGGCAGTATTCCATGGGATGGATTATAGTCGCCATTATGATTCTCATCACTGGCGCTGGCGGCAAAACAGGCAGGACTCTGGTCAAAGCACTCTCGAAGTTTGAGAGTGTTCGTGCGTTCGTTCGACGCGAGGAGCTTGTTCCCGTTATAAAATCCTTGGGCGCGGCTGACGTCTTTGTCGGAGATATGCGTGATGAAAGCGCAGTCCATTCTGCGATGCAAGGCGTAATGGCGGTTTATCATATCTGCCCGAATATGAATCCCGACGAAGAAGCAATCGGCAAATTGGTCGTTGGTGAAGCTCGCAAGGCTGGCATTGAGCATTTTGTCTATCACTCTGTTCTGCATCCGCAAACGAAGAAGATGAAACATCACTGGGGTAAGATGCGTGTGGAGGAAATGATCTTTGAGTCGGGAATCCCTTTCACTATCCTCCAACCTGCGCCGTATATGCAAAACTTGTTGGCAGGGTGGAAGAGTATCGTTGAAGAAGGTGTTTTGCGTGTGCCGTATTCGGTCCACTCAAAATTCAGTTTCGTTGACTTGGAAGATGTCGCCGAAGCTGCCAAAATCGTATTGACCGAACCCGATCACAAAAACGCAATTTACGAATTGGCTGGCACAATGCCGACGTCACATGTGGAAGTTGCGGAAATATTTGGGCGTGTGTTGAAGCGCCATATTCGCGCTGAGCAGGAAGAGATTGGGGACTGGAGACTTCGCGCTGGTGGAATGAGAGAATATACACTTGAAAGCCTGATTAATATGTTCGAGTATTATGATCAGTGGGGTTTAGCGGGGAATCCGAATGCATTGCGATGGCTATTAAAAGAGAACCAACATCATTGGAAATGTTCGCTGATAGAATTGTGCACGAGTACAATGCAAAAAATTAACGCTCTTTCCCTTACTCCTGCTGTAAACGAGTGGCTGACGAATTCTCATCACCTCCGCATTCTGCATGTCTTTGATCAGGCTTGTAATCTGATCAACGCCCGAGGGGAAGTTTTATCTATTGTTACGCCGCAAATTGGAAATGGCCCATTCAATTTGGTGGTTGAAGATGAGGTGTTGTTCTCGGATTATCCAAATCTCCAATCCCCAGTTCCTTTTTTCGCAACTCAACTCCATCTCGGAAGCCTGACCATCCCCATCGCGAGTGCAGAGCTCTGGAATCCACGTCCCGATTGGGAGAATTTGCATTTAAATAAAAATAATATCCTCCATCAACTACAAACGACCAATTACAAAAATTGTGGTCTCGATACGCCCCTCGTAACAATCCCTCGGGGCTACTCGACCAACACAGCCAATTCAAAATTACTAATTACTAATAACCAATTCTCCAATTCTCTGATCTCTGCTGTTGCCTTTGCTGACCTTCCCTCCTCCCTCACCGCTGCCAAACAACTCTCAGGTCTGGGCATTGGTCTCACCCCCGCAGGCGACGATTTCATTATGGGAGCGCTCTATGCTTCGTGGATCATTCATCCACGTGAAATTGCAACTACGCTTGCAAAGGAAATTGCAGAAGCTGCCGCACCATTGACCACGTCACTTTCGGCGGCATGGCTCAAGTCGGCGGGGAGGGGCGAAGCGGGAATTTTATGGCATGAGTTTTTCGATGCATTTATCGATCCAGTCTCCAATCTCGCAATCCTCCAATATCCAAATTACTTTCCGTAGGTGAAACTTCAGGAGCAGACGCCCTCGCGGGATTCTTCGGCGTGATGTCCGCTCTGCGGATATTATATAATTGACGAATGTCCTTCCTAAACTCCTTCACTGAAAACGTCCAAAAATTCCCTGACAAGGTCGCGCTTGAGTTCATTGACCCGCCGCTTCAACGCCTCACCTATGCGGAATTGGATGAACTGGTCAATAAAACGGCAGGCTATCTGCAAAGCCTCGGACTTCAACCCGGCGACCGCGTGGCTTTGCAACTTTCCAAGTGCATTGAGTTCATCCTTTTGCATTTGGCAACTGTCCATTTGGGAGCCATCACATTGCCACTCAATCTCGCCTATCCACCCGACGAGTTGAAATACTTCCTCGAAGACTCTGGGTCAAAATTATTCTTTGCGCTTGAAACTTCCAGAGAGAAAATCCGACCCATCCTTTCACAACTCCCTGATTTGCAGGAATGTATTTTCCTCGATCCATCCAAACCAGAGAAATTTAATTCTTCTAATCTCTGGTCTCGATACGCCCCTCGAAAAACACTCGGGGCTACTCGACCACCAAGATAATAATGACACCGCCGTCATCATCTACACCTCCGGCACAACGGGACGTCCCAAAGGTGCGGAGATCACGCATGGCAATCTAACCTCTAATCTCCAGTCTCTGCATGAGATATGGGGCTGGCAGTCTGATGATGTGCTTCTGCATGTGTTGCCCATCTTTCACGTCCATGGATTGTTCGTTGCTTTGCATGGTGCGTTATACGCGGGTGCAACCACGTTGTTGATGCGCGAGTTCAACGCACATAAAACTCTTGAATTGCTTTCGAGTGGACAGTGTACGGTATTCATGGCAGTCCCTACAATTCATCGGCGGTTGTTGGATGTGCCAGATGCAAAGAACTTTGATCTCTCGCACGTGCGCCTCATCACGTCCGGTTCAGATCGCTTGCCCGATGATCTATTCACCGGCTTTCAAAAAACATTTGGATACACTTTGCTCGAACGCTACGGCATGACCGAGACAGGTATGAACTGTTCTAATCCCTTGCATGGTGAACGGCGCATTGGCTCGGTGGGACATCCTTTACCGGGAGTGGAACTGCGGATTGTCCATTCAGAAACAGGTGAAATTCTTTCGGATGGAGAGATCGGGGAGGTGCAACTGCGCGGACCGAACGTATTCAAAGGATACTGGCGCCAACCAGATAAAACATCCGCTTCCTTTTCAGCCGACGGCTGGTTCAAAACCGGAGATTTGGGATTCATCGAAAAGGATGGTTACGTCACCCTCTGTGGCCGCTCCAAGGACCTGATCATCAGCGGTGGACCTCAACATCTACCCGCCCGAAGTGGAGCGCGTCCTCGTCGAACATCCCGCAGTCAGTGCCTGCGCGGTGATCGGCTGTCCAGACGCGGAGTGGGGAGAGAAGGTCACAGCGGTGGTGGTGCTCAATAAAGATGAAACAGTGACCGGCGAAGAGTTGATCCGTTTTTGTCGAGAAAAGCTCGCGCCCTATAAATCCCCTAAATCCATTGTCTTCAGAGAAGATCTTCCGCGCAACGCAATGGGAAAAGTCCAAAAGGCGGAACTTCGAAAAGAGATCTGCTCGGCTGTTTATTAAACGTGAAAGGCTAAAACTTGCTCCATGTGGTGTTGTAAACCTGTCTAAGCCATGATCATCCACCATACCCTGGAAGCGGTGGATAAGACCTTTTCTGCGATGTAACGATACCCCTCCACAGAGGGGCATGATGTACTTGCCCAACCCCTTGAACCCTCGTACAATCAGGATGACAAAGTTTTGGTTTTACCACTCCATGGGAACGGGAAAGGAAGTGCAATGGCAGATATCAAGGAGTTTGGGGAGCGCATTATCAGTAATTTAGAGCAGGTGATTGTTGGCAAGAGACAATCACTTGAGTTGGTCGTGATCGGTTTGTTGTGTCAGGGACACATCTTGATCGAGGATGTGCCAGGGGTGGGGAAGACGATGCTGGCGCGCAGTCTTGCTAAATCACTCGACTGCACCTTCAGTCGTATTCAGTTCACACCCGATATGCTCCCCAGCGATGTGACGGGCGTTTCCATTTATAACCAGCAGAAGCGGGAATTTGAGTTCCGCTCAGGACCCATCATGGGACAGATCGTCCTTGCCGATGAGGTCAACCGCGCCACACCCAAGACGCAAGCCGCGCTGCTCGAAGCGATGGAGGAACATCAGGTGACGGTGGATGGTGTCACGCACATGCTCCCAGCTCCGTTCATGGTACTTGCCACGCAGAATCCAATCGAATACGAAGGCACGTTCCCGCTCCCCGAAGCGCAATTGGACCGCTTTATCATGCGTGTGCGCATGGGTTATCCCAGCCCGGTCGAGGAGATGAAGATATTGGACAATCAACAACTTCGACACCCGATCGAAACGTTGAAGTCTGTAGTCAAAGTCAAGGAGTTGTTGGGCGCGATCGAAGCCGTTCGCAAAATATTTGTTTCACCCGCGATCCAGCGTTATATCATTGACCTTGTGGGGCGCACTCGTCAGAGTTCGGATGTGTATCTCGGCGCCAGCCCAAGAGGCAGCCTTGCATTATTCCGTGCCAGTCAGGCACACGCCGCGCTGCAGGGACGTGACCACGTTCTGCCGGATGATGTCAAAGCATTGGTTGTCGCTGTGCTTGGACATCGCGTCATCGTTTCACCGGCGGCTCGTCTGCGTGAATTAAGTGCGGATCGTATTGTAGAAGAAGTCTTGCATAATTCTCCAGTCCCCGGTGGAGATTACAAAACCACAGCAAGGGCGAAGGCGAAGGCGAAGTGACGCCGGGTCGTGTTTTTGTCTTTTTGATCTTTGTGGTGGGGGCGGTTGGAACCATGGTGAACGGCGCGGTCCTTTATGTGCGCCTTTTGTATCTTGGCATTTTGCTGATACTGCTTGCCGGTTTGCTTGCGCTCACGTCCCTGCGTGGAATTCAAGTCAGCAGGCGCTCCCGTTCGTCGCGCGCAGAAGTGGGCGATGTTTTTGAAGAGCATTTCGATATCGTCAATAACAGCCGCATCACAAAACTATGGCTGGAAGTCTCGAACGAAACAACCATTCCCAATGCCTCTGGATCGCGCGTGCTGACGATTTTACGCGGACGACAAAAACGGTCATACACCGCTCGAACCTGGCTCACCTCCCACGGCGGATTCTCGCTGGGACCCACCACTCTCACTTCAGGCGATCCGTTTGGTATATTCCGTGTTTCAAAACAGATCCCATCCTTATCCAATCTTGTTGTATTTCCCATGCTTTTTCCCGTGCGTGATTTCCTTTCGCCTCCCGGCATGTTGCCCGGCGGAAAAGCGATCCGCCGTAAATCCATCGATATTACCCCCCATGCCTCAGGCGTTCGCGAATATGTGCCCGGCGATCCTATGAAGCGCATCCACTGGCTTTCCAGCACACGGCGCAATCAATTGATGGTCAAGGAGTTTGAGCAGGACCCCCAATCAGAGGTGTGGTTGTTTCTCGATTCGCATCGCGGCGTGCATTTTGGCAAGCCCGATGACCAGCAAACTTCCCTGCCTGTGGATGACCTTTTTCTGTTACGCCGCCGCAAAACGTTGAAATTGCCACCCTCTACGCTTGAGTACTCGATCAGTATCACGGCGTCGCTGGCGCATTACTTCATCAAACAGAGACGTTCAGTGGGTCTTGTCACTGCCTACGAAAAATCATATAAGGTTATACCCGCCGAACGGAGTGAACGTCAGGAAGCTAAAATTCTCGAGGCGCTCTCGTTCATTCAAGCCGAAAGCACTTATACGCTGCCAAGCCTTGTCACGGCGCAAATGGGGCAATTGCCGCAGGGCAGCAGCGCCATCCTCGTTACTCCCATGGTCTGGACAGAGCTACTGATCGCGGTGGATAGCCTCCAGCGTCGCAACCTGCGGCCGGTTGTTGTTTTGCTGATGGCGCAGTCCTTCGGCAACCGCACGAGTAATGAAGAATTGGGCGAGTCGCTTATGGAGCGCAATGTGCCCGTCTGTCCCGTTTATTGCGATGCTGATCTTTCTGAAACCCTCTCCAGTTTTTCCATCAATAATTTTTCACAGGAAACCTCATGGCGTCAACCCGTATTGTCACACTTGACTTAAATTTTCAAGGACGTCCCCATGCCATCGCGTCCTATTTGATTCGACAGGGGGATTCAATCGTCCTCATCGAAAGCGGACCCGGTTCGACTCTTTCTTCGCTGGAAGCTGGTCTGGCGAAAGAAGGCTTATCGTCCCGTGACGTGACTCACGTCCTGCTGACACACATCCACCTCGACCATGCCGGCGCGGCAGGTTGGCTTTCACAGCAGGGCGCACAGATCTATGTGCATCCCGTCGGCGCGCCGCATTTGTTGAACCCTGAAAAGCTATTAGCCAGCGCCACGCGTATTTACGGAAATCGGATGGAGACGCTTTGGGGTGAGTTTCTGCCGGTTGCGGAGAATCAACTCAAAGTCCCGAAAGATGCGGAGGAGATCGTCATCGGCAATTTGGAATTTATTCCCATCAATACGCCGGGTCACGCGGAACATCATTATTCCTATCTCTTTGAAGATATTTTGTTTTCTGGCGATGTGGGTGGAGTGCGGATCCCCGGTTATCCATATTTACGAGTCCCCATGCCGCCGCCAGAGTTACATATCGAACGCTGGCATGAAAGTATCGCGCGCTTGCGAAAAGAGAAGTTTGCGCGCATCGCCCCGACTTACTTTGGGATTTTTGACGACCCTCAGTGGCATATGCGATGAAGTGGAAAAAAGATTGGACAGCGCCGAACGTTGGCTCGAGAAGATCATGGCGGAAGACCCATTTATCAGGATCGAAGCGATGCGCCAGGGCTTCACCGAATGGATGCTGGAGGAAGCTGTAGAAGTGGGTTTGGACGAGGAGATGATGAATGCCTATGAACTCGCCAACCCGCCTGGCATGAGCGCCGATGGGTTGGCGCGCTATTGGAAGAAGGTAAAGAACGCGGAATAATGTTGTGATTTTTTGACCCGGACTACAAAAGAAAATTTATAGTGATATGGGGAGTGAGCATATCGAGCGCAGCGTGTTTCTTTGTTCATGAGCATGCAATGCTCGTGTTGGCCCCGTCCCTTACAGGCATAATTGGATTGCGCTTTTAACTTTAGAATAAAAAACTGCAACTGCCTTGACTTCAAAGACAGTTGCAGACGGCCTTATTAAGCTGTGGAATATTATTGGCGGTCATCATCCATAAAGCTCAGCGAAACAAAATAAATCTATTCCTTCATCCTCACATAAAAAATATTGGGACCATCCGCATTCAGTGTTTTCATCTCAAAGCGGTCTTTGAGATCGGCGATCATGCGTGAGAGTTGTTTATGTCCATAACTGCGTGGATCAAATCCCGGGTCGAGCTGATAAAGCGCCTGTCCCATGCTGGCGAGCGGAGACCAGCCATCCTGTCCAACGGACATTTCAAAGGCTTGTGTCAGGATGGGCATGGGGTCGAGTTCTTCTTTGTCATCCTTTTTTACCCGGCTGGTCCTCCTGGTTTGACTTTGTTTCCTTTGAACGGCTTTCTTTTCTTCCACAAGATTTTCAGTATACACAAAAACATCACAGGCGTTCACGAATGCCTTGGGCGTCTTTTTCTCACCGATGCCCATCACAAAAATGCCGGTCTCGCGGATACGTGTAGCCAATCTGGTGTAATCGCTGTCGGAAGAGACGAGACAGAATCCATCGACAACGCCGGAGTGCAGCAGATCCATGGCGTCGATGATCATCGCACTATCGGTGGCGTTCTTTCCCACCGTATAGCGGAATTGTTGAATCGGTTGGAAGGCATGAAAGTTCAGTATCTCCTTCCAGGAGTTCATATTGTTGGTTGTCCAATCCCCATAAATACGGCGGACGGTCACCTGTCCGTGGCGACCCGCTTCTACAAGCATTTGCGGGAGCAGGGAGGATTGCGCGTTATCGCCGTCAATGAGGATGGCGATCTTGTTTCTAAATGTTGATAGATTTTCATTTTCCATGGAGTGATTATACCCTTCACGACGTTATATGTATCATGGATTACTTGGGACGGGCGTGTTCAGCCCGTTTCGATTGGGAGCCAGTACGCCAATGTCCCGACAGGCGGCGATGCCTTCGCGTGGGAAGAATCCCTGATCGCTGTTGACTTCCACCTGGATGGGAGATTCTTGTTTGTAGGTGCTGTCTACGGTGAGTTTTAACTCGACTTCAAACCCAACCGGAATGGAATCAACCTCCTGTACTTTGTCGGGATGTTCCCGTCCTTCGTCGAGTGCGTAGAGTGTCGTAACCAGATGTGTTAATTCGACATTGCCTGTATTTTTTAATGTGACAAAGGCATTGGTCACCTCACCCATGCCGTGAGTAATGTCAATACTGGTGTTGCATCCAAGGATGGTGATCTGCAGAGCGGGCATGCTCACAGAACTGGTTGGCGTAAACGTGTTGATGGGTATCTCTGTGGCTGTGGCTTGTGGCATGTTGGTGCTGGTTGGAAGAAACGTGGGCGTGATGGTCGATGTCGCGATGATAGGCGTTGCCGATGCGGGTGTCACACCGATGATGACGGGTGTTGCAGTGTAGATGGAGGGTTGAGGAGATGGAAATGGAAAAGGAGTGGGATAGGGAAGTGGTTGAATAATCCAGCCGTTACAACCGGAAAGTAAAAATGTAAACAAAATGGTGGGAATGATTCTCTTCATTTTTCACCTCTCAATCATTGTATCCCGCTTGGTGTTATCGGTGTAGTCCCGAACATGTTTCGCGCCTTTAGAGCTGCCCGCTGTCGCCCCAATGCTCGAGTTTCTTTTGATATTCAGGGTCATCATATCGCGATAATTCAAATGCTGATGCATAATTTGGCAGGTTCCTGCCTGTGATGTGTGATGTCAGCAGATCGCCAACCCCGCACGCAGACATGATCCCGTAGCCCGATACTGCACCGATCAAGTACGCGCCGTTCACACCCATCGGCCCCACCAGCGGACGGTTCTCGCGCGTTTTTGTGTAAAAGCCGCCGTCGAGTTGCGGGCGCGGCATTCGTACGAAATATTCCTTCATGCGCGGCAACATGGCGGCGAGTCCGCGCAGGGCAACTTCAGGGTATTGCTCGTCCATGGGCGGCGCATCCATGGGTTCCATGATTCTTGTTTGGTATTCCCACAACATCAAGATGTCATCCCCCGCGCCTTCGGGGCGTGTGTGTACGCCCGCCGGGAATGTCTCTGTCAGCCAGAGAGTTTCATCATCGCCTGCCAATGCTTGGCGCTCGTCATCTTCCCACAGTAGGGATTGTGCGTCGTTCCAGATCAATAACGGCGCCTCACGTCCGACAACTCCCAGCGAATCTTTGACGATGGCTTTGAGGTGTAATTCAGTATGAACAGGCAAATCCATGCCCAGGAGTTTGCCTACATCTTTGAGGAAGGGCCCGGCGGCGTTGACAAATATTGGGGAATCGACGCGTTCTCCGGTGCTTAGCCTGACTCCGCTTACGCGGCCTTTCGCTACATCCACACCTGTTACTTGGGCGGACTCAAACCGGACCCCGCGACTGCGTCCCGTTTCGAGGAGATACATCCCAAGCTGTTGCGCGCTCAACCAGCCTGCGCGCCGCGTGTGGAGAGCCGCGACAGCCCTGTCCGTGATATAGGGAAAATGTTTGCGAATGATTTCATTTCCGATGAGTAAATCTGCGCCATCGGGTGTTTCGTGGAAACTGTCAGAGTGAGAGGGTAGGTAGGAGGATGATTCAGTGGAGTGAACTCTTAATTGTCCCGCGCCCAATTCCGAGGTCCGTTTTGATGCGGATTTTAATTCCGCAATTTTATTTTCATCGGCAGTGACGTACAGGTAGCCCCGTCGATTCATCCGAAAGACATTCCCGCTTTCGTCGGCGAGAGTTTCCATCAAGTCGATGGAGCGGTTCATCAATACGAGCATTTCGGGGTCGGGCCACCAGTTGCGATAACACTCGGTGGAGCGGTCGCTTGTGAAGGAGAGGGGCGGACGCTCATCAACCAATAGGATGTTTTTGAATCCCGCCCTGCTGAGATAGTGCGCGGCAGAGACGCCCGTGATGCCTGCCCCGCAAATGACAATATCTGCCGTTTGTGCCATGTATTAAGTTTACTGTAAAAGTTTGCTTATTTGGAAAATTTGGCTTTGAGTTCTTCCGAATTGGGTTCAACGAGAATCGTGCCATCGGGGAAGACGATGGTCGGGACGCTTCGATAACCATTGTTGACCTGCATTACGAATTCGATGGCTTCTTCGTCGCCTTCGAGTCCCACTCGGACGTGGGGAATGTTGTTGGTTTCAAAGAAATTCTTTGCGCGCAGACAGTCTGCACAATATTCGGTGGCATACATCACGATCTGGGAGGGGGTCAGGGTGTAGAGGTCGGTCATGTCCATACTTTCCATGCGGTTTGATTTCTGCGATGTTTTAACCCGTAAAAAATCTTACCCCTTTCATGGGATTATGCACCGCTTCTAAAGTGTCCGACGGTCAATTGTGTTTTGCTGCTTTTGTGAGAATATTGAACGCCATGCTCATGGCGGTCTTGATCTCTTTTGAATCAGGCGAGTTTTCCTCATACGCTTCATCAAGAAAACGCAGTAATGTTCCCCGAACGCCGCTGGCGCGATGCGCCCAGATCGAATCGGCGGAAATTCGTTCGAGTCGGTCGGCTGCCATACGTACCAGTTGTAAGTCTGCTTGTGGGTTGGTCATAACAAGGAGGAGCATCCCCGGTGCGGGTCGAACGCACAACCACCAGATTCGAAGATTGATTGATAGCTGTGCATTTGCTGGTTTTGTATCAAACATGTGCAATTATAAACAAAAAAGAGCCGATTTGAGAACACTCTAAAAACCAATGTCTAAGGTCTACCACTTTGTTCAGGGGATCAGCGGCCATAGTCGGGTCGCGGTCCCTCAGCGAGTGGGGATATCCGTGCATGATCCCTGGGTTGAGGTCAAGGATTACCACCCTGATTCCTGTTCCCCTATTGAAATCTACAGAAAGTGTCGCAAGCATCGAGAGTATTACAGTCTTTTTGCCAAAGTCATTACAAATGTCTATGAAAATAGGGAGATTTGATGGCAGTGGGTACTTGAAACATTGTTTATATTGACTATAATAATATAGGAATTTGCGTTTTTGTTAGGTTATTATCAACCATTTGTTTTCTAACGTTACAAACTGACGTATGAGTGTACTGCCTCTGGCGAGGGTGAAAGATTCCCGGGAGACGGTTTCTGTTGTCAAGTTTGGCTGTCTCCAGGACAAAAATCCAAGAAACCAGGGAAAAAAAGATGGATACGCAAAATGTCAAACAAAAAGATAATTCGTTGAACGGTTTGAAGCTCAGGTTTCTAAGCCCTGAGCAGATCAGACAGATCGATGAAACGCTTGCCTCCATCGGTGAGTATGGTGAGATTCACCTGGTGGTGCAACACGGTGAGCTGCGTTATGTGAATAAGGTTGAAAGCGTCAAGGCCTGGAAAAATAATGAGACGAACAGGTAAGTTTTCGCGATATAAAATGTAATATAACGTGGCGGTATTTATGCGAGATTGTGTACTCCAGAATTCAGCCAGAAATGGACTTGGCGAGGACGAAAGATTCCGGGAGGTTATGAGGAACTCTATTCCAAAGAGTTCCCTCATAACCTCCTTTTCGTTAGAGGTGAGAATCTGTTCGGGCAGTATGAGCACGTGGGGGCGGCGCTCAGCGAGTATTTTGTGGAATCAATCGTGAGCTAAAGGTTCCCCCAACAAACACGATATCAGTGGACGGGCTGCAATGCGACATGGATGTAACATTTTAGTCAAGAGTTCGTCCAGTATTTGACCTTGCAGATTTGAAAGAAACTGAACTTTATAGGATAAAATAGGTACGAAAATAACTTGTTTAGTACTTTTGTAAGGTGGCAATTTAGATGGCATTTTCAGCAAGGGTGAAAGAATCCTGGGATGATAGTTTCTTTGGTTCAAATCATCAGCTTGCATGGCTTCGGACGTAAGGATGACAGATGAGACATCGGCGGAGGAAATACGTGAACGCATCAGATAACGTCCAAAATAATGTTGCATTGGGCGGCTTGAATCTCAAATATCTGAGTTCAGAGCAAATTAAACAAATTGACGAGGCGCTTACCAGTTGGGGAGTTTGGTGAGTTGCGTTATATCAATAAGGTTGAAAGCTTCAAAGCATGGAAAAATGATGCAAATGAATAATTTCGCAAGAATCCACAAAACGTAGAATGAGATAACGTATGAGTTAATTGAAGACATTCAATTTTGAATGGCAGTTACCTTGGCGAGGGCGAAAAATCCCGGAGGTATGAGGAAACTCTTCTAAAGAGTTTCCTCATACCTCTTTTTTGTTAAGCGGTGTTGTTCCGGCCGGGCCGTATGGAGGCTCTGACTTGAAAACGAAGCGTCGCCATGGAACACTCTTTTACACGTGGAGAAAATTCGGGACAAGAATATTTGTTCCCAAAGACTCAGCTGGCAATTCATCCTGTGCCTGGCTGAAGATTATTCTGAAGCCGACAAAGTATGTCGGGATGGCGGAGCATGCTTGCAGGCAGAAATGTTCAATTTGATCATCCACATCATTAGGCTTATGAATGTTGCAGCAGCATCCACTCTGACTGCCAGTTTGCATTTGCGGGACGTTACCATCGGATTTCGCTCAAGCCTGATCTTATCAAACACCGTGAGCCGGGTTACCCATATTGGATTGGTTCGTGGTTACGGTACCCGGAAAGCGAACGTTTGGAAAAGGCAAGTTGCATGGGCGCGTGACAAAGATCGTTATGCAATGATGCGATCATCAAAATCAAGAAGCTGCATTTTCCTGAATCGACAAAGGCAACCTCTGCTACAGGTCGATTTCGCTGTCCAACTCTGAAACATATATGCAACCCCGTTATTTCATAGGAGAAATGCAATGAACAGACAATCATATTTCTTAGGCCGTTTTGTAACGTCGTTACTCATATTAAGCATGGTGCTCAGCCCCGTGATGTCTCCAATCAGGAGCGTTCAAGCTGCGCCATCCAACGCACCACAGGCAGATGATCCTAATTGTGGCAACCCGCCTAACGACATCGTGGCGGAAAATTGTTTGGCCGGCAACCCTGCCAGTGAGTGGGATATTTCCGGCGCTGGCGATCTCTCTATCCAGGGCTTCGCCACCGACATCAGTGTCAATCGAGGCGGTACCATCTCCTTCAAGGTGGATACCGTTGCCAGCTCTTTCCAGATCAAGATTTATCGACTGGGATATTACAATGGCTTGGGCGCGCGCCTGATTGATACCATCCCCGATACAGCGACCACCGCCACCTCCCAAGCAGCCTGCTCTAACAGTGGCGATCCTGATTTTCTGGTGGATTGCGGTGGCTGGAGCGTGTCTGCCTCCTGGACGGCGGTTGACACAACCTACGATCCGGATATCAATGCTGTCTCAGGGTTGTATATCGCCAGATTGGAACGGACGGATGGTACGCCTGGTGCCAGCCATATTCCATTTATTGTTCGCGATGATGATGGCGGATCCGATCTGCTTTTTCAGACCTCTGACACCACCTGGCAGGCCTACAATGGATATGGCGATTACAGTTTGTATGCCAATTCCAATCATGCCCACAAGGTCAGCTACAACCGCCCATTCACTACACGCGCAAACCCTACAGAGGATAACCTTTTTAACGCTGAATACCCAATGATCCGCTGGTTGGAGCGCAATGGCTATGATGTCAGTTACTTTACGGATGTAGATTTCAGACCGCAATGGTTCCGAAATTTTGGAGCACAAAGTCTTTTTATCGGTTGGGCACGATGAATACTGGTCGGCAGGGCAACGCGCAGCAGTGGAAGCAGCCCGGGACGACGGTGTGAACCTGGCCTTCTTCAGCGGAAACGAGATCTACTGGAAGACGCGCTGGGAAAACAACTATCGCACACTGGTCAGTTATAAGGAAGGTGACGCCCAGGGAAGTACTGAACACTACAACTGCTTCGGCAACTTCGACTGCGACCCAACAAATATTTGGACTGGCCTCTGGCGTCAGAACCAGACCGGTCACGACGGTGGGAAGCCGGAGAACGGTCTGAGCGGTCAGATCAGTTGGGGCGATACGACCACCGCCATCCAGGTGCCGGCTTCGGCCGGCGGTCTTCGGTTTTGGCGCAATGCCGGGATCACGGCTGACACGACACTCAGCGCGGACACTTTAGGTTACGAGTTTGACTGGGAACAGTCTGCCTATGCCAGCAGTTATCCGGCCGGGCGGATTACCCTTTCTGATACAACGACAGGGGGCAAGAACCACAAGATGAGCCTGTACCGCGCGCCCAGCGGCGCCCTCGTCTTTGGGGCCGGTACTGTGCAGTGGTCCTGGGGTCTCGATGGCAACCATGACCGCGGCGCGAGTACAGAAGACCCGAAAATGCAGCAGGCGACCGTTAACCTGTTTGCCGATATGGGTGTACAGCCCGGCTCGCTGCAGAATCGGACTGGTAGCTGCTACTGCTTCGACAGACACAACTGGGCCGACAGCCGTCATCACCTCCCCGGCAAACGGCGCGAACGTCCCAGGCGGGAATATTACGATTTCCGGTACCGCCGCTGACACCGGCGGAGGTGTCGTGGCTGCCGTGGAGGTTTCAACCGATGGGGGCACTACCTGGAGCCCCGCGACCGGCACTACAAACTGGAACTACACGTTCAGCGCGATCAACCAATCAGTCACTGTTCAAGCCCGTGCTGTCGATGACTCAGTGAATATCGGCTCGGCTGACAGCGTCAATTTTACTGCCGTGGCGCAGACTTGCCCGTGCTCGATCTTCGGGTCGGCAGTGACCGGAAACGAAGAAAACGATAGTGGCGCCGTTGAATTAGGGGTGAAATTCCAATCGGATACGGCCGGCTTCATCACTGGCATCCGCTTCTACAAGACAGCC
Source organism: uncultured Chloroflexia bacterium (assembly GCA_963753655.1). GTDB lineage: Bacteria > Chloroflexota > Anaerolineae > Anaerolineales > Villigracilaceae > Defluviilinea. The sequence goes on from CAVWDB010000006.1 coordinate 1,005,802, forward strand.
GGTAATACAGGGTCTCACACTGGAAATTTGTGGTCGACAGGCCGGCACAAACCTCGCAACGCATCACGTTCACGGGTGAATCAGCCACAGGCTGGCAGGAGATGCTCTTTGCAGCGCCAGTCGCTATCGACGCGAATACCACATATGTGGCCTCCTACCATACGACCTCGGGATACTACGCCATAGGAACCTCGTTTGCAGACTGCTGGGGTCGATAACCCGCCCCTGCACGCGCTGCAAGATGGGGTCGACGGAGCGAACGGCGTCTACCACTACGGCGCTGGTGGTGTCTACCCGACCACCACTTTCGGATCGTCCAACTATCTGGTCGATGTCGTCTTCATGACCGATGTCGGACCAGATGATGACACCGCCAACTGTGTCATCTCGGATACGCCGGTGAACAATGCCACCAACGTGTCGGTTTCGGCGAACATCAGTGCAGTCTTCAACGAGCCACTGGATGCCGCCACAGTGAGCGGGACTACCTTCGAATTACGCGATGCCACGCTGACGCTTGTTCCGCCGTTGTGACTTACACCAACGCCACACGCACGGCCACGCTCGATCCCAATGCCAACCTGGCATTACGACACAACCTATACTGCCAAACTCATTGGGGAACAGGGGGCATCGCCGACCCGTCTGGCTAATGCACTGGCAGCCGATACCACCTGGTCGTTTACCACAGCCTCGGAGCCGCCACCTCCACCGGATGAAGGTCCGGGTGGACCAATCCTTGTCGTCAGCAGCGCTGCCAATCCGTTTGGACGCTACTACGCCGAGATCCTGCGAACCGAGGGTCTGAATGAATTCACAGCCACCGATATCACCAATGTGGACGCGACCTTGTTGAACACCTACGATGTTGTAATCCTGGGTGAAATGTCCCTGTCGGGTGCGCAGGTGACGCTCCTGACCGATTGGGTCAACGCCGGCGGCAACCTGATCGCCATGCGCCCTGACTCGCAATTGGCAAATCTACTTGGACTAACTTCTGCAGGGACTAGCCTCAACGAAGGTTACCTGCTGGTCAATACGGCCTCCGCACCTGGAGCCGGTATCGTTAATCAGACCATCCAATTTCACGGCATGGCTGACCGTTACACCCTGAACGGCGCGACCTCCATTGCCACCCTGTATTCCGATGCTACGACAGCCACGACCAACCCGGCTGTGACGATGATCGACGTTGGCTCCAATGGCGGCCAGGCCGCGGCCTTTACCTATGATCTGGCTAAGTCCATCGTTTATACGCGCCAGGGTAACCCGGCCTGGGCAGGCATCAATGGGGACAACAGCAGCGGACCCGTGCGTTCGGACGATATGTTCCACAACGGAACCGATCACCGACTGGGTCAATCTCGCCAAGGTGGCCATCCCGCAGGCGGATGAACAGCAGCGCCTGCTGGCCAACATGATCGGTTTGATGAACCTGGACAAGGAACCCCTGCCGCACTTCTGGTACTTCCCGCGCGGCGATAAAGCCGAAGTCGTGCTGACCGCGGATGAGCATGGTGCGACCGGTGTCCCGGGGCGTCTGGATCATCAGAAATCGCTGCGCACACCGGGCTGTTCGATCGCAGATTGGGAGTGCATCGCCAGTACCGTCTATCTGTACACGAACACTTCGAATTTGACGAACGCCCAGGCGGCCGCCTATGAGGTCGGATGGTTTTGAGATTGCCCTGCACGTCTACACAAACTGTGAGAATTGGACCGACCAAGCGGAACTCGAATCCATTTACGCCACCCAACTGAGCGAGTTTGCAGCCAAGTATACGAGTATCCCCGCCCTGACAACCAATCGTACGCACTGTATTGCCTGGAGCGATTGGGATACCCAGGCCCACGTGGAGCTGGCACACGGCATCCGGCTGGATACCAACTACTACTACTGGCCCGATGCCTGGATCCACGATACACCCGGCATGTTTACCGGCTCCGGCATGCCGATGCGTTTTGCGGACGAGGATGGCACCATGGTGGATGTCTACCAGGCCACCACCCAAATGACCGATGAGTCGGGGCAAAGCTACCCCTATACCATCGACACTTTGCTCGACCGTGCCCTGGGTCCCGAAGGCTATTATGGCGCCTTTACCGCCAATATGCATGTGGACAGCAATGGCGATGCACATGCCGATCCCATCATCACTTCGGCGCAGGCGCGTCATGTATCGGTGGTCACCGCGCGGCAGATGCTGGACCTGGTTGGATGGGCGCAATGCCTCCTCCTTTGCCAATATCGCCTGGTCAGCGGATACGCTCACTTTTGATGTAAATGCTAATTCGGGCGCCAACGGACTGCAGGCCATGGCTGCCGGCACGTAACAGGAAATGCCACCCTGCAAACCCTGACCCGCAACGGCTCGCCAGTGACGTTCTCCGTTGAGACGATCAAGGGCGTCAGCTATGCACGTTTCGCTGCCTCCAGCGGCGCCTATGTTGCCCAATATGGCGCGGATGCAACGGCGCCGACAGTCACGGCAGTCACACCAACTCTCAGGCGCCACGAGTGTTCCGATGAACACGACCCCCAACCGCGACGTTCAGCGAACCCATGGATCCGCTGACGCTGCAGCGATGGCAATTTTGAATTGCACGACGCGGCGGACAACACTTGTCCCAGCGACAGTCAGTTACGACGCCGCAACACCAGACAGGCCACATTGACACCCAACGCCGCTGCTTACCCCGAGCACGCAGTACACTGCGAAATTGAAGGGTGGAAGTGGTGGCGTTAGCGATGTGGCCGGCAACCCGCTGGCCTCTGATTACAGCTGGTCGTTTACACACTGCTGCCGATACCTGCCCTTGCAGTATCTGGGACAATACAGGGACACCAGCCAGCTCTCCCGTAAATGACGGTCAGTCGATCGAAGTCGGAACAAAATTCCGCTCCGACACTGCCGGGTATATTACTTCCCTGCGCTATCTACAAGGGAGCAGGAGATACAGATACCCATGTCGGTCACTTGTGGGCTTCAACTGGCGGTTCTCCACTGGCTACAGTTACCTTTACAGACGAAACCGCCTCTGGATGGCAGGAAATGGCTTTGCCTACTCCGGTGCAGATCAATGCAAACACAACCTATATTGTCTCGATCTATTCTTCTCCAATGGGTTACTTTGCGATTACGCCAGGCGGCTTAACCAACGCAGTCGATAACCCGCCATTGCATGCCTTGGCTACCGGAGTAGATGGTCCAAATGGTGTATATCAGTATGGCGGCGGATTCCCAACGGGGGCAACAATGCCAACTACTGGGTGGATGTGGTCTTCGAAACGTCCCTGCCCAGCGATAACACTCCGCCAGTCATTTCGGCGGTGAGCGCTACCCCTGGCGTTGACGGGACCACCGCCACCATCACCTGGACAACCGATGAGCTGGCTAACGGGCGTGTTGATTATGGCACCGACCCGGAGTCCTTAACGCTCGTCGTGACAGACGGTGTCCTCTCGACCAGCCACAGCCTGCCACTCAGCGGCCTAACAGCGTCAACCACGTATTACTATCGAGTTACATCGGAGGATGCTGCCACCAACTCGGCCACATCGCCGGCTGAACCAGCGGCGCCGCTCAGTTTTGTCACGGCAGCTCCTGATACCACCGCGCCAGTCATTTCGAGCGTGAGTGCAGTGCCGGGCGTCAATGGCAGTGCCACCATCACCTGGAGTACGGATGAACTTTCTACTTCACGCGTGGATTATGGCACCGCATCAGATGCGCTTACCTTGAACGTCTCTGCTGCCGGGTTGGTCACTTCTCACAGCCTGGCGCTCACTGGCTTGTCGCCGGATACAACCTACTACTACCGGGTCACCTCGGTTGATGCATCAACGAACTCAGCCACTTCACCGGCTTCACCCGCGCCCGCTGCTACCTTCACCACACCATCGGCCAGCTTCGTTGATACTACAGTATCCGATTTCAGCGCTGGCATACTCAATAGCTGTGTCGCAGACTCCACCATCGGGGATGGAGCCCTGCATCTGCCACTGGCCATTGATGAACCCTTCTCAGGACCCTCGCTGCCCGCTGGTTGGACAAGCTATAACTGGACTGGATCTGATCCAACAATCAGCGGTGGCTCCCTGACCGTGAATGGTTCGGAAGCATACACCACTGCCCAGTTCGGTCCCGGCCGGACACTGGAATTCTCGGCGACCTTCGGCGCGCAACCCTACCAGCATATTGGTTTCGGAGGTACGCTAGCCGCAGACAACGGAAATTATGTTCCATTTGCTGGTCCACCGTGGATCATGTTCTCCACAAGCAATGATGGCCTTCATCTATACGCGAGAGTCCTACCAGCTGGCGCTACAGGCTTCAACTCGGGTAATGACAAGATTCTAATTGGCGATTACCTTGGCGCCCAACATACCTATCGCATCGATTGGAAGGCAAACAGCATCGACTTTTATGTTGATGGCAGTCTGATCACAACGATTACCGCGACCATCGCTGATTCAATGAGCGTAAGCATCAGTGACTTACAGAGTGCGGCTCCCAGTGTATCTGTTGACTGGCTGCGCCTGACGCCTTATGCCAGTCCCTGTAGTTTTGTGTCACAAGTTTTTGACGCGGGCGCACCCGCCAATTGGGGCACGCTCTCCTGGACGGGTACTACCCCGGCCGGGACAAGCCTGGCGCTCAGCTACCGGATCGGCAATACACTGATACCCGATGGCACGTGGACGGCGTATGTACCCGTGGCAACTTCCGGCGCCGCGCTGAGCGGCAATTCGCGTTACATCCGATACCGCGCCGTGCTGACGAACAGCGATCCCGCCCAGACGCCTGTCCTGAACGATGTGGCGATCACTTATGCCTTGGGTAATGAAACCACGCCGCCCACGATTACGGATCGGTCACCGGCTCCAGGCGCGACCGATATTAACGTGACTGGTAATGTGGATGTCACCTTTAGTGAACTGATGGATGTCGCCACCATTACGGGCAGCAGCCTGCGCCTGCGCAAAGTCGGAGACGTTAGCGATGTACCTGCCGCTGTAACACTGACTGGCAATATCGCCACACTTGATCCTTCTGCGGATCTATCACCGCTTACAACCTACCAGGTGACCGTGGCCGCGAGCGTCGCCGACCTGGCTGGCAATACGCTTGGCGCTGATGACACTTGGACCTTCACAACAGGCGCTGTAATTGCCACCGTAACCGACACTACCGTTGCGGATTTCAACGCGGGCAGCACGTTGGCCTGTGTGGTGGATGCAAGCGTCGGTGATGGAGCAATCCGTCTACCGCTGACACTTGATGAAAATTTCTCAGGGACAACTCTTCCGAATGGCTGGTCGTCCGCAGCCTGGGGCGCGGGCGGTACAGCAACAGCCTCAGCAATACGCTGAAAGTCGAGCAACAGGAAAA
>CAVWDB010000007.1:0-73694 GCA_963753655.1 uncultured Chloroflexia bacterium
TCACTCGTCATTGTCATATATTTTATACGGGCATATAATCTGTATGAAGGATGTCACACAGAACTCCACCGATAAGACATAATTAGCCCGTTTCGCCAATACAGATAAACACAAATCAAATATTTCGTAAGCAATAAGATAAGGAAAATAGATGGGTAAATTAATTTTGGACTGGAACAATCCTGAGTTTGTAAAATTACGAAATCACCTTGTCGAGATTCGCAAAGAAGAGGGCAAAAATAAAGAACCTTTGTACAAGTTTGTTGACTTGGGTCTTGCAAGCGAATTAAGTTCGAACTCAAATCATGTCATTTTTGGCAGGCGAGGCTCTGGAAAATCTGTCTTATTACGTAACTACACAGCATATGGTGAGACAAAAGTGGGTAAGTAAGGAGTACCCATGAAAGCAAGGCGTAAGGCCGTCAGCGCCATCTGCCCGTTCTTGCGAGCCGTGGAAAGATAAGCGCGAATGCGGCAAAAGATACCAGCGCCGTCTTCGGATCGAAAGCAACCCGAGACTTTTTGCTTGACTTTCATCATGCGCAAGTCGCGCTCGGATTGATTATTATCAAACGGCACCTTAAAATCGGTCATAAAAGCCAGCACAGCCGCTTTATGTTCTTTAAGTCGCAGCAAGAGATTGCGCGCTGGACTTTGTTTCAACCGGCCTCGTTGTCCAGGCTTTCGACGGGTTGCATTTGGCGGAGGATTGGCTCGTAAACCTTGTTGGATCAACTTGTCATATTGGGCGAAATAGATTGCCTTCTGTCTTTCGCTTAACTCTGTTTGCTGATCTCTTTGAACGGTCTCTACTTTTTTCTTGATCTTCAATAACAAGGCAACTAAAGGCTCAATCCATTTTTGCGGATACCGTTCCTGTAAGAAAAGCAACACTCTCAAATGATGAGCATTGCACAAGGCGTGCTGAAAATCATACTGAAAGTACGAGGGTAAATCGTCATGCACCACTCGTCCTTTGAAACGCGGCAAGATATTCATTGCATCCATTGCGATTTTTCCGCGTTTTTGATGATAGGCATAATGTGTCAGAAAAGTTGTGCCTGTGGTTTGCAGCCAGTATAGTTTTCCGCCAATGCGCACGCCCGTTTCGTCATTACCGATGACTTCCTCAAGTAGGCTCAGGTGTTCCTTAATTGCCTCGGTCACAGGCGTTACGAGTTCTGCCGCTTCTGCCCCCGCTGCATAGATCGTCCCTTCGGCTGGACGATGACCATAGAATTCTTCAAACACATCACAGGTCCGTTTCAAGGGAATGTGTTGCTCATGGTTCAAGTAGACCATTTGTGACTTTGCTTCTGCTCCATATTGCACCGCCTGCTTCACTTCCTTCGGAAACTCCGCACGCGTCTCTTTCCCGCAACAAGGACATTGCTTGACCTGCGCTTGATGTTCAGTCACTTCCATCTGGACCTTCGGCAAGTCAAATACTTGCCGCTTTTCAACCCACTCTACTTTTTGCCGCTTCAACGATTTCTGGCAATGGGCGCAGTGAGCAACCTTATATTTCTTGATATGGTCGGGCTTTTTGACCATCTCCAACTTATAGCCAACGTGTCCTTTTTGTCCGCCGCTCCTTTTGCGGCTTCGTTTTCGCAAACTGCGCGGTGCAGGTTTATCATACCCATCACTGGATGGCGGTTTCCCGCTATTGCGGCTGTTTTTTGCAAGTTGATCTTCCAACTTTTGTATCCGCTCTGCCAAAGCGACAAAGGTGTCTTGAAATAATTTCAACACTGCTTCTTTCCCTCTTCATACGCAGCCTTGATTTCTTTTTCATTCGGCAGTCGAATTGGTTCCATGACCTTGATTGTCTCTGCCTTTCTTGTTTTTGGCAACCCTTCATGTAAAACTTACTGTGTAGTTACCTTATTACATGAATTAAGTAAAAGAAGCGAACTTGCAGGAAAATATTCAATTCGAGTGGATATAGGGAAGATTGCAGAAAAATCCTATCCAAACTTGATAATTGAAATTCTACTTGCGGTTTTTAAAGTTATTCTGACTAAAACACGTTACGGCTTTTTTAGTGCTCTTAATTCAGCAAAACGAAATCTCGCAAAAGATATTGAATCCGAAATACGTAACTTGACTTTACTTAAGCAAAAATCTGATGAAGTAAAACGTAAAGTTGGCTCAGGTGAGACGAGAGGAACTGTCAAAGGATTAAATCCTGAATTAGCAATTATTCAAAATTTCTTAAAACTTGGCGCAAGCCTCTCAAGCAATAACTCCAAATCTGTAGAAATTCAAGAAGAAGATACGTGGAAGAAAATCAAGGTTCTTTTCGAGAATATCGAAATTTATAGAAATCTCATTGAGAGATGGCTTAAAGACACAGGCGAAAAGGACTTGCACATACTACTAGATGATTTTTATCAAGTTGACCAACTACATCAACCTCTTATTGCTGATTATCTCAAACGTCTTTGTTACGGTATTGCTTGTTATCTAAAAATTGCAACTGTTCGCCATCGTTCCCTTTTGTTTGTAAAAGATGAAACAGCAGAAGCAGGGTTACAATCTGGACAAGACTTCACTCGATATGATTTGGATTTTTCACTAGACCAATTTGGTGAAGCCAGAGAATTCTTATTGGCAATCTTTCGCAATATTTGCGAAGGAAAGGTCGGTGTATTAAAACCCAAGTCTCTGTTTGAAGACGGTTTTAAAGATATAGATTTGCTGGTTGAGGCATCAGGTGGAAACGCACGTGATTTTATCAACCTTCTTCATGCCATTTTAGTCTCAAAGCAAAGGACTAAATCTACATCACCAATATCGTATTACGACATTCGTTCGGCGGTAATATCACATTACGGCAAGGAAATACGAGAAGATATTGAGACAACTTATATTAATTTTGAATTACTTAATACTTTACTACAGCCTATCGAAGAACTGTGTCGCAAAAACAAAGATATAAGTTTCTGTGTTGCAAACAACGACATTGAACTTTATCCTATTATCTCATCTGTTATGGGTCAGTTAGTCGATAGCAAATTTATACATCTAGTAACACGTTCGTATTCGCTCGACAATAAAAACTCCGCTTCTGTCTACGTACTTGCAATGGGAATTTACGCTAAGTTTGATTTAGACAAGAGTATGACTTTGCTGAGTCGAAATTCTAGCAAAAAACCATATCCACAACTTATCGTAGATAAGTTGTCGCAGAAATTCAACAAACTCGCCCCCGAATTAGCATTAGTCAGTAAGATAGCTCGTGAGATGGACTAACAAACGATCAGTCTCCCACCTCTCTTTACTGTTCGCGCAAATAGTGTCTTGGTTTTCAAAAAACCAGAAGTCTATGTTTGCCTATACAACAATGCTAGAGAATGTTCAAGTCAAAGAAGGTATTTCTGTCTTGCACCTCTCGTGCGAAGCTAGTGAAAACAATCAAGAATCGATTAGTTTATCTGTGCTCAAAAACCTTGTTTCGCTCATAAAACAAAGGAGCAAAACGGGTTGGAACATATTCAAATGGATTAAATATAAAAAGAGTAACAAAATTTTCAAGTCTGTCCTAAGAGAAATTCAAGATTGCGAGAGCTTCAATGATTTAGATAGTATTCTCTCTCATTACAATCTAGAAACTACTCGCCAAATTGAAATAGTAACCGAGTTAGAAAAAAGAAGCTATATCATCTTCGCACTTAGCAATTTTCAAGCAATACCACGAGATGAACAGCCTATTGTTGCAGGAATTCTGCAGAGGCTTGCGAAGGAATCTCCTGCATATTTCAGCATACTTTCAGTAGGGAGCACTCAAAGTTTGTCAGGGAACGAGAGATAGATTGAAGTAGATCGGTTTCAAATTATCCCAAGTTTTGCTGAGCCAGGTGGCTCTGGCTTTAGCCGTGGCAATCACGCCCGCCAAGGTCCAGCGTGCGCCGGAACATTTGAGACGGGCAGCGGCGATTTGTTTGCAGGCGCTTTCGAGGGTGCCACTCCCGATCAAATAGCCTTGTTGTCGAAAGCGAGCATAGTCCATGCGTTTTTCATTGTGGGTGTAATAGGTGATCGCTTTTTCAGCAAAGGCACGAGATGAAGTGCGGCGCAGGCAAGTGCGACAAGACTGAATGACATCTTGAATCCGTCCTTCCCACAAGTCGGTTCGAGCCTGTGTCAGCCATTGCTGCGCTTGTTCTGTATCAGTGCCGAATGCGGTTTCTGCGATCGGCGTGAGATATTGACTGGCATGATACCAGTCGACGATTTGAGTGGCTTGCGGAAAATACTTTTCCACTAAACGCCAGATCCACACTGCACCATCATTCACAAAAACGATTTCCTCATAGGTGTCGACCTGATTTTGCAGACCGGTTGCCCAAAGCAGCCTGCCAAATTGCTCTGCTGCGGTGATGTCGCAATGATACTTCATCTCCTTGGCCTGCAAATCGCTCTGTCCATCCAGCGGTTGCCTGTGATGCTTTCGCGGAATAGAGGGGCGAAGTTTCTCCACTTTGTACCAGCACAAGGTCTTGAGTTCCCGCCATTCCTGCTGGAGAGGCACATGGGCACCGTCCATGGAGGCATAGATCCGCCCTGACTGAGGTTCCAAGCTGCGTTCGCGGACTTGCAAAGCTTTTTCATCTTCCGCATTCTCGATCCATTCTTGTTCTACTTGCGCTTGTGCGTTTCCGTAGCCTTCGGTTTGCTTGCGCACCGTATTATCACTCACTCGAAATAAGAGAAAGCGTTCTGCCAGGCGACTCGCTTCTGCAAAGGATACTTCCACCCCCAACATGCCTAACAGACTTGCCAGGGTTGGCGTAGTCTGTCCTGGCACAATGCCATACTTCAGATCCAAGGGGCAGTGTCCTTGATGGCAGGCCGGGCAAAGATAATATCTGCGTTGGTAGTCCACTTTCCCGAAGACCGTCCATAACACGGCTGTGCGTTTACTGACAAATTGCGCTTTCTGCCCACACGCACAGTTTACTTCTCTGCTTCCATAAGTTTCTTCACCCTGTTCGATAACCTGCCGCAGTCCTGCATTCCCCGCTTCTCTGACCAACTCTCTCATCCTGCTTTCCATTTCGTCGAACTCCTGCTTGCCTGTCAGGTTCTCTGCAATTTCCTCTGCCAACAATTTCGCTACCTGCTCCATCCGTCTTGTGCTACACTCCATTTTGAGCCTCCGGGTTCGGTTTGTGGTTGCCTAAACCCAAGCCTCCCTCAGAGGCTCTCTTTTGAATACTCTTCTACATACTTTTAGTGCACCCTTTCAGTAGGTGAACTTCTATTGTTTAGGAAAAATAACCTGGAAGAAGTTGGTATTCAGAAACACCATGATTACACTGAAATAGAAGAAGATTAATCCAAGCCAAGAGCAGGCTAACACCGCATGCACTGCTGACCTACCGCGAGCATTTCCTGGCTTCGGATTTTTCATGCTCCCAAGTAGAGGCCGCGCCCGCCCCAGCGCCAGATCTACCCCGCTCTACGGTAACAAAAAATGGGCATTTCTTTGCAAAACCAAAGGGTCTTATGAGTAAGCGAAAAAGTTACGAAATAGCAGGTGAAATCTTCCCAACACAATCTGCTTTGCAGAAACGTATACAAGAAATTCTTTATCGTTATCAGGTTGGGCAACAATTATTACATGGTGACTTTCTTTTCATGCTTGAAGTGCTGAAGAATCATCCCGATTACGAATTAAAAAACGGCATTGGAATAAAGGCTATTTTTGTCAGGCAAAATCCCGTTTATAAACAAACTCGTGGTTTCTGGCTTGTCCGTTTGGACGGTAGCGACACAGATTTCAGTTATCTGGAGTGTCTCAAAGAGACATCGCATAAAAAGAAATTTATCAACGCCTGCAGGGTTGCGATCGAGCCATACACTCAGAAATATAAGCAGGCATTTTTCAACGACTTGAACGGCGAAATTTATACTTGCCCATACACAAATGAACCTTTGAAATTCATAGGTTCTCACGTTGACCATAAAGCACCGAATACGTTTCAGCAACTTGTGAAAGATTTTGTAAAAGAAAATACAATTGATATAAGCCATGTCCAAGTAATTAGTTTTTGGTGCAAAACTCAGAAATAAGGTTGAAAAGTTGGCTTGAATCAGCGATTTTGCACCGAATGATATTTTGAATATTCGTACCTTAACAAACGAATAGCTCCAATGGTTATGTTCGTCCGAGAACTGCCAGATTTCCAGCGATGACTCCCCAGCCGACCCAGCATTGGAAGCCGGATTGCCCATGATTTCGGCAGCGACCCAACCCATGAGCCCGTTTCAAAACACTGATGCGACCTTCCACACCCGCCTGCCAGTGACGACCTTTCACGAACCAAGCCTTGTGTTCATGCTTTATGCGCGACCTTGGAACGGTAGCCCCGTTTCGGAATGACCACATGTCGAACGCCCAGATCATGGGCAAGCTTTTCATTGGGGTCAGAGGATAGACCACGATCTGCGCTGGCTTGAACAGGAGGATGCTGAAAGGTTTTGATGTGAGCCTTCAAGCTTGGCTTCCATTGTTTCTCTTCACTCGGGTTGCCATCCAAAATACGGTAATGGCTCACGAGACCACCCTCCACTTCATTGAGCCAGATCTTGTGTCCATATTCCACTGGTTTGGCTTCCTTGCCACGAACGATGATATCAGTATGCTCTTCGAAGATACTGACGATCTTTTCTTTTGCAGGCACCTGCTCCCCCTTCAAGATCCGACGGGTTGTTTGTTGGATCACCTGTCGGGCAAGCGGGATGAAATGGTTGAGGGTTTCCACCAAGCGCTTGGCACTGCGTTCGGATTGTTTCTGCAATTGCTTCCGGGTCTGAACCGCCCAGTCAATGGTTTGCTCGGTCATCTCCATTAGCTTCTCGTATTGTTGTCTGCCTGCTTCCTGGGCTTCCTTTGTCTTGCTGCGCAAGGTTTCACCGATCTTGCGCGAGAGTCCTTTTGCCGTTTGCGTGAAATCTTCGACCTCATCCAGCACTTTCTTCCCGACGGTCTTCAAGATCGTTTGACCACGAGCCACAGTCCGTGCGAGTACCCGTACACTATCGGACAACAGACGTCCATCGCTAGGTCGACGAACATTGCTCTCCACCACCGTCCCGTCGGTCCGCATTTTCCGACCGCGGGTGACCTTGCGCTCGATCGCCAATTGCATGATCCGTTCATTGAATTTCTCCAGGGTCTTGGGCTGGATCAGATTCGCCCAACGGATCAGGGTCGTGTCATCCGGGACGGCATTCAGATACACGCGGCAAAACTGTCTCATTCTCAGACTGTCGCTCACTTGCCGTTCCGTCTCTTCATAGCTGTAGCCATACAATCGTTTCACCACCAGCATCCGCAGGATCACTTCCACGGGTGTTGAGTTCCTTCCCGTTTGAGTTGTCTTCGGCCTTCGCTGTGATAGATCCTTCTTGATCAGACGATACAATTTCCCGTCTTCCAGATAGCTATCGATCTTTTCCAGTTCAGGAGAAAGGTTCGGAACGTATCCGAGGATTTCTTCAAAAAGCTTGTCAATTGGGTAATGTTCACGTAACATTGGAGTGCCTCTGCGGTATGGATTTGGTTTGATCACCTTCCTTTTACCAAAGAGGCTTTTCGTTTGTCAATTGTTAATGTGCTGCGGTGCACCTTTTGCACCAGAAACTAATTAGTGCAGCAGGTGACAACTTGCTTCAAGACACTTTTAAAGATAAGAATCTTGAGCAAGCATGGATTGATTTTCATAACTCACACGCAGAGCTTCAAATCATAAGTAAGAAGGCAAACTTAAGTCTTCCTAAAAAAGAAAACTACTCAACAAAACACACATTGCCATTGTAAAAGCATCGTGACGGACTGCAAACCTTTTCTTCTTCAAACTCCCGTTAACTCAAAAGGTCAGCGGGAGTTTTTGTTACTCATCAGAAACCGTAATAGATTCGATGAAGTTCTTGATATCCATCAACGCTTCGATACGGAAGTGACTGGTGCCCTCAGACTTGTGGCGAAGTTTTGAACTAGGGAACTTCGGCAGCAATGACTTCGATCTCGCGCCAGGCAACCCAAGATGGGCTGGTGACGGTCTCAACGCGGATATATTGGATGCCCGCCCAGGGTTCTTCAGGTGAATATTCCAGCCACTGGCCATCCTCGGTTAAACCTTCAAAACGGGTAAGCTCGTAGAAGGGCTCATCCGCGCCAGTGCCTTTACCCAACACTCGGTGGACGGTGTTGCCAGCCGGGTATTGGGAGATAAGCAAACGGACCCCACCGATTTCATAGGCTTGGCCAAGGTCAATTTCGATCCACTGAGGAGCATCATTCCCGGAACTCCAGAGGGAGCCGGCGTCACCATCTACGGCGAACTGACCTTCGTTACCAGCTAAAGCGCGGGAATAGCGCACGGCCTTGTTGAGTGCAAGGTTATGGGCCATCATTTCGTCGCTTATCCCTAACAGGGTTCGGTCTTCAAAGTAGGTTTAACGAACCAGGTATAAGTGGTGGTGTCGCTTTCGGGCAGGACGTGATCGGGTTTGTCGTTCCAGGATTGGAAAATGATGTGGTCAGGTTGCCCGCCAGCTTCCAGTTCGTAGCGTTTGACGCGTTCGCCCGCAGTCGCCAGCCAGATGGCATTGTCTTGCTCAAAAGAATTGCCGATGTAGATCATGCCAATAGGGATGCCCAATTCGCGGCCGTACGCTTCCATTTGCATGGCCTCTCCCGGCCAATTGGGGTTGCTCCAATCCATATCCAGATGCAGGAAGGCAAGATCAAAACCGTTGACCGCGCGGAAGATTTCCAGCCAGGCCTTGTAAGCGGTGGCATCGGCCGGGCCAGTAACTGGTTCAATATCACCAACGATCAAGTCGGGAAAGATCTGTTGGGCTTTAAGTCTGCTGTCGCCAACATCCTTGGCGATCTTTTCAGTGGACCATTGGCAAGCTTGGTCGCCATCGTAAAAGTGAGCCCAATAATAAGGTTCATCAAGAGCAATGAAATTGAGGGTGCCGCCCGCATCCTTTACGCGTTGAACAGTTTTGAGGAAGCCGGGCCCGGCGAAGCCTTCAATACCTTGGCCACAAACGTCATCTGCGAACAGAGGGCTGTGTTCAAAGGCTAGTGCAAGACCGCGTTCTCGAATCCCTTGGATGGCTTTTTGGAGATCGGAAAATGGTGCAGTTTCTGCCCAGCCACCGTAGAGTTTGAAGACTTGTAGGTGACTGGCAGCCTCATTCCAATCCGCATCTGGGGTAAACAGATCCATATAATCGACAGAGCCACGGCCAACCTCTTCCAGGTTGAGAGGCGCGAACCAGTACAACGGCTGGTGATCGAGGGAGAGAGCAGGTGGTTGTGGCGTGTGTGGAACAACGGTAGGGATTGTGGGTTGGTCGGGGGTAGATGTTGGGACCTGGGCGACAGGCGTAGCAGGAAGGTTACAGGCGCTGAGCAACAAAGAGACGGTCAACAAGAAAAAGCAACTTGGTCTAGTCACGGGTCACCTCCAGAATGACGGCGGCAAGAATGGGATGAGTATAGGTGCGAAAAGCAAAACCAACAAGTCTGGGAGAAACACTAGGCTTCTCGATGTACCATTCACCAGCAAGTACCGATTACTGCACTTGTCAAGAGCTGAGATAGATCCGTCTTTTTTACAGCTTTTTCCAGTGGTGCCGGACCGAAAACAAAATCTGCCGATCGAGATCTTGCTCTCACGACAGATTTTGTCGTTATTTAAGATGATCACTTTCATATGTAGGGAATGCTTCGCCACCCCCGTCAGCCTGTCATTCGTGCCGGGGTCCCGCGCAACCTTTCGTTTGTCGTTCAAAACTACCGCTAGGCGGTCAAACCAAGTTCAGTCATCCGCGTTAGGACTTCTTCTTTTGGCGCCAACCTCCTCGGGACATTCTTGCGCACAAAGCGCGTGATGTCGGTCTCAACACCCAATTTCATCAGCGCGTATTTCGCGAACTGCTTGTACGTCAGCCCCATGCGGACGTCCTCATTCAAATCCCAAGACAACACCAGCATCTTGTACGCCAGGTCTTCTTCGCTCACACGCTCATCCGTTTCTTCCTTCGTCAACACGTGCCACACCACGACCAGTAACTTCCGCGCGATCACCACGATCGCTTGATTCGGTTTACGCATCCGTCGCAGATATTTTTCATACTGCTCTTTCCAGTACGGGGAGATGCGGATCGCACGCCATGCCGCTTCCACCAGCGCCCAGCGCAATTCCTTCCGCCCACTCTTGGTGATGCGTTTCTCAATGTGTTCTTTCCCACTGTCGTGTACGCCCGCTCCCAAGCCCGAATACCCCACCAGTTTCTTCGCGCTCTCAAAGCGTGTCGCATCTCCGATCGCTGACAGGACCGTCATACTCACGATCACTCCAAAGCCCGGCAGCTGCAACAATCTCATTGCACGCTTTCCCCACACTTCTCCCAGGCTTTGTCGTCCCAGTTCTGCGTCCACTTCTGCCTTGTGTTTCTCCAACTCATCCAGCATCGCCAGTTCCTGCCGAATTTGGATCTTCTCTAACACGTTCATCTTCTGCACCTCCACCATCCCTTGTCCCTCAACATTCCCTTCGGCAGGATTAAGTTGTGGCGGTGGATCAGGCTTTGCAGGCGGTTGCGTATCATCGTACCCGTCTTCACCAGCCGATTGCGGTACGAGATCATCCCGCGCAGTTCACGCACTTCCACGGGCGGTACCCAGACCTCCGGCACGATGTCTGCGATCAGCAGGCGGATCAACCGTTCAATATCTTTCTTGTCGGTCTTCACTCGTGCTTCCGCGATCTGCCTCACCCCTCCTGCGTGTGCCACCACTACATAACTCACCAGCGGTTCCACGATGTCGTACACATCCCATACATTCGTGGTCGTCTCGATTACCGCCGCGTCCCCTTTACGTAGGTTTGCCTTCGCCCATTCCCGCAATTTCTCCATCCCAATTCGACGCGGCGCCAGCACCCATTCCTGTTGGGCATTTCGTCCCCCAACCAACGCGTACTCTTTATGGATGTCGAAGCCGATGTATCTCTTGATGTCTCTTGTATCTTTTTCAAACTTCATGCTACACTCCTTTTGCTTGTTGTTCCCCGATTGATTATCGGGGCTTATGTGGGACGTGACTTTTGGGTTGGAGTTTGCAGGTACCGATACGGGTTCTCGACGCTTCTGCGCCGGTCCCAGATTAGGTTCCACGGGTGTCCAGTTAACGCGTACTCTTTATGGATGTCGAAGCCGATGTATCTCTTGATGTCTCTTGTATCTTTTTCAAACTTCATGCTACACTCCTTTTGCTTGTTGTTCCCCGATTGATTATCGGGGCTTATGTGGGACGTGACTTTTGGGTTGGAGTTTGCAGGTACCGATACGGGTTCTCGACGCTTCTGCGCCGGTCCCAGATTAGGTTCCGCGGGTGTCCAGTTAACGCAACGGGCTTTTGATTTCTTGTTGCGAAATCTATCCCATACTTGCTTTCGGACAACCCTAACGCTCTCGTCCCTTCAGCGTTCCCACGGCGGTATCACCTCAAGGATACGCTGATGCCACGTCCCACACAAGAACATTCTAATAACGCTAACCGTTGCTTCTTCAACCTCCCGTTGACTCGAAAGGTCAACGGGAGTTTTGTTATCCATCGAGATATCCATAATTTTCTGTATTGCTTGAGGCTGGGGCAAATCGGGGCTTGAAATAGCATGAGAGTCATGCTATCATATCGGTGTGATCCAGTCTTTCAAAAACACGGCGACAGAAGATATTTTCAACGGCGAAAATACCAAAGCCACGCGAAAGATTTGTCCAACTTCCATCTGGAAGGTTGCTGTCAGAAAACTCGACCAGGTCAATTCTGTCACCGCTCTCGCTGAATTAAGAATTCCTCCAAATAACAAACTTGAAGCTTTGTCAGGTGACAGAAAAGGACAGCATGGTATTCGTATCAATGACCAATATCGCATTTGTTTCGTATGGACGGAATCAGGTCCCAACCAGGTCGAAATTGTCGATTATCACTAGAACTACAAGCAGGAGATAAACCATGGTCCGCGTTCCCACCAACCGCATACCCACTCACCCAGGCGAAATGCTTTTGGAAGAGTTTCTTTCCCCGATGGGAATCAGTCAAAAAGATTTGGCTGATAATATTCAAGTTCCCTATCAGCGCATCAACGAAATCGTGAATGGTCGCAGAGGCATAACTCCAAGCACGGCTTTACGCTTGGCAAAATTCTTCGATATGTCTGCCGATTTCTGGATGAATTTACAATTGCGGTGGGATTTGTATTTTACCCAACAAGATGAAAATAAAGTGTTGGAGAAGATTCATCCTTATACAACGCTCGTCTAAGAGCAAGAGTTGTTTTCTCAACCTCCCGCTTGACCCAAGTCAGCGGGAGGTTCTTTTATTTACCGATCACACGCTAAATATTGGGTACAATGAAACCCATCCCCCGTTTCCTCGTAGACCCCATAGCGCAATTCCAAGAGGAGAAACACATGCCATCCATTCTCGAAATCGTGAGGGCATATTCCCAGTCTTTATTGGGGTAAAATAAACATTAACAACACATCGCTTGGCGAACTATGGAGTAATAAGCCATGACACTTGACGAGAAAATCCACCAATATGCTCGAAAACTTCCACGCTCTTTCCAGGAAGAACTGTTCGATTTTGTTCAATACCTGCTCATGAAAGCTGAACAACAGGAATCGCAGGAGTGGGCTTCCTTATCGTTATCTTCGGCAATGCGCGGCATGGAAGATGAGCCTGCTTTATACACACTCTCAGATATACGGGTGAATTTTGCATGAAAAAAGCGGGGCAGGTTGTTGTTTTTCGCTTTCCGCAAACCAACCTTGAAGAGGGAAAATTACGTCCTGCCCTCCTGTTGGGAAAACTGCCTGGCGAATATGACGACTGGCTGATCTGCATGATCTCTTCACAAACACGTCAGCAGATGGTGGGGTTTGACGAAATCGTTCAAGACAACGACGATGATTTTGAAGAAAGCGGATTAAAGGTAACAAGCGTAATTCGAGTTGGGCGACTGGCGGTCATTTCTGGGGAAATTCTTCTCGGCGCAATCGGTCAAGTATCAAGAGAACGATTGAAACGTATAAGAAAGAACTTGTCAGATTGGCTTTCACAAGAATAAAGAACCTCCCCCTTGACCCAAGTCAGCGGGAGGTTTTCTTATTTACCGATCACACGCTGAATATTGGGTACAATGAAACCCATCCCCCGTTTCCTCGTAGACATTCATAACGCAAACGCAAGAGGAGAACCACATGCCAAGTATTCTCGAAGTAAAAGACCTCGCCAAATCCTACGGTGACTTCACCGCCGTCAAAGGCATCACCTTTGACATCAAAGAAGGGGAAATCTTCAGCCTGCTCGGTCCCAATGGCGCGGGCAAGACCACGACCATCTCGATGCTATCCACTTTATACTCCCCCACATCAGGTGACGCCACCATCGGCGGACATTCCATCTCGAAAGACCCAATGGAAGTTAAGAAGGTAATTGGCATTGTCCCGCAGGAACTCGCCCTGTATGAGGACCTTACTGCAAAAGAGAACCTCGTCTTTTGGGGGCAGATGTATGGTCTCAGCGGCAAAGCACTCAACAGCCGCGTGGATGAAGTGTTGGAGCAGATCGGTTTGGTAGATAAAGCCAAGAACCGAGTCAAAACCTATTCGGGCGGCATGAAGCGCCGCGTCAACATTGGCGTGGGACTGCTCCACAAGCCGCGTCTGCTTTTCATGGATGAGCCTACCGTTGGCATCGATCCACAATCGCGCCGCGCGATTCTCGATACGGTCAAAGACCTCAACCAGCAGGGCATGACCGTCCTTTACACAACGCATTACATGGAAGAAGCCGCCGAACTCTCGAACCGTGTCGGCATCATTGACCACGGTGAACTTATTGCGTTGGGGACACAGAAAGAACTTACACAGCAAGTGGGAGAAACCGAAACGTTGATCTTGCATATCGGCGAGAACGATGATTCCAATGCGCTGGCAGAATCCCTCAAAGGCTTGGACGATATTCTCGAAACCAATGCCACCGACCACGAAGTCTCCATCATCACACACCAGGCGGAGGATATTCTCGCGTCGGTTGTGAGCAAAGCCAACGAGCGCGGCATTAAGATTCGCTCCATTGATATTCGCGAGCCGAATCTCGAAGCGGTATTTTTGCATCTTACGGGAAGAGCGTTAAGAGACTAATTTGGAGTCAGGAAGCTTGCTTCCGTAATACGCCAGCAAGCTGGCTGAATCCATAAGAGAAATTATGAAAAAACTTTTACTCATCGGCATCAAAGACCTCAAACTCATGTTCCGTGACCGCGCCGCGCTCACGTTCATGCTGCTCGCGCCGTTCCTGCTGACCATCGGCATGGGCTTTGTCACGGGTCGGTTTAGCGGCGGCGCGACCGGGCTTTCGGATATTCCCGTGGTCATCGTCAATTTGGACAAACAGGATTTGGGGAACGCCCTCGAAGATCTATTCAACTCAGAAGACCTGGCGGAGTTGATGGAGCCTTCCGCTTCAATCGACCCCGAAACTGCCCGCCATCTAATTGATGATGACCAAGCCTCAGCCGCTATCATCATCCCAGAAGGCTTCACCCAAAGTATTATCCCCGCTGATGGCGCAATGCTAAACCCGAAATACGTTCAGCTTGAACCCGTGCAGATCGAAGTGTACACGAATCCATCACGCCCAACGAGCGCAGGCGTTGTCAAAGCCATCGTGGACGAATTCATCTCGCGCGTTGAAGAGGGACGCATGAGCGGCATGACATCCATGACGCAATTGATCGCCAGTGGAGTGATCGCTCCACAGGATGCACCAGCCATCGCCAATGATCTCTTTCAGAATGTGGATACACCCCAAAGCGCGGCTATCACCATCAGGACCGATAAAGAAGGCGCTGATGCCGTTGACTTCGATCTGCTCGCCTACTTTGCGCCCGGCATGGCATTGATGTTCCTCATGTACACCGTCTCGTATGGCGGACGCTCCATCCTCACCGAACGCGCCCAAGGGACCTTGCCGCGCCTGATGATTTCACCCACGCAGACCGTGCAAGTATTGGGCGGCAAGGTGCTTGGCATCTTCCTCATGGGTGTTGCACAGGTTGGGATTTTGATACTGGCAAGTTCAATGTTCTTTGGGGTGAAATGGGGCGATGCGTTAGGTGTTGCCGCGTTAATTCTCGCGGCGGTCTTCGGCGCTTCGGGTTGGGGCATGTTGATCACGTCACTGGCACGGACGCCTGCCCAAGTGGGAAGCACTGGTTCAGCCATCATGCTCATATTCGGAATCATGGGCGGCAGTTTCATCAGCCTTGAGAATTTCCCGCCATTCATGCAGACGGTCAGTAAGATCACGCCCAATGCCTGGGGCTTGGATGGTTTCACTACGCTCGCACTCGGCGGCACATTGAAGAATCTAACAGAACCCATCGCCGCCCTGCTCATCATGGGCGCGGTATTGTTTGGGATTGCGGTTGTGATTTTTAATCGTAATGGATTGGTGCAGAAGTAAAGAGTCCCTCTCCCTTCGGGAGAGGGGGAGAGAAAGCAGACCTATGAAAAAAATATTCGCCATCGCATGGAAAGACGCCATCATCCGATTTGCCAGTGCATCGGAGTTATTATTCTTTATCATCCTTCCTATTGTCTTCACCTTCCTGCTGGCAGGAGGAACACCATCAGGGAATGAAGACCCGCGCATTTGGTTATTGGTTGTAGATGACGCGCAAACAACGATTTCACAACAGATCATCGATGAGCTTAATAACTCGACCGCTGTCCGACCGGAAGTGATGCCGCATGAAGAGGCGCAAAAACAATTCGATGACCGCCGCGCGGATGCTGTATTTATTATTCCCGCGGGAGTTGACATTACATCACTGCAAAATGGAAGCGCAGAAGTTGAATTTCTGCAACAGCCAAATAATATCAACGCAACCATTGCTGAGCGTGCGGTACAAACGGCAATTCGCAGGGTGAGCAGTGCAATCTCTGCTGCGCAGAATGCGGTCAGCCAACGGGAATCAATTCAACCGTTCGCGTCCGATTCAGAAAAACAGGCTTACTTTGAAAGTTCGCTGGAACTGGCACAGTCCATTCAAGCAGACGCGCCTGAGCGAGTAGCTGTTACGGAAGGAAATACAAAAGACGAAGTTGAATATGACCCGCGCACAAACTCATCTGCGGGACAGTTGATCACGTGGGTATTCGTTCCGTTGTTTGGGATTGCGACATTGTTCGCCTACGAACGCCAGCAAGGGACGTTGCGCCGCCTGCTGACAACTCCGTCGTCCAAGGCGACATTTTTACTTGGCACGATCTCTGGTCAGGTTGCGATGGCGCTCGTGCAAATGTTATTGCTGGTCGGATTCGGGATAGTAGTGATGAAACTCAATTGGGGACGTGCGCCACTGGCATTATTTTTCCTTCTATTTGCATCGGCGCTTGCCGCGGCAGCCTTTGGCACAACTCTCGGCACTTTCATTAAGAGTGAAGGTCAAGCCAGTGGATTGAGCATCATGTTCGGCATGGTCTTCGCTTTGATGGGCGGATGCTGGTATCCGCTGGAGTTGTTCCCACCAGCGATACAAAACGCTGTGAAGATACTTCCCACCACCTGGGCGATGCAAGGCATGTTGGACTTGGGTCTACGCGGCGGTGGGCTGGTTGACATATTACCCGAAGCGGGGGTCCTGCTTGGGTTCGCAGTGATCTTCTTCAGCGTGGGGGTGATGAGATTCCGCTACGAGTAGGGAAAAGATTTTTCGGACGGTAACAAACATAAGGTCCCGCTCTTGAGGCGGGACTTTATGTTATCCATGTTTCATGAGATTGTCATCTTAAGAAAGTAAAATATCATATACGAATATTTTTCAAAGGAGTGGAGCATGGCTAAAAAGTCGAGCAAGGCAGCAAAATCCGCAGATTTTTGGAATCGGAAAAACAAAATAATATTTGGCGGTGCGGCAATCGCCTTGATCGTGTTTGGATTGGTCATTCCGCTCACTGCCATGCAATTCGAAAACCACAACAGCTTCTGCGCATCATGTCACACCCAGGATGAAGAAAATTATTACAAGCAATCACTGGTCGCTCCTGTGGACCTTGCCAGTTTCCACGAATCGAAAAATGCTTCACGGTGTATCGATTGTCATACGGGTCCTGGGATCATTGGGCGTTACGGCGGTTTGATGGCGGGCGCAACCGACCTGATCTCATATTTCAGCGGGCATTATCCGCAGCCAGCCGCGTTGGAGGAACCCTACCCCGATGCGAACTGTCTAAAGTGCCATGCAGATATCGCACAAAGACAGGATTTCAATAATCACTTTCACGTTTTTCTTCGGCGCTGGCAGGCACTTGATAGGAACGCAGCGACTTGTGTAAGTTGTCATGTGAGCCACAACTCAACAGGAGATGTAAAGATCGGTTATCTGAATGAAAAAGCAACAGTGGTTTTCTGTGATAAATGTCATTCATCGGGTTTTGGAGAGTAAGGTCGAACACAAACAAAAGTCCCGCATCGTGCGGGACTTTTCATTAATCTGTTACCAATAAGGCTTTTGCCATCTTCCCGTGTAATTGACCAACACCGCGAGCGAGATGCATAAAGGACGTCCACAACAACAAGCCGCCGATTGAAATGAGAGTCAATATCGAATACGGCAGGAATATCCGTTGATCACCCCATTGAACAACAGGAGCATTCCAAAGCAATTGAAGAAATGGCAAGGCGATAAAAGTCAGCGAAAAACTTAACACGACTACGATCACTACAAAATAGGCGATGCCTAAAACGAATTGGATAAGCATATACACCAACATCAGCCATGTGGCTTTATCGGCGATGAGCGCTTTTAACCTATCGAACCATTTCATGTCTTGGTGCGAGAACAATGGTCGGCGCGGCATACGGATGCCCAATAGCGCTTCCACGAGGCGCCCTTCCAACAGCGCCAATCCACGTACTGAAAGCAGGAACAACAATGCCACTGGGAAGCCAAAGATAAAGATCAAAAACGAAACGGATACGGACACACCTGTCACTGCCCAGGTGAAATAGATCACACCTGTCAGAAAAGCGATCAACATGTAAAGCAACGCTCCCCACGCCCGTGCATCCGTGTACACGCCAAAGAAACGTGCAAGGATGGATTGACTCTTGAGGCTACTACTCGCAATAACAGGATGTGTGAGCCGTTCCACTTCCTTATATGCGGATGCCGTTTCGTCAGGAGCACCATACCGCTCGATAACCTGACCCAACACCTCTTCTCCAGACGCTTCGGGCTGTTCCTGTTTCAAAGTAACGAACGCTGTCCTAAGGTGCTCCTCTGCATCTGCAAGGGCATCCTGAACCGTTGCAGAATCGCCATCTTTGAGTTCCACTTTTAACTGATCGAGATATTCATCAATGGATTTGATCATTTTCATGCTCCTTTGATCGCCTTGTCGACGAACGACTTCATTTGTTTCCATACGCTCTGCCAAACGAGGAGGGTCTCTTTGCCTTCATCTGTGATCTCATAATATCTACGCGGCGGACCCGAGACAGAAGGCTCCACTTTGCTTTCGAGTAGTCCGCTGCCTTCAAGTGAACGAAGGACCGGATATAACGCGCCCTGTTTCATGAAAGACGCCTCCCCGCTGTAATCGTCCAACAGTTTGGCAATCTGATAACCATACATGGGTTCTTCGCTGTTATCCAGCACGCTAAGCATCACCAATGATGCAATCCCTGCGTTCAACTCTTTTTGGAATTTCTTGGTAAGTGCGGGAGAGTCAACCATTGCACTCCTTTCGATAGAATGAACTTCGTACTATTACGAATCTAATAGTAGTACGAAATTAGTATTATGTCAAGATTTTTGTGGCTTTTCCCTGGTCGCAAAGCTTTCGAAATCGAGACCACACCAAACCGCTTATTTGGAATTTACGCGGTACCATGTAATAGAAAACCCCCCTGATTTGGAGGGGTTTGAGGCAGACAAGGCATAACGTTGCCCATAAACTAAGCCTTGCTCACAAAATATAATGGATCATTATGCAACTTCAGTGCAAAATCCCGTAACGTTTTGCAGTGAGCGCATACGATGGGTTTTATCCGCTATGATTTTTCAGCCTGTGCTTTGAGCGCCGCCGCAAAGCTCTTGAAATTCTCGGTGAGGTCGGGAATGTTCTTGCCGAAAACGGGGAGGAACAAGCCACTGAAAATTTCCTCTGTTTTGAACGTTGTTGTGCTGTCCTTGTTGAGGATCAATGTGTGCGTGCGTTCGGATTTGAACAAGCCCAACGGCATGCCGCCTGTGAGCGCCATTTTTCTATTCGGCTCGAAGGCGGTGACTTTCACGGGGAACGCCTGTGCGCTTAACCGGGTGAAGAACTTCACGGTTTCACCCAAAGCCAGTTTGCCTTCGATGTGATCCATGCTCAAATCCCATTTTGGATAACCGCTTGCATTGGCAAGGATTTTCCAAACCGTTTCAGGAGAGGCGTTGATGGTGGTGGATGCGGTATATGTTTTCATCTCTGCATCCTTTACTTATCATTCTTCAATGTTTGTTTGACGTATTCGGTCAACGCCCTTTTGTTAAAGTCGGGTGAGCTGATGCGCATGGTGCGTGCTTTGTTCCCATCGCCTTCGAGAAGCCCGGATTTATCTTTGAGCGAGACACCCTCGAAGAAGATCAAAGAGACCCTGCCTTTGCCAACCACGGTCTGGATGTGATTCTTCGTTGTGCCATAAACGAGACAATTCTTCCACTTGATGCTTTCATTGAAGGATGGTCCTGCCGCGAGAACACAATCCCGAATTTCCAAAAAGAGCGGCATAATATCCTCGTTCAGATTCTCAATGTAGTCGTTCACAATATCGTTTTTCGATTTTTTGAACTTCATAACCTGTCCTTTCCAAATGTTTCCTGAATTCTATACTACAGGCTCGAAACCTCATTGTAAGAAGCGGACATTAAATTATCCTGCAAGATCGAATTGGCTTCGAAATATTCAACCGGTGAGAAGCCGGTCATCTTTTTGAAGGTGTGGTTCAAATGCGGCTGGTCGTAAAAAACTTCCGGGTTCAGGTGCCGGATAATGCGCGGGTTTTGCGATCCGAAGTCACACGTCTGCTCCAGAAATATATGCACGTTGCGAATGTTCTGCAATTCCTTGCGGCTCAACCCAAAGGTCGCATGATAGAGCCGCCGCTTATGGCGCGGTGAAAAATTGACGAGCCAATCGGATTCCTTTAGATCATTTGAAAACACGGGATACGGCAACTTTTCCGTCCGCCGCTTTTCAAGATATTCCCCACCCTGGGATTTGAATAAGTCAAGATCGTTCGTCTCTTTCTCCACCCAGTCCTGTTTCAAAAATGAATTAGCTTTTATCTCCCCTGGGAATAACTCAGCAAACTTTAACGACAGGCGCGCTCCATACATAACAAGCGGAGTGGAGAAAACGAAAGCAAGCGGACGTGTATGGACGGTCTTTAGTACCTGCTGATGCAAAATGAATTTTGTCCCCTGCGCTTCATCGATGCAATGTACCCTCCCTTTTTTGATGAATAAATAATCAAAAAACAATTCCGGAATAAAATGATCGGTAATCGCAGTCGGCGACCTGGTCTCTATCGCGATCTTCCAGAAGAACGCGATACCGAGGGACGCGATCCCGCTTTTCTTTTGAAATGAGATGTTCATTTGCTGACGAGAATCTTCTTCTCAGCCGGCCTTCTTCCAGTCCTCCGTTTTCTCGGCGCGGGCAGCGATCTTGCTCAACGCATATTTATCGGTAATATACGTTTCGAAATATCCGCAGTCGGTACAGACGTAATTCACATACTCTGTGCTTTTCCCATCCACAATAACCTTATCCAGCGCGTAATTCTTGTAGTAAACATTGGACGAATTGCATTTGGGACATTTTCCGTTTTTCATGAGAGCCTCCACGGCTATTATATCCCCTCTGAATTATTTTATCCCTGCCAGCAGGGTGGAAACGACCCGGGAGAGAATTGACGTCAGCCCGCCCAGCAGAACCGCGGCGAACACAGCGGTGACCACAGCCAGGATCTTGTTCCAATTGAATTTGACAATTAGGAAATTGGGCAGCCATCGCGCAAGGACAACTGCAAGAAGCAGCCCCACACTTTGAAATATGAGTGAAGTACTTATGGCGTTGAACCCCTGGCTTTCACTTGCGCCATTGAGGATCACCATTTCCCCAAAAACGGACAGAACGCCAAGTGCGATCAGGATGAAAAATGTCGATAAACCTGCAATGATGGAAGGGGTTTTGCTGGTCAAGTCGATACTCCTAAAGTAAGTGTTTATGGAGTTATGTCTCTCAAATGGTGACTGTCACCTAAATTTGTTTTTCCAACTCGACGTGATGTGCGGGGTTGGATGCGTTGCGCATGACCAAAATCCCTGCGTGCGCGTTTGGAAAAGCGGATTTCCATGAAGGGGTTGCATAAAACATCTTGTGTTTCCTATTATTACGAAATAGATCTAGGATAAAAGAACTGATAGTGAAGTTGAAATTCCATCGGTGATTACTTGTTTAAATTCTTGCCACTATATAAAGGACTTTTATTAGCATTTGTTTCTAGCCACTGCTGGTATCCTTCTAACTCAGGCCCTCCCAAATTCAAAACATATTCGTCGCCAAAAATCGCAACAACGATGTAATATTCGCTTTCTTCTGTGATCAGAATGTCAAACTCATGAGCAATTGTATAGCTTTCCTCGCCATCTTTGAAAAGAAATCGGGCGGATATATTGAACGAAA
The DNA here is from genome assembly GCA_963753655.1 of uncultured Chloroflexia bacterium. Taxonomy (GTDB): domain Bacteria; phylum Chloroflexota; class Anaerolineae; order Anaerolineales; family Villigracilaceae; genus Defluviilinea. The sequence continues at coordinate 21,847 of CAVWDB010000007.1, forward strand.
GGAATGAGTCCAAACAATTTTAGATTTTCCTAAACGTACATATTGCCTTAACTCATCCAGTTCTTGCTTTTCGATTATTTCATCTATGGCATTTGGCTCATCGAGGGCTCGATAAGTTAACACTTCTAACCCAACTTTTCCAATAAAACGAGAAACAATATAATCATCAGGCATTTCACCAACAGGAGAAATTAGGGTTCCGTTTTTTTCTTGTGAAAAAACTCTACCCAGCGAGTTTCATCTACATCTGGAGCTGCACCTACACTAATGTCCTTTTCTCCTGGCAACTTGAGAAACTGAATCGGAGTCAGAGATTGCAAGTGAAATCCTTCAAGAGGAGGAATTCGCTCTTTCTTATTTGTCATACCCGCGTAAAATCGTCTCTCTCGAATATATAGAGAGTCTAGGAAGGGCTTTTCTACTTCACGAGCAATATAATTATTGCACTTGTCACATACTATACCAACGGGAAGAATATGCTCAATGTTTCCCAGAGATTCGGGAATAATATGCTCGACCGACTTAGACTTTGAAGTGTCCTGTTTGCAAAATATACATCGCATGGTCAAAAACACCTGTCAAAATAGTATATTTACTAAATCGATTACACCTTTCCTCCATCAGACTTTCATTAACCTCCCCCTTCGTCCAGTGGCGGATTTAGTCGTTTCTCAATTTCTCAACAAACTCCCGTGCGCTGATGATCGAAACATCTCGAAATGTTTTAACTCCAGCAAATGACTATCCCCGCTGACGATGACACCGACTTTTCCAGCAATTGCAGCTTCAACAAATTTGTTGTCTGTTGAGTCGGTAGGAATGGCATTGATTTCTTCCAACGGAATGACGAACTCTGCCCTATCGAGAAGAAGGGCTGAGAAATCGTCCAGTTCGGCGCGTTCGATCTTGAATTTGGGGCGTTTCAAGACTTTGAGATATTCGTCAATAATGGCGGCGCTGACGACCAATGGGAATTTCCCCGATTTCCATGCAACGATAATTGCTTCGAGTGAGCCGCCGAGATACCCCGAAACGATGATGTTCGTATCAATGACAACGCGCATTACTTGCCTTCACGCACCGCGCGGACTTCTGCATCTATATCTTCCTGCGTAATGTTCAATTCCTTTGCCCGTGCGCGGACACGTTCCCACAACTCGTCAAATCGCTTTTCGATTTCTTCGCTATCCACCAAGCCAAACTTTACAAAGCGAACATATTTCAAAACATCCACAAGTTGTGGCTCTTGAAGAGTGGAAATTTCCAATAAGATGGTTTGTTCTAAATTGGTCATGGTGCACCTCGTTAAGAGCAATTATACCCGCATCAGACTTTCATTAACCTCCCCCTTCGTCCAGTTGCAGATTTAGCCCTCTGGTCTTATAGTCGTCTGGTCGGCTGGTCAATTCTCTAATTCTCCAGTCTCTGGTCTTGACTATCAAATTACCAATTACAAATTACCCTCTTTAGGAGACTACAAAACGATGCACTACGGTGGCTGGTGGATGGCAATGCGACAGGGTGATGAAAAGCCCAAGGTAACAAGAGAACTTTTACTGCGCGTCCTTTCGTATGCGCGCGAATATTGGTGGCATATCGGTGGCATGCTCGTGACAATTTTCTTACAACAGGTTTATCCCTGCTAACGCCGCTTATTTTTAGAAACATGATCGACGTGGTTCTGCCTGCCAAGGATGTGCAGCGTCTCATCTGGCTGGGCGTGGCATTGCTGGGAATCCCTTTGCTTGAAGGCGGGGTAAATGTGATTCAGCGGCGACTCAACTCCACGGTGGGCGAAGGTGTTATTTACGATCTGCGCTCAACATTATTTGCACGACTCCAACGCATGTCCTTGCGTTTCTTTACCAATACCAAAACAGGCGAGTTGATGTCGCGCCTCAACAATGACGTGGTCGGCGCGCAGAACGCCATTAGCAATACCATCGTCGGCATCGTGACCAATATCATCGAAGCCATTGCGTTGCTTGTTGTCATGCTCACACTTGAATGGCGGCTGACGCTTGTCAGTATCATCATTCTCCCTCTCTTCATCATCGCCGCGCAAAGGCTTGGGAATATCCTGCGCGATATTGCGCGTCAGGGCATGGAAATGAATGCGCAGATGAACGCGCACATGAACGAGACTCTCAACATCGGCGGCGCGTTGCTTGTCAAACTCTTTGGTCGTGCCAACGAGGAGGAGAAACGTTTCCGTGAACGCGCCGCCAATGTGCGCGATATCGGCATCCGGCGTGCGGTGGTTGGTTCCACGTTCTTCGTCATCTTTGGACTCGTCAGCGCGGTGGGCACGGCGCTGGTCTATGGTCTCGGCGGTTATTACGTCATCACCGATGTTTTCACGGTCGGCACCATCGTTGCGTTCAGTTCGTATCTCGGTCAACTGTATGGCACGCTTCAAGGTCTTGCGGGCGCGCCCGCCGATTTCTCAACATCCATGGTCAGTTTTGAGCGCGTCTTCGAGATCGTTGACCTGCCTCTGGATATCATCGAAAAAGAAAATGCCATCGTTCTGCATGATGTCAAAGGCGAACTCGAATTTGACAACGTCACCTTCAATTATCAAGTGGACTCGTCCAAACTGCTCAAAGATGTCAAACGGTACGGACGACATGAAGACGTGGGAGCGGTGCTGTCTTTAGCGAAACCGACCACGGACGATGGACAAAAGACCAAGGCTGCGGGGAAGAATGGTCAATCGTCAACGGTCAATCGTCGGGAGGAAGGAACCGCTTCTTTATCCGACGGGGAATCTGACTCCACCTCCCAAGCCAGAGAGGTCGCTTTAGAGGGAGTCTCCTTTAGCGCGCGTCCCGGAAGTTTGATCGCCTTGGTCGGTCCCTCCGGCGCAGGCAAAACGACGATGACCTATCTCATTCCACGCTTGTATGACCCCACTGAGGGAGTCATCCGCATTGACGGGCATGACCTGAGAGACATGACGCTTGAATCGCTTTCGCAGGCGATCGGCATGGTGACGCAGGAGACGTACCTGTTCCACGACACCATCCGCACGAACCTGACCTACGCAAAAATGGACGCGACCCAAACGGAGATCGAAGCCGCGGCGCGTGCCGCCAACATCCACCAGTTCATCATGGACCTGCCCGACGGCTACGACACGATCGTCGGCGAGCGCGGCTACCGACTCAGCGGCGGCGAAAAGCAACGCATCGCGCTGGCACGTGTCATCCTCAAAGACCCGCGCATCTTGGTCTTGGATGAAGCCACAAGCTCACTCGATAGCGAATCCGAATCCCTGATTCAAGAAGCCTTGAAGCGCGTCATGGCAGGACGCACAAGCATCGTCATCGCGCATCGCTTGAGCACGATCCTCGCGGCTGATTTAATTTTGGTAATGGATCGAGGGAAGATCGTTGAAAGAGGCACGCATGAGGAGTTGATTGCATTGAGCGGCTTGTATTCGCAACTTTATGAAACACAATTCAACCGAGAAAAGGTTTAGATTCGACAGTTTCAAAAGTGCTATAATTTGAAATAAGCAAGGAGAAGATATGACCATGTTAGAATTAGCTTTCGCTGAAATTGAAAAACTTCCTCCCGCCGAACAAGACGAATTCGTAGCATGGATATTGGAAGAATTACATTCCGAACAACGCTGGGCAAAATTATTTGCCAGGTCCAGGGATATTTTGTCGCAACTTGCAGATGAAGCCCTGGCAGACCACAAAGTACGGAAAACCAAAAAACTTGACCCTGACACCTTATGAACTCCCACATTACAGCCAGGTTTCGGAAAGCCTTTGCAGAATTGCCTGCCGACAAAAACAAGCGCGGCAGGCATATCGTTTATTTATAGAGAATCTCATCATCCAAGTTTACGCTTCAAGTCAATTCATTCGACTCGCCCGATTTATTCTGTGAGGATTGGGTTGAATTATCGCGCGATATTGAATCCGCGAAGACGATGACATCATCTGGTATTGGATTGGTTCACACGCAGACTACGACAAGTTGATTTAACAGTTCAAAAATTGAACTTTTGGCATGGATCGAGGAAAGATTGTCGAAAAATAGAGGCACGCACAAGGAGTTGATCGCGTCGGGCGGGTTATATAGCCAGTTGTATGAAACACAGTTCAAGAGGGAGAGGGTATAAGGCTTGCCAGTTCAGATGCATTTATCCAGTCTTTTAGTAGAGAAGTCTTGACTTTTATAAGATTTTTTATTTGCAGAAAGCACAAAGTGTGAATGCTATTATGATAAAAGACAAAAGTAATAAAAGCCAATACTAATATTACAGCGCAAGGTTGCGAGTGAAAAGCTCTAATTGAGCGAGTTTTTTCTTGCGGTGTGACCGATACGCGATAAAGTTACGTTCTTGGTAATAGCGCACACGGTCTAAAGCGGATTCAATATCAAGAATAAATGATGGCAAAACGCTACAAAGCAAAATGCGAACTTGATAAATCGTGAGCGCAGGAGCCTGTTCTTGAAAAAGGATCCTCAAACGAACGAGGAAATGATGAGCCAGAGAAACTAAGAGCATATGATGCTGCCATCCCAACCAACTCCGCATCTCGTAGTGATCCATACCGACTTCACCTTTGGCTTCTTCAAAAATAGATTCAATCGGCCATCTCATTCCGCTGATCCGCACAAACTCGTTCAGCGGAGTATTGACCGGCGCATTGCTGAAATAGAATTTGATCTCGGAGGGATCATCCAGATTGCGGCGCATGATCAACCACAGTTCAGCGACAGGCAAGCCGCCGCGCGATTCAGTCACACGCAGAAATGAAAAATCACAAACAATGGGACCCTTGCTGCCTTCTTTAATAACCGCTTGAACCCAATCTTGCTTTTGAATTTTCTTCACCAGTTGCTGGACTGGAATAGGATGCTTCCTGGAATCACTCAGACGCAAACGGATTGGAGGACGCCCATGACCGCTCCACGATGGAACATGAACCTTCGGCGGGGTACACCAGATCAGCGTGTTCTCCTTGATGGCTGTGAAATAAGACTTGCCCGTAGCAGCTACGCCATCTCGAAACGCGGGGCTGTCTCCATACAAGGCATCGGCCGCTACCCAGAAAAAGGGCAAATTATCGCGTTGGAAGGCGTTTTTCAACAATTCCAGACCGATTTCTGGCTTCGTTTTGAAAATCAGATCTTCCGGTACTCCACAGGCTAGCCGTTGTACGGCGCACTCTTCTCACCTGTACCTGCGGTACTGGCGCAGGCAAACCACTTTTCCGGCATGAACAACTGTCCTGCGATCAGGCTGTATCCTTTACGACTGGCATATCCCAGATACACTCCTACTTGCCCATTCGCAATCTTTCCCACCGAGCCGCAATATTGAGCTGCCACCCCCACCGATTGCGTCCCTTGTTTGACCGAACTCGATTCGTCGATCAACACCACTCCATCCTCTTCCCCCAAGCTCTCTCCGATCAATCTTTGATGGATCGCAATCACAGGTTCCGTTTCCCACTGGCTCTGCCCCACAAAGTATTGCAGACTGCGCACTTTCTCTTTCTGTCCGAGCGCCATCTGTTCCACATTCTTGCGGGTGCTATTACCCAGCAAACCATGCAGATACGTCAGGCTTTTCTGGATTTGCTCTACTCGCTGAAAGGCTCGTTTGAACAGTTTCATATATTTCTTCAATTCATTTGAAAACAGTTTGACATCTTGCTTGCTCAAATTGAATTCAGGCGCCGGGCACGTTTCAATTTGAAACTCGGCCTTACCACTCAAATTTTTGGCTCGACCTGATGGCTTACCTCGACTGCTTTCGGTTACAATTTCTTTGGGCATGGTGTTCTTCCTCTCCTTTTCACTTGGTCAGGTGATTGGAGAAAGATACCATGCCTTCTTTATCTCAAATTACCCTGTTTTTACTCTCAACCTTGCGCTGTAATACTAATTGCAGAACTTAATGTTTTTCGTAAAATGAGTGGTAACGGCTCCTAAAATAAACCATGTTATAAGCACCAGAGTTATCTCCAGCAATTCATTTGATATGCTTGGAACAATTAATACAATTGGAATTATAGAGCCAACATATAAAGCAAGTGCTATTATATTAAGCGGATGAAATGAATGAGGTGGGAATATGATAACTCTTAAGATGGGAAGTGTTATTAAAATAGCAGATCATAGTCCGCCTATTAGTGGTCGTTTCCATTTTGTAAATTTGCTGGGGGGGGGTGATTTAGCCATGAGATTTTCCTTCCACTATTTCGACCAGATTAAAGGTGAAATCAGTGTTGCACTTTGTAATCCAAGTTTCAATGAGCAATTTACCAAAATTCTGGCATGGGCACACGTCCCAGAGGGAGGTCCCAGAGGGAGAGGGGAGTTTGTCAGGCATAAAAAAAAACTCCGAGATTTTCCAAAATCTCGGAGTTCTGGTTGCTATTTACTTGCTGTCCGTGCTTCCAACCACTTTTTGAAGGACTTCTGACTCTCAACCGATGGCTTTCCTAGGATCAGATTTTCAACGCTGATGTCTTCATCCAGATCTTGCCAGTGAATCCCTTCGCCATTGCCGATCAACCGCCAGTTGCTGCGCTCTTTTGGCGTTCCATGCAAAAGGCGCGGAAACCACGCCAGCGGCACGGAAACTGTGCGTCCGTCGCTTAAGTCCACGATCAACGCTTCGTCGGTTACGTTGACAGTCTGTGCTGAAACCATACGGAGTTCAATCGCTAAAGTAGTCATTCCATTTCTCCAACAGCATTTCCTGATTCTCCTCGATCAATCTTTGAATACGATTGATTTCATTTCGGTTGTATCCACCGCTGTTTTGCAAACGTACTGGGTCAAGCCAAAATTTCGATTTGTTTCTATCACGCTCAACATGGACGTGCGGCGGTTCACTTCCATCAGCAGAGTAGAAAAAGAAACGATAGGGTCCGTGTTCCCAAATTGTCGGCATAAATGAAACTTCCTGAAAGAATTATAGCACTACTTGAAATGCCAAAATCCTGGTATGGGCACGCGCTGGTAAGGTACTGCGACCTCACCTCCAGCCCATCTGCTGAAAGAAGAGGGAGCTGTCAGCTTTTAAACTGCTCCCACATATCGCGCATCACCTGGATATGTCCCAGGTGGGTAGCAGTGTGTTTCAACGCATGACCGATGACCCAGCCAACGGTCCGTTCGCGTGTGCGGAACATGCGTTTGGACTCAAGGTCTGCAAGCGTTAGCGGTTCCAATATATCAGTGATATAGGTGAGATTGTCACTGAGACGTTGCTTCAACTCATCGGGTGCGAGTCCCTTTGCTAGAAACTCGGCGTCGCGGTCGCGATGGATATCCTGTCCGCCAATCACCTCACCGAACAAAAATCGCTGTGAGCCTGTCAAATGGACGACCAGGACGGTGATCGAGTTCACTCCCGGCTTGGGAGACCAATCCAGCGCTTCGGGAGTGAGTCCCTCCAGGGCATTTTCCACGTCGTTGTGTAATTCCTGCAAGTTATTCAACCAATCCGCATAAAAAGTTTCCATCGTGTCTCCTCGGTGGTATTTTATTCATTATAGCAACATCATAAATAAAGAACTCCGAGATGCTTCGCAAAAATGCTCGGAGTTCTGGTTTACTGTTTGGTCGAATACCGCCCGGCTTCTTCTTGCACCTTTTTCAACTTCATCACCAACTTCAAGGCTTCATTGACGGCTTTTTCGTTTGGGAATGCCTTTGCAACTTCTGGCTCCAGCAACACGAGATTTGTCCCGGCGCGATAGCGCTTGGCATACTTGCCACGTGCCCCGCCTTTGAGCAGGGACTTCATGTCATATTCAGGAAGTAATTCATCGTTAAGTTCAGTTTTCTTCTTCACAGGCTTTTCGCTCATTTCGAGTCAATTCACGCGCGCTGATAATTCGGATTCTGTCGCCGCGGTCTGTGTGAGATATTATCAATAACTTGCAGCGGGTTTAACCACCCGATGGTGATGTAACGTTCTTCATCTTTGGAATGGTCAGGGTCGGGTACAGTAATGGCAAGTTCATCGCCAAATATTGTTACGGCTTCGTTGAATGAAACACCGTGCTTCCTTAGATTTACCTCTGCCTTGCGTGGATCCCATTCAAAGTCCATAGAAGCCTTCTTCAAAGATTATAGCACTACTTTAAATTGCCAAAATCTTATGGCTCGCAGTTCCAAACGTAGGTTGGCTTATCTTCCGCGTATGGATAATAGGGCGAAGAATACGAGACGCCCACCTGTGCGCTTTCAGGGAGAAAAACGAAACGCATCTCTTTCAACTCAGCAGTGGTGGGGATATCGAAACGAAGCCAGCCATCCAATTCCTGGTCTGGAAAAATGACAGGTCCTAATGCGGAATATTCCGCATATCCATTGCGGTGACCGTAGATCGGCTTGATCTCGATCGCGGCGTATAAAATACTATAGTGTTCGAGAACCGGAACATCCATCTCGACCTGACCTGTGTTTTTAAGCCGAATATGCGCCCACAAAAACTTTTTCCCTGCGGGCGGTTTCCTTGTGGAACCAAAATCTGTCAGGTAGTCCTGCGTGATCTCGATCTGATCCATAGTCACTTGTAGATCGTCCCATAGGACAGAATCGCTGGGAGAGGAAGGTGTAGGTAAAACCCTGGTCGCTGTTGGGGTGGGGCGTGGGGTTTGTGTCGCTGTAGCAATGGCGGGTACGTTTGACGACTTGCCTGGGGTGGTACAGGCTGTTAAAACAACCAGACCGATGAGTAAGAGACACAGTAATTTTTTCAAAGTAAACATGTTGAACTCCGTCTTATTTTAATACGAAGAATGGCTCTCCTCGTCTCACCAAACCCGGGTGATAAAGCTACTTCCCCTGAACACTATTCAATGCTGTAAGAACAGCCTCGACTGTTAATTTCTGTTGCTGCTCCCGGCTGATGGTCGCAGAGTTATCTCCCAACTGGGCGCCATAATAACCAAATTGACCATGATTCCCGCCTTCGATGAGTACCCAATTCGTATCGTCTGGCAAATAGGTCGCATTTGCTTTCACTTCCTCCACGCTCGCCAAACCATCGTTGGATGCGTAGATCTTTGTCACTGACAGAGTTGTATTCGACAGATCAAATGCTTCTTCTTTTGGATGTGAAGTACCGATCAAAACCAGACCGTCGAACTGAGTCGCTATATAAGTAAGCAAATCGGGCAGCGATAGCCGCACCGCGCGAATGTCCACCCACAACCCAGTATTGGATCGATGTGTTTTCATCCATGATTCCCAAAGCTTGTTCCATAACGCTGGTCTCTTGTGAAGCCAGGGGCGCTGACCCAAATGGGAGTTTGATGATGAATACGTTGAATCCATTCTCGGCGATTGTCCTGGACATGGGCGCGTACGCGTCAGGCGAGACCAGTCCGCCTGGGAGGAAGATCAAACCTGTGGGCTGTGGATTCAAGTTTGGTCGAAAGGAAATGAAGCGGCTTGTTTCGTCAACAGTGATTTTCGTGTCGCTCTCAAGAACGGATCTGTCGAAGCCTTGTGCGCGCAGGGAATTTACCATCCATAGAAAAAACAGGATGCCGAAAGAAATCCATATTGTTCGAATGATATTCAGGAACTTAGCCATGATGTTCAATAAAATATTATAGCATCCAGAAAATAACGGGCAGGAACAGGGTCGCCTACTTTCCCAAAAACAGAGAAATTAAAGCAAAGAGACCAGCTGACAAAGCGCTGGTCTCTTTGTTGCAAAACGAATTTGCAGGTTTTTTTATTGCTCTGATTGCTGAATAGGTTGAGACTCTTGATTTCCTTCGGTAGTTGCCTGGGCATCCTGTCTTTCCTGAGTCTCTTGTGATCCGCTGTTCTTTTTGAGTTGTTTGAGCCTTTCCTTCTGCTCTTTCTTGCGCTTTTTTGCCAGTTCTTTCTGTCGCTTTTCGTATTGATAGTTTACTTTAGCCAATGGAATGTCCTTTCATAATTGGATTTGTTCGATAAAACATTATAGCACCTCCCTTCACAGGCTCGCCGTTTGGAAACAGACTTGACAACTTACTAACTAGTAAGTAAAATTTGACGCATGGTCAAGATCGAAAATTCCAAACGGACAATTCTGAACCTGGCTGAGTCTCTGTTGCAGGATAAAGGCTTCAATGGTTTTAGCTATGCCCATATCGCCAGCGAACTCGGCGTAAAGAATGCCGCCATCCATTACCACTTCCCCACGAAGGAGGATTTGGGCGTTGCGGTCATTCAACGCTATCGCGAGCGTTTCAGATTATGGATCAATAACGCCCGCGTCAAAAATCTCTCTTATGAGGAAAAGCTGGATTGGTTCTTTGGCATCTATACAGATATGCGTGCAGATAAAGGCAAAGTTTGTCTGGTTGGCTCATTGGAAGCAGAGTTCAACTCGATCCCTGAGAAGTTACAGGAGCAGGTTCAGGCTTTGCATAAAGAAATGCTCGCCTGGCTCCAGGCGACTCTGGCAGAAGGCAGAGATGCGGGTGTGTTTCAGTTCAATGGCGACCCTGCCAGCAAAGCCGCGTTGATCGGGTCAAGTTTACAAGGCGCTTTACAAATGGCGCGCGCACTGGGAACGAAAAAGTTTCGTGAGGTAGTGGAGCAACACAAACTGGATTTGATCTTCTAATTTATTATCCCAAAAACTTACTACCTGATAAGTATATGATTAAGGAGAATAAAATGACATCTTTAGAAGCGGCAACAAAGCATCAAGGGATCGTGAAGAAAGCCTATCAGGCATTTTTCAGTCCGTCACAATACGAGGTAAAACCAAAAGATCGGGAGATCATCGATTGGGGAAACAATTATCGGGTCCCGTATGATGCGTCCCCTAAAGGGGATGTAGGCGAGATTGCCGTCACAACCTGGGGCGAAAGCAGTCATCCCGCTGTTCTACTCATGCACGGCTGGGGTGGCGCGCGTGCACAGATGACTGGTTTCGTCGATCCTTTATTATTTGCAGGATACCGCGTCGTGGCATACGATCAACCTGCACACGGTGAATCAAGCGGGAAGATGACGAATGCGCTTGAGATCGCTCCGACAATGGATTTGATCGCGGAGAAAGAAGGAAAATTTGAGGCGATCCTCGCCCATTCTTTTGGTACTTTGATCACATCCTACGCACTTGTCAATCGGAACTTTCCCCTTCCCACCAGACTTATCTATTTTGGCGCGTTCAACCGCATCATGGATTCGCTTCCTCGTTTTCAAGTGATCGCGGGTTTACCTGATCAGATCATCGAAGGGGTACGCGCATTGATCTACAAGAACTTTGGCAAAGGCGTGTTGGATGGGGTCAATAATGAACTTATGGTCCCGCAAATCGATATCCCTGCATTGATGTTTCACGATACGACAGATAATGTTACGCCCATTGAAGACAGCCGCGCTGTTGCAAAGGCATGGAAGAGTGCGCAATTGATCGAGACAACAGGCTTGGGACATAGAGGCGCGTTGCAATCGAAAGAGATCCATGAGCAGGTTGTAAAGTTCCTGAAGGGATAATGACGCCAGTGTTTCTTGTCGAGTTATGCCTGTCGCATAGAATTTACAAAGATACAAATCCATCGGGCGCTTTGAGCGCCCGATTTTTATTTCTACGATAAAATCATCCCATGGGCACACTTTACCTCGTCGCGACTCCCATCGGCAATCTTGAAGACATGACCCCGCCGCGCAATACGCATTTTGCGTGAAGCCAGCCTGATCGCGGCGGAGGATACGCGCCATACAGGGAAACTGCTCAAGCATTTCGAGATCGAGACGCAACTCACCAGTTATTTCGAACATAATAAACTCAACAAATTCGATTTCATTCTTGAGAAACTTTCAAGCGGCGGCGTGGCATTGGTCTCGGATGCAGGGACTCCCGCCATTAATGACCCTGGTTATGAACTCGTCCGCGCCGCCCTCGCCTCGAACTTCGAAGTTGTGCCTGTTCCTGGTCCATCAGCTCCCATCGCCGCCCTGACCGTTTCCGGCTTGCCCACAGATTCATTCCTCTATCTCGGCTATCTTCCTCATAAGACAAGTGAAAGACATAAGAGGCTTCAAGAGATAAATAGTGTGCCTTATACGCTTATCTTTCTTGAGTCGCCGTATCGCGTCGTAGAATCACTCGAAGACATTTCCTCCATCCTCGGCGATAGACAAATTTGCGTTGCACGCGAAATGACCAAGATGTTCGAGGAATACTGGCGTGGAAATGTCGGCAGTGCAGTGGAATATTTCAGATCACAGCCCGCGAGAGGAGAGTTTACTTTAGTCGTTGCAGGAAAGGGGAAGGAAGAAAATGAATTGTGGACGGAAGAGCAATTACTTGAAGCCATCCAGAGAGAATTGCAGAGCGATAAATCCGCAAAAGACATCTCCACTGAATTGGCAAAGCTAAGCGGCTGGAATAAAAAGGAAATCTACGCACTAACGAATCAAAACAAGTAAGGGCGGGCATAAGAGGATTACTCGGCGATCTTGACGGGTCGCCCCTGCAGCACAAAATTAAACAAACGCTGGAATGGACAGAATGATCATCGCGCTCAGCATGTAGAACGAGGCATAGCGAAAAAGCATAAAGTTCATTTTATCTGTATGGATACGCAGAGTAGCAAAAGCAAGGATGAGCATAACAGCCGTCAACACTGCAATCAGGCTCAATAAGCCTGCACTCAATCCCACAAGAACGCTCGCCCAAACAATGGCAATCGCCGCCAGGATCGATGACACGGCAATCGTCGCACGCGTAAACCTCTCGCCATAGGTGGCGGGAAATGTAGGCACACCTGCATTCTTATAATCTTCACGGAATTTCATGGAATAGGTCAGTGTATGCGTAGGTATCCAAAAGAGAATCGAAAGCGCCAACAAAATACCGACCAATTCGATCTCATGTACTGCCAGCACACGCCCCGAAAGGATCGGCATCGCGCCTGAAATGCCGCCCCACAAAATGCTCCAACAGGTTCGGCGTTTCAACCAAACCGTATACACGATCACGTCAAAGAACCAGCCCGCGAAAACGACCAGTCCATATAATGGAGAGATGACTACAGCCAGTCCAATACCCAGCATGGAAATTGTCAGCGCAACCATAAATATTTCGCGCTGATTCAACTCTCCCGACGCGGCGGGACGCATGTGAGTCCGCTTCATTTTCGCATCAATGTCACGGTCGTACCACATGTTCATAATGGTGCTGCCACTGATCGCAAGGAAAAGGCTGACAGCCAGCCCAAGCAACAATGAAATGCTGAACGGCGGGCGCGAACTCAAATAACCGGCGATACCCGTGGCAAGCAGCAAACCGGTTTGAAGCGATTTAATGAGCGGCCAATACAAACGGATTTTATTGATCATGATTTACCTTTAAATTCAGGGGACACATCAGCCGCAAATTATACTCTCATCGTCAGGGCTGGTTTTTCAGAAGATCATCCACCGTCTCTCTTTGAACGATCAACTTTGCATTCCCATCTTCGAGCATCAGCACAGCCGGTCTGCGCGCGCCATTGTAATTGGACGACATACTCAACTGATACGCGCCCGAAACCGGGACCGCGATCAATTCTCCCTCTTCAAGCTTAGGCATGGATAAGTTTTCGATGATAACATCCCCAGACTCGCAATATGGACCCGCAATGGATGTCTTCTCGCTTCTTTCCCGGCTCGTGCCTGATACCGGCAAACAAGAATAGCGCGCCCCGTAGAGCGCGTACCGTGGATTATCTGCCATGCCGCCGTCTGTCAGAACCCAAACTTTATCGCCGCGCCTTTTGACCGTGCCCACACGATAGATCGCCACGCCTGCACGCGCTACAAGACTTCTCCCTGGTTCCAAATGTAAATGCGGAAGATCGAGTCCGCGCGCTTGACATCCTTCGATCACAGCTTCCGCAATACCGCGCACATAACTCTCAATGGATGGGTTGGGTAATTCATCTTCATGATATGCCACTCCCCATCCACCGCCGGGACAGAAATGCCACTCTCCTTTGAATGCGATCTCTTTTGCGAGATTCAACGCCATCTCAATCGCGGGGATCAATGGTTCAGGGTCGCGAAAATTGGAGCCTTGATGGAAATGAATTCCATTAAGGGACAGGTTATTATCTTTGCAGAACTTTGCCGCTGCGAGTATCTCCTCCCGCGTCATACCGAACTTACTATCACGTTGACCGGTTTGCGTGTGAGAATGATGGGTAGATACCGCAATACCGGGAAGCAGGCGAAGCCAAATCTGATTCTGGAGTCTAGAAGCTCGCTTCTGGATTTCCAACAGCAAGCTGTTGGACTCCAAAGTTTTCAGTTCCGTCAAATTATCAACAACAATTGTGCCCGCGTGTTGGATCGCAGACTTCAGATCATCAATAGATTTGTTGACTCCATGTACACGGATACGTTCACGCGACACACCTCCCGCAGCTGCGATGGCAATTTCCCCTTCGCCTGTACAATCCACGAAGAGATTATGTTCCTGAGTCCATTCGGCGATGGCTTTGCAAAGAAAGGCTTTGCCTGCATAGGTAATGTGAGATGGAGCGGGATAGAACGTGCTTAAGGCGTCCGTGTAGGATTTGACAGAAGAGTCTAGAGTGAAACGGTCATAAATATATAACGGAGTCAGATATTGGTCTGCGAGAGAGGCGAGGGGAAATCCCGCGATATGTAATGAGTCGTTTTCAATTGTGGTTGAATTGGGGAAGAGGAGCAGGCGATTTGTCATCCTAAAGATGATTAATGCTCACCAAAGAATAAATCCCACCATACATCCCATTTTTGCATGGGTGTTGGAGATGGGACGGGTGTACTTAGTTCGAGGGGAGCAACACCCGGGACTGCAACCGGTACAACGGGGAGATCGCCATCCCGAATATAATGCCCATCTGTACGCGCCCACTCCTCCACTGCGGCAGTCGAGCCTGCATAGGCAACTTGGGTTTGCAAAACCTGCTGAGTTTGAACGGCTTGCGTTGCCTGAACCTGCATCAACTCATTCTGCCGACTCAGTATGTTGAGTTCATCGAGACGTCGGTTGAATTCAAGAACAACAAAGACCAGGGTGAAAATACCAATGATGACCGCCACGCGGCGCACATTGATGGGGAGGTTAAACATGTACCTATCTTAATCGTTATCGAAATCCCTGACAAGCGGATATAATCAAAAAAGTTTGCTGAGACTTCGGAAGTCTTACCGGAGTCTTCGCGGCGAAAATTCTATAAGGAAGACTTCCGAAGTCTTTGTGCAGATGGGAGAAATCATGCCTCAAGTAAAACAAATCAATCATGTAGCCGTTGTTGTGGAAGATATGGAAAAGGCGCTGTCATTTTGGCGGGATGCGCTGGGCATGCAACTGCATGGACTGCGCGATGTGCCAGCCGAGAAGTCACAGGTTGCTTTTCTGCCGCTTCCCGGCTCGGAAGTGGAATTGGTCCAGCCGACGACAGATGATTCTGGCGTCGCAAAATATCTTGCCAAACGCGGACCCGGTATGCATCACATCTGCCTCGAAGTGGATGATATTGAAGGCATGATATCCCAGTTGAAGACAAAAGGTGTACGCCTTATCAATGAAGAACCGCGCACCGCCGCAGACGGGAAGAAATATGCGTTCATTCATCCTGAAAGCACATCCGGCGTGCTGGTGGAATTGTATCAATTTTAAACTTAAAACCTGACATGTCTTCGCAAGGCATTGATTAATCAAGGCCGTTGTCCACGCGAGTATCTAATCAGGATTAAGTCGCGGATGAGACATGTCAGGTTGGCAACCTTCCTTGTAACCTTTATCTTTCAACGATACAAAACCTTTCCTGATTTCTGTGTTCTAATTGTCACATGCTCGATAATATAGAAATCATCCTGCGCGAACAATGCAAGTTGAGCAAAGACCGTCCCATCATCGCCGGCGTCTCTGGCGGACCGGACAGCCTATGCCTGCTCGGGATCCTGCGTGAGGCAGGATATCGCGTCATTGTGGCACACTTCAACCATAAATTACGAGACGATTCAGATGCCGATGCCAATGTCGTTGAGCAGACTGCCGCACGCCTCAACCTCCCCTCCGTGGTCGAAAGTGGAGATGTACGCGGTTTTGCAGACGCCGAAAAGCTTTCCATTGAAGAAGCTGCCCGTGTCCTGCGCTATCGTTTCCTTATGGAACAGGCACATCGTTTCACGGCGCAGGCGGTGGCTGTCGGACATACAGCCGATGACCAGGTGGAAACCGTGCTCATGCACTTCATCCGCGGCGCCGGGTTGGACGGACTAAAAGGGATGAACTATCGAACTGTTATTGAGTTATTCGACCCGGAGATTCCCATTGTCCGCCCCCTGCTCGATACATGGCGTGAAGAAACGGTCGTATACTGCGCGGCAAATGGTTTTCGCCCGCGACATGACCCCAGCAATGCATCACTCGATTTCCTCCGCAACCGTTTACGCCATTTACTGATCCCTGTGCTCGAAACCTATAACCCTCGCTTTCGTGAAGCGGTCTGGCGCACGTCCGCTTCTCTGACGGGTGACCACGAAATTCTTTTAAATGCATTGGAGGAGGCGTGGCAGGCTTGTCTCGTTCAAGAAACCGCGGACTTCATCGCCTTCGACTCTTCTGCGTTGACGAAACGCCCGCTCGGACTCCAACGAAACCTGGTTCGTCTTGCGATCGAGCGCCTCCACCCTGAAGACACCGAGGTCAGCTTCCAGACTCTCGAACGCGCTTCGCGCTTTATTAATACTGCAATTCATCGCGCACGCATCGATATGACAGGCGGCTTGCATTTGCTTCGTGAAGGCTCATTGATCTACGTAATCGCGGGAGATATTACTCTGCCCATTGAACGTTGGCCTCAAATGCCCGATGAGAGTCGCACGATCTCACTGAATATCCCTGGCTCGGTCCCATTATCTGGCGGGTGGAAATTGAATTGCGAACGCTGGGACCGGGCAACCCTGGCAATGGATCAAGCCCTTTTGAACGACGATCCCTTCCAGGTATGGCTGGATGCAAATGGTATTTCAAATGCGCTTGAATTGCGTGTGCGCCAGGACGGAGATCGCTTCGAGCCATTGGGCATGGATGGTCACGAGATGAAGATCTCTGATTTCTTCATCAATGCCAAACTCCCGCAACGCGCGCGCGACCGCTGGCCCCTGCTTTGTATGGGCGAAAAGGTGGTTTGGGTTCCAGGCTACCGCCCCGCACATTCATTCCGCCTCACTGACGAGACGCGGCAAGCATTATATTTTTCAATAACACGTGGTTGATCTTGCGCTGAGCGGAGTGACGAGTGTTAGCGAGGAACGCAGGCGAAGCGCGAATAACCTGTTTAATTTAAGTACTTTGCTTATTGCGCTTCGTCTGTATTCGCCTACCGGCTCACTCCGCTCAGCGCGATGGGTTACTCTTTACTCCCCGCCAGTTTCTTCAACTTAATAAACAATTCACGCCACTGGATTTTCGAAACCCCAAGCTTCTGGCGAATCTTGTCTGGCTCTTCGCCCGCACGAAAATCATTCAATGCGCAAGTCCAGCGACACATATCGAAGGAAAGATGCTTGGTCAGCCCGGCTTCATTGCTGATATCTTCAAGCAGGTATTCCAATCGTCGTGGTGACCAGGGAAAGAGCTTCTCTTCAGGGTTATATTGAGCACGATACTCCTCAAAGGCGGGAATCCAGTCATCGGGCAGGATCAGCTTCCTCTCTTTATAACGATTCGCCGGGGACGCATATTTGATGAAGACCTGCGGCCCGTTGGGCGAATCCAGTTCGAGGTGTTCGAGAAGGATTCCCAGCGTCTCGCTCTTCTTAATACCAGTGGATAAAAGCAGATAGACCAACGCGTATGGACGTGCATCCGGCTTTTGTGCGCGGCGGTGACGGTCTGCGGCGAGCAGAACTTCATCGTATTCTCTTGGGGTAAGAACAGTTGGGATAGGGCTGATGGCAGAACGTTGTGCAACCTTTTCGGCAGGATCAACAACCAGCACCCCATATTGATGTAACCACCTGAAAAGCGATTTGGTCGCCGTGATACGCCGCGCCAATGTCTTGGGGCTGCATGGAACCTCGCGCTCCTTTTCCATCCATTCAAAGTAACGGTTGAGGTCTTTGGTAGTCACCTTGCCAAGCGTCACATTTTCAGGAAGGAAAGTGGTGAGCAGGCGCACATCCGAGAGAAAGGCTTTGATCGTATTCGGTGACCTGCCCTGATCCGCAAGGTAAATTTCCCAAGATTTGATGGCAGAGGTGAGTAATGTGTTTTGATTCAAATGCGAAGTTAATTTGTTATCAGGCATAATATTCTCCTGTTCTTATTATGTCTATGCTTCGCATAGTTTAGCGGGAAAAGAGGGACGTGTCAACGGCTCACTGCCCTAATTTCTCCGGACTAAAGCACGGCTGATAGTCATATCCTAATATCAAAAGATAATGAGCTGTACTGTTTGAGTCTGGAGCAGGTATTAAACTTCCCGAGGTCATTCCCATTACGCTTAGGATGGAATTGCTCACGTTACTGTCTTGTGTGGCGGATTTGTCTATCAAAACAGAGTAGGCGTAGTCTTGCCGGTCGGAGGGGATGATGTTTGTTTCGTAGCCTGCGTAGTTGAGGCGGGAGGTTGCAAGGGCTTCGTATCCTTCAATGGATGTGCCGTTCATCACGTCAATGGTGATGGATTGCTTTTCGACGACTTTTGCCGAAGGCGAGAGCGCTTCGGTCAACATTTGTTCGAGCAAATCCTGATTCGGGGAGAGGACATACGCGCCGCCATCAGTGATCCATGAACTGACGATGGGAGGGCGGATGTAGTAACTGCGGATGTCGGCATTCGTCATTTTGGGCGCGTAGAGGGAGAGTTTCAAGATGTCGCCGAGTCCCAGATCGGTTTCAACGGAGTCTTTGAAATCGTTATATAGCTCAGGGATGCGGGACAACGTCCCGGCTTGGAGGGCTTGGGCGAATAGTGAGCGCAGAACTTCCTGTTGCCTGCGTCCGCGGTCGAAGTCACTGGATTTTTGGCGGGAGCGCGCATACCATAACGCCAGATCGCCGTCCATGTGGATGAGACCAGGTCCGGCTGTATACAGATACCAGTTGTTTTCATTTTGTGGGTCGTAACTCGGGTCGATCAATCGCCAGTCTGTGTAGGCGCAAGAGACAGGCACATCCACGCCGCCGAGGGTGTCCACGATCTGACGGAAGCCATCAAAGTCCACCAGCGCGGTATGGTCAATGCGGATGCCAAGGTTATACTGAACCGTATCTTTCAGCAGACCTGCACCACCGCCCGGGTAGCCGTTCAGCTCGCCATTTTCATAAGCGGTGTTAATACGTTGATTCTCTGAACCCGGGATGGATACCCAGAGATCACGTGGAATGGAGATGAGCGAGACCTGTCCCTCATTGGGACGCAGGATGACGATCACCATTGTATCTGTGCGGAAGGAGGCGCCGTGTCTTTGGTCGGAGCCGATCAGGAGGAAGTTGACGGTCTCCTGTCCGTTGCTGAGGACTTGACTGCCGGAGGTGTCGATGGTCGGCAGGGGCGCGACGGTGTTGATGAGGAAGTTCGAGTCCACTGTGGGGGTCGCGGTTTGCGCGGCAACGGGGGGAGTGGAGGTCTGGATGATCGAATCACTGAGCGGCTGAGAAAGAGGCGAACCAGTCGGCGTCCACGGAATCGGTTGGAAGGGAGTCGGAGTCGGTGAGGCATTCGGCGCGGCGGTCACCAGCACGAAAGGCAGGGCAGGCGCGTTGCTTCCACATCCAGCCAGCAATAAAGCCGCGATGATTATGATCCAACCAATGGGTTTCATGGTGAGGTGTTGGCTTGTGATGGGAACGGCGTCAGTGTGAAAGTTGACGCGAAAGTGGAAGTAGGTTGAGGTGTCGAAGTCACAATGAATGTAGATGTTGGGGTTAGTGTGAGGGTCGGTGTGGAAAAGTCGCGTGTTGGCGTTGAGAAGTCAGTTGTGTTGGTAGGCATGGGCATGTTTGTGGAAGTTACCGCGGGTGTGAGTGTTGGGATGTTTGGAACCCAGAGCAATTGCCCGGTATAGATCGTTGTGGAGGATCCCATACAATTGGCGCGTTGTAATTGTGGATAGGAGATACCGTACGAAAGCGCAATGCGGAAGAGGTTATCGCCGCTTTGCACGCGATGTGTTTTCACCCAGCCCGCGGGCGGACCGCAGGAAATGACTGTCACCGTTGGAACAGGTGGCACATAGATCAGGGAACCCGCTGGTGGATTTAAGTTCGTGAGGCAGTTTGCCGCGCTGAGTTGATCGGTGCTTGTTCTGTATCGTTCTGCGATGGTATAGAGCGTGTCGTTGACTCCCACCGATATTTGAAACCAACCAGCAGGCACACTGCAGGCTGTGGGCGGCAGCAATGTTTCAGTGGGTATTGCTGTGGGTGTGTCGGTCAGTGCCAGGACGATATTTGTGGAAGTTGATGCAAAAAGATCAGGGATTTGTGTGAGAGAAGGAACAGGCGTAGGCGTATTGGGTAATGAAGAAGAGGTTTCTGCCAGTGAGAGGGCAATACCACCCATCACCAACAAAAGCGAAACAATGGCGATGATCACTCCCCCACCCATTTGACGCAGGGCTTGCATCTTTATTTCTCCGTTTCCGATACGTTCTTGGCGATGGGCAGTAATACGCTGAATGTGGAACCCACGCCCGCCTGACTCTCGACCCAGATGCGTCCTTTTTGTGCCTCGGTCAGAGTCCTGGCAATGGAAAGTCCCACGCCCGTGTCGCCAACGCCCTGGATGAGGACATTATCCGCGCGATATAAGCGGGTGAAGACGCGCGGCAGGTCTTCCGCGGGAATGCCTCCACCTGTATCCGTGACCTGGATGAGGACGAACTCCTTGCCTTCTTCAGCTCTCGTTTGGACTCGTAAATGCACGGTTCCTTCCACAGGGGAGGCTGATCCTGCATTCTGGAGCAGGTGGATCAAAATCTGTTGCAGGGCTTCGCGGTCGGCATGGATGGATGCTACCTCCTTCGGCAGATCGAGGTGCAGAGAGATGTTCTTCTCGCGTACCTGACTGCTGGTATAAGACATGGCATTGTCAATAATAACATTCAAGTCCACCGCTTCGGGTTTGAGCACGTTGAGTCCGGTTTCGAGTGTGGTTACCTGGATCATGTCAGTCTATCAAATTGCCGATGCGTTCCGTTGAGGTCTTGATGCGCTCCACAAATTTGCGCTGCAAAGCGCCAAGAATACCAACCGATTCGCCCAAGAGCAGGTCGGTATATCCAACAATGGACGACATCGGTTGGCGAAGTTCCTGCGAGATCGAGGCGATCACTTCTGCCTGTTCAATCGAGTGCGTGGTGGCATTACCCTTTTCCGCCTCGATTACCTTCATGTTTGAGTCAGCAAGTTGGTTTTGCAAACGGGCAACTTCCTTAAGGGTGTTGCGCAATTCATCTTCAATTTGTTTGGCGTTGGCATTTCCGGCTTTCATATCTTTCGATGTACGCAGGTCTTCATTCTCTCGTTTGAGTCTTTCGATGGCTTGCTGGGCTTCCTCCTGCACCTTGGTGAGCGCCGCAAGATTTTCAGCCTGCGCAAGTCCCTCCTGTGCATCGGCTTTGACGGCATCCATTTGTTTGATCAAGTCATTATTGCGTCGCTCAAGATCATCAATACGGGATTGGGCAGCATCCAGCGCCTGTTTGGTCTGCTCCCCCTTTTGCTCCAGCGTATTCATCTTTTGTCCGCGCTGGATGATCGGGACAAGGGAAATGGCGATATTCGCAAGGAACGCCTGATCTTCCGCGCTCCACAAACGATTGGAATAAGGCGAGAGCACCAGCACGCCGCCGATCGGGTCTTTCTCAGGCGTCACAATGGGTACACTCATTAAGTGTCCCGGGCTGGCAAGACCGAGCAAGTCACTCAACCCTTTGATGTCGGCTGACGTACTGCTGGAGGGCAGGCGCAATGGACGACCGCGCTGGAGGGCGTTGGTGAGCATGGGGATCATGCTTTTATTCATGCTGCCGCCATCCAGATTTTCTTCGCGGATCAAATCATATCCGCTTGCGATTTGCATCTGGTTATTGTTATCGGTAAGATAAATAAGAAAACATAGGTCAGCCAGAAGCGCTTGTGCGATGGCACGCGTGATTGCCTGACTCACCTTTTCTGTGGTGGATTCAGCCGCCAGCGCCAGAAGTGCATGGAAGGTTTTCGGGTCTGTGCTATAACGTCGTCGCTCATCTGAGGGGGCAACGGGTTTGATGGTAGTGGGTCCCGTAACCGGCGCAGGAAAACGCTGCGGCAGAGACATTAAAACCGGATATGCCGCCATATAAGCGAGGCGCACCGCCCCAGGATAATCACCATCAACGCGAAAGATCATGTGAAACAGATGTCCCGCAAAAGCAAGCAGGAACACCGCCATACCGTTCCCCCATCCGTTCGGGCGGCGTATCAAGAGCAGGAACAACCCAAATACTGCAAAGCCAATACTGCCCAACTGCCATAACCCATCGAAGGGAGTCATGTTGTAGGAGATGGATGGGCTTTGAGAATATGCCACCAAACTCAAGGCGAATGCCGCGGCGACCAGCAGGCTGATCAATGTGGTCGCGGCGTCAGAGGCGCGGCTGGGTTCGGGGAATGCCCACAACCAGATCATCCAGATCAGCGAAAAGAGCGTGAGCGCCCGGTCCACTGGCGGCAGAAAGAGCGGCAGGTTGACAATGCCCTGATTCCCAAGCCCGGTTAAGATAAAAAGAATGACCTGGGCTGAAAGCAGAAGGCTGAGACCAAAGACCGTACGGCGCGCCTGTGGAAATCCGCTGGAACGCCAGTGAAAGAAGGCCGCCTGCAATGCACTAACGATGGAAAACACCAGGATTAGGTGATAGATCAAGCTTCCCGAAGGCTCTGTAAGAAAATTGAAGACTTGATATAGTGATGCGATCATGTGAGTATCTGTGATTATACTTCCACTTGTAAAATATTTCCCTTTGACCGTATTCCTCTTTCAAGACAGATATGAGATTGGAATGTTACTCTCACCTTATAATATGAAACATGCGTAACTCGTTTCGAGTGATTGCGGTATTCTTTTGCTCATTCTTCTGGCAGTCTTCGCGCCTATTGTTGCGTCAGGGTATGCCGAGTGGAAACAGGCTGAAGCTGCCGCTTCCTATAACGAAGTTGCAGAACATTATCTGACCGCCGCGAAACAACTTCCGTGGCAGCCCGAACTCTACGAACTTGCCGGGACCGCTTATTATCATGCGAAGGAATATTCGCTGGCAAATACCGCATATCAAGAGGCGTTTCAACGCAACGCGCTTTCAGCGCAGGGCTGGGTGGCGTGGGGTGATGTCAATTATTTGAATGGCGATCATCCACGCGCAGCTGAAATTTGGAAACAGGGCCTCTCGCAACAGAATCCATCTGAAAATCTTTACTCGCGTCTCGCCCGAATTTATGAGGAAGATAAGGATTATTCCGCAGCCGCTGAATATCTTCAAAAATATATGCCACAGCATTCGGAGGATGCCTCCGCTCATTATCAATTGGGACTCCTGTTGACTTTATCCGATCCGAACGAAGCTTTATCTCAACTTCTCAACGCCTCACAACTGGACCCTGAATTTGATCCCGCTGTGCAAACTCTTCGCACCACCCTAAATTTATCCTCGTTAAAGAACTCGCCCTCCGAGCGACTCGTCATCATTGGGCGCGGACTGGGACTGGTCAACGAATGGGAACTTGCTCACGCGGCATTCGAAGAAGCAGTAAAAGATGATGTAAAAAATGCTGAGGCGTGGGCATGGCTTGGCGAAGCGAACCAGCAAACGGGTCAGGGGGGAAGCGAAGAACTTGATCAAGCATTGAAACTAAACCCAAACTTGTCCACAGTACGCGGTCTGCGCGGGTTGTACTTCCAACGCGTTGGGAACAATCGTGAGGCATTGACTGAGTTCCAAGCCGCCGCGCAACTTGAACCTGACAACCCTGCCTGGGTTGTTTCGATTGGCGAATCTTATTCCAAATTAGGAGACTTGATCCGCGCGTTGGAAGTCATATCAATATGCCACAACGCTAGCGCCGGAGGATGCACATTATTATTTATTGCTCGCGGGGTTTTGCGCGCAAAACAATATCAATATCGAGGACGCAGGCATCTCCGCCGCGGAAAAAGCCATGCAGTTGACTCCCGAAGACCCGCACGCGTTGGATATGCTGGGATGGTTATATACAATATCTGGCAGAGACAGCGAAGCGGAAGCGATGCTATCCACAGCTTTGGAGCGCGATCCCAAACTGGCTTCTGCCCATTATCATTTGGCATTATTGTATTTGCAAAAGGAAGATTACACTTCCATGCACGATCACTTAATTCAGGCGCGTGACTTGGGCAACAACGATGCTCAAATTCTGTTAAATCAGTATTTTCCATGATACCGCTCGTCATAGCGAGCCTGTAGGTTGAGTAGGGCAAGTTCGCGCTGACATCGTGCCCGCAGGGTAGCAGAGTGAGGAGCGTTGTTTGCGACGAACGCAGTCGAAGCGTCTCGCCCGTATCGAAACCGAAGGCAAAGCAATCTCCCGCACGATGATGGGGATTGCTTCGCCTGCCCTGCGGGCTTTCTCGCAATGACGGACTTAACTCTGATAAAATCCCCTTATGAAATCTTATCGCCTCCTTCTTGCCCTTTTCATCCTTCTTCTTGCGTCCTGCATCCCTGTGCAATCAGTCCCTGTTATCTCTTCCGACAGCCCGGGCGAGATCCTCTATCACGAAGAGTTCACAGACAACACCTCCGGCTGGGACCGCATCGCCAACGATGGCGGCATCATGGATTATGACAGCGGCGGCTACCGAATCCTTGTGCGGCAGCCCAAGTTAAATTTCTGGGCTACGCCTGAAAAGAATTTCGGCGATGTGCGCGTTGAAGCAGACGTGACGAAACTGAATGGACCCGATGAGAATCGCGCAGGTCTTCTGTGCCGCTATCAGAATGGAGATTATTATTTCTTCATCATCTCCAACGACGGTTTCTACGCCATCGGAAAATTCATCGGTGGTCAAACCTTGTTACTGGGGCAGGAGCAAATGCAAACATCCGAATTTATCCTGCCGAACTCAATGAACCACTTACGCGCAGATTGCATTGGTAATACACTTACTTTTTATGTGAACTTCGGTCAAGTCGCTTCCATACAGGATTCTGATTTCCAAAATGGGGATGTCGGTGTACTGGCAGGTTCATTCACGCAACCCGGCGTGGATGTGTTGTTCCAGAATTTTGTGGTGATACAACCGTAATGCACCGGTGGTTGAGTAGGCGATGTTCTTCCGCCGTATCGAAACCACCATATAATCTAAATGATTTTGCTTATTGGTGGTTTCGATATGTCCTTCGCAAAAAATCGCTCAGGTCTACTCAACCACCGACGAATTTTATGAAAATCTACCTCGATACCATAGGATGCAGGCTGAATCAAAGCGAGATCGAAACGATGGCTCGGCAATTCCGCGCGGCCGGGCATGACATTGTCGCTTCAGCGGATTCGGCAGATATGGCAGTCGTCAACACCTGCGCGGTGACGAATGATGCCGCCTCCGTTTCGCGCAGTAAGATCCGTCAGATCGCACGCGCCGGCGTGAATGAAATTGTCGCAACAGGGTGCTGGACAACTCTCCAGCCACAACGTGTAATTGATCTGCCTAATGTGAACCGTGTTATACCCAATGATCGAAAAGATCATCTCGTTTCTTATGTTCTCAATCTTCCTCAAGAGTCTTTTGACCTCGAGCCTATTTCCCGCAAGCCGCTCCCCGGTTTGCATCACCGCACGCGTGCCTTCATCAAAGTGCAGGATGGATGTGACAATCAATGCACGTTCTGCATCACAACCGTCGCGCGCGGCGAAGGTCGAAGCCGCACCGTTGCCGATGTCATCCTCGATATCCAATCCGCTTTGGATGGCGGCACAAAAGAGATCGTGCTTACCGGCGTTCATCTTGGCTCATGGGGATATGATTTCGGTTCCCACCTAACGGAACTCATCCAAGCTATTCTGCGTGAAACGGATGTGCTGCGCCTGCGACTCTCTTCTCTTGAGCCCTGGGATTTATCCAACGATTTCTTTTCCCTTTGGGAAGATAGTCGCCTCCTGCCTCACTTTCACCTGCCTCTACAATCTGGGAGCGAAGCCACGCTGAGACGGATGGCGCGCAAGACCACACCGGACTCTTTCCGCGAATTGGTCTCCGCCGCACGAAATGTTCTGCCCGACGTTGCCATCACAACAGACATCATCGCAGGCTTCCCCGGCGAAACGGAGGAGGAATTTGCTGAAACGTTGGATTTCGTCAAAGAGATAAACTTTGCAGGCGGACATGTCTTCACGTATTCGCCGCGTCCCGGCACAGGGGCGGCACGGATGAAGGGTCAGGTCAAGCCCGAGCTTAGAAAGAAGCGGAATCATATCCTGCACGATGTGTTGGAAGAGTCGGCGCAATCCTATCGTGAAAAATTTGTCGGGAAGAAAATGTCCGTACTATGGGAATCCACTTCGGAGATGGGCGAATGGGGCTGGCAAATGGAAGGGCTGACAGAAAACTATTTACGCGTGAGCGCGTTTGCCCCATCACCGCGTTGGAATGAGATCAATGACGTGCAATTGACCGAATGTGAAGGCGATAAGATGAAGGGCGTAATTGTGAATATGGGATAAGTGTCACTTCATAGAAAAAGTGCGGGGCTGTAGAATAAAGTTATCTCAAAAAAGGAGAATAATATGACTGCACAATTAATTGACGGAACCGCCATTGCAAAAAAGGTTCGTGATGAAGTCAAGGAAAAGGTTGCCGCGCGCGCTGGAGGCTGGAAAATCGAAACCGGGGCTGGCAACCGTCCTGGTCGGTGACCGTGTTGACTCGGCAACGTATGTAAGCATGAAACAAAAGGCTTGCGCCGAGTTGGGGATGGAATCCTTCCACCATCAATTGCCTGGCAGCACTACGCAGGATGAACTGGAAAAGCTGGTCAAGGAATTAAATGCCGACCCAAAAGTGAACGGCATTCTGGTGCAATTACCTTTGCCCGAGCACATTGACGAAGAGACCATTCTCCGAGCGATTGATATCACGAAAGATGTAGATGGGTTTTCGCCGATTAACATTGGCCGCCTTGCGCAAAAAGGGCGCGAACCTTTGTTCGTTCCGTGTACGCCTTATGGCTGTATCTATTTGTTGAAAGAAGCCGGGGTGCAGATCTCGGGCGCGAATGCAGTGGTGTTGGGGCGTTCGAATATTGTCGGTATGCCCGCTGCGCTTTTGTTGGTAAAGGAAAATGCGACAGTCACCATCGTCCATTCACGGACAAAGGACATTCCTGCTGTTTTGCGGCAGGCAGACATTATCATCGCCGCCATCGGCAAAATGGAATTCGTACGCGGCGACTGGATCAAGCCTGGTGCGGCAGTCATTGACGTGGGCATCAACGACAAGCCCGATGCCACCAAGAAGCGCGGCTATCGCCTTGTGGGGGATGTCAATTTCGACGAAGCAAAGGAAGTGGCTGGTTTCATTACCCCTGTCCCTGGCGGTGTGGGCCCGATGACCATTGCGATGTTGATGGCAAATACACTCAGGGCGGCTGAGATGCAGGATCAATAGATAAATAACTCGAAACAGGGTCAACCTCAAGTCCCGCGCGAAGCGGGACTTTTTCGTTACAATCTCAATACTGCGCTTGCGTAGGGTCTACCGCATTGTTATACTTGGACGGAATGTTTTCGAGAAAAATCGGCAGGTATCAAATCAAGGAAGAGATCGGGCGCGGGGGCATGGCTACCGTTTATCGCGCTTTCGACCCAAATTTCAATCGTGAAGTGGCGGTTAAGGTTTTGCCGCGTGAAATGATGCATAATTTGAAGTTCCGCGCCCAATTCAAGCGCGAGCTTAAGACAATTGCCTTATTGGAGCATCCTGCCATTGTTCCGGTGCATGACGTGGGCGAGGAGGATGGACAGTCTTATTTTGTCATGCGTTATATGGCAGGCGGGTCATTAACCTCGTTGCTGGAAAAAGGAAAGTTTTCGCTTCAGGACACGGCGCGTATCGTTGAACGAGTGGCGCTCGCCCTCGATCATGCACACAGCCAGGGCATTGTCCATCGCGACATCAAGCCCGATAACATCCTGTTCGATACACAAAACAATCCGTACATCTCCGATTTCGGAGTCGCCAAAATTAACGAAGCCGCGTATTCTGCAACGCAGGACGGACGCATTATCGGCACGCCTGGTTATATGAGCCCGGAACAGGCGAATGGGCAAAAAGTAGACGGCCGCAGTGACATCTACGGCATGGGCGCAATGATCTATCAAATGTTGAGCGGTAAACAAGCCTATGAATATGAGACCAATGCGCCTCTGGCAACCATCCTCAAACACGTCAACGAACCCGTCCCTGAAATATTAAAGGAAAACCCTGAATTACCTGAGTCCATGGATGCCGTCATCAAAAAGTCCATGGCGAAGAACAGGGAGGATCGTTATTCCACCGCCGTGGAATTGGCGCGTGCATTGAACCTGGCGGCTTTCGGCGAAGACCGCATCCTGCATCCCTCCACAACAATCGTTGATAGACGTGCCCGTCAGATCCGCCCCCGCTGGTGGATAGTAGGTGCGATCGCTCTTTTACTGTTCGGCGGGATGTTTGTTTTCCGGAGTCAACTGCCTTTTCTTTCTCCCGCCTCTACTCCAACTTTGAGCCTGTCTCCTGTTCCTGTGAACATTCTGCCCACCGGCACACCGGTACCTGTTGTGCCGACATCCACTCCCACGGTGGAAAATACGCAGGAAGTCTCAACCGCCGAGACCATTGAGACCATTCCTGGTGGAGCAGATCTGATCGCGTTTCTTGCCGGCAACCAACTCTACTTTATGAACACGGATGGAAGTGAACTGATCCAGATCAGGACCGATAATTCCCCAAAGTCGGACTTACAATGGATTTCGGACAACCGGCTTGTCTATCTATCCCGCAACTGCGCATTTATGGTGTACGGTGATACCAAACAGAATGAGCAGATTGTCTGCTTTGATGGCAAGGAACTACTCGAAGGTTTTAGAGTTTCACCGAATGGCAAGCTGGTTGCAATCAGTATCCAGCGTACACTGAATATTTTCCCATTTGATCTGGATACGCTAAAAGAAATGGATACCCGATTCAATCTGGTTATAAGCCGGGATAATTGTTTCTACAACCAGGTTCCGTTCAGGGAGGCGCTGTGGTCGCAGGATGGCAACGAGCTTGCAGCGCGGGTTGTGGATACCAAAGTTGTGCAGTCCGATCAAATCTTCCTTTTCAGTGTGGATATTCCCAATTGCATAACGGTGGGTCCTACACGTCTCGATAAAATTCCCGGCTCGCACATTACCTTTGAAAATGACAGCACCAAACGAGTCGGAAGTTTTGATTGGAACGGAAAAAACCTGTTCCTGCTAAACGATGCTGTTCGAAACGATGGGTTTGGCAACCTGTACTTATATAACAGTCAGACCAGGGAAGCCAGCAAGATCAACCCGCTCAACGGGGAATGCTGCTACCGCGATGCGCGCTTTAGCCCGGATGGAACCTTCCTCATGTTTGCGTATCAAAGGTTTGACCGCAGCAACATAGACCTTTACTATGTTCCATTTGCGGACCTTCGGAATGGACAAACTCTCACCCCCATTAACATCCCTGATGGATTCTTTTCCACCTCACGCGATGCCCCACAACCTGCCTTAAGACCTGTTCAATAAGACAAAGCATCGTGTCAACGCGGAGCTTTTTGTTTCCATCCCTGGATATAATTCAAAAACGGTTCAATCGTTAAATAACCACACCGAAAGTACCCGCAAGCGACAAGCGTGGAGCAATGGCTACGTGTATGTGGAACTGCATGTACAAATCGGTCCCTTCGGCTTTCTGTTTGACACACGCTTGTATCTGCGGGAGAAGAAGGTCCGCAAACTCAACCGTTCGTGTGGCAAAGAAAAGCGACTGTCCTATCGCAGTAAGTACAACCTGGCGCGTGAAATGCTGCTGGAATTGGACGCGTCTGCTGCCTGAAGGCAGCCAGGTGTATGTGTTGTTCGACTCCTGGTATGCCTCTGCCAAACTGATCAATCTCTGCCTGCGCAAGCAGTGGCAGGTGATCTGTGCCCTCAAATCCAATCGCAAAATCGAGAAGCAACGCATCGACCGCTACAACCAAACGCTCAAGCACAAGCCTTACCAGAAGATCACGCTGGAGGCTGTAGGCGACCGCCATGCACCCACCTACCATGTCCGCACGGTAAGCGGACACCTCGAAAAGGTGTCGCAGGAAGTCTACGTTATCCTCTCAAAAAAACGCCCCGGGGATCCCCGCCCCAAGTACTTCCTCTGTACAGACACCCGCCTTACGGCTGAGGAAGCCTTGAAACTCTACCAGAAGCGTTGGCCGGTGGAAGTCGATAACTTGAATCTCAAAGAAGTCCTGGGTCTGGGTGACTTCCGTTTGCAATCCTTCGAAGCCATTCAGAAGTGGTTCGCTGTGGTGACCTTGGCAATCAATTACCTGCAATATACCGCCATGCTCGCCTATCGCCCAAAGCAACCACTTCCTTCTCTGGCGGAATGCAAACGCCTCCATCAACAGGCGCATCTCAATAATTTGTTACGTCGCTTGGTGACCGAGATCAAGAAACAACCGCAGCGGGTGGAGGCGATCCTGCAAGCCTTCCTGCCCATGCAGGCTGCGAGCACCTGACAGGAACCGAAGCACTCCTGTTCCCGGTGATTGGGAAGACATCAGTTTGTCTTCCTGTCTTTTTGCTTCCCTGAACAACTCAGGAGATGTGTTAAGACAGTTATGGGGTTTAATTTCACCAAGACTGAAAACACGGAGTAAGGCATGGGTAGCAATTCATTTATTGGGGCGTGGAAACTCGTCACGTTTGAATTTCGTACGGCGGATGGGGCTGTCATTTATCCGTTCGGGGCTGAAGCGCAGGGGACGATCATTTATACAGAATCCGGTCGTTATTCCGCGCAGTTGATGCGGAAAGGTCGTCCAAAGTTAAAGTCTGGAGATCAAATGAAAGGCGCAGTCGATGAGGTCCAGGCAAGTTTCAGAGGCTGTATTTCCTATTTTGGAAAATATGAAGTCGATCACGAAAAAAGCATGATCGTCCATCATGTGGAAGGTTCACTCTTCCCGAACATGGAAGGTACCGAACAGAAACGATATTTTGAATTCTCAAAAAATTACCTGCAACTAAAAACCCCACCCACCCGGCTGGATGGAGAAAAAGCCGTCGGCATTCTGCAATGGGAAAGAGTTGAATAATATAAAGGATATGAGATGAAACTTATCAGTATCAACATTGGAAAAGAACGAACGCAACACAGGGAAAACTATATTGAAACGACGGGTATTTACAAGATGCCGGTGGATGAACCTGTTGAGATCAAATCGCTGGGTATTGACGGCGATGCGATCTGTGACACGAAGAATCACGGCGGAGTCGATCAGGCGCTTTATGTCTATGGCGGAGGGGATTATTCATGGTGGTCGAATGAAATAGGGATGGAACTTACACCTGGTACGTTCGGCGACAACCTGACCATCAGTGAATTGGAAAGCGCGCAGTTCAATGTAGGAGATTATTTGCATGTAGGTGAAGTAACGCTACAAGTTACATCGCCGCGCATCCCGTGCGGGACGTTTGCCACGCGTATGGCAGACCCACAATGGGTGAAGAAGTTCCGTGCCGCCGAACGACCCGGCTTGTACTGCCGCGTGACCAAGGAAGGTGTTATCAAAACAGGCGACGAAGTAACCGTTGAAAAATATACCGGCGAGACCATTTCCATTTTGCAAATGTATCGCGAGCATTATGTGAAGCATAAAAGTGAGGAGTCTTTGCGGCTTCACCTCGATGCTCTCCATTTCCGTCCGTGAACGGAAGGATATGGAAGAAGAGTTACAGAAACTGCTGGCAAAAGTTTAGCCTTAAGACTTCCGAAGTTTTGAAAACTTCGGAAGTCTTATTTTTACCGTTGTGTTTTTAGAAATAATGTTCTATAATCCAGGCGTCATTGTCCAACTTAACCAAAGGAGACGGTTTTCATGAGTTCCCTTGATAAAGCTGTTCAAACCCAAATCAATAACATTCAAAAGAAAACAGGCAAATCGCTTGATGAACTTGCTGTGATCGTGAAGAAAAGCGGTTTGACCAAACACGGCGAGATCCGTGACATGCTCAAGGAGAAACTTGGGCTGGGTCATGGGGATGCCAATGCGCTCGTCCATGCCGTGTTGCAATCCGATGGCACGCGCGCCGCGGAAGACAAACCCATCGACGCGGTGCTGGATGAAATCTATTCTGGTACGAAAGCAGGCTTCCGCCCCATTCACGAAGCCTTGATGAAACACATCCATAAGTTTGGAGGCTTCGAGATTGTCCCTAAAAAAGGTTATGTCAGCTTGCGGCGCAAGAAACAATTTGCGATGATCGGTCCTAAAACGAACACACGTTTTGAGGTGGGCATCAACGCAAAAGACTTAAAGAAGAACAAGCGACTCATCGAGCAACCCAAGGGAAGCATGTGCAATTACATCGTCAACCTGACCGACGCGCAGGAAGTGGATGCCGAACTCATCGCGTGGATCAAATCCGCTTATGAAGGAGCAGGATAACAAATGGATAAAATAATCAGACAGGAAGACTATCTCAACAATCTCTTTGCCCTTTTGGATGAGACCTTCGACAACACCCACGGCATCTATCTCGATAAAGACACGTCTCTCTTTCGGACGCTGGAAACTGTTTCCGCACAAGAGGCTTCGATCCCCGTTGGAGGCAAATGCGCCTCACTCGCCGCGCAGGTCGCACACGTAACCTTTTATCTCGAAGTATTGGAAAGATACGTGGTCCATCACGATACCAGCCGCGTTGATTGGGGTGAAATCTGGCGCACGGTTGAAAAAGTCACTCCCGAAGAATGGGACGATTACAAAAACAAACTCAAAGATACCTACCACCGCATCGAGAAGATATTCCGCAATAATGAAGTATGGAACGACGATTCCATCGGCGGCTCGATGGCAATCGTTGTGCATACTGCTTACCATCTCGGCGAAATCCGCCAGGCGTTATGTACTTTGAAAAAATAGCTTGGGTTGGAAAACCTGGATCACTTTTTAGAAGTAAGAGGCTATTTCGCCAATATCATGGAAAGGAACTGATAATGACTTCAACTATCGCTAAAGGAAAGGTACAGTATATTAATCCCGATACTCTTCACAGGAACCCGGCTTTCACGAATGTAGTTGTCGCAAGCGGACCTGTAAAAACAGTGTATATAGGCGGTCAGGATGCCGTCGATATATCGGGGACAATTGTCGGAAAAGATGACTTCAAAGCACAGACAGAGCAGGTCTTGAAAAACATCCAGGCGGCATTAACTGCTGGAGGTGCACGTTTGGAACACGTTGTCAGGTGGAATCTTTACGTTCTCCAGGGACAGTCGCTTCAGGAAGGCTTTGAGGTCTTCCAACGTGTTTGGGGAAACCGTCCCAATCCGCCTGCCATCTCATTCGTGTTTGTAGCTGGGTTAGCACACCCTGACTTTTTAGTAGAGATGGATGCAATTGCCGTGGTCCCAGAATAGGAAAATCCCATGCCAACAAGACTTCGTTATCCCATGCCAGATTTCATCCGTCTTGCGCTTGATGAACATGAAGCAATGGATGCTTATCGTTCGCGTCCATCTTATCAACAAAACGATTATGTCGGCTGGATTCAACGCGCAAAGCTTGAAGCTACGCGACAAAAACGATTGAACCAAATGTTGGATGAGTTGAAAAAGGGAAATGTGTATATGAATATGAAATGGAATGCCAGATAATTCTACCATTTAGAAATCATTTAACGATAAAAGGAGATAGTTCATGGATCAAAAAACCGATGTGAATTCCTGGGCAAAAAACATTTTCGCCATTACATTGTTCGAGGAAGATTTGGATAAAGCAAAACAGTTCTATCAAAATGTTTTCGGTCTGTCTTCGGTATTTGAAGATGATAATTCGGCTGTGTTTAAAATCGGAGAAACGCTCATCAACTTGTTGAAAGTGTCATCTGCTGACGAACTTGTAAGTCCCGCAGCCGTGGGAAACCCCAATGACGGCTCTCGCCTAGTTTTTACCGTCCATGTAGATGATGTAGACGCTATGTGCGCGCAATTAGCAACTCATGGCGTGAAGTTGATAAACGGACCGATGGATCGTCCCTGGGGCATACGAACCGCCAGCTTCAAAGACCCCGGTGGTCATATTTGGGAAATTGCAAAGTAGGTTGTAAAGAAAACTTATCGATTAAGCCTGGACGTCAACCAATCTACAAGTGCCTTCAGGTATTCCTGAGAAATATCAAGGACATTCTCATCCCCCGAAATCGACATAAGGTGATCTGTGCCGCTCATTTGCCGAATGGTTACATCTTTCATATGAGCGGTTGCATCTTTATAGTTTTTCATACTCGTCTCAACTGGAACCCATTCATCAGTCTCTGCAAACAGCAACAGTGAGGGTTGTTTTACTTTCTTCCAAATGGACAGCGGCTCATAATCCATTTCGTAATGCCACTTGGCTTGTGTAATATCAACAGGCAATTCCTCGCTCGGGTATAAATATCCTTTTTCAAACCACGGTTCAGATTCATAGCGAGCCAACTCTGCGGCAACCTGTTCTCTAGGTAGATGACCGCGGAAATACCTATTTACCAGTGTTCGTAGCTCAATGGCTTTATCGATCATTGACGAGTCAAAACCATCCTGCTGAAGATGGAATGCCACGCCATAATCCATTTGATCGGCAGGAGTAACGCCAGATGCGGATACAGCCACAACGCATGCAATTTCAGGCTTCTTCACCGACGCAATCGGAGCGATCCATGCCCCCTGACTTGTCCCATGCAAACCGATCTTCGATTTCTCTATATCAGCCCGAGACGCCAAATATTCCACAGCGGAAACAACATCGTCCGCAAGAGTATCAAAATCAGCAGTTTCAAAATCCCCTTGCGAGTTACCAGATCCCCTGCGGTCAAATACCAGCACAGCGATGCCATGCTTGGGTAATTCAGATTTCAAATGATCGTAAAACGGGTCTGCTTGTTCTCCACCGGATGCTGTATGTACCACAACAACGGCAGGATAAGTTTTATCAGTATCCGGTTTGAAAAGCGTTCCAACAAGTTTGATGTTCTGGCTAAAAAAGGAGACAGGCTCAGCGCTCATGTTTTTATCCTTGCATAGATAAAGTAACAGTGACCATCACATTAATAGCGATGGTCACTGTTTGATTTAGTCGGTGGGAACTACTTCCACATTCTCAATCGCTTCATTCTTAGACTGAGAGTTGGCGCGGCTTACGAAAAACATTGCCGGGAGTCAGAAGCAGACCTGAGGTCACGAGTGAAGCGACGGCGGAACTAACGGCAGCAATCGTTGCAACGATGGGACCTCCCACGACCTGCCCGATGGCATCCACCTGTCCGAACATCGAGTGGACAGTGGCGCGGACGTTTGAGTCCAGTTTCTTGTTGACCCACGCGGTTTGCAGAGGTCCGGCAAGGTTGCGTAAAACGTCAATGGATAGATACAAGCCCAGGCTTAGTAAAAGAAGCGGCGAGAGGGCGAATCCGAGCAGTGAAAGGGAGATCAACCCCGTCACGATCAACATCGCGCGTCCAATGGCGATCGGGCTGCTCGTATCCACACGCTTCTCCACAAAACGGACAGCGATGATGGTGAGGATCGTCCCAACGATTCGCAGAACCGCAAAGAACGCCACTTGGTTGCCTCCGAAGATGATTGGCAGATCGAACGTATCGAGCAGATGCTTGACCCACAGGCGGTCAAAACCTTCGCTATAGATGCCGTAGAACAAGCCAACGCCGACTACGCTCATCAGGTGAGGTCGCCCACGTACGGTATCTACACCCTGTTTGAAGGTGTGCCACATATGCCCCCACGTTGTGCGGTCTTCACGTGGCGTGGGATGAAATCCCGTTTCGGGCATGATAAACACAAGTGTGATGCCGATCAGCATGACACCTGCCGAACCCAATTGAAGCGGCAAAGCGACATTGTTTGCACCAACCAGTGTGGCAAGCCCCATGCCGATCAGGGATGCGAACAAACCAACTTGTGCAGCGCGCAGAAATAATTTATTGGCTGGGTCTTCGCCGATCTCGTCAGAGATCCATGCCTGCGTTGCTCCAGAGGTGAAGGTATAGCCCAAACCCCAGATGACCTGCGCGAGCAGAATGGGCAGGAAGGATGGAAAGAAGCCTTCGACGAGAAAGCCCACACCCATCAGGATATACCCGATGATGATGGACAGTTTGCGTGAGTATACATCTGCGACAATGCCGGTTGGCACTTCGAATATAAACGCCGAGATTTCAAGCGTTGTACCAACAAGGATCAGTTGAACAGGCGTCAGCCCGGCAACAGTAGCTTCATACAATGACGTCACCACGAACATCATCGAGAAGAATACGGACGCGCTAAATTCGATAAACAGATAAACGAATTTTGCGTTTAACTTTAAATTGGAAAACATATGTACCTTTATAGAGTTTTTGAGGAATGTTCATCCTCTATGGTGACGCCGCAACTCTACAGGGTTGTCTGGTAAAAGTAGGTGCGGCAATTTTAGGCGAGGATTGCTCCTTTGTGCCAGAGTGTATAGATCGGGAATAGAATTTGCATTTTGATCTCCATTTTTGTATTGCGACCTTTATGTCGCCTTTTATTGAGTAGCGACATAAAGGTCGCGGTACGCCTATCAAGCAATAGGAAAAACATCCGACAGCTTTTTCGGAAAGAGAATATCGATCATGACACGGTACGTCTTCCACTATCACACCAGCAATCCGCAAAGGATTGGTGCTTAATTCTGCAAACTGACGATATCCGAACAACAGTTGCAGAAAGGTCAGATCAGGGAAGGCAATATCGCCGCCATTCATCCGGAGTAGGGTATCCATTTTTCTACTGAATAATTTACCCTTCTCGATCATGATGCGCAAGCCATCCTGTAAAAACTGAACTTGATCTCGCGGCTATGACCTATTGCAATGGATTCGAAGCCAGCCGTTCTTCCAGCGCAGGCTTAATGTGACTGAGAAAACCTGGCAGATCAGCCACACGCATATAATAGGCGTACGGCTTGCGATACTAAGGCAAATCACGCCAAGCATTACTTGATACACAGGATGATCCGCTCCCAGAAGGAATGCCAAACGATGTACGATTTTTTCCATCCGTTGTGCCGTACTCTTTCCCTGTATTCCAAAGATGACGGACAACGCTCGGGGTAACATCCAACCATGACACACCCGGTTTGAGTTCATACCAACATCGCCGTAGTCTTCCTGCCCAGTAATTGCGGGTGCTTGCAAATAACCCACTCGCTCATCTGCATCAATTCTTCAATAATATCCCATGTTGAAGATGAATACTTTCTTCGGCTCTGTCCGTCAAATTCATATTTGAATAGTTTCAGGCGTACGTACACAGGTAACCATATGGCGTTGAATGGCATGTTCATAGTATTCGGCAATGAATGGCAATTCGCTTCTCAATGCAGGGCGGATAACATAATTTTCCTTTTGCCTATCTTTCAACTTCGGGACATTCGGTTCATATCCATACCTGCGCCCCGACTAAATCCAATGCCATCTCATAACCGAACTGACGATAGAAATAAGGAATGCCCGTTATGGCTTGCACAGGCATATTGCGTTCGATACACCATTTATGGATTTCATCGAATTGTGCACGCACAAGCCCTTTGCCGCGAAATTCGGGCAGCGTGCCGACCAATTCAGGTCGACCGACACCAAACTCGATCCCTTCGTAACTCCAGGTTTGGGGAATCAAATTCAATGATGAGACAATTTTGTCCAGTTGAAGATTCTTCGACGATGATGAAATCGTCAGCGTGGAAGGTGGGATGCGGACGAGTAAGCAAGTCGCGCGTCCACGCGATGAGGCGTTTTTCATCTGCGTCATCCTCACGATGGATCATGCCATTGAACGCCGAAAGTGCGTTCGCATCTTCAGGTGAAGAACGGCGCATGATAAGTCCGTTCCCCAGGTCGCGCAAAATGAGTTGAGCTTTGGAGTTCATTTTTGTCCTATCAGTGACCGCCCAATAGGACGGTCGCTTCAGAGTAAAGCTTTAAGCTGCTCTAAGAGCAGATTCGGCATCCTTGAAATGGATTCCCGTCATGCCAACTTTTTCACAGCCCTCGATATTTTCGTAAAAGTCGTCGACGAAGACCGCTTCGCTCGGACTCACATCGAGCTGCTCCAATGCAATTTTGTAGATTTGGGCTGACGGTTTTGCCGCGCCCACCTCGGCAGAAATGATCATATTGTCGAAGGCATCGTCAAATTTTTCCCTGACAATATATTCGCGCAGATCGCTCCATGCGTTGGAGATAAGCCCGGTTTTATATTTGCCGCGCAGAGATCGCAGAAACTCGATCAGATTGCGGTCAATGATGTCGCCCGCGAAGAACTCATCACGGATGGTCTGCATTTCGGAGTTTGCACGTTTCAAACGTTTCATCACCGCCACCCAATGCTCATCAGACGCCACTTCTCCCACCGTCGCTGTGGACAGCCGTCTCGCTGTCAAAGACGATTTTGACCAGATCGTCATATTCCATCTGCAGGCGTTCCGCCAAATGCTGGCGCGGCGCTTGATATTCCGTGCGCAGGATGACCCCGCCTAAATCGAAGAAGACTGCTTTGATGCTCATATGGTTGTCGTCTCAGTTATTGTGTGCAAAAGATAACTCCAAAGGAGTGGAATGATTATAGATTCACGACAATTCGATTCTGAACCCCGAAGGGGCGTCATGAATTTTGTACAAACCCTGTCATCCCTTCGGGATTGGTTCACTTGCTTTTCCTGTTTGCAGTTTTCCCCTTCGCGGACGATGTTGCTTTGGGCTTTGCCGCGGGTTTCTCTTCTTCTTTCACCGTTTTGCCTGCTCGCGTCCGATGATGCTCAGGCTTGGACTCGGTCTCAGCGGCAGAATCAGCTTCCGGCTTGGGAAGAGGCGCTTCCGGTTGCGGGTTGGCTTTCATTTCCTTTTCCAACTCTTTGAGCGCGTCGCGCCAGTTGGGAAAAGTCATTTCCAATTTTCGGCGCAGGACAGGATTGGCTTTGCGGCAACGCGGACAATGCGCATCGTAGTAAGTCAGGTTATTCGCATCCAGGTGTTGCAGGGCGTCGAGTTTTTCGAGCCGCCCGATGGTAAACGGGGTCTGGCAATAAGAACAGCGAAGGTTCATGATGATCTCCTTATGATTTGTTACGATTTATTAAAGTGATTGTACACTGATTTCTTTGCCGGGTCTGAGTTCCTTCTCAAAACGATCGACCGCTTGAGCCACACGCATACCAGCGTTCTCATACAAGCGCAATGCGCCCGTTAAATTCTGCGCATCCACACCCAGTCCAACTTTGCGTTTGCCGCGGCGATAGAATTCATTGAATGAATGGCGTAGGAGAGCAAGCCCAATACCGCGCTTTCGCCACTGTCGGCGCACACCAATGGAACCCACCCAGCCTATCTCTGAATCGTAATAGGAATGAGGGCGGCAGAGGTTACTGCCAGCTATTTCATCTCCATCCATGGCAAGGAACAGCAAGGATGGGTCATAGTCTTCACGCAACCAATGATGTTTGAACCGTTTCAATCCTTCCTCGAAGGGTTCTTCAACGTAGCCAAAGTGGTCGCTGAAGGAATCTTTTTGTGCTCGATAAACCGCTTCGACATCGGTCTCCGGGTCGAAGGTGCGAAGAACAATGCCTTTGGGGAACTCCGCTTCAGGCACGGGCGCTTCCATTTCAATGAGCATGTAATAGGTACTTCGAATGCGGTGATAACCGAAATCATCAAATAGTTTCGTCGCCTTTTCAGCCTGGCGATATGTATCCACGTGTGGTGCAAAGCGAAGCCCGGCAGGGACTCGTTCAAGGGCTTGTAAAGCGCGCTGTTCAGCCCAACCCATCATCCATGTGCTGATGCCCATATCCTCATATTCCGGACTCACGCGCGCCCATATCGCCGGATGGACTGGTGGATTGCCAGTCGTCCATGCTTCGATGTAAGCAGCTAATTCTCCGTTGGGAGCAAAGACCAGGCGAATATCCTCTGCAGGATCGACACCTGGTGTCATCCACTCATTACGAATGAATTGCGATGAGGCGAACTCATCCCGTCCTATCACAGAGCGCGACCAGCGATTGAACAGCGCCATCGCCGGTTCAACATCGTCCATATTTGCACCGCGTACGGTGAAGCCTTTGGGAAGAGAATCATTTAATTGTTCCTGCAAATATATGTTCATTTGATTTTCCTATTCCTGCTATTCGAGTTCGCGTCCGGGGCGCAACTCTTTTTCGTAGGTGACAAATTCGCTGGCGGCATACATGCCCGCCTTTATATAAAGACGTGTAGCGCCAGTGGGATTTTCCGCATCCACGCCGAGACCAATAGTCTTTGTGCCTCGTTTGTAAAATTCGCCAAAGGAATGTATCAGCAGAGCGTAACCCAGTCCCTGCTTGCGCCAGGGACGACGGACTCCCAATGTACCAATCCAACCGATATCCATGCGATAACGGTTCTGTGAGAAACCAGCGATCTGATCACCCTCCCAGGCGATCATCCATAATGATGGGTCAAAATCCTTACGGCCGAATTTGCGAAGTTCCCATTGATCGAATGGAACATCATGACTTCCCCAGTGATCTCGAAAGGCTTCGTTTTGTGCCTGC
This sequence comes from uncultured Chloroflexia bacterium, assembly GCA_963753655.1. GTDB lineage: Bacteria > Chloroflexota > Anaerolineae > Anaerolineales > Villigracilaceae > Defluviilinea. The sequence continues at coordinate 62,737 of CAVWDB010000007.1, forward strand.
CAGACGGCGCGGTCGTGCTCGCCTTTGACAAAAGGGCGTAATTCGATACCTTCGGGAAAAACAACGGGAGCTGGTGCAGCTTTCAAGTCAGTTTGCATTCGCCAATGGAATCGAATGGAATGGAATCCTTCGTTCTCATGAATGCTCCTGCCATCCTCGTCGTGGCTGTCCAATGTGCTTTGAAGATATACGCGGACATCGGGTGCGGCTAAAGCAATTTCCTTGCGCGCCCGTTCTTCGATAGCTCTCATCATGGAAGTGCCAATACCTAATCCCTTGAATTCAGGATGGACATATCCATCTGTGCGGAGTTTGGCATGTTCATGTTCATTTGCAAATTCCTCATAGCCAACGATACGCCCCTCTTTTGTTACTGCAACAATACCGTCTGTTTCGATGTTGAAGCCGGGTGTCTGCCATTCGAGTTTCATTTCCTCCGGCGTGACAGCGACCGTTGTATCTCCATCCGCTTCGCAGACATCGTAGACAAGTCGAGTAATGGGGTGGAGATCATCCCATCGGGCAAACCGCAGGTTAATGCCTGAGTCAAGGGCAATTTCTTTAGTTTGTAGTTTGTTTTCCATTTTGTTCCATCCACTCTTCGCGCAGGATGCCCATCGTGAGCATATCCCAGCGCCTTCCTTCCTTGTTCAATAATTGACGCGATCGTCCTTCGTGGCGAAAACCCGCCTTTTCATAGGAACGGATGGCGCGCGGGTTGTACTCAAATACAGAGAGCGTGACACGCTTCATGTTAATCTCGGTAAAGGCATAACGCAGAATCACTTTCATCACATCCGTGCCATAGCCTTTGCCCCAGAAATCGCGTTCACCAATACCCAGTCCAACGAATGTATCGCGCCCGGGCCAGTTATATACATACAGATCAATATCGCCCAGCAATTGATCATCCTCCAATGCCCGAATGCTGAACCAATGCTGATTCATCGATTGTTCTTCCAGTTCCTTTTGAAGCAACTTCTGCATATCTTTTTGGGAGGCAGGAGAGGCAACACTGCTGTCCAAATAGCGCCTGAATTCCGAATCACGACTCCAGCGTGAAAAAGCCTTGCTGGTTTCGTCCGCGTCCATCGCGCTTAAACGCACGAGTTCGCCTTTCAAAAAATCTTTCATTTTCCATCTCCAGCTTGCAGGGCTTTCCACTCCTCGCGCAGGATACCCATCCATAATCCATCGGTATATCTGCCTTCACGCAGAGTATCCTTGCGTGTGCGTCCTTCAAGGCGAAAACCTGCCTTCTCATACGACTTCAACGCGCGCGGGTTGTATGCGTGAAGTCCCAACGAAACGCGATGCACATTCAACTCAGTGAAGGCATACAGCAAACATAGCTTCATCATATCCGTACCATAGCCTTTACCCCACAACTCACGCTCGCCAATACCGAGACCGACCCAGGCTTCCCCATGCACCAGATCCACCCACAGCCCCAGAAACCCGATTACCCTATCATCATCCAATGTACGTACAGAAAAGAAATATCGTTTGGGCGGAAAACCATTCTCGATCTGTTTCTCAAACCATTCCTTCAATTTCTTCTCGGACTCAAATATGGCGGGTTCGCTATCAGCAAGCCGATGGAATTCAGAATCGCGCTGCCAGTGAGCTTCCACTTTGGCATGCTCACCTGGTTCCTCCGCCGTAAAGCGGACTAATTCTCCGCGAAATATATCTCTCATCCTATTCTCCTCTTTGGATTGGATGGCATGCGCATCTTTCTATGCCTTAGCCTGCTTCAGCCACTCATCCTTCAACAAACCGAAAACGAGCAGGTCCCAACGACGCCCATCGCGTTCCAGCGCCTGCCGCCTGCGCACCTCTTCGACAAAGCCAAATTTCTTCAACAAAGCAAGTGCGGCTTCGTTATATTCGGGAACATGCGCACTGACACGAAACAAATTTAACTCTGCGAACGCAAAACGCAATAACATCCGTAATGTCTGCGAGCCATATCCCTTATGACGGTCATCTGCGGAACCAATACCCAGGTGAAGAGAGCCGTTGCCGTTCGACCACTCGATGTGATATATCATGGCTTTACCCACCAGCCTGTCATCTTCTCTGGCGCGGATGGCAAAATAATAGATATTTTTCTCTTCATCGATCTCTTTTTCAAGCTTCTCATATTGCTTCTTCACCATCGCCGCAGACATGGGACGCGCCGGGTTAATCTCATACATGCGCATGAAATCCGAATCATGCGTCCATTTGGATTCGATCTGCGGGTCCTTTTCATAATCGATGGGTCCCAAACGAACATCTTGCGCTTCGAACAGTTGAGTGGAAATGTCGAACATGGTCTTCTCCTATAAAAACAAAAAATCAGCCGCAAACATTTGCTCGCGGCTGATTAAAAAGACAAAATAAAACAGCCGCGGGCGAGTGCGCCGCAGCTGTTATTTACATTGAATGTAAACTAACGACAAGCAGGCGCACTACGAGAATCAACAGCACTCCCATTAACGGTGCGGAAAGATTTCGTGAACAACTTGGTGATGAACTTTGCCATGTGTCGTGCGCCTCCTTTCTTTGCAGATTTGTATGGCACGAGTGTAACACGCAGACTAATTTCCCGTCAAGTAAATGAACAGGAAAGGACCCTTTTATGGCTACCTGGAACACCCACGGCGATACTCTTCCCCTCCATACGGTTTTGATTATATCGGATCGTCCGGAAAATATTTCAGTGTGGGAGCCTCTCTTTCAGCAAAGAAATTGCATTGTGCTTTCCGAATCAAAAGCCTCCAATGCCAGTTCAAAGTGCACGTCTAATCGGTCCATCACTGATGCTCGTGGATATGAAACTTCCCAAACAAAAACGGGACGCCCTGCTGCATCAACTGCGTGCCGCCAGCCGTGGACCCATCATCCTGCTGGCATCCGCAGAAACCATGGAACAGGTCACCGATGCCAACCAGGCAGGCGCAGACGAGTTTCTTATAACGCCTGTCAACCCGGCCGTATTGATCGTCAAAGCCATGGCATGGTTGGGGCACGGTCAACGAAGCGAACGCATCATTATCAATGCGAATGCCACAATATAAAGATCGTCGGACTTTCACTCTCCTCCTTTGAAATCACAACTCCCGTCAATATGACGGGAGTTGTGACGTTTTATGGAAGGATAAGCCCAGCCTGCAAATCATCCAGGGTTTGTTGCACCCGGCTTTGCTTGCCCGGAGAGAGAAGAAGCGGGTCTATGTCACTCAGCCCTAAGGGAGATTGAACCGTGACTCCACCCTGTCCAGCGATCAGTTGGGGCCAGGCGTTTTGAATTGCCTGAATCACGTCCGGCTGAATGGTCATCACCCATCCTGCAGGGCGTTGTTCCGGGCTGATCGTCCCGATCATGGACGTGCCGGTGGTCCCAATATAATTGACCAGGTCTTCTGTATAAATATCCGGGTGGATGTAGATCGTACGCACTTTGAATTGCAGGATCAAAATATCAGCATACGCGTCATAATTATCTTTATCTTCTTCAGCAGAAATTTCAAGATATTGCGGAAAGCTCCAGTTCAAATAATAGAAAGGACGGCATAAACCGCATTGGAACTTCATGCCGTTTGCGTAGGCGTTGAACGCGCGGATCGCATCGTTGTTGTCCTTTGGCATAAGCATGCCGATGCGATAATCATCGGTGATCATTGAAGCTGTATAGCCAGCCAGGAATGCCGCAATGTCAGATTGGGTGTTGCCACCCAAAACACTGATATTCCCTCCGGCAGTGACACTCCGGTATATTGATCGCAAGGAATTGGACATCCGGCGCAGCGGCGGCCAGCTCAACAACTCCGGGGTCCGGCGGGAGCACAATGACAACTTGCAAGCCCGGCTCCGCCACATCAGCAGCGCTTAATGAGTTGCGCACCTGAAAGCGCAAGCCCGCATTCCTGCGCAAGATCGTATACGGTTTTCTGGTAAAGATTTGATGCCTCAGCATCAAGATCAGCGGGCAGTACCAAAATCGCAAGCGGTACGGTCGGCGTTGCGATAGGGGTTGGCCGAAGGGATGGGGGTATCGGTTGGGACAGGCTGTTGAAGTGGCGACGGGCGTGCTCGGTCCCACAAGCGCCCAAAATAATACTGAGCACAACAAAAAGAATGACAAATCGTAAACGCACAGGTTTTCTCCAAGCTTAAGAATGGACGAATTATACACGTGGATTGGATATACATATAATGCACAAGACCATGCGTAGGCGTGGTCTTGTTTCGATTGAAACTCTCGCTTCTTATCTGGACGTGATCTTGATCTGCTTCGGTTTGGCGGATGCCACCTTGGGCAGTCTCAGCGTTAACACGCCGTCAGCGATCTTCGCTTCGACCGAATCCGCTTCGATGGCGGCAGGCAGGCGTAAGGTCCGGGTGAACGAACCGCTTGGAAGTTCCTGCATCAGGTATTGGGTCTCGTCTTGTTTGTACTCGCCCTCAATGCGGACGACATCCTCCAGAACCTGAATGTGCACGTCGTCAGATTTGAGTCCCGGCACGAGCGCTGAGAGGATATAGGCTTCATCCTCCTCGCGGACATTGACACCGAGCGTTTCCTGATTGTTCTCAACCCAGCGGCGAGCCATACGGCGATACGGATAAGGGTGTAAATAGAAAGTCATGGTTTATCTCCTTTGATCGATGATTGAATTAGGCATATGTTACTGATGCGATATAAATAAAACGATGGCAAAAGATAGAAAATACATAAGAATATGGGGAACCTTTCAAACAGGCTTGTCGTCTATAAAATAAAATCAGGGTTGTATATTAGGATTTACAGATGATATTTAAAAGGAGCTATACATGAGAAAAAATCGGATTTTGTTAATCGATCCTCCTTGCATTTGTTTCGGCAAGTTGTGGGTCTGCCCCGGCAGACCAGGGTCTGGAACCAGCCGCACCCCTGGTACCACCCTCTCAACAACCCCTTTCCATTTCCACATTTGACCCGGCACTCCCAGGAGATAACACAACGATGAACTCGATAACACCTACAGACCTCGGCTTGCAAGGCTTGATTGAAGCCGCCAAAGATGATTTGGCTCAAAGATTGAATATTCTGGTCTCCCAGATCAACCTTGTAGAGGCGAAAGCTGTGCTCTGGCCCGACGCGAGCATCGGCTGCCCACAGCCTGGCATGTTATATAAGCAAGTCCCCTATGATGGCGCGTTGATTATTTTGCAGGTTGAAACAGTTTCATATGAATATCACAACGGAGGCAACCGCGGATTGTTCCTTTGTGAAAAGAATTATAAGGATCCTACTCCACCTCCCCAAATCGACATTTTTAATCTGACGCCCCACAACTCCAACTCAACCACGCCCGATAGCAGCATCCCACCCGGAGAGAGCTCAGTAAATTTTTTAGATAATAAATAACTGCCCGCCGATAAATCGGCGGGCAGTTATTTTTACTTACTTGAGCCAAACTTCGCTAAATAAATAGGATGCCTGACTTCCTATAACTGGTTATAGCTAGCGGTTATCAACATTGACCAAAGTCAAGCCCATTATGCCAACGTCACCAGTATGTGAGACTGCGCCTAGATACCAATCACTGAGCGCACCTGAAGTGAGTCCACTCCAACTGATATCAATGGGTTCAATACTGCCAACTGTAGCTGAACTGGGAGCAGCGTCGATGTTCAAACTCCCACCAGTTGCAAACGGAACAATCCACGACCACATATTGTAATCTAAGTCAGGACCTACTGTTTGCCATCCATGTACGTAAACAGTCCAGGTGCCATCCTTGGGGGATGGTATATCCACCAGTTCGGCTGTCCCTCCGGCTCCACTAATCGCTGCAAGATTACCATCTGGATCATAGACGTAGATATCAAGATCCGCGTTAGCTTCAGTAAACTCTGGAGGCATCGCTATACGGAAGAAAGCTGCACCTGAGAGGGTAAAGGTATGCGCATTACTAAAACCATCGTTCGGGTCAAAGTTCTGATCTGGGTCTTGCACTACTGTCGCCGTTGTGATTGTCGCGGGTACCAGACCATGTGCAGCAGCGGTATAGGAACCATTGTAGCCAAACTGCACATCAAAACTTGTTGAACCTAACTCGCCACTACCAAACACTTCGTCTGGAGCATCGAATAGCGCACCTTGCACCGCAATCGGGCTGTATACAGAGTAACTTTTACTCTTCCAGGTTAAGGAACCAAAACGCCATTCATCTGCTGGAGCGCTATTATTCGTAATCGTGACAGAGAAAGTGACCAAATCGCCCGTCTGCAAAGTAATGGTCGACGGGGATACGGTTACGGAATAACCTGGAGGCGCCTCTACTTTTGCTTTATACGTAACAGGGCCACTCTCATTCGCGACGCTTGTAACAGTGCGTATGATCGTTTGAGAACCTGCCACAGCAGAAACACCAATGGACGGGACATTTAGGTTATAGGGTTCGGTCGGAATCCCAATACTTTCAAGGAAGGAGCAACTTCCTGGAGTAAAGACTCCCCAATCCATGCCACACGTAAATGCCGCATATTCAAACAGTCCAGCGTCATAGACAAGCCCAGGCTCATTAATCGAGCCTTTGGTCCATTTGCCACCAGGGTTGACATGACCAGCACCCATATCGAACGGGTCAGCCTTGCTTACCCGGTCGTTGTCTTTGACATCCTGATAGGCTGTTGTCATAAGCGCTGACTTAGCCATTGCTGCGCTCCATTCAGGATGAGCTTGCTTAAGCAACGCATAAATACCCGCCACATGTGGGCTTGACATGGATGTTCCAGCAATCGCCTGGAACAACTCACCCGGAGGAGTAGTGTTCGCATCTGGGAACGGTGAATTGCCAGCCAAAATCTGAAGTCCGGGCGCAGTGACATCTGGCTTGATGATATCTGGGGCAACCGGATTAAGACCACGCGAGGAGAATATCGTCATCGTCGGTGCGTTAGGCCACCGGACAGTTAGAGGACCACATTTATGATTCCACCAACCCAATCCATGGCCAAAGAAACCGTAGTGATGATAACGACGGTTACAAAGGAAATCTGGTTCTCGCGTATCAATTCTAGCCTTGGGGCTGCGAGAGCTGGCAATATAATCTTTAATTTTCAGCCCGGGCGTGTTATCAACATGAACCGAAGGTACCCAATGCGTATCGGTGAATAGGTTATCATCATCAGTATTGTTATACATGATCATACCAACACCGCCAGCTTCAGAGACAGCCAAACTCTTTTCTGCACGGCCGGATACACCGCGGCGACAAAGGACGATCTTGCCGGAAACAACGGATGGATTCAAACCGCCACCCGCATAGTAACTGGGAAGACATAGATCATTACCTGCATCTGCGGCATCAACCAATCCCTTCCAACCCAATTCAGGAGTAAGGGAGGCACCCAAATATCTTCTACCATTGCCAAGCGTGACTACACCCATATAAAAACAACTCTGAGTGCTTGCGCCGACGGAGGTAATCCAAGGCATCGTAGCTGGATTACCAAGGGTTGAAACTCCTGGACCAGAGTTACCAGCCGAAGTGGCGACAAAGACACCTGCATCAGCAGCAAATAGGAAGGAAATCTCATCTGCGCCGGGAAGCCCTGCGCCACCGCCAATGGAATAGTTGATCACATCCACACCATCTGCAACTGCCTGATCAATCGCCGCAGCCAGGTCAGATGAATAACCGCCCAAATTACCAAGAGCCTTATAGGCAATAACATGGGCACGTGGCGCAATACCAGCAATGGTGGCAACGGGCATACCATATAGACTAGCCTCTACACCCGAGTTCCCCGCTGCTGTGGAGGCAGTGTGAGTGCCATGCCCATCATCATCACGAGCAGAGTCGAACTCATCGGGATCAAGTCCGGTAAAAGCTTTATAGGTATCCAACATCTCATAAGCACCGATCAATTTGTTGTTACAAGTGAAAGATACGTCATTTGGATTCCAAGCGGTGTTTCCAAAGTCACAAGCCAACGGACCTGTGGGAGGTGTCGGGTAACTACCATCATCGGCAAACGATGGGTGCTCGGGCCAGATACCAGTATCGATGACACCTACTACAACGCCCTCGCCGGTATAGCCCATGTCGTAAGCGCCACCTTTAACGGTCAGACCCAGGAACGTAGGACTGCTATCCGTTTGCGGATAACGCATTTGATCTTCAAGCACCAGCTTAACATTCTTTTGTAATTTAATAGATTGAACCTGAGATTCAGTGAGGATGGCAGAGTAACCATTCAACGCGACAGTATAGTCATGTATCTTTGCATTGACACTCGCACCAGCGTCCTGAAGCGACTCTTCGTGTTGCTCTTCAAGAAAATTATCATATGCTTGCACATCAGCATCGGCAGTCTCAAGCTTTTCACCCTCCTTAACTACTGTAGCCGCTAGTCCGGCTACGTCACCTTCGTAAGTAACAATTGGATCCTCTGCCATGACAACAATATATGATTTGACTCCATCTTGTAAAAGGGGCCGTTCGCTACTTTGCGCCAGCGCTGGTGTAGATAGCGACAAAGTTACTGCAAGAACCATCAATATATAGAAAAATCTTCTATGCATCTTTTTCTCCTCTTGAAAGGCTAAATTGGGATCATACTTATTTTGGTGGGTATAACAATTTTCAATCTAAATAAAACACCTCCTTAACACAACGACCGCCGAATAAAAAAAATCGGCGGTCTGGCGGTCTGTCAGTCTGTACGCATCAGCTTGACAGATCCATGACTTTGCGCCCCCGCCTCGCGACGGGTTTGCCTTTTCGATGACAGATTAATCTTATATTAATTTGCAAAAAAAGGCAAGCGCTGTAACATTTTCTAATTTTTAAGTTTTTGAGGAACTTTTAGAGTTACTTTGTCGTCTGAAAATAGATTGGGCTGTATTCCAAAGAGCATTCGACTGTTAATTAAGGAGATTATCGTATGAAAACTTGTTGGATTTTTTCTACTTCCCTGCTTGTTCTGGTTTTGGCAGGTTGTGGATCATATCAGGCAGGTGGAAAAGTTTTGAATTCCCCACAATTGATTCCACAGGAAAGTTCTTCACAAAGGCCCACATTGACTCCATCGGAAAACGATACCTCACTTCCACCATTGCCTGCACCCACAATCGGCTTAGTTGTCATCACAAATACTACAGCGACCCCAATTTCCCCCGTCTCTTCTATATCCGCCTTGACCCCTGATCCCACTTTTGTAGACTTGATTGGACGAGCGAAGGAAGATCTTGCAAACCGATTAAGTGTAGATGTTAATCGGATCAATATCCTAAAAGTGGTTCCGGCTGCATGGCCTTACGACAGGTTGGGCTGTCCGCCGGCAAATACGGAAAATGCAAATACACCGGGCTTCCAAATCCTGCTTATGGTGAATGATGAAGTGTATGCATATCATACTGATGGGAAAGATTTGATCGGCTTGTGCAGCGTTAAGCCGCCCAACGAAATTCGAACTCTTCCATAATCATGTGAGAAAATCTACGTGTACAGAGAGAGCCTGCCTTGAAGGCAGGCTCTCTTATCAAACTTACTGAAGCACGATCAACTTATTATATTGATTGTACTTATGGCTGGATTTTGCTAATAAATGTGCCCCAATTAGCATACGCTGTTCGAGTAGCATTGCAGGTAAAATCCGCAGTATCATCGAGGAACCATGCTTGGTAATCGCATGTCTGGCCAATATACTCGGATGCGATCCAGATATTGCTACCATCAGTAACAGCCGCGCCATAATCACCCCAACGAGTGCGCGGGGGATCACCAACAAAGGCCTTATAACTGGTAAATCCATCATCAGGACCAAGCCCTTGACCAGCAATGTGAATTGGCCCAACAGAGCCTTGGGAATTGATCGTTACATATCCAGCGCTCGGATAGTAATCCTCGCCGACAACAGTAAACGCAATAACGCCTTTACCGTTTGTTCCCATGGCAATTGCCGGGTAAGTGAGATTGTTGTTAGCCAATGCGATGTAACCACCTCTCACAACAATACCAAAAAGCCTTCCCAATCTGGTCATTATTGGACGAACGCCAAACCAGGCAATGCCTGCTTTGATTTCATGGTTCACATTGACCGCGGTATCCGTCGAACCCCACAACATCCCATTGGTGTACCAAACCTGTTGCATACGCGAGTCATCGAGTCAAGCTGCGACTCAACCTCGGGCTGCCAGTCGGGCGGTGGGTCTAAGAAATTAAACCAGCAGCCGATGTTCCCAGTGTAGTCGGGGAAATAAGAGGCATAAGCACCATAAATGTTGCTTGTGTCATTGAGACAATCAGCCATTGGAATATCGCCCGCCTTCTGATCCGACTTGGGTGGAAAAACATACTTCTGACTAAGGACTACCTGACTCTGGATCTTAAGCGACGGCGATGCAGAGTTTAGTGACTTTGTATTGGTTAATGCCCACAGTCCAATAAAACGGGCAGTGCCAGTCGGGTTGCCAGTTTCAGAGCCATCACCAGCGACTGTGCTCAAAAAGTACTCCGTGCCGTTTGCATCGTTAGACGCTTGCCCAGCAGGAGAGGTAGCAGGCCAGACAGTCCAACCGGGGCTGTGTGCGAGCTGTAAGTTCTCAACAAGCGTCACATTAATAGTAGCTGGATGTGCGGCAAGCTCATCTTTCGAGAAAGCGAAAATCTGCGCTGCGTTATAGCTGGGTCCGAACAGATCGTATTCGTTGGTTGTAATATAAACGCCATACTTGTCACCCCCAATATGCGGATAATCCTGGAAGCATGGACCGGGTGTTGTGCCGTCAAGGGTACAACCGTGGTCGGGGGTTCCATCCGCACCATCATTTTGCGCAGGAACGTAGTAAATCGTCCAATCGCCAGTTGGATCTCCAGTATTGGATACAGCAACATCAATCGAGTTCTTACCATTGTAGTCCCCGTTTTCATCGACATGAAGGGTTGTTATGTCAACGATGAACCGGTTGTTCTCTG
>CAVWDB010000008.1:0-427117 GCA_963753655.1 uncultured Chloroflexia bacterium
CGTTGTGATAAGATTTTAGAACATGTTTTCTGTTTTGTCAAGGATAAAATCGCCTCTCACTCCCTTGCGGCTGGCGCGTGAACGAGAAGCTTATCCACGCTGATTCATTCGCGCCTGCACACTCCCTGTGATACACTTTTTTACATTACTGCTATCTGGTTGTATCTATGCTTACCGGTGAATTACTTGCTTATCTTTTTGACGGGAAATCTCACTTCCTGTCTCACCCCGTGGAAACGTGGTTGAACTCTTCACGCCGCTTCGCCGCTTTCGTTGACGCCTGCCGCGACAAGATTCGCAAGAAGATCCGCGTCACGCAGGATCGGAAACGCTTCTTGACCTACGCCTTGAGTTGGAAACTGCCTACCGGCTTCTCCAGGAACGGACACTGTCTCTGACCTACGAACCGCAACTTGCGGGGAAAGTCCGCTCGCCCGATTTCGCTGTGACGTTCACCACCAGCGTGATCTTTATGCTGGAGGTGACGCGCCTGCGAACCAATCAAAAATCGATGGAGGAACAAGGTACGGGAACAAACTCCATTGGAGACCGTTTGGCTGATGCGGTTTGCAGTAAGTTGGGTCAACTCACCCATCAGCAAAGCAACATTATTCTTGTAGGCATGGATGCCCTGACATTGCAACAGGAAGATATCCGCGCCGCCATGCTCCGTATGCAACAACGCGCTGAACGGAATGATGACCCAGCCTTCTTCCAGCGCTATCGCTTCCGCGACCGGACGGAGTTCTTTCGCCATTACCAACGCTTGAGCGAAATTCTCATACGGGGAACAGACTTGCCAGAGGAAAACTCTTTTATCCCCTGGGTAAATCTGCAGGCGAAAATCTCACTCCCCAGCAAGGTACGGACAGCGCTGTATCGTAGTCAAGCTGGTTGAATTTTGCATTCTAATAATATGTTGAATAAGATATGATGGAATCGACACGATTTTTTGTTTAATCTTTGACTGTATAATGTCCTAATAATGAAAATCGATGAAATCAAGCTGCTGTGTGATTACAATGACTGGGCTGATGAGCGCATCCTAACGGCCTGTGCCAGGGTGAGTCCTGAGCAATACACTACGCCGACCTCCTACGGGCACGGCAGCCTACGCGCCACGATGGTCCACATACTGGACAACATCTGGCAGCAGCGGATCACTCTCCAGGGGTATTACCAGGAACCTCTGGCAAATGAGGCGGCCTATGACGCGACCGAGCTTCACGAAGACGCCTTTCCGACACTCGCCCTGTTGCAAGAGCGCTGGATGATAGAACGACAGGAGATGCAAACTTATCTCGACACATTGACCGAGGAAACGCTGAACGGCACGATCCGCTATGTTATCCCTGGTGCGATGCGCGAGCGTGTCGTGTGGCACATCCTGCTGGATATGGTCCTCCATGCTGGTCAACACCGCAGCGAGGCCGCCGCACTGCTGACCAGCTATGGTCAGTCGCCGGGCGACTTCGACTTCACCATGTTCCTGAATGAGCGCGCTTAAGGAAAATCCTTATACGATGGACAAACTCACAAAAGGAAAACTCTTTTATCGCCTGAGTGAATCCGAAAGCGAAAATCCCACTTCCCAGCAAGGTACGGACAGTGTTGTGTCGCAGTCAAGGTGGTTGAATTTTGAATAATTATGAAGAGGGCTGGCGTAGTACATTTCGAAAATTGGAAAAGGCTTTGGAAAAGGAGGCACTATGAACATACAAGAATTACTGGATAGCGTCCCCACTCCCAGCGCAGAAGACATGGCGGCGCGCAGGCAGTTCGCCCAGCGCTTTACGCTCGTCCTTTTGCGGGAAGGTCCTGCATCGCGCGAGGATGAGGCTCGTAACGAAAGACTTCACCTAGCGCACTTGCAACACCTGACCAAACTTCCAACGTCAGGGAAATTGATATTGAACGGTCCCGTATTAGTGAAGCACGATATCCTTGGCATCAGCATCTATGCCGCCGAGTTGGAGGATGCCCGCGCCATGGCAGAAGCAGACCCGAAAGTGAAGACGGGATATTTAACAGTAGAAACCATCCCGTGGATTGGGGCGCCCAGCGATACTCAACCCGAATAAAACTAGAACTTATCTCAAAAATGCCTTGTCACTCTCCCGAAGGACATCGGGACGATGTGAGGGAGCGCTCCCACACGACCGAAAAGTCTCTTACATTCGGTGTCAGAGATCCTTCGCTCTGCTCAGGATGACATTTTTGAGACAACTTGTATTCACTTTTCAAAAACTGGAAAAGGCGCTTATCCTTTGAAACGCGGATACGATCCCAGCACGCGTAACGTCATCGCATATTCCCCCAAGTGGTCGAGCGCGCGCTTTGAAACTTCATCACTCGTCGAGCCGACGAAATCAATATAAAAGAGATATTCCCACGGTTTGCCTTGCAAGCGGACGTGATTCGATCTTCGTCAGGTCAATATCACGCAGGGCAAAGACGCTCAATGCTTTGAACAATGCCCCCGGCATATTTTTCAACGTGAAGACGATGGAAGTTTTCGCTTCACCCGTCGGGACGACTGATTCGCGTTGGACAGCGAGAAAACGCGTATAGTTTTCCGGGTTGTCCTCGATCCCCTCTTCGATGATCTGCATTTCATAGAGTTCTGCGGCGCGGCGTGAGGCGATGGCGGCGGTCGTCCGGTCGCCGCTGGCTTTGAGCAGTTTCACGCTTCCAGCGGTGTCGTAAACTGTTTCCGGTTTGATGCCCAAATTCCGCAGATATGCCGCGCACTGTCCCAACGCTTGCGGATGACTGATCGCTTTTTTGATGTCCGATTTTTTGACGCCGGGGAATCCGATCAAACAATGTTGCACACGCAGAAGATATTCGCCCACGATATGCAGGTCATGGCGCAATAGCAGATCATAATTTTGATGGATGCTCCCTGCCAGTGAATTTTCGATGGGAGCCAGCGCCGCGTCGCTTTTGCCGGAGACCACTGAATCGAACATCACGTCGAATGACTCACATGGAAGCGTTTCCACATCTCCGTAATAATTGAAGACTGCCTGTTCGCTGTACGCGCCGGGTTCACCTTGAAATGCGACTTTCATAATAATTCCTTTTCAAAAATAATCCATTGGTGGAGTAGGCAGCGTCGCGCTGACATCGTGCCCGTAGGGTAGCGGAGCAGCTGTACCAGCGGCGAAGTCGAAGCGTTGTCCGCCGTACACCTGCACTTGCGTGTGATTTGCCTGGCAAATTATGCAAGTATCGAACCAACAAGTTTCAAGAATATTTCATTAGCTCACCTTACGCAGGAATATCGTAATGCGAGACTGGATTCTCGCTTTTCAGGCGCTTCTTGCGAAGAGCGACATGAATGTCGCGTTACAACCCCTTATCGATATGGTGCGTAAGGTGAGTCATTAACAAGAACTGCTTTGCTTAGTGGTGGTTTCGATACGGGCTATCAGTCCCTACTCAACTACCGAGGTATTACTAAATCATCCCCACCAAAACGACATGGCGATCAACGCATATAGCCCGATCAATGCCAAACCTTCCAGCCAGTTTAATTCGCCATCGTAGACGATCAACGCGTTAAGCAGGGCAGTCAGCACAAGGGCAACCACCAACAACGGCGGCAGGACGAGAGTCAACACAGTGGAGGTAAAGAAGTACGAAAGCAGAACCAGGATCGGGGTCAGTGCGAGAGCGACCTGCAGAGAACTGTTGAGGATCACGCTGACGGCATAGTCCGCTTTATTTTTGAGGGCAAGTTGAATCCCAACAACGTTTTCCACGGCATTACCAGCAATCGCAACGACGACCAGTCCCGCAAATGCTTGTGAAATGCCCAGCGTTTCAATCGCAGGTTCAAGCGCTTGCACGAACCAATCCGAAACCAGCACGGCGGAAAGCCCGGCAATCGCCAGCACCGAGATCACACGCATCAGCGACCAGGGTTTTTCTTTCGAGTTCTTGTGGATGTGCCGCTTCTGCCATCGGTCCGCTTCGCATGGACATGGGAATACTTGCAAAGAAAACAAGCAACAACACCAGCGCGCCCGCGATGCTCAAGGATTTTTCATGCGCCGATGCAGGCGTGTGTAACGAATGAGTCAGCGTGGGCATCACCATCGCCGATATTGCCAGCACCATCAACATGACAATGGCGCGCGGCGACTTCGGAATGAAATTTCTGTGTGCCGTGTTTCCAGACCACCCAGTAAAAACGCCAGTCCCATCACCAACAAACTGTTCGCCAAGATCGATCCCACCAAAGCCGATTGCACCACCGTCACCAAGCCCGCCTGCAAGGCAAAGAAACTCACGAACAATTCGGGTAGATTTCCAATAGCGGATTGCAACACGCCGGTCGCACCAGGTCCCATATAATTGCCAAGTTGCTCGGTGGCATGTCCCACCACAGTTGCCAGTGTTGCCAATGCCAGCCGCGCTGACAATGAATGTCAATACCGAATTGGCATGTGCGGAGATCAAGATTGCGGTCATGAGACTGGCGAGCATTGCTCCGGCGAATGGGGTCCATTCATTTTTGAGGAATTTTTGCATGTGAGGATCTCCACTTGAAGATGACTCGATTATACAGGACTACGATTGTTTCTCCGCCCACTCGACGATCTTACGAAAGCCCGCCTCGACATCTTCGTCCGAGGCTGCTATGGTCATGCGGACAAATCCCTCACCCTGACTCCCAAACGCCGAGCCGGGGACAAGCCCCACGCCAGCTTCATCCAAAATCCTTTTGCAGATTTCATCAGAAGTACATTTTCAATGGGCGGAAATCGAGGAAGAAATAGAACGCGCCTTGTGGCGGTGTGACCAATACTTTTTCACATTCCAATTCATGCGACAAGCGTATCACCAACTCACGGCGACGCGCATATGCGGCGCGCATCTGCGCAGTGACATCTTGAATCTCGGGATCGGTCAATGCAAAAGCGGCAGCTTTTTGAATAAAGGGAGCGATACAAGTGGTGGAGGTTTGTCCTGCTTTCAAGGCATTTTCGATGACACGCGCAGGCGCGGCAAGGAAACCCACTCGCCAGCCCGTCATTGCATAGGATTTGGAGAGGCTGTTGACAAGAAGTGTTCTTTCTTTTGCGCCATCCAAAGCCGCGGCAGAGGTCGGTCTTTCACCGTAATACAAACTTCCATAGACTTCATCACTGACGATCCACAGATCGTGTTCTTTGGCAAAGTCTTGTAGTTTTTGTAAATATTCACGCGTGGGATATGCGCCCGTCGGATTCGAGGGATAGTTCAACACGATGACTTTGGTTTTCGGGGTCAAAGCTTTCAGCCACGAATCGAATGGAGGGATGAATCCAGCCTCGGCTGGGGCAGGGACGCGGATCACATTCCCGCGTAACAGGATCGCCATGTTGACATGAGTCGCCCACGATGGGTCGGGAATCAAGACATCGTCGCCGGGATTCAAAATGGATTGCATCGCCAGATAATAGGCATGGATGCCGCCATGCGTGACCATGATCTCGGAAGCGGGATCGTAGCTCACGCCTTCATCACGCAGGAGTTTTGCCGCGATGGCTTTGCGTAATTCGCATTGTGCCAAGCGCGGGACCATAATGGGTCAAGCCCGCTTTGCATGGCTTTCAACGCCACATCGATCACCTCAGGCGGCGAATTGAAATCGGGGTCGCCCACCTGTAAGCCGACGATGTCTCGTCCGCTGGCTTTGAGCGCATTGATCTTATCGGACAGCGAAACGGTCGGCGATTGACGAACAAGTTCAAATTGTTGGTTTAAGTCCATGAGTTTTCCTTGTAAGTTCCCCCATTATATAATACCCATAGCGGTATAACCATACCCGCGTTTGTTTATCTATTGTCCTTTGGGATATGTGGTTATATAATGCAAGTACTCTATTTACAGAATATTTTTGTATAACTTATTGTTAGGCTTTCATGGCTAAAAAATAAAACTGGCAAGCAGTTATACTAACAAGTATGAGTATATTATGATGTTAGGCCTCAAGAGGCGACTGACCGCTTTCGGCAATCTTTCTAAGGAGGTTCAGATATGAGCTTGCAATCAACTCCGTGCCCCAAGTGCAACGGCGAAATGGTGCAGGGTTTCACTTTCGAAATTGATGGCTTCAAGCGCATGGTGAGCACTTGGGTCGAGGGGGCGCCCGAGAGTTCCTTCTGGCAGGGCGCGAAAGTCCCGGCGGAGAAGTGTATTCCGGTGGGCACTTTCCGGTATTCTGTGTGCGGCTTCTTGGAAGCCTACGCGTGGTCGGAATTTGCCGCAAAATAATGCCGTCGTCGGCCTAACTATTCGCTCAAGCGGACCGTGCGGGAGGAAGTTTCCGGTGCAATCATGCGTTGCGGCCCGCACGGCCGCTTAGCTTAAGCGTTAGGACGGCTTTGACAGCCCAGCCTAAGAATGCACCATATCCAATCAAGCCAAAAGGAGATCAAAATAAATACCAGAACAGAAGGCACTATCGCGATTGTTGCCGCATTGCTTGTCCTCTTTAGTGCAATGTGGGGTCCGCGCATCTCGGTGGCAGTAGCGGTCATTGCGCTAGCGGCGTTCGTGTTTATAGATTCGTACAAAAGGACATGTAGTAGCTGCTTTTCTAACCGAGAACTATCAAGCCATAGGAGTCAACCAGTCCTTACAGCCATCCAACCCACGGTTTGGCAGCTGGTTCATTCAAGTTAGTTTGGCAAGGCGATGTCTTGCTTTGAAGTAAAGTTACAACATTCACAGACAGGAGACAAATGAAAAACAAGGTATTAATGCTTTGCGGGATTCTTGCCCCCGTAGTGTACGTTCTCACGGTCATACTTGGAGGAATCATCAGACCAGGTTATAGCCATATATCTCAAGCGGTGAGCGATTTAATTGCGACCGCTGCGCCCAATAAATCTCTTCTTGACCCCTTATTTGCTCTTTACAACATCCTCGTCATTGCTTTTGCACTGGGCTTGCTCCAACACGTGCGAAATGATCATCAGAATCGAAGGATACTTATCGGCACAATAGGCGCACTCATTTTAGTGGCTCAGGGAATATTCGGGTTGGCGACTCTTTTCTTTCCCGAACCCGCTGGCGGCACGTCGGTAGCCATCACAAGCACGGGCGCAATGCATATCATCTTTGCGGGTCTGAGTTCGTTGACCACCATGATTGCCATTTTGTTACTGGGTTTCTGGTTTAAGAATAGTCAGCATTTGCGTCGATATGGCTTGTATTCATTCTTTTCTGTTTCCGCGGTTTTTCTGACGGGCGGGCTGGCTGCTTTTAGCGTAGCCACCCAAAGTCCCGTTGCTGGACTCGTTGAACGTATCACGATTGGCGGGTTCATACAGTGGGTGTTTGTAATAGCGTTGATGATGTACTCTTCTGAAGCAAGAAGTGCATTGGCAAGCAGTTAGTATGTGACCTCAAATAAAGGTCGCCGCCCAACGCGGCGTGCAGCGGACGCCTGGGATTTTGCCACTAATATGGCGTTATACTTGCCCCAACATTCACAGATGGGACAGCGAGTTTTAAGTCCCGCCCCAGGCGCCGCTAACGCGAACCGTTGGCACGCCCCTTGCAAAATAAAAACTGCCTAAAAAATTCAATTGAAGCGAAGTAAAATTAGCGGTGGAAAAAGGAGTAAAAATGACTCTCCAACAAATTACTATCGAAATTCCGGAAAAGGTACTTCTCGCAGAAAAGACGGACGCTGAATCGTTTGGGCGTGAAATTCTTATTTTAGCGGCAGTCAAGTTGTTTGAAATTGGCAGGCTTTCTTCTGGGCGTGCATCTGAACTTGCAGGAATGTCTAGAGTTGAATTCTTGTTCAATTTGAGTCGCTACAAGGTTTTTCCATTTGCCGCTGAACTGGACGATTTAGAAAACGCACATGCCTAAAGCCATCAGCAATACATCACCGTTACTTTACCTTTACAAGATTGGCGCAATAAATTTGCTTCCAAAAATGTTCGATGAAGTTTGGACAGCCGAATCCGTAAAAAATGAATTACTTGCGGGACACAGTAAAGGTTACGATGTCCCCGATCCAGCAGATTATCCCTGGCTAAATATTGTCAATCCAAAATCCATGCCTTCTGAATGGCTTGCATTAGATTTGGGTGCGGGCGAACTTGGAGCAATGGCTTTAGCATTGGAAAATCCAGAAAGTATTGTTTTACTTGACGACATGCTTGCACGTCGAACTGCACAAGTCGCAGGCTTGCAAGTTTGGGGAACTTTGAAAGTTTTATTGGAAGCCAAATCTCAAGGTATGATTGAAAAGATTGAACCGTATATAAAGAATTTAAGTGAAGCGGGTATGTGGGTTTCCGCTGAAGTAAAACAGCGTATTCTTATTTTAGCGGGCGAGTTTTAAAGTCAAAAGCGTGCCAACAAAGCGTCCTCAGAAACCATTCCATTAGGAGCGCCCCAGATGATGACATTCGAGGCGCTGTTCTATAGGGAATTACGTCCACCTTCAGTTCACAACCGAAAAAGTATCAAAAATCTCGCAGATAATAAAACGCAAAGCGGGCGTCTTGCCCTCAGACGCCAATCAAGGAGGAATTCTTTGTTGCCCCTAGGCAGGTATCAATTGATAACCGAACTTTGCCGCCCGCTTCTTCATGTATTTGACCTGCTGCTGTTCATACTGCTTTTGATATTCGTTCACACTCAGCGGATCATATTCCACTTTGTACTTCAGCATTTTGTACACCACTCTGGCAATCGCATGTGCCGTTGCCACCGTTGCCTGGGCTGGTCCCAAGCGTGATCGCAACCGTCGGTACAACACTCCAAATGGACAGTCTGCCTTCTTTACCGAGTTGGCTGCCATGCGAAACGCCTGCCCTGCTCGGTTCTTGGTCTTCAGTGTTTTGTTATTCAACACCTTGCCCCCGGAAATATCGTGCTTGGGCGCCAACCCCAGCCAGGAACTGAAATGCTTCTCGGTCGGAAACTTCTCCCCGACGTTGCTCCCGACTTCCATCGTCACCGTTTGCGCCAACGATACTCCCATCCCATCCACCAGACTCAAATCCACTCCATTGATCCGATACAAATGCTCGCGGATTTCCCTGGCAGCCTTCGGCGCATTTTTGCTGTGAGCATGTCGCTTCTTGTCTGGTACCACTGGCAATTCCCCGCCTGCCCAATCTGGGCGTGTCATTCCATACTGGCGACTGATCTCTGCGTCACAGGCTTCTATCTTTTCTGTGTAGAAATCGTACAACTCCAAGGATTGCTTCAACACGTAGAGATGCTCTTCCCGCCATGTTCCCGTCAGCGCTTTCGCAATTTCCTCTTCGCTGTGCTTGCAGCCCGGATCCCGTAAGGTTGCCAATTCTTCCGGCTTTCGCAGCCCTGCTACAATCGCGCGGATGATCTTTTGCCCCGTCACTCCTGTCACATCCGTCACCGCCTGGCTCAACTGTATGTTCATTTGCAACAACGCCTTCTGCATATGCTGGATATGTGGTGCGCGATGTTCTACTAACTGCGCGCGGTGACGCAGCAAGGTCCGCAACGCCACCAAGTCTGCCTGCGGTCGGAACGACCCTTTCAGCAGTCCATAACTGTGCAGGGTCTGAATCCACTGTGCATCTTCCACATCCGTCTTTTGCCCGGCCACTTTCCGCAACGAACGCGAACTGATCAGCAGGCATTCAAATCCTTGCCGCTCCAATTCTTCACGAGTGCCTGCGGCACTGTGCAGGCAAACAGCGGGATCCAATAGACCCCGGTGCTTTCCATCGCCACCGTCTTGACCTCATGCTTGCGAAACCACTCGCAGATCGCATGCAAGTCCACCGTGTAGTTCCCAAAGGCTTTCACCAATTGGACCTCATCTCCCCCTGATACGCATGCCACGATCTCTGTTGCGCCGATGTCTACTCCGGCTGCATTCTGATGCACTTTACTCAACCCTTCAAAGGGTCGTGCTTCCTCCATTCCCTTCGTCCGTTTACTCTTCTTTTTCTTCATCTTTTACTCCTGCTCTTTATAATGGACAGAACCCGGTCATTTAGGGGGATTAGCGCTTCGGCGTCATCGGGGTCCTTCCCTCCCTCGCCACCAGTGTATAAATCAATTGGACCGGTAACCACGGTGCACCTCGGGGCTGCCTGCTCGGCAAACCTCCACTGCTGTGTACGGCTTGTAGATCTGTCACTTGGGAGTATACTTCGTTCAACTGGACGGTTTCTGGCGTGAAAAATGAGCCCCCCGCTCTTTTTTGGTGCACCTGACAATTGGGATTCTGCGGGATTTTCAAGCATTTTTCTGGCTTCGGTTTTTTTTCTGCTCCCAGCATTATCCCAGCCCGCCCACTTGCCAGTAACGCAAGCCGTTAATAAATGAAAATAAAACGCCCTGTTTTTAGGGCGTTTCTTGTTGTTACACTGTTCTCTCAATTTCATTTGAGATTCAGCAAATGGATTCCTAAATGATTATCCGAGCGCCTTCTTTGCTTCAGCGATCACTTCATCGTAATCGGGTTGTTGACCAAGAGCTGGTAAATATTTCACATAAGTCAGTTTGCCATCACGACCCACAATGAAAACTGAACGGCGGAAATAACGTCGTTCCTTGATGAGCACGCCATACTTCTCGCCGAATTCCGCATAGATCACATCCGAGACCAGTTTGATCTTATCCACGCCTGCCGCCGCGCACCAGCGTTTTTGCGCAAACGGGAAGTCCGTGCTGACAGTGTAAATCACAATGTCATCACTGAGGTTGGCGGCTTCCTGATTGAAGCGACGGGTTTCGATATCACACGTGTCGGTATCAATGGAAGGGACGGCGCACAAAATAATCACTTTGCCTTTCGATTCCTGAATCGGATTCACCGTTCCCCAGCCCGTAACCACAGAAGTAAATTCTGGAGCCATATCACCCACTTTCACATCATCACCGATAATCGTGGCGAAGTTATCGCCCAGTTTGAAAAAATCATTTCGTACAGTTGGCATTATTCTTTTTCTCCTTTGAAATTGGTGACAGTATTTAACCATAAATTCGTTAATTTTCAGCAAGAGATTTTGAATGGATGTGATTTCAAGAATAATTCATTGGTTGAGTAAGCGGTGATTGTCCGCCGTATCGAAATCAATAATAACTAAAGACATTTTGCTTATTGGTAGTTTCGATACGCCGCTTCGCGGCTACTCAACCACCGAGCTATTCCTAAAACCCTGCTACAATCACCATATGAATACAATCAACTCATTTCTAAAACTTGAACCTGCCTATCGTGACTATGTTTGGGGAGGGGATCGTTTGCGCCCGGGTATCGATCCTACTGCCGAAGCCTGGGTCGTTTGGGAAGATGACCGAATCCAATCTGGACCTTTGGCTGGCAAAACATTGGGCGAAGTTGCCAGGCAATTTGGCGACGCGTTGTTGGGAACCAAGGCAACTTCCCGCACAGGGACTCGCTTCCCGCTGTTGATCAAACTACTTGGATTGCGCTCAATGGCTGTCATTACAGGTACATCCAAATGATGAGCAGGCTGTTCAAGTTGGAAGGAGCCGGGCAATTCGGCAAGACGGAAGCCTGGCACATCCTCGAATCAGAACCGGACGCAAAGCTGATCGCTGGACTACAGCCGAATACTTCGCCTGAGACATTGGCGGAGTCCATCCGCAATGGCACGATCATTGACCATGTGCAATATGCAAAAGTCAAACAGGGAGATTCGGTCTTCATGCCTGCCGGAACCCTCCACGCACTGGGACCCGGTCTGCTCATTTACGAAGTGCAACAAACTTCCGATTGGACGTATCGTGTCTACGATTGGGGACGACCTGCCACAGAGAAACGCCCTTTGCATATCGAAAAGTCTGTTGCAGTGACGCGTGCCGATTTCACTGCGCCTGTCATTCCCATGCCTGAACATGGCGATGGCACACGAAATACTCTGATCGAATGCAATTACTTCACACTTGAATTGTTATCGGCAAAGTCAAACACTATCACACTCGATACAAAGAACGAAAGTTTCCACGCTATCACTGTAATCGAAGGTAAAGCTATCTTGCAAGCTGGCGACGAACAAGTGGAATTGGAAAAGTTTCAAACGGCTGTTGTCCCTGCGAGCATGGGAGAATATCAATTCAAGCCTCTGGAAAATTGTCATGCGTTGAAATCAAGCGTGTAACAATAGAACAATTCTTTTTGGACTACTGCTCCACTAACAAACTCACCAACTCACGGCAAAAGTTGGGAATGTCCGCCACGACTCTCCCCCAAACCTGATTGCCATCCCGAAAAGCGGACTCATCCACCCACGTCGCGCCCGCGTTGACCAGATCATCTTTGATGCCCAACGAACCCGTTGCGCGGTGTCCCTTGACGATGCCCGCTGAAATGGCGATCAACCCGCCGTGACAGATAATGCCGATTGGCTTCTTCGCCTCATCCATTTTGCGGATAAGGTCCTTCACAACATCATAGCGGCGCAGCTTATCGGGCGCCCAGCCGCCGGGAAGAATAATTCCGGCAAGTTCGTTTGCATCGAGAAAGTCGATCTTCGCATCTGGCGTAATGACCAATCCATTCTTGCCGTGGAGGGGTTTCAATTCCATTGCCGCGCTCAACACTTCCGCACCTTCCTCCTGCAAGCGCATCACAGGGACATAGTATTCCAGATCCTCCACGCCTTCGGCAATCAGTGTTGCGATCTTTTTGTTTTGTAGTCGCATGATAATCTCCTCTAAAAGCTTTACAACTGACCTTACGCGGTAACGCTCGTAACGCGAGACTGCGAAGCGTCTCGCTTTTCAAGTACTTCTTGGGTAAGGGCGACATAAATGTCGCATTACAAGCCGAGCACAGCGTAATACATCGTAAATTAAGTTTTGGAACCTTTTGACAAAACCTGCCGAAGCGATGAAAATGGCAGGATGAAAAAACAACATGTCCAACTTAGCCCAGCCGATCGAGACTATCTCGAAACCCTGATTCGTCAGGGAGAACAAACCGCCAAAGCCTATCGCCGTGCACTTGCCCTGCTGGAATTAGATCGTGGAAAAACCTATACAGAGGTATCTAAAATGCTAGGAGCGACAATTCCAACCGTGTCGGGTTGGGCAACCAAGTACCTTGAAAAAGGAATAGAAGCTCTCCAAGATCAGCCTCGTTCAGGGCGACCCGTTGAAATCGATGGAACCCAACGAGCCAAGATTACGGCACTCGCCTGTAGTACGCCACCAGAAGGGTATGCCCAATGGAGTTTGCGACTACTCGCGGATAAAGCCGTGGAACTGGAATACTGCGAACACATTTCCCACACGGAAGTGGGTCGGGTGTTGAAAAAAACGAACTGAAGCCACATCTCAAACGCACCTGGTGTATTGGGACATTGGACAGTCGCTTTTTAGCGCGCATGGAACAAATTCTGGAACTCTACGCCATGCCTTACGATCCGTTATACCCAGTGGTTTGCTATGATGAGCGTCCTTGCTTTTTGATTGGCGATAAGGTTGAACCGCTGGCGCTCCAAACGGGAAAGGTGCGTAAAGAACATTATGCCTATGAAAAGTTGGGTTCGTGTTCGTTACTGGCATCCATTGAACCGTTGACGGGCAAACGCTTGGCGCAAGTACATCCACAGCGCACCAAACGAGAATACACACTCTTTTGTCAGGCTCTCGCGAACATGTACCCGAAAGCCATCAAAATTCGATTGGTGCAAGACAATCTAAACACACATGACACGAGTGCCTTTTATGAAAATCTGTCCGCCGATGCAGCGCTGGCTTTGGCGAATCGATTTGATTTCAATTTCACTCCAAAATCTGCCAGTTGGTTGAACATGATTGAGATCGAGTTTTCGGCGCTGGCTCGCCAAGGTCTTTATCGCCGTATTCCAACGATTGCATTACTGGAACAAGAAATTCTGGCTTTGGTACGAGAACGCGATGACAAGCAGATCAAAATCAATTGGCAGTTCTCTATTCAATCGGCACGTTCCAAACTTAACTCACATTACACTGCTGTTCAAACTGATAACAAGAAATTCGCAGAATCTTAATTTACAATGTACTAACTCTGTTTTTTGCATACTATCATGAACGAGCGTCGCTTGTTTATCAGCACTTTTCTAGCAGAGGAGTAGTATTAGAAAAACTTCTTGGTTACAAGCAAATCACTTCCATGCCTCATCCCAAATTCAAGTTACTTCGTTTTCGTTATGTAACTCGATTTTTTTCTACTCCTATCTGCCTTTTGGGTTTACATGATATTTTTTAGCTTGTAGGCAAAGTTGGCTTTTGGCTAATTATTTTTATTAGGTTCATTCTCAAGCAAGCCTGCAAACCGTAATTCAAATTTTCTCTACACCCTTCCTCTCCCCTTGCGTATTAACCAAATATGGTGGTTTAATACCTACCATTGGAGATCTCATGCCCCAAACCCTCATTGAAACTCGTAACCTAATCAAACGCTACGGCGACAAGGTCGCCGTGAACGATGTCAGCTTTGATGTATATCAAGGCGAAGTGTTCGGCTTCCTCGGTCCGAACGGAGCCGGGAAGACGAGCACGATCAAAGTCATTGTGGGGTTGCTCCAGCCCACGTCCGGGACGGTCAAGGTGGCGGGCTATGACGTTCAGAGCCAGTCCATGCTTGCCAAGGCTTCCAGCGGATATGTCCCTGATACGCCCAATCTCTATGCCAAATTGTCCGGGCGTGAGTTGTTGCGTTTCGTCGGCGATCTGTACAACATGGATCGCGCACAGGTCACGCACCGCATTGACGAGTTACTGCGCATGTTCGATCTGACCAACGCCGCAGATGATACGGTTGACTCTTATAGTCACGGTATGCAACAGAAGGCTTCACTCGCCGCGGCGTTGATGCACGACCCCAAGGTGTTGATCCTCGACGAACCCACGGTCGGGTCTCGACCCGAAGTCTGCGCGGCTCATCAAGGACATTCTCCGCCAACTGGCAGACCGCGGCGCGGCGGTGATGCTCTCCACGCACATTTTGGAAATTGCCGAACGCATGTGTGACCGCATCGGCATCATCAACAAGGGACAGCTCATCGCGGTGGGAACCATGGACGAACTCCGCACGCTGGATAAAACCGGACAAGCCAGCCTCGAAGATATTTTCCTGGGTCTGACGGGCGGCGCAGAAGCCGCCGAGATCGCTGAAGTTTTGAAATGAACACGGCTCTCCCATCCATGCACATGCCAGATGCGCGGGTCTTGCCCGGCGTATGGAAATTACTCGTCCTGCGCTTGCGCATCACCTATAACGCTTTTCGTCACGCCAAACTGGGGCGCAAGATCTGGCGTCATTGTTCTCTGGCTTGTCATTTTGGGGGTTGCATTCTCACTTCTGAAACTTAGCCAGTTTCTGCTGAGCTTGGTACGTTCCCCGGAGATCGTTCAATATATCGGTGTTGATTTCAAACCATTTCTTTCAGCCATCCCCGTGCTGACCCTAAGCGCTTTATTCGTTGCCACACTATTGACCAGCTTCGGTGTATTACTGCAAGCCTTATATCTTTCCAACGATATGGACTTCCTGCTCTCCACACCGATCCCCATCCGCTCGGTGTTTATTGCCAAACTCTTGCAGGCGGTTTTGCCCAACTTCAGTCTGATCGCCCTCTTCGGCATTCCCATTCTCTTTGGGTTGGGTATTTCCAGTGGCTACACTTTTATCTATTATCCACTGGTCATCATCATGATGATCGCGCTGGCGCTTTCTGCCGCCGGGCTTTCGTCCCTGCTGGTGATGCTGGTGGTACGCGTCCTGCCGCCGCGCCGCGCGGCAGAGATACTCGGTTTTATTGGCGCTGTCATCGGCTTTTCATGTCGGACAGATCGGCAACTTCAGAAATACCTTTGGCAGGGACGTCGATTTTTCAGGAAAACAGTTTACCAATTTATTGATGCGTTCCAATACGCCCTGGCTGCCACTCAATTGGGCTGGGCAGGGTCTGGTCGCTTTGGGCGAAGGTCACTGGCTTGCGGGTCTCTTGTTGGTTGGCGTCACGCTTGCGTTGACATCCCTCGCGTTTTGGTTCGCGCTCGTCACTGCCGAGCGACTGTTTTATTCCGGCTGGGCTGGGATGCAGGTGGTCGCCCGCAAAAAAGCCGACTCGAGCCCGGCGTCGAGTGCGAGCGGAAAAAGCAAATCCCGCCTTTGGACTGCTGCGCTTCATTCCGACCCCGGTGCTGGGCATCCTTCAAAAAGATTTTCTTACCCTCACGCGTGACCTTCGCAATTTGTCCCAACTGGTCACACCGCTCATCCTCGGCGTGATCTACACCTTCGCGATCCTGCGCAATAGTGGCGAGCCGCCTCCCGGACAAGGCAAGCCCCCGCCTGGTTCATGGATTCGTTCCGCGTAGTGCTGGCTTACAGCAGTGTGGGCATGTCCCTCTTCGTGGGCTGGATGATCCTCTCACGCCTGGCTGGGATGGGTTTCTCACACGAAGGTAAAAATTATTGGATGCTAAAAGTTTCTCCCGTCCGCACCTCCCACTTGCTGGCGGCGAAATTCCTGGTGGCTTATCTCCCGCCCCTGGGGCTGGGACTGGTCTTTCTCACGGTCATTTCCTGGCGCAGAAATTATCCATCCTTGAATTTCTTTACAGCCTGATCACCATCGTCATGTGTCTGGCGGGCAGCGCTGGTATTCTGTTGGCTTTCGGCACATTGGGAGCAAATTTTACCTGGACCGATCCGCGCAGGATGAACGCCGGCAGTATGGGATGTTTGGGACAGATCATAACGATGCTTTATCTACCCATCTCTTTCGGATCGTTTATTCTCCCCATCGGGCTGACAGGTTTCTTCAATATCCCCATTCTCTATGCTTATTTGATCGGCTTGATCCTTGGCTCAGGCCTCACCGCGGCATGTGCCTTTGTTCCCCTCTGGCTGGTTCGTAAAAAAGTGGAACGACTGAACGAAGAATAGCTAATCCCAAAGGGATGACATGGTTTCACAAAAACCTATGTCATCCCTTTGGGATTGATAAAACCATTCCAAATTCCATAATCATTTCATTCCTTCGGAGTTCTTTCCTGCATAAAGTGGGTTACATATGCTTATTCAACCACTCGACCATGAACTTGAACACTTCCGCCTTCTCCGGTTCATTGTGGATTTCGTGATACAACCCATCCCATAATTTCAAAGTGACATCTTTATTTGTTTCGCTCACGAGTTTGGCGAAATCCTCGCTTCCACTGGCGTAAGTGAGCTTGTCCGCTTTGCCGTGCATGATGAGCAATGGCGGGAGCAGTTCTTTTGCATGGGCAAAGCAAAAGTCAATTGCGCTTAAGGCAGATTTGCCAAGCCCCAGGCTGGTCTTGTCATGCACAAGCGGATCGTTGACATATTTTTGCACCACGTCCGGATCGCGTGAAATGGTTGTGGGGTCGAGTCCGCTGGGGATGGTCATTGCAGGAGCAAGCGACCCAAGAATCTTTGCCATGGCAATCTTCGCCTTCTGCTCCTGCAAAGCAGAGCGCAAGCCAGCATCTGTGACGATAACGCCCTTCAAGCCTGAGCCATATTGAATCGCATAGCGCAGGGATAATAGTCCGCCAAGACTGTGTCCATATAAAAATTGCGGAAGCCCCGGGTATCTTTGCAGTAGAAATTGGAATAATTGGCGGACATCCTGCATCACAGCCTCCAGCGAAGGGAAATGACCGCGTGCCCCGCCTGTGCCGGCCATGACCGCGCAAGTCGAAGCCGACCATTGCATAACCTGCGTCCGTTATCACCTGGGCAACATGCTCATAGCGCCCGGTATGTTCACCGAGTCCATGCACGAGACCGATGGCGGCTTTGGGCTGATCGTCCGGCTCCCAACCGCGCACGTAAAATATGATACCGTCGTCTGAGGTCCAATTTGATTCAAATGTTTTCATGTTATTTTCCTATGATGATCTTGAATTCGCATGTGTCCTGCCCTGTTGCCTTGCAGGATGTTTCCTCCACATCATGGTTCTGTCCCGTTGCCCAAAGCAGGCTTTCACGGATCAAGCCCTGGGTAATGTAACAAATTGGGATGGGAGAGGTCTGATCATGGGTGGAGGGAGAGGCATGGTCAATGAGAAGCAGGTCAAGGTCCAGAATATGAATCGTCACATCGCCTGGTTGAGCGCCAATGAATTTGCCAAGCAGTTCCAGGGTCGGTTTGCGACGCGTGTTAAGAGGGAGTCGCTTGATGATCGCCGCCTGCGCTTTGCCTCCCAGCGCCGAGATCTTCCAAAAGAATTTTCCATAGTCGCTGTCCCACACGGATCAGAGTACCGCGCGCGCCGCGCCCATAATAGATGCGCATTGCAGATTGAAGCGCGGCGTAAACATGCGCAGAGTCTGTTGGGCTTACTTTCAGAAACGATTCCGGTTTTCGCCAATCGACAGGCAGGTTGGACATCGCCAGCATTCCGTTGAACTGGTCCGCGCCCAATTCGAGCGCGGCTGTTTCTGCAAAACGTTTCAAGATGCGGTTTGAAAAATTTTGTTCGCTCACGCTTTGACATCCCCCACTTCAAAGCGGCAGTATTCATCACCTTTGGCGATGCAATGTGTTTCGGTGATGGCGTATTCTTTTCCCGTTGCCCATTGCACGGCTTCAGCAACAGAACCAAGATATAGATAACAGATTGGCTGTTTCACTATGACGCCCCTGGCAAATGGCACACGTGGATTCAATATAGGCAAGCTTGTCGCCGCTTTCATCCAACCACGCATTTACTTCGGGGTTGCTCTTTTTCAATGCATCTGCCATCCCGTTCAGGATGAATTTGATGCGTTGTCTTTCAGGAAGCAGCTTGAGCGCCACCCCTGCCACACCCAATAATGCGGCTTGTTCACGCACGCCATATTGAAAGGAAGCCTTTCCAATTCGCCGCAGCATGCCCCTGCCGCCGCGCCCATAAAAATCTTCGATAGCCTGGTTCAATTGAGCATATTGCGAAGCATGGATGGACGGTTGCAGATCGTTCGGTGGAAAGTTATCGATAAATCTTTCCAGTCCGCTGGTACGCAGGACAGCGTTCAAACCGTTATCGCCCATCACTTCCTGCACGGAGGTCAGCGCCTGCCGCACCAGTGAATTGACGATCTTTGCATCTTCTCTGTTCGCCATGCTTCCTCCTCAAAATTTATTGATAATGTAGGGGCGACCCGTCAAGGCTGAGCAAGGTGCTTTATTTCGCTGGGCGGGTCGCCCCTACTTGCAGAAGGTGAGTTAATAAGCTGGAATATCGAAAGTATACACGGGATATTGTTCTCCCGTGCGGACAAATCCCATTTTCTGGTACAGGTTCAATGAAACTTGATTATCGTTTTGTGTGTTCACCGTGATCTTTGTATATCCGCCCGGCACAAGCTTTGCAAACAGATTATCCCAACAAAGCCCTGCCCACACCGCGTCCCTGCATGGAGGGATGCACAGCCAGCCGTGCAAGATGTGCCCGCCCCCCGCCGCCTGTGCTGAGTTGATACCCTGCAAGGTTGCCGTGTTCATCCTCTGCCACCGTTGCGATCAATGCCTGCGCACAAAGCCCTGCGAAGCGTCTCCAATGGGTTATGCCATAACGGGACAAACGATGCGGCGTCCAACTTTTCGACTTCGGGAAGATCAGCCTCCACCATATTTCGGATGCGGATTCCGCCCGCTTCGTTCCAACCCAGGGCTGATACCGCCACTCAAGCATGACCACCTGCTGACGGTTCTCAAACCCGCTCGCGGCTAACATGTTCCCGAACCACGGCTGCATGACAATCGCCGCCACCGTTGCCCCACCTGCCTGTGCGATCTCAGTTCCGTGCAGTGGACCACAACATATTCCACGCATTCTCTGCCAACCAGCGGCCGGAATAAACGAATAACCGGATCCAGGCGATCCCTACTGCTTCGGGGGGACAAGCCAGCGCGGAGTGATCTGCCCGCCATCCTCCAATGCCCAATAAAACGGAGCGCCCAGCCACTCCAAAGGTGAGCGCCAGTCCAGGTGGCGGTGGAGGCGGGTCTCAAAAAAGATAAGATTTGCTAATTGTTGATGATCGTTGAGATCCGCCGGGCGGACGAGGGAATTGATCAATATTCACCTTACGAATTACAAAAGGTGACAGTCACTTGTAAAAGTGACTGTCACCTCAGGCTGCTTTACTTGATTAACCCAATTCGCATCAGGAATTTCATTATGCGCTGTGTCAGGGATGGTTTTTCAACAAGGCGCAGCGAATCATATACATCCATCTGAGAATCGGTCATACGTCCGCGTTTGAGGTTTAAATTTGCCGCGGCTTTCCGCACGATGGAGTGCATATCGCCTTCACCGGCTTGTTCCAAAATTTTGGCGGCGCGGTCATATTCTGCCAGCGCTTCATCCCATTTTTTAAGTCCCTCCAGCGCGGCGGCACGATTGCCAACGGCAATGCCCTGTCTCTTCAGGTCGTTTGCCTGTTCAAATATCTCTTCGGTTCCATCGGTAGCTTGTAATGCTTCTTTTGCTTTCCCCGCCTGTAATAGAGCCACGCTCTGATTGTTCTTCATCTCAGCCGCGTTCAAGCGCATCCTGTGCAGTTTCATACGCCTGTGCGGCTTTTGAAAACAAGTCTGCGGCGGCAATAAATTTCCCCTTTTCATATTCCTGTTTGCCTTGTTCGGCAAGTGTCGGCAGGGCTTGGGATGATCCATGTGCAACCCTAAAACGTAATATCCAGCAGGTCTTCCGCCACCGAACGCAATTTATCTCTCGACATATTGCTCAATTTCATCGCAAGTTCAACATAGGGACGGTTCACCGGCAGGGCAACGAATTGGCGAAGTTCCATCGGCATATCCAGAAAGTGTTGGGTGGCTTCCTCGTTCATCAACCACTGCCCAATGGGTCCGCTTCGGTCAAAGAAAGATTCGATCCTGCCGCCCAGTGTGGTCATGAGCGCTTCCAATTCAGGCAACGGAATGGGACGTTCGCCCAATTCATATGCTTTGATACGCGCGCCTGAAATGCCTGTCTCATGTGCAAGGTTGCGAATGGAAATACTGGCGTTCATCCGTTCCTGCCGCAGGAGGGCGCCGATCTTACGCTGGCGAACAGCCAATAATTTGGGCAAATCAAGGCTTTCATGGGGCGATGGAATGTTCGACTTGATTTCCTTGCTCCAAAAGTGGTCAATGGGCAGATCTAAAAAGAAAACCAGGGCTTCCAATTCCGGGAGCGAAGGGGCTTTGCGTCCTTCTTCAAAGGCGCGGAAGATGCCGCTTTTCACGCCAATGGCATCGGCACATTCCTTTAGGCTCCTGCGCGCGGTCATGCGCGCATCTCTGATCAGGATGCCTAATTTCTTGGATCGAATGGTGATCTGGGACTTAGTATCCATAACTCCTCAATATGCCCTGATTATAGCAGAGGCTTTGCCTCGTTAACGTCTCGAACCTATGCCTAATCCGCCTGGCGGCATGAAAATATCACCGCTTAGTTTGAAGCCTGCCGCTTCCAGGCGCGGTGAGAAGTTGGGACGAATGCCAGTTGCCTTCAACTCACCAATGATCTTGTTATCCGGACCGACACCCGTCTGCTCAAATTTGAAAACATCGGTCATCACCACAGTATCGCCTTCCATGCCAATTACTTCCGTGATGGCAGTGACTTTGCGCGAACCATCCTTCAAACGCGTCTGTTGAATGATAAGGTCCACAGCCGAAGAAATCTGCTGGCGCACAACCTTAAGCGGCAGATCCATGCCTGCCATAAGAACCATGGTCTCCATCCGTGAGAGCGCGTCACGCGGCGTGTTGGCATGCAGGGTGGTCAACGAACCATCGTGCCCCGTGTTCATGGCTTGCAACATATCCAGCGTTTCACCGCCGCGGCACTCACCCACCACGATACGGTCGGGACGCATACGCAGGGCATTCCGCACCAGGTCACGGATCGTGACCGCGCCTGTGCCGTCGATATTCGCGGTCTTTGTTTCCAGACGCAGGACATGATCCTGTTGGAGCTGCAACTCCGCGGCATCTTCGATGGTAATAATGCGTTCCTCCTCCTGAATAAAGCCGGAGAGCACATTAAGAAGCGTTGTCTTGCCCGAACCTGTGCCTCCCGAAATGACAATATTGAGATGGGCAAGCACACAGGCGCGAACAAACTCCGCCATGTTTTGTGTCAGCGAACCGTAATCCACCAGTTGTTGGATGGACAGCTTGTCCTTTTTGAATTTTCGGATCGTGATACACGGACCATCAATGGAGACGGGTCTGATAACCGCGTTGACGCGTGAACCATCCGGCAGGCGCGCATCAACGGTGGGACTATCTGCATCCACGCGGCGGCCTAATGGCAGGATGATGCGGTCAATAATCCGTACTACATGATCGTCATCGTCGAAAGTAACCCCGCTTTTGGTCAACTGACCCTTTTTTTCAACAAATACTTTTTTCGGGCCGTTCACCATGACTTCACTGACATCCGGGTCATCCAACAATGGCTGGATGGGACCAAAGCCTGTCATCTCATCCATGATTTCATGAAAGACCTGCTTGCGAATATCCTCAGGCAGGGTCACCTTCGTCTGAACATACGCTTCATTCAGTCGTTGTTTTATGATCTCGGTACGGTCACCCGAGTTGAGTCCTTCGCCTTCCATGGAACGGCTGACATTCTCAACAAGATAGCGTTTAAACTTCAAGCAGGTCGGCTGAGGTGAGCCGCGTAAAATTCGTCGCAATTGGGGTTGCCATTACAAATCCTTCTCCTCATCCTGTTCTGGAATGACCCAGATAATGTGGGAGCGTTGTACAGCCAGGAACGGAGCTTGAAAAAGAGCCTGCCCATCAGGACCCAGTACGCTTACATCGGTAAGTGGAAGGAAGCTTTCGTTTATATCCAACTCATCCTTTACGCGTTTGTCGTGGCGCACATGCATTTGTCCACGCATCATATGCGTTGTTGTTTGAAGGGTCACGCTGAACAGCGACTTTTGAGACAATATCGGTAAAGATCTTGCCTTTTTCATCATATTCAATGGTCATGTTACCTCTCATTCACCTAAAAGGCACTTTCGGGTCTCTTTGCGACATCACTCTTACAAATGATAAAACAACGCCACGCCATATTTAATGGCGTTATCCAGCTGCCCTGGAAGTACCCAGCAAAGTGTAGTCGAACTGGGTTGAAAAACGGCTTTGCACTTTAATTAAGGTGTTATCAGGCGCGCAGGCGGCGGGCAAGCTTTATCATGTCACCTGCAGTTTCCTTGAGAATGATGGACGCGGTATTCGTTGGGAATTTTATCGTAATCGGTTGGTTAAGATTGTTTGCCAGTGTGAAATTACTCCCCATATATGGCAGTGGTTGTCTTGATCATAACTCCAAGAAGTTCCTCCGCTTCGGCTTTGGTCAATCCCTCCAGCCCAACGGCGCGGTTCAAAATGGCATAAATACTTTGTTCGCTAACGTCCTGTGCCTGGAGATATTCTAAAACGGTCTTCGTCAATTGGACGGTGCTTTGGTCTGTGGCAACAATCAGGGGAATAAGATCCGCCTGTTGGATCAGCGGCAGGCTGATGCGCGAGAGTGAGCGCCCCAGATCCAGGAAGATGAAGTCATACGCGTTACGGAGCACATCCACAATCTGCTCGATGCGATTGATATTGATATTATTCCCATGTTGAGGGTCGGGGGAACCAGCCAACAATTGGAAATTCCATAGCTCTGGTTCGGGTAGATTTTTGTGGAAGATACTCCTCGTTCGTTTGTTCAGGAGGAAGGTCTGCCACGGTGATGAGATTTAACTTCCCTTCATAGCCAACGATCTGCCCAATGGAGCCAATCGGCAAAACCAGGTCTGCAACTATCACGCTCGCCTCAGGCTCCTGCAATTTAATGTTCATGGCAAGGTTGGCGCACAGGGATGAGGTTCCAGTGCCTCCCTTGGCGCTGAGAAATACGATCAGCAGTCCCTTTTCTTTTTCTTCCTTTGTCTGAACTTGAGCAGGAGTTTGTGCATCCGAAGAGACGATCGAGAGTTTCGCCAAGCGCAGAGATCGCCTCGGACGATTTAACCAGATACTCGTTTACGCCGGAATTCAAACATGCTGTCCTGCGAGCGGGACTGGGGTCGCTTGAAAGCGCGATGATGGGCGTACTACGGGTACGCCCATCCTGCCTTAGTTTTTGAATGAAATCTTCGCCTTTGAGATCAGACAAGACCGGATCAAACAGAACAAGGTCTGGTTCGTCGCGCCAGGCAGAGATTAAAGCTTCCTTGCCTGACGCGGCTTCAGCCACATTGAATTGTTTTTCGCGCAAAGTATTGGAAAGGAATTTGCGGCTGGCTTCGTTTTCATCCAGCAACAAAATCGTTTTACCAACCACAGGAACCTCCTCAACCAGTCATCACTCTTCGATGGGCGGCATAAGATAGCCGAGACCGGAACGTGTCACAATATGCCTGGGGCTGTGCGCGTCATCTTCCAGTTTTTGGCGCAGGCGGGCAATACTCACCCACAAGATTTCCTTATCTGTTCGGTATTCAGGTCCCCATACACTTGTGAGAAGTTCCTCGGAAGACATGATCTTGCCAACATGATGGGCAAATTGCAACAACAGACGATATTCAGTGGCTGAAAGTGAGATGGGAATTTCACCCTTCCATACTTCTGCCCGGGCAAAATCTATCTTTAGATTATCGTGTGTGAAGAAACGGGATTGCCCGCCTACATCACCGCCGGGGGGTTGGGCGCGGCGCAAAACCGCACGAACGCGCGCCAAAAGTTCCGTGGCAGAGAATGGTTTGACCAGATAATCGTCTGCGCCAAGATCAAGCCCGCGCACACGATCCTGTTCATCGCCTTTGGCTGTAAGAATAATAATGGGAATGGCTGAAAATTCGCGGATGCGTTGGGTGGCACCGAAATCCATCCAGCTTGGGCATCATCACATCCATCAACACCAGGTCGATCGGTTGATTGGAGAAGACATCCACAGCTTGTGCGCCGTCCTGAGCTGTGACAACCTCATATCCCTCTGTCCTCAGGTTCGCTTCGAGCAGGCGTAGATAACGAGGTTCGTCGTCTACAATGAGAATGCGTTTTGCCATACAGCCTCCTTCACGTTGATTGTTAGTTGATGGGCAGTTCTATGAAAAACGTGGTTCCCTGTTCGGGATTCGATTCTGCCCAAATCTTACCACGATGTGCCTCAATAATTTGCTTGCATATGAAAAGTCCCAGCCCGGTGCCTGTGGCTTTTTCACTGCGCACCCGGTAGAAACGCTCGAAGATCAACGGCAGGGATTCCTGCGGAATGCCAGGACCCCGATCCATAAAGGAGACGAGCAGGTTTTCCCCCACCTGTTGAAGCAGGATGATGATCGGTGTGTTGGGGGCATACTTGATCGCATTGGTGAAGAGGTTTTCAAAGACCTGTGCGATGCGTACTCCGTCTCCCTGTATGGAAGGGGTGGGATTCGCATCCAGGCTCACATCCAGGTCTTTATAGCGGGAGCGGATCCGGGCAACGACATCTCGTAGTACAGCATCCAGCCTCAGAGGCTTGGAAACGAAGCGGAAGAGTCCGGCTTTGCAGGCGCGCAGATTCAAGTACGTTCTCGATCAAGAGGGAGAGGCGGTCTGCTTCCTCGTCGATGATCGTGAGGAATTCATTTTGTGTTTCCTGATCCCAGGATGTATCCTTGCGCAGGAGACTTGTGCTGTAGCCTTTGATAAAACCAAGCGGGGTTCGCAGTTCATGCGAAATGGTACTGACAAAATCCTCCTGCAATTGCATTTGCCGTTTGAGTTGGAGAAGTTCATCGTACGTTGCCTTCCATATCCTTGCGTTCGTATAGTATGGAAAGCAATTGTGCCCCCAGCGATGCAACGAGAAGATGTTTCTCTTCATAAGCGGGTCCGCCAAAGCGCACGAATACCAGCGCGCCATTGACCCTGTCGTTTGCCCGAAGCGGAATACCCAGCAGGTAAGCCTGTTGGAGACGGTCATCCAGGGCGATCCCCGTCTCTGGTTCTTGTATCAGCAATTTTCCTTTGGTAAATACATTTCCGGCAAATGTCTCGCCCCATGCCGCATCTGCCTCTGCATTTTTTGCCCTGCCAACGGCACGGGCATGGGCGACCTCAATGTACTGGTGACTTCATCCTGTATATAAACCGCGACATTATCAAAGACAAATTGTTCGCGAAGATGGGTGAAGAAATTTTCGATATCTATGCGTGTTTCGCCTGCCCCCGTTGCGATCTTTATCAATTCATATACATAGGAGAAGGTTTGTGTATCCATAAATTACTTTTTTCCATCGACCGCACAGCAGGGGAAATTTGAACGTGGAGCCACGCCCTTCGACGGACTGCACTTCGATCATTGAGCCATGTGACTCGATGATCTGGCGCACCAGCGAAAGTCCCAGACCCCGTGCCGCCATGGTGACGGGTGGATGAACTATCCAGTTGATGGAACGAACTCGAAGATCTCATTCAAGCGATGAGGGGGAATGCCAATGCCCTGTATCGGTAACCGAGACGATGACCAGATTTTCGCCTTCCCGTTTGACGCTGACCACGATGCTTCCCCCGGCGACGTGAACTTGATCCCGTTATCGATAAGTTGACTCAACGCCCAGCCTATTTTCTGCGAATCTGCCTGGACAAGGGGAATATCCTCATCAATGACTGCATGTAAATTGATTTCTCGATCCAGCGCTTTGCTGGCATAGGACTTTACTGCCAGGTTGGCGATACGGCGAATATCCATATCCTCCAGCTTGACGCTCAATTCACCGCGCGTCGCCAGGGATACCATGATCAGGTCTTCGATCAGGTTTTCCAGCTTTCCGGCAGATTGTTGACTCACTTGTAAAGCATGTTTTTGCTCTTCCGTAATCGGTCCCAATGACCCGCTAACAAGCAATTCAACATAGCCTTTGATATGAGTAAGCGGGGTTCGCAATTCATGAGAAATATTGGAGATGAAATTGGCTTTCAACTGGCTGAGTTCAGAAACACGCTCAAGAGCTGCCTGCAATTCTGCCGTGCGTTCCTGCACACGCCGTTCAAGTGTCCGGTTGGCAGCTTGCAGGGCGGAACGCAATTGCAGGATCTGTTCGGTAACTGCTTGATCGAGATCGGAACGGTCTATCAAGCTTAAGATCGAGCAATGCCTGCCCGAGCAAAACGGAACTTCCACTTGGCGATGGAATCCTGTTGATAG
The DNA here is from genome assembly GCA_963753655.1 of uncultured Chloroflexia bacterium. Lineage (GTDB taxonomy): Bacteria > Chloroflexota > Anaerolineae > Anaerolineales > Villigracilaceae > Defluviilinea. The sequence continues at coordinate 27,205 of CAVWDB010000008.1, forward strand.
GCGAGCGCTTTTTGGAGGTTCTCGTTCGGTGATGAGACCTTTTTAAATCAGATATTCCCCCATGCGAGGAACCAGCATTTCAGGAGATAGTTTGGGTAGTGTTTGCGTCATGGTCTTGAACTCGTTCTTTACAATTCTTCTCCACTGCAATTACTTAATGAGACTGGTAAACCCATTCTCCACTCACCATTGTAGCCGATGATTGCAGGGTAAGCAATTCATCAGCGTTGCATTTAAAAGGGTCTTTTTCGAGCACGATCAGGTCGGCGAGATGGTTTGGAGCGAGCCTGCCGAGGCGATCTTCCATGTAGGCGGCGTAGGCGGCGCCGAGGGTGTAGCCGGACGAAGGCTTCAGCGATGGAAAATTTCTGTTCGGGGTACCAGCCCTCGGCGGAGGGAGAACCGTCGGCGCGCCTGCGGGTGACTGCGGCGTGCAATCCCAAAAACGGATTGGGTGATTCAACCGGCGCGTCCGATCCCAAGCGCAAGCGGCGCGCCGAAATCCAATTGGGTCTTCATGGCATAGGCAAGACGTGAACGCTCACCCCAAAACTGATCTGCCATCAACATATCGGAGGTGGCATGGATGGGTTGCATGGAGGCGACGATATTGAGTTTGCCGAGACGAGTGCGCGTCATCAGGGTGAAGTACCTGCACATGCTCGATGCGATGACGAAGTGGGGAAGGTTGTTTTCCGTTTCGTAGTTGCGGAGTTGTTCGTAGGCGTTGAGCACCTCGTGATTGGCGCGGTCGCCGATGGCATGGACGGTCATGCCAAGACCCACCTGCGCGGCTTTGCGTCCGTGCTCGAAGAGTTCTTCGCCATCCATATTGAGGATGCCGCGATTGTTTTCCTCGCCGATATAGGGCTGAAACATGGCGGCAGTGTGTGGACCAAGCGCGCCATCCATAAAAACTTTGACATTGCCGATGCGGAGCATGTCATCGCCAAAGCCGCCGCGTAGACCGAGTGCGTGCGCCTCATCCAGCAATTCAACGGGAATGTTTTTCAGCACCCGCAATTTGAGTTTACGCTGTGCATGGAGTTGTTGCAAAGCCATGAATGAATCACGGCGATCAAAATCATGCACGCCTGTGAGTCCCATTTTCCATAAGATGTGTTGTGCTTTTTCGATGGCATCTGCAATTTCATTGGTGGACGATTCAGGGATTGCTCTGCTTGCCAATTCCATCGCACTTTCAAGCAATACACCTGTGATATTTCCTGTTCCATCGCGTTGAAGTCGTCCATTTTGTGGATCGGGAGTTTGCGACGTGATGTTCGCAAGTTTCATCGCAGACGTATTTAACCAATCCTGCATGTAAAGATTTCGCTGTGAGATAGACCGGATTGTTGGGAGCCACAAATCAAGTTCAGAGGCTGTAAGCCATACGCTCTCCCTCACCCCCAGCCCCTCTCCCTCGGGGAGAGGGGGACTCTGCCACACATTCTGATTCCAGCCATGACCTAAAATCCATTCGCCGGGTTTTGCTTTTTTCACTCGTTCTGCAACACGGCGCAGACATTCTTCTTTGGTGTCGGTTTCGCAATCTATCTTCTTTAGAGAGAGAGCATAATTTTTGAGATGCAAATGAGCGTCGGTAAGTCCGGGAAGAATAACGCGTCCACCCATGTCCTGTTTTTCGGCGTTGGGATATTGAGGTAATAAAACATCCGCCTCCCCAACCGCGAGAATCAATTCACGGTCAATAAGAATGGCGGATGCTGTAGGTTGCGATGGATTTTGTGTGTAGATATGCTGCGTTGTAAAGGAGGATCATGTCAATTTTTCCAGGAGAGAATCCAGTTCCTCATCGGAATAATAATAGATGGTGACCGTACCACCCCGTTTGCCATGTTTCAAAGCGACCTTTGTCCCGAGGCTGGATCGTAAACGACGTTCGACATCGTTCGCATCCGCGCTGGAGGCTGTTTTTTTCTTCGACGCAGGTTTCTGTCCCGAATATTTTCTTGCCAATGCCTCCGTCTGACGGACACTCAGGTCAAGATTCACCACTGTATTCAACAGATTTTCCTGTGCTTTGGCGGAAGTCAGCGCGAGCAATGCACGCGCGTGACCCTCTGTAATGCGACCATCCACCAAGGCTTGTTTCACCGCCGCAGAGGCATCCAACAGGCGCATGGTATTCGTCACGGCCACCCGACTTTTACCTAACGCGTTGCGCTATCGTTTCGTGTGACATCTTGAATTCCTTCGCAAGATGCTGATAGGCTTCGGCTTCTTCGATGGCGTTCAAGTCTGCGCGCTGGACATTTTCGATGAGCGCCAGTTCAAGCAGTTGCTGGTCTGTGGCATGACGGATGACAACAGGGACGGTCTTCAGCCCCGCCTTACGTGAGGCCTGTAAACGCCGCTCACCCGCGATGAGTGTATAGATGCCATTCTTGCCCGGAGAAACGATCAACGGCTGGATCACTCCATGTTCAAGGATCGAAGCGGATAAGATTCTCCAACTCGTCAATATCGAATTTTTCGCGCGGCTGGCGCGGGTTGCGTTGGATAAGATCAACGGGGATTTGTGTAATGCCACCACCGTCCACGCTGGATTTTGTCCCCGTTCCAGAGGGGATGAGAGCATCGAGTCCTTTACCGAGACCGGAACGTTTTGCCATGTATTCTCCTTACCGATTTGAGTAGGGGCGGGGTTTCCCCGCCCAGTGTTGCACCATCCAAAAATGGGACGAGAAGACCTCGCCCCTACGAATACAATTATTTTCCATCGCCCTTCAACAATTCCTTCGCCAGCAACTCATACGCGTGTGCGCCTACAGAGGAGGGTGAATAGGCAGAGATGGGCAACCCGTAGGATGGCGCTTCGGCAAGTCGAATACTGCGCGGCACCACACTCTTGAAGACCTGACCCGGGAAGTGATTGTTGACTTCCCGGACCACATCGCTGGAAAGATTCGTTCTCGGGTCAAACATGGTCAATACAACGCCGCGCACGCGCAGGTCAGGGAAGAGCGACGATTGGACGCGTTCGATGGTCTGTGTGAGTTGCCCAAGTCCCTCCAGCGCGAGATATTCACATTGAACGGGGACAAGCACGCCATCCCGCGCCGCGACAAGTCCGTTGACGGTGAGGAGACCCAGAGAGGGCGGGCAATCGATCAGAATATAATCATATTTTTTATCGAGAGTCTTGAGTGCGTTTCTAAGCCGAAACTCGCGTTCGGTCTCGTCAACGAGTTCGATCTCTGCGCCCGCAAGCGATGGAGATGATGGCAGGAGAGAAAGTTGAAGTCGCTCATTATAAAGAATGGATGAAGAAGGTACATCATCATTCAACAAGGCTTCATAGGTGCTTCCCTGCACGGCCCGCCTATCCACGCCGAGGCTGGAGGTGGCATTGGCTTGCGGATCAAGGTCAACGACAAGTACACTCTGACCCAGTTTTGCCAGATAAGCTCCGAGGTTGATGGCAGTTGTGGTTTTACCAACTCCACCTTTTTGGTTGACGAGAGTATAGATGCGGGTCATGTGATTTCCATATTTTATACGATGGTCGAGTGGCCCTGCCTGCACCTTGCCGCAGGCACAGGTGAGCGCTCTTTGCGGAGGGTCGATCGAGACCACCCACTTCAGGTTTACTTTTATTGTTGGTTTCGATAGTCCCTGCAACGATCAAGTACGGCTACTCAATCAACGAAATTCCTACTGTAACACTTCCATCATGGATTCTTCGATCTCTTGATGTGTGGGGATGCCATCCAACCCAAGGCGTGTCACTGAATTCGATGCAATGAGCGTGGCAAAGCGCGCCGCTTCCCAAGGATCGCGTGTGTTCAACAAGCGCACGAAAAATGCCGTCGCAAAAATATCACCTGCTCCGGTGGCATCCACTTCTTGAACGACCGGAGCACGGAAGCGGCGTCGATCACCATTCCAGTACAGCACACTACCTGCCGCGCCTTCCGTTACAACCAATATGCGCGTCTGGTGAGCCATATACTCGATCAGTTCTTCATCGTCTCGTATGTCCTCACGGCTGAGCACGACCGCGCCCGCTCTTGTGAGCGCCGCATCAGCATTCGTCCATTCACCGCGTGGAGACCAATCCCTCAGAGTCCCATTCACGCATCCAGCCTTGTGGAGTGAGTCCAAGAAGCGAAGGAGAAAATCCTTCAGGCAGAATTGTATCCATCTCATTAGCGATGGGACCTAGATGAATGATGGAAGCATTTTGCCATGCTTCCGGGATGTCATTGAATTCGATCCGTGTGGCTTGCGCGCGCAGATATTGAATACGCCCATCTTGGGTGTAGATGTTCTCGAATGTCGTATTCCTGGTCGATTCGATTGAAAGGATGACAACACCCTCCAGAGATTGAAGAGAAGTGTCAGGCGTTGATGCAGTAACAACCCCCACACGTAAACCCATAGCCCGCGCCGTCAATGCCGAGTATGCGGCTGTCCCACCCAAATGTATCCCGTCAGGGGTTAGGTCATACGCGATATGACCGACCACAAGATAATCAATGGGTTCAAGCGATACTAAATCGGGCATGGATGAATTATACCGTGATAAAAAGTAGGGGCAGGTCTCCCTTCGACAAGCCTAGGATAAACTCCTCGACAGAAGCGATCTCCTGTCCAGGCAAGGAGATTGCTTCATCCACTCGGCGTTTGAGCCTCGGGGGCTCGCAATGACGATAGAGGGTGGCAAAATGATATAATCCCTCCAACATGCAAGAAGGAACATTACTCAATAACCGTTATCAACTTCTCGAACGCATCGGCACAGGCGGCATGGCGGATGTGTATCGCGCGCGTGACCTGATGCTCGAACGTTCTGTCGCGATCAAAATTCTGCACGAAACCTACTCGGACGATAAAGCCCTCCAGGAACGTTTCAAGCAGGAAGCGCGTGCCGCCGCGAACCTTTCACACCCTAACATTGTCACCGTCCATGACTTCGGCTTTGACCATGCGCAACTGTTCATCGTCATGGAACACATCCCCGGCAAAGACTTGAAGACCCTCCTGCGCCAACGCGGCCGCTACTCCGTGGAAGAAGCCATTCCATTGATCGTGCAGGCTTGTGCGGGCATCGGGTACGCCCACCGCGCAGGACTCGTCCACTGCGACATCAAGCCTCACAACATGATCGTCACCCCTGACGGCCGCCTGAAGGTTACGGATTTTGGCATCGCACGCGCCCTCTCCACCATCATGCCCGATGAGCGCGCAGATGTGGTGTGGGGCTCGCCGCAATACTTCTCGCCCGAACAGGCTCTGGGCGAAGCGCCCTCCCCTGCCTCGGATGTATATTCGCTCGGCATCGTCCTGTATGAAGTGCTTACCGGCGCGCTCCCCTTCACAGCCCCTTCCAGTGAAGAACTGGCACGCCTGCATCTGGAAGGCAACCCCATCCCTCCCAGCGAATACATTCCAGACATTCCCTCCGCGCTGGAGGAGATCATCATGAAGGTACTTGCCAAGGAGCCATCCGCACGCTATCGTACGGCCGATCAACTCGGACGCGTCCTTTTGCGCTTTGGGACTCAGCGAGACATACCTTCCATTCCATCACTGAGTTTGACACCCGAAGCCTCCTCGACCTACCAGGAACCGATCTCGCAACCTTCGAGACCTCAACCTGCCCTCTCCGTCCCAAGAATGACCCTCCCCGAAATCTATCCACCCGAAATTGACTGGGTAGCGGTTGGGCTGGGTTTAATGGCTGTGACGGCTGTGCTGGGTTTGATCCCATTCTGGTTCTATGTGTACATTCTGTATAACCCACGCTGATGAATAAATATATGATCGCCCCGTCCATCCTTGCCTCGGATATGACACAACTCGGCAATGAGATCGCCTCTGCCGAATCCGCGGGCGCAGATTGGATCCACGTGGATGTGATGGATGGACACTTCGTCCCGAACATCACGATGGGACCCTTCATCGTCAAGGCTTGTCGGCGCGCGACACAACTTCCCCTGGATGTGCATTTGATGATCGAGAAACCGGAACAGATGCTGGAAGCATTTGCAGAAGCGGGCGCCAGCGGATTAACTGTGCATGTAGAGACCTGTCCCCACTTGTATCGGACGTTACAACATATCAAATCATTGGGGTGCAAAGCAGGTGTGGTGTTGAATCCGGGAACAGCTGTCAGCGCGCTAGAGCCGGTTCTGCACCTCGCAGACCTGGTGTTGGTGATGAGCGTCAATCCAGGTTTCGGCGGGCAGGAATTCATTCCCGAGTCTCTTGGCAGGATCGCTGAGATCCGCAAAAAATTGGATGCATTGGGTTCCTCCGCCTGGCTTGAAGTGGATGGCGGCGTCAGCGTGGAGACGATTTCGCAATTGAAGGAAGCAGGTGCGACCGCCTTTGTCGCAGGGACATCCGTGTTCAGGCATCCAGAGGGGATTGAGGCAGGGGTGCAGGCGTTAAGAAACGTCATTGCGAGCGCGAGCCGAAGCAATCCCCAACCTAATAGGAGATTGCTTCCCGAAGGTCGCACATGCACATGAAAGTTTAAAACAAAAATCACGGCGTTTGCCGTGATTCTTGTTTAAGCGATCAATCCTTATGCAGCGGATTTTGCCATCGCCTTGATGCACTTGGTGCAAAGCACCTTATGTACCTTGCGTCCTTTTTCCATCACCAGCGTCTTCTGCAGGTTCGGTTTGAACGTGCGGTTGGTAGCTCGCTGGGAGAAGGAGCGGGAATGTCCGAAGGTTGTGGATTTTCCACAGTTTGCGCATTTAGCCATTGGATAACTTTCCTTTCTTGCTATAATTCCGAATCACTGTTGTCTTCTTTTAGAAGGCACGGGATTTTACCACGTGACCCAATTGCGGGCAAGATGTTTAAAGTGGATATAATAGGCAACCGGCGCATGCACCGTCCCGAAGGTTTGAGTAGTTTGCAAGGTTTGTTCAAAGGAACCTTCGGGACGTTCTAAACTAATAAATGAGGAACTCATGGGCAAAGAAACGACAACTCTGGGCGGAATCCACATCTCCCCAAATGCAGTGGCAACCATCGCCTACCATGCCATGCTTGAATCCTACGGTGTGGTGGGGCTGGCGCCCAAAAACATTGCAGACGGTATCGTAAAGTCCATTACCCGCGATCCCTCAAAAGGTGTTTCGGTGCAATACAATGGGAAGGATATTGATATTGAAGTGAATATCATTGTCGAGTACGGCACACGCATTAACAGTGTGGCTGAGAGTGTGGTCAATACAGTCCGCTATCACGTGGAGAAGGCGCTGGGACTCAAGGTGAACAGTGTCAGCGTCCATGTGGCTGGTCTACGGATCAGCGATACCGACTAGGAGCAGAGACAATAGATGGCTGTAGATACTGCACGTGTAGAGAAGCTCCGTAAGAGACAAGTGGACGGGCAGGCGCTGAAACGATTGGTGGAGGCTGGGCTGATATGGCTCCGTACGAACCATCAGATCGTGAACTCCTTAAATGTTTTTCCCGTGCCAGATGGGGATACCGGCACGAACATGCTCCTGACATTGACATCTGCATACAATGAAATAAAAGACTCCGGCGAGAAGCATCTCGGCAAGATGGCTGGACTTGTGGCGAAGGGCGCGTTGATGGGCGCACGCGGCAATTCAGGAGTCATCCTTTCGCAGTTGTGGCGCGGCTTTGCACGCGGCGTGCAGGATCATGCCACGCTCGATGCAGAGACTCTCGTGAAGGCTTTTGGTGATATGCGCGACACGGCTTATAAGGGAGTCGTCAAGCCGGTCGAAGGGACGATTCTTACCGTCGCCAAAGGAATTGCCTCTGGAACCGAAGCAGGACTCGGGTCCGCAAGAGACGCGATGGACATCCTGGAAGCGGCGGTGAAGTCGGCAGATGAGTCCGTCCAGCAAACTCCTGAGTTGCTGCCCGTCCTCAAACAGGCAGGTGTTGTGGATTCGGGCGGCAAGGGTTTGTTCTTTATCCTCGAAGGCATGTTGCGTCATGCGTATGGCGAGCCGCTGGATACACCGCTTGATGAATGTGCAGTCGCTTTCGGCGATGAATTTTGAGAATGCGATGGAGGGCGTTGAGGAGGGACAGGATTATGAAGTGATCGTGGATTTCTTCCCCAATGAAAGTTTTGAATTGCAGCCGTTTTATGGCAGGCTGGAGGAGATGGGCACGTCCATTCAGGTGGGCGAGGGCGAGGGCATGTATCGTATGCACATCCATGTGCCGCTCGAAAAGCGCTATGAGCCAATCGATTACATCATGGGGCTTGGCACCATCACGAAGGTGGCGATGGAAAACCTGATGGCGCAGATGGACGATATTCAGAAGAGTACAACGGGACAACCGATCAAGTTCTCCAGCGTAGAGCCGGGACAAATCGCGGTTGTAGTCGTTTCACCCGGAACCGGCTTGACGCGCATCTTCGCCAGTTTGGGCGCGGCGGCGGTGGTCGCTGGCGGGCAAACCATGAACCCCTCCACGCAGGATATTCTGACCGCGTTCGAAAATCTTCCAACGGATAAAGTGATCATTCTCCCGAACAATAAAAATATCGTAATGGCGGCGAACCAGGCCAAGGAAGTGACTGTGAAGGATGTCGCCGTTGTGCCGAGTAAAACTGTCCCACAGGGACTCGCCGCGATGCTCTCGCTTCAACCTGACGGGGAGGTTGCTTCGGTCGCCGAGAAAATGATCAAAGCCCTCAGCACGGTCAAAACCGGCGAGATCACCGTCGCTGTGCGGAACGTCGAGATCGATGGTGTCAATGTAAAAGAGGGACAGGTCATTGCCCTGCTGGATGGCAAGCTGGTCGTTTCAGCAGGTTCGGTTGAAGAAGGGGTGTTGGGTTTGCTCGAAAAAGCGGACGCGGGCGAACTGGAACTGATCACGCTCTATTATGGTGAGAACATGCCGCGCTCCGAAGCCAATCGCATTGCGGATGTGGTGCGGGGAAAGTATTCCGGTCAGGAAGTGGAAGTGCAGGAAGGCGGGCAACCGCACTATCAGTTTATTATTTCAGTGGAATAATTTCTCGTTGACCGAGCGAAAGGCGCAGACGAAGCGCATATTTCATGTAAACGTGCACTTCGTCTGCGTTCGCCTGGTTTCGATACACCCTTCGCAAAAATCGCTCAGGGCTACTCAACCAGCACTCTCTCCGCTCAGCGCGAGTAAACTTAGAATCACCTTTCACGATCTTCGCCGCGCCGCCGGGACGTGCAACAAGCACGTCTTTAACTCCCTCGATCTCACGTAAACGTTTATCGATCGTTTGCGCTTCTTCCTCAAGGCACAACACATGGACATTCGCTCCCGCGTCCACGGTGTAGCAGGCTGGCAATCCCTCTCCCCTCCATTGACGGACAGACTCCATCACTTGTAACGAAGCCGGTTTCCAGTAATGTAACGCGGGCGTGGAGGTCATCATCACGGAGTGCATCATGTCTGAGTCAAGTTCAACGATGGATGCAAAAGCATTGAAGTCACGGTTGAGGATGGCATTGCGACAGATCTCAAGTCGACGCGGCGTATCTGCTACACGCGTGCTTCCTGCAACGGACTGGTCGGTGCGATGGCGTGTCCCTCCGTGGAGCCGGTCTTCTTGTGCGAGGCGCTGACCACGGCAATACAATCCACTAATTTCCAATGAGTCGGTTCGGCAATCGAAAAGGCGTAAGAATCTTCGTCCGTTGTTCCCATCTGCCATTCAACGAATCCGCCGGGGATGGACCTCGAAGCAGAACCAGACCCACGCCGCGCAAGACGCGAGAGTTCGGGCTCGCTCAAGTTCAGTCCCGCGGCTTTGCTTCCCGCCAACGCCAACGCCGCAAACGCGGAGGCGGACGAAGCGATCCCCGCGCCGGAGGGAAAGTTATTCTCCGTCATCACTTCCGCACGCTCGGTGATATTTGCCATGCCGCGGATGATATCGAGAATATACGAGACACGATCCAATCCCTGCGCCCATGACTTCATGTCCGTTGATGATGAGTTCATCGAAAGGCAGTGACGGCTGAAAACTGACCGTCGTGCGCGTGGTCAATCCATCGAGGTTCATCGAGATGGATCCGTTCATGGGGATGCGCAGGGTGTTCTCGCGGTTGCCCCAGTATTTGATGAAGGCGATATTGGGATGTGCTTGGGCGGTGGCGGTGGTCATGGGGGGATGATACCACTAGTGGTGATATGTAACATATTCGTGACATTTGCCTATGGTTTGCCTATTGTATCGCCCCTTGATTCTGAGTACTATGATTGTGCTGGGAAATTACGTCAAGAAACAATGGGAGATGAAAAATGAAACAAAAATCTGCTTCTCGCTCAACGAATAGATTATTTTCGATATTCTTGCTTTTTGTTATCCTGTGTTCTAACCTAGCCGGTAGCGGAATTCGAGTGGTTTATGCACAAGACACACCTGTTGCAAAGGAACAGCTATCGGAAATTTGCATGATCAGAGGAACAGTGCAAATTTCACTTCAAGAGTCCGATGCTATAAAATCGGCAATAGCCAATGCTTCATCAGAAGTGAATTTTAATGGCTCTGAATGCTTTGCGATAATAGACCTGCGTGATGATGATGAATGGCACCTACTCACATTGGTTGGGCTTATTGGAGTTCAAGACGATCTTAAATGGACTGTATTTTCTAATGGCGCATGGTCTGATCTAGTACTAGTCCATTTTTCAAGTACATCGGTTTCTGCAGCTATTGCGGGTTCCCAAAACTTTACTGCATTATTAGAACAGGTGCCTACAAACATCTTTTCCCAAGATGTCAAGGTTGCACTAGACCCTCTTATAGAGTTAATCAAATTTGTATGCATTAGAAACTTATATTTTTCCATTTGAAGGGGGAAGTTTGGTAAAGTTCTTCAGATTCCATTTTGATACTAGTGAGAATTTTACCTTTTGGACTGGTTCTAATAGCAAAGCTGTTGACATAGGCTCAGATGGCAATACTAGTTTAAATCATACCCCTAATCGGCTAATAGCAGTTGCATCAGGAATAGTAAGACAAAGATGTAGCCAAGAAGGTAGTTATTCATCAACTTATATTGCGGTTGAAAACAATGATGGAAAAAAAATCATTTATGCGCATCTTAATAAATCAGATGCTCCGCAATCCGGAACATCTTTATCTCAAGGTCAGTATATAGGTACTTTAAAAATAAGTAGTTTCTCAGATGGTGTCTGTGGACATGCCACCCAAGGATCAAGTGAATTTCATGTGCATTTTGAGGTTCCAAATACGTCTTCGTTAAACTTTGAGCGATTGGACTTTAAACACATCTACAGGCACTTGGACTAAAGGAAGCGAAACATGGACTGCAGGACAATATAAACAGGTAGGAGGTACCAGTGGTTCGTGTTCTGCTCCATCCCTCAACAACCCATCCGATGGCTACGTCTCGCCAGGACAAACGGTTTCCTTTAGTTGGTCAGCGATAAGTGGGTGTGGTAGTGGATACACTTTCCGTATCAAAGATACAAACAACATGGACAGCGGTGGGACTCTGGTTGATGGCATTGATCAAGGTGTTGGCGGAACTTCTATTTCGAAAACTATAAGTACTCAGTGGAACAACCGTGATTTGTACTGGGGCGTCAAGGCAGCCAATGCTCAGAACGCCAATTGGTCAGTGCGACGATTTCGAATTCAACCCGGTAGTGGAAATTGTCCCCAAGATGGCGGTGTAATTCTCTATTGGAATGCAAACTACAACTGCGACAACGATCAAGGAGATGCAGGCTTCAGGCAACGCAATAGCGCTGGCTTACAAAATGTAAATGATGGTCAATTTAATGACAGAGCGTCTTCTGTAAAAGTGCAAAGCGGCTGGTCAGTAAGATTATTTAATGATGCGGGTGGTTCTGGAGGAAATGGAAGTATTTGTTATAACTCATCCGTAGGTGATTTTGGAACTCAAGGGAATTTCCCCGGGACAAGCTTTCCAATCAATGATAAAGTCTCGTCAATGGATGTTTTTCAGACTCCCAATTGTAGTAATGGAAACCCTCTCCCTTCCGATTATGGCTACTGCTCTGATGAAGGACAAGCTTGTACTTTCAGTGGAAGTGCCCAAATCTATTATGGAGCAAACAATCAGTTGATCGGCCCCGTTACAAAAACCGATGGCGTCTTATGTAGTAATGATATATTCACTGATCCCATACCCGGTACACAGAAAAAATGTTATATAAAAGGCGGGCGACCTCAGAGCTCGATTTTTTGCGCGAATGAAGGCAGTACTTGTAGTTTCGGTAGCACTAGTGTAGCTACTGTGTATTATGGTGCGAATGGAAAATACAACACAAAAACGGGAGTGGTCAGTTCAATCCTTTGCGATAATAATAATTTCCCACCCGATCCGTTTTCAGGAATAGGTAAGGCCTGTTATTACGTAATTACGGGAAGCAATATTTCAACTCCATCAAATCCAAGCCCTGCAGATAACACAACTTTGTCTAGAACAAATGACACTTATCTTTCCTGGAACACCAGCGGCACAAGTTGCACAATCGATATACAAGGAGGAACATTCATATTACCCCAGGCAATAATTGCGGGAGTTTGCATTTAAATGAACAACGTGGAGGGGCATACAACTGGCAAGTTACTGCTACAAATGGAAGCGGGTCTGCAACGGGGCCCGTCTGGCACTTTAAATTAAGCCTTATGCGCCTACAAACCTCACAACGTCCGGGGTTTCTGCCTCACAGGTTACCCTCAATTGGACTTTATCGAGTGATGAACCTAACGATGTTGACACTTATGAAATTTACCAAGATGGTCAGTATATTGGCTATGTAACAAAAGGAATATCAACTTTTACAGTTTCTGGATTGACCTGCAGCAGTTCACATTCATTCTATGTAAAGTCCAAACGACAGGGGGTTTTGTCAGATGCGAGTAACACAGTTACAAGAGGAGTTGTGGGTTGTGTCCCTGCCATGCCCGGAAATTTGACGGTGAGTAATGCCACCCTTCACTCCTTGACCCTCAGTTGGCAGGACAATTCGAATAATGAAAGCGGATTTAAAATATCATCGCTGGGGTTATGATGGAGTTAATTGGGATTTCTTTTATTTGAGTACGGTAAGCTCAAATGTAACCACTTACACACAAACCAGCCTAACGTGTGGAAGCGATTTCAATTATTACGAAGTCAGTGCCTATAATGGAAACGGCGAGTCGCAACATGCTGGTTGGGTACAGGGAACTACAAGTCCCTGTCCAGACCTTGCTCCAAATCCGAGGCTCGGCAGAGCAGACCCGGTTATTGCATCGTCTGTTTCGGGCACAACAATAAATAACACTTTATACGCTGGTCAACCAGTTTATTTCGATTGGGGCTTCACAAATTTAGGGAACGCTGCTGTAAGCAACAACTATTACGTAGATTTATATATTGACGATCAACGGATTTATTCACTACCAGTTCAATTCCCTTGGAGTTGGGCTGATGGTGGTTTTGATGATTGGTCAGAGAATTGGGATCAATTCGGATGGCATACTGTCAAGCTGGTAGTTGACCCTGCTAATACTGTAGATGAGTCCAATGAAGATAATAATATTTGGACAAAAGATTTTTATTGGGAAACCACCAATTACAATTTAACTGTGAATAGGACTGGAACCGGTACTGGGTACAGTAACCAGCAATCCTTCAGGCATCAACTGTGGTACGGATTGCTCTGAAACCTATGCAAATAATACGCAAGTGACCTTAACAGCTTCACCTTCTACTGGGTCAACTTTTGCAGGATGGAGCGGTGCAGGTTGTTCAGGCACTGGTACATGTGTTGTTTCTATGACCACCGCCAGGTCTATCACTGCAACATTTAACACCAACACTGGCGGAGATTCCTACGAGCCAGACAACACTTCAGGACAGGCGAAGTTGATTACATCTGGATCACCTCAAACCCATAGTATTGTTCCAGCAACAGATACAGACTGGGTGAAATTCACGCTGAACGCTACATCGGCTGTCACGCTCGAAACCACCGGAGCGACAAATTCAGATACCCGGATGTGGTTGTACAATAGTAACCTCGCTCAAGTGGAATATAGTGACGATGAAGGAATTAATAACTACTCGCTGATTGATAGGCAGTGCAGTGTGGATGCTTTACCTGCAGGGACATATTATGTCAAGGTTGATGAGTTTGGGAATGATAATGAAATCCCATCCTACACCCTGGCTTTTGTTATTACGCAGAGTTGTTCACCAGCTACTCAACAGGTCATTGTCACTTCCATCGGTGCCCAAGATGGCTGGATTATTGAATTATCCGAAACCAGTAACAAAGGCGATAAAGATGAACAACGACTGCCATCTGTTGTATGTCGGTGACAATAAACAAGACAAGCAATATAATGTCCTTCCTGTCCTTCAATACTGCGGCTTTGCCTGACAATGCTGTGATCACAAATATCCAGTTGAAGATCAAAATACAGGCTTTGCGGGCGGGAACATGTTCGATACCAATGCACTTAGGTAACTTGCTGGTGGACATCAGCAAGCCATACTTTGGGAACAATGCTAATTTGGAGCAAATCAGATTTCCAGAAACCGGCGAGCCTGAGATGCGGTGGGCATCTTGAATTCTGTGCCATCGACAGGTTGGTATACAATGACCTTGACCAGCGATGCATACCCATTTGTCAATTTACACGGGTAAGACACAATTCCGTCTGCGATTCCAAATGGGATGATAACGATGATCACGGCAACGATTACCTCAAGATATACAGTGGCAATGCAGGCACGGCGAATCGCCGACAGTTGATCGTGGAGTATTCTGTGCCGTAATATTAAGCGTCAACTCGGGTTATCCCAACTGTGAGCGTGCAACATGAAATCGATCAACTGAGCGCGGTCAAGTGTATTACAAATGACCGTTGTATTCTTACTCCCAACGGCTACAATGTTTAGAGATTAAGCAGGCGATTGGACTGTAATCGATGTCAAAACATCTTATACCCGGATTTTAAATCCAATCAAAAACTGAATCTTTTGACTCCCCATCAAAGGAGAAAAAATGTTGCGCAAGAGCATGTCCGCATCGATAATATTGATTTTATTGGTTTTGGTTCCTGGCATGTTGGGAACTGTCAAGGCGTTGAGCGGTTATGACCCTACTGTTCAAACGCAAATGCTCCTGTACAACGAAGCACGCACGGTATACCTGGGCAACCTGGCCCGCCGTGACAACGGTGTCCCACCTTTGCGCTGGAATCGACAGTTGACCTACGCAGCGCGTTGGTTTTCATGGGACTCCACCGAGAACCGTCCAGCTGGATTTGTGGTCACCAGGATACCCAAAGCCATTGGCCCGATTATCGCGCCCTCGCATTTGGTTATCTGGGCGGCGCCGGGGCGGAGAACGCTTTTTGTGGCTATCTATCTCCCCAGGATGCCATTCAAGGCTGGATGAACAGCCCCGGACATCGCGCCAACCTGCTCGATTCCAACTCGCGCGAGATTGGACTCGGTTACTACCAGCGTGACAATGATGGACGCGGTTATGTAACCCAGGATTTCGGCAGCGATGCCGTATATGCCCCCGTTATCGTTGAAAACGAAGCTATCTCTACGATGACCCCCAATGTTAACCTGTACATCTATGACCGTACAGTTGGGAGCGGCTTTGCGGGATTGGGCGCAGCGACTCAGATGATGGTGAGCAACAACGCCGATTTCAACGGGGCAAACTGGGAACCATACAGTGCGAATAAGGACTGGACTCTTGCCAATGGCGAAGGTTGGCGCGATGTATACGTGAGAACACGCGACAAATTCAATCGCAGCCTGACGGTCAGCGATACCATTTACCTCGGTGCCAATGTACCGTTGGATGAACTTGGTGCGGCGCAAATGTCCACAACCCATTCACAAGTAACGTTTAATGATCTGGAGGGCGGCGCACTGTCTAAAGTGCAATTTAGCCTGGGCTGGCTGGCTGACGATACTTTCGGAACATTCCAAAAGTGGTGGGGGAATGGAGAGCAAGTAAATGACGCGGCGGCGTGGGGCGGCACAGCTTACCGTCTCTACCCGGGTGATGGTGAATCCTTTGCCTGGGTATATGACACGACATTCGTCAAAAATACACCGCTGGTGGCTTATTTCAGGCTCAAGGTAAACAACAATACCTCCAGTAGCGAGGTGGCGCGTATTTCAATACAAGGCGGCAGCACAGAGTATGGCCCGCTTAGCCTGCAAGGGACCGACTTTACCGCGCCCAACGAGTATCAAGAGTTTGCCCTGGCTTTCACCTTTAAGTCTACGTCGGCCGACCCTTTCTTAATTTTCCAGTTCTGGCGTAGCGGCAACGCGGATGTTTATGTGGACGCGGTTTCCATCTTTAGTGATCCACAAACTGTTACTTCACCGTTGACATGGTCAGTGCCAGGTAATAATTATCGCGGACAAGGTGTATGGGTACGTTACACAGATGGCAGCCAATTCTCGGATATATCGGAGGTTGAAGTATCCGGTGTCAACGACACTGCCAAAAAGACCTTCAAATCCACAGGCGCGCAGGACGGTTGGATATTGGAATTCCTCCGAAACCAGCAACAAGGGCGGCAAGATGAACAAGTCAGCCAAGCTGTTGTATGTGGGTGACAATAAACAAGACAAACAATACAAATCATTCCTATCCTTCAATACGGCTGGTTTGCCTGATAATGCAGAGATCACAAATGTACAGTTGAAGATCAAAATAAGTGGCTTTGCCGGTGGGAACATGTTCACTACCAATACACTTGGCGATCTGTTGGTGGACATCAGCAAGCCATACTTTGGGAACAATGCCAAGTTGGTGAAAACAGACTTCCAGAAAGCGGCGGACCAGGATTCAGTAGGCGTCTTGAACTCTGTAACGTCGACGGGTTGGTACACAATCACTTTGACCAGCGATGCGTATCCATTCATCAATCTGACGGGTAAGACACAATTCCGCCTGCGGTTCCAAATGGACGATAATGATGACCACGGCAACGATTACCTCAAGATCTACAGCGGAGATGCGCCCTCGGCCAGTCGCCCACAGTTGATTATTGGATATCACGTGCCATAAGACGGATTGATTTTAGTAAGAAGCCAGAAACAAAGAATTGTTTCTGGCTTCTTTGTTTTTGGTTAACCAATATCATCTGTTCGATAACGATAGGGGATGGGATTTTTGGGCTATGAGTTTCGGGTCAAAAAACTGGTACAACTTACCCAAGATTTACCAATACGGAGTACACATGAATTTAAGCTTATTTGTTAAACAATCCTATCGTTTGATTTTCGCCTTCTCTCTCATCCTGCTTGCTTCGGGTTTCAACTCAAAACCGGGTTTGCAGGTGAATAATAACGATCAAGTTCGCCTTGAGCAATTTGATTTGCTGACAGACACATCGGGATGGGTCCTGCTGGACAAACAATTATTCTGGACTTCCGACGCGGGTCAAACCTGGAGGGAGATCGGTCCTGCCCTGCCCACGGATGCTTTCGTGGAGGATGTTAAGTTCATCGATGCAACCTTGGGTTGGGTATTACTCTCCACCATTAACCCGGAGGGTAGCGCGCTTTTTCAGCTTGCTCAAACGACTGATGGCGGCGTCACTTGGGCAACGCGCGCCTTGTCGCTTTTTGAATCGGGTGAGAGCGCCTCCTTTATGGAAAAAGCAGACATGGGGTGGTTCGATGCGCAGACCGGTTGGATATCCGTAAAGCAAGCCAGCGGTTCCAACTTTAGTATCGGTACGCTTTTCATAACCTCAGATGGCGGGGAGACCTGGCATCGCTCCAGTCTGCCCGTCGCAGACAGAATCGTTTTCAATGATCCGCAAACAGGCTGGGCGGTGGGTGGACCCACTGGCGACCAGATATTCAAAACACAGGATGCAGGCGTGACCTGGCAAAACCTGCGCCCGGATGACCTCTCAAGCGATGCTCAAGCTGCGGCATATCCACCGAGCGTCTCAGGCGGACAAGGTTTATTGGTGATGACGAACACGGGTTCGGAAAATAATCTGAATGTCTATCGTCTCGAAACTTCCTCCGACCGTTGGTCTCTCTTCGATCAGATGGCGTTGGATGTCCAACCCGGCATCATTGGGCTGTCCATTCTTGACCCGCAAAACTTCGTGGCAACCATCCCCGGTACCTCATCCATTATTCGTATGGTGGATGGTGGGCTTGACAGGCTTGCCAATGCGGATGGTTTGTCTGACTCCATCGTTGCGTTGGATATGGTCTCATTGGATGTGGGCTGGGCAAAATCAGTTGACTCGAACTGCACCACCGCCTCTTCTTCGACCGATCAAACTGCCTCCATTACCTGTTCCTCCACCACCCGATTACTGCAAACAGCGGATGGCGGCGTTACCTGGCAAAGCGTACCTCTTCCAGATCTTCAATCGGGAGCCTCTGCACCAGGCGCTTCCGGCGCTGAAAGCATCACAAGCATGAATACAGTTTCAAGTCTGGGAGCGACAAATGTGTTTGTCGGTCAGGGATTTGATAAATGTGAAATTCCCTCGCGCTCACAAATGCAGAAATGGTGGGATAACAGTCCCTATAAAACGGTCAACCTCTATATCGGAGGTTCCAGTCAGGCTTGCGCCAACACTGCACTTACCGCATCCTATCTCGAAAAGTTAAACCTGCAAGGCTGGCAATTCATCCCTACGTGGGTGGGACCGCAGGCTCCCTGCACCGGATTCACCTCGCGCATCAGCAGTGACGTAACGAGCGCATACAACGAAGGCGTTGACCAGGCCAACCTTGCCGTGGAACGGCTGGCAGAGCTTGGGCTGACCCAGCCAAATCAAAGCGGCTCGGTCGTCTATTATGATATGGAGTATTATGGCACGAACACCGTCTGCCGCGACGCTGTCAATGCCTTTATGAATGGCTGGGTCTCGCAAATCCATGCACGTGGAAATCAGGCAGGTGTATACGGCTCCACGCTCTGCAATACCGGCTTGAGCGATTTTCGAACCATCACGAATGCGCCGGATGTAATCTGGCCCGCCCGGTGGTATCACAATATGGGGGAAGGTTTTTACGATCCCTCTGCAACGGTTTGGAATCTTGGAAGCTGCCTGCCAGACAGCGTCTGGGCAGATCACCAGCGGATCCGGCAATATGAAGGTGACCATAATGAGACTTGGGGAAGCTTAACGTTGGGAATTGACAGCAACGTTCTTGATGGTGCAGTGGCAGTTCCAGCGACAGTGCCTTTGTTAGACCCGTCCAGGATTTCATTTCAAGAGGTTGCCAGTGGTTTAAATAATCCTGTTTTTATTACGAACGCCGGTGATCATTCCGGGCGAATGTTTATTATCGAGCGGGCGGGAAAGATCCGTATCATCAAAAATGGAAAGTTGCTGGCAACGCCCTTTCTTGACATCCAGTCCATCGTCAAGTCCACAGGCGGCGAACAGGGATTGTTGGGGCTGGCTTTCCATCCCTCTTATGGAAGCAACGGAAAGTTCTATGTGGTTTACACAGCTCCCCGCAGCGGAGACGGCTCCGTCCTGACCTTGCGGCAATACTCTGTCTCTTCAGGAAATCCCGACCTTGCCAATGGCAACAGCGGTACCGATATATTGACGATTGACCACCCCACCTATGCCAACCACAATGGCGGCACCCTTGCCTTTGGAAATGACGGATATCTATATTGGTCAATCGGCGATGGCGGGAGCGGCGGCGACCCAAACAATAACGCGCAGAATTTAGGGGCATTGCTTGGGAAGATCCTGCGCATCGATGTGAATTCCGGCTCTCCCTATTCCATTCCTGCATCGAATCCGTTTTATAACGATCCCAACACAGATACAAAGAAGATTTGGGCATACGGTCTGAGGAATCCCTGGCGCATATCCTTTGATCGTTTAACCCACGATCTTTATATTGGAGATGTGGGGCAATCTACGCGAGAAGAAGTGGACTTTCAACCAGCCAGCAGTGGAGGCGGCGAAAATTATGGCTGGCGGGTGATGGAAGGCAGTCTATGTTACAACCCGTCCAGTGGATGTAATCAAAGCGGAAAGACACTGCCGGTTGCAGAATATGACCATTCGCTGGGTTGTTCAATTACAGGCGGCTACGTATATCGCGGTCTCGAATTTCCCCTCCCTGTATGGATATTATTTTTACGGAGATTATTGCAGCGGCAGGCTTTTCAGTCTTTACAAAGATCCAGCGCTTGGGTGGAAATCTACTCAACTGCTGGATACGCCCTACTCGATCTCAACTTTCGGAGAAGATGAGCAGGGAGAATTGTATTTAGCCGATTATGCAGGGAAAATATACAATATCCGTTATCAAGATCCTTCCTTTACCATCTCTGGCAATGCCGGACTGTCAGGAGTTACACTGAGTTATGTAACTGGCACGTCCAAAACTGTCACAGCAGATGGGAATGGCAACTACTCGATCACAGTGCCTTATGGTTGGAATGGTACGGTAACCCCTTCTCATCCCTGCTTTACTTTCACGCCGGATAACCGCGTCTATAACAACGTCACAGTCAATCTAACCAACCAAAATTACACGGCTGCCGCCTCCGGGGTATGTGTTTCATCCACCTTCTCATCCTCTGCTCTCGATGACGGCTGGATACTGGAAAAGAACGAAACCAGCGGTATTGGCGGCACCCTGAACAAGGGCGGCAAGAAACTCAAAATTGGCGATAATGCCGCCAACAAACAGTATCGCTCCATCCTTTCCTTCGACACCTCCTCCCTGCCCGAGGATGCCGTCATCACCTCGGTCACGCTCATGCTCAAACACGCAGGAGTCTCCGGCACCAATCCCTTCCAAACGCATGGCAAATTGTTGGCGGATATCTGCCAGGGTCCGTTCAGTGGTGATTTTGCTTTGCAACTTGCAGATTTCAATGGCACGTGCAGCAAGAATAAAGCGCTGATCTACGCAAACACCAAGGTAAACAAGTGGTATTCCCAATCGTTGAGTGTGGATGATTTCCAATATATCAACCTGGAAGGGGTAACCCAATTCCGCCTGCGCTTCAACAAGGATGACAACCATGATTTCGGCGCCGACTTCCTGAAGATCTACAGCGGCAACGCTGGAGCAGCGAGTCGCCCGCAACTGATTGTTGAGTACTCCATTCCATAGCAATAAGGATTTCCATTGCAGGGTCAGGCTTTGTGCCTGACCCTGTTGCATTCACAGATCATGGAAACGCTGCGGATTACAAAAACGAAAAGGATAATAGGCTGGGTAAATCTTTAGGTTACCCATATAATCCAGTATATGAAAACAAATTTATTCCACTCACTTGCCCTGATACTATTATTGGTTGGATCGGTATTTAATTCTGCCTACGTCCCCGCACAAAAAACTGCCTCCCTGCCGATTGTAAATATCGGTTCCTGTCAACTGTTCCCCGATAATAACTTTTGGAATGTTCCCATTGATAACCTGCCGGTACATGCAAACTCAAGCAAGTGGATCAATTCCATTGGAGCAGGCGATAGCTTCCATATGGACTTCGGCTCTGGCACATGGAATGGCGGACCCATTGGCATTCCCTACAATATTGTGTCCGGCGCGTCGGTGAACAAATACAACATTGATTTCTACTACCCCGACGAATCCGACTCAGGACCCTACCCTCTGCCTGCCTCGCCAAAAATTGAACATGGAGGCGATCGCCACATCCTTACCGTGGATACGGATGACTGCACGCTTTATGAAATATACGATGCCTGGAAATCCAGCGGTCAATGGCATGGCGGCTCCGGCGCGATCTGGCACCTAGGGCAAAATGACCTGCGTCCCGATACCTGGACATCAGCCGACGCGGCCGGCTTGCCGATTTTGCCAGGTTTGGCGCGCTATGAGGAGATATCTGCGGGTGTGATCGAACATGCTTTGCGATTTACTGCAAACTGCACAGCCAATTATTACATCTGGCCCGCACGCCACAAGGCACAACATGGTTCCTGTGCAACCCCTGTTCCTTTTGGAGCAAGGTTCCGTCTAAAAGGCGATTATGACATCAGCGGCTTCTCATCACAGGCACAGGTCTTGTTGCAGGCTTTTAAGACGTACGGTATCGTCCTCGCAGACAATGGCTCCGATTGGTATGTATCCGGTTCGCCGAGTGCGTCCTGGGATAACGACCAACTCCACGAGCTGGATGCATTAACCGGGTCCGATTTTGAAGCGGTGGACACCTCCAGTTTGATGGTAAGTCAAGATTCCGCCGCCACCAATCAATCCAACACACCGCATGTATATTCCATAAAACGTATGGATGCTAATCCCACGGGATCCACCCTGTTTCGCTTTCAGGTGTATTTCTCGGAGCCGGTAACAGGCGTGGATGAAACTGATTTTGGCTTAACCACGACAGGCGACATTACCGGTGAGACCATCAGCAGTGTAACGGGCTCAGGGATTTCGTATATAGTCACAGCAACTGTGGACAGTGGATATGGCGACCTTCGATTGGATCTGGCGGATGACAACAGCATTCTGGATAATATGAACAATCCTCTTGGCGGCGCCAGCTTTGGAGATGGAGATTATGCGAACGGTGAAATTTATACCCGCGTGGTCATAGTGTCTGTTGAGGTTGTCTCAAAGGGAGGTGCCGACGGTTGGGTTTTGGAATCCGCCGAAACCAGCAATAAAGGTGGGACGATGAATAAGAATGCCAATCTTTTATATGTTGGTGATAACGCACAGGATAAACAATACCGTTCCATCTTATCATTCAATATAACGGGGTTGCCAAATAACGCGATTGTCACCAAGGTGCAGTTGAAGATCAAAGTACGGGGTTTTAGCGGTGGGAATATGTTTGTCCCAAGGAAAACTCTGGGTAACTTGATCGTAGATATTCGCAAGCCCTATTTCGGATCGAGCGCTAATTTGGCTGTGAATGACTTTCAAGCTGGAGCAAGTCAAAGCAATGTGGGAGTACTGGATTCCATTCCTGGCACAGGCTGGCAGACAGTTACGTTGAATAGCACAGCGTATCCGTTCATTAATTTGACAGGCACAACACAACTGCGTTTGAGATTCGAGAAGGATGATAATGACGACAAGAATAATGATTATCTCAGGATCTACAGCGGGAATGCTGGAACAGCGAGTCGTCCGCAGTTAATTGTGGAGTATTACGTGCCATAAGGTTTGTCGGCTTTCACAAAGATGTTGGGAGTAGCCATTTGTTTTTCCTGGCTTCCTGCTTTTTGGCAAATGCAAATTCATCACGATCCTAAGGTTGTGTTGGATCTATCCCATTGCTACAATATTAGGTGTGGATAGTTGCAGGTTTGAATTTGGAGATTGACATGAATACTGTTCAATATCACAAAAAGATTACAAAGTCAGGCATTACGCTGTTGCTTTTGCTGGGTCTTAGCCTGGGTCAAATTTCAACTGCAAAGGCAATAGCCGTGGGATTCCATGTAAGCGGTGGTAATCTACTTGATGCAAATGGGAATAACTTTATCATGCGGGGAATCAATGTTCCGTACAACTGGTATCCTGAGCAGACAAGTTCCTTTGCCAACATAAAGGCCAAGGGAGCGAATACAGCCCGGGTTGTTTTGAGCAGTGGCAAACTATGGGCGAAAAACACTGCCAGTGATGTTGCCAATGTGATCGATCTATGTAAAGCCAGTAAGCTGGTCTGCGTGCTCGAGGTGCATGATACGACCGGCTATAGAGATGGCGCTGGAGCAGTTAGTCTGGCTTCAGCTGTAGCCTATTGGAAGGAAATGAAGAGCGCTCTGGACGGTCAGGAAGCCTATGTCATTATCAACATTGGTAATGAACCTTATGGAAATAAACATACAGCAGATTGGGTTACTGATACTGAAAATGCAATTGTCGAAATGAGGACCGCGGGCTTTCAGCATATGCTCATGATAGATGCGCCCAACTGGGGGCAGGATTGGGAAAATATTATGAGAAACAATGCTGCTGACATTCTGGCAAGTGACCCGAACGGTAATACAGTTTTTAGCATCCATATGTATGGCGTGTTTGATACAGAAAATAAGGTCAAGAGTTATGTTTCTGCGTTCGTGGACGCTGGTC
Organism: uncultured Chloroflexia bacterium; assembly: GCA_963753655.1. GTDB lineage: Bacteria > Chloroflexota > Anaerolineae > Anaerolineales > Villigracilaceae > Defluviilinea. The sequence continues at coordinate 51,267 of CAVWDB010000008.1, forward strand.
TTCCTCTTGTAATTGGTGAATTCGGTCACCAACACTCTGATGGTAACCCGGATGAAGATGCCATCATGTCTGTAGCTGAAACAAATGGGATCGGATACATGGGCTGGGTATGGAGCAACACCACTGGCAACGAAGGATATCTGGACATGGTAACCAACTTCAATCCCAATCGGTTGACGTCCTGGGGAAACAGGATCATCAATGGTGCAAACGGGATATGCTCAACATCGTATGAGGCATCAGTTTATGGCGGTGGTTTGAATCCGGCCTGCCCTATCGTTCTGACTGCAAATGGTATGCAAGACGGCTGGATACTCGAAGCCTCCGAAACCAGCGGCGCGGGTGGCACTTTGAATAGAGGCGCCACGGTTCTCAAGGTAGGAGATGATGCTGCCAATAAACAATACCGCTCCATCCTTTCCTTCGACACCTCCGCCTTGCCCAACGAGGCTGTTATTACCTCGGTCACGCTCATGCTCAAACACGCAGGAGTCTCCGGCACCAATCCCTTCCAAACGCATGGCAAGTTGCTGGCGGATATCTGTCAGGGTCCTTTCAATAATGATTCCACTTTGCAACTTGCTGATTTTAAAGTCACATGCAGTAAGAACAAAGCGCTGCTCTACACAAACACGAAGGTAAACAAGTGGTATTCTCAATCCTTGAGTGCGGACGATTTCCAATACATCAACCTGGAAGGGGTGACCCAATTCCGCTTGCGTTTCAACAAGGATGACAACCACGATTTCGGCGCAGACTTCCTGAAGATCTACAGCGGCAATGCTGGGGCAGCAAAACGTCCGCAACTGATCATTGAATATCACGTTCCATAGGAAGGTGTCCTTTAGGAGATGTTATTACCGTCTCAAACTATATGACACTTCTATGTCGAAGGTAAATAAGAGAGGACATGTTTGAACCATGTCCTCTTATTTCTTGCTCATACTACCTCTGCTATAATCCCTCTCATGATTCTTGTCACAGGCGCAACCGGGTTTATCGGACGCGCCCTGGTACGTCATCTCTCCGAAACAGGTCAACAAGTCCGGGTGTTGTTGCGCTCTTCGCCCCAATCCCCACGCCTGCCGAAAGGCGTCCCTGTTGAAGTGGCCGTTGTCAGCCTCAATGATGAACGCGGCATCCGTGCCGCGTTGCGCGGCGTGGACCAGATCTATCATCTCGCCACCGCCGCCACGCAGGGGCGGCGCGGCAACCTTCTCGCAACAGATATCGAAGGCACGCGCACACTGGCACAGGTCGCTGCGAACGCAGATATCGAAAGACTCATTTATCTCAGTCACATCGGCGCAGACCGCGCCTCTGCCTTCCCGGTTCACAAGGCCAAAGGGATTGCAGAAGAATATATTCGCAAAAGCGGTGTGCCACACACCATCATCCGTTCCACCGTTGTATTCGGACCGGAAGACCATTTCACCACCAACCTGTCGCGCCTCTTGCGCGCCGCGCCCGGGATCGTGCCCATCCCCGGCGATGGACGAAGCCTGCTCCAGCCCTTATGGGTCGAAGACCTTGTGACGTGCTTGGTCTGGGCGTTGCAAAATCCCGATACGGTCGATCAAACCTATGACATTGGCGGCGGCGAATACTTCACTTTGCGGCAGGTACTCGAAATCGTGATGAGCGCCTCCCATACACGCCGCATCCTTGTCCCTCTTCCACCGCCCTATATGCGTGCCCTTTTCGTAATGCTCGATTCATTCATCCCGTCTTTTAACATCCCAACCTATTGGCTCGATTACGTTGCCGTAAACCGTACCTGCCCCGTGGAAAATCTTCCACGTGTATTCGGACTGATGCCCGCGCGCTTCGCCTACCGTTTGGATTATCTGGCAAGCAAAACATTCTCCCAAAAGATTCAGGAAGCCCTCCGCCTCTCACGCTGATCCTCACCTGCACTTGCGCCAGGTGCAAGTGTCGAGAGCCTCCGGACATCGCCCTATGCCTGATCTCGTTATAAAATTACTCGAATCCCCAGAGGATATGACTCTCGTCGAAGAACTGCAACGCGCCGTATGGCCCGGCAGTGAAACGGATATTGTCCCTGCGCACGTTTTCATCACAGCCGTTCACAACGGCGGGTTGGTGATTGGTGCGTTCGTCGATCACCGGCTCATTGGTTTTGTGTTTGGTTTTCCTGGTCTAGAATCCACGCCGGATGGTCCGCGTCCAAAGCATTGTTCGCATATGATGGGCATCCTGCCCGGGCACCGCGATGCAGGTGTCGGCTTCGCGCTGAAGCGGGCACAATGGCAGATGGTCCGTCACCAGGGACTCGATCACATTACGTGGACGTACGATCCATTGCTCAGTCGCAATGCCTATCTCAACATTGCAAAATTGGGTGGGGTCTGCAACATCTACCGTCGTGCGGAGTATGGTGAAATGCGCGATGGACTCAATGCAGGCTTGCCATCCGACCGCTTCCAGGTGGATTGGTGGATCAACACCCGCCGCGTCCAAACGAGGCTTGGCAAGCGTGCCCGTCAGCCGCTGAAACTGGATCACTTCTCAAAAGCCGAACTCCAACCCTTATACACGCCTCTCACCGAAATATCGAACCTGATTCGCCCTCCCGAACATTTTGCCACGCTGGAAGGACGCCTTCTACTTGCCGAGATTCCGTCCAACTTCAATGCCCTAAAAGAAGCGGATTTTGCTCTCGCGCGCGATTGGCGTTTCTTCTCGCGTGAAGTCTTTGAAACTGCCTTCGCCGCGGGATACATCATCACTGACTTTGTGTATGACAACGCACGAAGCTTTTATGTGCTTTCACATGGCGAGAGTACGTTGCAATAACCCACCCATCGCGCTGAGCAAAAGCAGAGTACAAATCAGACAGTAACCAACTCTGGATGACTCCGTCTTAACTTCATGAGGAATACCAGACCAGACATCAAACATTGGTGGGCCGTTGAAGCGATGATCGCCTCGTACAACCACGTGTATGCAGTTACCTATAAAACGAAATATGAGGTACAGGGGCCGATCGGCATTTCCATTTACGAGGGTGCACCCATCGCATCCTTTCCATATGAATTCCTTGCGCTGAACTCAGACTCGCAATTAGTGATGAATGCGGTAGAAGCATATTCGATCCCCCGGGAAAAGCAGTACATCATTGACGTATTCCACCCGCAGCCTTCAGACCCTGCATTGAAAGAGCAATATTTGACTTATGGTCATGAGTTCGTGCGCACAGGCCCGATCTTGTCTCTGGATCTACCTCCTAAAACAAATAACATGCCGCGCAATGTTTACAATGTGACAACGATAAAGCAGGCAGAAATTGCCAATGAAAGCCTGACAGCGGAAGGTGAACGCATCCATATGCAAACCTTGCGGGACAAACATATTCATTCCTTTTATGTGATGGATGGCAATGAAATTGCTGGATGGTTACAATTGGTCACTATCTATCCACACGTGGGATATATCCACCAGGTCTATGTTCTTGAAGCCTTCCGTAAAAAGAAACTCGGTACCGCACTTGTCCAACGCGCGCAGGCCTGCGCGTCCGAGATGGGGTTAAAGCATATTGTGTTGATCCCCTCTGATATGGCAATGCCGCTTTATAGACGTCTGGGATACCACCCGTTGCTGTATTTCACTGCATTCCGCCCCGCCAGTGTTTATCAGGAATAAATTGCACATTGGACGTTTTACCATGCATCAAGAGATCTGATTTGAAACCAGGATGCTTATAACAATTAATACGCCGCGTAATTGCGGCGTATTAATTGTTGGATGTTACTGTAGGAGGTCAGGAAGGAGATAAGCTGGAATCACCTCCGTATGGACGTATTTATATTGTCGTTCTGCGTCTGTGCACTCATACCGATTGGATGATAGGTCGGCTCGTTATAAAGTGGTCGTGTCGCGGATGCCACAGGAGCGGGTTTAGGCGCTGGTTTCGGAAAAGACGAATTCGTAGGCGTGCGGAACGACTCGTTATTGGAACGGTAGGAAGGTCTATTTTGATACTGCGTCTGCCGATTTTCTGCAAGAGAGAAAATCCGGTCTCCTGCAATTGAAAACGTATTGATCAACAGGACACGAATAAGGAGCACCATACCGGCGACAAAAATGGGTACAAAGCGGGTCATATTTGCCTGCCCAACCAGAACGCCGCCTTCGGCATTATGCTTTAGGATCGCAACAGAGACTCCCCACCAGGTAAGTGAAGCGTTGAACGCGGCGGCAAGGAACCAGGCCGCAAAGAGATACCAGACCTCGGCCGGCTCGTCACGACCCTGTTCGGGGGTGAAGATGCGGGCGATCCCTGCAAAATCGATGCCGCAGAAAGCAACGGCAAGAATAGTGGCCCACTGGAAGGGACCATAGGAGAGATCACCCATGATGTCATGCAGGGCAAAGGATGTGCTGGAGAAGTTGAAGACCTCAAACGCCAGCAAAGCGCTGAGGATGATCCCGCCAAAGATCACCCCTCGTTTCAGGGCGGTTCCTTGAAGGAAGGGGAGTAATTTAATCGACATGGATCGGTTCATTTGAGCCTCCTGTGGTTGTGACCACAAACATACGAATAAGCGACGATAGCGCATAATATAGAACACTTGTTCTAATTTGTCAAGAGGTGTGATGGAAACATTTTAGGGTACAAAAAATCGGGTATAGTTACACTTCGAAAGAGGATCATTTATGGCAAAGACCATTTCAGTGAAAGCAACAGACCGGCCCATTGACCGCATCCTATCCCCTTTTCAGGAATTCATTCAGCGCGAGGCATCAAGCGGCATCCTGTTGATCGCTGCGACAGTGATCGCGTTGATCTGGGCAAACTCGCCCTGGGCCGAATCTATGCTCATTTGTGGGAAACAGATATAACGGTAAGCGTTGGAGCGTTTCATCTCTCAAAGGAATTGATCCACTGGATCAACGACGGACTGATGGCAATTTTCTTTCTGGTAGTGGGGTTGGAGATCAAACGCGAGGTTCTGGTCGGCGAATTAGCTTCCCCGCGGCAGGCGATATTGCCGATTGTGGCCGCGATCGGTGGGATGGCATTTCCGGCTGGCTTTTATTTACTATTCAACACAAGTGGACCCTCGCACGCAGGTTGGGGAATTCCCATGGCTACGGATATTGCATTTGCGCTCGGTGTGCTTTCCTTATTGGGAAAACGCATCCCACTATCTTTGAAAATCTTTCTCACCGCAGTGGCCATTGTAGATGACCTTGGCGCGGTGCTTGTGATCGCTTTGTTTTACACAGCAGAAGTGGTCTGGGTCAGTTTATTGATCGGAGCAATCTTCCTGGCTCTGCTCGTCGCGGCGAACAGACTTGGGATTCGTAGTCCACTCGTTTACAGTCTGCTTGGGTTTGGATTATGGCTTGCTTTTCTGCAATCGGGCATCCATGCCACAATTGCGGGTGTTTTGCTGGCATTGACCATACCCGTACAAACGCGTATCAATGCCGATGAGTTCGTCTCCAATGCAAATTACTTTTTGGATCAATTTCGCAAAAGCGGCAAACATGGGGAAAGCATACTCACCAATCAAAAACAGCGCGCCGTATTACAGGCTATGGAAGCCGCCGCGGAGCACGCGCAAACGCCTTTGCAAAGACTCGAGCACTCGTTACATCCGTGGGTCAGTTATTTCATCATGCCTGTCTTTGCGCTTGCCAACGCGGGTGTCGAATTAAAAGGAAATTTGTTCTCTACGATTACACAGCCTGTTACACTGGGAATCATGGCAGGCTTGATCTTTGGAAAACAGATTGGCGTTTTCCTGGCAAGTTTCCTTGCTGTGAAACTCAAATGGGCTGACCTGCCTTCTGACATGACCTGGAAACATCTATATGGGTTGGGCTGGCTGGCTGGGATCGGCTTCACCATGTCTCTTTTTATTGCAAGCCTCGCCTTTGAAAACTCGGATCTTCTCCCTTTGGCAAAGACAGGCATATTACTCGCCTCTTTGATCTCAGGGATAGTTGGCGCCGTCATCCTAAGCAGGAGCAAAACGTAAATCGTTTCTCCCTTAAATCAAAACAGCGACTCCATGGTCGCCGTTTTATTATTCGGACAAACTTCTATGGACAGCATCCAAAGTTTGCAAGGCGGTCAAGTTGCGCCAGGGCCAGGCGCTTAACATCCGGTCATGGTCGTCAAAGAAGTTGCGGGCAAAGGTCAGGTGGAATTGGTCAGGGCTGAGACCATGATCGGGTAAAGGTTGAACTGCCGCCCAGAAATTCCACATCGGGATATCATACTCATAGGCAAGTTGGGCGATGGTCGCATTAATGGCATTATGACCCTCCAGGTTGTCCGCTTTGGTGGCGATGATCGGTAACGCACCCGTTTCGATGATGCGGTCAAGCACGCGGCGCATGTATTTATCATATTCCGCCGCGGGTTTTTCAGACCACCAGGTTTCCATGCTCACAATGACAATGGATGGTTTCCAAACGCGCAACTCACAATCAAGCGGCGACTCGCCCGAGTTACAGGATTTTGGGTCTGCACGTAATGGGGAAATCACGGCCGCGGCATTGAATCCGCCTTTTACCGCAAGGCTGACACGTGAAAAGGAACCCTGATAGTAATCAATTGTTGGTTGAAGATATGCATATTCGGCGCCCAGACTGTAATCATCCGGATTGTCAAAAGCCGAAAGAAAATAAGAGGAAACGTTCTGGCAATCACCGATGATCGAAAAGTGGGTTGGGTCATTTCCCGTTGACAAGCCCAGTTCATAAATCTCACGCGCATGGTCGCTTACACCTGTGGGCACAACGGGCATTTTCATCCACGCGTCCTTTTCGAGAGGCGGCTTGGGTGTGGGGGTGAATTCAGGTGTGGAGGTTTCAGTGGCGGGCAACGTATCGGTGACTGAAACAATTGTCGGCTGGGATGGAAGCGGAGTATTCGTCGGTTGAATTTTTACTTCCTGAGCTGAAGCCTGTCCATTTGAACAAGCCGCGAGCAGGATCATTATGGATAAGAGAAAAAAGATTTTGTGTTTCATATTCCTTATTTGTTCTTGCAAATCGTTTGGATTTCGTTGACGACCTTTGCTGTAAGCATAGATTTGCCATAAGGCGATAGATGGATGCCACTATTCGTAAACTCGTTCATTGGGATCAGTTTCCATGTATCAAGATAGCTCCAATGATTTTGTGCAGCGCGGTCTGCGAGTAATTTACGATACTCATCATACGCCCAACGCGGATAATAGAAATTATAGCGGATAGCGCTGTTTGCTCCATTGCTGACAAGAATCGGCTCATTGACCAGCAACGTCGGTATATTCGTGGACATGCCTGCGTCGAGCACATCCCATGCAAGCGCGTCGTCTAATGATTCTAATCCATGAAAATTATCGTCTGCTTTTAAATCGATCTGCGCACGTTCATACTCTTTAGGATAGAGCTGATCAATATCTGTAGATGACCACAACGCACCATAAATTTGCAGGCGGATAAGATCCGCGACAGCCCGCCTCTGACCCACGAAGGTCTGATCCCATATCGACATATGTACCAACGCCGGGTCATTTGGGTCGGCAGACAAGCCATACTTCGCGATCAATTCACGCGCACGGTCAGGGTTATTGGCAACGAGGGGCGATGTCAACTGCTTGTCCCATGGATAGGCTTCGAGCGTGGTGAGCCAGACGACCATATCAGGCTGATATTGCCTTGCCTGATCGAGGATCATCAAATCCTTGGTCAGCGAAATGGATGGGTATCCAAGATTATATGCATGGATGGTTTTACCGCAGGCGGTGATCGGTTTCGCGTTGAGTTGACCTGCCAGGGTTTGCTCAGGCTGGAGCAGTGTACCCCACACAGATGAATCACCGATTAGCAAAACGCGGTATTCACTCGATGTTTTATGTGTTCCCACAAGGACATGCGAAGCGAATATTGCATTGAGATCAAGAAGACTCAGGTTATAGGATTCGTCCGCATCGCCAAAGGGAAAGCGTTCACGCCCGCGAAAGACACTGTTATATAAAGAAATTTTTCCAAATGGAATATTGGATGTGAATATAAATACGAAATTAAACAACAGGAAAATAGCAGTTGTTTTGATAAGAAGAGGGATGAGGCGAGGTTTGTTTTGCATAGCAATAGTTTATCGCGCTGAGCGGAGCGACGACAGTTCTTCCGTCCGAGCGCAGACGAAGCGCAGGGTTTCATAAACGCCGCGCTTCGTCTGCGAGCGGGACAAGCGCCCGCTCTCCGCTCAGCGCGAGTATATTTTATAAATTAAATAGTTTCATAATGACGCGCCACGAAAGGGAGGGATCGCTCAAAGCGAAGAATACCCATCCCAAGGCAACGAAGTGGAAAGTGAGCAATATACCGCCAATCCGTAATGCCATCTGCGAACGAGGGCTGGGTATATTCAAACGAGTTTTTGCGAAATCGCTCCAACGGTTTTGGAGGAAGAGTCCAAGTCCATGCCAGGCGCCCCAAAGAATGAAGTTCAATGTAATTCCATGCCACAATCCGATGAGCAGCATCGTTGACAGTTGACCGAGAAGAATCATCATCCACGTGGGGATGGATTTATAGCCGCGTATCCAGCGATTAAAGGGATTGAAGAAGTAGGAGCGAATCCATTGCGTCAGCGTGATATGCCAACTGCTCCAGAATTGGGTAAGGTTGGGTTTGGTATAGGGCGAAAGGAAATTTTCCGGGAGTTTGACGCCGACAAGCCGCGCAATACCGATGGCAATATCTGTATAGCCGCTGAAATCGAAGTAGATCTGAAAGGTGTAGGCGTAGAGGATGATCCACATCCAGCCTGTGGTGTGGACTTGCGTTGCGAGGGTGTCGTTTAATGCGAGCAGTGCCAGAGTATCAGCAATGACGAATTTTTTGAATAGCCCGATCACAATACGCTGCCCCGCCAATAGCGTTTCATCCTGTGTGAGGGCAAATTCCTTTTGCAGGTCTTTGGCGAAACGTTCGGCGCGGTCAATGGGACCGGCGGCAAGTGTCGGGAAGAAAACAACATAGGTTGCGAATTCCGGCAGGGACAGTTCAGGGAGTCGTCTCAGTTGTTTGTCGCGCAGGACGTGGATGAGACGAAAGGCGATGTAGGAGAATCCCAGCCAGCGGAGGTCCAGGGCGGAGGCGGTGTCGATGGGACGGTGCATCAGGTTACGCACCAACACACTGGTCTGAAGAGAAAGAACGGGCGATTTAAGAACGATCAAGACCAGAATAATGGCGATGATGGTGACGATCCACGTAAGGTTTCGGGGCAGGCGATAAACACCAAAAACTGCAATCGTGACCGCAACAAAAAAGGCAAGAACAAGGATAAGCCGTGGAGGAATGCTCGCCGTGATGAGTCGGCTCGGGGAGAACATAACGAGAAAGATCGATCACCGTGATGACCCCAATGATGACCGCCAGACCTGTCAGGTTTTGGCGCGATTTCCATGCGCCTGTTTCAGATGTGATGAACCAAATTAAAATGACAAGAGCCAGTGTAAAAGATGGAAGCCAGAAGTCGAACGAGCGTAATGGGAGGACAGGCTGAAACCAGTAGACAGCCAGCGTACTCAGCGCGAGCAGGAGATACGTCCGCCAGGCGCCACGTCGAAGATCCCGCGTCAGCGTGGGCGTCAGTGCGCCGACCAGTAACGAGGTCAGGATGGAAGCGGCAATTTGTATGAGTCCCATTAATATATATATATATATATATATATATAAAACAAAAAAAAAATATTTTTGCGGATGGGTGGTGTTGATCGATGAATGGAGTGCGGTCAAACAAGGCACGGAATCGGTCGGGGTGCCGGCGCAGTATTGCGGCTCGGTGGGCAAGATTGCGAACGGGCAAGTTGGCGTGTATTTGGGCTACGCCAGTCGCAAAGGCTATAGTTTGATCGAAGGCAGATTGTTCATGCCTGAAAAATGGCTTGCAGCAGAACACGCAGAGCAACGGGAAGCCTGTGGAGTTCCGGAAGATTTGGAATTCAAAACGAAGCCGGAAATCGGGCTGGAAATGTTGAAAAGCGCCCTCCCACGAGGCAAATTGCCGTTTTTCTGGGTAGCAGCCGATGCCTTGTATGGAGACAGCCCCGCATTTCGGGATGGCGTGGCGGCGACCGGAAAGTTTTACTTCACGGCCATCAAGGACAACACGCTGATCTGGTGTAGCCCGCCCAAGGTTCATATTCCAAAATGGAGAGGTCATGGACGTCTCCGACTCGTTTGCGACTGAGTGATAAAAGAAAGCAACCCATTCCAGTCAAGGACCTGGTGCAGAAGATTTAAAAGCAGGATTGGACTCGAGCGGTGATCAAGGAAGGCAGCAAAGGTCCGATCGTTTGTGATTTCGCATTTCTGCGGGTGACCGAAGCGCGTGGCGGCTTGCCCGCCCCTGAACTCTGGTTGATCATCCGCCGTAATTTGGATGATCTTTCCGAAATCAAATACTTTTTCTCCAACGCTCCGGTCAATACTGCACTGGAAGATTTTGTCAGGATCAGCGGAATGAGGTGGCCGATCGAAACGATCTTCGAAGAAAGCAAAGGTGAAGTCGGGATGGATCAGTACGAGATGAGAAGTTGGTTGGGATGGCATCATCATATGCTCTTAGTTTCTCTGGCTGATCATTTCCTGGTGCGTTTGAGAATTCAATTTCAAGAACAGGCTCCGGCACTTACGATTTATCAAGTTCGCATTTTGCTTTGCAGCGTTTTGCCTTCATTTATTTCTGAATTCAATCTTAAAAGCCCTGATAGATCCAAACGGGACTTGAGTCCGTTGTGAAGACGATCAATGCGACCACGATGAGGAAGAGTATGAACGCCCAAACATTTTCAGGCGAGGCGATCTTTTTTAACGCGTCCCGCATACCAGCCAATCGCCGCTTTCCTGAACGACTTGATAGGTGCGCGTGGAGAGATCAAGCTCCTGGTCTTCGTTGTTGTAACTGGCAACGATTTTTCCATTACAAAGGACAAGGGATGTGCCGCCATCGGTTCCGGTTTGTTTGCAGGATACATCTTCGAGCCGCGCAGTGACCGCCTGGAATGAATCAAGCTCGATGAGCGCGTCCTCTTCCCAATCGCCACAAACGAGCGTGGGCAGGCGTTGGTCATCTTTGGCGACAAGTGCGTTTAGATAACTCTCAACCGCTTTGGCAGACGCATCGGCGCTGGACGTTCCGCAGGCTGTGAGCAGAATATTGGCAAATAGAATAAAAACGATCAATGTGAGTTTTCGCATGGTATCTCCAGGTGGGTTTTGAGAACGGGATTATAAAGGAGGAATGATGAATGCGGAGTGCAAAATGCGAAATAGGGACGATTATCCGCGAATGAAGTAAATGATCGAGATAACCACACCGATCACAACGACCGTCCACCTCAACGTGGATGGTTTGATGCGACCCGCAAGTTTGCCGCCTAATACCCCGCCGATCAATGCACCGATTGCCATGATAAGTGCAACCGGCCAGACAACCTTCCCTGAAAACAGGAAGAAGATGGCCGCGGCAATATTGACACTGAACGCGACTGCCTGCTTCAAAGCGTTAAGACGTGTGAGCGAATCTTCGAGCGTGATTCCCAATGCAGATAGAACGATCACGCTTAAGCCCGCGCCGAAATAGCCACCATAAACCGATGCCAGGCTGACAGGGAGCCATGTCAACTTTTCAAGCCCGCCACCCTGACCTTCCTTCATGCGTTTCGTCAACCACGCGTGGACGTAATCTTGAATCGCAAGCAAGCCTGAAGCCAGCAAGATCAGATAAGGAACCAAATCTTTGAAGAGTTTTTCGCCCGTCCGTAAAAGAAGAAAGCCGCCAACCACTCCTCCAATGATACTGGCGGGAACAATTAACCACAGCCTGGATTTTTGATCGCGCAGGTCGTTCCATTGTGCAAGAGTCCCGCCGAAATAACCGGGACAAAGCGCGACGGTGCTCGTGATATTGGCAGAAACAGGCGGGATGCCTGCAAGCAATGTCAGCGCGGGGAAGGTAATGAGAGTCCCGCCGCCAGCCAGGGCGTTGATTGCACCCGCGGCGAGCGCGGCGAGAGTGATGAGCAGATAGTGGAAAGGGGTCAGCATGTGTTAAGTATAGCATTGGCTTGACTCTCCCTAATCACTCTCGTATAATCTCAACCATTCAGAAGTAGTAAGCAATCGTCTCTCTGGTAGAAAAGAAGGTTGGTGGTCGAGTACGAAGGTATCGAGACCCAGGCTGAAAGCCTTCACAGAAAAAGATCGCTGAAGTCGTCTGAAAGCTAAGTTGCCGAAGAAAGCCACATGATCTTTGTGGGCAAGTAGAACGGCACGGGAAGTCCCGTTACAGACTGGGCTGATGCTGGTCAGCTACAGAGTGCAGTCGAAAGACTGAATTGAGGTGGTACCGCGAAGTTGACGCTTCGTCCTCATGATGGACGGAGTGTTTTTATTTTAAGTATGTCATTGCGAGGGCGAAAGCCCGAAGCAATCTCAACTACGCATACAAATACGAGATTGCTTCGCAACAAACGCTCGCAATGACGGAGGCAAGTGAATGCCCGAAATGACTTTCCACGAACTGACCGATGAACTCATGCGGCTCTACGATCAGCATGAATATGCTGACGCGCTTGCCGTGGTGGAGAAAAATGCTGATGCATTCCCAGAGGAAATTGCGCGCACTACTTTCTGGCGCATGTGCTTGCTAAGTCTATGCAACCGCCCCCAAGATGTGATATCCGTTTTAAGGCGAGGACTGGACAATGGGCTTTGGTGGGCAGAGAGGCAATTCTTCGGATTCTGATCTCGACGCGGTGCGGGAACTGCCAAAGTTCAGAGCTTTAGTGGAAGAGTCAAATCAAAAGTGTATCGAGGCGCAGCCACACATCGGTCACGACCGGGCTGTCCTCGTTCCTGATAATGTTACAAGGCGAACTTCCATTGTTGATCGCCCTGCATGGAAGGAACGGAGACAAAAATTACAATCTCGAGTATTGGGAAATCGCGCGTCAACGCGGCTGGCTGGTGCTTTCGCCTCAATCACGGCAGGCGATCTATCCCGGCTCGTATTGCTGGGATGACAATGAAAAAGGACTTGAGGATATTCTCTTCCATGTTGAAGAAATTGAAAAGATGTACAAAGTTGACCGCAAGAGAATCGTTATTGCGGGTTTTTCGCAGGGAAGCGGCATGGCGATCTATGCAACACTGAGTGGAAAAGTTAGAGCGCGTGGTTTCATCGGCGTTGGGACTTTCATAGCTGAACCTCTCTTACATCTCTTACATCTCTTACATCTCTGGCAACTCAGGCTAGATCAGTACGTGGATATTTCGTTGCTGGAGAAAAAGATTATAGCTTGGAGAAAACAAGAATGATCCAAAAGATTATGAAAGAGAACAATATTCCATTTACTGAAGAGTTGCACACAGATTTAGGGCACGAGTTTCCACCCAACTTTGAAAAGACATTTGATAAAGCCATTGACTTTATTTTCAAGGAGCAAGAATGACAAAAGAATTACCGAAAGCCTACGATTTCAAATCCACCGAGCCGCGCATTTATGCGATGTGGGAGGCGGGCGGATTCTTCAAGCCACACAATGACCCGAACAAGCCTGACTTCGACCCGAACGTCGAGCCGTTCGTCATCTCCATCCCGCCGCCAAACGTGACCGGCGAATTGCACATCGGTCATGCCATGTTCGTCAGCATCGAAGACCTGATGGTCCGCTATCATCGCATGAAAGGCTATTCCACACTGTGGGTACCCGGTACCGATCACGCCGGAATCGCCACGCAACTCATGGTGGAGCGCGACATCCTCAGAACCGAGGAAGTAACGCGCGAAGAAATGGGGCGCGAGAAATTCATCGAACGCACATGGGAATGGAAGCGCAAATACGGCGGCATGATCACGAATCAGATTCGACGCCTCGGCGCGTCCTGTGACTGGGACCGCGAACGCTTCACTCTGGACGATGGGCTGAGTTGAGCAGTCCGAGAGGCTTTTGTCTCCCTTTATGAAAAAGGACTGATCTACCGCGGACCGCGTCTCATCAACTGGTCACCGGGACTCAAGACCGCTGTCTCTGACCTGGAAGTGGAATACAGCGAAGAAGATGCGACGTTGTATTACTTCAAGTACATGTTGAAAGATTCTACGGGGAGGTGAGTTCATCCCCGTGGCAACCATCCGCCCCGAAACGATTCTCGGCGATACGGCTGTGGCCGTTCATCCCGATGATGATCGCTACAAAAAGTTCGTTGGCAAGACTGTCATCGTGCCGATCCTTGGACGAGAGATTCCTGTCATCGCGGATGAATACGTCAGTATCGAGTTCGGTACCGGCGCATTGAAGATCACACCGGGACACGACCCGAACGATTATGCCATCGCGCAGAGACACAACCTGCCCATCATCTCCATGCTCGATAAGGAGGCAAAGGTCAACGAAAACGGAGGCAAATACAAAGGTCAGGATCGAATTCGACGCGAGAAAGAATCTCTGGGCGGATATGAAAGCCGCCGGACTCGTCATCAAATCCGAGCCTTATCGCACCACTATCCCGCGCACACAACGCGGCGGAGAGATCGTCGAGCCGATGATCTCCGAGCAATGGTTTGTAACCATCGAGCCTTTGGCAAAAGCCGCGCTCGAAGCCGTGAAGGATGGCCGCATTAAGATCGTGCCCGAGCGTTTCGAGAAGACTTATTACAACTGGATGGAGAACATCAAGGATTGGTGCATCAGCCGCCAGTTGTGGTGGGGGCACCGCATTCCGGTTTGGTATTGTCCCAATGGTCACATGACCGTCGCGCGCGAAGACCCAACTGCGTGTGCAACTTGTGGCTCCAAAGAATTGCGTCAGGATGAGGATGTATTGGACACCTGGTTCTCCTCCGGCTTGTGGCCCTTCTCCACGTTGGGCTGGCCCGAGGAAACGCCTGATTACAAATATTTCTATCCCACCTCTTACATGGAAACGGGCTACGACATTTTGTTCTTCTGGGTGGCGCGCATGATCATGAGTGGACTCGAATACACGGGCAAGGTTCCATTCCATACTGTTTATCTGCATGGTCTCGTGCGCGACGAAATGGGACAAAAAATATCCAAGACTAAGGGCAATGTGATTGATCCACTGATCCTTATGAATGAATTTGGCACGGATGCTCTACGCTTTACTATCCTAGTTGGTTCAACGCCGGGTAATGATACGAATGTTGGTCCTAAAAAAGTGGAAGCCAACCGCAACTTCGCGAATAAGATTTGGAACGCGGGAAGGTTTGTGATTTCAGCGATTAGCAATCAGCCATTAGCTGTTAGCGAAATAGGGGAATATACACTTGCTGACTCATGGATTTGGGCAAGACTTCAGCAGCTTATCCGCGATGTGGAACGCCAATTCCAGAATTTCCAATATGGACAGGCTGGTCAGCAGATCTATGATTTCATCTGGTCTGATTTTGCGGATTGGTATGTGGAGATCGCCAAGGAACAATTAAAGAATGACGATACCCGGTATTCCACCGCCGAAACATTGACGCGTGTGTTTGAGATGTGCCTGCGATTGCTTCATCCGTTCACGCCATTTGTCACCGAAGAGATTTGGGGGCACTTGCGAAGTGCTTTGAATGAATCACCGTTGAAAGACATTGCAAAGGATTGGCCTGATGCTTTGATCGTTGCAAAATGGCCCGAAGTGCGTGAACCCGAAGGCTGGGAGGCAGAGAAGTCCAGCCGATTTTGAATTGATCCAGGAGATCGTTCGTTCCATCCGCAATCTGCGTGCGGAAAAGAATGTGGCTCCATCGAAGAAGATTGCCGCAAGTTTCTCGGCAGGCTCCAAGACAGGGTTATTGAAGGAACAGGTCAAAGCGCTCGCATCGCTTGCTGGTTTGAACGAAGTGGAATTAAAGATCGAAGAGGTGTTGAAGGACAAGCCAAAAGATTCTGTATCCCTCGTGATTGGCTCTTTAGAAGTCTATATTCCGCTCTCTGGCATGGTGGATTTGGCTGAAGAAAAAGCACGCCTTGAAAATGAACTTAAGGAAGCACAATCTCACATCGAACGATTGGAAAAACTCCTCTCCAGCGATTTTGCCAACAAGGCTCCCGCCGCGCTGGTGCAAAAGGAACGCGACAAACTGGCGGGTTACAAAGATACTGCTGAGAAGATCAAGGTGCAGTTGAAGTGACAAAAAAGGACGGACACGTGTCCGTCCTTTTTATGTAATCTTTTGGCAGGTGACTATTTCATCAAGTCATCCATTTTCTCAATAAACTTTTCAGGCTCTTTAAAAAAGTTGGCGACATGAACCTTTCCAGTCCGAAGCAGGGAAAGTGCCTGACGGTCAAAGATTTTGCCAGTACTGGTGGTTGCAATCACATCCGCCGTACGGCCAGTGCCCTCGGCAATCAATACCTGACGACCATATTGGATGTTCAAACTAGCATCGTTCCAAGCGATTTGCCCTCCGTTGATCAGGATGGCAGCAGAAGGTTGAGAACCGGAAAGGGCGCTGGCAGATGCAGCGATCCACTCGACCTCGTCACCCCAATTATTTCCTGGAATAAAGATGAAATGAGTATGATGCGGTTCAAGCATGGTCCTTATCTGGTCAACCTCACGTGCAAGAACACCAACCAGCGGAAAACTGCTCCCGGTCAGTTCGCGCGCACGACCAATGGATGCCATGACCCCTGAATCCGTGCCGCCATCGATAATAGCGGCATTCTTACTTTTTGCAAAAGGAATCAGATGTTTTTCGAAGAACGTTTGCACCCTAGCAATCGCCTCTGCATCCATACCGCCTGCACCACCAACGATTACGATGGTGACCTGCTCATGATGGAACCCAAGAAGTTTCCAAGCTTCCTTTAGTTCATCAATTGAATCTGGATGAGCGACTGGTTTACTATAGTCATTCAGGGTAATTAATTCAAATTCCATTTTTAAATTATACGACTTTCAATTCGATATTACCAGTCCAATTTTGTGAGGTGGCAGTATAGTGGAACTAACGAAGTTCATGACAAATCAAAAAGTTAGCCCAAATAGACATCATTTTCAGATCACAATGGAATAGAGTTCAATATTTGTACATTTTTTGCTCTTGGACCGCTGGAAATAATTCCAATTTGTTGTCCAATAAGCGATTTAATCTTTCGAATCACTTTCCCATCATTTGCATCGCAAGTTTCGAGCACTGGAGTAACTGAAGAAAGTAACTGAGTGAACTGCGCTCTTTTCGCGAGCGGAAGAAAACGCGGGAGACGGAAGTTTGCCAGAACGCCATTAAATACATCAGTTTCGATAAACGTGTCATCGAAACTATATTTCCCTTTATAGCCTGTACAATATTTCCATGTTTTCAGATTTGACAACACATCCAAGTGAGTCACGACGAAAGAATTTATCCTGCCTGTCACGCTCAGCGCGTAACGAGCTAATACTGAATCAAACCATCCATAACGAACCATGCCTTGCCACTCATTATATTTATTATGCTCCGAAACAACCGATGTTAATACATCAGTTTCTGTAGGCAATGGTCCTGGTCCGTGGCGGGCAGCGTAAGATCGCATCACTCCAATTTGAAACGAGACTGAATCCGGTGCTATCTCCTTGAGAAGATCAAGAGCATTTACTGTTGTGCAACGTGACCACGTTGTATAAGGATGAAACCCCTGATCTGCATCAAGCAAGACCCCCTGAGCACCCTCAAAAATCACCGTCTCTGTCTGGCGTAACCAGCGCTCAAGAATCAAGTCGTCTACGATGAGACCAAGTTCACCAATACGCGCAATTGATGACATCCATCGTTCACTTAAATCATCGTTTTCGAAAATTTTCCATTCACTAGCAAGTATCTCCCCTGTCAATTTATCACCGCAAAGTTTAATAAGCTGTTCGCTTTTCATTTCCCGAATTCGATCTCAGTTTTCGTCGTAGCCTTACTGGCTTGACTAGGTCGCCTGCCAGCACGCGATTTTCAGCATTCAATAGTGCGTCTTCAACTGTTTCACCCACGCCTACTCCGCAACTTCCATGTCGATTTTTGCCACGTACCATTTCGCGAATACGATTGGCAGCCTGATGGAAAGGCGTTATTACCAGACATTGGTCGCTCAAACGCAATCGGGAAAACGCATTGCTGACACCGAGACCTTCCAGAATATTTCCCTCTATAAGGAGCGCTCCAGGATGAATCACGACATGCTTGGAAAGGTAAGTCTTCACACCCGGGATAAAAGTTCCGGATCCAAATTGCGAAAATGTGTGGTGGCGTCCATTCGGTGTAACGACATTATGCCCGGCTTGTGCACCGCCGTTATAGCGCACTACAACGCCAGCTTTGAAGCGACGGGCAAGAAAGTCGGTCAAAAGCCCTTTCCCGGAGTCTCCAAAACCAAGATCTACAACGATGTATGCGCGCAAAAAAAAATTCTCCAAATAAACTTGTTACATGGGCATTATTACACCGTAATTAACTAAGGGAGTACATAGTTAAATAGGCTTTGACAATTATGAAAACAAGCGAGATAACCAATTGTTGGGCTGTTGCTTTAAATTGAAGAACAACCTCAGCAAACGGCGTTAACGCTCGAACCACTTGGTTTCGACGAGCAGATGGCATGCCTGCGTTGCTTAGGAGTTCTGTGAGTTGCTTGAAGTTGGAAACTCGCCCTTCACTGAGCAGTATGGCTCCAGCCGCCACAAAGCAAACGTCAACTGGCGCTTCAAGGCAAAGAACATGATCACCCAACAAATCCCGCCAACGTCGCTCACACTTTTTGGCCCGGGCACGGTCAGGGATGATGAAGAATGGAACGAATGACTTCTGCACTTCCGCAACGATCTCTTCACAAGTGAGATCATCATCCAATCTGTCACCGATGATTGATTCCACGATATGTTTCGAGAGCGTGGGATAAGGTACTTCATCACCAGTCATAAAAAGGTAGCCACGCTTTTTGCGCTTTACCATGCAATCCATCTCGGTATGCATCGCGAGGAGATATAAGCCAAGCTCATAAAATTCTTGACCTGTACCTCCACCGCCACCTTCCAAATAAGACCAGGTCAACCATTGATCCATTAATTCGGCTGTTGATTTAAATTGGCCTACCTGAAGAGGCGCATTATCACTTACAGCATCTCCAACTGCCATAAAAAGGAGTTGGGGATCGGGTATTTGACAATCCAACAGGGTTTTCATGAAGATGGGGAGTTGTTGGGTTGCCATAAGCTTCGGAATTTCGCCCATAGAACCAGTAACATCCAGCGCAAAAGCAATTCCCAATGACTGTGGGTGATCGGCTCCATCGCGAACTCTCGCGAAGCCGAATACCTTTTGGATCTATAAGTGGATGACATTTGCTTTGTTTGAAGACTTGCTGTACTGGGATATTTGCACGACCGCGGACGAGCGCTTCATGAGCAGTACTACTGTAATTACCACTTCCCATTTCAAAATCTCCTTTTCTATGATCAAAAGATCATAATGGCTATTGGGGTTATTTAAAGTTACGACGGCATCACAATCGGAACAAACTGGGGCGCGCCAAAAACTTCATTGGCAATCTTTCCAAGCTCTTCACGAATAGTCCAGGCATCTTCTCTAGTTGAACTCATAGGTTTGGTAAGGACAACTCGTCGTATGATATCAGCCAGACGGGTCGGAACTGAGGCGGGTAAAGATCCAGTCTGAGGATTTCCGCCAAGAATGGCTGTCACACAACGTGCACTCATCGTGATGTCTAATTGTGCAGTCAAGGTTAATTGGGACCGTGTCAACTGTGGATAGAAAGATTTGGAGCGTTGCGAAATGATCTGAAGTTTCTCGCCAAAACGGCCTGCAAAACTATAGTCCACAAGCCGTACACCATGTTCATTTTCCTGAACAAGCAAATGCGATGGCAACACTGCACCGTGTGCCATTCCTGAATTGTGCAAGAATGAGAGAACTTCTAGAATTCGCCGCCAGATCCAGATTGATGCTCTAGGGGGAATACCTTGTGGATAAGCTTGGAAGACTTCATCGAAAGTGTGATGAAACCCGCTTGCCCAACGGAATATACTGGCACGGTTACCAACATATGATCTGTTCGTAATATTTCCGCGTATTATTGGTTGAGGGATGAGAGTCGTGAAGGTATCTGCACCAGGCGCATTACTATGTTGTAATGCTTGTAAGGCATCCCATTCATTATCAAACAAAGCAGTATCTTTGATGTCACGGAGCAACTTCACGATCACAAGTTCAGTGGGCAAGCGTGCGCGCCGCCCCGTATACACATCCGCGATATCGCCATGTGCAATGCAACTGTCTAATGCCCAATGGCTTTCACCAATTGAAATCCAAGATGGAATCTGGTAGACTTTGGAGAGTTCCAAACGAGGAATGCTTCATGAAATATTGATGCCGAAACTGAGGACTCGTCCAATTGAACAGTAGTCCCACAATAAGAACACACAATGGATCGCGCAAAGTGGTGCGGCGCAAGAGGAGCATTACATTGGGGGCACATAATTGCACGTTCCATTCTTCTACCATTCCTTGTTAAGAGGCTAACAATTCGCTCCAAAGTCGTATAAAACGAACAACAGATAATTGCTGATGATTTTCAAAGGGAAGGATTAAAACAACAACTTTTATCTCGTTTGTTGAATAATTCTCATGATACATCACTTAACTTTTTCACGCAAATGGATGTTGATCCAAATGAGCATTTACGCTTGTGAAATGACGTTTACAGTTTTTTGTTCAAAAAGTAGCAGACCATTCACATGCAATAATCATTTTGCGCCTTGACGGGTTACAACCACAACAATCGTTTGAAACAATAACTTGAGATCAAACCAAAAACAAGCTTCCTTCGCATAAATTAGATCATAGACAAATTTTTGTGGCATTGTTAGATCACCTCTCCCGTTAATAGCACTCAAGCTGCTCATACCTGGTTTATATTGATAAATAATATTTAAATAATGGGCAACCTTTGCCTGATCTAGGTTATCCATTTGTGGCAAAAAAGGCAGGTAATAGGTGGGAAATAGTCGGTGTCCAATTAAACTCATGTCACCTTTTAGTACCAACCAAAACTGAACAATCTCGTCAATGCTAGTTACTCGCCAAAAGTGCCCAGTGCAGGTTGTTTTGTAATCTGGTTTTTTATATATATTCTCAAGGTTTACTAACTCACGTGTGTCAATCGTTTTAAGCGTGCGAAGTTTTAGTATCATGAAAGGTTTTCCTGACAAGCCAATACGTTCTTGAGTAAACAAAACAGGCACCTTATCAACAATTTTTACAATTAGTGATGCAAATGCAAAAACAGGAAAACAAATAACAATACCTAACAGCGCTCCAGACACATCCATAAATCGTTTCAGCCTTCCATTTAAGTAGGCGGAACTTTCTGGGGTAAAACTGTAAATTGAGAAATCGACTTCTCTTGTGTTATTCATTAGTAAATTACCTTACATTAAATTAAACTATAAATTATTAACCTCTTAATATAAACTCGACGGCCAAACTTACCCAGTTAGCATTTATGTAACGACTGTATTTATATGCGGTCTGGGTTACAACCTCGTTGCTTAAATCATTAAAAATGTTTGGGGGTAAAAAGATTAGTAGTTAGGGGTAAGCGTTTAAAAACTCAGCCATATCAACTATATTTTCAAATACTTTTCCGCCAGATAAAGTACCAATTAAGTAAGAAGCAAACAAACTAAATTCAATATGTCAGATATATAATTTTATTATAGACAGGTTGATGGAAAATGCAATATTGGGATTTATTTCACAAGAATTACTTAGAAAGCCACTTACTATACAAAGTCCGCTGGTTTTCCTTTATCGCTCACGAGCATTGCATATGACAAAATCCATCAAAATAAAGATATTCGTCATTTGACGCTTTTTCCGGCATGGGTTAATTTATAGTCCACTATATCAATATTGGAGAAATAACCATGTCCATGAAAATCACTGAAGAATTGCATCGCCTGCGGCGCGTGCGTACCCGAATGTCCCACCGAGTCCATCAGCGAGGGCGATGGCATTTTGTATGTCATCAACCAGGATACCTGCGTCGAATGCGAAGGTCACGCTGATTTACCGCAATGTGTTGGCGCCTGCCCGGTCGAGTGTATCGTCAAGGCATAATTGCGATATATAATGCCCGTGCCGCAAATTGCGCTTCTTCATAGTGCAATTTGTGGCTGGGACGGGTATAATCTGCACAACTAAATAATAACCTTCGGGGCAGGGTGCAATTCCCGATCGGCGGTACAGCCCGCGAGCGTGTAAACGCATGATCCGTTGCGACTACGGAGCCGACAGTATAGTCTGGATAGAAGAAGGTGATGATAGGCTCATAAAGAGTTTGATTTGACGTACTCCCCGAAAACGCACTTTGTTTTCGGGATTTTTTTCGGCTCAGACTTAACCGAGTCCTGATTCTGCGCCCCGTGGTTTATTCTCACGAGGCGCTTTTTATTTCCGTCATTGCGAGCGGAGCGAAGCAATCCCCAACACGGTGACGAGGTTGCTTCGTCGGGCTAGGTTTCGATACGGCGGAAATGCACCGCCTACTCAACCACCAGCCCTCCTCGCAATGACGGGAGAAACTATATGTTCAAACGACTGACTCCCATCCTCCTCTCCACCCTAACCTTCCTCCTCGGATGGTATCTACTCACGCGCTACAGCGGGATACCCAACTTCATCCTGCCATCTCCGCTCAGCGTGTGGACGCGTTTCATCAAAGCTATCAAGGATGGAAGCCTGCCCTATCACACGTGGATCACGTTCAGCGAGATCGTGTTGGGGTTGTTGGTCGGTGTATTGTTCGCCACCATCGTTGGATACATCCTTGCCAAGTCGCGTTCATTGGAAAAAGTGTTGTCGCCATATCTGGTGGCAAGCCAGGCAATTCCGGTGATCGCGATTGCGCCCCTGCTTGTCATCTGGCTGGGAGATGGGATTCTCTCCAAGGTCGTCATCTGTGCGTTGATCGTGTTCTTTCCAGTTTTGGTAAATACCATCGTTGGCGTAAGAGCCGTCCCAACTGCGTTGTATGATTTGATGAATTCGCTCCACGCCTCGCGTGCACAGATCCTATGGAAAGTGGAAGTGCCCGCGTCGCTACCTGTCTTCTTCGGCGGGTTGCGCATCGGCGCGACATTATCTGTGATCGGCGCGATCGTAGGTGAACTTGTCAGCGCACAACAGGGACTTGGATTCCTTTTGCAGTTGGGTGATTTCCAATACGATACACCAATGGTCTTTGTGGCTGTGTTCACACTGATCGCTTTGGCTCTGATGTTATACGGCATTGTGACGTTGTTCGAAAAAAGATTTTTGAAATGGCAAGATAAATAAAGCAAGCCTGTTGGTCGAGTAGCCCTGAGCGTTTGTTGCGAAGGGCATATCGAGACCAACAATAAGAAGCAAACAAAAAAACTGGAAGCAAGAATGAAATTGGTGGTTTCGACACCTGCACTTGCGTGCTGGTGCAAGTGTACGCCTTCGGCTACTCAACCACCGAGGCACATATCACAAGGAGATTCTATGTTTCGTAAGTTAGTTTTGATCATGCTGGGGATGGCACTCGTTCTTTCGGGGTGCGGCAGTCCCAGGTCCACGAATGAGGCGGGCGCGTTGACGCATATCCGCCTGCCGATGGGATACATCGCAAACATCCAATATGCGCCGTTCTATGTCGCAGTCGAGAAGGGATATTTCAAAGATGCAGGCATCGAAGTCGAGTTCGATTACTCATTCGAGACAGATGGCGTTGCGCTGGTGGGTGCGGGCGAGTTGCCGTTTGCGGTGGTTTCGGGTGAACAGGTTTTGCTGGCGCGTGCGCAGGGATTGCCCGTGACGTATGTTGCCGCGTGGTATCAACAGTATCCTGTTTCGGTGGTTGCGAAAAGTGAAGCAGAGATCATCATCCCGCAGGATTTGAAAGGAAAGAAGATCGGCTTGCCCGGATTGTTCGGCGCGAGTTATGTTGGATTGCGCGCGTTGTTGCATGAAGCGAAGATGAGCGAAAGCGATGTGACGCTCGATGCGATTGGATTCAATCAAGTGGAGTTGATGGCGGCTGGACAGCAGGATATCGTTGTTGGGTACGCGGCGAATGAGCCGATCCAGTTGCGTGCGCAGGGAATCGCGGTGACAGAGATCCGCGTGGCGGATTATGTTCAGCTTGCGTCCAATGGTATTTTGGCAAACGAAAAAGTAATTGCAGAAAATCCCGACCTGGTACGTGCGTTCGTCGGCGCATTCTTGAAAGGTCTTGCGGATACGATCGCAAATCCTGACGAAGCGTTTAAGACAAGCGAATCATACATTCCCAACTTTGCCGATCTGAATGCCGAATGTGCAAAAGAAGGTACTCGATACATCCATCGAACAATGGAAGACCGACAGACTCGGCTACTCAGACCCGCAAGCCTGGGAGAACATGCAGACTGTTTTGCTCGATATGGGTCTGATCACTGAGAAACATGGATTTGAATAAAGCGTATACAAATCAATTTATTCCGTAAAACCGTAGGGGCACGACGCCGTCGTGCCCCTACAATAAACAATCATGTCATCACACACCCATCCTCACCGTTCGCAACTTGAGCGCCGTATTTCCCGATGAAAACGGCGGTCTGCGCGCGTTGCAGGATGTCTCATTCGATGTACATCCGCGCGAATTCATCTGTGTGCTGGGACCTTCAGGTTCAGGCAAAACAACTCTTCTACGCATCCTTGCGGGATTGATCAAGCCCACCTCAGGCACGTTCACGTTCGGTCATGGCGAACAGCCGAGCATCGGCATGGTCTTTCAACAGGCAACCCTCATGCCCTGGCGCACGGTCATCGAAAATATCAAACTTCCACTCGAAGTGAATCAGATGGACGAAACAACCGCACGCACGAAAGCCAATGAAATGATCGAACTCGTTGGATTACAGGGATTTGAAGACTCGCTCCCACGCGACCTCTCCGGCGGGATGGCGCAACGCGTGGCGATCGGGCGTGCGCTCATCCATGACCCCGACCTGCTCCTGCTCGATGAACCTTTCGGCTCGCTGGATGCCCTCACCCGCGAACGCATGTGGACAGAGTTATCGCGCATCTGGCAAATGCGACAAAAGACCGTCATCATGGTGACGCATTCGATCAACGAGTCATTGTTTCTGGCAGACCGCGTCCTCGTGCTGACTCAACGCCCCGGTAAAATAAAAATGGACGTGGAAGTTGACCTTCCACGTCCACGAAAAGATGACATTCGCTACACACCGCATTTCGGGAAACTGGCAAGAAAATTGCGTGAGGCGATTGAATGAGATTAACAATACAGCCAGGCTTTGTCACTCGGGTGAATGGTTGGATCGTATCCACCAGTGATTAAGACACTGCCGTTCTTCAACAGTGTTGAAACCGTATAGAAATAATCGTTATCCAATGTGCCGCCCGGAATGAAACGCTGGCTCTGCGCATCAAATATTTCGATGATCCGATTCCCTCCACCGACCAGCACATTCCCATCAGGAAGCAGGAGCGCGGCGTCTGCCAATTTGAATCTTTTCCCGTTCATATCGGATGTTCTCGTAAACATACCCGTCTTGACATTGTAGATTTCCGCGCTTTTATATTTGCCTGTCCAATCGTTTTGATTCGACCCACCCAGGATGAGAACGTTCCCATCTTTCAGCAAAACTGCGCCATGTTTGTAGCGGATCATATTGGCGTTACCTGTCAAAGTAAATTTTCCAGTGCCCGGATCATATATCTCCGCGCTGGAAAGGATCGTGTCATTGCCTGAAGTCCCGCCAACCACCAATACTGTTCCATCGTCCAACAAAGTGGAGGTGTGCGCTGAACGCCCAGTGTTTAAGGTTCCTGTGGAGACAAAAGTTTTTGTGGCGGGGTCATACAGTTCGGCGGTCAGTTGCGGGGTATTACGGGCAGAGTCGCCGCCTGCGATCAAAACTTGTCCGTTCTTCAGCAGAGTCGCGGTCAATCCCTGTCTTGGAGCCATCATGCTTCCCGTATATTCGAACTTTCCAGTCTGCGGATCATATAATTCCGCGGTTGCCGTACGACTGCTTTGATTCCAGCCGCCTGTGATGAGCACTTGACCATTTGGTAATAACGTTGCGGTATGCCCGTCGCGCGGCTCGTTCATATCCCCCGTGAGAGTAAAAGCTTTGGTTGCAGGATCGAATATTTCGGCGCTCGCAATTGCAATTTCCGAAGTGCCATCTTCGCGGAAACCGCCAGCGATCAGGACCTTGCCATCCGGCAAAAGCGTTGCCGTATGCGCGGCGCGGGCGACGTTCATTTTCATTACAGACGACAGGCATTTCAGATATAGATTTTGATCGTTTAATAACGATGAAGACTCTGTGGGAGATATGTTTTCAACCTGTGCGGGTTTTTGCGCTTCCGTAGGTTCAGGCTCAGCCTGCATAGGGAGGCTGGTTTGTGTCCCGCCAATTCCCGAACAGGCGGATAGAGACAATGCCAGGATGAGGATTAAAGATTTGTACAAGGGTGTCACCTTTTCGATATTCACAACTAGTACACCGCTCTATTATAAATAGTTCCCTCCCGGCAAAATAAAGATGGTCGTGGAAGTTGACCTTCCACGCCCAAGAAAAGACGATATTCGCTACACTCCGCATTTCGGGAAACTGGCTAGGAAATTGCGTGAGGCAATTGAGTAACAGATAATATGTTTAGCTGGTAACCATCTCACACTACTCTTGATGATATTGTTTCTTAATAGTTGTTCACTGTGCCCATCACCATAGACATCTGCCGTATCAAAGAAATTTACGCCGAGATCAAGCGCGCGGTTCAATGCCGCCAGTGACTCGTCGTCCTTTACGTCGCCCCACGTCCCACCGATTGCCCACGCGCCAAAACTGATCGTGGATACCTCCCAGCCTGTTCGTCCAAGTTCGCGGTATTGCATATATTTCCTTCAATGTTTTGTTATTGCGAGCGGTCGGTGCGAAGCAATCTCTAACTGTATAGGGGAATTGCTTCGGGCGGAAGAGCACCGCCCTCGCAATGACGAATGTTACCCGCCAATGTGAGACATTTCCACTTTGGGCAATGCGATTGTGTTTTCAGAGCGGATCTCTGAATAACGATCCGTGCGTTTACCCCAGACGCGCGCGATCTCTTGTGAGATTTCCTCATCCGTCGCGCCGTTTCGTAAGAGACTGCGGAAGTCATGTCCTTTGATCGCGAACAAACAAGTATAAAGAGAGCCTTCGGCAGATATGCGCGCCCGGTTGCAGGTACTGCAAAATGCCTGCGTCACAGAAGCGATCACACCCACTTCACCGCTCCCATCTTTATAGCGCCAGCGTTCAGCCACTTCGCCTTTGTAGTTTGGGTCAAGAGTTTCGAGCGGCATTTCAGCGCTGATCATTTTGACGATTTCCTTCGCTGGTACCACGTCGTCCAGCCGCCAGCCGTTGGTGTGACCTACATCCATGTATTCAATGAAGCGCAGGATGTATCCCTTCCCGCGAAAGAAACGCGCCATCGGCAATATACTGGATTCGTTCAGTCCGCGTTTGACGACCATGTTGACCTTGATGGGACCCAAGCCGACAGCCGCGGCGGCGTCCATGCCTTCGATCACTTTTTGGACGGGGAAGTCCACGTCGTTCATGGCTTTGAAGGTGGCATCATCCAGTGAATCGAGACTCACGCTGACGCGCTTCAAGCCCGCGTCTTTCAGCGCCTGTGCCTGCCGCGCCAAAAGCGACCCGTTGGTCGTCAATGTGATATCGAGGTCAGATATTTCAGAGAGCATGGCAACCAGCAGATGCAGATCTTTTCGGACAAGTGGTTCACCACCCGTAAGGCGTATCTTTTTTACACCGTGCCGAACGAAGATACGCGCCAGACGCGTGATCTCTTCAAAGGTGAGGATCTGACTCCGCTCGAGGAACTGGTGATCGGGTCCGAAGATCTCCTTGGGCATGCAATACACACAGCGGAAATTGCACCTGTCGGTGACGGAGATGCGCAGGTCTCGCAGGGGGCGGTTTAAGGTGTCAGTGAGGGTCATGGTCATTTTTGTGCATCAACTTTCGGCTGGGAAGGAACGGCTGGTCATCCAAAAAGGTATATTTTCCTTTCGGAGGTTTCGCCCAGAAACGTTCGCTTCTGTAAGTACTGGTAATTATAACAATTCTATATGAAGGGCGGCTTAGCCGATTGACTTGGCATTTCAGCCATGCTATGATACGTACATTATTCTTTTATTCTGTACGTTACAAAGGAGTTATTATGAGAAATACCAGCACTTCTTTTCGCATTGTCGAATTTATTTTCCGCTTCATTGGTTTGATCATTTTCAGCATACTGGGGTTTTCATTTGGGGAAAAACTTGCCAACTTTTTCGACCCAACCGATTCCGGCCAGGTTTTTCTATACCAGATCATTTTCTTTATGCTCAGCGGGCTGGCTGGTTTCATCCTTACACCTTACCTCACCACCCGCCCGGCACGCGCCATTCGCAGGAGACTGGGTCATCTTTCTGCGGAAACACTTTTTGCGGGACTGGTCGGTTTGATCGTTGGTCTGTTGACCGCCGCCCTGCTCGCGTTTCCGCTCTCTCTGCTGCCTGCTCCGTTTGGAGAGATCCTTCCTTTTATCGGCGTGGCGGCTTTCTCCTATTTTGGGGTTTCGCTGTTTGTCATGCGTCAGGGCGACATCATGGGATTGTTCAGTTCGCTCAGCGGACGCGGCGGTGAAGGCGGTTCTTCCACTTCATGGACAAATCTCAATCGCACCATCTTACTGGATACCAGCGTCATCATCGACGGACGTGTGGCTGACATCGCCAAAACCGGATTCCTGCCCGGCACGCTTCTTATCCCGCGCTTCGTGTTGAACGAGCTCCAATATATCGCTGATTCCCCTGACGGCTTGCGCCGCCAACGCGGGCGCCGCGGCATGGAAGTGCTCGCCGATTTGCAGAAACAGCCGAATGTCCTCGTCCGTATCAGTGACATCGACGCGGAGGGCGTGCGCGAAGTGGACGATAAACTCGTGGTGTTGGCGCGGCAGTTGAAATGTCCGATCCTGACCAATGATTTCAATCTGAACCGTGTAGCTGAATTACAGGGCGTCACCATTCTGAACATCAACGAACTCGCCAACGCGGTCAAGTCTGTCTTATTGCCTGCCGAACGTATGAACTTGAACATCTTCCAGGAAGGCAAGGAGCATGGTCAGGGCGTGGGCTATATGGATGACGGTACGATGGTCGTCGTGGAGAATGGTCACGAGTACATCGGTGAATACAAGGATGTGGTCGTTACCAAGGTGTTGCAAACCGCCGCGGGACGCATGATCTTCGCCCGCGTGGAAGAAGAGAACGGGAAGAAGAAAAAATAAAAGTTTCGTCATTGCGAGCGGCGCTTTAGCGTTGCGAAGCAATCCCCGTCACGGTGTGGAGATTGCTTTGCGTCGTGGCTACGCCCTCCTCGCAATGACGGAGGCACACTATGATCCAACTTTACAACACACTCACGCGCAAAAAAGAAGAATTCCAAACCCTCGAGCCGAACCTTGTCAAGCTGTACGTCTGCGGTGTCACGGTTTATAACGACGCGCATGTGGGTCATGCCATGTCTGCGCTGGTGTTCGATATCATGCGGCGTTATCTTGAATATCGCGGTTATACCGTCAAGCATGTGATGAACTACACTGACGTGGATGATAAGATCATCAAGCGCGCCAACGAACTGGGTGAAGAACCGCTCAAGTTGTCACAACGCTATATTGAGGACTACGCAAACGATCTTAAGAATCTGAACGTCCTACCCGCCACATCCAATCCCCAGGTCAGCAAGACGATGCCGCTCATCATCGAATTCATCCAGGGACTTGTCCAAAAGGAAGCCGCGTATGCCGCGCCGAATGGAGATGTCTATTTCAGCGTCACCGGCGACGATGATTACGGCAAACTCTCCGGCCGCAAGATCGAAGATATGCAGGCCGGCGCGCGCATCGAAGTGGAAGAGGCAAAAGATCATCCTATGGATTTCGCATTATGGAAAGCCGCCAAGCCCGATGAAATTTCATGGGACAGCCCGTGGGGCAAGGGCCGCCCCGGCTGGCACATCGAATGCTCTGCCATGAACCTTGCCGAACTCGGCGAACAGATCGACATTCACGGCGGCGGCAACGACCTTATCTTCCCGCATCACGAAAACGAGATCGCGCAGACCGAATCCTACACGGGCAAACAATTTGCCCGCTACTGGGTTCACAACGGCATGTTGCAACTTGGCGGCGAGAAGATGTCCAAGTCGCTGGGCAACATGGTCAGCATCAAGGACTTCCTCTCGAAGCGCGATGCGGATGTGATGCGGATGCTCGTCTTGTCCAGTTCCTATCGCGCCCCTCTCATCTTCAATGATGAGACCCAGGATGCCGCGGAAAAATCTCTCGAGCGCATCAAATCCGCCTTTCGGTCTGCTTCGCCATCCGCAAGCGGACTCGCCCCTGAATCTGTTTCTGCCCTTGCCTCCCAAGCGGACTCCACCAAGCAATCCTTCATCGACGCGATGGACGATGACTTCAACACACCGCTTGCCCTCGCCGCCTTGCATGAACTCGTCAAAGCCATCAACACCGCGCGTGATAATGGCGCGACGGATGCGCAACTCGAATCCGCACAGGCCACTCTGCGTGAACTAACCGGCGTGCTCGGTTTGCGCTTGCAGGAAAAGACAGGCTCCAGCGATGCCGAAGCGCAGGTCAATGCATTGATCGAAGAACGTAACGAAGCCCGCAAACAAAAACAATGGGCGCGCTCAGATGAGATCCGCGACCAGTTGAAAGAGATGGGCGTGACCATCGAAGACAGCAAAGATGGCACGAAGTGGAGATGGTCGTAAATGGAAAATTGTTGCGAGATTCTCTATGAGCAGTTACATTGCTAATAATCGCATAATTCTTAGAAGAAGGCATTACGTTAGAAAAGCTGGAAGCCGCGATTATTGGTTTGATTTTTCCTACAATTCGTTACAATCTTTCCTCAACCGTTTTGGTGATGATTTTTGTTTAATAATATATGCGTCGGAAGATTTAGATGATGCTTATATTATTCCATATCAGGCTGCCAGGAACGTTTTTGTTGAGGACCTTTTAGATGAACGAGGCAGGTGGAATGGTCACATAAACAAAGATGTATTACACGTGAGCCATCGCCTATCATAGAAAAATAATCAATGTGTCCCTTTATTACAATCGGTTTGATCTGTTATGGGGAAGTGAGAAATCAAGAAGTAGATATATCTGAAGCTTCTGACGAAGAAAATCAACAAATACATCTCAGGGAACTAATTGCTGAATTAATCGACTATATCAGGATGTTCAACCATACAAGAAACGAATTGTCTCGGAAAGAATTGCAAGACCGGGTTCTATTGTAGAGTATTTGAAACAATTGACTAACTATACTTGTGAAATTTGTGAGGAGCAAGGATTCCTTCAGAGAAATGGAAATAATTATATTGAAGCTCATCATATAAATGAGCTACATGAATTAATTCCCGGCTCGTACATGTTCCGACAATATAATAATTGTTTGCCCTACTTGTCACAAGAAGTTTCATTACGCTGATGTAGAATATCGAGATGTTGAAGGAAATACTATCCGTATAAGAATAAATGATGTTTGGTATCAGTTCACCCGAAAGATAATTTCAAATTTATAGTATTCCTAAATTCACTCGAGGTAGGTTTTTGAATTTGTTGTTCAAGCAACCTTGATAAGGTTGTAATTTGCTATGAAAAGTTCATTACCCTTTTCTGCCTTCCCCTGCTTGTAGTTATTCATGCCATATTGCAATTCCCACTCGTAAATTTTAGCAAAAGAGAAGTTAGTCCGTATTTCTGGAGAGTCATCGTAGGTAATTAGCCATGTGTGCTTACAGTTTTTCATTTCATCTGCAAAATCATCATGATTGAAATTAGTATGTAGTGAACCGTTTTTTCCGTACAGCTTTGATTTTGCGGTTTTGAAATATGGAGGGTCGAGGAAGGTAAACGTATTTTTGCTCCCATCCTTCAGTAGTTCGCGATAATCCTTGTGAGTGATTTGAATTCCTTCCAAGACTTGTCCAAGTTTTGCCAGGCGTTCGATAGATGAATTAGTAAATCGAGTTTCAAAAGCAAGTTGAGAATATCCTCCAGATTCGACAAGACCTGAAAAAGTAATTCTATTCAACACAAAAAAACGCACCGCACGCTGAAACTCTGTCAATGAGTTTATGTCATCAATATTGATCAATTCATTGAACAGTCTCTGTCCATTTTTCCTGTTCTTTTTTACTTTTCTTACTTCACGCGCCAGTTCTTCTGAATCGATTTTCGCATATTTCCAAAAAAAATATAACTCGGGGTTTAAATCATTGATCCAGATTTTCAGGTCTGGTCGTTTTTGTTTTAGGTAGATGAATAATGACCCACCCCCAACGAAAGGCTCTCTATATTCCTCAAAATCGTTCAACAAAAGAGTTTCGATTCGCTGTACAGCACGAGACTTTCCACCAGGATACCGAAGAGGACTTTTTATCTCAGCCATCGTTCTTGAATTATATAACAAACTGCCCCGGCACGCGAGCGCACTCACCTTACGATTTTGCCTCTGGCAATACCAGCAGCACATCCAAAAACGGGTGCGTGACCACCTGCACAGGCACGTTTCGTTGAATCAAACCATGATTGGGTTTATCATGACTTTGTAGTACGAACTTCAATGGATAATTCTGAACATTCTATTTCCGCCAAGGTTATTTTTCTGCCTTTTCCTTCAGCGCTTTGGTTATTCTGGACTCAGAAAGTTTAATATAATTCACGTCAATTTCGTATCCGACATAATGACGGTTCGTGTTAATTGCCGCCACCGCAGTTGTCCCCGATCCCAGGAACGGATCTAAAACAACATCGTCTTTGTATGTATACAGCCTGATCAGCCTTTCGATAAGTGCAACCGGGAAAGGCGCAGGGTGACCAATGCGTTTGGCGGATTCTGGCGGTATCTCCCAAATCGAAAGGGTGGCTGCCATAAATTCTTCTTTCCCGATATCTGATTTGCCGCTGTCAGGTCTTGCGAATCCCTGTTTGGTAAAAACAAGAATATATTCGTGTAAATCTCTTAATCTGGGAGATTTTGCACTCATCCAACTTCCCCAAGCAGTTGAACCACTAGCGCCCTTTGCCTTTTGCCATATTATTTCTCCCATAGGGAGAAACCCTTGCTCAATATGTATCTGATAAAAAAAGGCATGTAAAGGTATATATGGCTTACGTCCCAAATTAGCAATGTTGATTGCATATCTTCCGCCTGGTCTTAGAATGCGATAGACCTCTTTTCCTACTCGTTGTATCAACCCCAAATACTCTTCAAGGGTCAGATTGTTATCATAATCTTTTGACGCATTATAAGGCGGTGATGTAACCGCAAGCGCAATACTGTTGTCGGGAACTTCCCCCATATCTTCTGATGTGTGATGATAAATATGATCTGTCCATTCACCTAGATCAGGGACAAAAACATCTTTTAATTCTTTTTCTAACAAAGGCTTCTTAAATAAGTCCTTGTGCATGCGGCTATTGTAAAATATTGAACTATCATGAGCCTCCCGCTTTCCCGCTCCAAACGAAGAGGTACGGGTACCATTTTTTCTCGAAGCATGATTCTTATTCACAATTTGTCCTATAGTCTGATATTTTGTGTGGAAGTTGTACCCGCATTATATCGTTAGAAGCTGCTGGTGACCTCTATTGTCATTTCCCTGTTTCCGGTAACACCAGTGGAATATCCAAAAAGGGATGCTTGACCACCTGCACAGGCAGGCAATAGGCTTCGGCGATCAATTCAGGTTGCAACACTTCCTTGGGTGTTCCCAGCGCTTTGATAGTCCCTGCGACCATGAGGGCGATGCGGTCTGCATAATGCGCGGCGAGGTTGAGGTCGTGCAAGGCTACCAGCACCGCGAGATTGTCCTTGTGCGCAAGGTTGGTTACTAATTCCAATAAACCGACTTGATATTGTAAATCCAAATGCGCGGTGGGTTCATCGAGCAACAATATCGGCGTGGACTGACACAAGGCACGCGCCAGTAAAACGCGTTGTTGTTCTCCGCCTGAGAGTTCACCCACACGTCGCTCCGCAAAGGGAAGTGCACTCACGCGCTGAAGTGACTGACGTGCGATCTCTTCATCCTTTTGCGAGGGTTGACCTAAAAATCCGAGATAGGGTGTGCGCCCGAGTAAAACCGTTTCCCAAACAGTATAGGCTGGTGGTAACGATACAGCTTGCGGAACGGTGGCGATATATTTTGCCCGTTGCATGGGCGATAGCGAAATAAAATCATCGCCGTTCGTGTGGACGTGACCTGTATAGGGAATGACTTCGCTCACCGCGCGGATGAGAGTCGATTTGCCTGCGCCGTTGGGACCGATCAGCGCGAGGACTTCTCCATTTTGCACATCGAGGGACACGTCATGCACGATATGGCGGGAACCATAAGAGACAGAGAGAGATTGGATTTTTAGCATTATATTTCTACTCGTTGGTCGAGTGCCGCGAAGCGGCGTATCGAGACCAACCGTTTAATTCATAATTTAAATTGCTTTGCTTACTGGTGGTTTCGATACCTTCGTACTCAACCACCGGAGTTGGTCTTTACCAAAATCCTTGATTCTTTGAACGCCTCAAGACCCAAAGGAAGAATGGCAGCACCCGCGAGGGCGGTAATGATCCCAACCGGAATTTCCTGCGGCGCGATGATGACGCGCGCGATGATGTCAGAGATCAATAACGCGGTCGCGCCACCGAGAATGCTGAGGGGAAGTAAACGCTTGTAATCGGGACCAAACCAAAGTCGAATGAGATGCGGGACGATGAGTCCGATAAATCCGATAATGCCGGAAAAAGCCACAGCGGCGGCTGTCGCCAACGAGGAGGCGATCAACAAAATCCTTTTGGTGCGCGTCACATTGAGTCCGAGTTGCTGCGCCTGATCATCGCCGAACTGTAAAAGGTTCAAGGCATGACCGCTGAAAACCAAAACGCCGAGACCAATGACGAGATAAGGAAGCATGGCAAGGATGGCTGTCCAGCCGGTTTGACTTGCGCCGCCGAGCAGCCAACCGAGCGCGCGGCGGACTTCGCTGGTGGAACGGATCATCAGGAACGAGGTGAGCGAAGTGGCGAAGGATGAGAAGGCGACGCCCGCGAGGATGAGGTTGGTGGTGGGGATGATCTGCCCGACGCGTGCGAGCGAATAGACGATGAACACCGTGAGCAATGCGGCGGCGAAAGCCGCCATGGGGATTGCCATCAATCCCCAGAATGAATAGGGCCATTAATGGACATGGCAATCACCGCGCCGAGTCCCACGCCGGAGGCGACGCCGATGAGAAACGGATCAGCCAATGGATTGCGGAACAAACCCTGATACGTTGCGCCGCTTCCCCCTAACGCCGCGCCTGTCAATGCGATGAGAACTGTCCGAGGCAGACGGATTCTCCATAGGATGGATGTTGAGATTTCCGTGCCGCGCCCGAGGATAGTTTGCCAGAGTTCGGAGGGTGAAAGAAAAACGGAACCGATCGCGAGGCTGAAGAGCAGGGCGAGGAAAAGAAAGATGAAGGAGGAAAGATAAGGTTTTGATTTCATGTTGTTGTAGGGGCACGACGCTTCGACTTCGCTAACGCTCCGCTCAGCGCGATTGCCGTGCCCCTACGATAATTATTCAAACAATCCTGGGCGCAACAGTTTCGCCAATTGCTCCAGCCCATCCACCAAACGCGGACCGGGGCGGCTGATGAGGTTATCGTCAATTCCAAAGATCTGATCATTTTGCACGGCAGCGATGGTTTCCCATCCGGCGCGGTCTTTGACAGATTCAGGGCGTTGTCCCAAAATTCGAGATCACCCAATATGATAACCGCCGGGTTTGCCACCACCAACTGCTCCAAACTGATCTGCGGATACGAGTCAGTCAGCGAACCGCCGATGTTGAATCCACCGGCGCGGGAGATAAGCAGGTCGCCGAATGTGCCGGGTCCGTAGGTGTATGGCTTGGATGCGTCACTGGCGTCGATCTCGTAAAACACAGGGATGACCGATGAAAGCGGAGCGATCTTCTCATCGACAGCTGCGACGCGTGCCTTGAGCGATTCAACCAACGTGCCCGCTTCCTCTTCGTGACCTGTGAGCTGTGCGACAATTCCGAGATTGTTATACATCCCTTCGAGCGTTGTGGGATTCTTCAAGTAATAAACGGTCAACCCCAAATCTTCGAGTTGCTTCACCAATTCAGGTGTGTTGATCTCCGCGGCAAGGACAAGGTCGGGTTCGAGGGCGACGATCGCTTCCGTGCTGTATTCACCGAATGAACCGCCAACGCTATCCAGTGACGCGGCGTCGGGAGGATAATCGCTGAATTCATCGCGCCCCACCACTTGTTCTCCCGCGCCGATGGCAAACAGGATTTCGGTGTTGGAGGGCGCGAGCGAGACGACGCGCTGTGCGGGTCCGTCGAGTTGAATATCGCGTCCAAGCCCGTCGGTGAAGTCCAGCGTTGCAGGCGCAGCGGTTACCATCGGAGCTTCGGTCATAATAGATTCAGTTGCAGGAAATGCTGTTGCAACAGGAACAACTGTCGGTGTGGCTTGAGGCGCGCAGGCAGTCAGCAGTGCGATGAGTAAAGTTAATATTAAAGTCTTGCGTAACATGTTTTCTCCTAAATTATTGAGTGAGACCTGACAGGTTTCCGCGAATCATTTTCAGTTATATTAATTTCGTTTGCAAAGGTCTCTGGTTAAGAGAATTCCTTTTGAAAACCTGTCAGGTCTTCGATGATAAAAATCAAAATCCCCAGCATGTGCTGGGGAGGTTGGAGAGGCAGTCTGAGTGGCGCCGTCCTCCACCTCCTTTCCGCGAGAGTGTGGTGAACCGACCAGAGCGGGCGACCTGACTTCATTAGTTTGGTAGTTTAGTTAGTTCGATAGTTTTGTCGTTCAACCACTGAACAACTCAACTATATAACTACCCAACTAAATTTACAGTTGCGCGACAGTGCTGGAGTTACACCAGCTTCGCCGCTTGCTGATCGTTGTATTGAATTATCTGTATTTTATGACGCGAGTGCAGGAACGTCAACCTTCGATTTTGTGTGAAGAAAAAGAAGTGCAACAATAACAACTGTTGCAATGAGCAATGAAATATTTCCATCCCGTCCATAAAAGGCTATCGCAAACGTCGGAGCAAGATAACAAAGGATGATAACGATCTTTTCCGCGAGGTTCCCCTGGTTTACAAAGATGGCAAACGGGACAAGCAAAAGGATAAAGTCATAGTTATAAAGATACGGGCTGATAAGCAATGTGATCAACAGGGCAGAAGTTATCAGCAATGAAGACGATTTCAACATGGCGCTTTTTCTCAGAACAGATATTCCAATAAGAGCGAACAACAATAGCAGGGCAATCAGCACGGCTTTTGAAAATGAGCCATCAAAGAACAAGCGCGACAGCCACACAGGCAAACTCGCACATTCAGAACACGAAGAAACATTCCCTTCACCTTGATAGCCCAGCAACATTTTTGGATAACTGACGATCCACGCGGGGTCGGCAATAAAGCCGATGATGAAAAGAAAGACTCCTGAGATGACGATGGAGCGCAGTCGCGCGTCGTCCAAAGCCGCTCCGGCTTACGATCAACCACTCGAACACTGACAATAGAATCAGCGCGCCGATGTGCGGCTTGAACGTGAGCAGGACCGCGCCAAGAGTTGTCAACGCGACATTCTCTTTTCGCAATGAATAGATCAACAACGATGTTCCCAACAACACAGGGAAGTCATACTGTCCCACCGAGAGCGCGCCCAATACCGGCAAAAAGAACAACGCCAGCGGAAACGAGATCAAGCGCAAACGACCATTCCAGCCATCGGTCAGAAACCAAACGGACAGGAACAACATGACGAGATTGAGTTCAAACCATAAGGTCCCTGCGGCTTGCGCGGGCATCAATCCCAAATAGAACGTACTCAATGCGTACCACGGCGGATATGGAAAGCGCGCCAAAAAGAATTTATCAGGCGGAATACCCGATGCCTTGACCGCAATTGCTTCGACGGCTTTGAGATCGTAAATGGGAATATGGTTGACGAGAGCCAGATCCGTGTTGTAGATGGCGCTGAAATCAGAACCAACCGGAAGAGAATTGGGAACGTAAAGCGCAACCCCAACCCCAATCGCAATAATGAGGAGCAGGAAAAATACAATCAGGAGGAGAGGACTCTTCATGCTTGTTTCGTGACCTTACGCCTTAAACCGCGAAATCTCAGCCAGTGGAATGGA
This sequence comes from uncultured Chloroflexia bacterium, assembly GCA_963753655.1. GTDB lineage: Bacteria > Chloroflexota > Anaerolineae > Anaerolineales > Villigracilaceae > Defluviilinea. The sequence continues at coordinate 89,683 of CAVWDB010000008.1, forward strand.
TAAAGCAAAATCCAATAGAGGAAACCGGGGAGTCCGCGCGGGGAGAAGAAGACGGTTTGGGTCAGGTGGCTTTGTTCGATGTGATGTTCGATCCATAGCTCGCCGAAGAAATTAGTGTAGTGTTCTCTTGAAATCTCACGCTTCGACTGCGCCTTCGCTATCGCTGTGGCTCCGCTCAGCGCGACGGTATTATGAAGAATAAAACATCCTTCATGTTTAAGTGACTTTGTTTTTTGTCCGCCATCGCCCCAGATACGTTCGATGTGATCGGGGTGTGTTTTCTCGAGCGCGTCTTTGGTGGCGGTGTCGAAGTCAACGAGTTGGATTTCGGGGAATACGTTCAGAGCCTGTGGATGTTGGACAACGCTATCCGCAGACAAACCTTCGATCAAGGCGTGGGCGATGGGATATGGCACGGGGGTCATGAGTCCCACGCCAAACGCCATGAACCAAACAGGAACGCCGGGAAACATCAGCATCCTCCGTTTGAGTCCACGGATGCGGGCGTAGCGCAACATCAAGTCTTTGTAGGTTGTGATTTCGGGACCACCGATCTCGAAGACCTGTCCCTGTCCGTTTTTGTTTGCGAGCGCGGCGAAGAGATAATCAATCACGTTTTGAATGGCAATCGGCTGGGATTTGTTCCTCATCCACAAGGGACCTGGAATGATGGGAAACAATTCGGTCATGAAGCGAATCATTTCGAACGAAATGCTCCCCGAACCTGCGATCACGCCCGCACGAAATTCAGTGACGGGAACCTTGCCTGCGCGCAAGATTTTCCCAGTCTCGATGCGTGAACGCATATGTGGCGCGATATGCTGTTCGGGGTCAGCGAGTCCGCCGAGGTAGATGATGTGTTCAACGCCCACTGCCTCCGCGGCTTCGGCAAAATTGCGGGCGGCTTCAAGTTCGAGAGACGTATAGCCGTGTCCTTGCGCCATGTTATGGATTAAGTAATACGCAGTATGAACACCCGCGAGTGCATGGGCAAGTGTTGAAGGCGAAGTGACGTCAGCATGGATAACGTCTATTTGGTGGAACCAAGCCCGCCCCTGGAGCTGAAGCGGGTCACGGGCGAGGGCGCGGACTCGGTAGCCAGAGTCCAACAGGCGTGGGATGAGTCGGCTTGCAATGTATCCTGTTGCCCCAGTGACGAGAATCAGTTTACCCATACGAATGCGCTAACACGCGGGCGCGGGATGCAAGTCTGTTCGTGAGTCCATCGAAAATAAAACGATGCGGAATCCACATGGCATACCAGTAAAGAAAACCGAAAAGTCCTCGTGAGGCAAAGTAAGCTGTGACGGTAAAAAGGGTTTTATTGTTTTGAGGTTCAGATTTAAATTCGAGCCATGCCTTGCCGGGCAGTTTCATCTCAGCGCGCAGACGCAAAAGACGATTTGGTACCACATCTTCGACGCGCCAGAAGTCAAGCGCTTCGCCGGTGTGCACTTCGTCGGGATGACGCCGTCCGCGGCGCAGGCCCACGCCGCCAACGACTTTGTCCATCCAGCCGCGCATCGCCCACGCCCAATCCAGATACATCCAGCCGCGTTCGCCGCCGATGCCCATGTATGAACGATACACTGTATCAGGTGAAAGATCGAGCAACACCTGCCGCGTCTCCACGAACATGCCATCTTCCATGGTGAACTTATAGGGTTTGATATCGCCTGCCACGGTGACAAGCGCGTCTGACCAGCTTGTTTCCACGTTATCTCTTTGGATGCGACCCAGCGCGAGGTGAAGGGCGGTTTGGAAGTTAATGGGCTTGATCTGTGGGAATAGCTTCTTCGCCGCTTCGTCGCGGACAATAAGCCTGGCGCGTAAACCCTCGATCAGCGGCAGCACGACGCGCCAATGGATGGGTGTGACCATATGCACCCAATAGGCAGAAAGGTGCGGGGCATTGAATGGCAGGTGAATGAGATAACGTTTGAGGCGCCGTTCCTTTGCGTATTCGAGCAGCATGTCTGCATAGGTGAGGCGGGTGGGGCCACCGATTTCAATAAGTCGCCCGATGCTCTCGGGAGACTCAAGCGCGGCAATGAGATAGGACAATACGTCACGAATTGCGATGGGCTGCGCCTGTGAGAAGAACCATGCGGGACACATGAGCACAGGTTCGCGTTCTGTCAAATAGCGGATCATTTCAAAGAGCGCTGAACCGGAGCCCACGATCATGCCCGCTCGAAACTCAGTAACCGGGACACTGCTATAGCGCAGGATGTATCCCGTTTCATGGCGGGAGCGTAAATAAGGAGAAAGATCGGAGGTTGGGTCTACAAGCTCGCCTAAATAAATGATGCGCTTGATCTTCGCTTCATTGGCGGCATCGGCAAAATTGCGTGCAACTTGCATATCTCGTTCAGCGCTTATCTTTCCACCCTGCTTACCGTGGATGAGATAATATGCAACGGAAACGTCCTGCATGGCTTTGATCAATGTGCCTTCGGTGAGCGCGTCACCCATGACGACTTCCACTTTATCCAGCCAGGTGCGTCCTTGCAAACGCGCAGGGTCACGCACGAGGACGCGTACACGGTAGCCTGCTTCGAGCAGGCGCGGCACAAGCCGTCCGCCAACGTAGCCGGTTGCTCCAGTGACAAGGATGAGTTTGGGTGAGGGCATGATAATCAGAATATAGCGGTGGTTGAGTCGTTTCGAACGATAGCGAGAAACGTATCGAAACCACAAGTTTGAATCAAACTTGATATTACCTTGGTTATTGCCGGTTTCGATATGCGCCTTCGGCGCTACTCAACCAGCGGGGTGCCTGAGAAGATTGTATCCCACCCTCTCAATTCCATGCTATGATAAAAGACATCTATGCAGGCGGCGAATCCTCCTACATCCTTGCGTGAGCAATTGACCACACAGCCTCCGCTGATGTGGTTTTCGCTCGCCTTTCTCGGGGGCATTGTTTTAGGAAGTTCGATTTCCCTGTCATTATGGATTTGGATTTCGATCGCCATTTTTGCCCTTTTTCTTGCAATCCTCACCCGTATTTTTACTGCTCGTCTTCAACTTTCATCCTTCCTCTTTCAGCCCTTTTCCTTCATCCTTTTGACCGCTCTTTTCCTCGGCGCTTCCTGGTATCAATTCAACCAACCTCACTTCGATGCCTTCCACATCGCCTTCTACAACGACCGCGAATATGATCTGCTCATTACGGGCAAATTAGTGGAGCCACCTGACTATCGCGATACGTATACCAATCTGCGCGTCGAAGTGGAAAAAGTGGATACAGGCGACGGCGATCTGCCTGTTCACGGATTGATCCTCGTGCGCGCCTCCAACAACGAAACATTCGAATACGGCGAACGGATCCGGCTGCGCGGCAAGTTGAAGACTCCGCCCGAAAACGAAGACTTCTCGTATCGCGATTATCTCGCCGCGCAGGATATCCACTCCTATATGTCCAGCGCTGAAGTCACAATATTGCCCGGCAATGACGGCAATCCCATTTATAGAGTGCTGTACATGTTCAAGGAAAAATCACTCAACAATATTTATCGTTTGTTCCCTGATCCCGAGTCCTCATTACTGGCAGGTATTCTGCTGGGCGTGGATACGGGTCTCACGCGTGAATTGCAACAAGCCTTCAAGAACACCGGCACGGCGCACATCATTGCCATTTCAGGTTTCAATATCAGCATCATCGCAGGCATCTTCCTGACATTCTTTAGTCGTTTCCTGGGTCAAAAACGCGGGGCAGTTGTAGCCATACTGGGTATTCTCTTATATACTTTCATCGTAGGCGCAGATGCGGCCGTTGTGCGCGCCGCCATCATGGGCGGTTTTGCCATTTTGGCGAAACAACTGGGACGCAGACAAACGGCGTTGAATACGCTTACCCTGGTTGCGCTCATCATGGCTGTTATCAATCCGCTTGTGTTATGGGATGTGGGCTTTCAGCTTTCGTTCTTCGCGACGCTGGGTCTCATTCTTTATGCGGAGCCGTTTTCACAAGTTGCGAATAATATCATTACGAGGTATTTTCCAACCTCAACGGCTGAGAAATTCGCCGAACTCTTTTCAGAATTTGTTTTACTCACGCTTGCCGCACAACTTACAACCATTCCGATCATGGCTTATCATTTTCAACGCATCTCACTTGTATCCTTTATAGCCAACCCGTTCATTCTGCCTGCACAGCCCGCGGTCATGATTATCGGTGGTCTGGCGGTTTTGCTGAGCCTTGTGTGGTATCCGCTTGGTCAGGTCACTGCATGGATCGCGTGGCCCTTTGTCGTTTACACGATCCGTATCGTGGAATTGTTTGACCGTGTGCCGCATGGGACTATTTTTCTGGGAGATTTCTCCATTTGGTTCGTGATCCTGTTTTACGCGGCGCTTCTTTCTTTGACGTTTGGCTGGTCCGGTTTCAAAGAGTGGATTCGTTCACTTGGGCAAAGAGCAGGCGCGGTTGGAGTTGGAAGCGGGTTTCTCATCCTGATCATTGGACTTTTATTGGTCTGGCGCGCGGCAACCGCCATTCCAGACGGACTCCTACACGTCACTTTTTTAAATGTGGGTTCTGCCGATGGCATACTGATCAAAACCCCATCTGGCAAAAATATATTAATCAATGGCGGAGAAAGTGTCACGACGCTTTCGGATAACCTCGGAAGAAGAATCTCATCTTTCAATCGAAAATTGGATTGGCTGGTAATTGCCTCCACAGAAGAAGAGCAGGTTGCCGCGTTGCCGCGTGTGCTCGAACGTTACCCGCCTTTGGCTGTGTTATGGAGCGGAAACCGACAGGGATCATTTTCCTCGCGCGTCCTGAACGATTATTTATCACTGCAGAAAATTTCAGTTGCAGACGCCAAACAGGGAGAGGTGCTGGATCTCGGGGACGATGCCACCCTGACCGTATTGACCTCGGGATCGCGCGGCGCGGTGTTATTGTTGAAATACCAAAATTTCCGTGCGTTGCTTCCGATTGGCATGAGCTTCGATGCTTTGGATGAATTACACGAAGGTGCGGATGTGGGTCCGGTCAGTGTGCTTTTGCTTGCCGATTCCGGTTACGCCGCGTCGAATCCGCCTGAGTGGATCGCGAACTTAAACCCGGAACTGGTCGTATTGAGTGTGGACGCAGCGGATCAAAACGGAATGCCCGATGGCGAAGTATTGGAGTCCGTCAAGGATTATTCGTTGTTACGCACCGACCAAAGCGGATGGATCGAAACCTCGACCAATGGCGAGCAGATGTGGGTGAATGTGGAACGCTAGCCTATCCTGCTTGATTTTCATTCATGAACCCGGTATAGTAATAATATGAGAGGAGTTTCGATGAGCGAACTTGACATCACCACATCACAAATTCAGGGCGATCAGTCTGTAACTGTTCTCCATTTGAAAGGTCATCTCCACGGACCCACCGAACAGGATCTGCTTGACCGCGCCCGTCAGGCATATGAAGATGGGGCAAGATATTTATTGCTCGACCTGTCGGAGTTGGAGGTTCTCTCCAGTGCGGGTCTGCGTGCGATACAAAATATCTTCAAATTGTTCACACCTCAAAGCGATCTGGAAGTCATAAACCGGCATGATGAGGAACCGTATAAGTCCCCCTATTTAAAGCTGGTTTGCCCAGATCCGCAACATTACTATATCTTGAATATCACCGGCTTTTTGCAAACCCTTTTGATCTATAACAATCTCGACGAAGCGACCCATTCATTTACCGGTTAATACGTTTAATGCGTCCACAAATGTATCAACCATCTTTTCAATATTGATCTCCTCTTTCGCGATCCGGTAAGACTCTTCCCCCATCCTTCGCAGACGCGCTGCATCTGATAGCGCGTCTTTCATTGCAGCAACCAAAGCCTCAAAGTCATTGGGCGGGATTTGCCAGCCGTTTTCCTTACGAACCAGATCATCCTGCGTGCCATCGCCCTGCGCGACAATAACGGGAAGCCCATAACTCATCGCCTCCTGGACAGCAAGTCCACCGGTTCCGGGCAGAACGAAAAGGTCTGCTTCTTCAAAATAAGCCTTTAGCTCCGCTCCATGCTTTGCTCCGATAAATTCCGCGCTCGGATAAATTTCCTGTGCGAGCGATTCAAGCGCGGCGCGTTCGGGTCCATCTCCAACAATGATAAGCCGCGGCTGCAATTCCATCTCGGCGCATGCGCCAAGTAAGAGGTCCACGTTTTTGCGTGCTTGTAAACGTCCAACAAAAAGAACACAAGGTTGAGGATGCCCTGAGCCTGTCGAAGGGTTGAAAATATCCGGGCGATCTGGCAGTGACCACGTTGGGGCTGGAGAAACGGAATTGTGCGCGACAAAAATATTATCAATAGGAAAACCCAGATCAGCATATTCATTTGCGCCGCGTTGACTGTAGCAAATCATCGCATCGAACTGTCTGAGGAATGCAACTCTTCTTTCTTCGCGAAGTCTACTGACGGGAGGCGCACCAAGTCCCCAGCCAATAACGGGTCTATCCTGTTCGTGCATCCACTTCACGGCGGATGTTGTGGAAAGATAACGAGGGTTGGCTTCCACGATCAACGCATCGGGATTCCAGTCTTTCAGCCAGTCCATTAATCCTTGTTGATAACAAAGATAAAAAGGACCACTAAATAGATGGATATTTTTTCCCATCACGTAATTCGCAATGCGTAATTGATCTGTCGTTACGATGCCTTCCCTGGGACGCGGCAAACCCGTAAACAGGCTCATCCCGCCATCACACGCGGAGGCTAGCAGGTCAAAGAATGGAGCGCGGTAGTTGGGAAGTACACGTTGTTGTAAAGCGAGTTTGCCAGTGAATTTATTCATTGTTCAACAAAACCTTGAGATACGCATCCACCATAATATCAAGACCAAGCCTTGACTCAGCCTTTTCACGTGCGGCTTTGCGAAAATATTCGTTGTTTTGCAAAACCTCATCCGCAATAATTGCCAAGCGCGCCAATATTCGGCTTTTCCAACTTCCATTCATTCGCGTCCATAAGGAACGAGGCGACCCGCGCCCCCTTGCACAATCTCAGAAAGTGAACCGGTGTCAAAGCCGATCACGGGTAGTCCGCAAGCCAGCGCTTCGATCACAGAATTGGGACAGGGCGGATTCACTTCTGCGGAAAATAAAAGATGTGAAGAACGCATTAGCCAGGGGATATGTTCTCGCTTGACCTCATCCATGAATTTGATCCGAAAGGCATTTTGATATTTCAATTTATTTTTGGTGGATGTGTCCACACGCCCGGCAACGACCAGTTCGATCTTGAATTTCTTTGAGAGTTGATTCGCAAGTTCCACGGCGTAAAACAGCCCCGAGTTCAATGCACCCGACAAGACTCCCTTCCACGATTAGCAGACGATAATGCATGGGTGGACGTTCGTGCAAACCATTGGGAGTGTATTGTTCCAAGTCAACGCCGTTCAAGATCACATCAGACGGGACACGTGCAGGACGATACCAATCTTCCCACCAGTTCTTAATAAAATTGCTTTGATAGATCACGTGGTCAGCCAGACGTTTGCGAATAAAAGAAAGATTGGCATTTCCATAGACTGCCCGCACGGTATAGCGCAAGCCTGCCCAACGAACGCGATGCACCCAATTGACCCCATCCAGCCGTTGCACGATTCGCTGTCCGCGTGAATTCGCTCTCCATAGCGGAAGCAGATGCCGGGTTCCCGCGAGAACGAGAACCACGTCCGATGGCTGGGAAAGATCGTGGCTTACATCCACGCCGCGGGTGCGCAGTCCGTTTTCAAACTTGAGGCGGAAAGAGGCAACACCAGCCAGCCCATCAACACGCGGCACGATACAAATTCTAGGCATACAATAATTATAAACGTTTGTACACTTGTCATATCTGTGGTTAAATTACATTGGAGGCAGTGATGACAAAACTCGACCCTGAATTTGTCTCTTTCCTGAGAGCCTATCCCAAATATCCCACTACACATCTCATTGATGATCTGCGTGCTGTTGAATATGCGCGGCTTGATCTTGGCGAACACATCTATCTCGATTACACCGGCGGCGGTTTGTATGCCGTTTCGCAGTTGCGTCGACACAACCATTTGCTTACCGAGCATGTGTTTGGCAACCCTCATTCGAGCAATCCCTCTTCGCAAGCCGCAACACAACTTGTGGAACACGCGCGCGAATATGTGTTGAAGTTTTTCAACGCAGACCCTGAGGAATATCTTGCGATATTCACTTCCAATGCAAGCGGCGCGTTGAAACTGGTCGGAGAGTCATATCCGTTCCCAAATGGACGCTACCTGTTAACGTTCGATAACCACAACTCTGTTAATGGGATTCGAGAATTCGCGCACGCGCGTGGCGCAGATGTAACCTATATCCCTGTCGCGTTGCCTGATATGAGAGTCGACGCCTCACAACTGGACCGGGAGCTGGCTCAGCCTTCCAAAAATGGACACAACCTGTTTGCTTATCCTGCCCAATCCAACTTCTCCTCTGTCAAACACCCATTGGATTGGATCGAGAAGGCACATGAATATGGCTGGGATGTTCTGCTCGACGCGGCGGCTTTTGTACCCACCAGCCAGCTTGACCTGGGTAAAGTCAAACCTGATTTTGTGCCTGTTTCATTTTATAAGATGTTTGGCTATCCAACCGGACTCGGCGTGTTGATTGCACGCAAAGAAGCATTGGCAAAATTACATCGTCCCTGGTTCGCAGGCGGGACGATCACAGTCGCCTCTGTGCAAGGCGATAAATATTATCTGGCAGATGGCGCCTCCGCCTTTGAAGATGGAACCCTTGACTACCTCAATATCCCAGCCATCGAGATCGGACTCAAGCATATTGAGTCCATTGGCTATGATGTGATCCATGAACGCGTCCACACGCTGACGGGTTGGTTATTGGATAACCTCACTGCCATGAAACACAGTACCGGCGTGGAACTTGCCCGGGTTTACGGACCAACTAAAATGGAAGGGCGAGGCGGCGCGGTCACTGTCAATTTTTATGATAAGGATGATAAAGCCTTTGACCATCGCTATATCGAGGAAGAGGCGAATAAGTCGAATATCTCGCTCCGCACAGGATGTTTCTGTAATCCTGGCGCGGGGGAAGTCGCGCTTGGCATTTCGCGCGTCGAACTGGATGTCTGCTTTACCGGACCGGGACACGAGGACCGCCTGTCCATTGATGATTTTCGTTTGTGCATTGACGGCAAATCCAGCGGCGCGGTGCGGATTTCAGTGGGTATGGTCACCAATTTCAAGGATATTCAGGGATTTTTAGCCTTTGCACAGGGGCTGTTATCCTAAAAACGGGATTTCAAATGCAAATCTAATGAGAATCACTTGACTCTCCCTTTATTCGGCGTATAATTGCCCTCGTTGGATAAAATACAACGAGTAATTGCATCGCAAGCGCTTTAGAGAATTTTCTCAAAGCGTTTGCTTTTGTTTGTCTCTAGCGTAAGCCGATTACACGCTACGCAGAGAAAGCTTCGTAGGAATTATTTTGTGAAGGAGAAAATCCAGTGGAAACCAAAGGATTAACTGCACTCCGTATCAGTCTGGCATCACCACAGACTATTATGTCCTGGTCTTATGGCGAGGTGCTCAAGCCGGAAACCATCAACTACCGTCGTCTGCGTCCTGAAAAGGATGGCTTGTTTTGTGAAGCCATTTTTGGACCTCAGAGAGATTGGCAGTGTTATTGTGGAAAATACAAGAATCCCCGTTACAAAGGCATCATCTGCGATAAGTGCGGTGTTGAAGTAACCCGCTCCGCTGTTCGCCGAGAGCGCATGGGGCACATTGCACTCGCAACCCCCGTCGCGCACATCTGGTATACACGCCGCATCCCCTCCTATTTGGGTATGTTGTTGGATATCTCGCGCCGGAACCTGGACCGTGTGTTGTACTTTGCTCAATATATCGTTACCTACGTTGATGAGGAAGCACGCAACAAGGCGCTCAAGCGTATTGAAGATGAGATTTCTGTTTCAGAGCGTGAGCAGGCAGCTGATATCAATGCCAAAATCGCCGAAATCAAAACCAAGCGCGATCACACCTTGACCGAGATCAATCAGAAACGAGCCAACCTCGAACAGGGCTATGACGAAGTCATTGCCGAGAAACTCGATCCTGTTATTAAGGAAGGACAGAAACTCGAGAAACTTCTCCAGGCTGAGATGAATGAACATGCCAAGAAAGCTGTTGTCTTCGAGTTGACGGATGAGAAGATCCTCGATACCGGTGATAAGGTCACAGCAAAACACCTTACTCAAGTACAGAAGATCGTTCAAAAGAAACTTGAAGCGGTTGAGAATGATCTAAAGGATCAACGCGCCAAGGAGCTTGAAGACCTCAAAATGGAAGCAGGCAGAGTTAAAGCAGATGCAGATTTACAAATGGAATCCCTTCGCTCTCAATTGGAGGAACAGACTTCTGTTTCATCCAATCAGAGTTCACGCCAGCGCGATGAGCTTATGGAACTCCGTCCCTTTACTTTCATTAGTGAAATTCGTTATCGTGAACTTAAGCAACGCTGGGGCCAGGTCTTCCGCGCTGATATGGGCGCAGAGGCCTTTTATGATGTTCTGGAACGCCTGGACCTCGATAAATTGGCGGAAGAACTCTGGCACGAAGTAAAAACCACCAAGTCCAAGCAGAAGCGCAAGAAGGCCACCACCCGCTTGAAAGTTGTGGAGGCTTTCCGCCGTTCGGGCAACCGCCCTGAATGGATGATCCTCACAGTTCTTCCGGTCATTCCTCCCGATCTGCGCCCGATGGTCCAGTTGGATGGCGGACGTTTCGCCACATCCGATTTAAACGATCTGTATCGCCGCGTGATCAACCGCAACAATCGCTTAAAGAGATTACTCGAACTCGGCGCGCCGGATGTCATTATCCGTAACGAGAAGCGTATGTTGCAGGAAGCCGTTGACAGCCTGATCGACAATTCACAGCGCGGCAAGGCGCTTTCTCGCCGCGGACGCCGCGAACTTAAATCCTTGAGCGATATGCTCAAGGGCAAGAAAGGTCGTTTCCGTCGCAACCTGCTTGGTAAGCGCGTGGACTATTCCGGTCGTTCCGTCATCGTTGTCGGCCCGCAATTGAAACTATATCAATGCGGTTTGCCGAAGAGCATGGCGCTTGAGTTATATCGTCCGTTCGTGATCGCCCGCCTCGTGCAGAGCAATTACGCGGCAAACGTGAAAGGCGCGCGCCGTTTGATCGAGCGCAACCGTCCTGAAGTTTGGGAGGCGTTGGAAGGTGTCATCGGAGATCGCCCTGTTTTGTTGAACCGTGCCCCGACATTGCATCGTTTGGGTATCCAGGCATTTGAGCCAATCCTGATCGAAGGCTCAGCCATTCAATTACATCCGTTGGTAACGACTGCGTTCAATGCAGATTTTGACGGCGACCAAATGGCTGTACACGTTCCGCTTTCGCAAAAAGCGGTCAAGGAAGCGCGTGAACTTATGCTCGCATCGCGCAACCTGCTTAAGCCAGCAGACGGCGAGCCTATCATTTCCCCATCCAAAGACATGGTGCTGGGTGTGTATTATTTGACGATGAAGCAGAAAGCTAATCATAAAGGTGATGGACGCGCCTTTGCGGATATAGATGAAGTTGAAATGGCATATGCACTCGATCAGGTGGAAGTCCACTCTGAGATCAAAATGCTCACAAAGACCTGGTATAACGAAAAAGGGGACCGCCTGCCTGAACCTGAAACACGCGTCATTGAAACGACGGTTGGACGCGTGCTCTTCAATCGGGTACTTCCTCCAGAAGTTCAGTTCGTCAACGAAAAGCTGGATAAAGGCGGCGTGAAGGATTTGATCGCCGAGGTCTATGAGATCTGCGGTCAGGAAAAAACAACCGATGTTGCTGATAAAGTAAAAGCCATTGGTTTTGAGTACGCAACACGTTCCGGCGTCACGCTTGCGGTTGCCGATATTTCCATCCCGCCAGAACGACAGGGTATCATCGATGAGGCTCTTAAGGCTGTGGAAGTTGTTCAACGTGACTTCCGGCGCGGACTTTTAACCGAACAGGAAAAGAACGAGCGAGAAATTGAGATTTGGCAGGCGACCACAGAAAGCGTTGGAAACGCCGTCAAGAAACATATGAATCCGGATGGCAACCTTTCCACCATGGCTTCCTCAGGCGCGACCAAAGGGGGGTTCTCCACCATTTCGCAATTGGCTGGTATGCGCGGACTTATGGCTGATCCTTCCGGGCGCATCATTCCCATGCCGATTCGCTCGAACTTCCGTGAAGGCCTTACTGCCCAGGAATATTTCATTTCCACACATGGAGCGCGGAAAGGTCTTGCCGATACCGCTCTCCGTACAGCGGACGCGGGCTACCTTACCCGTCGTCTCGTGGATATTGCACAGGACATCATCATCAATGAGCACGATTGCGGCACACATGATGGTGTGATCATCCGCAGGAAGGATGATGTGGCGGGTCAGGCTTTAAGCAGTCGTTTGTTTAGCCGCCTGCTGGCTGAGACTTTGCTCGACCCGAAGACAGGTGAAGTCATTGGTGAATACAACGATGTCATCAAACAGGAGCTTGCCCGCAAGATCGCAGCTTCCGGAGTCGAAGAGATCAAAGTCCGCTCTCCCATGACCTGCGAATTGCAACACGGAATTTGTTCCAAATGCTACGGTCTCGATTTGGGACGCGGGAACATGGTGGAGCTTGGTTCCGCAGTCGGCATAGTCGCAGCCCAATCCATCGGTGAGCCGGGTACACAGTTGACCCTGCGAACCTTCCATACCGGCGGTGTTGCCGCAACCAGCGCGGACATTACAACGGGTCTGCCGCGTGTGGAGGAAATTTTTGAAGCCCGCAAAATGCCAAAAGGTGAAGCCGTTGTCGCTGAGATTAGCGGCACACTGCACATCGAACAATCTGAGAAATATGCCGACCTGCGCGAAGTGACCATCGAGCACAGCGAACTGGTCAGCGATGAATACAGTCTGCCCGAAGAATGGAAATTCGCGGTCAAGGATGAGGTGGAGGTCAATGCCGGAGATGTGCTGGCAACTTTGGACGACGCGAAGATCGTTGCCCAGCATGGCGGGCGCGTCCGAGTGGAGAAAAAGGATCGAAAGGTGGTTGTCTCTTATGATCAAAAAGAGTCCACTACCTACGACGTACCGACCACTTCACGTTTGCTCGTTAAGAATAATGAAAAAGTGGAAGCCGGTCAGCCGCTGACGGAAGGTTCGCTCAACCCGCACCGCGTGTTGAAGATCCAGGGACGCGAAGCCTGCCAAATGTATCTGATGACCGAAGTTCAGAAGGTATACCGTTCACAGGGTCAAAACATCCATGACAAACACTTTGAAGTCATCATCCGCAAGATGTTGAGCAAGGTGCAGGTCGTGCGCCCCGGCGATGCCAAGTACCTGCCGGGCGATCCGGTGGATCGTCTTGAGATCCGCAGAATTAATGAACAACTGCTGGAAGAAGGCAAGCAACCCGCCAAGTTCTCAGAAGTTTTACTGGGCGTCACCAAAGCCTCGCTCAGCACCAACTCGTTCCTCTCAGCCTCCTCCTTCCAACACACCATTAAGGTGTTGGCAGGCGCAGCGATCGGTTCCACAACCGACCCGCTCTTTGGCTTGAAAGAAAATGTGATCATTGGCAAGCTGATCCCCGCCGGCACCGGTTTTGTCCATGGTCGCTTTCTTGGAAGCGGCGGTCACGGTCCCAAAGAAGTGGAAGCCGACTCTGCAGAGACACCGGAAATTCCAGACACTACTGTAGGTGACTAATCGAGTTATCCTTCGGGGCAGGTCCAAGACCTGCCCCGAATTGTTTAATCACTGATCGAGCGCGCCAAAAGCCAGTGGCATAGCCGACACAAAAAAGGATCGCGGCGCTCCCAATTCAAAATTTTTACAACTTAACTCTACTCAGTATGAGGCTTCGCCTCTCACGCAGATCGATAGTCTGTCCGCCGACTCCCCGCAATTCTCCCAGCTGGTGATTTGATCCCTCTAGCGCGGGGCTATTTGATTTGGAAACAAAGTTGAGGAACAAAGCCGGGGTAGTGAGCGTTCCTAAAGATGAAACGCGGGTTGCTCTATTCGATATTATGACCGCGTTATTGCCGAAAGGATGAACCATGTTGCAGTCAAAATTGTCTCCAGTCCTTTTATCGGTTTCCGTTTTATTGATTGTTTCGCTGGCTTGTGCGGAATCAAGTATCCCTACCCCACTCTCAGATTCCGCAATTGGAACTGTTGCCGCGGCGACCATCTTTGCGCAGTTGTCGCAAACTGCCCAGGTGGTTCATCCCACAGTGACCAGCTTGGAATCCGCAACTCCAACACTCACTTTTACGCCTGCAAGTACACCAACACAAACATTGTCACCAACGCCCCTCTTTACACTTACACCGCTTGTGCCGCAGATCAGCGTCTCAGTCGCGACAAATTGCAGGGTGGGTCCCGGTAAAATGTACGACAAGGTGGGAGCATTACTGGTTGGTGAGGTCGCTGAAGTGTATGGACACGACCTGGCGGGGAATTATTGGTATATCCGCACCCCTCACTCGAGCACAGGCTTTTGCTGGATCTGGGGAGAGTATGCCACCTTGAGCGGAAACACCTTGACCTTGCCGATCTTTACCCCCCCGCCTTCGCCTACCCCGACGCCTGATTTCAAAATATCCTATCTGGGTTTGGACTCGTGTGTGGGCTGGTGGGTGAAACTTAAGTTGGAGAATATCGGCGATACCGTATTCAAGTCGATCTCACTGACCGTGAAGGATACGCACACAAATACGTCTCTCTCGCTGGATGCCAATGGATTCACGAATGTGGATGGCTGTCTTACATCAAACACAAAGGACACCCTGCCGATTGATGGGACTCGCAAGATAAGCTCCGCGGCTTTTGCCTACGACCCGACCGGTCATAAATTGCGTGCCACCATCACCCTGTGTTCCGGGGTCAATCAAACAGGCGCCTGTACAACCGATATGATCGAGTTCAAGCCTTAATATGGAAACCGGACGGATAGGAAAAATCCGTCCGGTTTTATTTTGCAGAAAAGGGATAAAATTCAGCCATTCAGTAGCCTGACAGGACTGGATAACTCGGGAGTCATCAGTGTCTGCAATCATTTTTCATTTTATCGGCGGGCTTCTTATATTAATTCTCGGAGCCGAAGCGCTTGTGCGCGGCGCCTCTCGTCTTGCGGCAGCGGCGGGTATTTCACCCCTTGTGATCGGTTTAACCATTGTGGCAATGGGTACAGCCTCTCCTGAGATCGCTGTATCCCTCCACGCGGCTTCGACTGGTCAGGGCGCTTTAACGCTTGGCAACGTTCTTGGAAGTAACATCTTTAATTTGTTGTTCATCCTCGGCGTGACCGCCATGGTCTCTCCACTTGTGATCGCAGAACAACTGATCCGCTTTGACGCGCCGATCCTGATCGGCGCCTCGTTGCTCACGTATTTGCTGGCGCTAAACGGTTCACTCGGAGCGATGGATGGCATCCCTCTATTGTTTGGGCTGATTGCGTATATTGGCTTCGCTCTTTATCAGAGCAGGCGTGAAAGCAAAGCCGTCCAAAAGGAATATGCGCAGGCATTCAGTGAAAAGCAAAAACTCACGCTTCCAAAAGCGTTGACCAACATTTTCTTTGTTCTGGTAGGACTTGGCATGTTGGTCTTTGGTTCCCGCTGGCTGGTGGACTCTGCTACCACCATTGCTCATAGGCTCGGCGTCAGCGACCTGATCATTGGTTTGACCATTGTGGCGGTTGGAACTTCATTGCCCGAGGTCGCAACGTCGGTGATTGCCGCGCTCAAAAAGGAAAGCGATATTGCCGTAGGGAATGCCATCGGCAGTAACATCTTCAACCTGCTCGGGGTCCTGGGGCTTTCTGCCCTTGTATCCCCTGATGGTATTCCGGTTGCAAAACAGGTTTTGAACCTGGATTTTATCGTGATGTTCGGAGTTGCCGCGTTATGCTGGCCCATTCTCTATAACGACAAAAAGATATTGCGTTGGGAAGGCGCATTATTGTTCGCTTCGTACATTGTGTACACGATCTATCTGGTTTTGACCGCCTCAAGAAGTTCAGCCGTCTCCATTTACGGGACGTTTGCGCTGATCTTTGTGCTGATGATTGTGATCATTGTGGTACGGGTCGGCATCAAAAACATCCGAACCCGAAATTTTAAGTAGGTTATGTGCTGAAAAAACGCACCTCCTTTTAATCAGGTGGCATCTTCGATACAGGTGGTGAAGATAATCCTTTATGCGTAACCACGCGTTGTGGGAACGGGATCTCGATCTTTGCATCATTCAATGCTTTATAGACCGCAGTATTGACCTTGTCGAACATGCGCCGCGTGTCCACATAGGAGTCCAGCCACAAACGCACGCGGAAGATCAGAGACGACTCCCCAAATTCCAGAAATAATGCCTCCACGGGTGGGTCTGGAAGTACCCCTTCCACGGTTTTCACAGCCTCCACAATAACCTGGCGCGCCTTCTCAATATCTGTGCCATAGGCAATACCCACCTGACTTTCGATGCGATATTGCGAATCTGGATAGGAATGATTAACAATCAAACTCTTGCTAATAACCGAATTGGGGATAATGACCATGCGGTTATCACGCGTGCGGATGCGTGTACTTCGCAGCCCAATGTCCTCGACATCGCCCCAGGTATCGAGGTCTTGAATTTCGATGCGGTCACCGATACGGTAGGGGCGGTCGATCATGATGACAAATCCGCTGATCGTGTCAGAAAGAGCCGCCTGTGCGGCAAGCGCTATCGCAAGGGAGCCAATTCCCAGTGTCGCCACCATCCCGCTGACTTCGATATTGAAATAATCCAGAAGGATGATGACGATCATGATCGTGAGAATGATGAGCGCCATGCGCCGCAGGAAAGGCATGAGTTGCCTGCCCAGATCCGACTTTCTGCCTGCGGTCAATCGGCGCTCATACCATTTTGCGAAATTGGTGATCAGACGCCATGCGATCGCAAATGCGATCAACAGGAACAGGGTGAAATAAAGTCCTTCCAGATCAAGACGCAAGTCGCCAAATAGAAATGCCAGTCGGGTGAGTGAAAATCGAAATGCATAGATCAACATCAGCCAGTAGAGCGGTGAGGCAATCGCGTCCAGAACGATATCATCGAATGTTGTTCTGGTAAGCCCGGTCGACCTTCGGATGAGGCGCTCGATGATGAATTTAATGACCGGGCGCCCCAGAAAGGCTGTGGCGGCAAATACGAGTATCGAAAACACAACGTCCACCCATTGTTCAAGTGGAAGTGAAAAATCCATACCTGGCTCCTCTCGTGGTTCATGAATCCCGAATAAATCTTACCACGCGCCCCGCGCTGTAAGATTTAAATGAAAATCTCCATCCTTATTTTACATGACCGATGATGTGAATTCTTCAAGCAATTGGGATATGTATTATGACCGGCACATGGATGGCTGGGATCTGGGTGGGGCAACTCCTGTCTTTCAGCAACTCGCCGCGAGCGCACGCTTCGAACCCGGACGTATGGCTGTACTCGGCGCCGGACGCGGGTACGATGCCCGAGCATTCGCACGCCATGGCTTCCAGGTGACAGCCATTGACTTTTCAGCCAGCGCTGTCAAGGAAATGAAGCGGCTTGCAGAGCCAGACGCTCCTGTGGATATTTTGCAACAGGATATTTTCACATTTCCGAGCGCATATGACGTTTCCTTCGATTACATTCTTGAATACGTCTGCTTTTGTGCCATTGACCCCAAACGCCGGGAGGCGTACGCGGACGTGGTCACACGCCTGCTCAAACCTCAGGGTCTCTTTATTGACCTGGCGTATCCATTGGATGGTCGCAAGGATGGTCCGCCTTTTGGTTTTATCGAAGTTGAACTCCTGCATTTGTTTCTGGAACGAGGATTCAAATTGCTCTCACAAGAAAAGCCGGTAGATTCGATTCCCCGCCGCAAACAATTAGAGAAGTTGTTTATATTTCAGAAAGCAGGCTCATGACCCAAAACGAGTGTGGGGATTGATGAAGAGATGGTAAACCGCGAGCGCTGCGCTATAGATCAGAACCCCCACGTAGACGACCAGACTGATGAAATATTCCGGCTTCACCGTGTTGAACAGGGAGACGAACGGAACGATGAGAACGATATCGTAGGCGAGGAAACTGAGCAGTTGTCCAGCAGCATTATGCCAGCCTGGACGGAGAAGTGCATGGAGGAAGTAAAAAGCGTCTCCGAGAAAGATACAGCCAAAAATGACGGATGAATCGGGGTTCAAATCCCACGGGAAGACTGGCACGCGGAGGATCAAGGCTCCGCCTGCGAGAATCAATGCGGCGATGAAAATCCCGAACGAGATGCGGACAAGGTGTGGAGTGGGGCGAGATTGCTTAAGCGGAATCTGCCTGCTCCACAGGAATGACGCGCCGCTTGCAACCGCAAACACGAACGACGCAATCCCATATGGAAATAAATTCGTGCGACCCTCCCGCGTGGCGAGTTGAAAAAAGTAAATGGATGTGGTCACCGCGATGACGAAAACGTTGAGTGCACCAGCGGGCAACGCGCCCAGTTCGCCTGTCCAGCCGACCCAAAATGTAGCGGCGCTGACCGCGGCGAGGATGGAACCGATGAACAGGTAGGAATAACGCCCGTCCTGCCAGGGCCAGAGATTAATTGCGATGGGAATTTGAAAGATGAAACCGAGGGCAAATGCGAGAAATACAAAGCCACTGATGAGAATCAGAACGCGGATGAGTTTCATGGGTTGCCTGCTTATAAAGTTGGTTTCGTTGATGATAACCCATTGTAGAGAATGATTTGGTCTCAAATTTTTTTATCCTCGAATTACTGTATATCAGTCTGGTTTCAGGTAGCGGTCAAAGAATTCAACTGTGCGCTGCATGGCGAGACTGAAGTTGGCTGAGATGTTGTGATTATCTCCTGCATAGGTATAAAGTTCCACGACCTGATTCGCCTGGATCATTTCATCGTAGAGCATTTGTGAAAACTCCACAGGGACCTCTTCGTCTGTCGTGCTGTGATGCAGTTGGATGGGTCCATGCAGGTCATGCAAGTAACTGTTCGCTGAAATGGAATTCCAGAAGCCGGGGTTCGCTGCCACCGAGCCGTAGGTCTGTTCCAGCGAATAGACCCACGATCCCGGTGCGGAAGCGGTAGGTCTCGCGCCTACGTTCCAGCGTGTGAAAAGATCAGGATAGGGAGCAACGACCCCGCCCCAGAGCACGCCTACTTTGATATCCCCGGTAATGACCATGGCGCGCAGGGAAATGTATCCGCCCATCGAGTGACCCCAAATGCCGATACGATTTGGGTCTGCATCTGGATAACGCTTCACGGAGGCGACCGCATTGAGCACATCGATGGTGTAGTCTGGTACGGTGTATCCGCCTCTTGCCGCGCCTTCGGATCGATCGTGACCGCGATAATCTGATTTGAAGACGATATAGCCGTTACGCGCGATCTGATCCACGTAGGCAATGTAGCGTTCAGTTGTACGGTAAACATCGGGCGGAATATAGCCGTGATTAAATACGACGACGGGCCAGCCGGTGGGTGGCTTGGGTCCGTTAGGGACTGTCATCAGCGCGTAGATCTTTAATCCATCAGAGAGGTAGGAAACATAATAGCGGCTGTAATTAACCCCGGGGTCCAGAACGGATTCGATCACGATGTCGCTGCCGGGGTAGTCGCGTGACCGCATGGCGTCAATTTGAAGCGGGTGCGAAGCGGACGTCACAGCCGCGGGAGGCAGGATGCGCAGTGTTGTCGTCCCTGAGGAAGAGGGACCGAAAAAGGGTCGGTTGGGAAGGGAGGCGGGATCAGTGGTGTTACAGGCGTTTGTGATAAAAAGGAGTGTTAATAGGAACCAGTGATAGTGTGTGGTTTTCATCGTTATATTCTCTTGGTAAAGAGCCGCATTTCGCGAGCGAATTTTTTCCAGTTTTGTCGTGTGTTTGATTATAGCACAAGTGTTCTATTAAAGAGAAGGGCTTAATCGAACTGAGAGGCAAATAAAGATACTTTGGGGCAACCCATCGGCATTATATGACGAGGGGTAGGTGAAAACCTAGGTGAATATGATAGAACATAAGAAAGAAAATTTGTGAGTGGTATATCTTCTCTAATAGAAGAGTGTGGTTTTACTATTATTTTGGAGAACAGTAAATGGATATTTTAAAACTAGCCGCCTTCTCCCATAACGGACACGGCGGCAATCCCGCTGGTGTTGTTTTCAACGATGTAATGCCCAGCAAAGAAGAAATGTTGAAGATTGCCAGGGAAGTTGGTTATTCTGAAACAGCATTTCTTGTGAAGCAGGATGACTCCTGGCGAGTCCGTTATTTTGCGCCGGAGATGGAAGTCGCATTTTGCGGACATGCCACGATTGCATTAGGAGCGGCGTTGGGCGGGCGGTTTGGGGACGGCGAATATAAGTTGATTTTGAATGACAGCAAAATCAGTGTGCGTGCGGAGAAATCATCCGCCACACTTCAATCTCCGGGGACACATTCGGAAGAGGCGCCGAAGGAATTTGTGGAAAAAGTCCTTGCGGCGTTCAAGTTGAAGGATGACGACATTGATCCTGCGTTTCCAATTCGGTTTGCGAGTGCAGGAGCTAAACATTTGATTATTGTCCTAAAAGATAGAAAGACTCTTGCGG
The DNA here is from genome assembly GCA_963753655.1 of uncultured Chloroflexia bacterium. GTDB lineage: Bacteria > Chloroflexota > Anaerolineae > Anaerolineales > Villigracilaceae > Defluviilinea. Next base: position 110,369 of record CAVWDB010000008.1, read on the forward strand.
AGATGAGCTATCCGTTCAATGAAGTTAAAGCGTTGATGGCTGAACAGAGATTGATCACGATCAGCCTGCTTTGGCAGAAATCTGATGAACTATTCCATTCACGCAATCCGTTTGCATCAGGCGGAGTCTATGAAGACCCGGCGACCGGCGCGGCGGCCGCGGCGTTGGCGGGTTATTTACGAGATATTGGATGGCAGGGGAAAAATGAGTTCACGATCTTGCAGGGAGAAGATATGGGTGTGCCATCCCTTCTGTTGGTGAGATACAGCCCGAAGGTCGGGGAGAGCGTGGCGGTCAGCGGGGAAGTAAGATATATCGAACAATAAACAACGATGGTTGAGTGGATAAGACTGATGATATGCGCAGCCTGTTTGTTTGCTTGTATAATCTTCCCATGAGATCATTCTTTGACCACTTCATCCTCGATATCCCCCGCCTGTTCATCAAACAATTTCCATATGCATGGATCGCCTTCGTTGCATTGTGGAGTTGGCCTCCAAATCTCTCGTTCATTTTCCTTTTGATCATTGTGGTCGGGCTATCCATGTTGCGGTGGCGCTCGGCAGCGTGGCTATCGAACCTGCGGCGTGGATATGCTGCGGGTGACGGAAAGTTTTATGTGGACCAGCCATCCATTGCATGGAAGAAAGCCGCGCAAAATATTCCGATTCTGGTTGTGGTCAGCGGGGCGCTTGCTTTCTTATTGAAGGGTCAATTCGGTTTGAGTTCCTTACAAGTCTTTCTCATCCTCGTGGGTTTTTCCATCCTTTACCGCGATGCACTGTTCTTCGGCGCGCCGGTAACATATGTCATCACCGCCAGTGGCATCGGCGTCCATTATGCTCCGGGTCATTTGGACTATCGCTTGTTCCTTACGTTCAAGGAGATCAGTCGCATCGAAAGATGTCAATTCCAAAAAGACAAAGGTTGGGATTTCTTTGCGCGCTCGAAAGACACACAGGACGGCTTGCTGCTCATCCCCAAAAACCCCAACGGATTCTCCAAACGCCTGGAGAGATTGTTCATTGTTCCCAAAGATATCGAAAAGTTCTTGGACCAACTCCCACATGGATATGGAAGGTACAATTGACAAAGCAAAAGAATTGGGCTGGCAATTTTGAATATAGCGCCGAGAGGATCCATCACCCCAAAACATTGGATGAAGTACGGGATATAGTTCGACGCGCCGAAAAGATACGGACTCTCGGCTCGCGTCATTCTTTCAATCGAATTGCTGACTCACCCCAAGACATCATCTCCTCTGACAGCTTTAACCGCGTCATCTCGTTGGACAAGGACCGCCTCACTGTGACCGTCGAAGGCGGCATCCGTTATGGAGAGTTGAGTCAATACTTGCATGGAGAAGGATACGCGTTGCATAATCTTGCATCCCTGCCGCATATCTCCGTGGCGGGAGCCTGCGCCACAGCGACTCATGGGTCGGGAGTCGAAAATGGGAATCTGGCAACGGCTGTCTCTGCGATGGAAATTGTCACAGCAGATGGTGAAGTGATAAACGTATCACGTGAAAAGGATGGCGATACATTCAATGGCATGGTCGTTGGCTTGGGCGGTTTCGGAGTTGTCACAAAATTGACGTTCGATATTCAACCAACATTTGACGTGGGACAGGATATTTACGAGAATCTTCCTTTGCATGAATTGGAGAATCATTTTGATGAAATCATGTCGAGCGGATACTCCGTCAGCTTGTTTACAGACTGGAAAACAGAAACAGTTAATCAGGTATGGGTGAAGCGTCGCTTGTTGGACGGGAAAAACATCGAAGCGGAATCCAATTTTTTTGGTGCGACTCCCGCCACCAGACGCATGCATCCCATTGGAGAACTTTCATCGGAGAATTGTACCGAGCAAATGGGTATCCCCGGAGCATGGCAGGATCGCCTGCCACACTTCCGCATGGATCACACGCCGAGCAGTGGCGAGGAGTTGCAGGCGGAATATTTTGTGGCGCGGGAGGATGCGGTGGCGGCGTTGCTGGCGCTCAATGAAATTCGTGAACATATCGCTCCATTGTTGATGATTTCGGAGGTGCGCACGATCGCCGCTGACGATCTTTGGATGAGCATGTGCTACAAACAGGATAGCGTTGCGTTACATTTCACATGGAAGATGAACGAGCCTGCCGTTTTGCAATTGTTGCCGATGATCGAAGTGCAACTTGCGCCGTTTAAAGCACGCCCGCATTGGGGTAAGTTGTTTATGATCTCGCCGATGCAATTGGAACAGCGTTATGAACGCATGAGTGATTTCCGTGTGTTGCTCAATCAATATGACCCGCAAGGAAAGTTCCGCAATGCGTTTTTGGATTTGAATGTGTTTGGAGTATCAAGTTAACTCGGTGGTTGAGTAGCGGCGAAGCCGCGTATCGAAACCACCACTAACCAAAATCGCTTTGGTTAAGTGGTGGTTTCGATACGCCCGCGAAAACCATGCGGGACTACTCAACCACCGGAGTATGAATCAAGGAGAGCAACATCAATGACCAAAGACTTAACATCTCTTCAGGCGCAAAATGGGAGGATATTGTCGGTTACTCGCGCGCAGTGAGAATTGGCAATGTCATCGAAGTGGCAGGGACAACGGCCGTTGACGAAAACGGAGATGTCGTTGGACTCAACGATCCGTATGAACAGACACAGTACGCTCTTGCAAAAATAAAAAAGGCATTAGCACAAGCAGGCGCATCCATGAAAGATGTGGTGCGGACAAGGATGTTCGTGACCGATATCTCTCAATGGGAAGAGATCGGCAAAGCACATGGGTTGTATTTCAAAGAAATCAAGCCTGCCGCAACAATGGTGGAAGTGGAGTCATTGATTAGTCCTGAATTAATAGTTGAAATTGAAGTGACAGCAATTGTTCGGGAGCAAGACGAATGACAAATCCTATTCGCATTGGTGTTCTCGGGGCGGCGAAGATCGTTCCAATGGCGCTCACACTTCCTGCACGAAATGTGCCAGAGATACAGGTGACAGCCATCGCAGCGCGAGACCCAAAACGGGCAAAAAGATTTGCGAGTTTGTTTCGCATCCCGCGTGTGCATCAAACATATGATGAACTTTTGAATGACCCAGAGATCAATGCCATTTACAATCCATTACCGAATGGTTTGCACGCCGAATGGACGATCAAGGCATTACGAGCAGGCAAACATGTTCTCTGCGAAAAGCCTTTTTCCTCCAACGCAAACGAGGCAATGGAAATGGCGCAGGCTGCAAAGAAACAGGCAAAGTGTTGAGTGAAGCGTTTGCCTATCGCAATCATCCGCTTGCGGCGCGCATGAAGCAGATTGTGGAGAATGATCTCGGCAAAATTCAACACATCGAAGCGCGTTTTCGATTTATCCTGCTTAACTTTTCGAATGTCCGTTATCGTTACGATCTTGCGGGCGGCGCGCTCATGGATGCGGGATGTTACCCGGTCAGCATGGTTCGTTATTTGATGGGCATGGAACCCAAAGTGACGGACGCAAAAGCGCGTCTCTTCAAGCCGGAAGTTGACTCGGGTATGCAAGCAAACTTCGAGTTCCCTGACGGAAGCACGGGTCGCATTCTCTGTGATATGCTTTCTCCGCGATTGTTCGACTCGTTCCTTCATGTGAAAGGCGATGCGGGTGAGATGAAGGTATTGAGTCCGTTTCAGCCGCATTTGTTCCATTGGATGATGGTTCACACATCCAATGGAACGCGGCGGGAACATGTCAAAGGAGAAAATAGTTATGCGCTGCAATTGCGAAATTTTGCTAAAGCAATCCGTGGGGAAATATCCTTGAGCACAAATCCAGATGACGCGGTCAATAACATGCGCGTTATTGACGCAATTTATGAAAAAGCTGGATTGAAAAGAAGAGGGACATGATATTCCCGATCCAAACTTGTCCGCTTCCTAATGATGCTTTGCTGGGGAGATATTCCAGCAAGGGAAGTTACACCGATGGCTACATGACCGAGATTTCCATGTCGGTCTCACACCCGCAATTCGTAAACGCCTTCTACGCCACTCCCTTATTCAAACTCGAACGCTTTATCCTCACATGGACAGTATCCAAACCCTCGACAGACTCACAGGCAAAACAACTGGCTGATGGCTTGATCGATAAGTTCGCCGCGTGGACAGTTGAAGCACGGACAAAGAATCAACTGTTGATGTGTGACTTCATGAGCCGCACGAGATCGTGGTTGATGGTCGTCCCTTTGGAAAAGGGCACACGTTTGTATTTTGGTTCGGCGGTTGTTCCTGGAAGAGGCAAGTCCAGGCTTGGGCTTGGTGTTCATCTCTTGCTTGGGTTTCACAAAGTTTATTCGGTCGTGCTCCTGTATGCTGCGAAGGTGCGGTTGAAAAATCTTTGAATTCTATAGCTGGGCGTATAATGCTGTAGATAAGCTATTATAAAGAAGTAATTCTGTATAACTACCCCATTTGGAGATCCTTAAGCAGAATGGTTCCTCTTAAGACATAGTTAGCCACCATAAGGAATGATTATGAAATCAAGTGCAAATCGACGATACATAACAGTAATGATTGTTGTTTTAGCAATCATCTATTTTGTCGCGTTTGTCTTGGTTCCCAAAGCAGTAGCACAAGGCTTTTTTAATCTTGTTTTGTATTATCGCGTCCGCTTTGAAGTTCTTGGGCAATCCTCACAAGGACAGCACTATACCGATCTGTTTGATACTCATGCACTAGAATTAACTGAAACGATCATGAGCAATCCCTCTTTGACATGGGAATCCATTAATGTCCTTATAAGATGGCAACCAAATCTGGAGCCTCTGGTAAACGGGCATGGGGATGAAGTGATTATTTCAAAGGCTGATGCCGCTTCGGTTAACAAATACCTGCACCTTCTTGCCCAACATGCAAATCCCGAACTCAAATTGATCCTTGAGGAGGAACTCTCTGTAACCCCTTTGGAAGATCTGGCTGGTATGACCATGAATCAGGCATGGGCGTATCTGAATGAAGATCCTCGTTTTCAAGACCAGATACTGGAATCTCAGGAATTTCCCGTTTTGAAGCCAGATTCCGCCAATACTCTTACCGGCTTCTTTTCCGAAAACTACAAGTACGAAATTGACTTCGACAAAGAAACTTGGGCATTATCTTCATGGAATAATGGAGTTGCGGATTCGTGGATTGCAGAAAACCTTGACATGTCAGACTGTACTCTTACAACCCCAAGATCTGTTTCAAATCCTTATGCAAGCTTGGATATTTCTTATAAGACTCTTGGAAATGTGAAATACAAAGTGCAAATGGATAATCTCCCGCTAAAGGGGAAGGTCATGACTTTGTATCTTCTGTATCAGCCAATTGATATAGCGGGGCAAACCCTTCCGGAAGACTATCTTCCTTTTGCTCTCTATCCAGGAGATTCAAATACCGCCCAATGTATTGGACAAAGCGAAGCTGCGCTTGCGTCCTTGCATTTTGTTGCTGATGTTGAGCCTTAAAATTGGCTATGACAAGAAAAGTTTCGCCAAATGGTGGCTAACAGGAATGCTTGAAGTCCCTCTGGTGCTCAGATGAGGGGCACCATATCCAAAAGCGGGAGTAATGTCTCGCTGGCCGGTGGTGAGGAACCATCGGAGGGCAGGGTGTTCACCGCGAGGTGAAATCCGAAGGGCATGAGGAGAAGCATCGGGCCGTAATCAAGGCGAGAGCCAGGATGAACCGGTCGGCCAAAAACGGGAACAGGTCGAGCCTGCACTATGGAGGCGAAGGCGAACTCATTCACCCGTTGTACCAAGGTGTGTGCGGGCGGCACGATGCGGAAGAACAATGAGTGACCCCGGGAGAACTCAACAGGTTTCTGAGTGAGATCAGAATAAGCGACCCTATAAGCGATGAGCGAAATGGGAAGTGAAGCTTGGTGAGTAGTCGGACCGCCGAATAGTACCTGAAGCGCCGTGAGAGCGGCGTGACCTCAAGAAGGCAGCGATATGGGCTGGGGAAGGCGGCGGGCAAAGGTGGTTGAGAGGTAACAACGAGTATGCGAGTAAAACTGCTGGTGCGGATAAGTTCCTTTTGTGAAAAACCCATAAGCCAGTAGTGGAGGAAACATGCAGTTGAAGCATCTCAATAGGCGAACAGGTTGGCCATGTCGAACCAATTCATGCGCTGCGTTGATGCAACGTACCTTTGTGAAAGCCCAGTGCGGGAGATCCGCACGCTGGGTTTGAGCGGCGGACGGAGGCTAGCCCGGACGATTGGGCGCCTCCTCCGACCCGACACCGATGAGGCGTAAGCCTAATGATGAGTGAGACAACAAAACTCACTCGGAGGGAAGGGTCTCTACTTCAACCAAGTTCAGCGAGGACGTAAGTGACGGTGCATGCCGAAAGGCCAATTCCACCACAAGACAAATCACAACAACTCCAACGCGGACTATACTTGAGAGCCAAGAGACGGATATGTAACGGCTTGACTTGCTGTGGCAGGTTACAAAAAAAAAGCCGAGACAATGGATGTCTTGAATACTCCAGGAAGAAGGTTGTCGGAGAGCTCCGCTACGGATGAGGGAAAACCTCATGTCCGGTTCGATGTGGCAGGGGATGGAAACCAGGACTAAAATCCCAGGCGCCATCCCTTGACCCTACCAGCGGACTAGTGGGATTCTGTGCGTTTTTCAAGCATTTTTCTGGCTTCGAGTTTTCTCTGCTCCCAAGCAGAGTCCACGCCCGTCCCAGCGCCACGAGTCCCCTTCAGGAGAGTAACGCAAACCGTTGAAACTGTCGAAAAAGTCCCTTTTCAAAAACTGATTTTTGAAAGTGGGACAGAAACGCTGAAAAGTACATTGTTTTTTATGTTCCGAACAACATTTTGGCGATTTTCCAGCCTGTTGTGGGAGATTTTTGTGAACATTTTTCGAACGAAGGGTTTTTCGACAGTCTCGTTAGGCGGTTCCTTGCAAAAGCAAAAAGTTGAGAGGAGTTTTTAGTAATGAATAACAAGTCTAATAATCGGGTTTTTGGAATGAAATTTGCAAATATATATCCACTATACGTTCAAAAAGCAGAACGCAAAAATCGTACAAAAGAAGAAGTTGACCAAATTATCTTCTGGTTGACTGGCTATAATCAAGCCAGACTACAACAGCAAATCAAAAAGGGAAATGATTTTGAAACCTTTTTTGCTCAAGCACCAGCCATTAATCCAAATAGTTCGCTAATCAAAGGTGTAGTGTGTGGTGTTCGTGTGGAAGAAATAGAAGATCCGCTGATGCAAAAAATACGCTATTTAGACATGCTGATTGATGAACTCGCAAAAGGAAAAGCAATGGAGAAGATTCTACGGCAGTAAGTCGTTAAGCCATAAGAAACTACCGCTATTAGAGAGCCCGTTATGCGCTTGAGCGCTAATAATTCGCTCATGTGGTGGTGAAAGTAGGGATAACTCTAAGTTGTGTGTAAAATTCTATCAAGATGGCAGCGATGTTTTTATTTGGTGGGTAGTCTTGCACAACGCAAACCGATGGACGGCACCCTAAGGCAGATTCATCTGCCACGACACGCCGTAACGGTCATTTAACCATCCAAACTTGCGACTAAATCCATAATTGTCCAACGGCATCAGCACTCCTCCTCCCACACTCAGCGTTTCATACAATTTTTCAAGTTCTGATTCACTTTCACATGTCACAAATATTGAGAATGCTGGCGTGAATGTAAAATTGTGTGCCGCCGCGCTGTCGATCGCCATGTACTCACGCCCAGCCAGGGAAAAGCGCGCGAGCCGCACCGTACCTTCTGGCTCCTGCTCGTTTGCGCCGTAGCGGTCAATGGCGATGATTTGTGAATTTTTAAGTAGCGATATATAGAATGTGATTGCCTCTTCCGCCTGACCACCGTGTGGTCCGCAAAACATGAGAAATGGTGTGGTTTCCGTCATAATTTATCTCCTGAGGCTTCCTCTGAATCTCTGCTAAGGTATGATGAACGCTTTCGGCAGCGTTTCAACTTTAATCTCATTCGTCTCCAGCATCCATATATGAGTATTATAGCAAGCCATGTACTTTTTGCTATTCCAGATGTATCATCTTACTGAGTATCGCATAATAAAGTAAACCTGAAGGATACGTTTCAGCTTACAAAGTGATCAAAATTAATCGACCAAGCATGGAATCAACGGGAGGCATCCGATTTCGAGTAAAAATAGGTCAGCGAGCAGAATCAACCTTACTCTATGAAACACTGAAATTCATAAGGAGAAACAGATGCAACAGGATACGCAATCGACATTAGATGTGATCTATGAGAACTGGCGAGGCTATAACGGAAAACTGCAAAAATGCATTGCCCCTCTAACGAATGAGCAACTCTTGTTGCAGCCTGCCTCGCGTATGTGGCCTCTGGGGCAGGTTGTACAGCACACTATTTCGGTTCGGGCAGGATGGTTCAGTGGTACTCTACAGGATGCTGATGATGTGATGAACGAGTACATGCTGTGGGGTCAACGTGATTCGCCTGAACGCAACGCGGCGGAACTGGTACGTGGACTCGATGAGACATGGGCATTCATCGAATCGCGCTTGCAACGCTGGACGCCCGCCGATTGTGCCAGGACTTTCCCGGATGAATGGGATGGCCAGACATACGAGGTATCGCGCAGTTGGGTGATCTACCATGTGATGGAACACGATCTGCATCATGGCAGTGAAGTCTCGTTGATCCTTGGGTATGAACGGTCTGCAACCCCTCGATATTTGATTGAAACTGTTATCTCCTCTCATAAAACAAAGACAAAACCAGCGCGCCCATGATCCCATCGAACAAGTCTTTCAAGGTGTCGAATAAACCAAGCACCATGTGGGTGTAGAGAAAATAATCCATGATGTTCTCGTAAAATTCCCAAAAGACAGCGGTGGTCACTGTAGCGGTGAAAGCCAGCAGGATTTGAATGGGAAGGGGAATATTCCCCAAAAAATCTTGTGAATTCCGAATCGCAACTCGATAAAAATACGTGATCGCCATGCCGCCCAGGAAGTGAGTGGGGATATCCAATGCTGGAAATTTGTCGAAGAAGTGGAACGCCAGCCCGAACCCATACAACCCAATTACGCTCAACGGCGCCCAGGCGGCTTCTTTTAATGTGACAACCAACGTTTCAAAAAATTGTTTTATCTTCATAAAAATCCTCGGTTGCCGATTGTATCAGTTTGTAACGTCGATGTATTTTATCGTTTTAAACCCTCTCTAAGGTACGGACCCTATACTCCACCCTCGTTGTTGTATAATCTCTCCGCCTTATGAAAATACTGACCGTTCTTACTTACTACCGTCCACACACCTCCGGTTTGACCATTTACGCCGAACGCTTGGCGCGTGCCTTTGCCAAACGTGGGCACCAGATCACCGTGATGACCACGCAGTTCGATCCATCGCTTCCACGCGAGGAGACGGTCAATGGAGTCAAAGTGATTCGCATACCGGTTGCGGCGCGCATCAGCAAAGGCGTCATCGCCCCCACATTCGGTTGGGTCGCCACAAAACTGGTCGCTCAACATGATGTTGTCCAAATGCACCTGCCTCAGTTCGATGCACCGGGTGTTGCCTTCCGCGCGCGGCTCTTTGGCAAGCCTGCTGTGCTCACCTATCATTGCGACCTGCTTCTGCCGCCCGGATTTTTCAATCGCATCGTCAACAATGTTGTGGATTTTCAAAATAACACGGCGGGACTCTTGTCGAATCACATCGTGACCTACACACAGGACTATGCCGATCACTCTCCCTATCTCTCGCGCTACGTCTCCAAACTGACCCCGATCCTGCCTCCCGTCGAATTGCCTGTTCCCACGCCTGAGGCTGTTTCCGCTTTTGCCCACGCTCATCATATAGAGGAACACAAACCTGTCATCGGCATGGCGGCACGTTTCGCCGCTGAAAAGGGAGTTGAAGTATTGCTGGATGCAATGCCCGCGATATTGAAGAAATATCCAAAGGCGCAAGTCCTGTTTGCTGGCACCTATCAAAACGTAATGGGCGAACAAGCCTATTCAGACCGCCTCATGCCGCGCATTCGTGAATACGAGGTGCAGGGACATTGGACATTCCTCGGCAATCTCGATCCAGTTCAAATGGCGGCGTTCTATCCCAATCTGGATGTATTGACCGTCCCATCGCTGAACTCCACTGAAGCCTTCGGACTTGTCCAGATCGAAGCGATGATGAACGGCGTACCGTGTGTCCCGTCCGCTTTGCCCGGAGTAAGGCAACCTGTCACCATGCACGGCATGGGACGCGTCGCTCGAATTGGAGATTCGGCTGATTTGGCGGAATCAATCCTCGAAGTCCTGAATGAACCGCAAAAGTTCAAAGGCGATATCGAATCCATTAAGAAGTCCTACGATCCTGATTCGGTTGCAATGGAATATGAAAAATTATTCGAAAGGTTAATGGGCAAATCTGCTGGTTGAGTAGCGAAGTGTATCGAAACCAGAAATCACATACATGCTTGAAATGGGTGGTTTCGATACGCCATTCGCTTCGCTCATGGCTACTCAACCACCGTGCATGGTTATATTATTATGAAAGACTTCCTCTTTCTCCAACTGCGTGATTTGCCCTACTTCCGCGCATTCCTGCGTGCGGTGGAGAGTTCGTATTATCAAGACCTGCCCTTGCCCGCGCCCGTCTATGATGTGGGATGCGGCGACGGTCATTTCGCATCGTTGACCTTCGACCAAAAAATTGACGTCGGACTCGATCCCTGGCATGGACCCATCCACGAGGCAAAGAAATTCGGCGCGTATAAATCGTTGGTGGAATCGGATGGCGCGCTGTCACCGTTCCCCTCGGAATATTTCGCCAGCGGATTTAGCAATTCGGTGTTGGAGCATATCCCGCACATTGATGATGTTTTGAAGGAGACCGCTCGTGTACTAAAGAAGGATGCGCCGTTCTATTTTTGTGTGCCAAACACGAGGTATTTTTCAGAGCTATCCATTTCAAAGGTATTAGGGAAACCTTATGAAAATTGGTTCCGCAAAATTTCACGCGTCGAACATGCAGACGAGCCGGATATCTGGAAGGAACGTTTAGGACGCGCCGGTTTTGAATTGGTACGTTACTGGCACTACTTTTCGCCCGCTTCTATGCGCGTGTTAGAATGGGGACACTATTTCGGCGTTCCATCGGTGTTTGCACGCGTGCTCACCGGCAAATGGATCATCTCGCGCACGAAATGGAATTTGTGGCTGACGAAGAAGTATGTAAGTAAATATGCTTCGCCAAAAGCAACTGAAAATGGGACGTTCACATTCTATATCGCGAGAAGGAAGTAGATACGTAAACAAGTAGACAGGTAAACACGTAAAACCTGCCTACTTGTTTCCTTGTATACCTGTATACTTATCCCATGCCCTTCGACGAAAATTATTTTTCCTCCCACACCTACGCAAACATCACCTTCGCCAAATACAGCATGTATTGGTGGTCGAATCAATTCTATGCCACATTGGCACGCAGATATGGGAAACGCGGCGCGCGCTTTTTGGAAATTGGCTCGGGGATGGGGCATCTCACGGGTCAACTCGAAGATACGTTTACAACCTTCGGGTGTGACCTCAATCAGTGGGCGGTCAAACAATCCAAATCCGTTGTGAATACATCCTTCCTGCAAACGGCGAGTGCGCAGGAACTTCCATATAAAGACGAAGCGTTCAATGTTGTCATCATCAAGCATATCGTCGAGCACCTGCCCGACCCGCAAAAGGCGATTCAAGAGATCGGACGCGTGACAGAGAAAGGCGGTACGCTTATCCTTGCCACACCAAATCTTGATTCCCTGCTCAAACCGTGGAAAGGCGACAAGTGGATCGGCTATCAAGATCCGACGCACATTTCCCTGAAACGCCCATCCGAATGGATGTCCTATATCAAGCAGGCTGGCTTTACAATTAAGCGTACTTTTGCAGACGGCTTCTGGGACGTGCCGTATATCCGCTTGGTGCCAGGTCAAATACAAAAACTATTCTTCGGTTCACTTGGCGGATTTCAAGCGATTACAGGTTTTGTCTTTTTGCCCATGACCTGGGGCGAAAGTATCATTGTCATTGCCAGGAAGTGACATCTTTTTTTATTTCAAAATCCTATTCGAGTGAATAAATGAACGACGATTTACAAAAGCCAGACCAACAGACAGAATCCAGCGTTCTCGATTATGTCAAATCCCTGTTTCGATTTGGCAGTGAACGGATTCAGATCCCCGAGTTTGTGGAAGAGGAGAAGCTGTCAGCTATTAGCGATCAGCCGTTAGCTAATAGCTCTCAACCTGAAGAAGATCAACTCTCAACTTTCAAACCTTTAAACCTGCAACCTGTAACCCCTTTCCCTTGGCGTTCCCTGCTCGCATTTTTCTTTGCCCTGGTTGGACAAAAGTTCTTCGAGCCGCCTCCCGCTACTTCCCCGCTTGGAGTTGTGTTCTACATTGCCGCCTTTGCTTTGTTAGGCTGGGCGATGTATCGCGGCGAATGGACTTTGTCGTCCCACGCACTCACCTCCGAAAAAACGGACCCGCTTACCTATCGTCGTCTCGCTTTGTTCGCCAGTATTTTGCTTTCGCTTTTAGCATACACGTTTTTCAAAGATAACCTTTTTACAACCATCAATGTCACCCTCTGGTACTTTGCGATCGTTCTTTTCTTTTTTGCATTTTGGGTCAATGGCTCAAACGGTTCGTTCTCAAATCTCATCCGTTTTTTCAAGCGCGATTCCTGGCAGATCAACATCTCACGCTGGGCGTTGCTCCTGCTTGCCGCGACCGCGCTGGTATTCTTCTTCCGCTTTACGCAGACAGCCACTGTCCCTCCCGAACCTTTCAGCGATCATGCCGAAAAAATTCTCGATGTGTATGACGTCTCACAGGGAGAGACGCATATCTTCTTCCCGCGTAATACGGGTCGCGAAGCCATTCAAATGTACTGGACTTTGCTGATTGCAAAAGTCTTTGGCACAGGTCTTTCGTTTCTCAGCCTCAAACTTGGTACAGCCATCCTTGGCTTTTTGACTCTTCCGTTCATATATATGCTTGGGAAAGAGATCGGCGGGAAACGCGTGGGAATCTTTGCCTTTGTTTTGACGGGCATCGGCTACTGGCCCAATGTCATCAGCAGGATTGGGCTCCGCTTCCCGTTATATCCCCTCTTCGCCGCGCCTACGCTTCTTTTTCTCATCCGAGGCTTGCGGACGCGGAATCGAAATGATTTTCTCCTCTCGGGTCTCTTTTTAGGACTCGGTTTGCATGGGTATAGTCCCATGCGGATCATGCCGTTCGTTGTTATCGCCGCGTTCGTGTTGTATTACCTTCATTCTCAATCAAAGGGCGCGCGCAGAGATTTGGTCATTTGGCTCGCCATCCTTGGGCTGATGTCCCTGGTTGTTTTTGTGCCGCTCCTGCGATACTGGGTGGACAACCCGGCATCGTTTGGCTTCCGTGCCATGACCCGCCTGACTGGGGAAGAAAATCCGATCACACAACCAATCTTCCAAATCTTCTTTACCAATGTCTGGAAAGCCCTGAAGATGTTCAACTTCGACGATGGCGAGATATGGGTCAATTCCCTGCCTCACCGCCCCGCATTGGATGTGATCTCGGCAGCGTTATTTGCGTTGGGCGTAATTCTTCTTCTCGTTCGCTATATTCGCAATCGTCACTGGCTGGACCTGTTCCTGCTTGTGTCAATTCCCTTATTGCAATTACCGTCCACGCTTTCGCTGGCTTTCCCTGGTGAGAACCCGGCATTGAACCGCGCGGGCGGCGCATACATCCCCGCGTTCATTATCGGGGCGCTGGCGCTCGATGGTCTCCTCACCAGCTTCGGGCGTGGAAAGATGCGAAGCGTCCTCATTTGGGGACTGACCGGGATTCTGTTATGTATCTCGGCATTCCAGAATTATGACCTGGTCTTCAATCAGTTTTACAACTCGTTCCGTCAAGGCGCGTGGAATTCGTCTGATATGGGACAGGTCATTAAGGAGTTCCAACAAACTTATGGCGAAACGGATACGGTTTGGATCGTTCCGTTCCCATATTGGGTGGACACGCGTTTGCCGGCAGTGTGGGCAGGCATCCCGAACCGCGATATGGCGATGTGGACCGATCAACTGCCGAGCACGGTAGAATTGCCGGGACCCAAGTTGTTCATGGTGAAGGCGAACAACGGAAGACCCGGCTGGGAACGATCAGGCCTCGCTGGACGTTTTGAAATCACTCTACCCGAATGGACAGTTGCGTTTGTTCGACTCGGATGTGTCGGGTCATGATTTTTGGATATTCTTCGTGCCAGCAAACTAATACGCGTTGAGCGGAGTGCCGAATGCAAGTAGAGGCATGTAGACGACACTTGCACCTGGCGCAAGTGCAGGTGAGCGCAAGGCTTGCAGTACCGTGCCCTTCGTCTGCACTCTGCTCAGGGCGAGGATAATAAATGAATCGCGAAAAACACCCCTGGATCTATGATGTACTCTTTCCTGCTTGTACTTGTGCTGGCAGGTTATTTGCGTTTGACGGGTGTGAACTGGGGCGAGGGCCAAAACCAACACCCGGATGAAAACTTCCTCTCCGGTGTGCTTGGAAGTTTGCAGGCACAAAAATGTGCGGACGAAACCATGCCCGTGGATGCATGCCCTCCCGAACAAAGACAATGGATCGGCATCGGGGATTATTTCAATAGTCAAACATCGACACTCAATCCCTATAATCGCGGCTATGCATCCTATGTCTATGGTGATTTGCCTTTAACCATTGTGCGCATTGCCGCAGACGCGGTAAACCAGACCGATGTAAAAATATTGGGACGTCAGTTCTCCGCGCTGGCGGATCTGTTTGCCATCCTATTCCTTTACTTTGTTGTCTCGCGTTTATATGGGCGTAAGGTGGGGTTGCTTGCTTCGTTATTCTCCGCGTTGACCGTTATGCAGATTCAGCAATCCCACTTCTTCACTGTGGACTTGTTCGTCAACACCTTTGAAGTGCTTGCCATCTATTTTGCAGTTGCGATAATGCAGAGCAAAGAAGAGAATGGAGAACAGAGAGTAGTAACAGAAAATCCAGCCGACGAAACCGATAACAACTCGCAGGTGATAACCCCTGATGGACAATTTACTGTTCTCAAATCTCTAATCACTAATCATCTTTTTCTTCTGAGCCTTGGCTTTGGTGTTGCCTTCGGCATGGCGTTGGCGTGTAAGGTTAATATTTATCCATTGGCGATTCTTCTGCCGGGCGCTTTTGCGTTACGCTATTTCATAACAGATCGAAAAGACCCTAATCCAGACGAGCAATCCACAAACAGACAGACTCCAAAAGGCCGATGATCCAGTCAACACTCAGTGGTAAGCTTTAACAAATACTGGTTGTTGATCGCCGCCTGCCTCATCGCGGGTGGTCTCGCTGCGCTGATCTCCTTCCGTGTCTTTCAACCATATGCCTTCGATGGTTTGCTGCCAAACAAGCAATGGATCGCCAATATTCAGGAACAACACGTTCAGGCAACAGGCGATGCAGACCTGCCATGGAATCTTCAATGGGTGCGTCGCTCTCATTTGTATTCGTTTGAAAACCTGACTATTTGGGGTCTCGGACTTCCGCTCGGCATCCTGGCATGGATCGGCTTCCTCTATATGGGCTGGCGCATTCTCAAAGGCGAATGGCGTCACGCGCTTCTTTGGGGTTGGACGGCGGCATACTTCCTCTGGCAATCGCTTCAATTCAATCCCACCATGCGTTACCAGCTTCCCATCTATCCCATGCTGGCGATGATGGCGGCATGGGCAGTGCTCGAAGCGCCGAAAAGGTTTAGGTTCCGTAATGCGTATTTCGTAATACGTAATTTGATGTATACAGTCGGTGTAATCGTTCATTGCACTCACTGCCATCTGGGCATTCGCCTTCCTAAGCATTTACACACACGATGAACCTCGTATGGCGGCCTCACGCTGGATATTCCAAAATGTTCCCGGTCCCATCAACGTGGAATATCAAACAAAAGGCTCCACCTACAACCAGCCATTGCCTTTCCCGGCCGGTGGATTTATTCAGGCAGGACAGCCCTACGACACAACCTTTGTTGCACAAAGTGATGGGATCGTTGACAGCATCACATTGGGACACGCGGCGAACACACTCGCTTCCTCCTCGACCCTCAGCCTGCTTCTATCCGATACGCCAAATCCAACACCCGAACAGGCTCTCACTACCGCGTCGCTGACGGATGATTTTGCGGATCAATAAAGACTTGCGCGGCGATCCCGTTATCCTCAAGCTTGATAAACCAATACCCGTAACCAAGGGACAGCAATACTACCTCCACTTTGAACTTGACCTGGGATCTCTCATCATCAATGGTGCGAACATCGCCAATGAAACAGATTACGATTACCCGCTTCCCTTCCGTGTGGATGGTTACGATGCCTTCGGCGGCATCTATCGCGGCGACCTGAACCTACAGGTCTATTGGGACGATAACGAAGATAAGCTCAATCGTTTTGTATCCACGCTCGACCAGACCGATTACATCCTTATCCCCACCAACCATCAATATGCGCAGATCACACGCGTACCGGAACGTTATCCGCTCACAACACTTTATTACCGCGAACTCATGGGATGTCCGCTCGATAAAGAGATCATCCCCTGTTATCACGAAGCCAACCCAGGAGATTATCAGGGCAGGCTTGGGTTTGATCTTGTGGCGGTCTTCACTGACTTTCCAAAACTCGGCTCGTTCGAGATCAATGACCAATACGCAGAAGAAGCCTTTACCTTCTACGACCATCCCAAAGTTTTTGTCTTCAAAAAGAACGCAGACTTTAATTCCGAACAGGTGCGCTCCACCCTCAGCACTGTGGACTTGAGCAAAGCCGTTCACCTCACACCGCGTCAATTCAGCGACTACTCCAACTTGCTGTTACCTGCCGACAGACTTGCTCAACAACGCGCAGGCGGCACGTGGTCTGACCTGTTCAATTACGACTGGGTACAAAATAAATATCCCGTGCTTGGGTTGGTCATTTGGTATTTCTTTATCTTCATCCTCGGGCTGGCGGTCTATCCTTTGATTCGTCTTGCCATGCCTGGGCTTTCTGATAAAGGCTATCCTCTCAGCCGTGCGTTGGGACTTGTCCTCTTCGGTTACCTTGCATGGATGGCTGGTTCGGTGGGTATCCCATACACACGGATAACCATCGCGGTTGTATTTGTGCTGGTTCTGGTCATCGGTATCGTGCTGGCATATTATCAACGCGATGAATTACGGGAAGAATGGAAAACAAAACGCAAATACTTCCTGATGATCGAAGGCGTTTTCCTTGCCTTCTTCCTGATCGACCTGCTCATCCGTATCGGCAATCCCGATCTTTGGCATCCTGCCAAGGGCGGCGAACGCCCAATGGATTTCTCCTATTTCAACGCGGTTCTCAAAAGCACATCCTTCCCTCCCTATGATCCCTGGTTCGCGGGTGGATACATCAACTATTACTATTATGGTTTTGTATTGGTCGGCACCCCCGTCAAACTATTGGGCATCGTCCCATCCATTGCTTACAACTTTATATTGCCGACATTGTTTGCGATCGTTGGTGCATCTGCGCCTTCTCCATCGGCTGGAACCTTCTAACAAGTCCCCTCTCCCAGCGGGAGTCCCAAGGGGATGCTTCGCAAAGGGCGGAGGGTGAGGGAGCAACATCTTCCTTCACACATTCATCCTTTATCCTTTGTTGCGGGTCTTGCCGCCTCCTTCCTTACCATTCTGCTTGGTAACCTCGGCACGCTGCAACTGATCTACAACAAACTGCAACAACTCGGCGCTATCGGCGGATTCAGTTGGAACTCCACCTTTATCCAACGCCTGACTTGGGCAATGCAGGGACTCGCCATGGTCTTTAAAGGTGTATCGCTTCCCATCGGATTCGGGGACTGGTACTGGGACCCAAGCCGAGTCATCCCTCCGGGCGGCGGCAACGAGATCACCGAGTTCCCGTTGTTTACATTCCTATATAGCGACCTCCACGCGCATATGATCGTCATGCTGCTGGCTTTGCTTGCCATAGCGTGGGCGTTGTCCGTGGTGGCTGGCGGCTGGAGAAAACAGAAGCAGGCTTCCCGTCGGTTGGAAGCGTGGGCGTTGTCCGCTTTGACATTGGTCGTTGGCGGACTTATTATCGGCGCGGTCTATCCCACCAATCTATCCGACTCATATACGTACTTGCTCATTGGCATCATCGCATTGGCATACTCGGTCTGGCGCTATGCAGAAGTTGATTCGATCGCCAAGCGCCTACTCCTAGTGGCTGGCAGTGTGATCGCTTTGTATTTGTTATCCACATATTTATATGCGCCTTATCGTGCATGGTACGCACAGGCATATAGCGCGCTCGACCCGTGGAAGGGACCGTTCACGCCGATTGCTTCCTATCTTACACATTGGGGCTTGTTACTGTTCGTTGTCCTTTCGTGGATGGCATGGGAGACGCGTGAGTGGATGGCTTCGACTCCGATCTCATCCTTGCGAAAGTTGAAGCCTTATCAATTGTTGATCGAAGGCGCGCTGGTGTTGGTGGTGCTTGGGATGTTGGCTCTTCAATATGTGGGCACAAGTGTTGGCTGGATCGCGTTGCCCATCGCGGTATGGGCTGGCGTATTGATACTGCGCCCCAACCTGCCGGATGCCAAACGCCTGGTCTTGTTATTGATCGGCACAGCTTTTCTCATCACGATAGTTGTAGAAGTTGCCGTTGTGCGCGGTGATATTGGGCGTGCCAACACGATTTTCAAATTCTATTTGCAGGCCTGGCTGTTACTCGCTGTCAGCGGCGGCGCGGCATTGGCATGGACTTTGCCCGCCTTTTTCAAGTGGCTTCCGGGCTGGCGCGTGTTCTGGCAAAGTGCGATGATATTATTGGTATCAGGCGCGGCGTTGTTTACTGTAACTGGCGCGGCGGGTAAAATCCGTGATCGTTGGATCGTGGAAGCGCCGCGCACGCTCGATGCGATGACGTTTATGAACTATGCCCATTACGATGACTTCGGTCAAAGATTGGATTTGAGCGAAGACTATCGTGCCATCCGCTGGATGCAGGATAAGGTCGAGGGTTCTCCGGTCCTTGTAGAGGCGAACTGTCCTGAGTATCGCTGGTGTACGCGCTTTACCATCTACACGGGTTTACCCGGCGTTGTCGGTTGGAATTTCCATCAACGCCAGCAGCGTGCCTTCACCTCCACCTGGGTGGAAGCGCGTGTTGCGGCGGTTGGCGACTTTTACAATACCATCGATATTGAATCTGCTCGTAAGTTCCTGAAAACATATGCTGTGAAGTACATCATCGTTGGTCAACTTGAACGGGCAGAATACACACCCGAAGGTCATTGCCAAATTCCAGCAGTTTGAAGGAATATACTGGAAATCGGTATATCGTGATGGAGACACGGTCATTTATGAAGTGATGCCGTAATTATTCCCTCACCCCAGCCCTCTCCCAAAGGGAGAGGGGACCGACTCCCTTCTCCAACGGGAGAAGGGCTGGGGATGAGGGCAAGGATTTGCTATGATCTTCCACATTACAACTCGTACAGATTGGGAAACCGCACAAACAAAAGGCGAATACATTGCCAAGAGCTCTTGCGTCCGAAGGTTTCATTCATTGCTCGACTCTGGCGCAGGTATTGCCTGTTGCCGAGAAATTTTATAGGGGACAACTCGGACTCGTCCTCCTCGTCATCGAACCCACGCTTCTCTCCTCCGATTTGAAATGGGAATCACCATCAGGCGGAACACTGGCTGGAGTTCCTGAAAATGACCAATTCCCTCATGTATATGGCTCTATCAATCTGTCTGCTATTGTAAATGTATTAGACTTTGTGTATGACACGAACGGCAAATTTATTCTGCCTAATGTGTAATATCTGAAATCGTATGCCATCCCTCATCTCCTGGTATATCCTCATCACTCTGCTCGGCTGGTTGACCTTTCCGCTGGCGTATCGCATCTTCCCTGCACTGGCTGACCGCGGTTATACACTTTCCCGCGCTTTTGGCTTGTTGATCTGGGCATATGTCTTCTGGCTCTTTGCCACGTTTGGCATCGCACAAAATGATATGGGTGGTTTGTTGTTGGGATTGGTTGTATTAGGCGGATTGAGCGCATGGGCATATCTTACGAATTACGGGTTCGGAATACACAATTTCTCGACTGGTTCAAAGACAACAAATCCCTCATCATCACAACCGAGATACTCTTCCTCGTGGCGTTCGGCTTCATGGCATTTGTCCGTGCAAGCAACCCGGAGATCGTAGGCACTGAAAAACCGATGGAGTTGATGTTCATCAATGGCATCATGAACTCGCCAGCCTTCCCGCCGCGCGACTTGTGGCTTTCGGGATATTCCATCTCCTATTATTACTTTGGCTATGTGATGACTGCCATGCTCGCTAAATTCACCGATGTTCCCGCGACGATGGCATTCAACTTGATGATCGCGTTGATCTTTGGTTTAAGTGCGGTCGGCGCGTATGGGATTTTGTATAACTTGTTGGGGATGCGTAAATCGGAAGTGGGGAATCGGGATTCGGAAGCCGAAGTAGCTACTCACGATTTCCGGAGCACGATTGCCGCTTTACTCGCGCCTCTCTTCCTTCTGATCCTCTCCAACGTTGAAGGTTTCCTTGAAGTCCTTCACACGCGCGGTTTATTTTGGAAAGAAGGAAACAACTTCTGGACGTGGCTCGACATCCCTGAACTGCGAAACGCCCCATCACAAACACTTTCCTGGATTCCTGACCGCTATTGGTTCTGGTGGCGCGCCTCACGCGTCGTGCAGGATTATGATTTGAATGGGACATTCCGCGAGGCGATTGATGAGTTTCCTGCCTTCTCATATATACTCGGCGATCTTCATCCGCATGTGTTATCCATGCCGTTCGTGTTATTGGCTATCGCTGTTGCGTTGAATCTTTTTCTTGGCGGCTGGACTGGAAGTATCAACCTGTTCTTCGGCGAATTGAAAATCAACAAACTGGGATTCTTTGTCAGCGCGCTGGTGCTGGGCGGACTGGCTTTCCTTAACACCTGGGATATTCTCTTCATCGGCGTCTTGATCGTTTTCAGCTACGCGTTGGCACAAGTCCGCGAGGCAGGCTGGGGCTGGGAAAGAATCGAGGATGTCCTGTTATTGGGCATCCCGTTGGCGATCACCGCCTTCGTAATGTATCTTCCGTTCTATGTTGGCTTTGATTCACAGGCGGGCGGCGTTGTGCCGAACTTTATGTATCCGACGCGCGGCGCGCAGTTGTGGGTCATGTGGGGTACGTTGTTCGTTCCGTTGTTTGCCTATTTGATCTATCTATGGCAAAACAAAACCCCTGCGAATTGGCGTGCCGGGATTTTGACGGCGCTGGGCATTTTGCTTACGCTTCTCGCGGCGATGTTTGTGATTGGTTTCATGGCAGTGAAGCTGAAACCCGATATTGTTAATTACCTTCTCAACGACCAGGGACTCGATATCACTACCTTCATCGCTGAAAGCATGAGCCGCAGGTTGTCTTATATCGGCAGTCTGATTACATTGCTGGCGTTGCTCATTCCAATCTTATCCTTTCTTCTTTCTTCCAAACAAAACGACTCAGACCAGCCATTCACCATTCATCCCTTCGAAGCGGCTCAGGACAGGCATTCATCATTCATCATTTTGTTAATTGCTATTGGTATTCTCCTCATCCTAGGCATAGACTTCCTCTACCTGCGTGACCAGTTCGGATACCGTATCAACAGTGTCTTCAAATTCTATTATCAGGCATGGATATTATTGAGCCTCGCCGCCGCCTACGGGACGGCTGTCCTGCTAAAGAATTTACGCGGCGCGGCGAACAGCATTTTCAGTGTTGTCCTCGCGCTGGTCATGATCGTTGGCTTGGCGTATCCAGTGCTTGGCTTTGCCAATAAGACAAACAACTTCAACCCTCCATTTGGATACACTCTCGATGATTTTGACCGCGTTCAACGCGAGAATCCAGAGGAAGCCGCGGCGATACTTTGGCTGCGCTCTGCACCGGATGGCGTGGTTGCCGAAGCCATAGGCGGACAGTACTCTGCATACGCGCGCATCTCCATTTACACAGGTTTGCCCACCGTTCTTGGCTGGCCCGGGCACGAAGGTCAATGGCGCGATGGCGCATTACAAGGCTCGCGTCAACAAGATATCGAAACGTTGTACACAACTCCTGATTGGGTTACCACGCAAGATATTATCAACCGTTACCATATCCGCTATCTCGTCATCGGTAACCTCGAACGTACTGCTTATCGTGTCAACGAAGAAAAATTCAACCGCTTCCTCAAACCGGTCTTTCAACAGGGCAATATCACTATTTACGAAGTGCCGTAATTCTCATGTCATTGCGAGAAGGGCTGGTGGTTGAGTAGGCGGTGCTTTTCCGCCGTATCGAAACCCAGCCCGACGAAGCAATCTCACACATAATTGTTAGTGGATTGCTTCGCAGCATTCGCTCGCAATGACATAGCATAGAGAGTAAAATACCCCCCATGAATTCTTCCCGACTCAAAAACGAAGGCTGGTTTTACTGGCTGGCTTTCCTTATCGCCCTCGGTTTTCGCCTCACCCAACTCGGGGCATCGCCGCTCACCGATTTCAGAAGCCAGCCTCGCACTCCAAGCCCTGCACATCGCACAGGGTCAAGACCCTCTGCTCAGCTCTCAACCCCTCTATATTCTCCTCACCAGTATTTTCTTCCTCGTTATCGAAAGCACGAACTTTATGGCGCGCTTCATCCCTGCACTCGCGGGCAGCGCGCTTGTCTTTGTTCCCTGGTTCTTCCGCGAAAAGATCAAACCCCGCCCCGCGCTGATCCTTGCCTTCTTCTTCGCATTCGACCCGGAACTCGTCGCCCTCTCGCGTCAATCCAGCGGGACCATCCTCGCAGTAACTTTCCTCCTGTTCGCTTGGGCGATGTGGGTGAATGGACGCTCCATCCCCGCCGGCATCTTTGCCGGGCTTGCGCTTCTCTCTGGATCCTCGATCTGGTCCGGTTTGCTGATGCTGATTCTTACCTTGATATTTTTACAAGGTATGGGAGCAAAACAAAACAATACCACTTGCACCTGCACAAGACACGATACGTACTGCGCTCATCTCGCTCGCTGCCACTATCCTTCTCGTTGGTACGCGCTTCTTCACCACCCCCAACGGACTCAGCGCCTGGCTATCCTCAATACCCACCTATTTGAATGGCTGGGTCACCACATCCATATTCACACCCGGGCGCGTTCTTTTGGCATTTTTCGCTTATGAGCCGCTTGGTATCTTCCTTGCGATCCTAGCCCTTATTCGCGGCTTCCGCCTAAAGAGTCCACGCGTGACTCGTTTGGCGATTTGGTTAGGGATCTCGTTGCTTATTGCGGTCTTCTATCGCCAGACAAGCGAACTGGTGTGGGTCATCATTCCGTTACTTATCCTTGCCGCGCAGGAACTCTCTCGTAGTTTCGATATTTATCCAGATGAACGCGTCGAATTTGGTGTGGTTGCCGGCGCCATTATGATCCTGCTTGTATATATCTGGCTCAACGTCGCCAATATTGGACTCAATCCATACGAACAGAACGCATTCACTTCCCTGCCGCTCTTTGGCAGGATGTTCGAACTGCCCATCGGACCGCGTTATCTGATCCTATCAGGCGCATCGCTCATCCTCATCATCTGTCTTGTACTTGTCGCCTTTGGCTGGTCCAGCGCGTACCGCCCGCATTGGCGCGACATGGTCGTTCTCCCTCTTTCTGGGAATCTATGCCATTGCCGTTGCCTGGGGTACGAGCGGGATGCGGCTTCAGAACGATGTTGAATTATGGTCTCCCGATCAAGCGCCGATACAATCGAACCTGCTTCTCGCCAGTGTGGATGATATTTCCATGTTCAGCAGTGGACATATAGAGTCGCAACCGATAACGATTATGGGTATCAATTCCCCTGCCCTTGAATGGGTCCTACGCAACCATGAAGTAGAGATCGTTTCAACGCTCGATCCGCAAGTTGCTCTGCCCATTGTTATCACGCCTCTTATGGATAATTTGACTCTGCCTTCAGCTTATCGTGGGCAGGATTTTACATGGAGACAACCCCCAAGCTGGGAGGGCATCCAACCACGAGACTGGGTGAAATGGCTGGTCTATCGTCAATTACCAAGAGATACGGAAACCATTATCCTTTGGGCGCGCGATGACTTGTTCCCGGATGCGCGCGAGAATGTACAACCATGACGCGTCCGTCTATTATCGCCATTGACGGACCCGCAGCTTCTGGCAAATCCACACTTGGGTTGAAACTTGCCCAGGAACTTGACTATCTTTTTTTTGACACGGGAGTGATGTATCGTGCCATTACATGGCTTGCATTGAAATTTGACATGGATTTGCATGACGAGATCAACATCACAGAACTGGCTGAGACAACACAAATAGATGTCGCGCCAGCTTCAAAATCTGATGGACGCGCTTGTGATGTCCTCATTGCAGGCAAGGATATTACCTGGGAAACGCGTCTGCCCGAAGTGGACGCGAACGTTTCCGTTGTCTCTGCCTATCGCGGGGTACGCGCGGCATTGAGCAAACAACAACGACGCATCGGTGAACGCGGTCATGTTGTGATGGTGGGGCGTGATATTGGGACGGTTGTCCTGCCTGAAGCCAGCTTGAAAATTTATCTGGACGCGACCGCCGAGGAACGCGCAAAGAGACGCTTTGATGAGACCATCGCACGCGGCAGAACCGCAGACTATAACGAGATTCTCGCCAAAGTGATCGAACGTGACCGCATCGACTCAACCCGCGACGTGGCTCCGCTAAAAGCGGCAGAAGATGCCATTGTGCTTGACTCTGAAAAGCTCAATGCAGATGAAGTGTTTGAGCAAGTGATGAAGTTGATAAAGTGATGTCATTCTGAGCGGAGCGAAGAATCTTTTTGACTGTCTAAGAGACCCTTCGCTATCGCTCAGGGTGACATTGGTGTTTTATAAAATGATCCAGCCCTACCATGTCCCTCTCCGCTTCAAACTCGGACGCCCCATCACCAAGGCGGTCTTTCGCGGCATCTTTCATATATTGGCAGGTATAAAAATTACCGGGAGGGAAAACATCCCTTATGGCAAGCCGTATGTCGTTGCGATGAACCATGTTTCGATATTCGACCCGCCTTTTGTTGGGGCTTTCTGGCCCGAACAACTTGGAGATCATTGGCGCGGCGGATGTGTTTGATAAGCCGGGTCAGGGATGGTTGTTAAAAGCATATGGTGTGATCCCTGTGCATCGCGGTGACTATGACCGCTCCCTGCTCACACGAATAGTCCATATCATCAATTCCGGTTTTCCGTTGCTTATCGCGCCTGAGGGAGGGAGGTCCCACGTCACAGCCATGCGGCGGGCAAAAACAGGGATCGCTTATATCGTCGAAAAAACAAACGTGCCGGTTGTGCCTGTGGGCTTGGTGGGGACAACCGAAGATTTCTGGCATAGGGCTACTCATGGCGAACGTCCACTGCTTGAAATGCGTATTGGCAAGCCGATCGTTCTTCCTGAAATAACTTCCAAAGGAAACGAAAAGCATGAAGCGCGGCAAAAGAATGCAGACCTGGTCATGCGCCATATTGCAGGTCTTTTGCCGGAGGAATATCGCGGCGTTTATGCAGAAACAGCCATTTTCCCAGCCTAAACCAGTCACAGACTGGTGGCGACCCGACCTGGTCGCACTGCCGCGCCTGACCCCCGCCAGGAAGGTCTTCCGTATATTTGCACGTATGCTGATGAAGGCTGTCACCCTTGTTATGGTAAAAGCCACAGTCGCTGGCATGGAGAATTTTCCAAAGCATGGACCTGCGCTTGTCGTGATCAATCATCTCGGTGATGCAGATGCAGTTTTGCTGGGCGCCTCCATCCCCTTTATGATCGAGGGCATGGCAAAGATCGAATTGAATGAACACTGGCTGGCAGGCTTCATGTTGCGCTCATATGGAGTGATTTGGGTACATCGCGGAAGACCTGACCGCAGAGCAATCCGTGCTGCGCTGGAGGGATTGGCTGAAGGACGAATGATTGCCATAGCGCCGGAAGGAAGGGAATCTGTGGGGGGAGTATTGGAGGAAGGCACAGATGGCGCTGCATTCCTCGCAATGAAATCAGGCGCGCCCATCATTCCGATTGCGATGACCGGCACGCAGAACGCCAACGTTTTTGGGGAGTTTAGAAAATGGAGACGAGCGCGTGTCACCCTGTCAGTGGGAAAACCATTCTTTTTGCAGGAGCATGCTGATCGTCAAAAAATGATGCGGGAGGGCACGCGTCAGATCATGGAGTCGCTGGCGAGGCTTCTTCCCGAACCTTATCGAGGAGTTTACAAAGTATAAAGACAAACGTTATTGCGAACGAGCGTTTCCCAGCGAGTGAAACAATCCTCTTTTTGTGATGAGATTGATTTGCTCATACCGGGGCTTGCAATGACAGATTAACGCTATAATCACCTCCATGCAATTCCTTGCAACGTTGCTAACCCATCTTGCATATTTAAGTCCCATTTCTCTTGCGGGGTGGCTGGTATGGTTTGGGGTGGCTGGGCTGTTGGGAGTTTCCCTTTTTAATTGGCGAAAATATCAATCGAAATGGACTGTGCGAGCATGGGGGATGTTTGCCGCTCTTGATCGTTGCCGCAGTGGTGACCGCGTTGTTCATTGGTCTGGAATTTACAACAGGCGCGACACTGCCTGTCCCAGGCCTGCCCGAGGAACCTCCGGGTTCGACGATGATGATCCTTTCTGCCATCCCATGGATTTTGGCAGGTGGATTTCTAGGTCCGTGGGCGGCGGCAGGGGTTGGCATCCTCAGCGGACTGGTACGCGGGGCTTGGGATACGCACAGCCTTTTCACCATTCTTGACCTGGGTCTGATGAGTGTATTGTTCGCCGTCTTTGCAAGACAAAAATATCGCACGCCGCTTTATCGATCATTGCGACAGCCATTGATCGGCGCGCTCGCTCTGATCCCCATTCACACAATTCTGTTCGTGCTAAGCGCATTGTTCACTGCTTCCACTTCTGCCACGATGACAGAACGTTTGGATTATGCGCTCAGTAATGCGGGTGTTATAACGTTGGCATTTGGTGTCGAGGTGCTTGTCGCAGGGCTGGTCGCGCAGGTGCTTGTCGTTGCATTCCCTGCCCAATGGAGCGGGTTGGGAATGTTGCAGCCCTCTCCCGCCGAAAAAAGCATCGAGACGCGTTTTGTCTCCGGCACTGGGATGATCATTTCCATTCTGCTAATTACCCTTTTGGCAGGTGATTGGTTTGTCGCGGGCAGGGCGGCACGCAACCTGTTAGGAGAGCGGCTGCAAAGTGTTGCGCAGGTAGGCGCGCAGAGCATCCCGTTTTTTTTGGAAACGGGGCAAAGCCTTGCTTCGCAGATCGCATCTGACCCACAATTGACTCAGTTGCCCGACTCCGACCTTCCTGGCTTGCTTGCGGATCAGATACAGTCCGTTCCTTATTTCAATCAATTAATCCTGTTTGATATGACCACTAATTCAGTAGTGGCAAATTATCCTTTTGATTCGATTTCTCAATTGACCCCGCAGGAGGAAACAGGCATCCTGCTCACTTCACAAGGCGTGCCGAATCAAATGTATGCGATCCCGCCAGTTGAAACCAATGGCGCCGCGCGCCTCTCCTTCCTTGCGGTTGTCCCCAATGCCCAACGTGTGCTCATCAGCCGGACAGACTTGCAATCAAACCCATACATGCGTTCGCTCATCAACAATTTGAACAGTCTTCAGGATGTGAACGGTGTTGGATTATTGGTAGATGATCAGAACAACATTCTCTATCACCCGCAGGCCATCGCTGATTATGACCTCGTATGAGGGTGAGCATGGGGTTGAGCCTAGTCTTCTTCGACGAAACCGCATCGAACGGGACCCGGCAACTGGTCTACTTTCAACCGATTCCCGGCTACGGGTGGGCGATTGTATTGAACGTCCCTGCACAGGAGACTCAACAGATCGCTATCGAGATTGCTTTGCCCATTTCCATTATGATCATTCTGTTAGGTCTGATCGCGTTATTCTCCCTGCGGTTGAGTCTGCGCGTAGTGACTGGTTCTCTGCAAAGCCTCGCCACAGAAGCCAAACATATTTCTGCAGGTAAACTTGACCGTCCGCTTAATACCGGCGGCGTGGATGAAGTCGGTGAAGTACGGCGTGCATTCGAACAGATGCGCGTCAGTTTGCAGGGTCGGCTTGATGAACTTAACCGTTTGCTGGTGGCAAGTCGAGGTGTTGCCTCCAGCCTTAAATTGAGCGATGCGCTTGAGCCTACTCTCAAAGCGATCGCTGAGAGTGGCGCAAGCTCAGCCTGCATCGTACTTGTGCGGGAGATGCTTCCCAGCCCGGTGGAAATTCCAATGCGTTTTTCAAGCGGAGCAGAGAAGGATACCTATTTACACTTTGATCACCAGCTCCTTGCGCTCACAGAGGATCATGAGCGACTCGTAATGGCGACTCTTTCTCGAACCCGCGGGCTGGATATCGACCCAAAACTTCCCAATCCTGAATCATTGATCGCGGTCGCCTTGCGGCACGAGAGCCGGCATTATGGCGTTTTGTGGGCGGGATATAAGAAGCAACATGTCTTTACGGAATCTGATATTCGTTTTATCAGCACTATTGCCAGTCAGGCGGTATTGGCAGTGGCAAATATCCGCCTGTTCTTAACGGTCGAAGCGAGTCGCCGTCAGTTGGAAGCAGTTCTTAACTCCACACCAGACCCGGTGTTGGTGACCGATGCGTCGAATCGCCTCATATTGGCAAATCCGGCGGCGGGTCAGATCTTTGGCGTGATGATCCGGCGCGGCGAACGTCCGGATCTTGAGCGGACGATACAAGTGAAAGCCTTATATGAACTGCTGCTGGTCTCCTCCGAAGAACGAAGCACGGCAGAGATCAATATGCCGGATGGAAAAACCTATCTTGCCACCGCCTCTGCCATGACCGCTGAGGACAGAACGGTTGGGCGTGTATGTATTTTGCGCGATGTGACACAACTCAAGGAAATGGATACACTGAAATCCGAATTTGTTTCAACTGTGAGCCATGACCTGCGCTCGCCATTGACGTTGATGCGCGGTTATGCAACCATGCTTGAAATGGCGGGCGAATTGAACGAACAGCAAAAGAGTTACGCCAAGATGATCGTGCAAGGCGTGGATAATATGGCAAAGCTTGTGAATAATCTGCTCGATCTCGGGCGTATTGATTTCGGTGTGGGTTTGCAGGTGGAGAGTATCCCCGTACTCGATATTGTTCAACAGGTGACGGGCGGCTTACAAATGCTTGCAAAGGATAAACAGATCGACCTGGCCGTGGAGATTCCCAAGGAACTACCTCATGCCATTGAAGCGGATAAGGCGCTCCTGCACCAGGCTGTTTATAATCTTGTGGAAAATGCCATCAAATACACGCCATCAGGCGGCGAGGTGTTCGTCCATTTGGAATCCACTCCTGATTCACTGACCTTCGCGGTACAGGATAGCGGCATCGGCATTCAAAAAGAGGATATGAAGCGCCTATTCGAGAAATTCTATCGCGGGACAAATCGTGAAGCGCTGGTGCAACGCGGCACCGGTCTTGGGCTTGCCATTGTCCGTTCCATTGCAGAGCGTCACGGCGGGAGAGTTTGGGCGGAGAGCGAATTGGGCGTTGGGAGCACATTTTATCTGCTGGTTCCGCTTACACAACCGAAAGAAACTGAGCAGGGATAACCCATCAAATCAGTATATAATATCGAACCCTCATTGTTGAGGGTTTATTTTTCGTGCCATTATGATCAACCCTGAAGATAATCAAGACACATCGTTCATCCATCGCACCGCTGAACAAAAACCTGCGCGTACTCTCAGCCATTATTTGATAGGGCGTCCGCTTCAAACAGCAGACTCGCCTCATCAGACGATAGGCAAAGCTGTCGGATTGGCAGTCTTTGCATCTGATGCGTTATCGTCCACCGCCTACGCCACACAGGAGATCTTAGTCATCCTGGCTGCAGCAGGGACGGTTGCGTTCGGTTATGTATTTCCCATTTCGATTGTTATTGTCGCGCTGCTCGCCATCGTGGTCATTTCATATGAGCAGATCATTCACGCCTATCCTGATGGAGGCGGCGCGTACATTGTTGCGTATGATAATCTCGGTCACCTCCCCGCTCTGATTGCCGCAGCAGCATTGTTGATGGATTACATCCTCACAGTGTCCGTTTCCGTCTCCTCGGGTGTTGCGCAGATCATTTCAGCATACCCATCGTTATTTGCATATCGCGTGCTTATTTGTGTGGTTTGTGTTGCATTGATCACGGTCATTAACCTCAGGGGTGTAAGAGAATCGGGTGCGGCATTTGCCATCCCAAGTTACTTTTTTATTGTCATGATGCTTCTGACGATTGGTACAGGCCTGTTCCGCCTCTTCACGGGTTCGCTGGGGACTGTGGTCGATCCACCGCTTATCGAGCACCTCGGTGAAACCGTATCCGGGGTGACTGCCTTTATCCTGTTGCATGCTTTTTCCAGCGGCACTGCGGCATTAACCGGCGTGGAGGCGATCTCGAATGGCACTACTGCTTTCAAGGAACCGCGCGGGCGTAATGCCGGTATCACTTTGATCTGGATGGCTTTCATTTTAGGAATTCTGTTCATGGGGATTTCCTATGTTACACGCGCAGTCCAGGCGGTGCCATCTGAATCAGAAACAGTCATCTCACAACTTGCGCGCACAGTCTTTAACGGGCAGGGATTACTCTATCTACTTGTCATCATAGGAACAACGGTCATCTTGATCCTTGCTGCCAATACCGCCTTTGCAGGTTTTCCGCGTCTGAGCGCCATGCTTGCCCGTGATGGTTTCATGCCTCGCCAGTTGACCTATCGCGGCAGTCGTCTCGTTTATTCATACGGCATTATTTTTCTTGGCGCAATAGCTTCCATCCTAATCGTCATTTTCCAGGCAAGTGTTTCACGCTTGATCCCTCTTTATGCCATCGGCGTGTTTCTTTCTTTTACTTTGGCTCAATCGGGTATGGCACGCCGTTGGTGGCGTTCAGGAAAACTCAAAAAAGAGAATAAGACAACCAAATCCAGGCATATTTTGCATTACGACAAAAGATGGATATTGAAAATGATCAGCAATGGCTTCGGTGCATTCTGTACAGCCATCGTCATGTTCGTGTTTGCGATCACAAAATTCCATGATGGTGCATGGATCGTTCTAATTCTCACGCCGGTTCTCGTTGGTATTTTCCTATGGATTCATCGCCATTATTCAGGTTTGGCAAAAAACATCTCCTTGGAACACTTTGGTGAACCGCCGCCTTATGATGTTCGTCATCGTGTCATCGTTCCCATCAGCAATGTGCATCAGGGCACGCTCGCCGCGCTTCGGTATGCGCGCATGTTGTCGGATGATGTAACAGCCGTCCATATCTCGATGGAACCGGACGATACGGAAAAAGTCCGTAAAAAATGGGATAAGTGGGGGCGCGGCACCCGTCTCGTGATCGTTGATTCACCCTATCGCCTCTTTTTGGAACCGTTGCTGAACTACATCGAGGAAATTTTATCCAGCCGACAGCATAATGAGACCATCACCATCGTTGTGCCGCACTTTGTTCCCGCAAAAAGGATCCATAGCGCGCTTCATATGCAGACTGCAGAGATGCTCCGGCGTGAATTGCTGTCCACGCCAGGTGTAGTGATTACAGAAGTCCCTTATCAAGTTTCTTAGGCGTGTTCCAATTTATATAATTTGGACTATAATCATCGTCACTCCTCGCGAATCGCGGGGGTGTATTTTTGTAAACGGCAAGAGAAAACATGTTAACCCCTGAAAACGATCAAACTGAAATTATGCGGCGACAGAGTGATTACAAGCCGCCGCGTTCCCTGAGGCACTGGCTTATTGGGCGACCTTTATCCACGGCTGACGCGCCGCACCAGACCATCGGAAAAGCCGTTGGGCTGGCTGTTTTTGCCTCTGATGCCTTGTCTTCCACTGCCTATGCCACGCAAGAGATTATGGTCATTCTTGCTGTCGCCGGCACCATGGCGTTTGGATATGTTTTTCCCATCTCATTAGCTATTGTGGCTTTGATGGCCATTGTTACCATTTCCTATGAGCAGACCATCCATGCCTATCCTGGTGGAGGCGGTGCATATATTGTGGCGCGGGATAACCTCGGTGAACTGCCCGCCCAAATCGCCGGCGCAGCGTTACTTACGGATTACATCCTTACAGTCGCTGTGTCCATATCAGCAGGTGTGGCGCAGATTGTCTCAGCCTTCCCTGAACTTTTCCCATATCGGGTGTGGGTTTCCGTAGCGGCGGTGTTGTTGATCATGTTGATCAATTTGCGGGGGGTCAAAGAATCGGGTACTGCTTTTTCCATCCCAACCTATTTTTTCATCCTCATGCTCGTTGTGACCATTGGGACCGGGTTGATACGTTACTTCACTGGAACACTGGACGCGGTCGTCGACCCGCCTCATCTTGATGTGGGGAACGCGCTTGCCATCATTACGCCTTTTATCCTTCTGCATGCCTTCTCAAGCGGCACAGCCGCCCTGACTGGTATTGAAGCCATATCGAATGGGATCACCGCTTTCAAGGAACCCCGCAGCCGCAACGCAGGGATTACACTGATTTGGATGGCGATTATTCTGGCTGTGTTTTTCCTGAGCATCTCGTTTCTCGCCAGCCACATTGGTGCAGTTCCTTCGGAATCCGAGACAGTCATCTCCCAATTGGGCCGTACCATTTTCGGAGGGCGCGGCATTCCGTACTTGATGATCATTTCGGCAACCACGGTCATTCTTATCATGGCGGCGAATACAGCTTTTGCAGATTTTCCCCGCTTGAGCGCGCTGGCAGCAGGAGACGGTTTTCTGCCACGCCAGTTGACCTTTCGAGGCAGCCGCCTTGTTTATTCAAATGGGATCGTCACACTTTCGGTCATTGCCTCGATATTGATCATCATATTCAAAGCCAGTGTTTCCCAGTTAATTCCCCTCTATGCCATCGGCGTATTCCTTTCCTTTACGCTTTCCCAGACCGGCATGGCACGTCGCTGGTGGAAGATCGGTCACCTTAAGAATGGGGAAGAGATTGTGGAGCCGGGGTCGGTTCTGCGTTATGATAAAAAATGGCGCTTCAAAATGGCGGTCAATGGTTTCGGCGGTTTTTGTACAGCCATTGTTATGCTCATCTTTGCGCTGACGAAGTTCCGCGAAGGCGCCTGGGTGGTATTAATCATTATTCCGTTTCTTGTTAAAGTCTTCTTTACCATTCATCATCATTATAAAGATCTTGCTGGTCACTTGACCCTCGATAAATTTAGCGGATTGCCCGCTCGTACCACCCGTCATCGGGTAATCCTGCCCGTTAGTGGAGTCCATCAAGGCACAATGGAAGCGCTTCGATACGCAAAACTTTTATCCGACGATGTAACGGGTGTGCATATTTCGATTGACGATGCGGAAGCTGAGAAGGTCCAAAAAAAGTGGAAGACATGGGGCGAGGGAACGCGTTTGGTTGTGCTCGAATCCCCGTTCCGCCTGTTTGTCGAGCCTCTGCTTGAATACATTGAAGAGATCGTTGACCATCGCCAGCCGAATGAGACCATTACCATTGTAGTCCCGCAATTCATGCCATCGAAACGCTGGCATTATGCACTGCACATGCGAACTGCCGATGTATTACGTCAGGAGTTATTATCAAAGCATGGGGTCGTCGTTACAGATGTTCCCTATCATGTACATGAAGAAGTGAAGGAGTAAGGCTTATGAATTTTATAATCGTCGGATGCGGCCGCGTCGGGCGCGGAGTTGTGCTATCACCTGTATAAGAGCGGTCATCAAATTGTTGTGGTGGATAGCAATAGACAGGCTTTCAACCGTTTACACCCTGAATTCCGCGGGCGCACATTGGAAGGTGAAGGTTTGGCGGAAAGTGTTCTGGAACGCGCGGGTATCCGCGAGGCAAATGGGTTGGCGGCAGTTACAAATTCTGACGCGCTCAATGCGGTTGTGGCGCACGCTGCGCGCGAGTTTTTCAACGTACCCATTGTAGTTGCCCGTAACTATGACCCAAACCTGCGCCCGGTGATCGAAGCCTTTGGATTGCAGACGGTTGGCTCTACTTTGTGGGGCGCACAGCGAGTGGAAGAGATGTTGATGAATCCCTCTGAAAAAGTGGTCTATTCAGCAGGCAATGGTGAAGTTGAAATTTATGAAGTTCGCATTCCTGAGGAATGGGAAGGCTATACACTGGGCAGGTTATTGGGTCCACTCAAGGGGTGCCATGCAGTCGCTTTAACGAGGGCAGGCAGGGCATCCCTTCCAGATGCGGATGCTCAATTACAGGCGGGCGACCTGCTTAACGTCAGCACCACATTCGAAGGGATCGGCGCGCTGAACAACGCGTCTTTCCCACAAGGCGGAGGTGTAATATGTTCGTACTTATCGCAGGCGGCGGACGCACAGGGGCGCGTCTTGCCAATTTGTTGATCAACCAGAATTACAAGGTCCGTCTGATCGAAAGCCGTCGCGAACTTTTGGCACACCTGCACCAGGAGCTACCCACTGAAGTGATCTATGAGGGCAATCCTGTTGACCCGACGGTCTTGGAATCAGCCGGTGTTCGCGATGCCAATTCCATCGCGGCAGTGACCAGCGATGACTCGACCAACCTGGCAGCATGTTTCCTTGCCAAGACCCTGTTTGAGGTGCCGCGTACGATAGCCCGTGTGAACAACCCGAACAATGCCTGGCTTTTCAACGAAAAATTTCACGTGGACGTAGCCCTCAATTCGGCAGATGTGCTTGCCCATTTGATCGAAGAAGAAATGTCATTGGGCGACGTGATGACGCTGTTCAAGATTCGACGCGGGCGTTACTCGGTTGTGGAGGAGAAAGTGCCAGCCGGAGCCAAGGGGATTGGCATCCAGCTCAAAGATATGGGACTTGCCGAATACTGCGTGATCGCCGCCATTATTCGGGATGGGGTGATGACCCTGCCGCGCGGCGATACCACTTTTCAAGAAGACGACGAGATCGTTGCGGTTGCCAACCCTGAGGGGGTGCAAAAACTCTCAGAACTGCTTGCCTTCCCGGTCTATCCCACAAGAAACGGGAAGAAAAAGGAATAGAAGCCGGAGCAGTGTTGGGCTGTGCGCGAAGCGGAGCCGAATCCAAATTGACCGAATCGAAAGCCTTACGGTATAATGTCGTGCCTGTATTGAGACTGGCACAGGAAAAAATTATTAAAAATAACATTGCGTAAATATCCAAACCTGTTTTGGATGTTAATCAAGAGCAATGTATTCAAAGTGAGGAACGAAGAATGCCAAAAAGAACGTATCAACCAAAAATTCGCCGCCGTGTACGTGTGCACGGGTTCCGTAAGCGCATGTCAACGGCAGATGGGCGCGCTGTTTTGAAGCGCCGTCGTTTGCGTGGTCGCCGCAAATTGACCGTGACGATGAACGAACACGTTAAAAAGGTTCGCTGGTAATCAGCGCTAAGAGGCGCGGGTGCAGAGAAAGTTCCGTCTGACCCGATCCGAAGACTTCAAGCGGGTGCGGCGTGATGGTAAGTCTTATGCCCACCCGCTTGTTGTGTTGATTGCGCAAAAAAGCGACCACCCGCGCGTGCGCGTTGGAGTTGCGGCAGGCAAGACGGTTGGCACGGCGGTCATTCGAAACCGGAGCAAACGCCTCCTGCGCGAAGCGATGCGGACTCTGATCCCAAACATCGCCCTTCGACAAACGCAAGACAGCGCTTCCGGCTTGGATTTGATCCTGATCGCCCGTCCCAAACTTGCCTCTGCCACCTTTGAAGAGACGCAGCAGGCGCTGCAAAACCTTTTACAACGCGCACAGATCATAACCCCTGTACATGAATCCTGAATTCCACCTGCATGATTATTCCAATGAGCCGCGTCTGCGCGATCTGCCGCGCACGATCTGGAATCTTCCGCGCATGGTTGTGCTCGCTCTGCTCCGCCTGTATCAAATGACAATTTCAAAAGGTTTACCCGCGAATACATGCCGCTTTTACCCCTCCTGTTCACATTATGGGTATCAGGCGGTATACAAGCATGGCGCCCTTAAGGGATCCTTGATGGCGGGCTGGCGTGTGCTGAGATGTAACCCGTTCAACCCCGGGGGCTATGACCCCGTCCCATAGGAGTATTAATTTTTCGATGAGAAAGAAACTATTATTAATAAGCATGGTTTTGTTGGGGGCTGTTCTTCTGAGTGCCTGTGCAGGCGGAGCCGCTCGCGGCAGCAGCTGGCCCGGATTAGCTGCCAGTGGTGATGTTGTGTATCTTGCAGATGGACCCCTTGTCTATGCTGTCAGCTTAAAAGACGGCAAGGAATTATGGCACTATCCCGAAAAGGGTGGATCCAAACAGGTCTTTTATTCCACTCCTGTGGTAACTGCGGATGGACTTGTTGTTGTTGGCAGCGCTGGAAGCGACCACAGTTTGATCGCGATCAATCCTAACGATATCAACCCGGAAACAAAGTCCCCCGTTGAAGCATGGACGTTCACTGAAGCCAAGGATCACTGGGTGGCCGCCCCGCTCATTATCGACAATCTTCTTTTTGCCCCCAATGCGGACGGCAATTTGTATGTCCTGGATTTGAGTGATGGGCGCTCTACCAAAGCAAGCGCTACAGAAAATATTATTGATTGATCCGAAAGACTTGGATAAAAAGCCGGGGCGCTTATGGAGCACCCCTGTGACAGACGGCAACCGCCTCTTTATTACCTCTCTGGATCACAGCGTATATGGTATTGACCTGCAAACCTACGAATACTGGCATCAAGACCTTGCCGGAGCAATTCCTGGTTCACCGGTCATAGGTTCAGATGGAATGTTATACATTGGTTCCCTGGCCGCACAACTTGAAAAATTCAATCCGGCAACGGGTGAGCATCAATCTGTGATTGAGGCGAAAAACTGGATATGGAGCACGCCTGTTGTAAATGGAGATGCGCTATACTTTGGAGACTTGGAAGGATATTTCTATTCCTTGAATGTATCCACAGGTAAGTTAAATTGGTCTCCCATTCAACCGGATGGTCCCATTACCGCCGCGCCATTGGTGTTGGGAGATAATGTTCTGTCTGGCAACAGAATCGGGTTCCCTTTATGAAGTGGATAAGGAAGGGCGCTCAAAATTATGGAGCCAGCCCGGTGGAAGCATTTATACAACCCCGGTTTTTGCAGGCGACTTGATCCTCGTTGCACCTTTGGGTGCTGATAATTATCTCTATGCCTATGGCGAAGACGGTCATCAGGCATGGGTCATTCACCCCCGGAAAGTAAAGAGGCAGCATGGCAGATATTTGGAATCTTTTCATACAGGTTTTTATCAATATACTTTTGACGATCTATAATGTCGTTGGTCAGAACTTTGGCATTGCGATCATTCTGTTCACCATTCTCATCCGTATCGTAACGTGGCCGCTCAACGCCCAGCAGATGAAGGGCGCCAAGGCTATGCAGGATCTGCAGAATGACAAAGAGTGGCAGGCGATACAAAAGAAATATGCCAAAGACAAGGAAAAACTCGCACAGGAACAAATGCGCGTTTACCGTGAAAAAGGGATCAACCCCTTTGGCTCCTGTTTGCCGACGCTCATCCAGTTCCCGATCATCATTGCGCTCTATCAAAGTATTATTCGGGCGCTGGCATCCACTCCACTTGATCTGTTGAAACTTTCCCGAAGCATTATCTTTCCCTTCCTCAATGTTTCAGACCTGATCCCTCTTCACAGCAAATTTCTGTGGATGAATTTGGGACAACCAGAATCGGTCGCAGTCTTTGGGTTTGGAATTCCCACGCTGGCGATCATCGTTGCGGCGACCACATATATTCAATCGAAACTCACACTGCCGCCCTCGACCAACCCCAATGACCAGAGCGCAGCCATGGGACAGTCCATGGCGTACACCATGCCGCTTATGCTGGGCTGGTTTGCGCTTACTTTCCCGTCCGGTTTGGCGGTGTACTTCATTACAAGCAATGTGCTGGGCATTGTCCAATATGCCGCACAAGGCAAAGCCAACTGGCGTAATCTTTTACCAAAGAGCATGAACAAAACCTAACAAAGGAGGCGGGCATGAACAATAAAACTACATTGGAGATTATTGCACCCACTGTTGAGGAAGCCCTTGCGCAGGGACTCGCGCAACTGGGTCTTACCGCGGATGCGGTGAGCGTTGAAGTTTTGGACACGGGCAACAAAGGCTTGTTCGGATTGGGGAAGCCACAGGTACGCGTCCGTTTGACGGTGAATGGTCCGGGTGATGAGAAAGCTGTCGAAACAGAGCCAGCCGCTTCTGAGTCGGAACCGAGGGCTGTTCCTGCACAAGAAGCTGAATCTCAATCCCAGCTTGAGCATGACGTATTGCTTGATCGCACAGAATCCGTCATCTCCAAATTGATCCACTTGATGGGGCTTGAAGCGCAGGTCTCCGCTCATTACGGCGATTCAGACCGGGAGGACAGGCGGTTCATCCAGGTGGATGTGCGCGGCAGCGATTTGAGCGTTTTGATCGGACGCCGCTCTGAGACGTTGAACGCTTTCCAATATGTGGCTTCGTTGATCGTTGGTAAGGAGAGCCAGCAATTCGTCCAACTTTCTGTGGATGTGGAAGGTTTTCGCGACCGCCGTGAAAAGCAACTGATCCAGATGGCAAAGCGCATGGCGGACCAGGTCACCAAAAGCGGACGCCGCCAGACCCTTGAGCCGATGCCTTCCGCTGAACGGCGCGTCATCCATATTGCCTTGCGCGATCACCCGGCAGTGAAAACGGAAAGCACAGGCGACGATCCCTATCGCAAGGTTGTGATCATTCCGAAGGAAGATTGACCCTTGTAGGGGCAGGTCCGAGACGTACTGCATCGAGATAAAAAGTTACTTTAGTAGGTACGTTGCATCAGGCAGAAATGTTACCGAGAGATTTTCCAAAGTTTGGCAGTTTTCTGGTCAATCCGACGACGAAGTTCGGCGGGATTGAGTTGAAGATACAAGTTCATGAGCCGTGCTTTGGATTCAATAGAAATGTCTTTGCGTTCAAGAACACGCTGGTAAGGTGTCTGGGCTGTATCATACCGTGTGAGGGTTCGATTGCCAATGCGTTCTTTGGCAATCAGTTTGAAGGATGGTTGAAAGAAGTTGCTGTAGAGCCGTAAATCATCGTAGATACTCTCCAGGAGAGCCAGTTCCTGTTCTGTTTCCCAACGGTCACAGCCCACGCTATGCCGAATAACAGACCAGTTCTTTGCAACGCTCCAGCGCTTTTATCGCTTTGGAGCAGATCCGTCCATAGATTTCCCAGATTTGTTCGAGAACCTGTATGACTTCACCACCATAGATGGTTTTGTAGGTTTGGGTTTTCCCTTTCAGGTGGTTGTTGAGCTTGTCGAAACACTCATCATGTTGCTCCTCCGACTGGCTTTTTCACCTTTCGGAAAGTAACATTTCCCCTCATGCAACGTTACTCCCCATAGTAATATTTCCCGTGATGCAATTCGGGGTTCCCTCGCAATGACGGGTTATGTCTTATAATCCCGCTCATGCGCAGTGCCCTGATTATATACAACCCCGCCGCGGGACGATTCTCTGTCAAACCATTTATCAAATCTGCGGTCAAGGCATTGGACTCCGCGGGGTGGAGGGTGGATGTGGCGGAAACAAAAAGCGGCGAACATACCACCGAGTTGGCGAAGCAGGCTGCAGCTGAGAACAAAGAGGCGGTCTTCGCTGTTGGAGGGGATGGGACGATCGGGAATGTCGTCAATGGGCTGATCGATTCGGATACGGCGCTGGGAGTCCTTCCAGCGGGCACTGCGAACGTGTGGAGCATTGAGTTGGGATTAACTCCATTCGCCTGGACACATCCCTGGGTTCTGAAAAAGAATGCCTCCATTCTGGCGAAAGCGCCATGCTGTGCAGTGGATGTGGGGATGTGCAATGAAACTTCCTTTATGATGTGGGCGGGCATTGGCTTGGACGCGTTGACCATTCATTCCATGGAACCACGCGTACGGATCGAAAAATTTTTTGCCATGCCCGAATACACGGCAAAAACCATCTGGAACGCCGCACAATGGAGCGGTATGAAACTGACGCTGTGGGTGGATGGGAGAGAAGTGGAGGGACAGTTCATCCTTGCAGTGGCAACCAATATCCGCCATTACATGGGTGGGCTTTCAAACCTCTCGCCGGATGCCTATCTGGATGACGGTTTGCTTGATCTGTGGCTGTTCAGTGGAAGTAACCTGGGTGACGCCCTGCGGCACGCCTATGACCTATGGTTGGGCACGCATGAAATCATCCGACGCTGTTCGACGTATTCCGTTTCGCAGTTTGCAGGTGGAAACGGATTCTCCGTTTTGGCTCCAGACAGATGGCGAGCCGCGCGGCTCAATGCAAAAAGCCGAGATCAAGGTTCGACCCGGTGTATTGAAAATGCTCGTGCCACCCGACGCCATGGAATTATTGAAACATCAGGACAGATTGAAAACAGATAAGCGGATGTTGATAAACGGACTCTGCCACGGACGGAAACGGATGATTCAAATTAAAGGTCAAATATGAATGTTCGTCAGCTTTTTAATAAATGGGTTATTCTTGGCGCGCTTCTTTTCGCGGGAATATTGCTTCTCATTACTGTTATTTCCATTGGAGGAGGAAAGCCGTCTCCTTCCGCGGACGTTGGGTTTGCTCCCGCCGACCTGACCATGATCCCCGCTCCCACCTCCACCTCCGGCGCGCCGCCAACTCCCACCATTGACCCCTTTGCCCCGACCGCTACGCCCACGGGGATCGCATCCGGGAACTACGTCCAGATTACAGGGACCAACGGCGAAGGCTTGCGCATCCGCTCAGACCCGGGTCTGACGGGTGAACCGGTTTTCCTGGGCTACAACTCGGAAGTATTCATTGTGCAGGATGGTCCACGTGAAGCAGATGGATACGTGTGGTGGTATCTGGTAGCACCCTATGACGATACACGCGCTGGCTGGGCGGCCGCAGACTTTTTGAGCTACGTGCCTTCACCGTGATTCTTGTAGGGGCGACCCTCGCGGTCGCCCTTTCTTATCGTTAACGGACAGGGGCAAGCCCTATCCCTATGGAGAATCGTTATGAACGAAAAGCCAACTGGCATTACCGCAAATAAAAAGACAAAAGAATTCGCCGTCACTTGGAGTGACAACCACACGAGTGTTTATCCGTTCGAGTTGTTGCGCGCGGCTTGTCCGTGTGCCTCCTGCCGCGGAGGACATGAGAACATGAAATCCGAGCCGGATGCAGATGTGTTCAGCAAGAAACTTGGAGACTCACCTTCAACACGGATCGCGAACGTTGTCGCCGTAGGCTCCTATGCGTTGACCATCGTGTGGGAGGATGGTCACGATTATGGCATTTTCAATTGGCATTATCTGCGTGCGCTCTGTCCGTGCGAAGAGGACCGAAAGAAATATGGGCGGACGGGATAACAAAATTGATGGGTCGAACTTGATTTTCCCCCTTGAAAACTGACGGGTCTTGTGTGACAATAGGGTTGCTCCGTTTAGGGTGCCCCCCTCACCCTGAGCGGAGCATTTTGTATTAAAAAGGTGACGGTGTAACTTAACCCATAAAGTGGCCGCTTTGGCCACTTTATGCTTCCAGAACATATAATTTGCAAATGGCACAAAGCAAAAATACGATCCAATAAGGAAAATGCCGTCAGAAGTTTGGACAACAAGTAACGATCAATAAAGTTCCATCGGCGTCACAGTGTAAAATCGCCATGGTTTCGCAAGTTTTTTCCGCGATTGGCAGGAAAAGCACAACAAAATTTTTCGGCCACTTTATGGTTCCAGAATTTACTTTCGGCCATGTTATGGTTCCAGTCTGCTTCGGATCTCTCAAATCTAAACACTCACGGTAAGCTAGAATGCGGCCACTTTATGCTTCCAGCCCCGGCCATTTTATGGGTTAAGTGACATGACGGTCGCTTTTAAAAGCGACCGTCATCTTTTCCGTTCATCAACGAAACAATCAATTACGGCGTGGGAGTCCGCGTAGGTGTTCGGGTTGGAGTCAATGTCTTCGTAGGGGTGGCAGTGACCGGCTTGGTAGGAGTCGGGGTGCGCGGCGTTGGGGTGGTGGTTGCCGGGCGCAGGTCAACCAGATGCTCATTTGCCACCTTGCGCATTTCGAGCGTTGTAGCGTCTGTGGGCAGGTCGAGCAGTAACATCCAGTTCTCAATTGCTTTATCAAATTCTTCACGCGCTTCATAGGTCACCGCGCTCCAGTAATAGTACAGCCCTTTTTGTTCATCCGTCTCGGCAAGAATTTTGACTTGATCCAAAGCCAGCAGCGCGCTGCCGTTATGTTTCTGGATCAGGTTCACGCGCACAGCCGCAAGGTTCACCTCGAATAAATCGGGATAGGAACTGAGAACGGTACGCAG
Organism: uncultured Chloroflexia bacterium; assembly: GCA_963753655.1. GTDB lineage: Bacteria > Chloroflexota > Anaerolineae > Anaerolineales > Villigracilaceae > Defluviilinea. The sequence goes on from CAVWDB010000008.1 coordinate 152,957, forward strand.
GTCTTCTTCTGCCGCATCGCCTCTGGCAAGCTCCACATTGGAGAGGAAGCGGTAGAGGTGCGCGTCGGGACGCCTGCGATCCACTGCGATGACCGCGTCCATGGCGCGGATGGATTCTTCGTAGTTTCCATTATCGTATTGGATACGCCCTTGCAGCACATACGCCGAAAGATCGTCCGTCTCATATTTAAGATAGATATCCAATGCCTGCGCCGCTTCCTCATAACTCTCCATTTCAGTGTAGATCTGTCCGAGCAAAAGATAGTTGGGCAGCATCGTCACATCCAGCTCGTTGGCGCGTCTGGCAGAGTTGAGCGCCAGGTCCAACTTGCCCTCTTTGAGGCGCGTCTGTGCGAGATAGAAGAATACCAGCGGTAAATCTCCCAGGATGTCATTGGCTTTGTCCAGGTCTACCAGCGCGCCGGTAATATCGTTATCGCGGGTCTTGACCCGGGCACGTTCGAGATAGGCCTCGCCAAAATTGGGATCGGCTTGTATGGCTTGGTCCAACAGGGGAAGGACGTTGGAGTTCGGGTCGCTTAACAATCTTGCGCGTGCCAGGCCTACATATCCTGCGCCAAAGTTCGCGTCCCTATCAATTGCGCCGCCATAATATTGTTGCGCATTAACCACATCGCCCTTGAAACGATAGGCTTCGCCGATATAGTAGTACGCGTAAACCGTATCCGGCTCAAGCCTCAGAACTTCGGTCAGAGCTGCGATGGCATTGTCCCAGTCCATCACTTGATAGGCGGCAATGAATTGACGATAGTAATCATCCGTGATCGGAGAGCGTTTTGGTTCCACATATAACGGTGTTGGCGTGTATGCAACTTCCACTAGTTCGGAAAGCGCACCGGGCGTTCCAGCAATGGGCGTTTGTGGTTTGGCGCCTACCGCTGTAACCGTTAAGGTATAGGTTGGCGAGGGACCTGGAGTCCATGTGGCAAGGCGCGAGATTTGATTTGTGCGCGGGATGATAAATCCGAATACAACCGCGCTGCCGAGCGCGCCCACTACTAACACAACAAGTCCCAAGCGGAAGACCGGACTGGCTTGTACTGCTGCCCAGCCTTTTAGTTTGGGTTTCTCATGCGCCAGCAGGAGTTTTTCCTCCCAGGTGCGCGGTCTGTTGACCGGGAAAGGCTGGATGGTATCATCCGCGGGTAAAGCTCCAAGCAGGATCAAGCCTCGTTTGGCAGTGGCATTTTCAGGGTCCAGCTTGAACGCGGTTTGCAGGCAGTAGACCTGCTCTTTGGTGGTCTCCATCGCGGCGCTCAGCCAGATCCAATAGGTTGCATTGTTTTGATCGGTTTTTAGCAAACCCGTGAGTAATTGACGGGCACGGATTTTTTCCCCATTGTGCAGGGCATCTACCGCTTCTTGAAATACTGCATCGTCAGCCATGTTCTGATTTTACCGCACCTACTCATGAAATTCCTCCACTTGATACGTAAACGCATCGAGGGGTTTGGTTCGCCATAGATTTTCATTCCCGCCCATCTTGTGGCAAAGATTATTTAGGAAATCCGCGGGGTTGGGAATCTTCTCCCACACCTGCGGGAGGAACGTCGCGCGGCGATAACCGTCTTTAAGGATGACGCCATCCACGTGCGGTCTTAGTTTGGATAACAGGTCTTCAGCATCTTTATATTTCAGTGGGACGGGAGGCGTCAAACGCGAGACCTCGATGCTGATCCTGCTTAACTCGTCTTCTCTCACCGGAGGGAAGCGCGGGTCTTCAAGTGCGGCAGCGACGGCATGTTCGCGCACATCTTCAGCCAGCGGTTGATACGCCTCCAACACGCCGATGCAACCGCGTAACTGTCCACCTATGGTCAACGTAATGAATGTTGCGCCTTGCTCACGCAAGTGTGCTGACAATGTTTTCTGATCGAGCGGTGGATACTTCTTCCCCCTAACGCCATACTCCAGCGCCTCACGCGCCAGGCGGAGCAAAGTCTGTTGTTCCTCGAGAGTTAGTTTATCTTCCATAATTCCTTCATCCCCTCTCTCAAAGGGAGAGGGTTAAGGTGAGGGAGAGTCCAGCTTCCAAAATACACGGTTATGATACACCAGCGGGTCGCCTTGCACGGCTCCGTTCGCCGCCGCAATCACCTCCGCGATAAAAAGCGTATTCTCACCAACAGACATTGTATTTACGACGCGGCAGTTCAAATACGCCAATCCGCCTGTGAGCAGGGGAGCCTCGATCAATAGTTTTTCTGTTATCAACCCCTCAAAGCGATCCTGTATAGCGAGCTTTCCGGAAAAACGGTCTGAAAGTTCGCTCTGATGCGAGGCAAGAATGGTCAGCGCGAACTCACCGGCTTTTTCAACCAGCTCATGTGTATGGGTCAGTCGTTTCAACGTCACTGAGATCAGCGGGGGTTCCAGCGAAATGGATGTAAAGGAATTAACGGTCATGCCGTATTGTTGATCGTCATATTTGGCTGTTACAATGGTTACGCCAGTTGTCCATGCGCGCATGGCTTGGCGAAGTTGTTCCAGAATCAAGGGTCATGTTTTCTCCAGTGAAAATTTATCATAACGGTCAGACAGGGGTGAGTCAAGAGAAAAACTGTCAACGGATGGAACACACATACGCTTCCTCTCTGTTCCATATCCGTTTCAATGCCTTGAGAAATCTGTTGACAAACCTTGCACGTTCATATCTTAAACGGTACTATTCAAGAACTAGGATATGGACTCGACACCCTCCCGCCCCTTGAAACGCCGGCGCCCGTTTCGCGCCGTACAAGCCAGCTTCGGGATTGCCGTTCTTCTGGCAACCCTTTTTACGGCCCTGCCCTCGCGTGGACTTGCATCCGGAGATTTCTATCAACGTCTGAGCGTTATCCTCACACCCCGCCCTGTGGAAGGCGCGCCGCTCCTTTCACAGCCGCAGTTACGCATCGGCATTGTTGCAGGTCATGCCGGGAATGACTCCGGCGCGGTTTGTGTGGATGGAAATGGGCAGGTCACACTCACTGAAGCCGATGTCAATCTTGAGATCGCCGCCATCGTCCAGCAACAGTTGACCCAAAAGGGATATCAGGTTGACCTGCTGCGTGAGTTCGATACCCGACTGAACGGTTATCGCGCGCTTGCCATTATCTCCATCCATAATGATTCCTGCGAATATATCAATGAAGAAGCCACCGGTTTCAAGGTGGCCGCGGCATTGAACACCAACGATATCAACCGCGCCAACCGCCTGACCGCCTGTCTCGTGGATCGCTACCAGGCAGCCACAGGTCTCACCTTCCACGCCGGAAGTATCACTGGCGATATGCGAGAGTATCACGCCTTCCGCGAGATCGATCCCAGTACCGTTGCCGCCATCATCGAAACAGGCTTTCTCAACCTGGACCGCGAGATGCTCACCAAGCACACCGATCGCGTCGCGGCGGGCGTTGTGGACGGCATCCTCTGTTTTGCAAATAACGAGAATATCGAACCGACACCTGGTCCCAGCCCGATCCCATGAAAACCGGACGCACTCGTCTCTTTCCCACGGTTATTCTGCTCCTGATATTCGGAGGCTTGATCCTTGCCGCGTTCTGGTTCACAGCCCTGCCCGTCAGCGCCTCCCTATTTGCAACACCGATCCCAACCCATGAAAATATGTGGGCATATGCCAATATCGCAAAACCAACGTATACCGCTCTCCCTGCACTTATCCCTATTGGAACGCCGACCAGTCCGCCCACGTCTACAATGGAAGAGGCAGCCATTGAAGACACTAATGACTCATCCGCTGAAGAATCTGTCGTTCCACTTCCCTCATCTGATTCCCCACCTGTTGAAGAAGGTGTTGAACCTCCAGGCGAAATGATCATGGAGATCGTTGAGAACCCGTCTGTTCCAGCGTATGAGTCATCGCAACAATCTGCGTACGATAATTCCTCCCACGCCTATAATGGATCGAAATACATCCTCGTGGATATTTCAGAGCAGCACATGTACGTTTATGAGGCGGACACACTGGTTTACAGTTTTGTCGCCTCCACCGGGATCAACAACGCCACCCGCGTTGGAACGTTCGCAGTACAGAGCAAGATCCCCAATGCCTACGGCGCAACATGGAATATCTGGATGCCGGATTGGCTCGGCATCTACTGGTCTGGCAGCCTGGAGAACGGTATCCATGCCCTGCCCATTCTTTCCAATGGCGCCACATTATGGGAAGGTTATCTGGGCAGACCCATCTCGTACGGATGCGTGGTGCTTGGCACCTATGATGCGCAAGTGTTGTATGATTGGGCTGAGATCGGAACGCCCGTAGAAATTCAATGGTAACGGTCGTCATGATTTTATGATTATTCAAGCTGTTGGGAGCACATTCAAGGTAATCACATGAATACAAAATTCATAGAAGCTCGTGAACATCTAACCAAGGCACGTGAAGCTCTGCGCCGCGGAGACAAAGTGTCTGCCCGGCAATGGGGCGAGAAAGCCGCCCTCCTTGCGCCGGATATGGAGGATGCGTGGCTGGTGCTTGCCGCTTCGGATCCCAACCCGGAAGACGCGCTTGCTTATGCTCAAAAGGCATTGGAAGTCAACCCGGAAAGTATGCGCGCCCGCCGAGGGCGTGGAATGGGCTAAGGGACAACTGAAGCAGGTTCCAGTTAAGTCTGAACCGGCGCGGGAGGTGAAGAGAGAATCTGTTTTCGAGAGTCCGGCTATTAGATCTGTACCACAGGAAATAAATCCACCTGTTCCAACAAAACCCAACCAACGCCTCTGGATCTATGCGGGCGTGTTAGGTTTGCTGGCTTGCGCAGTCATTGGCGTCGCCGCGTGGTCGGCAGTGAAGAGTCCAGTTTTCGCTTCCATTCTCGGCGTTCCGGCGCCCACACAGGAAAATCTTTGGGCGCAGGTGGAGATCGCCAAGCCGGTGGTTGCACCGATTGATGTAAGCGTATTTGCCGAACCCCAGGCGGCAGTGACCGCCACTCCCTCGCCTTTTGACGAATCCACTGCATTACCAACAGCCGTGTCGCCACTTGCGCCAACTGATCCCGTTTCTGAATCTGCATCCCCAACCGTTCCTGAACCTGCCAGCGAACCCGCCGTTACTGAAACACCCGGCACGCTGTCAATGGAGATCGTGGCAGATACGCCCACAAGCGAATACGTTCCTCTGCCTACATCCCCCGCGCCCAAACCAGCTGTTGCCAGCAGCGATGGCACACGCTGGATCGATGTAGACCTTACCAACCAGCGTGTCTATGCCTACGAAGGGGATACTGCGGTCAACTCGTTTCTTGTCTCCACAGGTACATGGCTCACTCCAACGGTCACGGGTCAATATAAGGTCTATATCAAATATCGCTATGCAAACATGACGGGTCCAGGTTACTTCCTTCCCGACGTTCCCTATGTCATGTATTTCTACGGCAGTTACGGCATTCATGGTACCTACTGGCACAACAACTTTGGCACACCCATAAGTCACGGATGTGTGAATTTAAGTATCCCGGATTCCGAGTGGTTATTTAACTGGTCGTCGGTAGGCACTCTGGTAAATGTGCATTATTAACATAAGCGCGAGTGCGTCGCACTCAGCGGATGGAGTTTTCTTCCAAGTGGGATGACTCCCAAAAAGTAAAAGTATTCAGCTCAACAAGGTGCGACGCACCCTCTCAAATTTTAAGATGAGTAAGCCCAATTTTTCCCGCCGTGATTTTCTGAAGTTAAGTGGTTATGGCTTGATGGGGATGTTACTGCCAAACCTGTCTTTAAATCTTCCTCCACAGGATGATTTCACCAATTTACAGGGGCGTGTGATCGACCGCATCCTTTGGTCGTTTGACGAACCCAATCTCAAATCCAAACGCAAAAGACTTTATTGGCGTGACCTGGTCATTCCCATTACGAACACCTCGGTCAGTGAGGATGAAAAGACATATAACCGCGTCTGGTATCAAGTGGAAGATAGCGGATATGTTTATTCGGGAAGTGTCCAGCCTGTGCGCACGCTGTTGAATGAACCGCAGCCTATTTCGCTCAAGGGCGTATTGGGCGAAGTCAGTGTTCCCTTCACGGATGCGCACATCGAAGCCGACCCCAATTCGGAAGTCATTTATCGTTTGTATTACGAGACCATCCATTGGGTTACAGCCAGCGCGGTTCTCCCGGATGGAAGGATATGGTATGCCCTGCTGGACGATAAATTTGAGCAATCGTATTTTGTCCCCGGGAAACATATCCGCCTGCTCTCCGACGGGGAACTTGCCCCGCTATCCCCAAACATTTCCAACGCTGACAAACGGATCGAAGTCCGTCTGGACGATCAACTTGTTCTTGCCTACGAATATGAAAAACTGGTCTTCGCCACACGCGCCTCCACGGGCGGACGTTTGCAAAGCGGAACCTACACAACCCCGATAGGCGATTACATCACCTACCACAAGCGCCCCACGCGTCATATGGCGGCTGGCGACCTCGCCTCCAACGGCTTCGACCTGCCCGGCGTGCCGTGGGTGATCTACATCAAGGAAAACGGGACATCTTTCCATGGAACGTACTGGCACAATGATTATGGACATCCACACAGTCACGGCTGCATCAACCTGACGCCGCAAGCCGCCAAATGGCTCTACCGCTGGACAACTCCTCCTGTTCCGCCAGATAAACACCTTGTCTATGGCTACGTGGGGACGAGGGTGGATATCAAAGTATAAGAAAAAAGTAATAATCAAAAAGATTCCGTCCGTTCACTGTTACACTTATCCCATGCTCAACCCACAACTCACGCGCCGCGATTTTCTTAAACTGGTCAGCGCTGGCACGCTTGCTTACGCATTGAGTGACCTGCGTATTGAGCGTGCGTTTGCTTCTTCACCTATTAATCAAGGATTGATGACCATCAGCGGTGTTCCCTTGTATGATGGACCTGCTTTCTCTTCCAACAAAACACATTACTTTGGCAAGGATCAGGTGGTGGACATCACTGCCATCGAAGAGAACGGAGAGGAAGGGAATCCGTTCAACCGCGTCTGGTATCAACTCAACGATGAAGGCTATACCTATTCCGGCTGGGTGCTTCCCGTGGAAACGAAGTATCAAAAACCCTTATTCGATGTACCAGAGTCGGGACATGTGGGGGAGATCACGGTCCCTTTTAGCGATACCAAGGTCGATCCATATGTGTATGCCAGACGCGGCTATCGCGTCTATTATGGAACCACACATTGGGTGAAGAAAGTGGTCGTCACACGCGACGAGAAAAGCATCTGGTATCAGATCTATGATAGTGAAGCCAAAAGATATTTATATGTTCCCTCTCACGATATGCGGCTTGTCCCAAGCGATGAATTGACTCTCTTGTCGCCGGAAGTTCCAGATGAGGAGAAACTGATTGTCGTGGATCTGAAGGCGCAGATGGTGACCGCCTTCGAAGGGGAGAAACTGGTCTTCTCGCAGCGTTGCTCAAGCGGCGCGCGTGGCACCGAAACGCCAACCGGCGAGTTCCGTACATATCATAAAGGTCCGTCTGTACATATGACCAATCAGGGCGACGCGCTTGAGAATATTTATAACCTGCCCGGTGTACCGTGGTGCGCCTTCTTCACGGGCATTGGCAACGCGTTCCATGGAACGTACTGGCATAATGATTACGGTCGTCCGCGCAGTCATGGGTGCGTGAACCTGCCATCAGAGGCGGCAAAGTTTTTGTATCGCTGGAGCAAGCCCAACGTCCCGCCAGATGCGGATTACATCCATAGACCGGGCGAAGGCACGAGAGTCCAGATCAGCTAAAGGAGAATGTCGTGAATTCCATTTTTCAGTATCCCAGTTATTTACTCAAACGTCAGGTGTTCGCACTGGCAGGTAAATTTCGATTTTATGACCCGATGGGCAATCTTGTGATGTTCAGCGAGCAGAAGATGTTCAAACTGCGCGAAGATATTCGCGTGTATTCCGACTGAAAATAAAACGCAGGAAGTATTGAGTATCAAGGCGCGGCAGATCATTGATTTTTCAGCGGCATATGATGTAGTGGATACGGCGATGAATCAAAAAGTTGGCACGTTAGCGCCGCAAAGGTTGGAACTCGCTGCTGCGTGATGAGTGGGAAGTATTGGATGCCAACGATAACCCGATCGGCGTTCTGTTCGAAGACAGCATGGGGCTTGCGCTCTTGCGCCGCTTCCTGCTTGGCTCCTGGCTGCCTCAGAACTATGACCTGACCTCTGGCGAGGTGCGGGTTGCCGACCTCCGTCAAAACTTCAACCTCATTTCGCTATGAATCTGAATCTCGATTTCAGCATGGATACTTCACAACGACTGGACCGTCGTCTGGGAATTGCCGCGGGAATCTTGCTCGCCGCCATCGAGGGAAGGCAGAGGACAGATTAATGCCTCGCCAACCTCTATTTGCCGGTCTTGTTATTGATGAATTGGGAAATGCTCGCGGGTACTGCCTTTGTAGGTGATGAGCCTTGCTATGTGGTGGATGATGCGGGCTTCCGCCGTCATATCCCCGCGGAGCAGATCGATAAACAGGTGTTGGGTCAAATCGCTGAACTGATGAAAGGCAGTGAAGATTTGATCTCCGAGCAAACGGCGAAGATGTTGGGGCAGGAGGATGTGTTCACCAAAGCCGCCATCGAACAGCAGTTGAAGAATATCGACAAGCAGTTCGATCAGTTGATGCAGGCCGGCATCCCGGAAGATATGCGGGCATATTTGGGCATGATGGGATTTAAGGTGGTCATCAATATGCACGGAGAAGTGATCAATATTGATCAGCCGGGCATTGCCTCAGACGACGATGGAGAATAATAGAAAGAGCAAACGATTGTCCACTCTTTTTGCTGAGCTATTTACTCAGGTCATAAAGATATAGATATACAGAAGTGCCAGGTTGACGAAACTCGCGCTTTTCGTTTCCGATGTTGCTTAGAAAATCCAGTAAGAAAGTCTTTTCATTAAAGTCCCCTTTTTCATGAACATGAGACATTAATATCCAGACGCGGTCACTGCCTTCCAGTGATGCAAGTTGTTTAAGAATAACAGCGGGGGTTTCGTAATCTTCCCGCTCGCTGGATATGTAGGATACATCTTCCAAACCATAGATGGGGGCATAATATTCAAAAGCAGGGATCGCTCCATTCGTGATAAACATCGCATCGCCTTCCCGCCATAGGCTTTTTAGGGTATTCATCGTCGGGCGGATATGTTCAAAATATTTGGGAGAAGTGAATTGCTCAAAGGTGCGTGGAACTGCCCCGTAAAAAAAGTATGTGCTTATCAGTAATATGGCAAGTGTGTTAAAAATTGGGCGGGCTTGTAGTTCCTTGCTGAGAAACCCCAGAAGGGCGCCGATCAACACAAGCCAAATGGGGACAAGAAAGAGAACCATTCTTTCCAAGGATGGATACAATTGAAGAAAGGAGGCGAGCAAGGTAATTGAAAATATCCATGCGAGGGCAATGGCAAATAAGCGTTTGGACTTGAAAAGAACGATCCAGCCTGCCAGCATGATGATGAGCACGATCCACGCGGCGTATGTGATGGCAAAGTGCGTATCCATATTCTTTTGAAAACTGATCCAGTACCAGTTCCAGTCCGACCAGGGCGGCATGGGAGCGAAAGCGCCCTGCCAGTATTCACGCATGTAGGCGTTTTGGCTCAGTTCGTTCAACGTCAGCGAATATAGCAACGCGACATTTACCAGCCACAATACGCCCATGCCAATGACCAGCCCAAGATTTGGATAGTCCCGTTTTTGAAGATATAGAAAGAAAAGAGTAATCCCGATCCCTGCAAGAATAAACAAAGACGGATGTGAGAACCATAAAGCCAAAAGGCCAACGATCGCAAGATTTCTCAATCCTTTTCGAGAAGGTTCTTCAAAGACCTGGAATGCGACCAAAAGTAGAATGATGGTTATGGTGACATCTGCAATATATTGCTTTAATTCTGACGAGTAATAGATCAATCGTGGGTTTATCGCAAAGAGCGCCAACGCAATCACCAGACCGGCTCCGCTTGCGATATGTTTGAGCAGAAGATAGAACAGCCATAACGAAAGCAAACCCAAAAGGAGAGGGAAAAGGCGCAGAGAATATTCATTCCTGCCGAATAGCAGATTAAAAACTTTTTCGACGAGTAAAAAACCAATCGGTGCGCCCTGGTCATAAGCCAGCGGTTTGAGTAAACCGGAAAAATTCCGGTTGACGATGTTCAAAGCCAGCATGGCTTCATCCACCCAGAGCGAGCGTCCCGTGAGATATTGTCTGAGGCGTAAAAGGACGCCAAGGAAAAAGATTGCGAGTATCGAAATATTTTGAAAGGTTAATTTTGTTTTTGGAAAGAGTGACGTTAAGGAATTCATATCACGCAATTATAGAGCAAATACTATTCGGGGTTGAGACAAACGCTTGAGAGGCAGAGTCAAACATCCGTCATAAGAAGAAAGCGGTTTTTCAAATCCAGTTTTGCGAAGTGTTGTGAAATCCATTCAACGGGCGTACAATACCGCTACAAGGATACGTAATGTATAAGACCGAAAGTGATTTAGGAAATCAAGAGCGTCAACCGCCCAGTACAAGTCGCTGGGCGCGGCATACATTGCAAGACCAGTTACATTACGCGGGATAAGCCATGCCTCCTGCGTGATGATCTCACGTAAGGAGGCATTTATGCTCACCATTTACAAGACAACAGAGCAGGGACTTGAACAACTTGATTCGATGGCGAACGGCACGTGGGTAAAAGCCGTCGACCCAACACCCGATGAAATTCAACGGCTTGTCAATTGGGGCATCGATACCGATTATATTAATTACTCCCTCGATTTCGATGAAACGCCGCGTATAGAGCGGGACGAGGAGTACACCTTCATCCTGATCCGTATCCCACACCGTCAGCCTGAAAGCGATATTCCCTATATTACCATCCCGTTGGGTATTATGATCAGGGGCAATACCATTGTCACCATATGTCGTTATGACAAGGAAATGTTCCAGGTGCTGGCGGATGGGAAATATCGTTTATTGAAAACAGGTAAGCGTTACCGTTTTGCGCTTTATATTTTTCTTGAAACAGCCACGCGTTACCTCACCCATCTGCGCGAGATCAACCGTATGACGGAAACCATCGAAGACCAGTTACAAAAATCCACGCGCAACCGCGAGCTGATGGAATTGCTCAAATATCAAAAAAGCCTGACCTATTTTGCCACCGCGCTGCGTTCCAACGAAGTGATGATGGAGCGCGTACAGCGGACACAAATCTTTAATTATTACGAGGACGATCAGGATTTGCTTGAAGACGTGCTCACCGAAAACCAGCAAGCCATTCAGATGACCAGTATCAATGCAGAGATCCTTTCGAGCATGATGGATGCCTTTGCTTCGATCATTTCGAACAACCTGAACGGCGTCATGAAAGCCCTCGCTGCGCTCACGATCATTCTCAACCTGCCTACCATTCTTGCTTCGTTCTATGGCATGAATGTCACCTTGCCGGGTGAAAGCCATCCGTTCGCGTTTATGTCTGTGGTGGGTGTGGCGGTCGCTCTGACCGCGGTTGCAACATTCATTTTTTATAAAAGAGATTGGTTCTAAGGTGGAGGCGAAATTGCTTTATGATGCAAAAGCGCTTCTCGGTGAAGGACCCGTATGGGATGCACGTACGCGAACGGTGTATTGGGTGGATATCTTCAACAAGCGTATTTATGCCAACGGTAATGTGCTCGTTGAATTGGATGAATTCATCGGGTGCATGGCGCCGCGTAAAAAAGGTGGACTCATTCTGGCAACCCGCCTGCGCTTTGCCAAACTTGAGGTTGATCCCGTTAAAGTGACCTTTCTTCTGTCTGTTGACGACGCACTTCCCAATAATCGTTTCAACGACGGCAAGTGTGACCCGCGCGGACGTTTCATCGCAGGCACAATGGATATGGAGGAAAAAACTCCTGTGGGCACGCTGTATTCTTTTAATGGACAATCTGCGGTTCCTTTGCTGGGCAACGTTACGATCTCTAATGGGATGACATGGAGTCCTGATTACAAAACTTTTTATTATATTGACACACCTACACGCGAAGTAAGAGCCTTTGATTACGACCTGGAAACGGGAACGATTGCAAATGCACGCCCGGTGGTGTACGTGCCTGAATCCCTGGGCTGGCCCGATGGGATGACCTCCGATACCCAGGATAATTTGTGGATCGCGATGTGGGGCGGCGCACAGGTCACAAAGTGGAATCCGAACACGGGCCAATTGTTGGAGCAAATTCCTGTGCCCGCAAAGAATGTTTCATCGTGTGTGTTCGGCGGAAAAGATGGCAACGAACTCTACATCACGTCTGCGCGCAAGGGATTGGATGAAGCCACATTGAAAGAGTATCCACTTACGGGTGGTCTGTTCCGCCTGGAGACAAAGGTCGAAGGGATGCCGGTATTTGAATTCGCAGGGTAAAATTTGGGCGGAGAAAAATCCCATGTCCAAACGGATTGAATATATTGATATCGCGAAGGGCATCGGCATTTTGCTGGTGGTGATGGGACATAATGACTTTGCGGTTATATCGCCCTACGCTTATCAGGTCATTTACTCTTTCCATATGCCGTTGTTCTTTTTTCTGTCGGGATACTTTCTAAAAACAACCATTCCCTTTTTTGACTTTTTCAAAAAAAGATTTAACTCCCTGTTGAAACCGTATCTGTTCACAATCTTCATCATCTACTTTACATCCATATCCTTCGAGAAGATGGGGTTCAGAACCGCCATCCAACGCATCCTCAAGTCATTGTATGGAGCTGGTTATTACATTGACTGGGTACAGTTGTGGTTCCTGCCGCATTTGTTCGTGGTAAGCATCTACGCATTTTTGTTCTTCGCGCTTGTGGGCAGATGGAACAATAGATACGTTCGTTGGATTCTTCTCCTCGTGACTTTGGGGATTTCCAGTTTGTTTTTGAAGGATTTTTACCCGTTCTCCCTCTCCCTGTTTGGAAAACAGTATGAATTATATGGCTTGCCTTTCAGTCTTGATCTTGTGCTGTTGAGTGGTTTCTTTTTTATCCTGGGCAGTGAGATCAGGCAGGTCACAACGGAGAAAACGTTCGAAAGTATTTATCTCTTGATCGGCACGGGCGTTGGCATTATTCTATTGAATTCCTTTTTCAGCTATCGCAGCGATTTCAACACCCGCACTTTTGAATCATTTCCGATCAATACATTCGAAGCGATCATCGGTATTCTGTTCATCCTGGCGCTTTCGCGGCAGATCGAACTACGGACACAGAAACTCGCGTCGTTGTTCAAATACTTTGGGCAGATATCGTTGTTCATCCTGCTCTTTCATGTCCCCATTCAGGATTTCTGGGGACAGAAAGTACTAGCCGTCACGGATCATCTCAAACTCTCCATTTGGATCGGGTTCTTCATGGGCGTGGCAGGCTCGGTTTTGATCTACGAATTGTTCATCAAGGCAAACCCGGTCGCTTCATGGTGGTTTGGTCGGAAGATGGAAAGGCCTGGTAAGGAGGAAACTTCTTCGTCGGGTACAATGAAGGGTGAGGAAGTTAAATAAAAAAGAGACACATGCCGAAGCCAGTCATTCTTTCGCTTGATGATGACCCCTCTGTTTTAAGTTCTGTAGAGCGCGACCTGCGTTCTCATTACGGACAGGATTATCGTATCCTGCCGATCAACGAGGGCAAAACGGCTTTGGAATATTTGAAGAAATTGAAACAGCGCAGCGAAACCGTCGCGCTGTTTTTGGTTGATCAGCGCATGCCCGAAATGAGCGGCACGGAATTCCTGGAAGAAGCGATGAAAGTTTATCCACAAGCCAAACGTGTGTTGCTCACCGCCTATGCAGACACGCAAGCCGCGATCTCTTCGATCAATGAAGTGGGGCTGGATTATTACCTAATGAAGCCCTGGCACCCGCCGGAAGAGCGACTCTATCCGATATTGGATGAACTGCTCGAAGACTGGAAAATCCATGTTCGTTTGCCATACGAAGGCATACGTATTGCGGGGACGTTGTGGTCATTAACCAGTCATCAAGTCAAGGATTTTTTGACGCGTCACCAAATCCCATATCAGTGGCTGGATATTGAAAAAGATCCCGAAGCACGTTCACTTGTTGAAAATGTTTCAGAGGAAATTGCAAAACTTCCCGTTATATTTTTCCCGGATGGAAAAACTCTCATCCAACCTGATTTGAAGGAATTGGCAGACAAGGTTGGTCTGCAAACAAAAGCCGACCTTCCGTTTTATGACATCATTGTTGTTGGCAGTGGTCCTGCAGGGTTGGCTTCCGCTGTGTATGCTGGCTCGGAGGGATATAAGTGTCTCGTCATCGAGAAAGCCGCTCCGGGCGGGCAGGCAGGTTCAAGTCCGAAGATCGAGAATTATCTTGGCTTCCCTAGCGGCATCTCCGGCGATGACCTCACTCGCCGCGCGGTTTCGCAGGCAAAAAGATTCGGTGTTGAAATTTTATCGGCGCAAGAGGCAAAACAGGTCGAAGTCAAAGATGCGTATCGAATTGTCAAGCTCGCAGATAACACGGAGATATCCTGTCACGCGCTGCTGATTGCCACGGGCGCGTCCTTCCATACATTGAAAATGCCGGGCGCGGACCAATTGACCGGCGCTGGTATTTATTACGGCGCGGCATACACCGAAGCAATGAACTACAAGGATAAAGACGTCTTCGTCGTGGGCGGCGCCAATTCTGCCGCGCAAGGGGCGCTGTATCTGACGCGTTTTGCGCGCAAGGTCAATGTGTTGATCCGCGGCATTGAACCAACTGCATCGAAATATCTCGTGGATGCGATGCAGGAAAATGAAAAGCTTGAGTTGATGTTGCATACCGACCTCGTTGAACTCAAGGGTGAGACATCTCTTGAACAGATCGTTGTGCAAAATAATGTTACAAATGAAACGCTAACCTTTGATGCTTCTGCGTTGTTCGTGTTCATCGGTGTCCGTCCGCAAAGTAATCTTGTTGCTGATCTGGTGATGCGCGACAAAAAAGGGTATATCTACACGGGTACAGATTTAATCGTAGATAAAAAGCCGCCTCAAGGCTGGACCTTGGAGCGCGCTCCTTTTCTATTGGAAACATCCACGCCTGGAATTTTCGCGGCAGGGGATGTGCGCTTCGGGACCAATCATCGCGTCGCCTCCGCGGCAGGCGAAGGCGCGATTGCTTTTGCGCTGATGAAGGAATATTTGAAAGCGTTATGAAATGTCATTGCGAGGACGATGATCGTTCGTCCGAAGCAATCTCCACTCGATGAGGGGATTGCTTCGTCGCAATGAACGCTCCTCGCAATGACATGTTATATTATGAACCTCCAAGACCTCCGCAAGTCTCCGCTCTTTCAAGGATTGTCTGATGAGGAGTTGCAACACCTCATGGACAATGCCAAGCCTGTCTCTTTGCGCGCGGGAGAAGTATTGATGAAGCAGGGCGATACGGGCGATTCCGCTTTTGTTGTAGTAAAGGGTGAGTTTGCGATCCATAAACAATCGGGGCAGTCGGTGATCAAAATTGATGTCCGCAATCCTGGGGATGTGCTGGGAGAGATGGCTTTGCTCTCACAAGCGCCGCGCTCTGCCACCGTGACGGCGGTCACGGATTGTGAAACGTTATGTATTTCAAAGGAAGTTTTCGATAATCTGCTATTGACCAGCCCATCGGCATCAATGGCTGTTTTGCATTGGGTAATGATGCGGCTGAGTCAGAACGATGCCCTGCTCCACCAACAGGAACGGATGGCGGCGCTGGGAACGCTCAGCGCGGGACTGGCGCATGAGTTGAACAATCCCGCCGCGGCGGCACAACGAAGCGCGTCACTGTTGAAAGAGGCTCAATCCAGGTGGCTTGTGTTGACGCATGAGATCGAATCCGTTGTGTTCAAGGAAAATAAAATAGACTGGTTCAACGAATTAATGGACGAGGCGAAGCATCATTTTGAATCACCAGTAAAGCTCAATACGTTGGAAAAGATCGATCTGGTGGATCAGCTTCAGGCGTGGCTGGAAGCGAACGGGATCGAATCCGCTTGGGAGCTTGCACCCGCGATGGTCAACTTCGGATGGGACGTCGAGTCGCTCGAGAAGTTAAAAGCAGTGACCTTCTTTGACTTATCCATTCAATGGCTGGGGACAGGTTGCCTGATGAATGGATTACTGTCCGAAGTTCAGCAGACGACCGAACGGCTATCGCAGATTGTGCAGGCGATGAAATCCTATACGTATCTCGATCAGGCGCCGTTGCTCGAAGTGGACGTGCATGCAGGGCTGGAAAATACACTGGTGATCATGCAACATAAATTGAAGCAAGGCGTGACGGTGAAGCGTGAGTACTCGCCGAACCTGCCGCGTATTGAGGCGTATGCCAGCGAGTTGAATCAGGTATGGACGAATATCATCGATAACGCCGTGGACGCGATGAATGGCAAAGGTGAAATTATTTTGAGGACGTATCAAGAAGATAACCACGTGGTTGTTGAGATCATCGATAATGGTCCCGGTGTTCCCAAAGAGATCCAATCACGTATCTATGAGCCGTTCTTTACGACCAAACCGCCAGGCAAAGGGACTGGGCTGGGCTTGCACATTTCACACGACATCATCGCAAACCGTCATCACGGACAGTTGTTGGTTGAGTTGAAGCCGGGCGAGACGAAGTTCAAGGCGATCTTACCTGTGAAAATGAAATTGGAATCCGCCACACGTCATTATGACCGATGAAATCCAAAAGGAGAAATCATGAATAACGACAATGAAATGAAGCAAATTCTTTTAACTGCAAATACAATTGCGAGTGTGGGTTTGTCGTCCAACCAGGAGAAGGAAAGCTATTGGATCGTTTCGTACTTGAAGGAACAGGGATATAGAATTATCCCCGTTAATCCCACTGCCAGCGAAATACTTGGCGAAAAGGCTTATCCAAATCTTTCTAATATCCCTGATAAAGTGGATGTGGTGCAGGTCTTTCGTAAACCGGAGGATGTGCCGCCGGTTGTGGACGAGGCTATAAAAATTGGCGCCAAGGTTGTCTGGATGCAGGAGGGAATTGTCAATGAAGAAGCCGCGCAAAAGGCGCGTGAGGCGGGGTTGCAGGTTGTGATGAATGCCTGTATGCGCGCCACGCATCGCAGGTTGAATATCGGTCCGAAGCCAATGAAGTTATAACCATCGCCGCCGAGGACGGCGGCTTGAGCAATTAAGTTACCATTTTATAAACAGTCATAAGAATCGTGAAATCTGCCGCCATATGACCAAGCACAGGCGCAAGCAGACCTTCATCTTCACGGAAGATTTGTCTCCAGAACCAGCCTGCCAGAACAAGAAGAACAAGGGCGTAAATAATTGAGAAAGTATTTGTTTTGTTGAATAGAATCAACGCGTGAAAGCCTGCATACAGAGAGTTCTGAACTGTGCAGGCTTTTTGTTTTGCTTCCCAAATATCCACGCCAGAAATACTCCTCGATGAATGGATTGACCAGAGCAAAATACCCAATGAAGAAAAGCCAATTGGATGAGTTCAATCCAAGGGATGCAATTTGTTCGGAAAAGTCGTTTGCAAAATCAAATGATTTCCAAAAGAAATACAATGCCACGCCGCTGCTTCCGCAGAGGAGGGTGCTCAGGAAAGTCCATTTGATATTTTTGTTTTTGAACAGGACTGTGATGGGGATATTTGGCCTGGCAATTAAAAGTGAAACGATGATCGCGAAATGGAATCCCAACAATGCGCCCCAGGCGCTATGAAAAACAAGTAATCCGAAGCCAACCGCCAGATACGCCAGTAATGGCGCGATCCATTTCATGAGCCCGCCATGTTTTGCTTATTGTGTTTCAGCTTTTAGAACATGAACTCCTATTGCTTCGCTTTTACCCCTCAACATCAGATTGCGCCGTTCCAAATCTCCAAGATCCAAATTGGAAGCGCGATATGCCGCGTCGCTGATGAGAATTTCACCCGCCCCAGCCATCGAAGCCAGCCGCGCTGTGATGTTGACGTTATCACCCAAGGCTGTGAAATCGCTGATGCCTTCCTGCGCTCCCTGCACCACGCCTACATACGCGTTACCCGTGTGAACGCCCACACCAATGGGCAAGCGCGTTTTCTGAGCAGCGCCATGACCAAGACGATGGACAAGTTGTTGTGCGGCTTCGATTGCGCGTTTGGAATGTTCCTGCCCGGCAAATGCCGGGATGAACAAACCGATCACTTCATCACCGACCAACCTGTCCACGAGTGCGTCTGTCCGTACCAGCACATCGGTGGCTACCTCGTAAAAGCCGCTGATCAACTTCGTGAATTCGACAGGGCTCATACTCTCCGCAATGCCAGTCGAACCGCGTATATCTGCAAACAGCATCGAAATCTCGACTTCCGCGCCGCCAATTTCCTGAAAGGCACACGGCTCACAATAACGCGGGTTTCTTTTCGATTGGGGTCTGCCTATCATGCGCATGACAACTCCACCCCAGCCTTTGAAAGGCGCATTACACATCTTACAGCGCGGGTTTGAGGGAAGTACTCCGAATAAACGATGAAAATGGACGGGAACATTTTCCCCTTGTGTTAATGCTAACCGCCATTCCTCTTCTTTTGTTCGTGGTTGATTTGGCATAATTTCTTATGCAGAACACGAAAAAAATTCTGCAAGATAAATATACCTCATTTTCTTTCTATGCACGGCAGAGCGAATTCGATTCAAATCCTTGATTAAGGTTCTATCGAAGTAATGATCGTGTTACTTGCTCCCGCTTCCATCAGGGACTTTGCAACTGCTTCTGCCTGCTCCGGCTTTACCAAAGCGATCATATTCCCCCCGCGTCCGCCGCCGCTGAGTTTTGCTCCTAACGCCCCGGCATTTCGCGCGGCTGAAACCAGTTTGTCGAGTTCGGGAGATGAGACTGTCATCTCTTGCAAGAGTGCATGGTTTTGACCCATCAATTTGCCGAGTATTCCCCTCTTTCCACTTTCTATAGCATGTTTTGCCTGGTTGGCTATTTCACCAATTTGATCAAACACACTTTCCCATTTTGTTTTATCTGCTTCCCATAACTTGCGGACATCGCCTACGGATTCTTTTGTAGGAGCGGAAATCCCTGTATCGCCGATCACGATAGTAAAAGGCGCGGCGACTTTGAAAATTTCGATGGTTTGACCTTTTACGAAATAAACGGGCTTTGCATAGGTGACCACGGTATTGTCAATTCCTGAGGGTGTGCCGTGATGGAGCTTCTCAATTTCATAAGCAAATGAATTAACTTCTTCATCTGTCATTGGAAAGTTGATATGTGCAAACAGCGCGCGGGTTAAGGCAACGGTCACTGCCGCGCCGGAGCCGAGTCCCGAGGCGACGGGAATCGTGGAGATAATTTTTATGGCAAGATTGGGAAACGGGGAAATGCGCGCGAGGAAGAAAAGGTTATGGATGACAGCAGCAACTGGATGGTCGGAGGGAAGCGTGTTCAGTTCGGCATGGAGGTTTACGTCTGGGGCATCAATCCAAATCCCTGTGCGGGGAGAGTCCAATATCTCAACATCCGCATGAACTTGTGTGACAGGAACCGCCAGCGCGGGTCGTCCGTAGACGACAGCATGTTCACCGAAGAGAATGATCTTGCCGGGCGCAGAGGCTTTCACGAGAGATAGAAGACTGCGATCACAGCCAAGCCCCATAGTAAAACGGTGATTTGTAGTGGACGGTCCTTGAGTGCGACTTCATCCGGCGCGCCTGCGGCGTTGCCTGTTTGAATCAGTTGCAAGTATCGAAAGATACCATACACCACGAATGGGATGGTGAGCATCATGGTGTGGTTTTCAGGCAGGTTGGGTGCCGAAAAGGTATAGAGCGAATAGGCAACAATGGTCATGCCAGAGACGATGGTGATGTATTGGTCGAGCAGTGGAAGGGTATATCCATCCAAAACCTTGCGGTGCGAGCTGGCGCCCTGTTCAAGCAGCGTCATTTCGGCGCGGCGTTTGCCGAAGCCGATATAAAGCGAGAATAAAATCGTGATCATGTAGAGCCACGGTGAGAAGCGCTCCACGGTGATGAGTGAAACCCCGGCGCCCACACGCAAGACAAAACCTGAGGATACGATTAACACATCCAGGATGGGAATATGTTTGAGCCAGCTTGAATACAGCAGGTTGATGACCAGATATAAGCCAAGGATCAGCCCAAACGCAGGAACAAGCAGATAACCCAGTGGAAGCGCAATTACCACAAGCAGGATGGCTGTATACCATGCTACATTTGTGCTTAAATTTCCCGAAGCCAGCGGACGATTTTTCTTTTGCGGATGCTGACGGTCAGCTTCGATGTCTGCCAGGTCGTTGAACAAATACACCGCGCTGGAAACCAGACAGAATAGTAAAAAACCTTCCAGCGTTCTCAGAAAAGGTCCCAACAAAAACAATTGCTTGTCGAAAATCAGTGCAAAGAACACAAATCCGTTCTTGTGCCATTGTCGGACGCGCATGGCTTTGATGAGGTGTTTGAACATGCGAATATTTTACCTGAGAAGTACAATAAGCCCATGCCAAAAGTACGATTGGACCTTCTACTCGTCGAGCGCGGACTTGCCGAATCGCGCGCCAAGGCGCAAGCCCTTATCATGGCGGGACAGGTGCGCGTGGCGGATCAGGTCACGCTCAAGCCTGCCACTGCTGTCCAAGCCGACGCTACGCTGACGGTGGATACCGGTCCGCGCTTCGTTTCGAGAGGCGGAGAAAAGCTGGATGGCGCGCTTGAAGCGTTTGGTATGGATGTGAACGGTTTCGTGTGTGCTGATGTTGGCGCATCTACAGGTGGATTCACGGATTGTCTGTTGCAACGCGGCGCGGCGAAAATTTATGCGATTGATGTGGGCAAAGGTATTTTGCACTGGAAGCTGCGCAACGATAAACGTGTCGCTGTGATGGAGCAGACGAACGCGCGCTATGTAGAGTCTTTGCCGGAGCAGGTTTCACTGGTGACAGTGGATGCATCTTTTATTTCGCTCAAAATCATCCTGCCTGTTGTAAGAAGTGGATTGAGTTTTCCTCTTTCTTCTTTCATTGAAGATGGAAAGATGAAAGAAGAAAGAAGTGTTATAGCCTTGATTAAGCCCCAGTTCGAAGCCGGTAAAAAGGATGTCTCACGCGGAGATGGGGTGATACGCGACCCGGAAATCCATAAACAGGTGTTGCTGGATGTGTTGGGATTTGCTCAAAAGGAAGGTTTCAATATTCGCGGGCTGATCAAGAGTCCGTTAATGGGACCGAAAGGGAATGCAGAGTTCTTTGTCTGGCTGGATCATTCATCGGGTAGAGAGGGAAGCGCTGAAATTAGTCAGTTGGTGGAACAGGCGTTGTGACCAAACTTCCGAAGTCTTTGTTTTTTAATCCGTCTGGTAAAATCTGTCCATGCCATCCTCTCCCGATTCCGAATTCAATGTCCATCATCCCCAACCGTTGCTGATCGTGATCTCCGGTCCATCCGGCGCAGGGAAGGATACTGTGATGCAGCGCATGCAGGAACGCGGACTGCCATTCCACTTTGTGGTGACCGCCACTACGCGTCCGAAGCGTGCCAATGAAGTGCATGGCAGGGATTATTGGTTTGTTTCAATGGATGAGTTTGCGCGCATGATCGATGAGGATGAGTTGATCGAACATGCCATTGTGTACGGCGATTACAAGGGCATCCCGAAACAACAGGTGCGCGAGGCGCTTGCCAGCGGCAAGGATGTGGTCATGCGTATCGATGTGCAGGGCGCTGAAACGGTGCACAAAATGTCACCTGGGGCTTTGATGATCTTCATCACTACCGACAGCGAAAAGGAACTGGTGCATCGCCTTGAAACGCGCAAGACCGAGACCGCTGATTCACTTGCCATCCGCATTGCGACCGCACGCAAGGAACTCAACCGCGTGGAAGCCTTCGATTATGTGATCGTCAACCGTGATTTCCATCTGGATGAAACGGTGGATATCATCCGCGCCATTATCGATGCGGAACACCATCGTGTCAACCCGAGAAAGGTTTCCTTGTGAACGAATATCCAACCTCTTCTGATAACATCCACGCGGGGGTCTCCCCACAGCCTGTCGAAGATACCCTTCAGGGTACTCCGCCTTCACCAGCCGTTCGCGTCTCTGTGCCTCAATCTGCCCCCTATGTGACGTATTCCATTATTGGCATAACAGTCTTCATTTATCTGTTGCAACTTGTCACCCAGGCGCTTGTTCAATATGATATTCCGGCTCTGTTCTTTATCAAATCCAATGAACTGATCCGTGCCGGTCAGATCTGGCGTTTGATTACCCCTGCCCTCCTGCATGGCACCAGTTTCATTCTGCATATTGGTTTCAATATGTATGCGTTGTATCGTATTTGGGATTGGGCTTGAGCGTCACTTCGGGCATGGGCGTTTTTTCCTGCTTTATGTGCTGGGCGCGTTTACAGGGAACGTCATGTCGTTCATCTTCTCGGATGCAAACTCACTCTGGCGCGTCCACTGCCATCTTTGGGTTGATCGGCGCCGAAGGAATTTTTCTATACCAGAACCGCAAAATGTTCGCGGGGCAATTCGGGAAAGCGATCCAGAATGTGATCTTCATTGTGGTGATCAATCTCTTCTTGGGGCTTTCCCCTGGGATTGATAACTGGGGACACATCGGCGGCTTGCTGGGTGGGTTGATCTTTACGTGGTTCGCAGGTCCGGTGTGGGAGGTGGAGGGGATTCAGCCCATGCTTCAGCTTGTGGATCGCCGCGAGTTGCGCGATGTGATCACAGGTGCGGCAGTTGTGTTGTGCATCTTTGGCGCGTTGGCGATGTGGGGGATGGTGAGGTAGAGTATCAACCGGTGGTTGAGTAGTGGCGCTGTTGATTGTCGCCACGTATCGAAACCACAAACTTAATATTTGCATGTTATACGCTGGTTTCGATACGCCCCTCGAATTGCACTCGGGGCTGCTCAACCAGCGTGTTTCTCTTTTACGGCTTAATCTCAAATACAGCGCCTGCGCTCGTTCCCTGTACTTCGGGGAAGAAAGCCTGCCAGACGTGGGCAGGGAGTACCTGATATTCGCCAGCTTGTAACGGTACAAGTGTATAGGTCAACACATAGGTTCCTGCGGGGAGATAATCAGCGGTGTATAGAATTCCCTCGTCACGAATTTGTGGATCGTGGAACAGCCACCAGCCCCATCCGTTGGCGAAGGGGTCTTTATCATCGAATTGTGCTTGTACAGTGGATGTGTCTACTCCCTGCTGGCTGGTTTTGAGGGCGCGGTTCAGGATCTCCATGCCGGCAGGGATGTGGTCTTCGACCATGACGTAGTACGAATCGTGAGGCAGAGTCAACGTCAGTTGGGCGGTGATGGGTTGAGTGGAGGCAAGTTGAAGGGAGGAGAGAGGCGGACACGCTTCGACTGCGGACTGCGTCTGCGCTTCGCTTCGCTCAGACCTCCGCTCAGCGCGACAGTAGACTCGTTCAATGCTCATCCCATCGTTCAACGGCTTTACATCCTGTACCGGACGATTGACATTCAAAACCGCGCGGTAATAGAGTCGCCCGAGTCCATCTTCACGATTGATCGTTAGCAGGTTCGGTGAAGTGGGGGAGAGAAATTCGAGCGGCACGTGCGCAGTGAGCGGCGCGAGTTGTATGCCTGCCACATCTCCGCTTGTAAGCGCATTGCCGTTGAGCGTGGCGTTGAAACTAAAATCGGAACGAAGGTCGCCCAAGCCGACCATCGCTTCGTTGAGCGCCAGGATCGCCCAGGCGTTCTCGTGACCTATGCTCCATAAGCCGTGTGCATTACGATGCGCGGCAAGATAACGGACAGCATCGATGACGATCTGATTGGCGGGATCGAGTTGGGCGAGTATATATAGGACAATGGATGTGGTGTAAATGGGTGAGCCGCGTGTAAAGATGTTTTCGGACGGCGTTTCCCAATGTGCGCTGGAGGCTGTGCGAATGGCATTGGTTTCGAGATTCGAGATCAGGTCGCGCACGCGCGTCTCTGCGGGATTGATGGTCTTGAGAATGGAAGCAAGCCATGCCACGCTGGTTGGACTCATTCGATCACGCGCGTCATACAAGGCGTTGGCAATTGCCGCGTCGGTAACGCCCGCCTGACTCAATGCAAATTGAATGAATGTGATCTCATCCAGTTCCGCGCCTTTTGTGTTTGCGTTAACCGCAGGTTGTGTCTCTTGCAAAAACTTAACGGCTCGGTTCACTACATCGTCACTCACCGCCGCGCCGGAAAGCCGCGCACGCATCAGCCCAAAGAGTACATACGCCGAAATATATGTGTCGCTTTTTTCACTGGTGCCCCACCAACTCCAACCACCATCTGCGTTT
Source organism: uncultured Chloroflexia bacterium (assembly GCA_963753655.1). Lineage (GTDB taxonomy): Bacteria > Chloroflexota > Anaerolineae > Anaerolineales > Villigracilaceae > Defluviilinea. The sequence goes on from CAVWDB010000008.1 coordinate 177,324, forward strand.
TGCAAATACGATAGTCGGCTGACACTCGCATTGAGATTCGTTGTGACGCGGGCTGTGAGCACGGGGTCATCCAAACTTACATTCTTCAACGCACGATAGACTTCAAGATTTGGAAGCAGATAGGATACATTCGCCTCCGCGCTGACGGAAGACTCGGGGACATCCAACGCCTCCAACGCGGATAACAAACTGCCAGCCAACGATGGACTTAACTCTACGTCCAAGCCGCTTCCTTCACCGGGAGTAAATGTGCGCGGGAGCGAGATGGTTTCCTGTTGAGAAGCCGCGCCGCGCAAAATCCCTCCGGTGACAAATGCCTGCGGAGCCGTATATTGCAGAATGGGCAACCTGCCCCACACCGGACGCGCTGAATCTTGTAACGAGGGCGAGCTGGTTGTAGTGACCGAGAATACAAGATCAGCCGAGTCTGTCCAAACCTGCCGTGCCCCACCATTCCACGCGTGCTTGTGAATTGCCTGATATATCGAAGTTGCGTGTGGTGGCTTCGGGTTGGTCCAAAACAAATCCGTCGCTTTGGATCGTTGCCGCTACTTTCAACGTATTTTTTGTATTGTTGTTGACCACTGCCGCCATCAATACGTGATCTCCACTGACCAAAAAGCGCGGCGTCACGGGACGGATAAGCAGTGGCTTTGTGGATATGATCTCAGTTTCTGCCTGACCGACCTTTGTATCGTTCGTCAGCCCGCGCACATCCACGTGCCAGGTGGTGAGTGAATCGGGCAATGTCATCGTCACCTGACCATGACCATCCGAGTTGGTGATAAGCGATGGATTCCAGTACGCAGTATCCGGGAAATCCTGGCGAATGATGAGTGATATCTCCGCCGCCGCCGCCGCCGAGTCCGCCCGGCTGGAGTGCGTTACGTCCGCCATATGCCGCGAGCGAAAGACCGGTCTCCACGCCGAGCGGTTGGTTGCTGTAGAACGCGGGGACGATATCTTCTGCATTTGGGTCTGCCAATGCCAGCACAGATTTATCCACAACGGATAAAGAGAATTCTCCTTCCACAGGTTGACCCTGATTGTCCGTTACAGCCACATCGAATGTAACGTTATCGCGCGGACCCGCCTCGGTGGGGTTTGGCGATACCTGCACGTTCAATTCCTGTGCCTCGGGCGTCACAGGGATGTTGACAATTCCCTGCCTGAAATCATTGCCCTGCCCCAACACGGTAACACTGACATATACATTCGGCGCGTCCTCGTCCGTGATCGGTAACGAATATTGTTCCCCGCTTCCGCTCAATGTGATGACTTCCGCTTTGGAGATCAGCCCACGTTCAACGGTCACAAGCGCCAGTGAATTTGTGACGAAAGGATTCGGAATGAATACATTTGCAGTATCGCCTGCTTTATACGTGTCTTTATCTGCTGTTAGTTCAAGCCGTTGATTTGGCAGGTCAGGCCAGGCGGCTGTCCCTGCGCCGCCAACCCAGATCAATGTCTGTGTGTGCGCACCAATGCCTGAGACATCGAGCATATATGTTCCCGAAGTTGGCGGGACAAATGAAAGCCGCGCCCTGCCATCAGGTCCAGTGGCAAAGTTACTGCTTCCCACGGGTGTGTACACGGGCGTGTATGTGGGATAACCTGCCTGGTCGGTCTCTTTTTCCCAGCGCACGCCCTTGAACTCCGCCACAAGTGTCTTATTACCTGAAGGTTCTCCAGCCCAGTCCACGGTAACCACGTCAAAACCGACCGCAGATTTTGCCGTGCCGACCCATTGATCGGGATGCAAGCCGATGTAAAAATCTGCGGGGTGGACTTTTATCTCGGTCCTTGTGCTGACGGGTAGACCGGTCTCGTCTGTGGCGGTCACTTCCAGCGTGAGGCGTTGAGGCGAATCACTCTCAGGGATGGCTGGCAGGTCAATGGACAGAATCCCCTCCGGGGTCGTCTGACCCGTTCCCTCCTTGATCTGAGTCCCAAAATATTGAGAGCCTCCTCCATCCGGGAAGCGGAACACATCCAGCCAGGGGGTGTCAATTAATCCTATCTGATAGTTTGTCAGGTAAAAAGTATCAGGCTTGGTGTAAAGCGCCCAATGGACATCTACATTTCCCGCGGGCGCGCCGAAAAAATAGCGCGCATTGACATTCGCCCGTGCCAGTTCGCCAAGTTTGATTTCGTTGGATGATAAAGCGATGCTGAGGTCGATCTCCGGTTTGCGATACTCCGCGACCTGGAGGGAAAGATAAAACTCAAGGCTGGCATTCGAGAATGAATAATAGCCGGGCAGTGCGTTCTGTGGCAATTCCAATTGACCGTTGAACGTGCCGAATGGAGAAAGCTGCGCATTGATGGTTGTAAGCTGTGTGCCGTTTGCGTCATTCAAGATGATCGGAACCGTATTGATGGATGGCAGTTCATAACGGCCGTTGAATGCCTGCCGCACAACGCCGCGGTAATAAATGGTCTGCCCGGGACGGTAGATGGGGCGGTCTGTATACATATAAATTTCAGTATGTGGTTTTTGCACACGTTGTGTGTAACCGAAATTCCACGCCTCGAGTCCACTGCTCCAATTGCTAACTGCTAATCCAAAGTTTTCATCACCCGGCAATCCCAGTATCGCGAACAGACGGTCATCACGTTCGCCGACTGCGCTCTGCCATAATCCATCAGCATCGGTCACGCCTGAGGCCATGATATTACCTGCATCATCGTAAATGGTGATCGGTGCATTTGGGATTGGCGTTTGCGACGGAAGATCAACCGCCCAAACCAGCGCCTCTGTCGCACCCAGTTTGAACGTGAGGTTCACCTGACTTGAAGCGGTGAGATACACAGTCTTTGCCACATTTGCGCTTTGTGGCGATGATATGCCGACATAATACAGCCCCGGCAAAAGCTGGTTGTTCTTCTGTGTAAGATTTAATTTCACTTCCTGCAATTGACCGGAAGGCAGTTCAAATTTTTGTGAATAAGTGGACGCATCGGTTGGGACATACGCCTGTTGAAGCTCGTAAGAATTTTGAAGCGTGAAGAAATCCTGCAAGGACAGAGGCGCAACGGACACATCTGCATCCTGGATATTTACCGCGTCCGCATATAACACGGGTTCATCGGGGCGTACGAATAACGTGGTTGAGCCGAAAGACTGCACGGTTAAGGAGGGAGGCAATGGCGGTGTTTGATAGTCCAAAACGAACGGGTCGCCGAGCGATTGTCCCCAACGGTCCTCGATCTGTGAGGCTAGCTGGATGGCATAATTTGTGCCGGGATTAAAATCGCCATAGACGTAGAGATGCAAATTGTCGGGGTCCACATCCACTTGCAGGTTATCCACCACAGGGATGACTTTCACTAAATCTTTATAATTGTCATTGGTAAGCGGTGAGTTGAAAGTGAAAGTCGCTGAACTGTAATTCGGAATTGTCTCTATGACCGCAAAATCATCGTAGGTACGCAACACTGCGCCGTAATCTGTGCCGAGCGCCATACCGGTTGCACCCTGTGATTTTGCCGCCGCGCCCAGGTTTAATCGATAACCGATGTTGCGCGCCAAAAGAGTTTTGGGTGTGAAGGTCAACACCGTATCGTTTTCACTCCATGCAAATGTACCGTTCACTGCACCATTTGTGCCGTTGAACTGAAAATTCGATTGCACACTTTCCTTATCCATCGGCTGGTTGAAGGTTAGTTTGATCTCAGCATCGAGCGGGATCAGTCCCTGACTGGATGGTTCCAACGAGACAACACGCGGGCGCGAGGTGACGAACTTCCACGCGTTGGGCACGCTTCCATCCAAGCCAGTGCCTGTTACAGATCTCAAATTTTCATCCACGCTGACGGTGTATTCCGTCCCGCCCTGCATCGAAACCTGGGGATAAAAGACGTATGTGCTGGTGTTGATCCATTCACCGTGCCCCAACACAGATGGTTGAAGATTGAATGCAGAGGGTAATGTTGATGAGTCCGCGCCGAGCGCGACAACAGGCTGGTTGAAAGAGATGGCGATCGCGGCATCTACGTTCACGTCCGTGGTGTTTGCTTTGGGAAGCAAGTTCGTCCCGCGCAGGTAATCTGCAACAGTGAACGAGACTTGAATGGGTTCAGAGATCCCAAATCCGCTGGCAGATTGAATGGAGTTTGCTATACCGATATTTAATTTTGAATTCGCTGGGTAAGGTTGTGTGGGTGTAAATACGAGAGTCGCTTCATTACTCCATGCGAACGTCCCTTCGGGGAGTCCGTTCAGGGCGGATTCAATGGAAGGTTTGTTCATTGCCTGATCGAAATAAAATGTGATGGGAGATTGATGCCCAATGACGCTGTTGAGGGGCGGGTCGGTTTCGATGAGCGTGGGCGGGGAGGTCAGTTGAGCCGCGGTTGAAACTTCAACTGTCGGCGTGGGAGAAGTAAACCCCGGCAATTGTGGCGCGCCTGCACAGGATGTGAGGATCAGGCTGATCAAGAGGAGACAGTTTAGGGTGAGGGGGAGGCGGGATTTTGTCATAGGTCTTCAATTCAAAAATAACATTCCTGATTCATTATACACTCGTCAGATTCGAAGATGTATTGGCGTTGCCGCAGCCTTTTGTATTACTTTCCGATTTCCTGTGATATTGCGTCAAGCTCCTGTTGAAACGCTTCAAACGGTTGCGCGCCTTCGATCAGTTTCGTTTTTGTTTGACCGTTCACGGTGTAGGTGACCAAAAATGACGGGGTGCCGTTCACACCCGCTGTAATGGCGTCCACGTAATCCTGCTGGACTCTGTCCTTGTATTTCCCGCTGGTATAACATTCATTGAATGTGTTCATATCAAGCCCATCTTTTTGAGCGAGGGTCGCAAGCCGTTCATCTGTGAAGGAACCCGCATCTTCACCGAGTATGTTGGCGAACAGAATATCGTGCATCTCCCAGAATTTGTTCTGATCTTCGGCGCAGTAGGCAGCCGCGGCAGCATCCTGTGATTCGGTCTTCCCACCGCCAATATTCTGGCTGACCCAGTTACCCGCGGAACGATAGGTGAAATAAACCTTGCCCGTGTTGACATATTGTTCCACCAACAATGGCTCCGTCTGTTCATGGAAGCGTTGGCAAAAAGGACATTGAAAGTCTCCGAACTCTTCCATATGAATGGGCACGTTGGGGTCGCCGATAGAATTTCCTTGTCCACGGGAAGGTGAAATTTCGGTAGCGTTAACGATTTCTGGACCTGGGTTGAACTGGTCGGCAAATCGAGGAGCCATATAGAATATTCCACCAACCAGCGCAATCCCCGCGCATAGTGCAACCAGGCAACCACCCGCAACAAGAATATAAGTTTGATTTTTTGACATGACTCCTCCGGATATGCAAGCGATTATACACAGTGTGGAATCAAAAGAGGACACGGCGCTCGTGTCCTCTTTTGATCGGAGGTGCCGTATTCTACTGTAATCCCATTTCGTTTAACGCCGCTTCGAGTTGTACCTGAAAATCATTGAAGGGTTGGGCGCCCGAGATCAGCTGGGACTTCGTTTCTCCGTTGACTGTCCAGGTGATGAGGAAACCGGGCGTTCCATTTACACCCGCGGCTATTCCGTCCTGCATATCCTGTTGGACGCGGTCTTTGAATTTGCCACTGTTATAGCAGCTGTTGAAGGCACTCATATCCAGCCCGGCTACTGTCTCAGCAATGGCTTGAAGCCGCTTGTCTGTGAACGAACCGGCGTCTTCACCGAGGATATTTCCGAACAATGCGGCGTGCATTTCCCAGAACTTGTTCTGGTCGCCAGCGCAATAGGCTGCCAAAGCAGCATCCTGTGATTCGGTCTTGGGGCCGCCGATATTCTGGCTGACCCAATTTCCCATGGAGCGATAAACAAACAGGACCTTTCCTGTTTCAATATAGTATTGTCTGAGCAGGGGTTCTGTATCCTGATGGAATCGTTCGCAGAACGGGCATTGGAAATCGGAAAACTCCTCGATCTTGATCGGGGCATTCGGGTCACCCATGGCATTATCGTTCGGGTTTGGATGTGTTCCAGGGTCCACCGTAACCACATCCGCGATCGGCCTCAGCGTGGGCCAGATGAATGCAAATACCAATAGCGCCGCACCAATTGTAATTAGACCAATCGTAATCAGGCGGCCGCGTGCTTCCTGCTGACGCATTTTCTCGCGCCGTTCCTGGCGTTTACTCTTCTTGTCAGGGCTCATGAAAAAAAACTCCTTGTCGTAAATTTTCTTGAGTTGAGATTTTCCCATGTCCATATGGATTTGTCTAGGACAAGGTTAGGGAGGATTAATGAAGTTGAAAATTGTCATGTTCTTTCCCAACGTGCATACACCGCCTGGGATAATAACCGTCCCGCGCTTTGTTCACGTGTGACCAACTCTCCCATATCAACCTTTCCCCCGTATCCATTCATCATATCTTCCATTGCTTGCGCCATATGAATTGCTGAGGCGCGCACAGCATAAATAGTGTTGACAACGAATAGTGGATTATCGCTCAAACATGCGCGGCACGCTTCCAGCAACGTAGGCAGGGACTTATACACTTCCCACACCTCGCCTTTGGGTCCGCGCCCGAATTTGGGCGGGTCGAGGATGATGCCATCGTATTTCACTCCACGCCTTACCTCGCGTTGGACGAACTTCAACGCATCATCCACGATCCAGCGGATGGGTTTCTCTGTCAGCTTGGATAAAGCCTGGTTTTCACGCGCCCAGCCTACAGATTTCTTTGAAGCGTCCACGTGAGTCGCTTTTGCGCCAGCCGACGCGGCGGCTAAAGAGGCGAGTCCGGTATATCCAAATAAATTCAGAACGTTGATTTCTCTTTTTGCATTTGCGATCAACCCGCTGAACCAATCCCAATGCGCCGCCACTTCAGGAAACACGCCAAGATGACGCCCGGGTGTGGTCATTGCTTTAAATGTTATGTCGCGCTGAGCAGAGGCGCTGTGCTTGTCAGTGCCGTAGTCGAAGCGGAGGGCATACCTCATTTCCCATTTTTCATCCACCTTTTTTTTGAAATCCCAATGTCCGCCGCTTTCCTCACCGCTGGGGATGAAGACCGCATCTACATTCCTCCATTCGGCATCCAATGAGCGTTTCCACAATGCCTGCGATTCGGGGCGCACAAAAACATATTTGCCAAAGCGTTCAAGCTTTAATCCATCGCCGCTATCGAGCAAAGCATAGTCTTGCCAGTGGGATGATTCGAGCAATGTGATGTGGAGAGGATTGGTCAGCATAAAAATAGAAGATTAGAGGGGATGATCAAATGGTTACAACTCTTGATTTTTCCCTCAAAAAGCGTATAATGTGGGAAGAAGTGGTACAAAGTGGTAGAACGCCGGAATTCCCGGCGTTCACCAGTTAAAAGGAATTATAGCACAAATGTTCTTGGGTCAGTTCCAGCATAACCTCGATGATAAGGGTCGCCTGATGGTTCCGGCGCGCTATCGCGACTTGCTGGCTGCTGGCGCCTTCATTACACAGGGTTTTGACAAATGCCTGATGGTGATGACCGATACATACTTTCAACAGGTTTATGAACGCATCAACAACATGAACCTCGCTGATTCTACCGCACGCATGTTACGCCGCCTCATCCTCTCGAATGCCTATCCTGTTGAAGTGGATAAGGTTGGGCGCATCCTTGTTCCGCAGAACCTGCGTGAATTCCTCGGTATCGCGAGCGGGGAACTCACGGTCGCCGGGCAGGGCGAATACTTTGAAGTGTGGAGTCCTGCTGAATGGAAAGCCCAAACGGACAACCTGCAGGATGTGGAAGCCAACGAGGGACGCTTCTCGACACTTGACCTTTCAAAAAATACTTCGTCGTCATAATGACGACCTTTGGTCGCCGTTATGAATGACTTGCTGCATCAACCTGTACTTTACAAAGAGATTATACACGCGTTGCAACCCGGGCGCGGCGGGCGCTATGTCGATGGGACATTGGGCGCGGGCGGTCATGCCCGCGGCATTTTGGAGGCGTCTGCGCCAGATGGACAATTGTTGGGTCTCGATGTAGACCCGCAAGCGTTGGCGGTCGCTCGTAAGACCTTGGCTCCTTACGAACACCGCATCCATCTGGTGCAAGCCTCCTATACGACTCTATCCGCCCAACTGAAGAGCCTTCAATGGGATTCAGTGGACGGCATCGTCCTCGACCTCGGCGCCTCCTCGATGCAATTCGATACGCCTGAAAGAGGTTTCTCGTTTCAAAATGATGCTCCGCTGGACATGCGCTTTGGACCTCATGTAACGCAAACCGCCGCCGACATCGTGAACAATTATTCCGAACGGGAACTGGCTGACTTAATTTATGAATACGGCGAAGAACGAGATTCACGCAAAATTGCACGCGCCATCGTGAACAAAAGACCGCTTCACACTACCCGTGAACTGGTCGCTGTTATCGAAGCCGTATCTCCCCGCCGCGGTGACCGCCTCCACCCTGCGACGAGAACGTTTCAAGCCTTACGAATCGCGGTGAACGAGGAGCTGGCTTCCATTGAGGAAGTGCTCCCGGAAGCCGTAGCAAGCCTAAGGTCTGGTGGCAGACTCGCAGTGATCTCCTTCCATTCATTGGAAGACCGAATTGTCAAAGATTTTTTTAGAGAACAAAGCAAGGATGTTGTTAATCCGCCTTACGAACGAATTTACGAAATCGAACGCAAGGCGATCATAAAAGAGGTGAACCGAAAACCGATTACGCCTTCGGAGGAAGAAACAAAAAACAATCCGAGAGCGCGCAGTGCGAAGCTCCGCATTGCAGAAAAAATATAAATCTTGCTTTTACAGTTTTTACCACGAAGGGCACAAAGTACACAAAGGGGAAAAGGGTAAAGCCCTGAAGATTTTTCCTGCGTGACCTTGGTGTCCTTATGTGGTAAAGATTTTTTTAGCAGAATACCGACCAATCGCCCAAATATAAAGGTCGTTTATGCAAGCAACACAAATCATCCATGCTTATAAACAGGCGCCCTGGCGTGTTCAACGCCAGTATATTGGCGCGTTCCTGCTGGTGGTGATCGTGCTGGCGCTGGTTGCCGCGTTATACCTTGACGTGACCGCGCGTGCTGCCGTCGCCGGACGTGAGATCCAGGGGATGCGCTTCGAGATCGCCGCCATACAACGCTCCAATGCCGACCTTGAAACGGAACTGGGCAAATTGACCTCGACTGCTGTAATGCAACGACGCGCCTTGGAATTGGGATACCGGGCAGTAAAGCCCGGTGAATTGGATTATGTATCTGTCCCCGGTTATATATCTCCTGAACCTTTAATCCTGCAAGCAGCGGATGATGCCCCTGCGCACGTGTACACACTCCCCGAAGAATATACACAGTCCCTGCTTGAGTGGTTCGATGATCGAGTTAAATTCGGAGGCGGGCAGTGAGACAGCAGTTTGCCATCCGTTCATTGGTGCTCGTTGCAGGTCTCGCGCTTGTGGGGTTGGCGATTATTGTACAGATGGTGCGCATCCAGAACAGCGAACAGGCAAAAATATTTCTGTCCCAGGGTGACTTATATGCAGGCGAATTCAGTACTTTTTACCCTGAACGCGGTGAGATCTACGACCGCAACGGTCATTTGCTGGCAGGCAACCGGACGGTCTATGAAGTGGGTGTGAGCTTGAAAGCCATGAAAGACCCGCAGGCGTTGGCGTATATTCTTGGAACCTATCTGGGTCTCACCTATGAAGATGTGTACAACAAGCTCGTTGACTCCCCAAAAAGTTGGGAATATATTGTTATACAGGACTATGTGGGTGCAGAGACGGTAACCTCCCTGCAACAACTCCTCCAGCAAAAGGAGGATGCAGATGACCCAAGTTTGGACGGGCTTGGATTCAAACCGCATTATCAGCGCAGTTACCCTGAAGACACTTTAGCATCGAATGTATTGGGGTTTGTTACACGAGATGGACGCGGTTATTTCGGTATCGAAGAGAAATACAACGACCTGTTGGCGGGTAATCCTGTGCAGGTGTGGGTCTCGCGTGACCCCAATAAAGCCCTGGAGATTCCAAAGGTTCCCAATGGCACAACGCTTGTCCTTACATTGAACCGCGACCTGCAAGCCGCGGTTGAGGATATTCTCGATCAAGCGCTGGTCGACTACGGAGCTAAGAATGGCACGATCGTAGTGATGAATCCGAAGAATGGCGAAATCCTCGCCATGGCAGCCACCCCTCGTATGAACTTGAACAACTATACTGATTACTTCCAAATTTACGATAATGGGAGTCAATATAACCGTGCGGTTGGCATGGCTTATGAAGCCGGGTCCGTTGTCAAGGTTCTTACGATGGCGGCGGCATTGGATGCCGGCACAGTTACCCCTGAAACAACTTTTATCGATACTGGTTCCATTCAAGTGGGCGGCATCACCATCCAGAATTGGGATCGCCAACCCTGGGGTTTACAGGACATGACCGGTTGCCTGCAACATTCCCTGAATGTTTGCATGGCGTGGATCGCAACGCAAATGGGGACGCAAACTTTTTATCGTTATATGGATCACTTCGGGCTGGGCCACCCAACAGGCGTGGATCTGGCTGACGAAGCAACGGGCAGACTCAAGGTCCCGGGTGATGCGGATTGGTATTCTGTTGACCTGGGCACGAACGCGTTCGGTCAGGGTGTCTCGGTCACACCCATGCAAATGTTGGAAGCGGTCTCCGCGGTTGCCAACGAGGGGCACATGGTCACCCCGCACGTTTTATATTCCATGCTTCGTGACGGACATCAATACAATGTGCCTGCCCAATTTGTGGGCTCGCCGATCTCTGCCAATACGGCGCAAACATTGACCAATATGCTGGCTGCTTCCCTCGAGCAGGAATCGTCCAACGCGCTTTTACCGGGTTACCGTCTCGCCGGGAAAACAGGCACCGCGCAGATTCCCACCGATTTTGGTTACGACCCCAACCATACGAATGCTTCATTTGTTGGCTGGGGCCCTGTGGATGATCCCCAATTCATGGTGTATGTCTGGCTTCAAGAACCGACAGCCTCCATCTGGGGTTCACAGACCGCTGCTCCCGTTTTTTCAAAAGTTGTTGAGCAGACTGTCATTCTGCTCAACATTCCCCCTGATATGGTTCGCAATCAATTCGGATCAAGATAAATGCTTACTATTGCTGACGCTCTCGAAGCTCTGACGAATTTTCGCCCGCAAGCTGTTACGGTCATCACCGAAGCAGTGATCGACTCGCGTCAGATCATTCCGGGGTCGCTGTTTGTTGCCATTCCAGGCGAAAAAGTGGATGGGCATGATTTCATCGGCGAAGCCTTTAAACGGGGGGCGTCTTTTGCTTTAATCCAGAAGGAAGTAGACGCCTCTTTTCGGACCTTTGATCTGCGTGCTGTTTCATCCGCCGATTCGTATCTGAAACAGGATTTCACTCCTCCATTATGCTTGCGGGTCGATAACACCGTAGCGGCTTTGCAACAAATTGCGCGTTTCTGGCGCCGCAAATTGGATCTGCGCGTGATCGGTATTACAGGCAGTGTTGGCAAATCCACCACCAAAGAAATCGTCGCGGAAGTTCTGAGCACGCGTTATCGAACGCTCAAAAGCCCTGGTAATTTGAATAATGAAATTGGCTTACCGCTTACCGTGCTGCGACTAAGTCCTGGTCATCAACGCGCCGTGATGGAAATGGGATTCTACGTGCCAGGTGAGATTGCCTTCCTGTGCGGCATTGCCCAGCCTCAGGTGGGTGTTGTGACGAATGTTGGCACCGTCCACGCAGAGCGCGCCGGGTCACAAGAAGCCATTGCACTCGGTAAATCGGAACTGGTTCAGGCGTTGCCGCCGGCTCCTGAAGGCGCGGCAATTCTAAACTTCGATGATCCGTGGGTCCAAAAAATGGAAGAAAAGACGAAGGCGCGCGTCTTCTTTTACGGCTTGTCTCCTGAAGCAGACTTGTGGGCAGACCAGGTTGTTGGGCTGGGGCTGGACGGAATTCGTTTCCGTTTGCATTATCAGGGTGAAAGGCTGCATGTGAAAATCCCCCTGATCGGGCGTCACTCTGTGCATACAGCTTTACGCGCCGCCGCGGTTGGTCTTGTGGAGGGGATGAACTGGCAGGAAATTCTGGAAGGTTTGAGTCAGGGTCACAACCAGCTTCGCCTCGCTGCTGTCCGCAGTACAACGGGCGCGCTGCTGCTTGACGATACCTACAATGCCTCGCCTGAATCGATGCTCGCCGCTCTCAACCTTCTCGATGAATTGGATGGACGCAAGGTGGCAGTGCTGGGCGATATGCTTGAGCTGGGTCCTTATGAACGCGGCGGACATGAAATGGTGGGTCTGCGCGCCGCCCAGGTCGCAGGTGTGTTGCTCACGTTGGGTGAACGCGCTCATATGATCGCGGAAGCTGCCCGCCGTGTGACCAGAAAAACACGGACAATTATCGAGTTTGATGAGCTTGACCCACTTGTGAAATGGTTAAAAGATCACCTGACAAGTGAGGATGTAGTTCTCATAAAAGGTTCTCATGGGCTTCGCATGGATCGTATCACCAACCACTTGGAGGAGCGGTCATGAGACAGAATGCCTTCGTGCTGGGACTTGCCATGTTCTCCTTTGTAATGACGGTCATTTGGGGCACACCTTTATTGCGTGTGCTTCGTCATTTCAAGGTTGGCAAACTCATTCGCGTGGATGAGCCCGGTCATCACAACGTAAAGATGGGCACGCCTACGATGGGCGGCGTGTTGTTCATCCTGCCTGTGCTTCTGCTCACCGGCCTGCTCAATGCCGCGAACCTGATCGGCTTCAATGCCATTGGTAGTTCTGTGCTCGTGCCTTTGATCGTTCTGGTGGGTTATGCCGTTCTCGGCGGGCTGGACGATTGGGAAGGTATCCGCGGGAAACGCCGCGGCGAAGGCATGCGCGCCCGAACGAAATTTATTGCGCAGGTTCTTCTGGCATTGGGAACTGCCTACGTACTGAAATATTTTTTAGAGGTTCCTGAAATCGTCCTGCCCGGTGTTAATTTCGAGATCTCTCTTGGGATATGGTACGTTCCCATCGCGGCGTTCATCATCGTGAGCGAATCGAATGCGATCAATTTCACCGACGGTCTGGATGGGCTTGCAGGTTTGATCTCTGCAACGGCGTTTGCCGCGTTTGGCGGCATCGCCCTTATGCAGGGACAGATCTTCCTCGCCCGTTTTTGTTTCACCATTGTAGGAGCACTGTTTGGTTTTTTATGGTTTAACGTTCATCCCGCCGAGTTGTTCATGGGCGATACAGGTTCGCTCTCACTTGGAGCCACCCTGGCGGTTGTTGCGTTGATGACTGGTCAATGGCCTCTGTTATTGGTCATTGCCATTATTCCTTTGAGCGAGGCTTTGAGCGTTGTGATCCAGGTAAGTTACTTCAAGCTGACCAAAGGAAAACGTTTTTTCAAGATGGCTCCGATCCATTTGCATTTTGAATTGCTGGGCTGGAGCGAAACACAGGTTGTACAGCGTTTCTGGTTGATTGCCCTTCTCACCGGGATGGTTGGTGTGGGATTGGCACTTGTCTGATGCATAATACGAATGGATTATGAAAACAAACTGGAAAGATAAACGCGTACTAATTTTGGGAGCCGCAAGGCAGGGACTTGCCCTGGCACGCTGGCTTGCACTTCACGGCGCACAGGTGACTTTGAGCGATATGCGCAGTGAAGATGAATTACGCCTCGCCCGTGAATCGCTTTCCGAATTTGAGATTGCCTGGATCCCTGGCGGGCATCCTCTCGAATTGTTGAATTCTACAGACGTGCTTTGTCCTTCGGGTGGAGTTCCGCTCAGGCTTCCCATTGTGGCTGAAGCCGTTTCGAGGGGCATTCCCCTCTCGAACGATTCGCAGATCTTCATGGAAGTGGTCCCCTGCAAAACGATCGGGATCACCGGCTCGGCTGGCAAAACAACGACAACAACAATGGTTGGGCGAATGGCAAAGAATGCTTATACTGAGAAAGCATATATAGGCGGCAATATTGGCGACCCGCTTATTAATTATGTGGATACGATGAAAGCCGATGATATTGCCGTTCTTGAACTTTCCTCCTTTCAGTTGGATCAGATGATCATCTCACCGAATATCGCCGCAGTCTTGAATGTCACACCCAACCATCTTGATCGTCACGGCACAATGGAAACCTACACCGCCGCGAAAGCGCGTATATTGGAATTTCAATCGAAGGATGATATTGCCATTTTGGGACATGATGACAAGGGCGCCTGGAGTCTGCGCGATAAAGTGCATGGCAAATTATTCACTTTCAGCCTGCATGAGTTGGATGAAGATTTGGATGGCGCGTATTTACAGGATGGTTTGCTGAACTTGCGCGATGGAAATGCCTACCTGCCATTGATCTTGCGTGAAAAGATCCTACTGCGCGGTAACCATAATATATTGAATGTGCTTGCCGCGTTTGCCATCGGTCATGCGGCAGGCTTTCCGCTGGATGCCATGCTCGAAGCGGTGGAAGATTTTCGCGGCGTGCCTCATCGTTTGGAGCTTGTTCGTGAGTTGAATGGAGTACGCTGGTATAACGACTCGATTGCGACCGCGCCCGAGCGGAGCATGGCGGCGATCCGTTCGTTTGATGAGCCGATCGTGTTATTGCTCGGCGGGCGTGATAAGAATCTTCCGTGGGAAGAGTTGCTGCAACTTGTCAATGAACGTGTGGATCATATTGTGTTGTTTGGCGAGGCGGCCGAAAAAATTGAGAAAACCGCCAACAGCCTCGGGCTTGGCAGGAAACGTTTTGCCATCACGCGAGTGGATGAACTTCATGAAGCAGTCCTCAAAGCCGCAGAAGTTGCCAAACCTGGCGATGCTGTTTTGTTTTCACCCGGCGGCACCAGTTATGATGAATTTAAGGATTTCGCAGAGCGTGGAGAAAGGTTTGGAGCATGGGTACAAGAACTTTCGTAAATGATCGTATGTCTTTTTCACCAGCCAGGAATTCGACGCGCAGTGTCGATATTCCGTTGTTGTTGACGGTTGTAGCGCTGGTCGTTTTCGGTTTGATCATGTTGTATTCAGCTTCTTTTGATTTTTCATTCAATGAATATGGTTCTTCAACGTATATGTTCCTGCGCCAGGTGAGATGGCTGGGCTTGGGTATCGTTCTTGCCTTTGTGCTTTCACTGTTCGATTATCATCACTGGCGCAAGGTGGTATTGCTTGCGATGCTGCTCACCATCGGCTTATTGCTTTCTGTATTGGTCATCAACGAATCGCGTTTGGGAGCGTCCCGTTCGTTGTTTGAGGGTTCATATCAACCTTCAGAGCTTGCAAAACTTGTCGCGGTGATCTACCTTGCGGTATGGCTGTACGCAAAGAGACAGTTCCTGCACGATGTAAGTTTGGGCCTGATACCTCTCGGTGTTATTCTAGGTATCATTGGCGGCTTGATCTACCTGCAACCCGATTTGAGCGCGGCTGGCACGGTCATGATCCTGGGTGGGTTGTTGTTCTTCCTTGCCGGTGCAGATATCAAGCAGATCATTTTTCTGTTGATCCTTGCGATTTTTATGGCTTGGGTGGTCGTTCAGTTCAGTGCCACCGGGCAGGACCGGGTCGCTTCCTTTCTTGCAGGGTTGCAGGACCCAACCCACGCTTCGTACCATGTTCAACGTTCGTTTGAAGCCGTGATCAAGGGCGGTATCTTTGGGGTGGGGCTGGGTCGGGCAGATACAAAGTTGACCGGCTTGCCCTTTGCTCCAACCGACAGCATCTTTGCTGTCGTGGCAGAGGAACTGGGATTGTTCGGTTCCCTACTTTTGATGTGTTTGTATACAACCCTTATTTGGCGCGGACTTGTGATTGCCCGCCGCGCCCCGGATATGTTGGGGACCCTGCTTGCTTCTGGCATAACTTTTTGGATAGGACTGGAAGCGTTGATCAATATGGCAGTCATGGTGGGGCTTATGCCTTTCGCCGGAAATGCGCTGCCATTCATCAGTGCAGGCGGTTCGAATCTGGTTTCGACCATTTGTGGTATTGGTATTATTTTGAACATCTCGCGTCAAAGCAGCGACAGTGTAAAAATGGAAGAAAACGACTGGAGGTCATTCGGTGCGGTTATTGATTTGCGCCGGAGGAACGGGAGGCGGAGTGTATCCCGCTCTCGCCGTTCTCAGCGCGCTAACGGCTAAGGTCACGGATGTGGACACGCTGTGGGTGGGCGGTGAAGGAGGCATGGAGGAGACACTGGTCAAACGCCAGGGCATTACCTTCCAGAGCATTCCCGCTGCCGGTCTGCATGGTGTGAGTATCACCCAAATACCGCGCAATCTTTCCATGATTGGGCGCGGGGTCTTTGCCGCTCGCCGCATCCTGCGTGAATTTCAGCCGGACGTGTTGTTCTTTACCGGCGGTTACGTGGCTGTGCCAATGGCAATTGCAGGCCGTTCTGTTCCAATTGTCCTGTATGTGCCCGATATTGAACCGGGTATGGCGTTGAAGTCACTTGCCCGATTTGCGGATGTCATTACTGTGACAACTGAACAATCGCAGTCGTTCTTTAAAAAGAAAGTGTACGAAACAGGTTATCCGTTGCGCGCCGACCTCGCGCTTTGGGATCGTTCAACAGCCCGCGGCTATCTTGGCATTTCAGGTAATCTGCCCGTTTTGCTGATCTTTGGAGGAAGCAAGGGAGCGCGTTCAATCAACATGGCTGTGTTGTATCACCTGCGCGCCTTGCTTGAAAAGTTTGAGGTCGTTCACCTCTCCGGTGAACTGGACTGGCCGCTTGTCAGGCATAATCGCGAGCAATTGCCGACGGAGCTGGCGGCCCGCTATCATGCCTTACCGTATCTGCATGAAATGGGAGCCGCCTTGGCCGCCGCTGACCTGGCGCTCTCACGCGCTGGAGCTTCCAGCCTGGGTGAGTTCCCTTTGCAGGCTCTGCCAGCCATCCTTGTGCCTTACCCGCACGCCTGGCGCTATCAGAAGGTGAATGCTGATTATCTGACCCGGCGCGGCGCGGCGATCATGTTGGAGGATCGCCTTCTGGAAGATGAACTTATGGATACGTTGAATGTTCTTTTGGAGAACCCAAATAAATTGAAATCCATGCGCGCCGCCATGTTTGAGTTATCTCACCCGCGTGCTGCGGAGAAGATCGCCAACGCCTTGATCGAACTGGCAGGAGATTAACCTTATGATGAGTATCGTTTATGTCTTTTGGATGTATGTTGTCCTGTTCGCTATTATTGGATGGATGCGCGGCTGGGCAAAGGAGTTGCTTGTCTCGTTTAGTGTGATCCTCTCGTTGGCGCTCAACCATGTGATACGCCGTTATATCCCAATTGCGGCGAACCTTCCCGAAACGGACGTCACCCTGTTCTGGGTACGCGCACTCGTTCTGATCGTTTTGGTCTATTTCGGTTATCAGACAGTGATCAGTATTCCGCATCTGGTATCCCGTTCGAGCGCCGCGCGTGAACGTTTGCAGGATACGTTATTTGGAGCCTTTCTCGGCGCTCTCAATGGATATCTGGTTGCGGGCAGTCTTTTGTACTACATGCACATTGCGGACTATCCCTTTCCGGACGTGATTGCCAAACCCAGTAATCCTGAATTGTTGCAAACGGTCAATCAGATGATGAACTATATGCCGCCGCAGTTATTGGGCGAACCTGGCATCTACTTCGCCATTATCCTTGCGTTCGTATTTGTGTTGGTTGTGTATATCTAATGTTATTCGCGCTGAGCGTAGGTCTGAGCGAAGCGGAGCGTAGACGAAAACCGCAGACGAAGCGCCAATAACAACCAGAAAACTAATAGGCTACTGAACTACCATGACACACGTCCATTTCATTGGCATCGGGGGAAGCGGTCTTTCCGCCATCGCCCGCCTCCTGTTGGAGAGCGGATACGTGGTGAGCGGCTCTGACCGCGCGCTAATTCCCTTTGCCGATGAAGTCCGTAAGGCGGGAGCAACGGTCTTTGTAGGGCATCATCCGCGTAACATTGCAGGAGCGGATTCAGTAGTGATGTCCTCGGCTGTAAACATGAACAATCCTGAGGTCGAGGCAGCGCAGCAAGCGGGCATCCCTGTCTACAAACGCGCAGATTTTCTCGGTCGGTTGATGGAGAATAAAACCGGCATCGCCATTGCAGGTACGCATGGCAAGACAACCACCACTGCAATGATTGCATGGGTCCTCTATAAGCTTGGACGTGACCCATCCTATATTGTTGGCAGTGTGATCAATGACCTGGGTGTCAACGCACATGCAGGCAAAAGCAAACTGTTTGTCATCGAGGCAGATGAATACGATCATATGTTCCTGGGGCTTAAGCCGCGCATTGAAGTGGTGACCAGTCTTGAACATGATCACCCTGACTTTTTCCCAACGCTTAAATCGATGTACATGGCTTTCGAAAAATTTGTAAACCTGCTTCCGGAAGATGGGACGCTGATCGTGTGCACTGAAAACCCCAACACCATGACCTTAATGTCTTATGCGCGCCAGTTGGGTAGAAATATCGTTGGCTACGGCATGGAGCGCGAGCATACGATCACCAGCCCCTTATGGGTAATCGGGCGTGACGTAAAACCCAATCGACGCGGCGGCTATGATTTTGAAGCCCATTCCAATTTGAACAGTGGAAGTGCAGACCCCGTTCATGTCTCGTTACAGGTGCCGGGTGAACATAACGTTCAGAACGCGCTGGCAGCGCTGGCGGTCATTGACCTGCTTGGGCTGTCGCGCAAAGATGCTGCGCAGTATCTTGGAGAATTTACAGGAACCGGACGCCGCTTTCAATTGCGCGGCGAGATTAACGGTATCAGCATCTTTGATGATTATGCCCATCATCCCACCGAGATCAAGGCAACACTTGCCGGTGCGCGTGCGCGTTACCCAAAACAACGTATCTGGGCTGTCTGGCAGCCACACACCTACTCGCGCACGCAGACCCTCTTTCTTGATTTTGCGCGTGCCTTCAAGGATGCAGATGAAGTCATTGTTACTGAGGTGTATGCGGCGCGTGAACCTGTGCAGGATTTTACCTCCGCGGAGATCGTCAGCGCCATGCCGCACCTCTCAGCGCGTTATCGCAAAACCCTGGCTGAAGTAACGGGATATTTGTTGGAACACCTTCAACCCGGTGATGTCGTCCTTGTTTTATCGGCTGGAGATGCAGATCAGATCAGTACGGATGTAGTCAAAGGATTACAGGAAAGGCAGATAGGATGAAACAAAATTCGATGCTTGCAAATCAATCACGAGGTTTGTCCCTTGTTTCGTTGAAAATAACCCTGAAGGAGGCAAAAGTATTTTCTCCTCCTGAGGCGCGTCAACCTCAGGCAAACGCGGATGAACAACTGGCTTCCTCGTTGATCCACAATGTGAGAAGGCAGCACCGCTGGGTCTCTCCTTTTGCAGGTTGGATGGGACAGCCCTTCCCGGATGAATATAGAGAAATGGTTGCAGCAGATGTCCGATAAGGATAAAGAACCGCTTCATCCTGAAATTAACTTCCTGCCGCCGTTGAATATGGTGCTGTCCTTCTTCAACAAGGATGCACGCAAACGTGCCTTGAAGAAGCAGGCGATTGAGAACCAAAAGGAAGCCGATGAAAAGACCGTTGAAAAATTGATCGAGAAACTGAGTGAAAAAGAAGAGTAAAGAAGATATGGTTGTTGTTACACGTCCGATTGATTCCCTGTACGCCAAACTTGGCGATAAGGTGAAAGAGAACGTCTCTCTTGCGCCTTATACCTCCGCACGCATTGGTGGTCCCGCGGATATATTTATCACAGCCAATACCTCGGCTGAACTTGCGCGCATCGTGAAGTTGTTGTGGAAGCATGAAATGCCTTTTACATTGTTGGGCGGCGGCTCGAACGTTTTGGTCAGTGACAAGGGTGTGCGCGGCGTAGTGATCCTGAATCGGGCGAAGGCGGTACATTTTCGCAACGGCGACCAGCCCTCGGTCAAGGCTGAATCGGGTGTCGTCTTTAGCAATCTCGCCAACCGCTGCGCGTCGAAAGGATTGGCAGGCATCGAATGGGCGGCGACAGTCCCCGGTACGATTGGCGGCGCGGTGTATGGAAACGCTGGCGCGTTCGGCGGTGATGTAGCTGGTAATTTGATCTCTGCTGAATTATTGACGGTGAGTGGAAAGGAAACATTTACTGTTGAGCAAATGGGATATGGATACCGTAGCAGCGTGTTGAAACGCGCTGAGTTGAAAGCCATAGTCCTTTCGGCTGAGTTGATGTTAAAGAATTCGATCAAAGAGGAAGTGACTGTTAAAATCCAACAATTCAGCGCGCACCGTAAAGCAACTCAACCTCCGGGCGCCAGCATGGGTTCGATGTTTAAGAATCCGAATGGCGATTATGCCGGGAAGTTGATCGAAGCCGCGGGCTTGAAAGGCACTCGCATCGGTAACGCTGAGATCAGCCCGTTGCACGGAAATTTCTTTATCAATCATGCCAATACAAAAGCCGAAGATATTCGCGCTTTGATTCAGTTGGTGCAGAAGACTGTGAAAGAGAAGCAAGGCGTTGAGTTGGAGTTGGAAGTTGAAATTATCGGTGAATGGTAAAGTGCGTAATACGTTATTCGTAATACGTAATAGGTGAAAGATGAACTTTGAAGAATGGCAAAACGATATTTCGGAATCTATAAAGACAGACGCCTTATGGAAAATGTCGGTTTATCGTTACGCCTTGTTTTTAGGTGATCTTGGCTGGTTTGATGTAACAAAATTACAGCAGGATCGCCGTATGCTTAGTCTTTCGGATCAACTTTATAGAGCATTAGGTTCAGTAAGCGCCAATATTGCCGAAGATTATTCACGAGGAAGTAATAAAGAGCGTGCCCATTTTTATGAATATTCGTTGGGCTCCGCTCGTGAAAGCAGAGATTGGTATCACAAAACTCGACACATTCTTGGAGATGTTGTCGTTGAGCATCGAATGAATATGCTGGTTCAAATCATCAAATTGCTTTTGACAATGGTTCCTGAACAACGCGGAAGATCGATAAAAGAAGAACAAGCAACCTATGTTGTCAAGGATGATTTGACCAACCTGCTCAGCTATGTGCCTTTTGCAGAATAATTACGAATTACGTTTTACGGATTACTCTTTTGACTGATAACGACATGCCATACACAAACTCTACACCCCACAAGTTACACGTCGCCGTACTATTCGGTGGACGATCCGGTGAGCACGAGGTCTCGCTCATGTCTGCGCGTTCTGTGCTGTCTGTGCTCGATCCTGCCAAATATGAAGTGACGCAGGTTGGCATCACACATGAAGGCACATGGTTGACAGGCAATGATGTGCTGGGTAAGTTTGAAAAAGGTACAACAGACGGCTTGCTCCCTGTCATCTTTTCACCTGACCCGTCTGAAAAAGGCATTTATGTTCTTGAAGGCTTTTCAGGTTTGAAAAAGTGGGCTGATATTGACGTGTACTTCCCCGTTCTGCATGGGACGTTTGGCGAAGATGGAACGATACAAGGTTTGTTTGAGTTGGCTGATGTCGCTTACGTTGGTGCAGGTGTCGTTGGCTCCTCCGTTGGCATGGACAAAGGCGTCTTCAAGGATGTGATGGTTGCCAACAACATCCCTGTTGTGGATATGCTGGTGGTATTACGTGCCGAGATCGAAGAAGATATGAATCATGTTGTTGAAAAAGCCGAAAAGATCGGTGAATATCCCTTCTTTACCAAACCCGCCAACCTCGGCTCATCGGTCGGTGTGACCAAATGCAACAGCCGCTCCGATTTGCACGAAGGGCTTATGGAAGCCGCCTCCTTTGACCGCCGCGTGTTGATCCAAAAAGGCGTGAAGAATGTACGCGAGATCGAGGTCAGTGTGTTGGGTAACGAAGACCCGGTTGCCTCCATCCCCGGCGAGATCCTGCCGAGCCGCGAATTTTATTCGTATGAATCCAAATACATTGACGGTACGTCGGGATACGACATCCCCGCAAAATTGCCTGTTGAAACGACCGAGCAGATACGAGATTACGCTGTGCGTGCCTATAAAGCGATCGATGGCGCGGGCATGGCACGTGTGGATTTCTTCGTTGAGAAGGACACGAACAAAGTATATTTGAACGAGTTGAATACCATTCCCGGCTTCACCAAGATCAGTATGTATCCCAAACTTTGGGAAGCCAGCGGAATGTCCTATGCAAAACTTGTTGATCGATTGATCGAGCTTGCAATGGAACGCAAAGCAGACCGCGACCGCACCTCACACACATTTCGGAGTCAGGCATGAGCGATAGGAAAAATCTTTCCCGCGCTGAACTTGTCCGTTTGCGCCGCGAAGAGGAACACGCAAATGAAATGAAGCGCGCCCTCAAGGAGATCACACGTCCTGTTCCGGCGGTAACACGCGCCAAGCCTAAAGCCAAAAAACCGAGGCGCAAATCCGTCCGAAATACGCGCCGCCGCTTCCAGGTTGTATTGCCGCACGCTTCCAACATGAACATGCGCTCGTTCAGCATCCCCCGCCCGCGCTTTGGATGGCGGTTCATATCGTTGATTCTCGTTGCATTCCTGGGTGCGGCGATTTACTTTGCCTTTGAACATCCCGCCTTGCGCGTGACCGAAGCACAGGTAACAGGTAATCAAATGTTGACCTTGGCTGACATCAAGTCGGTATTGAATGTCGCGGGACAACCTGTTTTTCTGTTGATCCCTTCGGATTTGGAGACACGCCTGCGCCTCAACTACCCCGAGCTTGCCTCCGTCCGAGTGAGTGTTTCCCTGCCGAATATTGTCTCGGTCAATGTGACTGAGCGGCAGCCGGTCATTCGCTGGGAACAGGGAGATGGTTATACCTGGGTGGCGCAGGATGGCGTTGCATTCCGGCCCAGAGGCGAAATGATTGGATTAATTTCCATCGTGGCAGTATCCGCTCCACCCGTAGCAGACAGCGTCGTAGACCCCTTGACTCCGGCGCCGTTCATTTCCACGGAAATGGTCGATGCAATAAAAGGACTCGCCAGTCACGTCCCGCCAGGTGCGCCGATCTTATACGACGCGGCTTATGGTTTTGGTTGGAATGACCCGCGCGGTTGGCGAGTCTATTTTGGAACGAGCGCAAGAGATGTTGAATTAAAGATGCGTGTGTATGAGTCGATGGTAAGTTCGTTGACGCAGAGAGGCATCCATCCGGCGTTGATCAATGTGACATACCCGACGGCGCCCTATTATAGGATGACGCAATGATATGGAATCGGGAGCTTGCTCCCTCTGTTGAAGGAGTCTGCTCCGCCGCCAGCAAGCTGGCTAACTCCATACAAGAAAAGGAATCATGGAAGAAATCGTTGTAGGTATTGACGTAGGCACGACCAAAGTGTGCACGCTCGTGGGACGCGTGGAGGACGACAAATCCATTCGTATTCTGGGCGTTGGCATTGAACCTTCGGAGGGCATCCGCAAGGGTATCATCGTTGACCTTGCCGCAGCTTCGCAGGCCATCACGCGTTCGGTGAAAAAGGCGGAGTCAACTTCCGGCTTGGAGGTCACATCTGCTTTGGTCAGTATTGCGGGAGCGCATGTTGCTTCTGTAAATAGCCGCGGCGCGGCGGCTGTGAATGGAAACATCATCGAACAGTTCGATGTTGAACACGCCCTGGAACAGGCGCGGGCGGTGGCCATACCGCATGACCGCGAGATCATTCACGTCATCCAGCGCGGCTTTTCCATCGATGGGCAGGATGGCATCCGCAACCCGAAAGGGATGCACGGGTATCGTCTCGAAGTGGAGGCGCACATCATCACCGCCTCTGCCGCGACTGTGGATAACCTGCGTCAATGTGTGGGCGCGGCGGGTGTGGAGATACAACAATTCGTATTGAACCCGCTTGCCTCCGGTGAAGTGGTGTTGACCGATCAGGAACGTCAGATGGGTGTGGCCGTGTGCGACATTGGCGGCGGCACAACCGACCTGGCGATCTACGTCAATGGCGATGTGTGGCACACGATGGTATTGGCAGTAGGCGGCAATCATGTGACGCAGGACATCGCACACGGCTTGCGCCTTCCGTTTGGGCAGGCGGAAGATGTGAAGAAACAACAGGGCTACGCGGTGCGCAGTGCAGTGGGTTCGGAGGAATATTTCTCGATACGACCGTTCGGTGAAGATCGTCCTGTGCAGATCAACCGCCAGGAACTTTCCCACATCATCGAAGCACGCGTGGCAGAGATATTTTCGCTGACGTTGCAGGAGATCAAGCGTTCTGGCTATGATGGTTTATTGCCAGCAGGTATGGTGTTGACAGGCGGCACCTCCGCATTGCCGGGTATCAAGCGGGTTGCCTCTGAAGTATTGAACATGCCGGTTCGTACTGCCCAGCCTGAGAACTTAACGGGCTTGGTGGATCGGTTGAGATCGCCCGCGTATTCAACCAGCGTGGGTTTATTACGATGGGTATTTTCAATGCACGATAATGACCTTAGCGTTGGACGCGGAAGACGTTCGAAAGGAGATAAGCGTATGAATTTTGGTGCTGTCAAGAAGTTGTTTGGAAGGATATTGCCGAACGACCCATAGTAGCCGCTCGTCCTGAGCGGAGCGAAGCGCAGACGAAGGACTGTTTGCAAATATGCGCTTCGTCTTCACTAGCGCTCCGCTCACATCGTCCCGATGTTCTTCGGGAGCGCGATGTATGGCTACTCTTAAAATCTGTCGTTACGGAATCAAAAGCAAGTATCATAATATCAATGTTTGACGGAGGTACTCTCATGGACTCGACCAATAAGCAGCATGAAGACAAACAGTCAGAAGCATTCGCCCGCATTAAAGTGATCGGTGTGGGTGGCGGCGGATCGAACGCCGTTAACCGTATGATCGAAGAAGGTATTCAAGGCGTTGAATTTATTGTCGTCAATACAGACGCACAAGCCTTGATGCTGACGAAGGCTGCCTACGCGTGTACGGCTTGGTGAAAAACTTACACGCGGACTCGGCGCAGGCGGCGATCCGGAGATCGGGCGCAAATCTGCCGAGGAATCATCGGACGAACTCTATAACGTGCTGAAAGGTTCGGATATGGTCTTCGTCACGGCGGGCATGGGCGGCGGAACCGGAACAGGCGCGGCGCCCGTGGTTGCGCAGATCGCCAAAGAAAGCGGCGCGCTCACGATCGGGGTTGTGACACGTCCATTTACTTTTGAAGGGATGCGACGCTTGCAGTCCGCTGATTCGGGTATTGGCAAACTCAAGGAACATGCAGATACCTTGATCGCCATTCCGAACGATCGCTTATTACAAATTGCAGATAAACGCGCCTCCTTGCAGGATGCCTTCCGTCTTGCCGATGATGTTTTGCATCAGGGCATTCAGGGCATTTCCGAGTTGATCACCATCCCGGGTTTGATCAACCTCGACTTTGCAGATGTGCGGGCGATCATGTCTGAGGGCGGCGCGGCGCTTATGGCGGTTGGAACAGGCACCGGCGACGAAAGAGCGAAGCAAGCCGCCGAGGATGCCATTTCGAGCAAACTGCTCGATATCACAATTGACGGCGCGCGCGGCGTCCTCTTCAATGTCACTGGCGGACCCGGCATGACTCTCTTCGAGGTGAATCAAGCCGCGGCGATCATCCGTGAAACGGCCCACCCGGATGTGAACATGATCTTCGGCGCCGTCATCGACCCGAACATGGGTGACGATATTCGCATCACGGTTATCGCCACGGGATTTGAACGCAGTTCGATGCCGCGGCGCGCGCTCGAACGCAATACGCGTGAAAACAAACGGAATGAACCTGCTGCGTACTCGCGCACCACTGAAATCGGTATCGGTTCTCGCGGACGTTCAATCTGGTGAGGCGAAACAGAACACCCAGCCCCTTGTCAATAAGGACGATCTCGATATCCCGACCTTTTTGAGGAATCGAAGATAAATAACCAGATCTGACAGGTTTTATCCGCGCTGTTTATGTTCATAATAATCGCGTGGACTAAAACTGTTGTTTATCAGGTTTCCTCGGAAACCTGTCAGGTCTTTTCATTACCTAATCGGTCAAGTCCATTTTCTTAGCCGGAGCGGTTCTGCGTGCCTGGGCGAGGCATGCTGGATCGCTCTGTGCGTTAAGATCGTGCCCGTCATTGCGGGACGACGAAGTCGACGAAGCAATCTCCGTCACCGTTTCGGGATGGCTTCGTCGGGCTAAAGCCCTCCTCGCAATGATGGATGTGGAATTTTAGGGAGGTGCCGCCTTAGCGGTGGTCGGGGGCTTCGTGTATAATAAAAACAAATGAACGCTAAACTCCCTCCACCAACTCACATATCCTATAAAAAGCATCGCAAGCAAGTGATGCTACAGATCATCCTGCCGATGGTGTTGACTGTCATCCTGTTCATCGCGTTGATCGTGCTGATCAACATTGCCACCTTCCGCGATAACGGAGACGTGGAGCGCTGGGCGGCAGTCTCCACGATATGGATCGCCATTCCCATCATTATCGGCTTGTTGATCTTTCTCGTGTTGGCGGCTGGTGTCGTTTATCTACTGGCGAGATTGCTCAACATTGCGCCGACCTATACCGGCATGGCGCAGAATTATGTGAATATTGCCTTGAGTTACGTAAAACACGCCGCAGAGGCGCTGGTGAAACCTGTCATACAACTCAATGGCATATTGGCAGGCATCACAGCATTCTTTGAGAAAATAAAACCCTAAGCGGCGGGATACCGCCCAAAGCGAGATGGAAAGGAAATAAAACCATGAACAAGAACAAAACATTATTATTCGGTGCGCTGATCGGCGCAGGTACGGGTTTGGCGGCCGCGATCCTATTACAGCGCCGCGCAGAAAAAACGGGAAACGAGCTTGCGCTCACTTCAGGAGATGGGATGAAACTTGGCGTGCTTGTGTTTGGATTGTTGCGGGCGATTGCAGGCTTGGCAGATGAAAAATAAAAGAACTCGGAAGTCTTCAAGACTTCCGAGTTCTCTAAATTCACTCTCCCTTTATCCTCCCCTTCAAATCCTCTGCCTTGAACGGACCCTTCTCCAACATCAAGGCACGTGCGTTGTCCACTTGCTTCCAGACGTTCCATAAGATCACGCCGCGCACCCGTCCCTCATCCAAATAATAGATCACGCCTTTTTTGAATTCATCCTGCCAGTCCGAGACGGTTTCCAACTCACTGCTCGTTTTCCCAACCGCTTCATAGCCAAGCTCAAATAGATCAGAATAGAACATGGGGATGTGTGTATATGATTCGTTTCCGCCTGCCATATTACCCCCGGCTAGTTTCCCCATAAAGACGGCGTTATCTTCATGCTCCACACGCGTGCGTTTGCCAAGCCCCGCATGGAAGAAGTTGACCGCGTCGCCTGCCGCGTAAATATCGGGGAGCGATGTCTCCAAATGTTCATTTACGACGATGCCATCATCCACTTTGATGCCTGTCTGTTCAGCGAGCTCAACATTTGGGTGGATTCCGATACCAGCTACAACTCCGTCCGTTTCGATGGCGCGTCCGCTTCCGGTGCGGACGATGAGGCGTTCCCCATCCTTTTGAACGCTGGCGGCTGTATCACCGGTCAACACTTCCACGCCTTTTTCGCGATAATATTCATTCAGGTATTGCGCCAGGTCACTGGGAAAAACATTGGCGCTGATGGCATCGTCGGGAAAGATCATCGTCGCTTTTTTGCCGACCATGGTCAATGCCGCGGCGATCTCTGAACCGATAAAGCCGCCGCCGATCACCACAAAGCGCTCCTTTTCATCCGCCAGTTTGCGCAGGTGTTGATAATCCTGAAAGTCGCGGTAGTAAATAATGTTTCCATCCCCAAAGGGCAAATGAGAAGGTGTACCGCCCGTGGCAAGCAACAACTTATCGTAAGTATACTCATCCCCTTTATCGTCTTGAACTGTTTTCTTCTGCGGGTCGAGACTTGTCACCTTGCGTCCCAAAATTAATTCGGCGCGTTCCTCGGTCTTGCGCCAGATCTTTTCAACGGGACGCCCTTTCCATAATCCCTTTGAAAGATTCGGACGCATATAAGGCGGGTCAGGTTCCATACTGACCAAGCCGATCGACCCTTCCGCATCCAATTCACGGATGCCGCGCGTCGCGGCGTCGCCTGCCAGCCCGCCGCCGATGATCAAATATTTATACTGTTTCATGATTATCTCCTCACATCCGTCATTGCAAGGAAGCCCTTCGGATTCGCAATGACATAACTATGGTATTAGACGCAGACAATAACAACGCCTTACCTCTTTATGCAGATCAGCCCTTTGAGATAAGCTCCTTCTGGGAAATGCAAAGAGACGGGATGATCTGAGCCTTGCGATAGATGCTCGACGATCTGCGCGTCGACTTCTGCATCGAGGGCTGCTCCTGCTACGATCTTTTGGAACAACCCTGCATCAACTCCGCCTGAACAGGAGAACGTGACCAATACTCCATTTGCGCGCAACAACTTGAATGCCAGCAGGTTGATGTCCTTGTAGGCACGCGCGGCTTTTTCGGCGTGTGCGGCGGTGGGAGCGAACTTTGGCGGGTCGAGGATAATCATATCAAAGGAACGATTCTCATCACGAAATTTGCGGAGGAGTTGGAATACATCGCCTTCACGAACTGTATGTTTTTCAGCGGGGAGATTGTTGAGCGTGATGTTTTCTTCGCAAAGTTGCAACGAGTCAGCGGACGAGTCAACCGACAGAACGGATTTCGCTCCGCCCGCCAGCGCATTGACCGTGAACCCGCCTGTGTAGCAGAAGCAATCCAACACATCTTTATCTTGTGCCAACTCGCGCACGCGTAGACGGTTTCTGCGTTGGTCTAGGTAGAAGCCGGTTTTATGTCCGCTTTGGAGGTTGATGTTGAATTTCAAATTGTTTTCGTTAATCGTGATGCGAGAATTGGGAATCGTACCGCGCAAGATTCCAACTCTGGATTCGAGACCTTCGAGTTCACGTACATCCGCGTCGGAGCGTTCGTAGATGGTGGAGAGTCCTGTTTCTTCGAGGAGGAGATCAGCGAAAGTTTCTTTCCAGTATTCGGAACCGGCTGTCAGTGATTGCAGGACAAGCACATCGCCATAACGATCAACAATAAGTCCGGGGATATTATCCGACTCGGCGTAAATTAATCGTAGTGCATTCCCCTCTCCCCGCTTCGTCTCCGCTAACGCTCCGCTCAGCGCGAGTGGGAGAGGAGTTAGGGGTGAGGGAGAAATTATAGACCGCGCCTCAAGTGCCTTTCGTATCCTCTTGCGAAATAACTCTTTATCAACAACTTCATCCTCGAACGTCCACACGCGTGCACGGATCTGCGATGTTGGCGAGTAAGAGGCTCGGGCAAGGAAACGCTTTTCGGACGAGAGCAGGTCAACGGTCGCGCCTGAGGCGATATTTTCATCTGCACGATGAACTGCCCCTGAAAAGATCCACGGATGGCGGCGGAGCAAGACTTTTTCGCGGGCAGGTTTGAGGATTAGTGAAGTCATATACTATTTGTTGTAAATTCGATGACTGGCATTTGCCTAGATCTTTAATTTCTTAATACTCGTTTCTAGATACCCTCTTGTAATTTATGACTGGGAATTGTAGAATAATGTTGCATTCATTCGTTAGTGATGAATGTGTTTCACTTCACACCATTCATAAATTATAGCAGGAGGAGAGATGTACCAAAAACCTGAAAACGCTGTTCAGTGGGAGTTTGCTGGTTCGTTCCTGGCTGGTACGAAAAAGAAAATCGAAGAGGCATTGATAGCCATGCCTGGATCAAGACTTTCATATCTTGAAGTCAAGATGTTTCGAAAGGTGGAGGATGATTCTCCTTTGGAAGAGTATAACTTATCCGTTGGGGAATCCGGGATGCAAATATGTCCGGATGATGAAATTGATGAAGATGAGCAGGATGTTCAACCTGCCGCCAAATTAAGAAGTGATGGCGCAATATACACTTTTCCCGCGAACATTCTGGAATGGTTTCGGAGAATATGTAGCCGGAAAAGTGAAGTTTCCGATAATAACTCGACCGTCGTACCGCAGGATCCTACCATGCCACGCCTGCACAGGAACTGGTTCATGGCATGTTGTTTGATATCAGGAACGAACTAGCTGGCATGCCCGAAATGGATGGATTTGCCGTTGGTGTGCGGGCGTTGGTTTCGACGAATCCTACACAGTGCGCAGGCTATGTGTGTACAAGAAGGCTGGTTAGTCTATTGCCACTCAGATATAAGTGGTTTTTGCGTGAATCTTTTCCTAAAGCCAATGGAAAGTGCGGTCATAGATGGACAAACTCTACTTGTTAAATCTATGGGAGGTTAGCTGATTTTAGTATTTGGATAATCCGCATTACTGTTTGGTCTGTATTTGGATAGCTTTGCGCTAGAGTGCGAAGGTCATCAATTATGGAATCTCTGTCATCAGGCTCCCATTCTGCAGCAGAGATTTCTTTTTGATATGTCTGAATTGCATCTTCGGGCTGATCATTTATTAGTTGGGCTTCTCCTAAAAAATGATAAAGATAGGGGTCAGATTTATCCAATGTCAGTGCTTCTGAAAAATCCTCAATTGCTTGATCGGATCGTTTCCAGGTAAATAATCTGGCTAACCCCCGTTGGGTGTATCCTTTGACTGGGTCAAGAGTTATTGCTTGAGCAAAAAAATCATTTGCAAGGGTTGAATCCGTGTCTGCATATATCCACGCAGCGTTTATTAAGGCAGCAGAGGCGAGATCGGGTCTTGAGTTTTTGGTCAGTGAAGCGGCTGTTTTGTAATCTTCCACGGCCTGTTCATACTGCTTATTATTTTGGTACGCTTTTCCCCGGTTAAGGTATGCGGAATAATAAGTATCATCAATATCCAGGGTTTTGGAGTAATACTCGATTGCCAGATTTAAATCAGGCTCCAATGAAACCGAAGTGTCATAAAAGTAACCTAATAGAAAGTATGCTTCAGAGATATCCTCTTTATTCTCCGGATTTTTCTTTAGTTCATTGATCTGTTCGGATGACAGCGTGTTAGCCAGCAACTCCCTTCCTGCCTTTGTGTCTCCACGCAGATACATAATTTGGCTCAGAATATATTCCGTGAAGAAACTAGTTCTCAGTGGTTCACTTTTTTGGAAGTTGGATGTTTTAGCTTCAGGGGTAGGAAACGATCGCAATTCATATTCAGGTAAATCCCACTCGGCTGTTTCAATGTTCACCTCATAGAGAGATGGGTCGGATCTTCCCCAAATCACTATTGCAGCTTTTACCCTCTCACCGAGATCAATAGCCTCACTCTGATCTTTAATGATTTTCTCTGATCGGCAAACCCGTATCCTGCCTAGCCATTTACTGCGGGATGCCAATTGCTCATAGAGGCGATCTTCGAAAAGAAGAGGAGTGTCAGTTTCGTTGAATTCTGTTACTACTATTAACAAAGCTTGGGAAGACCCATCGCCGTCGCAATGTGTCCAATCTGTGGTTTCGGCGGCTGGGTTGATTTCAACCAGAATGGCCGGAATTTTGGATATGGATAATGCCAGTGTTCCTAGGATAATTGTTGCCAGTAAAGCCCCTTCGAAGCGTCGTTGCACAAGCGGAAAAGAATATGAAATTCGATTCTGATCACGAAAAGGATTAATTAGATGTTCCAGCCCTGATAATCGAACGGTTGTTGAAGTAAGAAGTAAAAGAGCGCTTTGCCGTGTAATTCGGAGCCACCATTGCCCGCAGAGAAATGTAGTGGATGCAATTACAAGAAGTGCGGCAGTCGTTTGTGGCCATGGCGTTGGAGACATGCCAGTTACCCCCATCCCGTATCCAACCAACAGTGTAACGAGGCTGGTTATTTCTCCAATGCTTGTTTTTATCCGTTCGATCCAATGGGTCATGGTTTTCTTTCGGTTTCGGCTTGAAATTATGAAACCTGCGATTTTGCCTTAGATGAATGACTTATATTAACAATCAGTATATTACGAGAAGATTTGGAGTCAGGGAGCTCGCTCCCGCTTTATCAGTCAGCAAGAAGTTCGTCGATTCCAGAATAGTGATCTACTAATTATTTTACTTTAAACAGTATGCGTATGGGTAGGTTTGAGCGACCAATCTCGGGTCAAGGATATGTCGAGTGATTATATAGGTATCATTCTTGTTATTTGCGTTGCTCCCCTTTAAATGGGCGGAATATTTCCATCCAGCCATCGGGATTGTCGAGCGGGCTCCAGCCATATTGTTTGTAGAGACCATGCGCGTCACGTGTGGCAAGATCCAGCGGCGCAGACCTTGCAGGTCTGGGTGTGACATGACCGTTTCCATCAGCCATTTGCCAAGACTGTGCGCGCGGTACTCTTCGTGGATGAAGACATCACAAAGATAAGCGAAGATGGCGTAATCGCTGACGACACGTGCCAAACCGATTTGTTTGTCACCATGATACATGCCAAAGACAAGCGAATGATCGAGTGCGCGCTCGGTGCGTTCACGCGGACGCCCCTTTGCCCAATAGGCACGCTTGAGCATATCAACGATGGCGTCGCGGTCAAGGCGGGATGGGTCGGTGCTGATTGTGAAATTATCTTTTTGGGTTTCGATTATTTGCGGCATGGCGTGAGTGTATCATAGGTGATATTATCCTGACCTGTCGCGCTGAGCGGAGTGTCGAGTGAAAGTCGAGGCACACAGACGAAACGCATGTTTCATGCAACCCTGCGCTTCGTCTGCGCTCCTTTCCAAGAGGATTTCCTTCCTGAGCAGAGTGAGGAGCGGGTTTTGCGACGAACGTAGTCGAAGAACGCTCCGCTCAGCGCGAGGAAAATATGGAGACTTAATGTTCAAACCTGTAATCTGGAAAACCTTCCCGCGTGATTTTATCGTTATCCAAATTGGATTCGCCCTCTTTGGGCTTTCCATTGCGCTGATGATCCGTTCGAATCTCGGGACAACGCCCTGGGCCGTGCTTGAGGTAGCTTTATCTCATCTGACGAATATCCGCCCGGGCAGAATGAGTATCATCGTTGGGATGGTTGTGTTGTTAGGCTCGCTGATTTTGCGCGAGAAGATCGGTTGGGGCACACTTGCCAATATTTTGTTCATTGGATTGTGGGAGGATATGTTCCTGTCGTATATCCCTTCTGTGGAAGATAAATTATTAGTGCAAAGCATCATGTTATTCGTTGCGATATTAATGATGGGATTTGCCAGCGCCATCTATATTGGCGTGAACGCGGGTGCGGGTCCGCGTGACAGTTTGATGCTGGCGGTGCATCGCACATCAGGGTTAAGTCTCCGGGTGGGACGCGCCATTATCGAGGTCATTGTCGTGACGATAGGTTGGTTCCTGGGCGGTCCGCTTGGGTTTGGGACGTTGATCTTCGCTGTATTGATTGGTCCCTCTGTACAATGGGCGTTCAAGTTGCTAAAGGTGCAGGCACATAAGCCTGAAACCGAGATCGTGGAAGCCGCAACGAATTAGGATGTTTGTTAGATTTTGATCAAATATTTATTGACGCTGATTGTTAATTCCTTTT
The DNA here is from genome assembly GCA_963753655.1 of uncultured Chloroflexia bacterium. Classification (GTDB taxonomy): domain Bacteria; phylum Chloroflexota; class Anaerolineae; order Anaerolineales; family Villigracilaceae; genus Defluviilinea. The sequence goes on from CAVWDB010000008.1 coordinate 210,792, forward strand.
ATCGTCATAATTTCCTGTATGCGTTGTTGTGCATAAGCGATTTCTTGAGGCTGAACGGTTCCATCTTGAATAGCAAGTGCAAGAGAGAACTTTTCAAGGGCTTTGTCCAGATTTCCCCCCGCATCATATGCCAAGGCAAGAGTATATAGATTGTGAGCTATTGGATTGTTTGCATAAGTCAACTCGAAATATCCTGCTGCCAGCAACGGATGCCCCAATTGATATTCTGCAGTCCCAAGGAGTAAATATGCGTCAGCGGCTTCTGATCGGTTTGTAAACTTATTCATGTTCGGGGCTAGAATATCGATAACACTCTGGAAATCTCCCTTGAGACCTACGTATTGTGCCTTTGCATAGAGATATTGGGGCTCGTTGCTGTTGTTTAGCCGGGTATTAAAATCTTGCCGTATGGACATGATATTAATATAGCTTATCCTCAATTGTATAATCGCTATTATCAAAAAACCAATAAGGACGCCTAAACAGCCAAACTTAAGAATGTCTCTAAAAGGTTTATTGGTGGATTTTTTATTCTCAGACATATTTATCTCTCGTTAGGGAATACCCGTTGGCGTTGCAGCATCTGGCGGGGGATTGATTGGTGTTGCTGTGGAAATCAATGGTATTGATGTGACGGAAAATGGAAAAATTTCTGATTCCTGAAGTGTGCCTCCCAAATCAATTAAATCTTGGCGTATTTTTTCCAACATTGGTCCTTCATTTGAATAGGTCGCTTCCGCATCCCGAAAATAAGATATGGCTTCCTCCTTTTTTCCCTGTGCCAGTGCAATCTTTCCCTGCACATAGGATAACAATCCACCTCTTACCCATGTCTGTGTGATACCAAAGTCCAAATCCCTTTGTGCTTGTTCCAGGTTGCCTTGATCAGCGTAAAGTAACGCCCGAATGTAATATCGATGTCCGCTGTAGTAGGGACTGCTATCAAGCGACTTTTCAATATCAGCCATCGCTTCATCGGTTCTGCCAAGTCCGTAAAGTATGATAGCGCGATCACATAGACATATGGATGAAGGAGATAATCTGTAAGCCTCATTCTTTTGTGTTAATGCATTGTCAAGGTCACCAACACAATAATATGCATCCGCTAGAATAGAGTGAAGTCGAGGGGATGGTTCTGTTTCCAATTTCAATAGCTCTTTCAGACTTGGAATTACTTCCTCGCAATCCCCTGCGTTGATAATTGTATCGTAAAGAACGATCTCTTTATCATCCCATGATCCCCTGATAGGAAGTTGTCCACCGTAATTGAAATTCTCCACAGCAATACGTTCCAATTGTTGAAAATCAAACCTGGGGTATTGTTGAGCTCCCAAGGTTGCGTAGGCCCGGCCCCGCATGATGTAATAATCTCCAATTTTTGGTTCCAGATTTATAGCCTGATCAAATTTTTCAACTGCCAATTTTACATAGTAATCATATTCACTTTTTGCACGTTGAGAATCTTTCAACTGGAAATAGGAAACTCCACTTAGATAATAAGCATCCGCGTATTCAGGTACGATTTCGAGAACTCGATTTAGTATTGGGATTGCATTGTTGTATTGATGTGAATTCATCAAGTTCTCTGCTTGAATAATCAAAGGCCAGGCCCGTTCCAGCCTTTTCTCATAAGGGTCGGAAAGAGAAAACGCAGGTGTGGGTTCAGCAGCAGGTGCTTCTGATGGACCGCTAAATTCCGGCACATTAATTGTTCTCATTGCCGTCATGACATCGAATTGTTGAAAATATCCCAGAGCATCTACGACCCTCACGACAGTCTGAGAGACGTACATACCGATTATGACGCCAATTAAAAGGTAAATTACGTGGTGACCCCATTTTTTCTTTGAGGAAGCTTGCACTTTCTCTCTCGTTGACGTAGTGGGTATATCAGTTTGTAAGGCTGCTGTTGGCTGTTGGGATATGTTCGAAGTTGAAGAAAAGGTTTGTTCTTGCACAATTTGAGGAGAAGAGAAGCTTGAACTTTCAGCTTTGAGCTTTAGTAATTCTTGATTAGCCTCAGCATTATTGGGGTTGATGGATACAACTTTACCAAAACAATATATCTTTTCCCTTGGAACAGTTCGGCAACGTCCCAGCCAGAGCCAGCCTTGTTCTGAGAGAGGATCGTCTTTTACCACCTTTGCCAGAACTATCGAAGCGTGCTGAAAATCCCCCTGTTTTGCAAGAACAATTCCATGCTGAAGTAAATTGTCGTTTGTCATCCCCGTTTTCTCCGTTTATTTGAGGATTATGATTGTTGGATGCAACAAAGAGTAACTGATTATTCACTGATAGGACGAGATCAAAATGACCACATTACACATCAAGTCTGACTAAATTCACGCCTGCTTTTGTACAATCATATCATTTAATTTTCAAATCCAGCGTCTTGCACACTCATTTGTTATAATTCTTCTCAACCCAGTCAAAGGAGAGAGACTTCATGCCCAAAAAGAAGGGTACTGTTGTTGGACTTCCCTTAGAGAGAGAAGAGATCATTACAGATTACCGCCTTGCCTATCAGAGCAGGCAGGCGAGCCTTATCGGCAGACGGGAAGTGTTAAGTGGGAAAGCAAAGTTCGGAATTTTTGGCGATGGCAAGGAACTTGCCAACATAGCCATTGCACGCGCTTTTCAAAAAGGCGATTGGCGCTCAGGATATTATCGCGACCAGACCTGGATGTTCATGTTGGGAGTGATGAGCATCCAGGAATTTTTTGCCCAACTGTATGCGCATGCCGATCTGAATCACGAATCCAATACAGGCGGACGTTCGATGAATTCGCACTTTGCGAGCCGCTTCGTCAACCCGGATGGTTCGTGGAAGAATCAAACCGAGATGTATAACACCTCGGCGGATATTTCTCCCACCGCCGGACAAATGCCGCGTACCGTTGGGCTTGCGTATGCATCTGTTGTTTATCGCGAACTTGATGCCAATAATCAATTCTCGAAAAATGGAAATGAAGTGGCATTTGCCAGTATCGGCAACGCCTCCACGGCGGAGGGCATATTTTGGGAGAGCGTCAATGCCATTGGTGTGCTCAAAGCGCCTGCCGTCATCACGGTCTATGACGATGGTTATGGAATCTCTGTCCCCAATCAATTTCAAATGGTCAAGGAAAATATCTACGAGATATTGCAGGGCTTCCAGCGTGAACCCTGCCCTGAACCTGAATGTCAACGCGGCTACGATCTCTATCAGGTGCGCGGCTGGGATTATCCCGCGCTGATGGAGACCTATACCGCTGCGGCAGAGACGGCGCGCGCGTATCACATCCCTGCGTTGGTGCATGTCATTGATGTGACCCAGCCTCAAGGCCACAGCACAAGCGGATCACACGAACGATACAAGACTCCCGAACGACTTCAAGTTTGAAGAAGAATTCGACTGTGTCCGCAAACTGCGCGAATGGATGATAGACAACCGCGTCATTTCGGACCCGGAACTGGTTGCCCTCGAAGAAGCGGACTACGACACTGTAGAGGGAATCCGCAAACTGGCATGGGAGGCGTATCTTGCTCCGATCCTCGAGGAGCGCGATCAAGTGATGGACATGCTGGATGAGATCGCAGGCAGTTCGAAACACGCGGCAGATTTGGAAAAGATCAAAGAACGGCTGGCAAACCTCCCGTCGGTGGCGAGGCGTGATATCCATGCCGCGGCGCATGAAGCGTTAAGAGTCCTGCGTGACGAAGCGAATCCATCCAAACAGGTTTTAATCCAATGGAAGAATGAGCAGGACGAGATCAACCTGGAGAGATATGGGTCGCATCTATATAGCGGCAGGGGAATTGCGGTCAAGGAGATAAAGCCGGTTTATTCGGCAGACTCGCCCACGATGATGGGGTTTGAAGTGGTGAACGCCGCGTTCGATTCAATCCTGGAACGTGACCCGCGTGTAATGGCGTTCGGTGAGGATGTAGGAATGCTTGGCGATGTGAATCAGGGCTTCAAGGGGATGCAGGAAAAATACGGCGCGTTGCGCGTGGCAGATACGGGCATTCGTGAGACGACGATTTTGGGGCAGGCGATAGGCATGGCGATGCGCGGCTTGCGTCCGATCTGTGAGATCCAGTATCTTGACTATGTCTTATATGCGTTGCAGACCATGTCCGATGACCTGGCGAACTTGCATTGGCGTACCGTGGGCGGACAAGCCGCGCCGGTGATCGTGCGTACGCGCGGTCATCGTCTCGAAGGCATCTGGCATTCGGGTTCGCCCATGGCAGGGCTTATCCATTTGGGGCGCGGTATGAATGTGTTGGCGCCGCGTGATATGACGCGTGCCGCAGGTTTCTATAACACGTTATTGAAATGTGATGAACCCGCCATTGTTGTGGAAGTATTGAATGGATATCGTGTAAAGGAACGGTTACCCGATAACATTGGCGAGTTCACTGTCCCGCTTGGCGTGCCTGAAGTGATTCGTGAAGGGAGCGATGTAACTGTTGTTACCTATGGCGCGTGTTGTCGCATCGCAATGGACGCGGCACAGAAATTATCGAGGGCTGGCATCGAAGTTGAGATCGTGGATGTTCAATCTTTGTTACCGTTTGATATTCATTGGAAGATCGTTGAATCGTTGAAGAAGACGAACCGTGTTATATTTTTGGATGAAGATGTGCCGGGAGGTACATCCGCATATATGATGCAGGAAGTGATCGAGAAGCAGGGCGGCTATTATCATCTTGATTCTAGAGCCAAGAACTTTGAGCGGCAAGGAACATCGCCCCGCCTATGGGAGTGATGGTGATTATTGGTCCAAGCCAAATAGTGAAACGGTGTTCGATGCAGTGTATGAGATGATGAATGAAGTTGATCCGAATCAATATCCAGTGATTAAGTGAGGACACATGGCGACTAAAGTACTTGTTCCATTGCTCGGCGAAGGCGTTGAAGAAGTAACTGTAATCAAATGGTTGAAGAATGAAGGCGACTCTGTCAATGAGCTGGAAGCTTTGCTTGAAGTGAACACAGATAAAGTGGATACAGAAATCCCATCGCCCGCTTCAGGAATAGTGCTAAAGATCATGGCGGAGGCGGGTGCGCCTGCCAAGGTGGGGGCGATTCTCGCTTTTATTGGGAAGGCAGGGGAAAGTGTTGATGGTGGAAAAGTAGAAGGCGCTCCAGCGAAAGCTGAGTCAAAAGTTGAAAGCGATGCCCTGAGTTTATCGAAGGGTCAAAAGTCAGTTTCTACTCAACCTGAGACCTTGGACATTCGGCGTTCGACTGATCTCGGTTTTATCTCGCCTGTGGTTGCAAAGATCGCGGGAGAGTATGGAGTCGATTTACAGCAGGTGCAAGGTACGGGCTTGAATGGACGTATTACCAAGAATGATGTTTTGAATTTTGTGGAAAGTGGAAAGTCGAAAGGGGAAGGTCAAATGTCTCGACTTGCAACCTTCCAACCTGCAACCTTAAAGCCTGTAGTAGGCGATCAACTCATTAAACATACAGTAATTAGAAAACAGATCGCCGAACACATGGTTATGTCCAAGCAGACTTCACCGCATGTGTTGACCGTGATGGAAGCAGATATGAGCCGAGTTGTCAAACATCGCTCTGCAAATAAGGAGATATTTGCGCGGGATGGAGTCAATCTCACTTTTACAGCTTATTTCATGACGGCGATTGTCGCGGGATTGAAGGCATATCCGAATGTCAACTCTTCGTGGACGGATGAAGGAGTTCTTGTTCATAAGGCAGTGAATCTTGGCATGGCTACTTCGCTTGGTGAGGAGGGTTTGATCGTGCCTGTTATCAAGAACGCAGACAACTTATCTCTGTTGGCGATGGCTCGCTCAGTCAATGACCTGGCAAATCGGGCGCGCTCGAAGAAACTCCAGCCTGACGATGTCAAAGGCGGGACGTTCACACTAACCAATCATGGTATCAGCGGATCATTATTTGCCTTCCCTGTTATCAACCAGCCGCAATGCGGCATTCTGGGAGTTGGAGCAATGCAGAAGCGTGTGGTGGTTACAGAAGACGACGCAATCGCTGTCCGCCCGATGGTGTATCTCTCCTTTGTGTTCGACCATCGCATTCTCGATGGTGCATCCGCAGATTGGTTTTTGGCAAAGGTCAAAGAGACGTTGGAAAATTGGACATGACAGAACAGACCAATCATGCAAATGTAAATATCCACCCGCCTCTTGTGTTGTTGATCATGTATCGGCGGCGTTCTTATTGAATTGGTTATTGCCATTGCCACTTGCCTTTTCAAAACCTTTCGAGTGGGTGGGTTATATCCTTGTATTTACGGGCTTGGGATTTGCATTCAGCGCGGTGAGTCAATTTGGGAAGATGCACACGACGCTGGATCCACATGGGTCGGTGAGTGCGCTTGTCACAAGTGGACCGTATCGTTTTTCACGGAATCCCATTTATCTTGGGTTTGTCTGCACGTTGATCGGTTTGCCGCTTGCCTTGGGGAATTATTGGGGAGCGGTACTAAGTCCGTTGTTGATGATCTTGATGTTTCAGCTTGTCATTAAACACGAAGAGGCTTATCTGGAGGAAAAGTTCAAAGATGTTTACACCAGCTACAAATTCCGCGTGAGGCGGTGGCTCTAAAGTAGAACGCACGTTCTGGTATAATCGAGTTGAAAGGAGCGTGTGACATGTCCATTCAAAAATCCGAAATCAAATTAGATGGTAACGGGAAACCGCTCAATGCTTATCTAGCCTCTCCTTCCATGATGGACCGGGTGTATTGGTGTTGCCTGCGTGGTGGGGACTCAAGCCCTTTTTCAAACAGGTTTGCGATCAACTTGCAGAGCATGGATACACGGCGCTCGCGCTTGATTACTACAACGGTCGTGTTGGTACTACGATTGAAGAAGCCCAAACTCTGCAACGGGAAGTTGAAGGTGATTTTGATGCCATGAGCGCCATGGTCAAGGTGGCGAAGGATCAGCTTGTCTCGCTTCGACCGGGCAAGCCGATTGGTATCGTGGGCTTTTCGATGGGCACAGACTGGGCGGTGATCACTGCGGCGAACGAGACGGATGTTGCTGCGACGGTTTTGTTTTATGGCGGCTGGAGCACGGATTTCAGCAAGATGAAATCGAAAGTGCTTGGTCATTATGCTGAAACGGATGAGTGGGTGCCACTCGAACAAGTGAAGGAAATGGAAAAGAACATGAAAGCCGCGGGTGTGGACGTGACGATTCATCTCTACCCGAAAACTGCCCATTGGTTCATGGAATCAGACCGCCCCGAATACGACTCTGAGTCCGCAAAGCTGGCTTGGGATCGGACATTTGAGTTTCTAGATTCGTCATTGCGAGGGCGTTAGCCCGAAGCAATCCCCTTTTTCGTGGTGGCGATTGCTTCGCTCGCGGAGTTTACCCTGAGTTTATCGAAGGGGTCGCTCGCAATGACGGAATGAGAAAAGGGTTAAGGGTATAATCCCTTAACCCTTTTCTATTTAGGAGAATAATCTCTATGGCAGAAAATTTTGATGTTGTTGTAGTTGGCGCCGGTCCTGGCGGATATGTCGCCGCCATCCGTGCCGCACAACTTAAGCAGAAGGTTGCAATTGTGGATAAGCAATGGCTGGGCGGTGTGTGTCTGAACGTGGGATGTATCCCTTCCAAGTCATTGCTCAGGAATGCTGAGATCGCACATACGCTCCGTGAACGCGGCAAGGATTTTGGATTCTCGTTCGAAAACTTGAAACTGGATTATGGTGTTGCCGTCAAACGTTCACGTCAGGATTCAGACCGCCTCGTTAAAGGTGTTGGATTTTTGATGAAGAAGAACAACATCGCGGTCTTTATGGGCGAGGCAAAGTTCAAGGCAAAAGATACGCTTGCTGTTACGGATAAGGACGGCAAAGTGACCGAGCTTAAGGCAAAGAATGTTATTGTTGCCACGGGCGCGAGTGCGACTGTCCCCGGTGTGTGGAAAGTGGACGGCGAAAAAGTTATCACGTATACCGAAGCTATTTTGCAGACTACACTTCCGAAGTCGGTGGTTGTCATTGGCTCTGGCGCGATCGGCGTGGAGTTTTCCACGATCTGGAGCGCCTATGGTGTGGATGTGACCATTGTCGAGATGTTGCCGCGTGTTGTTCCGTTGGAAGATGAGGAAGTTTCGAAGGAACTGGAGAAGGAATTCAAGAAGCGCGGTATCAAGATCATGACCGGGCATAAGGTTGAGTTTGTTGAAGCAACCAAGACGGGTGTAAAGGTCAAGGTCTCAGCGGAAGGAAAGGAAACGGTATTGGAGGCAGATCAGGCTTTGGTCGCGATCGGCTTCCGTCCCAATTCCAAAGGTTTGGGGCTTGAAGAAGTCGGCGTCAAGATCAATGAGCGCGGCTTTGTGGAAGTCGATGAGAAGATGCAGACGAATGTGCCGGGTATTTGGGCGATTGGCGATGTGACGGGTAAGTTGATGTTGGCGCACGTCGGATCGGCGATGGGGATTGTCTGTGCCGAAAATATTGCCGGCGCGGAAACCGTAACGCTTGATTACGAAATGATGCCGCGTGCGACCTATTCCAATCCGCAGGTGGCTTCCTTCGGACTCACAGAAGCGCAAGCGAAAGAACGCGGTTACAACATTAAGATTGGGCGTTTCCCCTTCCAAGCGAATGGCAAGGCGCTGGGACTTGGAGAGAACGCCGGGTTTGTAAAACTTGTTGTCGATGAGAAGTATGGCGAGATTTTGGGCGCCCATATGATCGGTCCCGAAGTGACCGAACTGCTCCCCGAGCTCACACTGGCACACTTGATGGAATTGACCCCGCACGAGATCGCACGGAACGTCCATGCGCATCCGACGTTAAGTGAGGTGCTGATGGAGGCGGCGCATGGCGCGGAAGGAACGCCAATACATCTATAATTGATATGAGATGTAATCGCACTGCAAAAAACGCAGTGCGATTTTTCATTTACTTCTTAATTCTTCGATTAATGCTTGGTGGAAATTCGTGTCATTCCGTGGCAAAAAGACTTTTGCAATGGGTCTATTATAATTTTGCCATCTTTGCATAATTTTACAAACACATTTCATTATTGTGTGAGACCTTGTTTAATTTTATTATGTCAGGAAGGTCAAGCCCTGGGCGTGCGTCAGGTGACCAGACGGAGGAGCAGCTTCAAGCTTTGAAAGAGGCGGGAACTTAACCATGTGAGCGGCAGAGCTAAGGTGTAGGAAGAGGGTAGGGGTTTGAGGAGATTAGGTCTAAGGGAGTGTTGGGTTAGAGGGTGTTTGTAGCGTGCTGGCTGTTTGAGAGTATGGATATTTGCTTGCGCACTTAGGTACTGATGAAGTAGCCTGCTGGCGAAAACGTGCATAGTCATGCGGTGCTTGTTGTTGGTGAAGTAGGTGACGGCTTTGTGGATGGCGGTGGCTGCGGAAACATGTTTGACAGTTGTCGACAGGCATGGATGAGTTTGTCGATCTGTCTTCACACAAGCTACGTGCGTTATCGAGCTAAGTCTGATAGGGTTGGGTGCCAAGCCGAAGGCGGCTTCCGCACGGGGACAGATATTGACTGGCATGATACCAGTCACGATTTGAACAGCTGCGGGAAGTGACGCTCGATCAGTTTCAGATCCAGATCGCCCCATCGCAGACAAAGACCCGTTCTTCATACAGGTAGCTTGCGCTGACAGGCACTTGCCAAAACAGATCGCTGAATTCATCCCCGTCTTGAAGTCACAGTGGTAACTGATCTCTTGGGCTTGTAGTTCGTTTTGTTCGCCCACCGCTGTCCATGTGCCGCGTTTCTGGTAGGATTTCACTTTTTCGACCCGATACCAAGCGATATTCTTGGTCCCGCCATTCGCCTTCAGGGGTGCCATGACCCCATCCAGCGAACATACAATCGACCGCTCTGCTTCCCATTTCACGCTGACGTTGCTGCAGCTATGCCACCTTTGATTCTGCTGTTGCCACTGTGCTTCTTCCTCTTGTTGTAACTGACCAAACCATTCGGTTTCCTTGCGCACTGTATTGTCACTCACCCGAAACAAGAGGAAGCGTTCCAGCAGCACGTTGCTTCTTCAAAGGCTACCTCGACCCCCGCCAACGCCAGCAGTTCCGCCAACCCTGCTGTGACCTGTCCGGCAGCATCCCCAGCCGTCTATCCAGTGGTGCCTGCCCAACATGACAGTCACTACAAACATAATACTTGCGCCGATAGCTCGTCCATCCGAAGACACTCAAGATCTTCGCCTGCCGTTTGAATTGATAGTCCATCTCTTTCTCACACTGACACTTCACCGCCTCTTCTTGACACTCTTCAGCCTGTTGTTCCAAATATTGTCCCAAAGCTTTCGCTCCTACCTCTCGCAGTATTTCTCGCATCCCGATTTCTACTACCGTATAGCCTCGCCTCCCAATCCAACCTTGCCCATCTCCTGTACCATGATTTCCGCCATGGCTTCAATTGCTTTTGTGCTACACTCCATCTGACCTCCTGTTTTGACTTTGGTTTCCAATACCCTATTTAACAGGTGGCTCACTCCACCCAACAACAGGCAGTCTTATGAGTAACTCATGTCGCAACCCTTTGGGAGGTGTTAGAATTATGTACCTTTCGTCACAAAGGGTCAGGAGGTCTTATGAATTCATCCACCTACACATCCACCCACACAACCACGCAATGGTCGCAGGAGTATACGCAAAGTTTCGCAGAGAGGCATGTTAAGCATTGCCATGTTGTTGGTGAGTGTCGGCGCCTTGGGGAGCGCCATGTTGGGCGGTGCAAAAATGGTTTTAGACATTCTTGGCGAGAATTCAAACAGCACCGGTATTTTGGCAAAAGTCATTGTGATTGGGATTGCATATGGAGTTGGCTGGCTTACAGCGGTGGTGGCGATACGGGTATATGGCAATCTTGTTTTACCCATATTGATCAATTGGTTTACGCTGGGTTGTCTTTTGGCTGTCTGTTACCTGTATCTTGAAGTGTTGCAGCGATTATTTCTACAGCAATATGATTTTTGGAAGTTCATAAAGTATGTCATGGTGATGGGAGCAGGCTTGGGCGCCATGGTGGGTCTTCATTTAATTATTGAAGATCATAATCTGCGTCCCTTTGCCCTGCCTCTTCTCATTATCAGCCTGATACAGTTAGGTTTGATCGTATATCGTTATGTTTTCACTGAGCCGGTCAAAACTTCCTTTCTATGGATGGATTTGTTCTTTTTCTTTGGAATGTCTGTGTTTTCGATCTCGATGCTTGCGCATTTTGGAGTGCTTGATCCTTTGCGCGCGCAGCTCACAAATTACTTTGACAGGAACAGCAAATCGATTCGGACGAAGGATTAAGCTGATTCCGTTAAATCAACATACCTGACACGGGTAAAAACGAAAATCCCGGGATTTTACAAAATCTCGGGATTTTATATTTACTTTGCCAGTGGTATCTGAATGAAGAATGTACTGCCCGGTAGTTTTTCTTCATCCTGCCCTTCGCTTTCCACCCAGATCTTTCCTTGATGGGCTTTGACAATTCCCGCCGCGATCGCGAGTCCCAGTCCTGGCCCCCCTCCTTTGAATTTGGTATGCCCCGAAGAGTGCAATTCCACTTTGCCAATCTGGTACAACTTCTCGAAGATGATGATATGGTTGGCGGGATCAATTCCAATCCCAGTATCCTTGATACGGATCTCGCAAAAGTCCCCGCGTCCATCCAGTTTGACAGGCATTGCCGTAACAGAGATCGAACCGCCATCGGGCGTGAACTTGATGGCATTGATGATGACATTATCCAGCGCCTTCTTCAAGAGTTCTGAATCCGCCTGAAGGGGAGGGACGGAATTAATTTCAGGATCAAGCTCAAGCGTGAGTTGACGCTCCTTCAAGTCATCCATATACTCTTTTTGGATCAGGCGCAGGAGAGGCGCCAGCGACAGGGTTTCAAGATGCGGAGCTACGATTTGATTTTCAAGCCGCGCCACATCCAACATGCTGTTGACGATCTGATGCAGGCGGTTCGTTCCCTGCAACACACCTTCCGTTGCCTGTACAAGGGCTGGATTGCTTTCCACGGCAGGCGCCGACTTGATCATCCCCATATAGCCTTTGATAACGGTCAGGGGCGTGCGGAGTTCATGCGCGGCGACCTGGATAAAATCGCTTTTGTTCTTGTCCAGCTTTTGAAGCGTATTATGCGCCCTGTTGAGATCGTCCACACGTTGCTCGACCATGCGTTCCATCATCTGGTTGAAGCGGTTCAAGTCGGCGTACAGACGCGAATTCTCAAGCGCAATGGATGCCTGTATGGCAAATGTATTTGCAAGCAGGACATCATCCTGGTTGAATGCCGACGGTTTGTGGCGGCTGAGAATCAACATCCCTGTTACTTTGTTTTTTGCATAAATAGGAACGCCCAGCCATGAATGGTTATCTGCCAGCCATCCAGGCTGGCTCCAGGTTTGGATCTGCTTTACATCTCCAATGACCAGCGGTTCTGCCTGCTTTACAATGGAATGATATACATTCCTGCCCTGTACCCTATAGATCAACTCCTCCACGGGGGCGTCATCTGGCAGGCCGCGATGTGCGAGCAGACGCGGGATGCCGTTTACATCTTCAAGCAGGAGGGCGCTGTACTCACTGGGCATTACTTGTGATAACTGTTCCACGATCTGTTGCGAGACCTCCTCCTCGGTTGTCAATGAGGAGAGCTGACGCGATGATTTGACCAGCGCGTCCGCCGCGTGACGACGGGTCTGCTCGCTGGAATACAGGTTTGCATTCTCTGCTGCTGTATTTTCAGCAAACTCCTTGGCAATGTCGAGTTCCACGGCGCGTTCACGCGCTTCGGCGAGCAGGCGCTCCACCTCCTTTTGTGCCTGCTCCCTTTGTGAGACCAGCATGGTGCGTAATAAGGCACTGCTCACAAGGTTACGAATGCGGACGTATATTTCCCAATCCGGGGGGCCCATTTCGACCCACATGAATCCGAAACGATTCCTGGCCAGCGAAAGCGGCATGATAACGGACGTATAACGATGATCTTCGGGGGTCTTTCCGCGCGGGATGAGTTGTCCGGTTCCAATGGCAGCCTGCTTGTGCGGTATCTCGAATTTTGCACCCTCGTACTGGAACAACAATTTATAGCTTTCAGGAGGCGGGGCAGAAAGGGATTGCGGAGCGCTTACATCGCTATAGAACATGACATACCAGCGTTCGATACCCATGGCAGGGAAATGTTCTGTGATGGTGTTCCCAATTTCATCCAGTGTCATGGCCGGCGCCATCGAGAAGCTGAAGCCCTGCAGGATGTTTTCCTGTTGTTCAAGTACCAGTCTGCGATAGGCTTGTGAACGCTGTGAGAGTTCACCCGCCAACAGGCGCGCTTGTTGAAAAAGATTTTCGGCTTGCAGCATTATCTGATGATCGGTAATGCCTCCCAATGCATACCGTCTCATCATTGAGATCACATTGTGCCACACAGACGGCGCCAGATCGTGTTTTTGCATTAATTCGGTCATCACATTGATCGTTTTCAAAAAATCATCGGCGGATGATTTTTTACTCAACGTCCGCAGGAAGCCGTCCCAGGCGCGCCCAAACGCATCCTTGAATTGCGGGAATGTTTCGTCCAGTTCGGTGATGCCGGCCGAGTTAAGCAGGGCGCGTATTGCGGCTTCGCGTTTGTTTTCCAACTTGCCAGTCTTGGCAACGTCACGCGGCGCAACCGCCGCCTGGCGGACGTTCTCCGGCATACATCCGCATGACCAGCGGATGAGAAGCTGCGTGGGAGTTTGGATTTTGCGCGGGCTGGTGCCGCCGTCGATCCGCTTAAGGAGCACCTCCAGGGCGGTTTTCCCTGCAGAATAAAACGATTGCCGAACGGTGGTCAAGGGAACACCCGTTGCCTGGGCCTCGCGCAGATCATCGAAACCCGTAACAGCCACATCTTCCGGAACACGGACGCCGCGTTGTTGAAGCGCCTCCAGCGCGCCGAATGCCATGCGGTCATTTGCCGCGACCACAGCCTGGAAACGAAGCTTTCGTTCCCCCAACAGGGTACGGATCGCCTCTGAGCCGCTTTCGGGTGTGTAATCGCCATCCACCACCAGGTCTTCATCGAACCTTAATCCATGTGCCTTAAGTTCGTCCAGGTATGCCTGATAGCGTTGCTCAGCATCGATCTGCCCGTTAATACCGCGAATAAAAGCGATCCGTTTATATCCGTGCTCCTCGATCAGGTGACGTACTAACGCACGCATTCCTTCTTCATTTTTTGGAATAAATATTGAAGCGCCTTGAAGATCCACCGATTGCGTTACGATGGGTAGATTTCCAAATTTCTTTGCGAATGCTTTTAGATCCTCAGCCTTTACCCCATAAGCCACGTCGGCTGTCACTATCAGACCATCGAATTGATCAGGCTTGGCAAGATCATACAAACCGAAGGATGAGTTCTGACCATCTGGTGCAGGAAGCTGTGTTAACTTTCCCCCGATGAAATATACAAGGTTTACGTTGTTCGCTTCAGCGGCGTCAGTGATACCCGTGAGAAACTGCACTCCCCAGCCTCGTCCCACTTGGGAAGCGAACACGCCGATGGTTTTTCGTTCAGTAAAGATTTTTAACGGCATTAAATGTGTTCTCCCGAATTGGATGAGAGGTGATTATATCCTTGATTATTGCGTATCGTAAAACAAAAGTGTGACAAAAATCCGCTTCCTACAAATCTGATCGTGATTTTACTGTGAGGGGGGTAGTGTATCCTGCTTAAAGTTTCAACCTCATTTGCCATTGTGACAACTCTTCACGTTGAAAACCCGCCCGCTTGAAGATATTCTCAAACTCCTCGGGCCAGACGGCAGGAACGTGCCACGTTCTGCCTGCATGGTTTGCGATTACACTTTTAAGCATATCGATGGCAGGGTCATCTCCGTCACTCCCTGGGTTGGTACACAATGACCAAACAGTCACATGTTCAATCTCAGGGTTTGAGATGACAGCATGGCTCTGTCCCTTTTGATATGCACGCGCTGGCGGATTTAATAATGCGATGGTCTCGCCTGATAACTGCCAGGGTAAATCTGAAAGACCATATTGCAGGATCAGTTGACCTGCTTTCTGTAGATCTATCTCGTGCTGTTCGCTTTTCAGCTCCTCATTGGCATTCCTGCGGATCATGCTTATCAATCTCCGTACGATTTGAAACCCAAACTTTTTATACAACCGTAAGGCATACTCATTATGCTCGATCACTTCAAGAACCATTTCGTGATCATTGCGTGCGCGTGCCTCATGAATAAGTTTTTCCATCAACCATGTTCCTGCGCCTTTGCCGCGTATTTCCTCTATGATGCCCATCGCGGCAAGACGACTGTTCCAGCCGCGGCGCGCGATCAGTGCAAGACCGGAGGTTTGTCCATCGATGAGGAGCACGCGGCTGGCTTCCAGGTCTATGTTGTCCTTGCGGAGCATCGTCAGAAACTGGGAAAGGTTGAAGTGGATGGGGATGAGATAACTCTCAAAACTGAGATTCAATAGTTGAACAAGATCAGGCAGGGGGTGGTCTGAAGCGGGTTTAACATCAAAGTTCATGCTCCACATTCTACCCGCATCGAGCGTATAATCTTCAAATTCAAGAGGATACATCCATGACAAACCTTCAACGTATTGCAAGAAAGATCACCATTGTTTTGTTCATCACGCAGAGCCTTGCTTCTGCAGGGTTCATTGCGACGGCAGCGATCAACCCGATCCTTGGCGCGAAACTTGCGGCGGATCGTTCGCTGGCAACTCTGCCAGTCGCCTTATACCTATTGAGCGGCGCTATTTCTGCTTCGGCTTGGGGATACATCATGGATCGCATCGGACGCCGCAACGCGATTGTTTTGGGTCTTGTGCTGGGTATTTCAGGCAATGTTCTTGTGCTGGTTGCCATCGCGTGGGCGTCCTTCGTTTTGGTATTGATCGGCTTGATACTGATGGGTATGACGAATTCCGCGATCCAGTTGGGACGTTTTGCCGCGGCAGAGGTGAACCCGCCAGATCAGCGCGGACGAGCCATCTCGGCTGTGGTGTTGGGCGGAGTCATCGGTACGATTTTGTCGCGTGTGCTGGCTGTGCCTGTGGGTAATTTTGCCGTCAGCATTGGCATGGATGAATTGGCAGGCGCCTATCTCACAACATTGGCATTGTTCGTGACTGCCGCTGTTATCGTTTTCCTGGGGCTTCGCCCTGACCCGCGCGATGTTGGCAGGGAGGTAGCTGAACTGTATCCCGAATTAATTCCGCGGGGGAAAGCGAGACCCATCTCTGAAATTCTGCGTCAGCCCGCCGCAATGACCGCGGTGACTGCCATGGCGTTGGGGCAGGTGGTGATGGTTGCCATCATGGTGATTACTTCCCTGCATATGGAAGATCATCAACACCCAAGGAGCGCCATTTATTCCGTGATCTCGGCGCATACATTTGGGATGTACGCGCCATCCATTTTTTCGGGATGGCTGCTGGACAAATGGGGGCGTGGCAAAATGATCCTGTTCGGCGCTTCCACTTTACTGCTGGCGTGTATCACGGCTCCGTTATCGCCGGATGTTTTGCCTCTCGGAATTGCCCTATTTTTGCTCGGGCTGGGTTGGAACTTTTGTTTTGTCGGCGGGTCAACACTTTTATCCGACCAGCTTTCGCCTATTGAGCGTTCACGCACGCAGGGAACGAGCGACTTTCTCGTTGGGCTTGCCTCTGCAGTCATCAGTTTGAGCAGTGGGTTTATCTTTGCCGCATCGAATTACACGGTGATCGCCGTTGTGGCGGGTGTATTGTCGTTGATCCCACTTTTCATGGTTTTGTTTTGGATGAGGAAACAGCCGTTCCCCGTTGTTGCGTAAACAAAACATCCCGCAGGGCATGAAGCCTGCGGGATGTTGATTTCGATAGAGGGTGCGTCGCACCTTTATGATCGAGACAAATTTCAGGGCTGGGTTTTACCTTTTTAGTGAATAAATCCAGCCGTGTGGTGCGACGCACTGCCGGAACACTGTTTACTTTCGTATCATCGTTAACAACATTTTGAAACGCGTCAGCGCTTTGACCGCATGGGGTTCTTCGGCGGGCATGATGATGGCATCACCGTTATTCAAATGAAATGGCTTGCCTGAGATTTTGATTTCTGCTTCTCCATCAATTACATGTACCAACGCATCAAACGGGGCGGCGTGCTCACTCAACTCCTGATCCTTATCAAAAGCGAAGAGCGTCACGTTGCCTGCATCTGCCTTGATGATCTGGCGGCTGACAACGGATCCCTCCTGATAGGCAACCAAGCCGGCTATTTGCAACACCTCTGATTTTGGCGCAGTTGACATCACTTAACTTCGATCTGATATGCGGCGGGCAATCTTGTAAAGCGTGTTGTCCCTGTTACGATAAGTATGGCTTCATCACCCGCATTCAACGAAAGCGGGATATCTGCCGTCTGGTCGGGATTTACCTGGATGTTCGTCACAGTAGTCGTATCACCTTTGACGATAAGAGACAGGCGATACGTCTGCGGGAGAATGTTCTCGACGCGGGCAAAGCCTTTTGCCTCCCAGCCTCCCTCATCCGCTTCAAAATCGGACGTGTAGTTGATCGCGTCGACCTGGACATCGTCCAGCAGGAGTCCTTCTCCGTTCACTGCCGCGTCGGTAACGTATTCGAACCGGATCTGTACTTTCTGCCCGGCGAAATTGGAAAGATCAACATGCTCCTGTATCCATCCGGCTGATTTTGCATTATAGCCCCATCCATAGGCGTTGCCCGAAGGATCCTGGTCTTTGGATCTTCCGGAGGGTGTTTCAATGAACTGCCAGCTCTGGCCGCCATCTGTGGAAGCCTCAAGATACAGGTAGTCGTAATCCTTTTCAAGATCGTACCAGGTCCAATAATTGAATTCGATGGGACTGCTGATGTCCGTGAAATCGAACTCATGAGTGAGGGTCATATCTGACTCGTCGCCTTTGTTCGACCAGAAGGCATATTTGCCGGAATGGGCATCCTCGGGGAAAAGCCCGACCACTGTGGCTCCGGTAAAGTGGATGGTGTGATCGCCCGCGCAATCAATGCCGTAGGAATCAATTCCATATTGGTTCACGGAACCGTTAATGCTATCCGGGCAGGTCGAAATGGTATCTGAAACCGAAATGGTTGGCGCACTGGGATAGTTGTCGTAGTAATAACGCCCATCACCAACGGATTTATCCATCAGGCTCAGGGTGACTGCCCAGTCCATGAACACATCATCGGCAGTGACGATCTTTCCGGTTCCAGGATCGGTAATGTTCAGGCTCTTTAGCGTATCGTCAATGCTTGGGAGACCGTTCTCCGGGTTTTTTACAACTTCTTTTGTTGCATCTTCGCCGAAGCGGTTGAGGAAATAGGCAAGATAAAGGAAGGATTCTCCATAATGAGGTCCATTGGAGCCGGGGTCGGGAAACCAATCTGTTAGATTGAGATCGGGATTGCCAACATAATAGTAGTCAAAGTAGGCGGGGTAACCGTTCAGTAATTCAGCCACCATGGAAAAACCTTCGTTCATCCATGTCGATTCATTGCGGTCGGTATTGAAATGGATCATGTGCTGGAATTCATGGGCAAGCACACTGTAGGTTTCTTCGGAACCCAGATCCATATTATCGGCATTGAAGAAGAACATTTCATGCCCGTTGGAATATTGTTTGATGAGCGGGTTGTTTTCATCCGGTGTGGAGAAATATCCCGCGTTCGAGGCGCCTGTGCCGCGCACATACAGGATGTAAATATGCGGGTCGTTATCGATGCCGGGAGTCCATTCACTGCCAAAAAACTCGCGGTCGGTGGGATAGATGCTGTTTTCGAATGTATCCCCCAGTTTTTTCAGATCCCCTTCATCGTAACTGACCCCGTTCTCGATCCAAAAAAATACGTGCGGCGAGACGTACTTCAGCGTGGCATCCACCTGGAAGTTTTCAACCGTATCCACATTGGTCGTCCAAAAAGTTTCCTGGTCGCCGAGTTTATATTCCTTTGCAGTTACCGTTGTTGGGATGTTGCATTTTCCCTCCAGACGGCATGCCAGTTCATACGGGTCGTTTTCTGGAACAAGTGTCTGGTCCAGCGTTTCAAGCGTCCCTGAGGGGATCGATTCAACGGGTGGACGTTCGGGCGTGGGCGGCGGTTTGGAGGGGTCGTTCTGGGTGGGAGGCAGGGGCAGCGGCAGGTCAGGAGGAATATTCTGTGATGCCTGATAGATGATATAGCCAGCCGCACCGATGACAAGACATGCGCAACAAAGAAGGATGGCGACAATTGCAATGACGATTTTTGTAACATTTGATGATTGATTGGTATTTGATTCCATAAGGGGGTCTCCTTGAATGTCCCTGCATGTTACCTTGATTAAATAAATAGGGGATTAGGAAATATGTTCATCTCCCCTTCAAAGTGACAGTCACCTTTAAGGTGACTGTCACTTGTGTTACCTGTTACGCGTCCGCCGTTTGTTTGCTTTTCTTCTTTTGTATCACGTCAGACGTTTCAAAGACGATCTTGTTGTTTTCTTCGTCCACATTCACCTGCACGGTGGCGCCATCCTTGAACTTGCCGCCAAGCAACTCCATCGAAAGCGGACTCTCGACATTCTTTTGAATGGCTCTTCGCAGTGGACGTGCCCCGAATGCCGGGTCGTAGCCTTCCTTTGCCAGCCACTTGCGGGCGGCATCGGACAGTTCAACGGTAATGTTGTGTTCGTTCAAGCGATCCTGTACTTCCTTCATTTGCAGGATGACGATCTCCTCCATTTGTTCGATGGAAAGCGGCGAGAACATAATGATCTCATCGATACGGTTGATGAACTCGGGTCGGAAGGCGCTCTTCAATGCCTTCTCGATCTTATCGTGTGACTCGCGTTCTTCGTCAGAGGCTTTGGATTGGAGGAAGCCCAAAGTGCCCCCCCTTCTCACGTATTCGGTGCCCAGGTTCGAGGTCATGATCAGAACCGTATTGCGGAAATCCACCACGTTGCCCTGACCATCGGTCAGACGTCCATCGTCCAAAATTTGGAGTAATGCATTCCAAACTTCGGGGTGAGCCTTCTCGATCTCATCGAACAGGATGACGCGATAGGGGCGTCTGCGGACTGCTTCGGTTAACTGACCGCCTTCCTCATACCCGACATATCCCGGAGGCGCGCCGAAGAGACGCGAGACCGTGTGTTGCTCGCGATACTCGGACATGTCGATGCGCACCAGCGCCTCTTCATCGTCGAACATGAACCAGGCGAGGGCTTTTGCCAGTTCGGTTTTGCCGACACCGGAAGGTCCAATAAAGATGAACGAACCGATCGGGCGTGACGGATCAGACAGCCCTGAGCGCGAGCGGCGGATCGCATCCGAAATGGCGTGGATGGCTTCCTCCTGCCCGACGATGCGTTCATGCAAACGCGCTTCCATATGCAGGAGTTTGGCTGATTCGGTTTCGAGCATTTGTGTAACGGGAATGCCCGTCCACTGATGCACCACCGAGGCAATGTCGTCCACATCCACCACTTCATCCAGTTGGTGTTCCGCTTCCCATTGATCACGCATCTCGTGATATTCCTCTTCAAGGCGCAGCCGCTCCGATTTTTTCTGGGCGGCGCGTTCGTAATCGCGGTTCAAGCCAGCCTGTTCCTCCTCAGCCAGCATCTTGTCCAATTCGGTCTTCATGACCTTGAGATCGGGCGGCATGGAATACAACGCCACGCGCAGTTTCGCGGCGGCTTCATCCATCAGGTCAATGGCTTTATCGGGCAGGCGGCGATCGGTTACATAACGGTCAGCCAGCCGAGCCGCGGCGATCAACGCATCGTCCGAATAGCGGACTTTGTGATGGGCTTCATAGCGGTCGCGCAAACCCATTAACATTTTGATCGTGTCATCCACGGTGGGTTCTTCCACGTAGATGGGCGCAAAGCGGCGTTCCAGCGCCGCGTCTTTTTCAATATATTTATGGAACTCATCCAGCGTGGTCGCGCCGATACATTGGAGTTCGCCGCGCGCCAGCGCCGGTTTGAGCATGTTGGACGCATCCATCGCCCCCTGGGCGGCTCCGGCTCCGACCACTGTGTGCAACTCGTCGATCATCATAATGATGTCGCCGCCGGCGCGTTGGATCTCTTCGACCACGGCTTTGAGGCGTTCTTCAAATTCACCGCGGAAGCGTGAGCCTGCGATCATCGAACCGAGATCGAGTTGTACGACGCGTTTGCCCGAAAGGATCTCTGGCACATCGTTGTTGGCGATCTTCTGTGCGAGACCTTCCGCAATGGCGGTCTTCCCGACGCCCGCCTCACCGATCAATACTGGATTGTTCTTGGTGCGGCGTGAAAGGATTTGGATCAAACGCATGATCTCCGTGTCGCGTCCAATGACGGGGTCGAGCTTGCCCTCACGCGCCATCTGGGTCAGGTCGCGGGAGTATTTCTCAAGCGTCCGGTAACGGGATTCAGCCTGCGGGTCGGTGACGCGTTGCCCGCCTCTCAAATCCTGAATGGCTGAATAGACGCGGTCACGCGTCAGCCCCGCGGACTCTAAAATGCGCGAGGCGGGCGTATTCCGCTCGGTGAGGATGGCGAGGAAGATATGCTCGGTGGAGATGTATTCGTCCTTGAGACGGTTGGCTTCCTCGTTGGCGAGGTCGATAATTCTCTTCACACGCGGGGTGATGAAGATCTGTCCCGCGCCGCCGCCGAAGATGTTGGCTTTGGGGCTGGCGCGCAGGGTGGCGTCGAGACGTTCGGTCAGCGCTTCGGGGCTGACGCTCAGTTTTTCGAGAATTTGGGGGATGACCCCGCCGGGCTGTTCGATCAGCGCCAGCAGGATGTGTTCGGTATCGATCTGGTTATGCCCGTAGCGCTGGATGATCTCCGCGGCGCGTTGGGCGGCTTCCTGTGCTCTTTCTGTAAATCGGTCAAATCGCATCATAATGGGTTATTCCTTTTCTCCAAACCTGACAGGTTTTATCCGCGCCACTCCCGTCCAAAACCTTCGTGTGGACAAAGGCGACTCTCCGTCAAGTCCTCGCGGAAACCTGTCAGGTTTTTCAGTTGGGGCGATTATATCAAAACCGCGCTGACGGTTTGTCAACGCGGCATAAGAGGAGTGTTGGAATTTGAGGGTCTAACGGCTTTCGCGTTACGGCGGCTGGCGAGGACAGAGACTCGCCCACGAAACGGATAAAACCTAAAGCCACCAACAAAGCCATTTTAGCGGTGCGAAATCCAGCCGTCCGCGTGCACGCAATGTTGGCTGGCCTTTATGCTATAAGACTGACTTTAGGTTTTAGAGAGCATCCCCTTTCACAACTTGGATATTCTTGTATCTTTACACTCTCAAAACCAGTTTCATTATAGAAGCTTTACACCCGCAGACACGTTGCGACTGAGTAAAAAAGACGATTAGTGCATTTGTCTGTTATCACCAACAGAAGATGTTCGCTTAAGAACGAATTCATAAGCCGCATGTAAAAAGCTATGTAAGTTCTCTATCGATTTCGCAACCAAATCATGTTCTATCATATAAGTTGTGTCGAAAAATTCCAAGAGACTAGCTGGAGAGGTTGTTTACGAGTATCTTTTCTTCCATCAGCATGTTTTAACGAATTAACCATTTTTCGCATCTGCATTACTTCTTTGTGGAAATCGATTTCTTCTAGCTTAAGATATCGATAATAACCTTCGAAAAAAGCTTAACCAGTTCTGCCCACTTAAAGGGTCTGAGATTAATTCGTATCCCTTGCTATGATCGATAATAATATCTGTATCGATTCCCGTGTCTTCATAATTCACTTTATCTTTTTGACGATTTGAGAACATCCATGCCTCTAATGTTAACAATTGCATTTGTCGCTCAAGTAAAATATTCAGTTCATACAGAATGGCCCGCAAAACTATATAGTAACGTTGAGTTATCGAAAAGCCGCGGAATGATTTAGCGCTTTCATCCTCAGTGACTTCAACCGTATGAAAATCCTATTCACCTCAGCCTCGTGAGTTTGCTTCGTCCTAGTGAACAAATCCCGCAGTACATTGATTTGAGCGCTAGCCTCTGCTAGTTGTTTGGTTAGAAATTTCATATGTTGATGTTTATCATAATTATATGAGTAGCTTGTACTATTTTCCATATCTGCTTCTCAATGTTCTCAAAGGGCCAGCCAACTATGATTTATACAGCCACTGGCTGTATAAGACCCCATACAGGGTGATTATACGGCGGAAATTCTGTATAAATACTTATATGTGGATTATACGCCCGAAACAAAGTAGCGCCTTCAAACACAAGTCAGCGATTTCTCTCAAACAGCGGATGATTTTCATTGACCTGCAACAAGTCCCACAAATTTCCATATAAATCTTCAAAGACTGCCACCATCCCATACGGTTGTTCCTTGGGCGGTCGTACGAATTTGATGCCTTTGGAAACCATCTCGTTGTAATCCCTCCAGAAATCATCCGTGTTGAGGAAGAGGAATACTCGTCCGCCGGTTTGATTTCCCACAAAAGGTTCCTGCTCCGGTTTGGAGGCTTTGGCGAGAAGCAATGTCGTTCCCGTGGAATTGGGAGGTGAGACGACCACCCAGCGTTTATCCTGTTCCGGCTGGTAGGTGTCTTCGACAAGGGTGAAGTGAAGTTTGTTTGTGTAGAAGTCTATGGCTTCGTCATAATCCCTGACGACCAGGGCAATATGGATGATGGATTGTTTCACAATTATGGTTCTTTCGTCGGCGTCAACGTCACAACCGAGAGATTGATCTGGGGAATCCAGCCGATGCGTCCGTCTTTGTCCATGACTTCGAGCCAGACGAGTCCATCAAGGACTTCACTGCCGTATAGGACGGTGACGAAGTCTCCACTACGGAGGACTCCGATGGACGGTCCGCCGGGGGATTGGACGAGCTCAAGCGTACGACCATTCGTGTTCGTGATGCGCGCGATGGACGGAGTCGCGGTGGGGGTGGGAGGAACAGGAGTGGCACTGGGCGTGGCGGTGGGAGTCAATGTTGGGGATGGGGTGGAGGTTGCCGTAAGCGTAACAGGCGTCGGCGTGGTGGTGAACGTGGGCGTGATCGTAAAGGTTGGGGGAATTAAGGGATCGAGTTTCGATGCGAAGATCTGATTCACCACAATGGATACCGGTTTTTGGAGTTGCAGGGCGATCTCTTGTTGCATCTGGTTCACGTCTTCATAACGAAGCGGTTCAGAGGTGCGGACGGTCAGTGTGATCTGGAGCGTATTGTTCTGATTCGTCACCTGGAAATCGGCAAGTTCGGCGTTGAATTTGGCGACCTCCTGCGAAACAACTTCGTTGATATGACGATTATCTGTGGCATCGCGGAAGAAGCGCACGCTCAGCCAGGTGAGGGGAATCAATAGCACGAGCGTAAAGACAGCCGTAACCACGAGCGCGCGCGGCACAAGCTGCCCATTTTCGCGTCGAACAGAAAAGCCGACTGCCGAGAAGACCAGCATGGCGGCAAAAGCGATGGTGACCGCGTTGGTGATGAAGAGCAAAAGCGCGCCGCCTGCCACGTCCCAGCGTCCCATGGCGATGCCAATACCAACCGTACACAACGGAGGCATGATGGCTGTGGCGATCGCAACACCGGGCAGCGCCGCGGAGATCGAAGGCATGGCCAGCGCGAACGCCGCCGCCATACCGCCAGCCAGCGCGATGGTCAGATCTATGGGTGTGGGACGCGTACGGGATAGGACTTCGTTGGGTAATTCCTGTAAGGGTAGAAAAGGAAGCGCGCGGTTTACGAACGTAATTAATGTGGCGATAAAAATTGCCGCCACAGCGCCGCGCACCAATGCAATGCCTGCATTCCGAAAGAGGGTTGCGTCGCCTGCCAAAGAGGCAAGCCCCAGCCCGATGATGGGGGACATGAGCGGCGCAACCAGCATGGCTCCGATGATGACTGCGGGCGAATCGATGAGCAATCCCAATGTCGCGATCACAGAGGACAAGACGACCAGCAGGAAGAAATCGAAATCCGGGCTGGATGAATCGCGCAGTTGGATCTGCACTTCGCCGCGGCGTTCACGCGTGACCGGCTTGACGATGCGCCGAAACCAATGGATGAGCAGCACTCGGCGCGACGGGGGAATGGGTGCGGGTATGCTCATGCCGCTATTCTACCTTATGCAGGTGAGTTGGAAAGATGTACCTTGATTTCCTTAACTCACTCACCTTACGCAGGAATAGTTGTAATGCGAGATTTATCTCGCTTTTCAGGCGCTTCTTGCATAAGAGCGACATGAATGTCGCGTTACAGCCCCTTTATCGTATATGGTGCGTAAGGTGACTTAATCATACTTTTTGCCGCATAAGACGCTATGCGGGTGGTTATCCCATAAGGGGACAACTGTACGGCAAATTCTTTGTATAACTTCCTATCTACAGCATTATACGCCCCATTAATAAACCACAACAACGCGCTATAATTCGCCATCATGAGCGCCATTACCCTGCCCGTCAAGACGAAGGAGCATCCCCAGATGCGCCCGCTCAACGTCTTCCGTGACCTGCCTGCGGTAGCCGACCTCATTGAACTGTGCTTCGCCAGCACCATGGACAATGACGGTCAGCGTTACGTGGCAGATATGCGCCGCGCCAGCCGCGACGATGGCTTCCTGCATTGGGCAAACCAAATGACCGAGTCCGCTTCCCTGCCGCTCACGGGCTTCGTCTGGGAGCAGGACGGACGCATCATTGGCAACGCCAGCCTGATCCCATTCCGTGACAGGGGCAAACGCATCTACCTGATTGCGAACATCGCCGTGCATCCCGATTATCGCCGCCGCCGCATTGGACGAATTCTGACCCAACGCGCCGTTGAGCATGCCCGCAGTAAAAGGACGACCGCCCTCTGGCTTCACGTCCGTGATGACAACCCGGGCGCCATCCATCTCTATGAACAGCTTGGATTTCAAGAGATCGCCCGCCGTACCACCTGGGTCGCCAAGCCCGATTCGTTCCTCGTTAAGCCTGATAGCGATATACAGATCGTCCCGCGCCAGCCGCGCTTTTGGACCCTGCAACAGGATTGGCTTCGCCGCCTCCACCCCGACGTTTTGAACTGGTACCGCTCCTTCAACTTCAACTCCCTTCGACCCGGTCTCATGAACTGGCTCTATCAGCTATTCGTGGATATGAACATCAAACAATGGGCGGCAGTCCGCGGCGAGACGCTGCTCGCCACACTCGCCTGGACGCAATCAACAGGCAGATCAGAGTCCCTTTTTGCCGCGACCCCGGGTCGAGCAGCCGAAGGCATATCGAAACCAGGTGAAAGGTCAGAGCCGGAGGCGTTGATGCAATTGCTCATCCATGTGCGCCGATACTTATCCAGCCGCTCCACCCTTACATTGGAATATCCCTTTGGCGAAATGACGGAAGCCTTCACTGCCGCCGGTTTCAGGGAACATCGTACCTTATTGTGGATGCGCGCAGACGGTGCAACCCAGTCAACTTCTTTTCGTAAGTAGGATATATGTCATTCTCCCGAAGGGCACACCTGCATAATTTGCCAGGCAAATTCAGAATGACATAATATCAAGAGGAGATAAAATGACAAAATTCATACTTCGTTTGTTGATCAATGCGGTTGGTTTATATCTGGCGGTGTTGATCGTGCCAGGAATTGAACTGGGAAGCAATCTGGTTTCGCTTTTATGGCTGGCGCTCATCTTTGGGCTGGTGAACGCATTGTTCGGACCATTGCTCAAGTTCCTGACCTGCGGATTGATCATGTTAACGCTGGGGCTGTTCACGCTCGTCATCAATACCTTCCTGTTCTGGCTGACGAGTGTCATCGGTCAATCGTTTGGCATCGCTTTAATCATCAGTGACCCCGTCTGGTGGAACGCCTTTCTTGGCGGGTTGGTGGTCAGCGTTGTGAGCGTTGTCATGACGCTGATCTTGAAGGATGAGTTAAAGGGCAAAAGATCGTAAAACAGATCTTGTGATACGCGACGAGACGGATTGTTCAATGCAATCCGTCTCGTTTTTTTACTTGACCTCCTGCATAAGTGAACCTTTGTTAGCCACGGAGCTCTCTGAGAGCTTTGAGAAAACTCATTTTCTCTGCCTGCACTGAGCCGCAGGTACACGTGTGGTCTCTCCCGAAAGGCATCGGGACGATGTGAGAGTTAGCGAAGGGTCTCTACGATGCTGTCAGGGATTCTTCGCTTCGCTCAGAATGACATTGTGCAAGGAGTTTGCAATCCCGAAGGGATGTCATTCGCTAGTCTATGAATCCTTCGGGATGATAAAAAATTCCGAAATCATATCGTTTCACCCTTTCAGGGTTGATGCCTATAAATTACTCACCTTGCTGAATATCGTAACAGATTTATCTCTGCGAAATCGACTAATCGTGTTCAGCCCTTTATCGATATGGTGCGTAAGGTGAGTTATTTAAAGAAAGGGGAAATTCCATCGAGTATCTTGTGAAACAGGTCAAGGTTGTTGATCACCAATCCAATCAGGAATATCAATAGAATGGCTTGAAACCATTTTTTACTGGCAATGTCTTCATAGGAAATACCGAAGAAGAAGACCACGGCATAGGTCCAATCGGGGGAGTAGAGCATGGGGTCGTCGCCGTAATTCATGTGGAGAATAAAATTGAACAGAATGTTGATCAACAAGGCAACGGACAATACAGACGAACGGGGTGATCTGATGAACTTGACGATGAACCATCCACCGGCAATCAGCATCAATAAGAACCATACGTACACAACGATATTCCCAAAGCCGACATATGAGCTGATGAAATACTCACCGCGGCTGGTGTAGTAATACACCATCGAACACGGGAAGTTACAACCCGTCTCTTCCCGCAGGATCAGAGGTACGCGGCGCGACCACGCTGAACAAAGAGATCGCACGCGCAAATACATTTGCCCTTGCGATCACACTCTCTGGTTTGGCTTCGAGGAGATTGAATTGGTAGTATTTTTCCTGGGAATAGGAGGCTGGGATATAGAATGGCTGACTGGATGGGTACAACACATGCTGGACATATGCCAGCAGAAGCGCAAAAGCCATGACAAGCGTAATGTATTTAAGTATCGTTTTCACTCGCGGGCTTGTCATAAAAAAGAGAATACAGGTCTGGGCGAAATTGGTCATCGTGATGCCGAACGACAATAATCCCGCCGGAACGAGATATGTCAATTTTTTTTCATCCCGTTGTAGCAGAAGTAAAAATAATAATAATGCGGTAGCCGAAAACATATAGGACTCAAGGAATACGCTCATGATCAAATGCGAATTGGACAATCCCAGTAACGCCGCGATTAATAAGGCATAGGTCGAATTCTTTGTACGTCCCTGGAAGAAGAGCCACGTTAGAAAAATACAAACTCCCCCAAGCATGGCATTGAGCAAAAGCGCGGCGTAGAACTTGTTTCCATTCAAGGGAATGGATAATACCCATGTCAGCGGACGAAAGACGAGAAAGGCGAAGGGATGGACAGGGCGCATTACCATCAAGTCGCTGGACATCCGCGGTCAGGCGGTTGATCCAGTCCATGGAATCGGTGTCGAAATAATTGTCGGTGTTGTTGAAGCCTGGGTACGTGAAGGCAGTTGAAAGGGCGAAGGTGGCGAGGGTCACAGCGATGGCGAGCAAAAGCCCCGGCAGGTTGCGTTTGATCCGCTCTGCGAGAGGAGATGTTTGCCAGCCGCGTTGTTCCAACTTTTGGAGTATGAAGACTGCTCCCACTTGCGACAGGACAGTAACCCCAAGAAGCCACGGTATGAAACTTGCTTCAGGTAAAAAGAATTGGGTTGAGAATATTTTTGGGTATTGAATCAGAAGATGTGCAGTAAGTATGATGAAGACAAGACCTAAAAGGAGGGTGAGCAAAAGGATGATTTTTTCCCGCCATTGATCCTTTAGAGAATGTATTGCGTGTTCGATGATCAGGTCAGATGCCAGCGCGCAAAACAGATTCAACGCCACGGTTAGCAGAACGAGTTGCCAAGTATACGGATAGAAATTTTTGAGGAACCCTATCGCAAAGAAAGAAACCAGACCACTTAATACGAGTCTGGAAAATAGCTTCAAATATCCATTGTTACCATTCATAGAAGCTGATCTTCTTGGCGGGTTAACTGTTGAGTCCCGGTAGACCGCCAGCGGGCTTTGCCATCTTCACAGCACGGATAATTGCCTGTGCCATTGTTTCTGCCGCGAAGGCGCCGATCGTTGTCGCATCAGCCTTCTTCGTGCCAGTGGATAGCGCAAAGATCACATCGCCATCCAGCATGGTGTGGGCGGGTCTGATCGTACGCGCGATACCATCCTGTGCCATCTGCGCGACCTTGGTCGCCTGTGCCTTGTCCAGTTTGGCATTTGTCGCAACCACGCCAATGACTGTGTTTGATTTCGTCGCGAGACCAAGCAAGCCGCGACCAACGCGGCTCTTCATCATGGTGAGAGTGTCGGCGAAATAATCTTTCTTTCCAACACGTAACGGACCCACTTTGCCTGAACGAAGACCCGCCAGGATTTCATTTGTTTGCGGGTCGATCACATCTCCCCAGGCATTGACTGCCACCAGCGCGCCGACAACGACTCCACCGCCAATATCCATACTGGCGGTTCCCACTCCGGATTTCATGGATAGCGCCGCGCCAAACATCTTGCCGACGGATGCTCCCGCGCCCGCGCCGACATTCCCCTCGGCGGGCGCGTCGGATCATCCCAGAATGGGACGAAGCCGAGGCGGCCGCGTCGTATCCCATAGCAGAATCAGGCCGAACGTCCGCGCGACCGATGCCCAGGTCATAGAGAATGGCTGATGGGACGATGGGGACTTTCGCCGCGCCGGTGTTGAATCCAATTTTGTTCTCGTCGAGATATTTCATCACGCCGCTTGCCGCGTCCAACCCAAAAGCGGAGCCGCCCGCCAGCACAATGGCGTGTACCTTTTGAACCAGGTTGATGGGATTTAACAGGTCGGTCTCGCGTGTGCCGGGCGCGCTGCCGCGCACATCCACGCCTGCAACAGCGCCTTTTTTACAGAGGATAACCGTGCAGCCGGTGAGCGCGTCATCATTCTGCGCATGGCCCACTTCGACGCCGCGCACATCGGTAATGGCGTTCTTAAGTTCCATTATTTCAGACTGCGAACCAGTTGCAGGAACTCATTCCATTCTTCTTCAAAAAAATGAACGGTGACATTGTTCAACTCGATGTGATAGGTTGTCTCGCCATCGGGTTCTTCGGCTTTCCATGTCAGGAAGTTATCGGTTTCCGCGATCGTTTCTGTTTTAGGATCGTTTTGGTTGTTATTCATTGTTCTTCTCCTTCTTGGGTTTCTGTAGTTTTGTCGTCCTTGGTGAGGCGTGCCCGCCAGCGTTGCCAGAAGTTCCTGATCAAACCGACAATACTGGGAGGCGGAGGCGCCGTTTCCATGTGGATCCACGGATCCATGTCGAACATCTTACGCATGGTATACCTGCCCAGCAGGGTGAATGTTGCCAGGAACGGTGCGGCAATGATCACGCCGAGGATACCAAGCAGATTCGCAGCGATGAGCGCTGTGACCAATACGGCTGCGGGATGGACTTTCAACGTGCGCGCCATGATGCGCGGGGTGATGAAGCTATCGATCACCTGGTCCACTAAAAGTGTGATGCCAACGACGACCCCGGTGTAGATGAATGGGTTTAAACCGAATGGTTTATAAGGCTGGAAGAATGTGACCAATCCCATCACGACCCATGTGATCAGTGGACCAATGTAGGGAAGGAATTTGGCAAGCCCAGCCATCAGCGCAATTCCCAGCGCATAGCGCACGCCCAAGATGGGCAATAGAATTGAGTAAATGGTTACTGCCAGGGCGAAGATAATGATCTGACCTCGTAAGAAGGCATTCCAAATGCGGCTGAGTTCATTCCCCAACCTGCGAATATCTTCTGAATACCCTGGCACGTCAACTTTCAACAGATCCCCGCGCAAGCCGCTGCTTTCGATCATCACAAAATAGGAAACAAGCAGGATGAAGAATGTCAGCCCCACAACTTCCACTGCGCCGCTCGCCAGCGCGGCGACGAGATTCCCTGTCTGGCCCAGCAGAGGTTCTACAAACGAAAGCAACTGCTGGCTGAGTTGATTAAGATCAAGTGTGCTCATATCCAGCCGGAAAGGACCGAATTGAAAGACCTGTGATGAAAGCTGGGCTACATAGTCCGGAAGGTTGGCAATGATATCCTGTACAGACACAATCAAATTTTGGACCTGTTGAACAAGCCCCACGCCGCCTAACGTCAGCAATCCGATCAGGACGACAAGGATAATTAAGATAAAGAATGTTCACAGATACCTTCCACGAAATCTGAAGGGCATTTGAGATCGCGGCGGTGACCGGGTGCAAAAGATAGATGACGATGAGAATGAGTAATAGCGGAGGAATCAGACTGGAGAAACGATGGAGCAGGAACGCGATAATGCCTATGAGGATCAATCCAGCCAGAAGTTTTGTCGTTGAACTCCAGCGTGGTGATGTGAATAAGTTTTGCGCCATAGTAAGGATCTCCGATTTCCCTCTATTCTAGCCAATAGGGTGGTCTTTTGCAACTAAAAACAAAATCCCCCGCAAGACAATTGTCTTGCGGGGGATGAAGTTTTAAGTTTAGCATCCGCCCAGGAACGGGAAGAATGTACACCATAGGAAGTTTGCATCAATATACCAAAGGATACCCCCGCATATGCAAACCAGGAATAACACACCCACGCCAATAATGATCGGCGTCAAATTTGTTCTCTTTGCAGGTTCGTATGCGACAGGCGCAGGGCTGGCGGGGATACTTCCCGCGTATTCAGCCGGGGGAGGCGGCGCGCTGATGGGTCTTGCAACCGATGGCACAGCTGTGGCACGCGGTGAAATCACGGTCGCGCCCGAGTCAATGTTGTTCGCTTCAAAGACAAGCACGATCTGCTCGCCGAACGAAACCACTTCACCCGCTTTCAGAACGCGCGGTCCTGCCAATCGTTGGCCGTTCACAAACGTCCCGTTGGTGGAACCGAGATCTTCCAGCACGTACTTCCCGCCTTGAAAAGTTAAACGCGAATGGCGGCGCGAAATTTCCGCATCGTTGATCACGATCTCATTGGTCGAGTCGCGTCCGATGGTCATCTGGTCGCCTTCCAATGTGAATGCCGCCCCCGGAGTGGGACCCGTCCGCATGATGAGTTGAAATTGAGACGCCATGATTTCTCCTTCAAACTGCAATGAGTTGCATTGAGTTTAAATGTTTCAGGCGAAAAAGTCAACTGCGTAGTGTTACACTTGACATGCAAATGCACCTGACGACAATCAAATTTGGAGAGATATGAATACATTTCCCATGCCCGATTTTTTCAATGTTGACAAAGTCGGTTCGGTCTGGCGGATTCCCTACGAAACCCGCGCGACAGGAGGCGTTGGACTGGGCGCATCATCATAAGCTGGAGCCTGCCTCTACGGACCGAACTAAAACCTGGCTGATGCTGATCGATGTGCAGAACACCTTCTGCATCCCCGAGTTTGAACTTTACGTAGGCGGCAGAAATGGACGCGGTGCAGTCGAAGACAATGTCCGCTTGTGTGAATTCATCTATCGCAATCTGGGAAATATCACACACATCACCGCTACCATGGATACGCATATGACCATGCAGGTCTTCCACGCCATCTTCTTCGTGGATAAGAAAGGGAACCACCCTGTACCCTACACCGACATTCACGCTTCCGAAATACGCGATGAAAAATGGATCTTCAACCCCGAGCTTGCACCCCAATTTGGTATTGCCCCTGAATATGGACAACAGATGATGCTCCATTATGCCGAAGAATTGGAAAAGAAGGGCAAGTACGCACTCACCATCTGGCCCTATCACGCCATGCTCGGGGGAATTGGTCACGCACTGGTTTCATCGGTGGAAGAAGCTTTATTCTTTCACTCGATAGCACGCAACGCACAATATGAGATCGAGATCAAGGGCGATAAACCCTTCACAGAGAATTATTCCGTTGTCGGTCCCGAAGTGTTGACCGGTCCCATGGGCGAAACGCTTGGAACACATAACCAAAAGTTTATCGCGCAGTTGGATCAATTCGACAAACTCATTATCGCCGGTCAGGCTAAATCCCATTGTGTTGCATGGACGGTTCAAGACCTGCTCAACGATATCAACGCCATTGACCCCGAACTCGCAAAGAAAATCTATCTGCTGGATGACTGCTCGTCCCCCGTCGTCGTCCCTGGCGTGGTGGATCACACCGAGGCAGCAAACGCGGCGTATGAAAGATTTTCACGGGCAGGTATGAATATCGTGAAGTCAACTGAGTTCGTTATAGCTCAGTAAACATCAAATACAAAAAGAGTATGGAATACGCTCTCCATGCTCTTTTTGTCTCTTTAGACGGATTCCCATGTCCATCTTTGACAAAAAACGTCTTACCAACGAAACCTTCAAACTCGATATTGAAAGAATGCGCCGCGGCTGGTATTCGGATAAATACTTTGAGAACATCGGTCGCATGTTGACCGCACTCTCGGCTGAGGGATATACCTATTCTGGTCAGCATCACAACTTGCCCTTGAATGTTTCCCCTGAAAATATCGCGGTCGGTGACATCGAAGTGGAGATGCAATGGTTCACGCGTCGCGTGGGAAATACCATTGTCGTGGGCGTGGATAAGTCGTTGGAGATGCTCCGGTATTGCACGGGTTATTGGGAGAGCGATACCTTCGTGGACACATCGGACAAGCTGGAAGTATGGGCTGTCCACGATGGAACGATCGTCAAGTCCGATGGGAATCCATGGAATGCTGAGCCTATTATCAGAGTACGCGGACGCTATCGAGATTTTGCCCTGCTTGAAACGCCAACCTTGGGAGCGCTCACCCGTTCAAGCCGCGTGGCTACAAATGTCTACGAAACCCTCATGGCGGCACGCGGCAAACCTGTCCTGTTCTTCCCTGCCCGTTTTGACATGCACGAAGTGCAAGCCGCGGATGGATATGCCTATAACCTCGCCATCGAACGTTTCAACTCGGATTTCTCGCATAAGGTCGGATCGTTCGTCTCGACCGACGCGCAGGGTGACTGGTGGGGCGGCGCGGGCGGCGGGACGGTTGCCCATGCGGCAATTGCCTCTTTCCTCGGCGACACCGCGGAAGCCATGATGCAGTTCTCGCGTATCCTGCCTGCGAACATTCCGCGTATAGCACTGGTTGACTTCAATAACGACTCGGTACGCGATACCCTGCGCGTGATGGAGGCGATGTTCACAGAAATACAGGGAGTTGAATGATCTTGGCGGATGAGGCCGAAGCCGCAAAATATAATCTTTATGGATTACGTCTCGATACAAGTGGAAGCGTGCGTGATGTATCTGTCCAACCGTTGGGTGATCCGTCACTGGATCTTGGCGTGAACCCGCGACTTGTGTTCAATGTCCGTCAGGCGTTGGATTCGGCTTGGGAAAACTGGAACATACCCGCGCTCTGGAAAGACGCGGCGAGTGAGTATTGTCGCAACGTGAAGATCGTTGTCTCCGGCGGATTCAATCCCGATAAGATACGCAAATTCGAAAAGCTGGGAGTCCCTGTGGATATTTACGCGGTCGGCTCGTGGCTGTTCAATAACAACAGCGGTACTGTGACCGATTTCACCGGCGATGTGGTGCGTGTGAAAGTGCATGGCGAATGGATCGATATGGCAAAGGTGGGACGCCGCCCGCTGGCGAATTTGAATTTGGAGAGGGTGTGGTGAACAGAGTCCCCTCTACCAGCGGGAGAGGGTTAGGGTGAGGGAGAAGTCAACCTTCTCCTCATCAAACTCCATCGCCGCCAGATGACCCGCGAACACCGCCTGCGCAATAATATTCGGCGCTTCGGCATCGCCAATGATGCGTAAGTCGCGCTGAGCGGAGTGAAACGCGGACGAAGCGCTAATTGCTGAGCAACTGTGGGATGACTTCCAGCATCTCGCTTCTTATCTGACGGAAGACCCGCATCTGCTGCTCGTCATTTCCCTCCGCTTTAGCAGGGTCCACAAAACTGTGATGGACGCGTTTGCCCGCCTTGCCGGGCCAGATGGGACATTCCTCCGCGGCCGAATCGCAGACCGTCACAACAAGATCAAAATCTCTCATGTGTAAATCGTCAATATGTTTTGAATTTCCAACATGCGCAATCCCAATCTCATTCAATGCCTGAATTGCTTTCAAATGAACATATCCTGCGGGTTTTGTTCCCGCAGAAAAGGCCTTCCATTCTTTGTTATAACGCGTATTGACGATGGCTTCCGCCATTTGTGATCGGCAGGAATTGCCGGTGCAGAGAAAGAGGACAGTTTTCATTTATCCAAATCTCCCTGTGATGTAATCCTCCGTCCGCCTTTCTTTGGGCGCAGTGAAGAGCGATTTGCCTTCCCCATATTCAATAAGTTCACCCTGTAAAAAGAAAGCGGCATAATCAGCTGTGCGGCCTGCTTGTTGCACAGAATGAGGCACCAGGATGATCGTGTATTCTTTCTTGAGTTCCTGTAACGCGGCTTCCACTTTGCCGGTTGAAATCGGGTCGAGTCCGGAGGTGGGTTCATCGAGCAGAATAATTTCGGGTTGAAGAGCCAGCACGCGCGCAAGGCAGATGCGTTGTTGTTGTCCGCCGGAGAGGGCAATGGCGGGATCGTCAAGGCGGTCTTTGACCTCCTCCCAGATCGCGGCGAGTTTCAGACTCCGTTCAACCGCTTCATCCAGTTTGACACGCCGCTTTTCACCGGAGAGTTCCAAGCCATAGGTTAAGTTTCCACGGATGCTCAGTGGCAGAACAACAGGACGGGCAAAGACCATACCCACCTTACGCCGCAAAGCGATGACATCCGTATTGGGGTCGAGGACGTTCTCGCCATCGATCAAGATGCGACCGGAGGATGTTCTGACTTCAGTGAGATCGTTGAGACGGTTCAAACAACGAAGCAATGTTGATTTTCCACCACCCGCGGGACCAAAAAGGACAGTCACCGCGTTCTGAGGAATATTCAAGCTTATATCACGCAGTGATTCGACACCGTCGGAATATTGTAAGGATAAGTTTTCAATAACTATTTTATTCATTGGTTTTACCAAAAGACGATTGACCATAGACGATAGATGATGAAAATCGTCTACGTCAAGATATCATCTCCATATACAAACAAATCTTCTCGGACATGGTATTGCGGGTTAGTTAGAGATTTTCGAAAGGCTTGTAATTTTCTGGCAAGGATTTGGGAATTCTCATAAGCTGTATTCAGCAAGGATTCGTCTTGTAAATATTTTCTCCTGCGAATGATTTGCTGGCAAGCCACTGTCTCAATGAGAGACCGGATTGACATTCCCAGAAAACGGGTTTGTTCTGCATCACTTTGCTCCTGGGAGCCTTCGGCGATGTTGAGCGCAATTGATGTTGCCGCACGAGTGATCTGAGATTGTAAATTGTACTCTTCCCTGCGCGGTAAATTTCCAGCTAATTTATAAATTAGATCTATATAATCCAAAGCCAACTTCCAAACATCCAATTGCTCAAATTTATAAGCCATACTTTTCCCTGTTTGGTCAATAGTCTATTGTCCATCGTCCTTGCTCACCATTGTCTTTTCGCCCTCGCTCTCGAACGGATGACTGTTGCAATCAGATTCATTGTAAGCACAAAAGCCAACAGCACCAGCGCTGTGCCATATTGAATCTTGATCGGCATCTCAGGGACCTGTGTTGAGATGACAAAAAGATGATAAGGCAATGCCATGGTCGCATCAAAGGGTGAATGTGGAAGCCTGGGCAGGAAGAACGCCGCGCCCGTAAAAAGGATGGGAGCGGTCTCACCTGCGGCGCGTTCGAGTCCGAGAATGACCCCTGTGAGAATCCCTGGCAAGGCTTCTTTCAACACGATGCGCCGAATGGTCTGCCAGCGTGTGGCGCCCAGCGAAATACTGACCGTCCGAAATGCCTGCGGCACTGATCGTAACGACTCTTCTGCGGTGCTGATAATGACAGGCAATGTCATGATCGAAAGAGTGAGCGAAGCTGCAAGAATGGATGTGCCGAATTTCAGGAAAAGAACGAACAATCCCAACCCGAACAACCCGTACACGACTGATGGAATACCTGCCAGATTGATGATCGCAATGCGGATCGTGCGTGTGAGCGGAGTATCCGCCGAGTATTCAGAGAGATAAATGGCGGCGGCGATCCCCAATGGCACTGAGAATGCGGCTGTTCCCAATGTGAGATATAACGTCCCAACAATGGCGGGCAAGATACCGCCTGCACGCATACCGTCATGTGGAAAGCCTGTTAGAAACTCGAGTGAAATGGCGGGCGCGCCCTGAATGAGAATATAAATGACTGTGGCAACAATGGGAAGCACGGTAAAGAACGCCATCAAGGTGATGCCTGTAAAGCCGATGCGTTGCACGAGATGCCGATTGAGAGAAAGGATACGATTCATAATTACGACAATATCCTCTCAGCGCGTTTCTTTGTGCGGAAGACAACCGATGAAGCCGCGATGTTCACTCCAAGCGAGATCAGAAATAAGACCATGCCGATGAAGAACAGCACATGATAATGTGTGCTTCCATTGGCGACTTCGCCCATCTCTGCCGCGATGGTGGCTGTCATGGTGCGGACGGGGGAGAACAAACTTCCAGGTGAAAGCGCCAGTACGGGCGCGTTACCCGTGACCATCATCACTGCCATTGTTTCGCCGATGGCGCGACCCACTCCAAGCATAACGGCGGTAAGAACGCCAGATTTTGCGGCGGGTAATGTCACACGCCAAATCGTCTGCCAACGTGTGGCGCCCAAAGCCCATGCGCCTTCTCTGATAGGCGCGCGGCACGGCATCGAGCGCATCCTCCGCAACCGACACAACGGTGGGTACGGCGATTCCGCCCAGGAGGATGGAGCCGGCCAGGGCGGTCAGACCCGTTGGAAGATCCAGAAAGACGCGCAGGAATGGCGAGAGAACGAGGATTCCAAGAAATCCCAAAACGACGGAGGGGAGTCCACCCAGTAATTCCACAATAGGCTTGAGAATTTCACGCATCCAACGCGGCGCGATCTCTGAGATATAAACGGCTGTCCCAATTCCAAACGGGACGGCAATCAACCCTGCACCGATGGTTACGATGAGTGAGCCGGTGATGAGTGGCAGTATCCCAAAATAATCTTCGATGGGATACCAGCGAATACTGAGAAGTGATTTGAGATCAACTTCTGCAAACGTGGGTACGCCTTCACGCACGAGAAAAAAGAAGATCAGCGCAACAAAAAGTATGGCGGAATAGCCCGACGCCTTGACGAGACGGGTAATAATGAATTCACGCCAGTTTAAAGATTTTTCCATAGTTCTCCGTATGTCACACCTGCACTTGCATGCTGGCGCAAGTGTTGCGAGCGCAAGTTGCGAAGCAATCCCCAACTCGTGAAGAGATTGCTTCGTCGGGCTACGCTTCGTCTTCGTTCAGCGCGAGCCCTCCTCAATGACATGACATTATTTCACAGGTACAAACCCAAGCTCAGCGACGATCTGTTGCGCTTCAGGCGACTTGATCCAATCAAGATATTCTTTTACCGCGCCGCTGGGTTCACCGTTGGTGTACATGTAAAGATCACGTGCAACAGCATATGTTTTATCGTTCACGGTCTCGATGGAAGGCAACACATATGTGCCGCCTGCTTCTTTTGCAATCGCGACCATTTTCAGATCCTTGGGTACATAACCCAGACCATCATACCCAATAGCATTTGGGTTTTGCCGAACTTCTGAAATAATGCCCTCGGATGATGGAAGCAAAAGCGTATCCATCGAGAAAAGCGTTTTATCATCCTTACTGCCCAATCGCAAAACCGTTTCCAGAAAATAGACATGCGTACCGGAATTGGTCTCGCGTGAAAGCCGCACAATGGGACGGTCTTCGCCGCCGACTTCCTTCCAATTCACGATCTTGCCGCTGTAAATATCCGAGATCTGCTTGAGCGTTAACTTAGTAACTGGATTTTCCGGATTCACGATGACTGCAATCGCATCCCGTGCGATGATATGCTCAAGCGGGTCGATACCATTGGATTTCGCCTGATCGATCTCCTCCTGCTTAATTTGGCGGGAGGCGTTGGCGATATCCACTGTCCCATTAATAAGGGAAGCGATTCCCGTCCCGGACCCGCCGCCTGTCACCGATATTCTGATGTCTGGGTGTTCGCCCTGATATTTCTCTGCCCACGCCAGCGCCAGGTTGACAATGGTGTCCGAGCCTTTGTTCTCGATGTACGCGGCAGAAGAATCAGATGCGGTCTCCGCCGATGAAGCAGGACCGCAGGATATGGTTAACAAAATCACAGACCATGTAATAATGAGTAGGACAAGGCGTTTCATCGGGGCGAATTATAGCCGAAAGCATTCTGCATGTCATTGACATGATAAAATCGCCGCATGTCAGATACTCCAACTGTTTTCTCCGTTCAAAACCTTGATTTTTACTATGGCTCCAATAAGGCGCTTTCGAACATCAGTATCGAGATCGAGCCGCACAAAGTGACTGCGCTCATCGGTCCTTCCGGGTGCGGCAAGTCCACTTTTTTAAGGTGCCTTAATCGCATGAACGATACGATCTCCGACACACACGTGGAAGGAAGGATTTTATTGAACGGGGAAAATATTTATGATGAAAATATGGATGTAGTCATGCTCCGGCAACGTGTGGGTATGGTCTTTCAGAAGCCGAACCCATTTCCCCAGTCCATTTATGATAACGTGGCCTTTGGTCCACGCGTAATGGGTATGGATGTGAACCTGGATGAGGTTGTTGAGAAATCCTTGCAAGCCGCGGCGTTATGGGATGAAGTCAAGGATGATCTGAAATCCGACGCCTTGGGACTTTCACTCGGTCAACAGCAGAGATTATGCATCGCGCGTGTCATCGCCGTGCAACCCGAAGTCATCCTGATGGATGAATCCACTTCGGCGCTCGATCCCATTGCCACATTGCACATTGAGGAATTGATCGCTGAATTAAAGATTGAATATACGATTGTCATCGTTACGCATAACATGCAACAAGCCGCGCGCGTATCCGACTACACTGGCTTGTTCTGGCTTGGTGAGCTGGTCGAGTTTTCAGTCACAAATGATATGTTCACGAAACCCAAGCAGGAATTGACTGAAGCCTATATTACAGGTAGGATGGGATAAATAGAAGAAGGCGACAGGCACTTTCAAAGTGCCTGTCGCCTTTGACCTGAAATTTTTTTGTTATTCAGATTTTTTTCGCTTTTCCCAAAACTCATCTTCAGTGGATTTGATCTCGGTCATTTCACCTGTAGCGATAAAGATCGTCCGTTCGCAGATGTTCGTCACGCGGTCTGCAACGCGTTCCAGGTTATGCCCGACCCATAAAAGCCAATTGGCACGCTCGATGGTCTTTGGGTCTTGAATGACGAAAGTCATCAGCTCACGATAGATCTGGTTATAAAGCGCGTCCACTTCATCATCTTCAACAGGAAGCGACTTGGCTGTTTCAACGTCCTCATTAATGAATGCAGTCAATGCCCTGTGGAGCATGTCCACTCCCTTTTGCGCCATGCGCGGGATGTCAATCAACGGTTTGAGCAGCGGGGCATCTCCCATGCGGATGTTAATGTTGGCGATGCCTTTGGCGTAATCTCCCATGCGTTCCAATTCTGAAATGATCTCCATGGTGGATGCCAGCAGGCGCAGGTCATGTGCCATCGGCTGTTGCGTGGCGATCAGAATCATGAGTTTGCCCTCAATATCAAAACGTTTCTTGTTGATCAGTTTATCCGCTTCGAGAATTTCCTCAGATGCCTTGATGTCCCGTTTTTTCAAGGCTTCCACCGTGTTGAGAATCGCCTGTTCAACCATGCTCCCAAGGACAAGCACATCATCTTTTACCTGTTGAATTTCGGTTTCAAATGTTTTTCTAAGCATAAAAGCCTCTATTTCCTGATGATACTCATCATTTTGTTATTGTAACAGAATCCTTTTTTCATACCAACCAGCCTACGGGTTGATACTGATCAGTTAGCCTGGGTACCCACCCATTCCCGAACACGGGGTGCGATTTGGTCGCGTGCGCCGCGTGTGAAGTTGAGTCGCTCCGATTCACTGCCTGCGAATTTGGCGGGATCGTCAAAAGGCCAATGTTCGTGGTTTCCCATGCTCAGGAAAACAGCCGGGCAATTTTTCTCGTCGTTGTGATGACATCCGGGAGTATGTAACCTTTCGGCTCCACTCCCGCGCTATGGACTTCAAATTGTTCGCCTGCATAGGAGCGCAAAAATGTCTCCGCTATTTGGCTGCGCGCGGAGTTGCCTGTGCAAAGAAATAGAACCCTGGGCTTGTTCATTTTATTCTCCATTGGGTTTAACCAAAACGGCCGGTGACATAGTCTTCCGTGCGCTTATCCTTGGGATTGGTAAAGATGACGTGCGTATCGTCAAACTCGACCAGTGTACCGGCGCGCTCCTCATTGATCATCATCATGGCTGTGAAGTTGGAAACACGGGCGGCTTGCTGCATGTTATGTGTCACGATGATGATGGTGTAGTCCTTGACGATCTCCTGCATCAACTCTTCGATGCGGAGAGTCGAAATCGGGTCCAATGCCGAGGCGGGTTCGTCCATCAAAATGACTTCCGGCTCGACCGCCAGCGCACGCGCGATACAGAGACGTTGTTGTTGCCCGCCGGAAATCGAAAGACCAGATTGCTGGAGTTTATCCTTGACTTCATCCCATAACGCGGCTTGTTTCAAAGATTTTTCCACGATCTCATCCAGATCGCGCTTGTTGCGGATGCCATAGAGGCGCGGTCCATAGGCGACATTGTCATAGATGCTTTTGGGAAACGGATTCGGCCTTTGAAAGACCATGCCGATACGACGGCGGACATCCACAATGTCCACGCTTGAAGTATTGATGTTATTTCCATCAAGCAGGATTTCACCCTCCACACGGGCGCTAGGTGTCAGATCGTTCATTCGATTAAACGAGCGAAGCAAAGTGGATTTGCCGCACCCGGAAGGACCAATAATGGCGGTGATCTTGTTGGCTTGGATATCAGCGTTAATATCAGCCAAAGCACGAAATTTGCCATAAAAAACAGACAGGTTTCTGATACTCATCTTAGGGATGATATTCTGGTTGGTATCTACTTCTTCAGCAGTTGATGTTTTTACATGTAAGACCGATTGTTGCATTTCGTTCTCCTTAACGTTAGCGTGTTACGCTGCCTAGCTGACGAACGCGCCACCAAACAGCCAGGCGCGCCAAGAGGTTCGATAGAAAAGTCAGCACAATCAAGACCAGCGCGGTTGCCCAAGCTTTTGCATGCCAGTCATCGTAAGGGGATATTGCGTATGTGTAAATCAGGTGGGGCAGGGTCGATACAGGCTGGTTGAAATCTGTGTTCATGAATGGGTTGCCAAAAGCAGTAAATAACATGGGGGCGGCTTCGCCGGCCGCACGGGCAATGGCAAGTACCAAGCCTGTTAACACCCCATTGAACGCGGCAGGGAGTACCACCGAAAACGATGTCTTCCATTCAGGAGCCCCCAACGCCAGAGACGCTTCACGGAGCGTATTTGGAACCAGTTTGAGCATCTCTTCCGTTGTGCGGACGATAATGGGGAGCATAATAAACGATAACACTACGCCTCCCGAAAACGCGGAAAAGTGACGTTGGGGGAGAACAATGATCGTGTATGCAAAGATACCCATCACAATAGATGGCACACCCGAAATCACATCGGTGCCAAAACGGATAAGTAAACCAAAGGTCGTATTGGGGTTTGCTGCTGCATAGAAGCCTGCTAGAATTCCAATTGGGGCCGCAATGCACAGACCCAAGCCTACTGTCATAAAAGTACCAACGATAGCGTTCACAATTCCGCCACCGGGAACACCCACTGGCGTAGGAAGTTGGGTAAAGAATTTCAGGTTAATAGCTGGAAG
The DNA here is from genome assembly GCA_963753655.1 of uncultured Chloroflexia bacterium. Lineage (GTDB taxonomy): Bacteria > Chloroflexota > Anaerolineae > Anaerolineales > Villigracilaceae > Defluviilinea. Next base: position 253,807 of record CAVWDB010000008.1, read on the forward strand.
ACCTTGTTGCACAACATAAGCAAGAATCCATACAAGCGGGGCAACCACAATAATCGTTGCTATCACAGTCATGGTTAGCATGACAATGTTGGTTAACTTGCGCCATTTCTCGTTATTGGCAGACTGATATTTTTTAGTGACATTCATGCGCGTGTCTCCATTCTTGTTTTACCGGAAACCCGCCATATTAATAAACGGGCAATTGAATTAATAAGCAAAGTAATAATAAATAAGAGCAGGGCTACTTCAATCAAAGCATGAAGATAAAGGTCAAAAGTAGCCTCGGTAAACTCATTGGCGATGATGCTGGCCATGGTGTAGCCGGGATGTAAAAGGGAAACGGAAAGGTCGAGGTTGTTACCAATCACCATGGTGACCGCAATTGTTTCCCCGACAGCTCTTCCCAACCCGAGGATGATCGCGCCCAGCAAACCCGACATGCCGTATGGAACGAGCACCTGTGAAATCATTTCCCAGCGGGTGGCTCCCAAAGCAAGTGAAGCCTCGCGTTGAGAGTTTGGAATTGCTTGGAATACATCACGGCTAACTGCTGTGATCGTTGGGAAAACCATGATTGCCAGAAGTAAGCCTGCCGCAAGTCGGCTGGGACCAAAAACCGGACCCTCGAAAATTGAGAGGAATCCGAGAGAACTATTAAGCAGTTCCGAAGTTGGGCGGATAAAAACCGGGATATAAGCAAACAATCCCCATAACCCAAATACCACGCTGGGCACCGCGGCGAGCAATTCGACCAAAAAACCAATTGGCTGTTTGATCCAATCTGGCGCAAGTTCGGCAATAAAAATGGCTGTCCCTAACCCCAATGGAATGGCTGCGATCAATGCAATGGCAGAGGTAACAAACGTGCCCCAGATATAGGGCAGTGCGCCAAATGTATCGGAAATTGCAGGATCCCACTCCGATGTGTAAATAAATTTCCAGCCGAAGGCCTGGCGCGCGAGCGCGGAATTTCGCCAGAGTTCATAGCCAATCGCGAAGACAAGCAATATTACCAGGAGACATGCGACCAGAATCGCGATGCGATATAACCAATCACCATGCTGCCACGCCTGATGTACTCTTTCCAAAATTGGGGGAGTGTTAGAAATATTTCGCACTTGTGTCATTGTGGTTTTCTCATTAGACAAGTTATCCTCTCCAAGCAGTACCCTACCCGGAGAGGAGATGATACAAACTATTGGAGTGGAATTCTTATTTCAGTGGTTTGCCCTGGCAGGTAATTTGAGACAATTTTGCGTTGACCTGCTCTTTGACTGCCTCAGGAAGCGGCACGTATACAAGATCGGTAGCATCTTTTGTGCCATCTGGACCGTATGCCCAGTTGACAAATTCAATCAACTTCTGAGCCTTTGTACAATCCTGCTGATCCATATAAAGAAGCAGATAAGTGTAACCTGCGATTGGGAAGGAGTTTGCGCCTGGTCCATCTGTAATTGAAAGTGCCAGTTTGTCGCCAAGTTCTGTACCGTAGTCATCCATCGCAGATTGAGTGGTCTCTGGGGATGGCACAACATATGCGCCAGACTTATTTTGAACTTCATTGAGAACGGCTTTGTTTTGAATGGCGTAAGCAAGTTCAACATAACCAATGGCGCCTTCATTCTGCGAGACAGTTCCATAGACGCCTTCGTTGCCCTTACCACCCAAGCCTACTGGCCATTGCACAGAGGACGCATTGCCAACGGTGTCTTTCCATTCCTGACTAACTTTGGATAGATAATCGGTGAAGATGAATGTGGTGCCGGAACCATCTGAGCGGTGGACAACGATAATATCCTTAGCGGGCAATTGGATATCAGGATTGGCTGCGGTTAAAACTGGGTCGTTCCATTTTGTGATTTTGCCCAGGTAGATATCAGCCACGGCACTATAGGGGAACTTAATTGAAGTGGTGAGGGCGTTACCATCCGCGCCCTTTAGGTTGACAACGATTGCTTCTGCACCCGCAACAGTTGGGAACATTTGGATGCCGGGAGCGGCAGTGTATTGATCACTATTTAGGATGGCATCGGAAGCGCCAAAGTCTACGGTCTTCTCAGTGATTTGCTTGATGCCGCCACCCGAACCGATGGACTGATAGTTGAACTTCACCGCGGTGTCTACAAAAGCATAATCATAGAACCATCTGCTATAAAGCGGAAATGGGAAGGTCGCGCCTGCGCCGTTGATTGTGATCGAACCAGCGGGCGCGGCAGCCAGGCTGGCGTCAGGTGTAGCGGTAACAACTTGAATCTCGGTCACAACCTTGGTTTGGATCTCGGTCACGGTTTCGGGCGTGGGTGGCGTACCACAGGCGGCGAGCACAAAGCTCAAGATGACGAACACGAACAGTAAGGGTCGAACAAATTTGGTCATTTCTATTTTCTCCTTTTATTTTTATAACAATGGGATGATAACAATCCCCTTTTAAGGACAATGGAAGAATGGGTTAACATCTTGTTAAGGATATAGACCCCAAGGGTCTTTGAAAACTCTTGGGGTCTATAAACAGGGTGGAGGAGAAACTCAATCACTACGGAAGAAGCTAAATTTTTCTGAAGACTCCAGCAGTGCAGTTCCAAAAGATGATTCGTCCCAATGCCATGAGTTGAGGTCGGTCAATGCGCGATAGGCGGTGAGATCGAGCTGAAGCGGCGTGACGGAGACAAAGCCTTCCGCCAACGCGCCCACATCTGTGCCGCGTTCGGGAACGCCGCTGGGTGCGACGCACTCGCGTTAGGTAATTAATGGCAAAAGAGCCCGGGAGGAGACCGAACTCTTTTGCACAACAAAAGGAGGAGAATGAAATATGTCTAGCGACAGGTCCGAGAATGCCTTAATATCTCTTCCCGCTGGCACAGGAAGTCACGGCGTTTCTGTCCCGTATCTATGATGATGACCACGATCATCGCAGCCACTGTCACAACCAAGAATATTTCCATGCCCCTAGGATAGCACCGAGTCATAAATCTGTGCTTTACAGGAAACTTGCCAACGCAAAACAATTATGCAAATCACAAAATGAACGGAAAAACATTTTATCCATTGTTAACATGCCTTTCTCCAGATGTTAATTGACCCGCATTGGAGTCAAGGGACAAGGATCCGATTCGTCAAAATCAACCGAACTCGTTCGCTGTACTCATGATTTGTGCTACACTGAAAACATACCGCCGATTGGAGAGTAAATACCATGAACCTGTATATCGTCCGCCATGCCATTGCAGTTGATGAAGGGACAGCCGACTTTGAAGACAGCCAGCGTCCGCTCACCGATAAGGGACGCAGGAAGATGCGTCAGATCGCCAAGGGATTGCGCGCTTTGGGTGTGGAGTTCGATTTGATCCTTTCCAGCCCCTACCTGCGCGCGCAGGAGACGGCTGAGATTTTGGCAGAGTGTGTTCAAGATGAAGAAAAAGATCGTCTTTAGCGAATCCCTCGTCCCTAAGTCGGAGCCGGAGAAAGTCATCGCGGAGATCAATGAATCCCATTCGGTGGATAGTATCGCGTTGGTGGGGCACGAACCGCATTTGAGCAGTCTCATCGGTTTGCTGACATCAGGCAGCATAAACATTGACATCACGCTCAAGAAGGGCGGGGTTTGCCACCTTTCGGCAGATGATCTGCATCACGCGCACCGCGCCACATTGGAATGGCTGTTGACACCGGGTATACTTGTGGGGATTGCTGACAAGTAAAACCATGTCCGAAACCATTTCCCTTTCCTCTCCTTCCCTTTATATCAACCGCGAAAAGAGCCTGCTGGATTTTCAAAGCCGCGTACTCGAAGAAGCATGGGACGAGAATAATCCATTGCTCGAGCGCGTGAAATACCTTGCCATCCTTGGCTCGAATATGGATGAGTTCTTCATGGTGCGCGTCGCAGGTCTTCGGAAACAGGTGGAGGAGGGTATCGTCGAACTTTCGCCGGACGGCATGACGCCGCGTGAACTACTGGCTGCCATCCGCAAACAGTCCATCGAGTTGGATAACGAGGCGCATCAATGCCTTCAGAGAAAGATTCTGCCGAAGTTGGAGAAGGCGGGTATCCATCTTCTCGATTACGATAAGTTAAGCAAAACGCAAAAAGAAAAAGCGGATACCTACTTTCAGGAAGTAGTTCATCCCGTCCTTACGCCTCTGGCCCTGGACCTGGGACATCCTTTTCCGCATATATCGAATCTCAGCCTGAACCTCGCCATCGTCATCCGCAACCCCAAGGGGAATGAAAAATTTGCGCGCCTCAAAGTGCCGGGAACCCTGCCGCGTTTGGTGCCGATCAAACGTTCATCAGGCGGTACGCGCAAGGACGGCACAATTGCCTTTCATCACTACTTTGTCTGGCTCGAGCAGGTGATCGCGGCGAATGCCGGTTTATTATTCCCGGGCATGGAAGTTCTCGCGGTGCATCCCTTCCGCATTATCCGGGATGCCGATATTGAGATCCAGGAACTTGAAGCCGATGACCTGCTTGAATCGATGCAGCAAAGCATCCGCAAGCGCAAGTTCGGTTCCGTGGCGCAAGTCGGCATATACGAGAGTATGCCTTCCGGTATTCGCGATCTGTTGGTCGAAAATTTGGAGATCCAATCCAGCGACGTATTCGTCCAGCGCAAACCATTGGGGCTGGCGAATCTCTGGCAGGCGTATAGCAGTGTGGAACGTCATAACCTGAAATTCCCTCCTTATAAACAACGCATCCCCAAAGCTTTCAAAGGCATCGAAAGCACGGACGATTTTTTTGCAGCCATCCAGCGTGGGAACATCCTGCTCCATCATCCCTACGACTCGTTCACACCGGTCATCGATTTCCTCAACGCCGCGGCACGCGATCCGGATGTGCTCGCCATCAAAATGACCCTCTATCGTGTTGGCACCGACTCTCCCGTCGTGGACGCCCTGCTCGAAGCGCGTGAACGCGGCAAACAGGTCGCTGTTCTTTTGGAACTCAAAGCCCGCTTTGATGAAGAGAGCAATATCGGCTGGGCACGCAAGTTGGAAGAGGAAGGTGTGCATGTGGTCTATGGAGTCCTTGGGCTGAAGACCCACTCCAAGATCGCCATGGTCATCCGACAGGAAGGGGAGGGAATCCGCCGTTACATTCACCTTGCTACCGGCAATTACAATCATCTCACATCCAGCATTTATGAAGACATTGGCATGTTCACCTGCGATGAAGCCATCGGCGCGGACGCGACCGATCTCTTCAACTTCCTGACCGGATATTCAACGCAAAGTGAATACCGCAAGCTGCTTGTGGCGCCCGTCAACCTGCGGAAAAAACTTGAGGCTTTGATCCAGCGTGAGATCGAACACGCCGTAAATGGGAAAAAGGCGCACCTCATCTTCAAGCTCAATTCCATCGTCGACCCGGGGATGATCCAATTGCTTTATAAGGCGTCGCAGGCAGGCGTGAAAGTGGACATGCTTGTACGCGGCATGTGCGGGCTTCGTCCCGGCATAAAAGGCGTCAGCGAAAACATCCGTGTGCTCAGTATTGTTGGACGTTATCTTGAACACAGCCGTATCTTCTATTTCCATAACGGGGGCAAGGATGAGATCTACCTTGGCTCGGCAGACCTGATGGACCGCAACCTGAACCGCCGCGTGGAAGTTGTGTTCCCTGTGGAAAAACCCGAACATATCAAATACCTGCGGGATGATGTGCTTGCCGCTTATTTCCGCGATAACACACAGAGCGCGGCTTATGAAACCAGATGGGACATACGTCCGCTTAAGCCCCAGGGAAAAAGAAGAAAAGGTGGATATTCAGGAATGGTTGATGAACCAGTCCTACAAGAACAAAGCCTGATTTTCATCAGGCATTATTTTTTAAACAGTGGGGATCGAAAAATAAAACGTACTTCCCTGCCCTTCGATACTCTCCGCCCAAATCCTGCCCCCGTGCGCTTCCACGATATGTTTCGCAATGGACAAGCCCAAGCCTGTCCCGCTGCCCGCTCTGGATTTATCGACTCGATAGAAGCGTTCGAATATTCTTGAGACGTCCTCTGCCGGGATGCCTATGCCTGTATCCCGAACAGCGAATCGAATCTCGCCGGTAACTGCTCCCCCTTCGGGGACTACGTCGCCACGAAGAACAATTTCTCCCCCCGCGCGTGTGAACTTCACCGAGTTATGAATCAAATTGACCAGCACCTGTTCCAGTCTTTGTGAATCGATGCGCACTTTAGGCAGGTCATCTGCACATTCCACGCGCAGACTTAATCCCGCGCGCTCGGCTTGCATTTGCATCCGCTTCGAGGCAGAGTTAAGCAAGTCGCAGGGCGCGACAGGTTTGAGGTCCAGAGAGAGGCGACCGGATTCGATGCGCGAAAGTTCCAATAGCTCGGTCACCATTTGCGTTAACGCGTCCGTCTCGATTTGAATTTGGTCAATGAAACGACGCGCGGCAGGCGGATCATCCAGCGCGCCATCTTGAAGAGTTTCAGTGAGGGCTTTGAGAGAGGCAAGCGGCGTGCGGAGTTCGTGCGAGAGGTTGCTGATGAAATCGCGCCGCACGGTTTCGAGGCGGCGGATGCGGGTGAGGTCCTGTACGAGCAGAAGACTTCCGCTTTCATGTTGATCGGGGACAACGATGAGTTGCAAAAATTGATGACGCGTAGGCACTTCGACGGTTTCGCTTTGCATCTCACGCGTCTGCTGACAGCGACGCCACGCTTCAACCAGTTGATGGTTGCGGATCACTTCGGTAATACTGCGGTTGATGGGGTTGGCGGTTTGAAAAAGCCTGCCCGCGGCGGGGTTGGCAAATTGGATGTAACCCTGCGCATCGGCGATCAGAACACCATCGGTCATTTGGTCGAGGACGGTGGCAAGGCGGGCGCGCTCTGCATCTAAGGTTGAATGTTGAAGGTCAAATGTTGAAATGAGGGATGAAATTGCGCTGGATAAATTTTCAAGTTCGCTTATTTTGGTGTGAATATTTTCCGCCCGAATACGGCTGGCATAATCATCCAGCTTGCGGCGCAGATTGTAATATCGCCACGCAAACCACGCGGCGAGGAGGAAAGGGATGATCGTGAAGATGGATGGTGTAGTTCATAAAAGTTTAGTCACATTCGTGATGCGTAACGGTTGTATGCGACCGAAAATTACAGTGATTATCTTCAAGATGCTTCGCAATCGTCAGCATGACAAATCGCAAGTTATCCTTCAAACCGATATCCCCCGCCTCTCACCGTGACAATACGCACCGGGGCGCTGGGGTCATCTTCGACCTTTTGCCTGAGCCAGCGCACATGCACATCCACCGTGCGACTGTCGCCGATGAAGTCCCAGCCCCAAACACGCTCGAGGATGAATTCGCGTGAGAGCATCTGTCCCTTATGTTCGGCGAAGAATTCCAGCAGTTCGTATTCTTTCGGTTTGAGTTGGATCGGATCGCCTTCGAGTGTTACCTCGCGGCGCGTGACGTTGATAACAAGGTTGCCGAAGGAAAGTTTTTCCTGTTGCTTCGGCGAGACGTTCAATTTGCTGATCTCTTCACGTGTGAGGCGTGAGCGCCGTATCTGCGCCTTGACGCGTGCCATCAGTTCGCGCATGGAGAAGGGCTTGGTCAGGTAATCGTCCGCGCCCACTTCGAGACCCACGACGCGGTCGATCTCATCGTCGCGGGCGGTGAGCATGAGGATGGGCGTGGACATTTCCTTGCGGAGGATGCGCGCCACTTCGAAGCCGTCCAGTTCCGGGAGCATGATATCCAGGATGATGAGGTCAGGCTTGAGGTTTCGAGCGGAGTTCGAGCGCGGTGCGCCCGTCGCCCACGGTTTCTACGATGAAACCGTCCTTTTTGAGATTGTAGGAGAGGGTGTCTCTAAGCGCGGGTTCGTCTTCGACGACGAGAATGGTTTCTGGCATAGGGTTAGGTGACAGTCACCTGTGACTATACCATAAGACATTTTTTGACTGTGGTTAAGGTCTTGTTAATGGATCGGAAACTTTAACGCCATATGGCAATGGTATTTTCATGTTGTCCATTGTAAAATTCAGGTCTCTTTAGGCATCTATCCAATCATGGCAAAAGAATTTCACTTCAATTGGCAATGGGACCTGCAGTCCTCCCCCGAAGCGCTTTGGACCTTCGCGGCGGATACGAATCGATTCAACCGCGACACAGGTCAGCCTGAAGTGGAAATGCTGGCGAATGTAAAAGGCACAAAACTTCTGCGGATGAAGATTCCGGTTTTCAGGCTGGAATGGGAGGAGGAGCCTTTTGAGTGGACGTATCCATATTCTTTTGGTGTGGTGCGTACTTATACAAAAGCGCCCATTGATGAAATGCGTGTACAGGTCAACTTTGATTCATCGGATGGGGGCGGTACACGGCTCCGATATCAAACATGGATCAAGACAGATAATATCTTTGCACAACTTGGTGTGCCTTTGATAATCGGGGTCATTGCCAGAAGCCGGTTTGAGAGGGCCTTCCATTCCTATGATCGCATCGCCAGCAGAGGCAATCTACTTTCCAGTACAAAGCCCCAGCGTGGACTGGGTTCGGGTGGACAAAGCAGGTTCAAGTCCCTGAGTGAGGCGGTGCTCCGCCAAGGTACCGATGCCGCGCTGGTAGCGCGTCTTGAAGAATTTCTCGATCAGGCAGACGATCTGTCGCTTCAGCGCATTCGTCCGTATTCACTGGCAGATGCGTGGGGCGTCGGTCGCCGCGCAGTCCTTGAAATGTTTTTGCGTGCCACGCGTGCGGGCATTTTGGATATGTCGTGGGATCTGCTTATGCCCATCCTGCCGCGGCACCAGCGAGGGGCACAGCAATCTGGCAGAGGTGCGCGGCAACTCGCATTGCAATACCTGTCAGGTTGATTTCACGGTGAGTTTCGACCACAACATCGAAGTGGTGTTCAAGCCCAATCCTTCGGTGCGTTCGGTAAAAATGGACGCGGCGTTCTGTATGGGCAGCCCGCAATTGCAACCGCATGTGGTCATGTCGCAAAGCGTATCGTCGTTGAAGTCTTTGCCTGCGCCCATTCAACTGGAAAAGGGACGCTATACCCTGCGTGCATCCAATGCGCCCGGCTCGATCTCTTTGCTGGCGGATGCAGAGGGAGCGCCGAAAGTAGATTTTCGTGTGACATCATTTGGATGGCCTTCGGAGGAGCAACACGTCTCGCTTCTTCCCGACCCTCAACCTGATCAATGCCACCGATGCTGAATCCAACTTTCAGCTTGAGCGCACCGCCTGGAGCGACCAGGCTTCCACCGCCGCAGACGTGACCGCCTTACAGGTCTTCCGTGATCTTTTTGCCACTGAAGTCGTCAGACCCGGCGAAGAGATTTCCATTGGCTCCGTGACGTTGATGTTCACCGACCTGCGCGACTCGACGCGCATGTATCGCACGATTGGCGACGCGTCCGCTTATGGACGCGTGCGCGAGCATTTCGAGATTTTGGAAAAATATATCGCCGAGGAAAACGGCGGAGTCGTTAAAACAATGGGAGACGCCGTGATGGCGACCTTCCGCCATCCCATCGACGCGTTGAAAGCAGTCTGGAAGGCGCAAACCGAAATTGCCGAACGCGGCGAACCGATGTTATGGCTTAAAGTCGGTTTGCACATGGGACCCTGTATCGTAGTCAATTTGAACGATCGTTTGGATTATTTCGGTTCGACGGTCAATATCACGGCACGTTTACCGGGTTTCTCCAAAGGCGGGGAATTGATTCTGTCAGAGGATTTTTACAGCGACCCTGAAATCCGCGATTTTATCTCACAGAATATCCCCTCCAGCGCGCTGAGTCAATTTAGGGGCGATGTGAAGGGTTTCGATGACAATTCAAGGGAGATTTGAAGGGTTTCGATGATCCGTTCACGATGTGGAAGTTAATGGTTTAAAAAGCTGGCAGGTTTAAACGTTATAACTTACTAACGCTTCCTGATTTGCAAGACTTCCTTTTGGTTGAACGGGAAATTTAATTCAGCCGAATCCAATGCCATGATTTTGCTTTGCGCAAAGAACGCAAAATCGAAGTTCGTTTCATCGCCTGCTTTTTTTCCAGGCACAGGCATCAGGCGTGCGGTGAGGGGTTTATCGAGACGTAATGCCAAAGCGGATAAATCCAGCAGCAGGGGGACCAATTGTTCTGATGTTGTGTCCCCCGGAAGTGGAACTGTATCCAAGCCTGTCCCACAGACAGCCGAATAAAGCAGAATATCTTTGATCGTCAGTGTCCCTTCGGTAGCGCGCTTTGCAAGGACAGAGTCTTCCAGCACGGGTTGCATGAATCCGCTAAAGCCAGTATGCGGAAAATCGGCGCGGTCAACAGCTTCGGTTAAGAGGCGGCGGCGGCGAGCGATCCGTGCATGCCGATCTTGGGGATTCCCATTTTTTCAACAGCGTTGCCAAGCGAGTGTGCATCATCAGGAAAAGGAGCGAGAGAGAAGTCAATTCCGTAAAATTTGGTACCCGATAATTCGTCCCTTGCTATGCGGGCAATGGCCTTGCCATGTTTCTCGATCTCAGCAGTCAAAGCCTTTCGTCCTTCATCCATGGTCTTCGCATTGGCGAAAGCATTCACAGCCAAATCCGCAGACTCCGTAGCAATGGCAAAGGCAGGTTTGTTGCCGATATGATACGCGGCAGGAAAGAACGGCGCGCCCGCGTCCACGTTTGCCAGCGCGGCGAATTGCAGGTTGGCGAAGCCGTTCGGCTCGATGGGAGCCAGCTTGACGACCACCTCTGCGCAGGCGCGGATAGCGGCGAGATCAATCTTGGAGACGGATGGTTTGCTGTCCGTTTTGCCTGCCATGGCGCCGCTGAAAAAAACATTCTTGGAGATAAAGACCGCATCCGGTATGACCTCATAACTGCGCGGCATTTCTGGCAGGGCGGGTCCCAACGAGACATATCCAATATTGAGTTCTTGAGCGATACCGTCCATGTGACCCGTCAGTTCGGGAAGTTTGCTGATATTTTCTTCGCCTAATAATTTAGGAAACGGTATTGTCGCCAAACGGACAGTCTGCACTTCATAGCCCGCGGTTTCATACGCGGATTTGGCTTCGGCAAGAAATGTCCCTGCTTTTTGCAAGATTTTTTCATCGAGTGGATATTTGGGATTGCAGAAGTAAGTGATTGATCGGATTTTCATTTTATATTCTCATGGTGGTTGAGTAGTTCCAAGCGACAGCGAGGAACGTATCGAAACCACCACTAACCAAAATAATTTTGCTTATATGCTGGTTTCGATACGCCTCACCTGCACTTGCGCCAGGTGCAAGTGTCGCAACAAACGCTCACCTGTGCCTGCGGCAGAGGTGCAGGCAGGCTACTCAACCAGCGGAGTGCTGTCTTTGCCTCACAACCTCAAACATCAACACAGACCCTGCCACACCTGCATTGAGCGACTCGACATCTCCTGCCATGGGAATGCAGATTTTCTGTGTTGCCAGTCTGCGCGCTTCATCGCTTGCGCCTACGGCTTCACTGCCAATAACCAACGCCAGCGGCTTGCGGAGATCGGTTTCCCATAAGGGTGTTCCATTCATATCTGCGAGATGGATTTGCATATCTTTTGTTTGTGCGATTTGATCTCTTCCCACGTCATCGAATGGATCGGCAATCGAAAGTGTGCGCCCATCCCTGCACGGACGACTTTTGGCGCAAAGGCATCTGTCGTATCAGGAGGGAGTAAAACAGCCTGCACGCCCGTCGCCGCGGCGGTGCGAAGGAGCGTGCCGAGATTCCCGGGGTCACGGATCTGGTCGGGTATGAGGATGAAGTTTGGAGAAGCTGGAATTCCCAGTTGAGCAAAATCAAGAACAGCGAGAATGCCTTGCGGGGTCTCGGTCTCGCTGGCTTTTTGCAGAAGGTCGCCGGAGACTTCCTCAATGTCAATACGATGGGCGATCAATATATTGATCAGGTCTTTGCCGCGCTCACTGAGTCCATCGCTATACAAAGCAAATTGAAATTTCCAGCCGGAGATCACTGCCTCTTCGATCAGCCGCACACCTTCCACAACGAAGGCATTCGCTTCCTGGCGTTCTTTCGGGCGTCCCATCAAGGCGCGAACGAGTTTTAGCTTTGGGTTCTGCGACGATGTAATCATGATTTATCCGCCCATTTCTCGCTCCAGATTTTGAGGAATACATCAATTGTCGCTTGATCGAATAGAACGATTTTCACAACATTTAGACTAGATGAATTACGTTCAAAAAAATTTTCAATCGCCGAGAAGATGATTCCCGCGGCGCGGTCTTTGGGGAAGCCGAAGATGCCCGTTGAAATGGCGGGCAGGGCAATCGAAGAACACTTTAATTCATCTGCGACGCGCAGCGAACCTGTTATCGCTGACTCCAGTTTGTTATCTTCATCGCCATCGCCCCATACGGGACCTACAGCGTGGATCACGTATTTTGCAGGCAGAAGCCCGCCCGAGGTCCACGCGGGATGCGAGTGAGAGACAGGTCCGTGTTGTACGAATCCACTCATCCGATTCCTTTTGGATCGCCGCTCCTCCCTTTTTGGAGATTGCCCACGCCACCCCGCCTCCATGCTGAAGATGTTCATTTGCCGCGTTGACGATGGCATCCACGTTTTCAGTGGTAATGTCACCGTGAACGACCTGGAGGGTTTGTCCTGTTTGTAAAATTTGTTCTTTGAGAACGTTATTCATTCGGCTATTTTACCCCGTTAAAAACGTAGAGCGAGATTAATCTCGCTCTACGAAATTTACTTCGTTTTTGCGACCACGGCGGCGAATGTCTGCGGGTCGCGGATCGCTATATCAGATAACATCTTGCGGTTAAGCTCGATGTTTGCCTTTTTGAGCGCCGCTACCAACTTGCTATAGGTGGTGCCATTCAGGCGGGCCGCGGCATTGATGCGGGCGATCCATAACTTGCGAAGATCACGTTTGCGCACACGGCGATCACGAGTGGCGTACCAGAGACTCTTGAGCATAGCCTCATTCGCACGCTTGAACAGCAAGTGCTTTGAACCGCGCTGTCCTTTCGTGATCTTCAAAATTTTCTTGTGACGCTTGTGCCCTTGCGGGCCTCCTTTAACACGAGTCATTCTTTATCTCCTGCAAACTCGCGGGCGTCGGCGGGTTGCGCCAGTTGTTTACACCCGAAAGCCGCAAATAAAACGGATACGATATTTGTAGGGGCGAGTCTCAAACTCGCCCCTACAATTCCATATGGGGCGCAAGGCGTTTCACACGCTTGATGATCTTGGTCGCCTTCACTTCTTGCATTGTAGACAACTGAGACTTCGTGCGCTTGGATGTATTTCTGCGCAGATGACTCTTGCCGCCTTTCGTGCGTACAAGTTTACCGGAGCCGGTCAGGCGAAAACGCTTGGAGGTCGCCTTATGGGTCTTCAGCTTTGTTTTGCCAGCTTTTGCTTTACGAGGCATGGTTGAATTTTCTCCTTTCAGACAAAATGAACCGCGGGATGGAAGTACTCCCGCGGACTTTCAACATCTTTGGGTCTTACTCTGGCTCAGGACTTCCGCTTCTTTCTCAGCCGGAGCCTGCTCCTCTTTCTCTTTCTTTTTGACTACGTTTTTAGCGGGCGCCAACACTACGAGCATCGTGCGACCCTCCATTTGCGGAGCCTGTTCCACAGTACTGACATCTGCCAGGTCTTCAGCGATCTCTTTCAAGTCCTCGAGCGCGATCTCGGGATAATCCATCTCGCGTCCGCGGAACTTGATCGTCACACGGACTTTGTTGCCTTTTTCAAGCCAACGACGGGCATCTTCCACCTTGAAACCGCGATGCGCTTCGTTCGTCTTCGGGCGCAGGCGGATCTCTTTGAGTTCGATCTTGGTCTGCGCCTTTTTGGCTTCTTTTTCTTTCTTGGCTCGTTCGTAAATGAACTTACCAAAATCCATTACACGACAAACCGGTGGGTTCGCTCCCGGCGAGACCTCAACAAGGTCAAGGTCGGCGTCACGAGCGATCTGCAGGGCTTGCTTAATGGGCACAACACCGGCATTTTCGCCGTCCGCCCCGATCAAACGGACCTCATTGACCCGAATACCTTCATTAACTCGAAAATCTGATGCGCTGATAATCTTCTCCTATATTAGAACAGTTAACCAGCCCTTGGCTGGTTATTGAATGGACAGATAATACCATGAGGGCATATAAATCGTCAACAAAATAGACCGTAGGCGATCAAAAATCCTCCGTCGCCCACGGTCTAGGGCTATTTTACAACTCGCTCGCCCTTCTTGCAATCCGATCTTTCACCCGCGACATAAACTCACCGGGCGCAATATTATTTTGCTGACTACCGTCCCGTACACGCAGGGATACCTGCCCAGCCTGCATCTCGTTATCGCCAACCACGATCATATATGGCACTTTCATCAACTGCGCCTGTCGGATCTTGGCATTCATACGTTGCGCACTCGAATCCGCGTGGGCACGGATGCCATTCTCGCGTAGTTCCTTCGCGATATTTTCTGCATATTCGTTCTGTGCATCCGTAATGGAAATCACGCGCACTTGCTCTGGTGAAAGCCATACAGGGAAGTTGCCCGCGTAATGCTCGATCAGGAATCCGACCATGCGCTCATGCGTCGAAAGCGGCGCACGATGGATACATAGCGGCACTTCATCGTGACCTTCTTTATTCGTATACTTTAGGTCAAAACGTTCCGGTACGGCAAAATCCACTTGATTCGTGGCAAGCGAGAATTCCTTGCCAATGGCGCTCCAAATCTGTACATCAATTTTCGGACCGTAGAATGCGGCTTCATCCTGCTCTTCCACATAGGGCACACCACCGTTATCCATGGCACGGCGCACCATTTCTTCCGTTTTGAGCCAGAGACGCTCGTTATCCACATACTTTTTGCCGAGTCCCGATTTGGCATGTAACGACAACCGCATTACATATTTTTCAATGCCAAACAACTCGAAGTATTTTCGATACAGATCAACTACGCCAAGAAACTCCTGCTCGAACAGTTCTTCCGAAACGTAGATGTGGGCGTCATTCATCTGCATCGAACGGACGCGCATCAAGCCAAACAACTCGCCTGATTTTTCGTAGCGATAGCACGTTCCATATTCAGCGAGACGAACCGGCAGATCACGATACGAGCGTCCCTTTGAACCGAAGATCTTATGATGCATCGGGCAGTTCATCGGTTTGACGTAATACTTCACGCCTTCCAATTCCATCGGCGGATACATACTCTCCGCGTAATACGGCAGATGTCCCGAGCGGAGGAACAGGTCTTCCTTCGTCAGATGCGGCGTCTTCACACGTTGGTAACCCGCCTTCTCTTCCATCTCTTTGGCAAGTTTCTCCAACTCTTCGATCATGATCGCGCCATTAGGCAACCACAATGGAAGACCCGGGCCCACCTCTTCATCGAAAATAAATATCTCTAACTCTTTGCCCAGTTTACGATGGTCACGTTTCTTCGCCTCTTCCATCTGGTTGAGGTATTCCTTGAGTTGTTCCTTGTTTTCCCAAGCCGTGCCATAGACGCGTTGCAGCATCTTGTTATTTTCATCACCGCGCCAATACGCGCCTGCAATGGACATCAACTTGAACGCATCCTGCTTGATCTCTTTTGTGCTTTGCACGTGAGGTCCACGGCACAAGTCTATAAACGTATCCTGCTGATAGATCGAAATCTCCGGCTTCACGTCCAACGGATTACCGTATTCATCCGTGCTTCCTTTTTCAAGACCTTCGATCAACTCCAGTTTATAAGGCTGATCTGCAAAGATCTTCTTCGCCTCTTCCGCAGAGATAACCGTCTTCTTGAACTCGTGTTTGCCCTGCACGATCTGCCTCATCCGCTTTTCGATAGCCTGCAGATCCTCGGGCGTGAGGTTGCGCGGCAGATCGAAATCATAATAGAACCCGTTCTCTACTGGAGGTCCGATCGTGATCTTCCCGTCCGGAAACATCTCCAGCACCGCCTGCGCCATGACATGCGCCGCCGAGTGACGGATCTTGTAGAGATTAGACTCTTCGTATTTTTCCTGAACTTGTCCTGACATTTTCGCTTCCTTTCTAAACTTGTAGTTGCTACCGCTTCGAATAAACTTTCGCGACCCCGGAGCAGCGGTTAGCAACAACCTCCGAGTCGCTGACGAGTGATGGTAGTCATAGCGACCTCCTTAAAATAAAAATTCTCACCCACACACGGGGCGAGAATTTGATTCACGCGGTTCCACCCGATTTGACTATTAGACTTCACAGGTCTCGGAGACCTATGAAGTTTCTGACTCATCTCTTAAGCCTCTAACGGAGCCATCCGTTTCACTTACTCACTGAACACTGATTACTGTTCACTTTTCAGTTCAACGCTCGCGAGTGGTTTTCTGTGAACTTCCCTTGAAGAGACTCTCAATCACTGTTCTCTTCTCCCTGTCAGGGATTTGACCACATACTCGTCTCGGTCAATGCGTTTATGTAAATGGTATTATATGCCGAACAAAGGGCTTGTCAAGCCAAAGGATGACAAAATGAACATTCGCCAGGCAGTTCCCACAGATAATCTGCTCCTTTCCATATTATCAGTGGATGTACAGCGTCTTCACGCTGAGAATCATCCTGATATTTTCAAAATGCCACAAAATGATGATTTTGCTGTTGCCTTCTTTGCTGAGATGCTTATTGACCCGTTAACGAGGATTTTTATCGCAGAGGAAGATGGGCAAGCTCTCGGCTGTGTCTTGTGCAAATTGGTCGAGCGGGCGGAGAATCCCTTCACGGTTGCAATACGCTATCTATTGGTAGATCAAATCTCGGTCCAGCCCGAAGCGCAGGGAAAGGGGTCGGTAAAGCATTGATCAAACAGGCTGAAGTCTTAGCCAGAGAGCTGAACGTATCCCGAATCCAATTGGATTCCTGGACTTTCAATACAAACGCTCACGCATTTTTCGAGAAAATGGGATTCAAGAAATTCAATTATCGCTTTTGGCGAAAGCTTTGAGAAAAAGTATATAACGGACAGATAAAAAAACGACCTCCAAGTGAAAACTTGGAGGTCCCATTTGGGAGATGATTTATTTTAGCCGTTCTTCCTCTGGAACTCAACCATGAAGTCAGCCAGAGCCTGCGTTCCTTCAATGGTCATTGCATTGTAAAGGGAAGCGCGTATACCACCAAGCGAGCGATGTCCCTTGAGACCAACCAATCCCGCGCTTTTGGACTCCTTTACGAAAGTGTCTTCAAGTTCTTCATTAGGTAGGCGAAAGGGGATATTCATTATGGAACGGGCGGCAGGCGTGGCATGGCCGCTATAAAAACCGCCACTGTTATCGATGGCTTTGTAGACGATGTCTGCTTTGGTGCGGTTGATCTTCTCGATGGCTTCCAGCCCGCCGAGCTTCTGTGCCCACCTGAGTATCAATCCAACGATGTAAATAGAGAAGGAAGGCGGAGTGTTATGCAGAGAACGGCTGGCGGCGAGCGCCTTGTAATCGAGCATGACTGGTAGGTTGGCCGGTGTACGTTCGAGTAAATCGTCGCGCACAATGACCATGACCACGCCTGAGGGCCCGGCATTCTTCTGAGCGCCAGCGTAGATCAAGCCATATTTGGAAACGTCAATTGGGTGGCTGATGAAATCAGACGAGGCATCGCACACCAACGGGACACCAGCAGGCGGCGTCGGTTCGATGAAATATTCCACGCCGTGAATGGTTTCATTGGAAGTGAAGTGCAGATAAGCAGCCTTCGGGTCGAGCTCGAGCTTTTCAGGCAGGCTTTTGAAACCTTCCGCTTCGGTGCTAGCGGCGACGCGAGCAGTGCCGAGTTTTTGGGCTTCCGTGATGGCGGTCTTCCCCCACACGCCGGTCACCACGTAATCGGCAGAAGTATCTGTAGGCAGTAAATTCATGGGCAGCATGGCGAATTGCAGAGATGCTCCACCTTGCAGAAACAAGACCCTATAGTTGGAGGGGATGCCGAGCAGTTCGCGTAAATCTGCTTCTGCGGTTTGGATCACGGCTTCGAATTCCCTGGAGCGATGACTGATCTCCATTACAGACATGCCTGTCCCTTTGAAATCCAGCATTTCAGCTTGCGCCTGTTCGAGCACCTCGAGCGGCAAACCGGCGGGACCGGGGTTGAAGTTGAACACACGTTTCGTCATTAAAAATACTCCTGTAGTTTTGGATAATAACTCACTAATTTTGTAAATGATTCACTCAACTATTATATCTTTTGTCAGAAAAATCCATAAGAACACTCAGCACGTTTATTACCTGAATATGTCGTTATGAGTTCAATGTAGAAGAAATAAAAATAAGAAACCATTCCGTTTGCGGAATGGTTTCTTTGTGGGCGAGATAGGGCTCGAACCTACGACCTCTGCTATGTCAAAGCAGTGCTCTAACCAACTGAGCTACCCGCCCGAAGGATTGACATTATAACGAGGAGGCAGGGTTTTGGCAATACGGGTTTCTAGCTGCTCGTCTTGCCGTGAAATTTTAATTTACCTTACTAACCACGAGTGTGACATCGTCTGCGAGCAGGGTTCCCTGTGCAAATTCATTCAATGCCTGACGGATTTTGTTGGCTATTCCATCAGCGGACAAATCTACATTTTGACGAATCACTTCTGCCAGTCTTTCGTAGCCAAACTGTTCATCACCCTGTATGTTATTAAGTGCTTCGGTTACTCCATCTGTATAAAGAAGAAGAATATCTCCACACATCAATTGAATTTCAGCGGGTTGCACATTGAAGTATTCCATGAGTCCAACTGCCGCGCCGGTTGGTTTGAGCCAGATACTCTCATTGGTTGATTGGCGATATATAAACGGAGAATTGTGCCCTGCGTTGGCATACGACAACAGCTTTGTCTGCGGATTCAGGCTGGCGAAGAAAATCGTGACAAAGGTTGAAAAATTGATATTGTGAATATAGAGATGATTGATCTGTTCAAGTATCTCAAGAGGAGAATTGCTTCCCAATACCAGGGTGTGGAAGGCGGTCTGCAAACTGGTCATCAACATTCCTGCTGACATGCCATGTCCGCTGACATCTGCCACAACCAGACCATATGATCCATCCTTGAACTTCAGAAAGTCGAAGTAATCGCCGCTTACGATCTGGGCGGGACGGCTGAATGCCGCAATGTCGAACCCTGCAATCGAGGGAACTTTTTGAGGCAATAATGCGCGCTGGACAATTTGGGATAATTCCAATTCACTTTCCAGTTGGCGAAGTTCATCTTCCGTATAGTGACCCAGACAAACACTGGCTGTGTAATCCATTTGAAGGAGTTCGCTATCGACAGCGTCGTGGCAAATTTCGCAGATTCCGAACGTTCCCTCTTCGATCTTTTGCAGGGAGGAGTCGATGACGTGCAAATGTGCCTTTAGAACAGATTCGTCCGTTGAACACAGGCAAATCTCTTTGGTTTCCTCTGTGGCCGTCTCCTGCCACTGCTCAAGGTTGGTTTTTGTTTCGGTTAAACCTTCCCGGATATGATTGATAAGGTTGGTTTCCATGTGCATGCTCTCCATCTTTTGTTCCATTATTATCGGACAAAACGTTTGTTCTAAATCTTACCCGTAAAATCAACTATTTGAGTTGATTTAGGGCTTTCCCGATCAGCATATGTGTGATGGCATAAGCCATTCTTAAACACTGCATTAACATATCTGATGCAAATTTGCCATGCGGTATAATCCCATCGCCATGTCCAGACGTAAAGCGCCGGAAGAGATGTCTGTTGAAGAGTTACGCCGTTTATTGATCGAGAAACGGCGCGGCGCGCGGCGTGAACGTTTGGAGCACTTTAAAAGAACAGGTCGAGTGGTGGATGTGGAGCCGGACATTCTCGCCTCCTCCGCCCCGGTGGTGGATACGCTCGAAGAAACCAGTGACCAGCCCCAGGTCCCGGTTTCGAAGCGCCGACGGTTTATGGATCGTCTCCTTTTGGTGGTCGAAGTCCTCGCCGTGGTTGGACTCGTCGGAGTCCTCATCAGTGGATTCGGAGTCCTGCGTGCGTTGAACGAGGAGGTCGCATCGGCGCTGATTCAGGAAACGTTCACGCCCACGCCGCTTGTGATGGCAGTTGTTCTCCCGTCAGGGCATGTGCCGCCAGACGCACAGGGCAATACGCGACCGAACGATGAAGAGATCCCCGCACACTTGAGACCGATGGTGCAGTCGCTGGCAAGCATCCCCATCCCAACTGCCGCACCCGACCAGGCGATCCGATTACAAGTGCCTGCGATCAGCATTGATGCGCCCATTGTACTGGGAGATGGGTGGGAGCAACTCAAGAAGGGTGTGGGGCAGAGTGTCAGTTCCGCAAACCCGGGACAAAGTGGGAACGTCATTCTGTCGGCGCATAATGACGTGTACGGCGAGATCTTCCGTTATTTGGATCGTCTTGTGCCTGGCGATCAGATCGTGATTTATACACAGCAAAGACAGTATGTGTATGTTGTGGACCGCACCGCGCTCGTTGAGCCGACCGCGGTGGAAGTAATGGCATCCACGGGAAGCCCAACGGTGACGTTGATCTCGTGTTATCCATATCTTGTTGATAAACAGCGCATTGTGGTTTTTGCGCGATTACAAAACTAGGAGTATCCAATGGCTAAGAAAAATAGACGAACATCCGTATCCGTAAATGCTGCCTCCGCAACGGGGCGCACCGAGTTCAATCCCGACTACACCCATGTCAAGCGAGACCTTGCGCGCATCGGAACGCTTGCAGGATTCTTCGTGGTTGTGTTGATCGTGCTTTCATTTTTCATCAAATAACTGGGGGAAGCTGGTTCACACGGATAATAACTATCTGCTGATGAACTTTCTGAACACTCTGCTCGAAATGAGAGAAGTTTCAGGATAGACGCTCACTAAAGAAAATGGGAGAGGTTGTAGAATGCCTTTCCCATTTTTGCCTTGACAAACTACGACTTAAGGGTAATATTTATGTGTAACTATATTACACATAAAGAAGGTGTATTGTGGACTTGCACAGAACCCAAATTTTGCTCGAAAAATCCCAACATCAATTATTAACCCTGATCGCAGAAGAGGAACAACGTAGTTTGTCAGATGTTGTACGTGAGATGATTGAACGTGAGTTGCGTTATCGTCAACGCCGTCAAATGTTGCTCGCCGCGCGGGAACTTCAAGCTGATTATGTGACTAACCCTGAATTAACCGAATTTATGGCTCTTGATACAGACGATTTCCTCTTTGAGGATGATGACTTATGAAACGAGGGGAAATCTGGCTGGTAAATCTTGATCCAACCATTGGCTCGGAGATCAAGAAAACACGCCCTGCTGTAATCATAAGCAGTGACTTGGTGGGAATATTGCCATTGAAAATAATCGTTCCTTTTACAGATTGGAAAGATCGCTATGAAACCGCTGCATGGATGGTGCGTATTGACCCAGACGGCAACAACGGATTAAGTAAATCATCCGCTTCAGATGGCTTGCAAGTCCGTTCTGTATCCGAGCAACGATTAGTCAAGCGGGTGGGAACGCTGACACCCATGCAGATTGCCCAAATTGTACAGGCAGTTGTAAATGTTCTCCAAAGATAAAACTGAAAACAGTTATGATCTGATTCTTGAAAAACTCACCTACGGTGGCGATGCGATGGGACGCTTACCCGATTTGCGCGCTATCTTCGTTCCGTTTGGGTTGCCGGGAGAACGAGTTCGCGTGAGGTTGACGGAGGAGAAAAAGAATTTTGCACGCGGGGAAATCGTTGATATTCTTGAATCATCGCCGGATCGAATCGATGCGAAATGCAAACACTTTGGCGAATGTGGTGGATGTCATTACCAAAACATTCCCTATGAAAAACAATTGCAGGCAAAAACGCATATTCTTATTGATCAGTTAAAGCGAATCGGCAAAATAGAAAGCCCACCTGTTCAAAAAATGGTCGCATGTCCCAATCCGTGGAATTATCGTAATCATGTGCAATTTCATTTGACAGAGGATGGAAAATTGGGCTTTGTCAGGACAGGGGCAAGCCCTGTCCCTACGGTAATGCCAATTACCGAATGTCATCTCCCCGAACCAGCTATTAACAGCTTTTGGAGTCAACTTGAATTTGAGCCTGAGACCAATATAGATCGTGCCTCTTTACGCGCAGGCGTGGATGATGATCTCATGCTTGTGCTTGAATTTGAATCACCAGAACCGCCGGAACTGGAGATCGAAGCGGGAATTTCAGTGACGCATATTTACGAAGAGAGTACAGTCGTTATCGCTGGAAACGATCATGTCATAATGCATGTGCTTGACCGTGATTTCAAAGTCTCTGCCGCGTCGTTCTTTCAGGTGAATACGGTCATGGCAGAGAAGATGGTGGAGCATCTGCTTACCCATTTCCCTGTTTCCCCATCTACGGTTTTACTCGACGTCTATTGTGGGGTTGGATTGTTCAGTGCGTTCCTTGCTCCCAAATGTAAAACGGTGATCGGCATTGAATTGTCCGAGTCCTCGTGTGAGGATTTCACTGTCAATTTGGATGAGTTCGATAACGTGGAGCTTTACGAGGGAGAGGCGGAAGAGGTGATTCCCCATCTCGAAGTGAAGCCGGATATCGTCCTGGTTGATCCGCCGCGTGCGGGCTTGGATAAGGTTGTCCTGGATGGAATCCTGAAGCTAAATCCGAGTCTCATTACGTATGTCTCATGCGATCCATCTACACTGGCAAGAGATGCGGCGAGACTTATCGCGGGTGGGTATCGTTTGAAGGAAGTCACGCCGTTCGATCTGTTTCCACAAACGTATCATATTGAAAGTATTTCCATCTTTGAACGATAAACAAAAATTCCCTTTCGGATCCGAAAGGGAATTTTTGTGTTGATAAAGTTTTAGTCTCCGACTGGCACGATCTCATCGTCAGAGATAAGAGCGGGCAGCGCCTTGATCTCTCGATAGGTCAACGTCCAGACCGTTGAGCTAAATATCTGTTTCCAACCGCCGAGCAACACCCAGGGCGAAAAGGCGAGCGTGAAGAAGAGGGGCGCCATGAACAGCCCAGCCGCGATCCACGGGAGCGCACCGCTGAGGAAGGTGCTAAACAGCCCAGCCAGCAAAAGGAACGGGAGGGCTGACACGAGCAGCGCGATGACCGCGGTCACGATCACAACCGGGATGGTGATGACGAACAGGATGACAGATGCGACCGCCCAAACGATTCCCACACCGATCATCACCAGCCACATCAAACCGACGTTCTTCCAATTCTCAAGCGCAAACGTCCACCCGCGTCGCAGGGATTCACGGACACCGGTACCCTCCAATACGGAAATCCTCCAGAAGAAGTTGCGTAACAGGTACAGTATGATGGTCAGTACCACAACCGCAAAGATGGTAATGAACCCAAGCACAACCGCAACCACCGTGCTGAACGCCGCGAAGTTCGCAGTACCGTTGACCCATGCAAAGTAAACACCTGTGCCTGCGATGAGCAATATCAGCGCCAGTGCAATGGCTGGAAGATTCACGATCAGGTTGATCAGGAACAGACGCCACGCGGTTCTTGACCAGCCGATACGAAAGCCCTCCCGAACGGTCATTTTCTCCCCGCTGGTCTCATATTCATCCACCATGCGGATGACCGCGGTTTCAGAAACATAGCGTGCAATTGCCATCATGATTCCAACCACCAGCATGACCAGCACAAAAGCGCCGATCACCCAAAGGAATGTCGTCAGGTCCCTGCCTGTGATATCAATTTGAGGGATGCCCTGCTCGAAGAGCTTATGCACCTCGCTCTGGAAACTCCTGAAGGCTTCCTGCATACTTTGCGGCGTCACCTGAGAGGTTTCACCGCTATTTTGCTTATAGCTGCTGTTCGAATTGCCGCTGGAACCACCAGCCGCCAGCGCCAGTATCAGGCCAAATACCCAAAGAGCACGATAGCTCCACAGGATGTGCCACGAACGTTTAATGATTTTAACGGGATCCATGATATTTCTCCTTGTTTACAAACTTTCTCTTACGCTTCCTGCTTGACGGTGAACATGCCTCAACCTTCGATGAGTTGTTCATTCACCTGACGGTTTTGACGTGCCCACCAGATCACAATCCATGCCAGATACACCAGCGCGATCGAAACCTGCCAGATGAATTGCGGTATTGCATTCCTTGTAAAACTCTCGGTTGTTTCAGCCCATCGCAGGCTGTTGCCTTTCAGCACACCGACTTGTTCCAACGTTAACGTCCAACCTGCACTGTCAGATGGATTTGAAACGAACGAGGCGGTTGTGTTATCCAACAATCCAAAGTTATCAGCTACAGAAACCATGTCACTAATGAGCATCGCCGTGCTGAAAAAGATCCATGCCGCCAATAAACCGATTGGGATCATCCACCAGCCTGCACTCAAGCCATTATTTCCTGTTGACTTTACCTGTCGTCGCTCAGGCAGACGCAGATTCACCTGTGCCACGAACCGTTCGTGCGAGACAAACTCCGGCGCAGGGACTTCATGCAGCCTCACCGATAAACCCTGCAAAGAGTCCAACTCTGCCTGACAGGCATCACATTCGGACAGATGCTCCTCCACCTGTTGAAGTTGCCTGCCCTTTAATTCTCCATCGAGATAGGCGCTCAACCATTCGTAGACGTGGTTAGACATGTTCAGCCTCCAATAAAGACAATTGCGGTGCCAATTTTGTTTTCAATAAATTTCTCGCATAACTCAATCGTGACATGACCGTTCCTACGGGAATATCCAGCGTTGATGAAATTTCCTGATAGGAAAGTCCTTCATATTCTCTCAGTACCAACACAGCCCGGCTTGCATCCGGTAAAGATAAGATCGCTCTTTGAACCATGTCAGTCCTTTCGTTTCGCGACACAAGAGACTCGAGTCCGGGTTGCCCATCGGTCAGATGAAGCTCTTCGATATCATCGGGTAGGATTCGTTTTTCCTTGCGGAGCATATCCATCCCGGCGTTGAAGGCGATGCGGTACAACCAGTTGCGGAGAGGCGTGTGCGGGCGGTAGGACGACAGGTTCTGCCAGGCTCGGATAAAGGTCTCCTGCGCGGCGTCCTCTGCGATCAACATGTCGCCACACATGCGATAGACAACGTTCAACACACCTTGCGCATGGATGCGGACCAGTTCGCTGAACGCGTTCCTGTCGCCGCTTTGTGCCTGTGTGATAAGTTGTGCTTCGTTAGCTGTGTAAACAGTTGCCACCGCGAGACAAACCTTTCTGGATTTTTCCTGCTCTTACTATATTAACGTAAAAGCCCTCATTTTTATTCGGAACCGGGAAATTGATTTTAAAATGAAAAAAGCGGGAAATAAGTGATTTCTCCGCTTTTTCATCTCAGTATCGTTATTCACTCTTCTGCGAGCACGATCACTTTGTCATCGGGTGCGAATACCACCGTTTTCGATTTTGCTGGATTGGTATGCACCCCATAGGACTTCCCCGCATCCTTTGACTCAGAAACGATGCGATAGCCGATGGCAGTCTCCCCGCGCCGACGTGCTGCCTCAACGACAGTGTAAAAGTTGACCGGCTCACCCGTTTCCACGTAATCGCTGATGGGCTTGAGGTAAATCTCCACGCCTTCAGGGTCGAAAATATTGTTGAATACATCGAACAGTTCGGCATTCTCTGAAAGCTGTGACATCATTAAACTGACCAGGTGTTCGCTGACGATAAAATCGTCCACTTGGGCGGCTTCAGCGAGTTCACGATTGCGCAGATCGAGCATTTCACTGACGATGGAGAACGGCGTTTCATCTTTCTCCGCCATATCCCGCAGATGCAATAATGTAACCAATGTCTTCGCATCGGCTTCCTGATGATCGAGTCCGTCATTAGCCAATACAATGACGTGGTCGTAATCTTGTACGCCGAGTTTATCGAGCAGGTCGCGGTCAGTCGGTTCGCCTTCCTCCACCATCAGTTTTTGATTCTTGAGTTTGATGCCATGCTTTTTGATCTGCCTGTCTATGCCGTAGATATCCGATGCAATGGTCATCAATGAGCCTTTGGGTACGTAGTTATCGAGTTCGCGCACAATGGTCATGCCGCTTCGGTTCCACCCGATGATGAGGCATTTTTCAGGTTTGAGTCTTGATGGCTTTTTGCTCGAGCGTATGGCTTGCTCGTTGATGGGAATCAGGCTCAGGTTTGAGAGACGAATCGTGTCGTCGTCCTCTGACATGGCAAAAATGTGATCATCCTTTTCAATAAGGGTGTTCATGGGCGGGCTTGACAGGATCCTGCCATCCGATTTACGCAGACCCATCAATGATAAATCCTCATAGGCATGCAACGCCTCGCCATAGGTTTTCCCTGTAAGACTCGGTTCATCCTTGAAGTAGATCTCGTCGCCGCCGAAATTCATCAGTTCGGTGTAGACGATCGAAAGTCCCGATTGGCGCGATGTTTGTGCAACCACACGCGCGATCAGATCCTCGGTCAACACCGCCTGTACCTTATCCCTTTCACCGATCATTTTGACCAGGTCCATATTTTTCTCATCGTGGAGTTGCGTTACGATATGATAAGGGCTTGCGCGGCGGTTGGGATTATTGGTGATCGCCAGTACCGTCTTGATGACAACGGTATCAGGGTCATGTTCTTCAGGTGGGAGAATGATGATGGATTTTGCCGTATGCGGGCTTGCGATCTCGAGATCGGTCAAATCGATGGGATCGCCCGAACGACAGATGATGCGCGTCGAACCTCGGACTTCAACGCGATCCCGTATCTCGTCCTCCATCTCCACTTTATCCTTGTCCGCCATGACTACAATACGCGCATTTCTCTGGTTTTCATTCGCGATCATCAATTCAGATAATATGGTGAATACCTGCGGTGACCAGCCAAAGATAATGGTGTGGTTGTCTTCGAGCACAAGCGAACGTCCCTTGCGCAGGTGTTCCATACGACCTTGAATGGCATTGTTCAACACACCGATCAAGGCGCTGACAATGAAGATGCCTCCCAATGTGACAAGCAGCATGATGAAACGAAATCCTGAGCCGGTATCCCCTCCCATGGTGCCCGGGTCGAGCGTGCGCATCAGGCTTTCCCAGATGGCTTCGCCCAGCGGAAGAGGCGATTCGTTCTCCTGTGCAAACCGGGTAAATGTAAGTATGGTGCCTGCCGTAATCACGACTGCGAGCGAGAGCACGAATAGGATAAAGATCATCGCAGGCGTGCCGCGTGACATCATGTTATCGAACTGATACCGAAAACGTTGACGGAAAGTTGGTTTCATAGCGCCTCCACTGACGACATGGCATGGATTATAGTTTGTTTAAGAAACTTGCCAACAGCAATTGACTCCTGTTTGATTCCGCCTATACTTGTTATAAAAGCAGGGGCGACCCTTCAAGATTTACTATAACGGTTTGGTTTGGCCAGGCGGATCGCCCATACGCAGGCAAAAGGAGATTCCCATGACAACAAAATTGACCTGGTACGGACATGCTACACTCGGACTCGAAACAGGTGGATACAAACTCATCATCGATCCCTTTTTCAGCGGGAACCCCGCCGCCTCCACCTCCCCCGAAGCTGTTGAGGCGGACTTCATTCTCGTCAGCCACGGACACGGCGACCACGTGGGCGATGCGATCGCCATCGCCAAACGCACGGATGCCACGATCATCAGCGTGAATGAGATCGCGGTCTGGAGCGGCAACCAGGGCGTCAAGTCGCATGGTCAACACCTTGGCGGCGGATTCAAACATCCATTCGGTTATCTCAAATTGACTCTCGCCCTGCATGGCTCCGCATTGCCCGATGGCTCGAACGGCGGCAATCCATGCGGTTTCCTTCTCACAACCAATGATGGGAAGAAAATCTACATGGCGCAGGATACCGGTCTATTCGGGGATATGAAATTGATCGGCGAGGAGGGCCTGGATCTGGCCGTCGTCCCGATTGGCGATAATTTTACGATGGGACCTGATGACGCGTTACGCGCGGTAAAAATGTTACAACCCAAAGTGGTTATTCCCATCCATTACAACACTTGGGATCTGATCGCACAGGATCCAAATGCCTGGGCAGAACGCGTGCAAAAGGAGACAAAGACAAAGGTGGTAGTTTTGAAACCAGGGGAGAGTTATTCGTTGTAGATTGAAGACGAAAGATACAAGACCGGGAGCAATTGCTCCCGGTCTTTTTTGATCGAAATCATTCGCATACGATTACGGGAAGTGCTTATTTCAAGGATGTTATGATGAAATCGTCAAAGGTCACGTCGGCGGAGGCGGCTTCCTCTCCGCTCCAGATAATAAGACCGGAGATGCCGCTGCCATAGCTGGCATCGGAGACCGAATCGATCAGTCGACCATCCACATAGAGAGACAACGTGCCATAGCCGCAATCCATCCCGACGCGGTGGGATGATGTATTCGTCTTGATCAGGTCTGACGAGCCCCACTTGTTATCGTTCGTCAGGAACACATCTGATTCTCCCTCTTTCGCTTTGATGATGGCATATTCCCCGACCGGGGTCACTACGGCATAATAATAGGACGATGTGGATTCCTGTTGATAACACATGATCCCGAACGCTGTGGTGGTTTCGCCGTCATTGTTCGTGGCGGTGACCTCTGTATGAATGTCCTTATAGGATTTGCCGTTCGGTGTCGTCCATACGATCCAGTTCTTCTTGAACAATTGCACTCGCAGGGCTTCACCATCATATTTTATGATATTGCTCGATTCGTCGAGTAAACCCCAAATGCTGTTATCTGAGAAATCATCTTCAAGGAGGGTCTCGCCGGTGACGGTGGGGATGATCGTCTCTGTCGGTGTAGGAGCTTCGGTTTGTGTTGGCCGGAGGGTTGGGGTAGGTGTTGGGTTGGGTGAACCGTTGAAGATGAAGAAAGTCCCTCCGCCAATGGCAAGCAAGGCACAGACGACAACAAGACAACCCGCTCCCCAGCCAGCCCAAGCCCGGGATCTGGATTCTACTTTCGGGGCAGGAGCAGCTGTCCCATAGGTTGGAGAGGGCGGCGTCTTTGCTGGCCGCGTTTGAACGGAAGGCGTTTCAAGCGGGCGAGGCGTCGACCTTGTTTCATCCAGCGCGCGTTTCCAGGCAGACAAAAATTCGGCGACGGTGGCGAAGCGGTCATCGGGATTCTTGGCAAGGGCTTTCAATACAACTTTTTCAATGGCTTCGGGGATATCTGCCTTGACGGTGGATGGCAACGGTAACGGGTCGCTGACATGTTTGAGGATGACTGCCAATGGCGTTTCTGCAATATATGGGACGCGCCCCGTGACCATTTCATAGAGGATGATGCCAAGGGAATAAATATCGGAGCGCTGATCAACCTGTATTGCCATTGCCTGTTCAGGGCTGATGTAGGCAGGCGTGCCCATGATGGCGTCGGTTTGTGTCAGGCGGGGGGAGGCGCTTTCGAGTAGTTTTGCAATGCCGAAGTCGGTGAGGAAGAGGTTGCCCTGCGCGTCAATGAGGGCATTGGAGGGTTTGAGGTCGCGGTGAATAATACCGTTGCTATGGGCGTAACGTAGTGCGTCTGCCAGTTGTGTGAAGAGATGGTCAATTTCATCGAGCGGCAGCGGACGCCCGGCTTCCATTTTTTCGCGCAGCGTTCCGGCATCGAGATAGCGCATGACGAAGTAGGTGACGCCGTCCGTTTCACCGTAATCGAAAACAGGCAGGATATGCGGATGTTCCAGTCTGGCGATGATGCGCGCTTCCTGCTGAAAGCGTTGTGTAAATTCACTGCTCCCCGCAAGTTGACTCGGAAGGACTTTGATCGCCACGTTTCGATCCATGGACGGCTGATATGCCTTGTAGACAGTTGCCATGCCCCCTTCGCCGATCTGATTAATGATGCGATAAGGTCCGAGCATTTGCCCGGGTTGAAGTTGGTCCATGCCGCGCTCCTGATGAATTGAACAGGCTGATCTATTGGACGTATTCTAACATTTGATTACTGATTAATTCAAATCCTCTACCCATCCAATGATCTGCTTTTAATCAGTTCCACGAATATTTTCACAACCTGTGGATCAAAATGGGAGCCTCTTCCTTCCTGAATATGCGCCAATGTTTTTTCACGAGACCAAGCGGCACGATAGGGACGGTCACTTGTAAGCGCATCCCAAACATCGACTATGGAAAAGATGCGAGCTGCCAAGGGAATCTCCTCGCTCTTGAGGCCGCGCGGGTATCCTGTTCCATCCCATTTTTCATGGTGACAATAGGGGATGTTGAGTGCAGATCGCAAATATTGAATGGGACGAAGCATTTCATGTGCATATACCGGATGCTGTCGCATAATGACCCATTCATCGTCGGTCAGGGGACCTTCTTTTAGCAGAATGCGGTCAGGAACTCCCATTTTTCCAATATCATGCAAAAGCGCCCCACGGCGGATATGTACTAATTCGGCATCATTAAAGTTAAATTTACGCGCCAATTCCAATGTCAACTCAGTGACACGAAGGGTATGACCTTCAGTTTCCTTATCGCGCAAGTCAAGGGCGTGTGACCAGCCTTCAATGGTTGAGTCGTATGCTTTGGAGAGTTCATCGTTTGTGTTTTGCAAATCTTCGAAAAGAGTGGTACTTTCGATGGCAATGGCCGCCTGACCAGCAAGCGTTTCGAGGAAGGTCAGCCACTCGTTATCGGGATCGAGAAGCGAACGATGAAAAATCTCCAACACACCCTGGACTTGTCCCTGGGTAATGAGCGGAGCCGCATAGTAACTGACAAAACCCTCCTGCGCAAGCGAGGAGGCGTTAACCAGGGTCTCGGGGCTGGTTCTTAGATCTTGGACATGAACAATTCTATGATCCTTGGCGGCGCGTCCTGCCATCCCTTCGCCAATCCGCAGACTGGTATAGCGCAATGTGGATGTTTGGAATCCCCGGCTGGCACTGAATTCAAGTTGTCCTTTGGTTTCATCCAGAAGCAGGATCACTGCGGCATTCACCTGAAGTTGTTCCGTGATTTGATAAAGAAGCACATTCAATGTCTCTTGCAGATCATGGTTGGTGGCAATAGCTATATCTATGGCGCGCAAGGCTTGTAGATGTTCCAGCCTGCGACGTGCGTCTTTATATAACCTCGTGTTGACAATGGCAAGCGCAGCCTGGTCCGCCAGACCCTGCAGAAGCAGGAGTTCATCCTCAGTAAAATGACGGTCCTCACCCAATGTAATGGCTGTCAAACTTCCGATGAGTTCAACCTCATATTCCATTGTGGCAAATGCCATCGAATGCATATTCAGTCTTTTGAATTGATCAATGTAAACCTGGCTGGGGGTTGCCTGCAGATCGGGTATCGTAAAAATCGTTCCAAGTTCTGTAACCATCTGTTCATAAATATCTTTCGAAACCAACGGAATGCTTGCTATCATATCTGGCGAAACGCCCGCGCCCGTTATAGGGACAAGCGAATTCCGTTTTGGATCGTATAGAGCCACAATGGATACCTCTGTATTTAAAGCGTGAACAATCTGCTCACTGATGGTTTTTAACAAGGTATCCAGATCGAGCTGTGAGTTCAAACGTTCAGCCACACGCAACAAGACTTTCGTTCGATGAGCTTCATGGCGACTAAGTTGTTCCTTTTCAGCCAGTTCCATTCTACGATCCTGTTCGAACCTGTTACGATGATATGTGATCACCAACAAAAGAACGGATGTTGCAAAAATAAAGGTAAAAGGACCGACCAGCACCTCATCCATTGTCACCTGCGTAGTCAGGAATGGAAAAAGTATTATAGAGATAAGGCTAAGCACGATCAGAATCGCCAACTCGCCAAGTCCTAGGTATAAACTAGCCAGCCATAAAGGCAGGATCATAAAATCGAACATGCCCGCAAGAACGCTTTGCGGTGCACTCCATCCGATGAAGTAAACGCCCGCCGAGGCAACAACGACCGCAAGGACAGCCGCCAATTGGATGCGTTGTGTGCGGCTAATGCCGTATATACCCCCCAGAAGAATGACGACAATGATGGTTTGACGATAGCCTGTGTAATTCTGCCAATCAATATATGCAATCGTAATCAGCTCCATTACAATTGCAAGGAGCATGGTTCCCATCAAAAAGCCTGAAAGCAGGGATGCCTGCCGGCGCTGATCAGGCTCCTTGATTTTGGCAGACGGCTCCAGGAACCAATGCCACAACCGGTGAACCAGAGATTCAGCCCTTGATCTTAACAATGATTGTGATGTTGTCTTCGTCATAATAACTTTCAATTCAAAGAGCGATCAAAGTTCCTCAGGATCATTTCCCCAATGCTGTGAAATATAAAGATATCTGATTGAGCATAACCGTTTACCAGTTTTTTGTTGACGGAAAGCATGCTGATTATATGAAATATTTCGAGTTGAGTATAGGCTTTTCCCTCATTACTTTGTTGCGCTCCTTTGACAGTTTTGTTAATTACTTGTGGGTTTTTACATAAACCGACTGTTAATACTAAGAATGATTTGATCACTCTGGCGATATCAATTGACAACTTAAAGGCTTTTTAGAATCCTGAACGTAAATACGTCTGGATGGGGATTGAAATATCACGACCCAGGCGAGTATGTAATTATCTTCTTTACAGCCAATCACTGAAACCGTCCCTGAATGAGGGAAGATAGCGGGAGAACTTTCTGTTGGGAATACGATCTGGTTATCGTCATCGTTGATCAGCCAAAAATGCAGATATTTTGTGTCTCTGGGAGGGGCATCCTGCCAGATAAATTCTGCTGTTGGACGTAATATAGCGCGGGATACAGCGCCACCCCGGAATAGAAAACTGCGTTGTCCTGTTTCATAAATGATTCGAGATCGGCTTGTGAGGGAATTTTCTCTTCCGACAATTTTTCCCGGGCACTGGAAGTGAAACTGGAAAAATCCCTCGTGGGAATAAGTTTTTCGGCAATAGGTACGGATGCACCCAGCAAAAGGAGGATGCAAAAAGCTATGATTTCCATGTAATTTTTTGGATGGACTGAAATATTTTCAGCATCGGATGAGGTTTGTAAATGGGACATGGCCTTGGATGGAAGGTATGCCAGTGCAATAGCATAGTAAACAAGAATCACCCAATCGGCTGGCAGGGAAAACCTCCACCCTGAAGAACGAACTAATGCGTTGCCGCCGCTATAGAATAAAAATGCAACAAGAGGAAACCACCCCGCATGTTTGTTTTTCGTCTGGGCGATGCTGATACCAAGAGCAAGGATCGGCAAATTGATAAACAGGGATATTGCGCTGTTCCCGGGCTTAACGTTCCCTGCCAGTCATCCCAGAAGGAGGTTTCATCGATAAGACTTCGGGGTGAAGCGGTTGAATACGATTGGCGCGATATACACTGCGCTGGTTGCCATATTCCTGAAAAAATGATTTCGAAACAAAGAATACCACGTCGGAGGGATGTTCGATCATAAACATGAAGACATCCTGTTTGAGTCGAGTCGAGAATTCCTGCTCTGTTTCAGTAGGAAGTGGTGACGGAAGCGCAACGGGATTGGATGAATAATCACGCGCCAGGAGTTTCTCCTCGCCTCTGTCGTCGAGAACGAAGGTGCCGGTCAGATTCCAGTTCCGCCAGACCCACGGAAGCATCGTCAGCGTGAGACCAAGCAGGAGGAAAGCGGAGCCGCTTACCCTGAGTCTGAGCGGCTTTTTATCCATAAAAATAAATAGAAACAGGACGGGGATCAGGATCAAGACTTGCGCACGGACCAGCGCGGTCAATCCCAAACATGCGCCGATGATCCCCAAGAACCAGATACTGTGTTCTTTTTTCGAGAATAGTTTTACTGTTACATACACAACCGCGATAACACCAAGCATGGCGAGCATGTCGCTCATCATGAGCTTTGCATTGGACGTAACGATCTTGTCGGAAAGTTCGATGGCGTTTTTCTCGCGGAGCAGGATCAACCCACCGGCAATCAGACCTGCCAAACGATTCGATAACTTTGATGTAAGTAGATAGACCATGGACGGGATAAGCGCCAAGACCAAAATTTGGAGGAAGATCGTATCATCGTAGCCCGCACCAGCCATCTTATGAAAGAGAGCAAGCATACCCACATACAAAGGTCTGCGGATTAAGTGATCCCTAAAACCAGTCCCGTCGATCAAATGATAGGCAGACTTGTCGAAGATCAGGGCGTCTGAGTTGGGATAATATTCATTATTGGGCGGCATGGGCGGAGGGTTGAAATGAGTCGCGCTAACGGGCGTATTCCACCAAAGGATAACTGCCAAACTCCATAATCCCGCAAGGATAAGGATGTCCCTAAAGTGAAACGATTTCAAATGAAACTTGGGTTTGAAAATGTTGCAAGCAAAAGCCAGCAACAGACTGACCGCAAAGACAAGAGCAACTTGTGCAAACGATAGCGGTACTCCCGGAGGACCCCAGCTAAGCCCAACGACATCGTGAATAAAACCAAGGTGTGTGATTGAAATTAATATCCAGACTGCAAGAAAACTCCCAAACAGAATAAGCGCTGGTTTCCAAATGGGGCTGAAAGCAGCCTTCAATTCATCTTTATGGATGTTCGGTGTGAGAAAAACAATTCCCACTTGAAGAAATAAAAGCGCCCCAAATAAAGCAACGGGAAGTAACCTTGCATATGCCGCTTCGCTCATCGTTAAAAGCAACTGTTCCCTATAAAGGATCGTTACCCACACGACAAAAGAAGCGGCTACAAATAGAAATGAAATAAAAATTCCTGCGTTGCTGTTTGCGAGTCCCACGATTGTTTTTGTTGTCCTGTTTGCTGCTCTCGCATTCACAAAGATCGTCAGGCATCCCAATGAAATGATCAGAATAATAAATAATGTCCCCAACCGTAGCGGTGAAAACGTCCCTTCTGTGGGAATGGATGCCAGCCAGACGAGCGCGATCAATCCTTCGATAAAGGATGCCAGCGCAACGATGCGAATGTTCCTGAGCATGAATTGATTTTACTTTTAGTCCATCACTCTGTGGGGATGGGATACCGGTTCACGCGTCGTTTGGCTTGGCGCGTCCTCAATGGGTCTATCCCACCCTTTGCGTGGACCCTGCTCAACGTCGCCCGTGCAACAGCCTTCATTTGCCGAAGTACATGTTCGCCAGAATGCCCAAAAAGAACACGAAGACAACCGCGACAATGACCCCCGCCGCCCAGCCAAGCCCGGGCGCAAAGCGGATAAGTTCCACCACGACATCTTTGAGAACCGTTGAGACTCCCCACAAGGCGGTCGCGAAGAATCCTGAAATTCCCAAGTTTGAGTTCGAATTTATTTCTCTTGGCAAGATGGACCAGCATGAAGATTTCCAACCCGGTTAACAACAGGGACGTCCCCGGCAGGGGACTGATCAGCGCGGCAAGCAGACCTGCGAGCACAGTATAGATCAGAATTAATTTGATGTTCGCTCTCATGCAGACTGATTATAGTATGCCCACCCGGTATGGCAAAGACAGCTTTCCTTATCGTATTGCAGATACCCTAGTTCACGTATTGCATTACTACAAAGGCAATGCCGGCAAGGAGTATGACCACAACGAGTGCAACAGCCAGCCTGCGAGTACTATTATCGGGTTCGATGACGGGATGTTCGGGTGGCGGGGGCAATGGGGATGATCGGTTTTGATTCCCAGAGGAAGCAGAGCCTCCCTCCACTTTTTCCGGCGTGTGTTCATAAAATTTTCTGACCGCATCGGGTACTTTAATAAAATCGGCGATCGGTTCCGGCGCGTTGTTTTCAGCGGAATGTTGTCTTTTTTCGATTTGAAAGGCTACGCGTACATCATTGGGCATTTCGAGCACGCTGTTGTATGTTTTTCCCCTAAAAACGATCTTGGACATGATTCACCTCCACATTACTTATACCAAAACCTCCGCTCCTGTCAAATTGACGTGGTTTATTCCACTGTTTGACTGTAAAACTCCGTAAAGCCACACTCATTGCACGCAAAAGCGACCAGCGCCTTGCGCTCCTTTGACATGGGGTTTAAATTTTCATCAGGCGCAAACACATAAAGATACTTGTTCTGCATCGTGTGTTCGTTGGACTTCATAGTGCCGTTGCATTTGGGACAAGTTTTGGGGTCTGGCATTGCTTAATCCTTTCATTGAAGGCAGAAGATGTCACAATAATTTGCGAGCATTGACGTCAGCCTTGGCAACAATTTTAGCAAAGCCGAGAAAGTCATCTGCTAAATCACGAGTTCGAGAGATAAAACCATCAGTGTCCAATGCAGTCAATTCATCTCTTGCAAGTATCGTTTCTTCAATTTCATTGGTAAACAGATCATAAAGACTATGAGCCATATAATTGCGCTTTAACGCCAAGTCTTTGAAATGGAATTGCCCGTTTCTACTTAGAAGATTGTTCTCAATTAGTCTGGTTACAAGATGCCCCAATGGTGCTTTTGATCTAAAGGTAATATGTTTAGCACTTAAATATTTTCGTAAATTAGTTTCGAGTTTAGATGCTGCAAGCATCACTTTTCCCACCCCATCACAAAATTCTACATCATTATAAAGAAGGTCAAAGAATTGCTCTGGTAGTATAAAATCAAATGTCATGGCACCTTATCACTTTCTTCTGGTACTGTTTTCTTCAACCCTGCATCCTCTCCCATTCATTCAACTTCTCATCCATCTCTTTTTGCACGCGTTCGTATTCTTATTTCAGCAAACCAGACAATTCCAGAATTTGTTTTGCCCAAACCCCAGATTGTTCAGCAATTTGTTTTCGCTCAACAGGATTAGTCCAGATGCGCTCCCAACGAATTTGCCATAAAGACAATTGGATTTGCACATCTACCATCATTGCAGCAGTGTTGATTTCAGCCTGTGAGGCTGTCCATTCGATGAACATTTTCGATTCATCGATCAGGCTTGCAACCGTCTCGCCGCTGGCTTCATTTGCAGAGAAGGATTTGATGCGGCTCAGGTTTGCGGCAAGTCCACCCAAACGAACGGGCAAATCATCGCGCATATAACGTTCTTGAATAATAGTCCAGTCTTTCATACATTACCTAATAATCTTGTAGTAACTTCAGCTACTTTTGCCTGAATATTTGAATCAAGGATTTCCATGGATGGGTTGTTTTGGCGAGGACGGATATTGATCAACAACTCAAAAGTCACTTGTTGGGCAGATGGATCCCAATCTGCTCCCCATATAAATTCCTGCTGACTACCATCATCTAATAAGACCGATTCGCAATCGGCGTGCATAGCTCCGCCGCCAGCTAAGATTCTGCGATCTATATCAACAGCCAGTTTGATATAAGTTTGAAGCATTTGAAGCATATCTTTGATTTGTTCGGGTGTAGCTTTGTCACGAATAATATAAATCACCGGGACTCCTTGACCTTCATTATAAACGTTACCCTTGCATCCTCTCCCACTCGTTCAACATCTTATCCATCTCTTTTTGCACGCGTTCGTATTTCAAGTTTAAAAAACATCCAAAGCATTTTTTTGCTTTGGATGTTGACACTTTAGGCATAAACCAATTTACCTTTTGGTTCCGGAATTACTCTGCCTAATTCCTGAGCGGTTTCGAGCCACTCCTGCGCGATTTTTTCCACGTTCGCAAGCGCCTCTTGGTAGTTTTCTCCGTCCGCCATACATCCAGGCAATTCGGGCACTTCCGCGATGAACGCGTCGTCTTCTGTGCTCCAATAGAGGATTACTTCGTATTTAATCATTGTTTTCACCTGCCAGTTTATATTTCAAAATTAAATTTCGAACCTGTTTTACTTGATAAGGTTTGGCTTTCGAGCCTTTCGGTTGTAATTTGATGATTTCCATCACGTCGTTTCTTGTGAAGATGTGATGACTGCCGCGAATTCGTTCATCAAATCCACTGGTGTTCAACAACTGGCGTAAATCCTCAAAATCAATATTTGTATCTGATGTCCCCTCAAGACTTTTTCAAGGATTTTCTCCAGCTTTGACATTGCTCAATTATACACAAGATGGGCAGACTTTAAAATTAACGATCATGCCGCTTGTAACTTTTCCCACTCGCTCAACTTCGCATCCATCTCTTTTTGCACACGTTCGTATTCCGTGCCGATCTTGCGGACTTCCTCTGGCTTTACAAGTGGACTCTCCAATTGGGAACTCAGACTCGCCAGTTTCGCTTCGAGTGCCGCGATGCTGTTCTCCAATCTTTGCAGGTCGGCGATCTTTCTTCTTTCCTCTTTCGTTTTCGCATTGGACGTTGAACGTTTAGCGTTTGAAGTCGCTTTCGATGAAGATGTTTGTTGCTCTGCCAACCGCGCCGCTTCTTTCTCTCTTTCTTCTTTCATCTGCGAATATGTTCCGTTGAATGCCGTCATCTGTGACTCGTCGGGATCGATCTCCCAGATTTGAGTTGCGAGCGCGTCCACGAGATAGCGGTCGTGAGAGACGAGCAATATCGTGCCTTGATAGTTATCCAGCACAGCTTGCAAAACTTCCTGTGAGGGAATATCGAAGTGATTGGTCGGTTCATCGAGCAGCAATAAGTTTGTATCTTCCAGGGCGAGTTTGGCTAAGGCGAGACGTCCGCGTTCGCCGCCAGAGAGCATGGAGACGAGTTTGAAGGCGTCATCGCCAGAGAAGAGATATTTACCGAGATAGTCACGCGCCTGATACGGCAACATGCCAGATGCGTTCATGATCTCATCGAGCACGGTCTTCTCGGGGTCGAGTCCCTCGTGTGCTTGGGCGAAATAGCCAACGTGTAGACTCGCTCCCAGTGTCGCTTCACCAGCCAACGGGGAGAGATGAACCGAGGATCGTCTTGAGGAACGTCGATTTGCCCGCGCCGTTCGGTCCGATCAACGCCGCGCAGTCCAAACGTCGCAGTTCAATATCAGGACATGAGAACAAAAACTTTTCAGGGAAGTCCATCATTCGGGCGGGTATCCCACTTTCAAATCCTTTGTGCGAATCACCAGATCGCCAGAACGACTCGACGAACGCAGATGCAAATGCAGGTCAGGCGTGGTGCGTTGCGGAGGTCGCAGTCCACGCACACGCCGCTCGGCT
Organism: uncultured Chloroflexia bacterium; assembly: GCA_963753655.1. GTDB lineage: Bacteria > Chloroflexota > Anaerolineae > Anaerolineales > Villigracilaceae > Defluviilinea. The sequence continues at coordinate 292,787 of CAVWDB010000008.1, forward strand.
TCCTCCACGCTGAATGGCGATTGCGTTGTCTTCAATATCCAACTGCGACCAATTCATGTTGACCGCTTCGATGCCCACCTGTTCGATGGCTTGCACAACACGCGTGAGCCGTTTGAGTTTGCCCTTGGCTTGCAGTGTGTTCTGCCCCGAAATATTTTTCTTGATGTACTCAACTTCCTTGAGAAGTTTTTCCTTTTCGCTTTCAAAAATTTCAAAGCGATGCGCCCAACGGATCTCGCGCTCGTTCAAATAGGTTGTGTAATTGCCGCGATAATATTCCGAACCGTTGATCGCCATCTCGAGCAGTGCGTTGCAGGCGTGGTCGAGAAAATAACGGTCGTGCGAAACGATGATCGCCGCGCCTTCCCATTGCGTCAGATAACTTTCAAGCCACTCGACGGCTTTGATATCGAGATGATTGGTTGGCTCATCGAGTAGCAAGCAGATCAGGATTCGACAACAGCAGACGCGCCAGATGCGCACGCGTGCGTTGTCCGCCTGATAGATGATCGAGCGACATGTGATAATCGGATTCATCGAATCCCAAGCCTGTCAGCACTTGCTTGATCTTGATCGGATACATGTATCCGCCCAGCCGCTCGAACTCATGTTGCACGCTTCCATACCTGACCAAAGCCTGGTCGCGGGTTAATGGGTCTGACATTTCAGCTTCGAGTTTTTCCAACTCCCCCTGCATACGGATGAGGTCCGCGAACGGCTCAAGACACACATCCCACAACACGCCTTGCAATGCGAAGTCCGCTTCCTGTGAGAGATACCCAACCCGCAGACTCTTGGCGCGCGTGATCGTCCCGCCAGACGGTTCTTCTTCGCCGATGAGAATGCGCAACAGAGTCGTCTTGCCGATGCCGTTAGGACCAACGATGGCAAGCCGCGCGCCCTTGGCAACGGTAAACGTAACGCCCGCGAACAGATCGTCCGCGCCGAAGGATTTTGAGAGGGAGGAGATAGTGATGAGTGACATAGTGAAATTGCTACGAAACAGATTTATTCAAGCTGAAAAATGCCTTTTTCATTTTTGGCCACTGAAAACTGAATAGTCAATTTTTGGGCGAAGCCCTGACTATATAATTCTGATAAACAAGTTTCTATAGCAGAATAATCCATTGGATTAAATTTGTGCCAATAAACTACTGTATGGGCTTCCTTATTTCGAAAGACTTTTGCTATTTTTAGTCCTTTAATAATCTCGTTTATTTGACTTAAAGTACAAATATCTTTTAAATGATCGATAAGATAGTTAAATTCATAAGTGTTTTCAGGTAAGAAATCTTCTTCATTTATTCCCTCAAATTTATGTGGCCACGTTACTGAAGCACTTTTCCTAGACTTATTTATGCAATAACCATTTTTCAAATAATACGCCTTAAGCAACAATTCGCAGGCAATACCAATAAATAATCTCTTTTGCACATTCCTAATTAACTTTGTCAAAGTCTTACTATTAATATCTTTAGTTTGAAGATACACTGCTTCACGCAAGTAATATTCCGCCATTTCCTTAAACTTAAACCAATCATGTTTTTCAAAGAACTTTGCGTACTCTTTTTTGATGTCTGATTCAATATCTGCCATCCGTTATCCTTTATCTACTGAACGGCAATTATAAAGCAAGCGAATAGATGCGACTGTTGCCCCCACCCGCCCTATCGGGCACCCTACCCTAAAGGGCACACGTCTCCAAAACGACAAGGAAATCTTGATTGCTAAAATTAATTTGGGTTTGTATTTGGGGAGGGCTGGGGGGCGAGCTATTCCATTTCGTCGATATATCCATCAGGAATATGCCCCGGCTTCTCTTTGCCCAACTCCAACGAGCGTTGATATGCAGGTAAATATCTATCGCCTTAATTTTTCAACCTTGACAACGCGTTTCAACGCAATCAATTCAGGGTCGCCTGTGAGTAATGTTGCATCCTTTTGTTGCGCCGTAACTGCGGCGAACGCGTCTGCATACGAAAGCACATGCGCCATCTTAAAACGCGCCGCATCGAGAACGGTGTCATCATCTGCGGAGATAATTTCCATTGGGAGAAGGTATAAGTCTGTCAAAACCGAATTGGCTTCTTTCGGAGTACGCGTTTTCCCCACCCGGTAGTACACCTCGCCTATATTGACAATGGAAATAAAAAGGCGTGCAGTTCCATCCTGCGCGCCTTCAATTACTTCCCGTACGCGTGAAGCGGCGGGTTCTTCACCCTGCAAAAACGCGAGAATTGCCCAGGCATCCAACACGAAGTCATTGTTCATGATCAATCTCCCGCTGATGTTCTTCTTCCAGGGACTTCAACATATTGAGACCTGCATATTTCCCGTGCAGTTTCTCGACAAGTCCTTTTGCAACAGGCTCAAGTACTATTTTGCCATCAATGACTCGAACTTGAAATTGATCGCCGTTTTTTAGTCGCAGAGACTCGCGGATCGTTTTGGGAATAACCAATTGACCTTTGGATGATAGTCGAAGTAGCATTCAATCTCCTTTCTTACGAATTTAATCAAATTGTAAGACGGCAGATTGCCTTTGTCAAGAACTTATTTTTCATCTTCGTCAATATGTCCATCAGGGATATGTCCCGGCTTCTCTTTCCCCAACTCCAACGAGCGTTGATAGGCCGCCCAGACCGCGCGTGAGATCGCGGTGCGGAAGCCTGCCTTTTCGAGATAATACAATGCCTCGGCGGAGGTCCCGCCGGGAGAGGTGACTTGATTCCGCAAGGTGGCGGGATGCCGCTCTGCGTAGTGATAATAAGAAACCGATCCTTTGATCGTTTGCAGAACGAGTTGTTCCGCGATGCGGCGGGGGAATCCCATGTGCACACCCGCGTCAATTAAGGCTTCGGTAAATAGAAACACGTACGCAGGTCCAGATCCAGAAAGAGCCGTTGCCATGTCGAGGTAACTTTCATCTTCCACGAAGACTTCCTCACCCATCGCGCCGAGTAATTTGCGTGCCATTTCCTGCTGTTCTTCGGTCACTTCTTTTGAACAAGTCCAAACCGTAATGCCTTCACCGATTTGTCCCGGCGTATTCGGCATGGAACGCACAACCGCTTTGTGCTTCAAGCCTGTGCCGATCTTTTTCATGTTTGCGCCCGCAATAATGGATAAGACCAAGGCATCCGGACGAATGCCTTTGAGCCCCTTCATTACTTCGCTGAGACGCTGCGGTTTGACAGAAAGCACGACCACATCCGCGTGTGATGGCGGATGCGTTATCGGTCGTGGATTTGATCCCATATTTCTTTTGCAACTCTGCGCCGCGTTCATCGCGTGGACCCGAGGCAGTGATATTTTCAGGTTTTGCCAATTTCTTGCGTAATAATCCTGCGATCATGGCTTCTGCCATCACGCCGGGTCCGATAAATGCGATTTTCTTGTTAAGCATGAGTTCCTCCGTTTAAATAAGGTGCATTATAAACAAATGAGCGGATAATTCAGTCCGCTCATCATAAACTATTTGTTATCCAATGGCTTCTTATGTATAAGCCATTTGTTCGACGCGCTGTTTCTTGACCTGTCTCTTTTTCATTCTTGCCGCGAGCATGTTGTCACGTCGATTCTGTGCAGAGCGGATGATCAACTTCATGAACTTGTGATGATCGTACGCCGGGTCATTGATCAATGAGAAGTCAGCCGAACCCGGTTCATCTGGCGCATAGAAGATGCCGCAGTTCGGGTTGATCTCGAGCATGTAGATACTGCCTTCCGCATCCATGCGATAATCACAACGCGCGTAGCCATTACCGCTCATTGTTTTGAAGAGACGGGATGTTTGTTCACGCAAAACCTTTTCGATGCGTGCATCCTTGACCGGTGCAACAGACATCTTCTCGTATTCGACCCATTTCATGTTGTAATGTTTGAACGTTTCACCTTCAGGGAAGATGAATTCAACAGGTGTAAAAGTGATGGGCTTCTTCGGGTCATCGGGGTTTTCCGCGACGAGACAGGTGAACTCACGTCCTTCAATGAATTCCTCGAGAAGCGCACGACCGAAATCTTTGATCTCAATGGCTACTTGTTCCTTGAGTTGTTCGATGTCTTCACAACGTGATTTGCGCGTAATGCCAACACTTGCATATCCATGCGATGGTTTGACGAGGATGGGATAGCGTAATTTTTTTGCGACGCGTTCCACATCTTGCACGCGGTCCACCATCACCCAATTGGGAGTGGGTACACTACTCTTCTTTGCATAGGTCTTCATCTCCTGACGTGATGGATCGAAGAACTTTGAATCCGCACCTGTAAATGCCACGCCCATTTTTTCCATCAATTGTACAAGCCCAACCCCTGATAGTGCGTCGTCGGGCGTGCCATCGCACAAATTGAAGAACACATCCACGCCTTCATTTACCAGGTCGCGGATCTGCTTTTCAACATTGACGGGGTCCACGCGATGATGCTTCCATTTGAATCCGTTCATATGGGGTGACGGATCGTATGGCTTATCGTTTGGATCGTCAGGGATACTTGATAATACGCAGAGGTACATGTCGAGTCCTTTTCTTTATATATCGATCGATCAAGATAAACTTGAACTGGCTTTATATTTTCTTGATCGAGTTATATATGTATTGCATTATGTTTTTTATTTTTATTGATTTAAAAAACATTATTTGAATCGTGTGACAATGATATATAACCATATAGATTGTATCTATTAATTGATTTATGTAAAGGTTTTTATGATGGTATAAAAGTTTAAAAATCTGTAAACAATTAATCATATATTAAGTTTATTGTTTCAATTAAAAAAGAAATGTGTTGATGGATGAAGCATGGGATTTATCCATCAACACATTTCTTTAAGAAAAAGTTTTATATGAAATGGAATGATCGTTTGTTGCATGATTGGATCAAGACGTGAGGCATATAGAAATCATGTATACGGTAGAGCACATGTGTCATCTTAGCGAATGATGTAAGAAGAAGTAGAATAGGCAAAGAGGAAACCATGACCCTACATTCTGAAATATTCGAACAACCCGAAAAACTTGCTTCCCTGTTGGACAGGCAAAAACAAACCGTCATTGAAATTGCTAAAGCTATTCGATCACGCGATATACGATATGCATTCCTGGCCGCACGCGGAACATCAGATAACGCAGGGCGCTATGCAAATTATCTTTGGGGCGCCCATAACGGACTTCCACTTGCGTTGGCAACGCCCTCGCTATTCACCTATTATCAAAGCCCGCCGCGTTTACAGAATGCCCTCGTCATTGGCGTATCGCAGTCGGGTCAATCACCGGATATTGTCAGCGTGTTGGAAGAGGGACGCAAACAAAATTGCCTGACGCTCGCCATAACGAACATCCCTGATTTGCCGCTCGCCAATGCCGCAGACTTTGTGCTTGATATTCAGGCTGGCGCAGAGAAAGCTGTTGCTGCCACCAAAACCTATACGGCGGAATTGATGGCAATCGCCATGCTCTCCGCCGCGCTCGAAAACTCTGACGAAAGATGGAACGAGCTTGCCTCCGTCCCCGTACGGGCAGAGCGCGCCCTTGCGCTTGATGAAAGTATTGCGCAAATGACACAACGTTATCGCTACATGAATCAGTGTGTTGTGTTGGGACGCGGTTTCAATTACGCAACCGCTTTCGAATGGGCGCTCAAACTCAAGGAGCTGACCTACCTGATCGCTGAACCGTATTCTTCCGCCGATTTTCAACATGGTCCCATTGCCATGGTTGAAGGTGGATTCCCCGTCCTTGCAGTCGTGCCACAAGGCAAAGTGCACCACTCAATGATGGATATGTTGACACGTTTACGCAAAGACAAAAACGCAGAACTTGTTGTTATCTCGGATGATGCGGATACGCTTGCGCTTGCCCAATCGCCAATCCCGCTCCCGCCTCAGACTCCCGAATGGCTGTCTCCGCTGGTAAGCATTCTCCCCGCTCAATTATTTGCCTGCCACCTCACCGAAGTCAAAGGCTATGACACCGAAAAGCCCCGCAATATCACAAAGGTGACGGAGACGCATTGATCCCGTCATTGCGAGACGGCGCTCTTCCGTCGAAGCAATCTCCAACTTGACGAGAGGATTGCTCCGCTCGCAATGACATCATTTCACCCTCTTCGACATCAAAATATCCGGCTTGCCTCTGCCATTGGCGTCGATGACAACGCCTGTGATGACGTACCCCATCTTTTGATAGAACTCGAACGGGTGTCCCTTCAAATTGCGGATGTCCTTTACTTTATCCCAAAGATTCTCATATAGATCCACATTCGATAATGAAGTCATGTCGTCTTCGTCGTCAGTGCCGAGTGTGATCGTGAGTCCCCCTCGCAAACGGACTTGTTCTTCAAAATCTTCGACTAATGCGCGACCAATTCCTTGTCCTTGCATGGAGGGTTGTACTGCAAGTGGATGTAATTCCCACACATTCCCGTCGTATTGCGGAATCCCACCGATGATGCCAAGCAAATTTTCGTTCTCGTCAATGGCTGCGCGGCAAATTCTCTCCGCTTCGAGCATTTCATTTACTTCTTGCAACGCCTCCTCAAGTGTGGGCCATGCTTCGTGCCAATGTTCGTGGAACGCATCCACCAATAATTGCGCGGCTTGGCTGATAAGGTTTTCATCGTTGGGTTGAAGGGAAATGATATTCATTTCTAAAATAATCCGGTGGTTGAGTGGTGACGAGTGAAACGAGAAGCGTATCGAAACCACCAGTAAGCAAAATCTTTTCGATTACTTGATGGTTTCGATACGTCCCGCCACGAGCACGCGGGACTACTCAACCATCGGTGTACCATTACTTCCAAAACTGCGGAAGATATTCCTTGTAATTTGTCAGATAATCGTCGAGTATTTTCTTTGCTGTGCCAATGTCCCCAATAACAGGGTCGAGCAACAGACATTGCAATGCCTTTTCGCGGGATCCTTCCACAGCCGCGTCCACACATAACTGAGCAACCGTAATCTCCCTTCGGCATAATTCCGCGATTGGTTCTGGCAATTCCCCCACATGGACAGGATGTATCCCGGCGCCATCCACATGCACCGGCGTTTCGACAGTGGCATTGATCGGCAGATTGGAGATTTGCCCAACGTTTGGGAGGTTTGCGGCGAGATGATAATGGTCTCCTGCGCCTGAGATATTTTCGATCATTTCCAACGCACCTTCCGAGTCGGTATCGAGCAATGCTTCGATGGTGGCATCGCCGCTTGCCATTTCGTTCAAACGATGCAGTTCGAACTCGCGGACGTTCGTAAACAACTCCCAATCGTAAAGACGAATGTTGTAACGCTCCCAGGGTTTTGTATTAGGATCACTCGTCCACGGAAGATACTCGCACAGGTGTGTATCACCGGGAACGGGGAACAAACCAAAGGCAGAGAAAATGTCCCTCGTGAGCGGTTCAAATAATGGGTCCAATTCGAAGAAGCGTTTTTTGAAGAGTGGATAAAGGTCCTCGCCGGTGCGTCTGTCATTAATGGAAAGGATCCATGTGAAGTGATTCAATCCAGCCGCGCGAATTTCAACAAGTGGCACGATCTGTTCCTTTATGCGTTGTTGAAGCGGATGTTGATCCACGGCAGCTTGCATACCGGTGAGACCTTCAGGTATTTCGATGCCAAGGTCTTTTGCGAGCGCAACGCCAACCATCATGTAACCCTGAAAAATTTGATGACACAAACCAACAGCTTTTATTTTGCTATGACGATTAACCGCGTCGCAAATGCGAACCATCGGATTGGTAAAGTTGATGAACCACGCCTCAGGACAAGCCTGTTCCATATCATGCGCGATCTGCATGATGGGACCGAGGTTGCGCGCTGCGTGTGCGAAGCCGCCGGGTCCGCCATTTTCGGCGTACGGCTGGCGCACGCCATGTTTGATGGGTATCTCGAAATCCTTTTGCCACAAGTTCTCTCGTGCGCCGACTTCGATCGCGTTGACGACAAAATGACTGCCGGGCAAAGCATCTCGATGATCCGTATGAGCGGTGATGATGAACCCCGCCTCCCACTCACGGTTGAGCCTGCCCGCCAGACGATGGACAATATCCAAGCTGCCAGCGTTTTGATCTACGAGCGCGAGCGTGGAACCTTTGAGTTTCTTCGAGCGCATAATGGCGGACAAGGTGTTCTCGCCAAACGAGGCTGAGCCTGCACCGATGACTGTGATTTTGGTTGGAAGGGTCATATAGTAGTTCTCCAATGTCAGGTGTCTGGTTAAAAAACAAGGACACGGTGATTATATATCATCCGTGTCCTTGTTTACGATCTACTACTTCCTGTTTATCATTCCCCAATGATCACTTCTGCCGTCATGCCCCATAATAAATTTTCAGGTTGTTTATCAAATGCTATTGTGACTTTAAAAACTACATCGCCGCCAACGGTGTTTGACTTTGGCGAAATGTGGATGACTTTTCCGCTGACATTTTCTTTCGACGCTCCGATGACGATCGTTACAGGTGAACCAATTTTTACTTTGGCAATGTCACGTTCATTCAGGTCAGTGGTTTCCAGTTGTAAATTATTCAATGTGGCTAGTGTGACTACAGCTTGATCGGATTGAACGAATTCACCGGAACTCACTTTGATCGAGGCTATCGTTCCATCAAAAGGCGCCGTCAATGTGGCTTCAGCAAAATTGATCTGCGCTATTTCCAATGCCGCTTGTGCCTGTTGAACCGCTGCATCTGCGCGTTGTCTATATACTTCAGGAAGAGTATCATAAAATATTTTGCCATTCCTTTGATCCTTCACCTTTTGATACTTTTGCAGGTCTGCATACGCTTGTGCGGAATGAAGAGCCGCCTGTGCTTCGGCGACTGCGAACTGCAGATCGGGAGTGTCCAAAACCATCAACGATTGTCCGGCTGTGACAATATCTCCTTCCCGCACGGGAACTTGCCCGGCGATGCCCGAGATGATAAACCCCAGTTCTGATACCTGTGCTGGAACAATCACTGCAGAAGCGGTTACAGCCGCCTCTGAAGCCAATGCTGTGGAAACAGAGTTCATCAGCATGATCATCAGGATGCTTACGCTAATGAGTCGCAACCAGGCAGAGTGTTTCATTCTTGTTTTCATTCGTCACTCCCCGCCTTGAATCTTCACCTCTGCGGTCATGCCCCAGAGTAATCCTTTAGGTTGTTCATCGAGTGCAATCGTCACTTTAAATATCACGTCGCCGACTCACTGTATCGGCAATGGGTGATATGCGGATCACTTTTCCCTGGATCGTTTGATTCAATGCCTCGACAAAAACGCTGGCAGTGTCGCCGATATGGACATTGGGTATATCGCGTTCACTCAAGTCAGTCGTTTCCAGTTGTAAATTATCCAATGTGGCTAGTGTGACAACCGCCTGATCCGATTGAACAAATTCGCCAGGAATGATTTCGATGGAGGCTACCGTTCCATCATGAGGCGCGACGAGTGTGCCTTGTGCCAGATTGGCTTGTGCGATTTCAATGGAGGCTTGCGCCTGTTGAACCTTTGCCTCTTCCATTTCGATTACTTCATGCGGCACTCTCAACCAAAGCTTCTTGATCGTGAAGGTACGGTAATTGATTTCGTATCTTTTTATGATCTCATTCCTTCGAATTTCCTCCTGCGCCTGTGCGTACCGAAGAGCGGCTTGCGCTTCGGTGACTGCGAATTGCAAATCCGGTGTATCCAAAACGATCAACGTTTGCCCTGCCTTGACCGAATCTCCTTCTTTTACCGGAACTTCCCTGGCAATTCCCGAAATGAGAAACCCTAACTCCGATACTTGCGCGGGAACGATCACTGCAGAGGCAGTCACAGTTCCTTGTGCAGAAGCGGAATGATTTGGCGCGGCAAGCGCGGGGTTTGCCAAAACGGCGAGAATAACAGCCACGCTAAAAGCGGACCAACAGAATCGTTTCATTCTTATTTTCCGGTCTCGATGTTCACATCCGCGCTCATGCCCCACAACAAGCCCTGAGGTTGTTGATCCAGAGCAATGGTCACTTTGAAAACGACATCTCCGCCAACTGTGGATGAGATACGAGAGATATCAATTACCTTCCCGGAAAACTCCTTGTTCACTGCCTCGATAAATACGCTGGCAGTTTGCCCGATCTGCACGCGCGGTACATCGCGCTCGCTCAGGTCTTTGGTCTCGACCTGCAATTTGGAAAAATCACCCATTGTGATGACCACACGTCCAGGCACAACTGTTTCCGCTGGTGAGGTTTCGACTGATACAACAATCCCATCAAAAGGAGCCACCAGGTTGGATTGCGCAGCGAGTGTCGCGTTTGCGGAATCAAGGAGGGCTTGGGCGCGATCTGCCTCTGCCTGTGCCGATTCGAGATGCACTTCATCCGTGCCCACTCGCTTCAAATAATTGACCTGAACCTGCGCTACGGTTAAATTGGCTTCTGCCTCTCTGACTTTTGCTTCCAGCAAAGTTGTATCAAGTTCAACGAGCACCTTTCCTGCCGTGACTTGATCTCCAACTTTTACATTCACTGCTTTGACGCGTCCCACACTCGGAAATGAAAGATCTGCCTTTTGAATGGGGACAATGATCGCTTTCGCTGATACCGTATTTTCGCTGTTGGACTGGTTGGTGTTGGAAGTGGAGTTGTTACCATCCAATACAACAGTCGGGATGGGCGTGGGCGAGGAGGTTGAGGCGCAGGCAGATAGAATGAGTGCCATCGTCATTATTATCACGAATAAATATATTTTCTTCATTCTTCCCTATGACTTTCCATTGACTTTACTGTCTTTGACGATCAAGCCGTCCTGCATGGTAACGATGCGTTTGGCATAGTTGAAGACACGCGGGTCATGCGTGGCAAAGACGAAGGTGACGCCCGTTTCTTCGTTTAGCTTTTTCATGATCTCCATAACCTGTTTGCCGTTCTCGGTGTCGAGGTTGGCAGTGGGTTCGTCAGCCAGGATCATTTTGGGGTTGGTGGCAAGCGCTCGGGCGACAGCGACGCGTTGTTGTTGTCCGCCGGAGAGTTGATCGGGGCGATGATGAGCGCGGTCTGCCATGCCGATGGCTTCCAGCAATTCCGTCACGCGCTTCTTGCGCTCGGCAGGACTTGTGCCATTCAGCAGAAGAGGCATTTCTACATTTTCGTATGCTGTCAAGGTGGGGATGAGGGCAAAGAATTGGAATACGAAACCAATGTCTTCCTTTCGCAGGTCAGCGCGTTTGTTTCGGTTGAGGTTGGTGGCTTCGTGCCCGTTGATGACGACCTTACCCGAATTGGGCTGGTCGAGACAGCCGATAAGTTGCAGAAGAGTAGTCTTGCCAGAACCGGAGGGACCGACCAGGGCGGTGAATTCGCCATTCTCGATGGTCAGGCTGACGCCTTTGAGCGCATTCGTTTCTACTTCACCGATCTTATATTTTCTTGTTACGTCAGTTAATTTTGCGACTTCCATGATAAATTCTCCTTTATTGGGCGCTGTGCAGGGCTTCGACGGGTTCCATGCGGGCTGCCATGCGGGCGGGGTAGAGCGAGGCTAATAATGTGATAACGAATGCTGTAATCGTTAGATTGATCGTGTCTTGTATGGTGATAAAGGCATAGATGCGGTCTCCGAGCAGCATACCGCTTACGCCCAGGTCTCCAAAATAGATACCGACCTGACCAAAATATGCCACCAGCGCGCCGCCAATCAGTAAGCCAAAGGCGATGCCTCCTATCGCCAGGACAGCGGCTTCGAGCAGGAACAACACCATGATTTGGCGTCCTTTCATACCAATGGCGGTCAGGATGCCGATCTCGCGCGTGCGCTCGAAGACAGACATAAGCAGTGTATTGACAATGACTGTGATGGTCACGCCCAGTACGATCAGGTTGATGCTTGAGATGAGTATGTTTGAATAATCTTCAATGAGTACAAGAAGGGAGTTCAACTCTCGCCAGGTTTTGACCTGATAGTTGGGGCTGGCCAGCGCGGCGGCGACAGCCTCTGCTTGTTCGCGGTCGTGCAACAGGACAAAGATCATGCTGGCATGATCGCCCGCGCCCGAAAAGGCTTGCGCTTTGGCAAGCGGCAGGAAGACGAGTCCCTTGTCATAGTTGGTTGAACCTGTGCTAAAGATTCCGCGCACAGTAAACAACTGTTCGTCCACACTGCCATCGGACGTGTTTATGAGCAGGTTAAGTTGATCCCCAACTTTTAGACCCATGTTTTGTGCCAGTGGGTAGCCGATCAAAATCCCTTCGCGGTCGTCCGCAGTCAAAAATTCACCGGAGACAACCCCGTCGCGATAGGGGTCATTCGCTGTCGAATCAGGATCAATTCCCATTACTTCGACACCGGCAGAATCATCCTTGACTGAGACGATGCCGCTTGCGATCAGGCGGGGAGTGGCAACCTGTACCTGACTCAACGATTCAACCTGCGCTGCAACCTGCTCCGGGTTCTCGATCAAATATTTCCAGGCGACGCTGAACTTATCCTGATCGTAATCCAATGCCCTGATCTGGATATGCCCGCTATCCAAACGCAGGGTGGATTCCATGGAGGTACGCGTCTCTCCATTGAAAAATGCCGCAATGAACATAAGCAACGCCAGGCTGATGGTCAGCGCCAGCGCCGAAAAAAATGTGCGGCGGCGGTTACGCCCCAAGTTTCGAAAAGCCATTTTTATATATGTTGACACGGTAGGTCTCCTAAACGTAGTGCAATGCTTCGGCGGGTTCGCGCCGGGCGGCTTCACGGGCAGGCGAGAGCGCCGCGAGAGCAGAAATTATGAGTATGGTTAATGCGTGCTGAAGAGTCTTCGCCAGCGACAGTTGTGAATAGATACGCCCGCTGATCAGGGCAGTGTATTCGGTGGCATCTGCAAAGGCGCTGTAATCCATGCCGTAGATACTTAGCAATCCATTGAAAAACGTACCTAATATAGTTCCTAAAATTGCACCAATCAGACCGATCAGAATCCCTTCCATCAGGAATAAGATTGTAATCTCACGTGGTTTCAATCCCAACGCACCCAGCACACCGATCTCGCGTGTGCGCTCGAAGACCGCCATCATGAGCAGGTTAAGGATACCAATCGCGGCAATACCCAGCATGGCGATGCCGAATATATTCATGACGGTTGTTTTCATCTCCAAGGTTTGTTTTAACTCAGGGATGCTGGTTTCCCAGGTGGCAATATCATTGCCAGGCTGGCTGGCATTGATCGTGTCCACCACAGCAGGCTCCTGCCCGATCTGCTTAAGGTTAACAACGACTTCGGTCGCTTGTCCGTTCAAGTCAAAGAGTTGTTGCGCTTCGCTGAGAGACATGTAGATCGTGCCTTTCTCAACAGACGGCACACCCACATCATAAATACCGACGATCGTCATCGTGCGTTGACGCGTCTGTTCGTGTGTGGCGTTGCCGACCATGGTAATGCGGTCGCCAACTTTGACATCCATGACGGTCGCCAGTCCCTGACCGATTACGATCATATCTCCATCATCCGGGGCGAGGAAACGACCCTCGGTAATATTTTTCGCCACCTGACTGATCTGGGCTTCCTTTTCGGTTTCCAGCCCAATGATTGATACCGAGAAAGCGCCTTCACGGTTCGTCACCAATCCGCCGGTGATGATTCGTTTCGCCGCCTGGATCACATCAGGGCTCGACTCGGCCGCGGCGACCACCCCATCCGGGTCTGCCAATGGAAGCAACGGTTTCTTTCCAATTTTCTCGTTGTAACCGGGCGCATGGACCTGGATGTTGCCGCCCATGATCTGGATCGAATTACCATAAATGGCATCATTGAACCCCCCGAGAACGCCATCGTAAACCACCAACAATGCCATAATGACACCCATCGCAAGAGCGATCAGAGATGTCTTACGGCGCTGCCGCCAGACGTTGCGCCAGGCGATTTTAATAAGTGTTGACATGTTTTACCTCTATTCTGATTTTATCGTCGAGTACTATCACAAGTTTTATATGTGAACAAAAAAATTGGTCTCTCATAAAGTAATGTTTCTAAACATAATGCAATGCGTGAGCGCGTACTTTCTGAAGTTGGACACGATAATTCTCCTTGGGGTTCTTCATACCTTGCAGGCTGAAATTAACTTGTTAGAGAAATCCTACTCATGGTTCTGATTGTTTTGCTTTAACAATGCCAAGGCAAAGACAAATACCCAAATCATAAACGGCATAATGACTGATCGCTGAATAAGCCCAAACCAATCAGTAAAAACAGTTTGCAAATTGGGCAGTTTTGATGCGAATGTAAACAAAATATCGGTTACAGCACAGATAATTCCCAAGCCGAGAGTCCATCCCTGAATGGATTGCCATTTGGGGTCAATTCGAAATCTGCGCCAATATACAAAGATGCTAATAGGCATGAGCAGGAATACGATCCCGCCAAGGATGCCATGTATCGTGCCATGAATACTGGCCTGGTCTAATGGTGTAGCCATCGGATCCATGACAAATGGGCCGGAAAGAAAATACCCTATCGAAATGATGGTCAGCAAAATCAGCCCGCCGCGTGATGCTTTGCCATCCGGAAACTCGACGGCAACACCCCGTGTGAACAGGAAAAATAACGCTCCGAAAACCAGGAAATTCGTGATCTGGATCCAGCCGCGTGTGCCGAGAGATAGAGCGCTCACATAAGTGGAGAGCGGATCATACCCAGTGCGGAGCCAACCTTCAATTAGAAAGACCGTTACAAAAAGCGCTGATCCGATAAGACCTGCCCAAGCAGAAAGTTTTTTCAAATTCATTGTGTTCACAGGTACTCTTTATGTGCTACAAAGCTACTTTCTTATCTGATACCAGCACTAAATGGCGGGCAACCAGAATAAGCCAGATGCTATAAATAAGCACCATAATACGGTTCGGCCAACCAAGATATACTTCCGGGCCTACCCGCCCTGCGTTGGGGTTAATGGCTTGGGAAATGGTGATGGAGCCAAAAAAGGCAAACTGACTGATCCATAACAGGAGCGTGCCCCATACCAACCAGCCCTTCGCGCCAGACCATTCCGGTTTGCGGGCAAGGCTACCTGCCAGGATGGATGCGGCAATTGGGAATGTCATGATCACAAGCGCACCGAAAAGAGTATGCAGGGTGTTTGCCGTGCTGACTGCGTCATCGGTAATAGGATTGGTAATGAAAATACCTGCACCGATCATGGCAAGCCCGAGGATGGCAAACCACCAGCGAGCGATTGCGCCGCCAACTGTGCGCGAAGTGGGCCAAAGCGCAGCAACCAGGGCTAAAACACTTCCGCCCCAACAGAAGAAAGCCAATTGCATCAGCCAGCCAAAACGCCCGATCTCATATTCGCTGATCATGCGCCATGATGGATCCAATTCAGGCTTGAGGAAATGCAGCAAAAACAGGAATGCCAGGAATGCACCTGCCAGCGCCATCGAAATTTGTGCAATCAGTTTTGTGGAAAAGGTTTGATCTTTCATTGTTATTTATTCCTTAGATAAACATGATGGATATGTCAGTTCCTGATTAATTCCTGAGTGACATTCCACAATTTCAAATGGGTTTCTTTCTTATAAGCATTCTTATTGGCTTTGACTGCCACATCCGGTGCGCCCAATAACCGCCGATGATACAGTCGTAAAGCACCAGCATGGTCACGATCATCCCCATTGCAATGGCGATCAGAAATGTCATGCGGCGTTGACGTCAAACGTCACGCCATGCCAGTTTTAGTTATAATGCCACTAAGGTTTCCTCTTGTTTATGATTTCACTGCAAATTGCGATTCAGTTTTACGCAACCCGTATTCCATTACATATAACAGCTTGTCTATTTTTTCCTGGGTCTTCGGGGAGCGCACCCACTTCATAATATCTTTCTGTTTCATGCCTTCGTTCATAATGTACGTACTGATGGCGTTATTCCAAGTCTCCATCACCATCACAGCCAATTCCATATCGATGTTTGGGTCAACTTCTCCGCGTTCGATGGCTTGCGAAATCAGGTCTGCAACTCCCTTGGTTGATTTTTCACGCATCTCCTCAAAAATTTTTCCATAATACAAACCATCTCTAAGCAATACGCGGCTGACGGCTTGAGCCAGGCGGGGATAGGCAGAGTTGAATTCCATGCCGATTTTGACAAGCCAGCGAAAATATTCAAAGGTATCCATGTTGTTACTCGTTGGACGTTTATCTTTGAAGTATTCCATTTTTTCCTGCTCGATCACATTCAGCAAGTACATGAATACATCCTGCTTGTCTTCAAAATACTGATAGAAACTTCCCTTGGAAATACCGCTGTTGGCAACGATGCGGTTCGTGGACCCATTCTCCAGTCCATAATTCGCGAACTCCTCGATTGCCGCATTGACGATATTGTCTCGTTTCTCATTGGGAAGGTTAAGAAATGTTTGTTTTGGCATAAAATGACCTCCTAGTCACGTGACCAGCAGGTCACATTATAGAACAAATTTCCCCCCTGTCAAGTGTTTTATGTCATTATCAGATGGAATTTACGCTTCTTCCCCAGCCGAAACCTGCTGAGGCTTCGAGAAGCCGAATCTCCCCAATAGCATTTTCGCCATTAATCCCGCCCTCCAAAATGCGACGGCCGCCATGCCATGAGCCAGCACTGCAAATAACGGCGGCGTTTGATACGTGTAATATGTCCAGCATTCGCGCGTGGTGCCCCATAGCTCAAGATAATATCCAAGCCCTGAACCTGCGATAAAAGTGAGCAATGCATAACGATGATCAGTTGGCGTAAAGATGAGAAGAATGCACAAGACTAAAGCGAACCACGTAAAGGACCTGTCAAAGGTTGGGGAAACAAAGATCAGCATCAAGGTCAGGAAAGAAGCGAAGGTAATCCAATAAAGAATTGAGAACAGAGAACTGAGATTGGTCTTCCTTCGTGGGACGATCCAGTTTAGAAATCGGGTGGTTCGATCAATGGATAGTGATGCAATGGGCCACGCGGGAATGATCCACAAGGGCGGACGTTCCGCAGTGTAATAATGCCAAAGGTTCGTTTGTGTTCCCCAGGATTTAATGGCGAGTCCGCCGCAGACGCCGACAAAGATAATCAGTAAATCAGTTTTGAGATTCGCTTGCGCAATGATAGTAACGGACATGAAAGCAAAAATACCGAGTAATAACCAGTCCATGTAACGCCACCACTCACCGCTCCAATCCACATACGCAAGATATTCTTCTGCCAGGGGCCACCAGATATAAACGATGAGAAATACCGTAAGTAGAAAAATCCCGAGTAATATGCTGCTATCGCGCGTCCAGACAAGGATCGGTTTATTTTTCATATATCGAATTATATTGCAAGGTGTTGAGGTGTTTGCATTTTGTCTGTTCAGGCTGATACCCATTTGCCATCCATTAATCGTTTTCAGCAAAGTAGAGGGTATAATTAATTCACAATAACGTTTAGATCAATAGTTATTGCCATATCAAATCATCGAAAGGATTAAAAAATGGGACTCTTCAATAAAATTCTCCAAAAGATCGGGATCGGGAAGAAGGAGGAGGCAGCCACATCAGCCACTACATCAGCTGCACCAGCCATACCTGCCGCACACACCCCGGTTGCGCCAGCCAAACCGGCTGCCCCTGCTTCAGCGCCTAAACCGAATGTGCCAGCGTATTCTGTGCCTGCCCAAGCTATGGCTCAGCCTGCCGCTCCCAAAGCAGTTTCTGAAGTGGATGTCGTCGCGAAGATGGAAGAACTGGCCGCCAAGAATCCTGCCAAATTGGACTGGAAGGTCTCGATTGTGGATCTACTCAAACTTCTGGATATTGACAGTAGTTTTGAAGCTCGCAAGGAACTGGCCACTGAGCTTGGTTGCCCTGCCGATCTGATGAGCGACTCAGCCAAGATGAACGTCTGGCTTCACAAGACAGTGCTAAAGAAGATCGCCGAAAACGGTGGCAATATTCCCCAGGCGCTTTTAGACTAAAAGTGATGAAAATCAAAAACAGCGTGTAACTTATTTAAAGTTACACGCTGTTTTTGATTTCTGATTGAATTGTTGAGACAATTAAACGGATGTTAACTTGAAAAATTAAGAATAGGTTACAAGTTACCTTGATTTTTCATCGAGTTTGCCCTACAATAAATAGCACGCGGGGAATATTTACGCTCTTATTTGGATATATTATAGGAGGTGCTGCGCGTTCGTGAAAACCGAACATTCCATATTTCCCAGCCATTACGGTGTACTTACAACTTATACTAACTACTAGAGGAGAGTAACATGAATAAACGTTTATCGAAATTGTTTTCGTTTGTAACAATACTGGCTTTGATGCTCGTAGCTGTACCAATGCAGAGCGCACAAGCACTATCTGCTGATATCGTCATTAGTCAAGTCTATGGCGGTGGAGGAAATGCCGGTGCAACTTACACTCACGATTTTATTGAGTTATTCAATAGAGGCACTTTTTCCGTCTCCCTGGCAGGATGGTCGGTCCAATATGCAAGCGCAACGGGCACAGGGAATTTTGGCTCGAGCTCTACTCAGTTAACTGAACTGCCCAGTGTATCGCTTGCCCCCGGCCAATACTTGTTGATTCAGGAGGCGCAGGGAAGTGGGGGTACAACTGCCTTGCCAACACCTGATGTCACTGATTCATCTCCGATTCCTATGAGTGGTACTGGAGGCAAGGTTGCGCTGGTAATGTCAACCGCAAGTCTTGGATGCAATGGTGGATCAACTCCATGCTCTCCCGCGCAACTGGCGCTTATAAAGGACTTGGTTGGTTGGGATGGTGCAAATTTTTATGAAACGGCTGCGGCACCCGCAACCGCCAACGCTACTGCGTCATTACGACTTGCCGATGGTTGTACTGAAACTGATAACAATTCTTTGGATTTTGTGACCAGTACACCTACTCCACGCAATACGGTATCGCCTTTAAATTTATGTGATGGCGGTGGATCAAACACGAATATCCTTATCAACGAAGTTGATTCTGACACACCTGGAATAGATGCGGCCGAATTTATTGAGCTCTATGATGGCGGTACAGGCAATACAGCCCTCGATGGTATGGTAGTTGTCCTCTTCAATGGCAATGGTGATACATCATATGACGCCTTTGATCTGGATGGATACATTACGGATGCAAATGGTTATTTTGTGATTGGTAGCGTGCCAGAAAATGATATTTATGTCAATCCTGGCAGTTCTGGATGGCTTCAAAACGGTGCCGATGCGGTTGCTCTATATACAGCGAATGCCAGTGATTTCCCCAACGGCACGGCAGTTTCCACAACCAACCTTATTGACGCTTTTGTCTATGATACAAATGATGCCGACGATGCTGGATTGCTAGACTTGCTTAACTCTGGGCAACCGCAAGTCGATGAAAACGGCGGAGGCGATGGTGCTGGTCAGTCAAATCAGCGTTGCCCCAATGGCTCTGGCGGCACTCGCAATACCGAGACCTATGCACAGTTTGCTCCCACGCCCGGGGATGCCAACACTTGTGTGACTCCAGTTACTCTCGTAAAAATCCACGATGTTCAAGGCAATGGCGCTGCCAGCCCGCTTGTTGGGCAGACAGTTGCCATTGAGGGTATCGTTGTCGGTGACTTCCAGGATGGAGCCAGCGGTACGAATGGCGACTTTAATGGTTTCCATGTCGAGGAAGAAGATGCCGATGCTGATGCAGATCCTCTCACATCCGAAGGTGTCTTTGTGTTCGATGGGAATTCACCTGCCGTAAATGTGCAGATCGGTGACTTGGTCCGAGTTGAAGGCGTTGTTTCTGAATTCAACGATTTGACCGAGATCACCTCTTTTACTGGCGTGACAGTGCTTAGCAGTGGCAACCCGCTTCCGACAGCAGCGACCTTGTCTCTGCCCGTGACAAATGTGAATGACTTTGAAGCTTATGAAGGCATGTTAGTCACTTTCCCGCAAGCTTTGGTAATCTCTGAATATTTCAACTTTGATCGGTTTGGTGAGATCGTGTTGACTTCTGAGCGGCATCTCACACCGACGGCTGAATTCGAACCGGGTTCACCGCAGGAAATCCAAGCCACACAGGATTTCCTGCTCGATAAGATTACCCTCGATGACGGACGCTCGACTCAAAACCCGGACCCGGCGATCCATCCCAATGGAAATGTCTTTGATCTGACCAATCTGTTCCGCGGCGGTGACACGGTCTCGAACGTGACTGGTGTGATGGACTACTCTTTTGGTCTATATCGCATCCAGCCAACACAAGGTGCTGACTATGCCTCCGTCAACCCACGTACAACTCAACCTCCGGATGTGGGCGGAAGTTTAAAGGTTTCATCTTTCAACGTGCTCAACTACTTTACGACGATTGATACGGGCGCATTTATCTGCGGTCCCGCGGGAAATCAGGAATGCCGCGGTGCGGATGATGCGAATGAACTGTCACGCCAGCGCGCCAAGATCGTTGCGGCGATGTCAGCGATTGATGCGGATATCTTTGGCCTAACCGAGATCGAGAATAATCCAGCCGATGTGCCCACTGCGGATCTGGTCAGCGGACTAAACGATGTGTTTGGTGCAGGCACATATGATTACATTGCCACCGGCGCGATCGGCGGAGACGCCATTAGAGTGGCTCTGATCTATAAACCAGCCTCGGTCACGCCTGTGGGCAGTTACGCAGTGCTCGATTCCACAGTTGATCCTCGCTTCGTTGACACCAAGAATCGCCCCACACTTGCGCAGACCTTCATGGAAAATTCCACAGGCGGCGTCTTTACCGTGGCGATCAATCACCTCAAATCCAAAGGCTCGGATTGTAACGATCTGAGCGACCCGGATACGGGTGACGGCGCGGGCAACTGCAATTTGACTCGTACAGCCGCAGCTCAAGCTCTGGTGGACTGGCTCGCATCAGACCCTACTGGAAGCGGAGATAGTGACTTCCTCATCATCGGCGACCTGAACTCTTACGATAAGGAAGATCCGATTGACGCCATCAAGGCGGGTCCCGATGATGTGGCTGGCACGAGCGATGATTACACTGATCTGGCATTCCAATATCAAGGTGAGGATGCCTACTCGTACGTTTTCGATGGACAGACGGGTTATCTCGATTACTCCCTCGCCAGTGCAAGCCTCGCAAGCCAGATCACGGGCGCGGCAGATTGGCATATCAATGCCGATGAGCCTGATTTGATTGATTACGACACCACCTTCAAACAGCCCGCGCAGGATGCGATCTACGCACCCGACGCCTACCGTTCATCCGACCATGACCCGGTTATTACAGGCTTGGATGTTTGTGATGACCGATTGCTCCCACATTCGGTGACGGATGTTTCTGTCACGTTGACCAAATGTCGTAATCGTTGGCGGTTGCTCAATGGACAAATATGTGGATATAACTGCTACAGTCACTGCCAGTGACAACTTTGATCCTAATCCAACCATTACACTGGTTTCAATTACATCCAATGAACCGGACAACGGGCTCGGCGATGGTGACACGTCAAATGATATTGTCATCGAAGACGACTTCCACTATGGCAAACTGCGTGCAGAACGCTCTGGTGGCGGTACAGGAAGAATTTACACTATAACGTACAAGGTTACCGACGCTTGCGGAAATTCCGCAACTACAATAGTAACGGTGAACGTGCCTCATGCGAGTCAAACCCAAGTAATGTAAATATCGTAGCACAAAGAAGGCTCGCCATTATGGCGAGCCTTCTTGCTTAATCTTCAGGATATGTTCCTGTACTACTTATACACCTGCGGATTGACACAATTCGGCAGATGTCTGCCTTCCAACCCGGCGAGTAGATTCTTTGCCGCCAGCCAGGACATCTTATCGCGGGCAGATTTGCTGGCGCTGGCGATATGCGGCATGATAACGATGTTGTCGAGAGAGAACAAAGGATGATCCAATGGGAGTGGTTCAGGTTCGGTCACATCCAAGCCCGCGCCGAAGATGCACTTCGCCTTCAACGCTTCATACAGCGCGTTCATATCAATGACTGCGCCGCGCGAAGTATTGACCAGTACTACATTGGGTTTCATTTTGGCGAAGGCGTCCGCGTCGATCAAATGGTAAGTATCAGGCGTCAAGGGTGTGTGAAGCGAAATGAAATCCGATTCTTCGAGCAGGGTTTCGAGATCCACTGAGGAGGCTTTCACATCCGGGTCACGCCTTATTTCGATGGGGTCATAATAGATCACGCGCATATCGAAACCTACTGCGCGGCGCGCCATCGCCTTGCCGATACGTCCAAAGCCCACCAGCCCGAGGGTGGAGCCACTCATCTCATTGCCGAGCAATAACATCGGTTCCCAGGTTTTCCACTTTCCCTCACGTACAAATCGGTCGCCTTCCAGAATGCGGCGGCTGGCGTTCATCATTAAGGCAAACGAAAAATCGGCGGTTGCATCCGTAAGCACATCGGGCGTATTACCGACGGGCACGTGCCGCGCAGTGGCGGCATCCACGTCAATATTGTCGAAGCCCACCGCGAAATTGCTGATTACTTTTAATTGCAACCCCGCCGTCTGCAACACTTCGGCATCGATCGTTTCGGTCAGCATACATAACAGACCATCGATACCCTGTATATGTTTCAATAATTCGTCGCGGTTGGGCGGCAGATCGTCCAACCATAAGTCTACATCGCAAACCTCTTTTATCAGGTTATACCCTTTATCGGGAATTGCTCTTGTTACAAATACTTTCGGCTTCGGCATATGTTCTCCAAACAATGTTTCTGATATGATAACAGACATGAACGACAATAGTTTCGCAACGCACAGTCTCACAGATGCTCGTGTTTTACGAATATTATCAGCCGCATTGAATGCAGTTGATCCTGCCAAAGCCGTGCGAAGATACCTTCCTCAATTAAATGGCAATGTACACGGATTGGGAATTGGAAAAGCCTCCATCCCCATGCTGACCGCTCTTGCGGACGCGATTCCACTTTCAAGCTCGCTGGCCATCAGCAAACACGCCTCCTCCCTTAACTCGAAGCTGTTTCCTGTTCTATTGGGTGGTCACCCCATCCCGGATTCTCGTTCCCTGATCGCAGGTGCACGCGCTTTGGAGTTCGTTTCCTTACTGAATGAAGATGACACTCTCGTTTGTCTGATCTCCGGCGGCGGCTCGGCGTTGGTCACTGCGCCGCATGCAGGTATATCGCTCGAAGATATGCAAACGTTGACATCGCTTTTGTTATCCTGCGGCGCGCGCATCGACGAGATCAACATCCTGCGCCGCCAACTGGATCGTATCAAAGGCGGAGGCTTGACGCGGGCGACAAAGGCGAGAGTTGTCAGTTTGATTCTTTCAGATGTAATTGGGAATCCGCTTGAAGCCATCGCATCGGGTCCTACCCATCCAGATCCCACGACAAAAAAAGACGCATTGGCGGTTTTGAAGAAATATGGGATCAAGAACCGAGCACCAAATTCAATCACAGAGTTTTTGGAATCGGACAACTTGCTGTCTGTTATCAAGAAGCAAGCTTCTCGAATCCAAAGTCAAAATATCATCGTTGGCGACAACAAACTTGCCGCACGAGCCGCGCGGGAACAGGCGCGCAACGAAGGATTTGATGCTGAGATATTGACGAATGAATTACAAGGCGAAGCGAGCAAAGTGGGTAGGATGCTTGCAAAAAAATTGCGCGACGAAGTATCAAAACAACAACGTCCGTTCTGTTTGCTTGCGGGTGGTGAAACAACGGTTACGATCAGCGGCAAGGGCAAAGGTGGAAGGAACCAGGAGCTTGCATTAGCCGCCGCAAACGAATTAAAGGACTTGGAGAATGTGATGCTGATCTCGCTGGCAACGGATGGCGAAGATGGTCCCACCGACGCGGCGGGCGCGGTCGTAACAGGTGAATCCGCTCGCAGGGCTGAGTCGCTGGGTTTACGCGTGGCAGACTATTTGTCCAGGAATGATGCGTATTCTTTTTTTGAAGCATTGGGGGATTTATTAAAATCGGGTCCAACAGGAACGAATGTCAATGACTTGGCTTTCATGTTTGCATTGGAACCATAGTAATAATTGTTAATCATAGTTAATAGCTTGAATTATATGATTGACAAAGCATGTTTTGGTCATATAATAAAAAAAACAATCAGGTAACGCAAAATTACATTCCTTCTACGCCTGTTTTATGATCGAGTATTGGGAATACCCTGAAAGTGGCTGACAGGCTTGTATTGATTTGTTTGCAACGGAATATTCTCACTATTTGAGAGGCGAGAATACTCCGTTTTTGCTTGTCTTAACTTCTTGAAAGGAGGTGGTTCCTTTACAGGCAAATGTGTTTGCAGAATATATTTGTTCCAAATAATCGACTCAAAAAGGAGAGAAGAATGAATAAAAAGTTTTTCACGCTGTTGAGTTCATTGATGCTTATATCCATCGCATTAGCTTCCTGCGCTCCCGCTACGACCCAGGCTCCTGCCACCCAGGCGCCCGCCATGACGGAAGCGATGACAGAAGCTCCCATGACGGAGGCGCCGGCCATGACAGAGGAACCCGCCATGACGGAAGAGCCCTCCTCAGTTGAGGTTTTTTCCTGGTGGGTGGGCCCTGGTGAAGCAGATGGCTTGGCTGCCATGGTGGATGTGTTTAATAATGAATACCCCAATATCATGTTTGAAAATGCCGCAGTGGCTGGTGGTGCGGGTACGAACGCAAAGGCCGTTTTGGCAACCCGTCTCTCTGCTGGAGACCCGCCTGATTCCTGGCAAGCCCACGCGGGTGAGGCCACCTTTGCCTATGTAGATGCGAACCAAATTCAACCCTTGGATGATTTCTTTGCATCCAGCGGCTTTGGTGATGCACTTCCGGAGACCCTGCTGCCCTTGATTTCGCAGGATGGACACCCCTATAGTGTGCCGGTGAATATCCATCGCTCGAACGTCATGTGGTACAACCCGAATGTGCTGCAAGAAGCGGGCGTCACAGTGCCTGACGGTGGATTTGCAAACTACGACGATTTCTTTGCCGCTTGCGATAAGATCCAAGCCGCAGGCAAGATCTGTCTGGCGCTCGGACCTGCCTGGACTGCTGAGCACCTGTTCGAGAACGTCATGATCGGTACGCTCGGTGCGGATGGTTGGGCTGGCTTGTGGGATGGCACAGCGGATTGGGCGAGCGCCGATGTCACAACGGCATTGAACAATTATGCCAAGGCTTTGTCCTACACCAACAGCGACGCGGCGACTCTCTCTGACTGGCAGCCTGCCGCTCAACTCATGACCAACGGTGATGCAGCTTTCAATATCATGGGCGACTGGGCGTACGGTTACTTTGCCAACCCCGCGCCGAATGGTCTCGCTCTGACGCCTCACACTGATTTTGACTGGGCGCCCCCGCCCGGAACGGACGGCGTGTTCGTCTTCCTGGCGGATAGTTTCGTTCTGCCCGTGGGGAACAAAAACCCTCAGGGAACCGAAGATTGGTTGACAGTTGCCGCTTCGAAGGAAGGTCAGGAAGCTTTCAACCCGCTCAAGGGTTCGATCTGTGCCCGCACCGATTGCGATCAGAGTCTATTCAGCGAGTATTCTCAAAATGCAGCCAACGATTGGGCCAGCGATCAGGTTGTTGGCAGTCTGACACACGAGGTGGTTGGTAACCCGTCCTGGGATAGCAAGGTCGCGACGGCTTTGGGCGTCTTCGTTGCCGATCCAACCAATGTGTCCGGCTTCCAGTCGGCGCTCGTTGACGCCTGCAAATCCGATGGCGCCTGTAAGTAGTATACGGGGAAACAATCAATAAAAAAAATGGGCGGCTCACAGAGCCGCCCATTTTAGACATTAAAATATTATTATTGCGCAGGAATTATTTTCGTTAACTCTTCATATTATTAAATAGGTAGTTGGAATCTGAGTTGTTATAATTGATTGAACGTAACACCCCCGTTGAAAGTGAGGCAGGCAATGTTGCGAAGATTTGAGCGTAATCGCTCCAGGCTTATTCTGGCAATTCCGCTGATGCTCATCAGCGCTATTGCCATTTATTTCCTTTCCCGCACACGACTTGTGATCGCAGGGTCGAACTTTACCTCGATAGGCATCCTTGCCAGCGGGTTGATTTTTTATATTGGCTTACTGATGATTGTGGGAATGTTTGAAAACGAGACAGTCCTCTCCATCGCAATGCTGACACCCTCGATCATTGCAGTGGCGATTTTTGTTTATGGTTTTATTGCCTGGTCTGTCCGTGTTTCACTTAGCCAATGGAAAGGTCTATTGCCGGATTATACGTGGGCTGGTTTAAGCCAATATACCTACCTCTTCCATGATGCGCGCTTCATGATCGATGTCCGCAATACGGCCGTCTTCACTATCGGCTTTATTTCTGGCTGTCTCATTCTTGGCCTCGGGTTAGCCATTCTATTGGACCAAAGGCTTAAGGGAGAAGCTCTCTTCCGCGGCATCTTTCTGTTTCCGATGTCGATCTCGTTCATCGCTTCAGGTGTGGTCTGGGGTTGGTTGATGAATCCTGCCACGGGGAATCGAATCACCGGTATCAACCTGATCTTCCATAATCTCCATTTGGATTTCCTTGTCAGTCTGTGGCACTCATCCCCGCAGCCCTGGGGAATGGCTTTTACTGTTCTCCCCGCTGTCTGGCAGCTCTCTGGGTTTACCATGGCGCTCTATCTGGGCGGCATCCGCAGCATATCCGAGGATATCCGTGAGGCGGCTCGCGTCGATGGGGCAACTGAATTCGAAATCTATCGTTATGTTGTCCTGCCGATGCTTCAGCCTGTCACGCTCAGTGCCGTGATCATCCTGGGTCATATGTCGCTCAAGATCTTCGATTTGATCGTAGCGCTCGGACATAAGGACCTTCGCCTGGATGTCCCGGGCATTTACATGTGGACGACAACTTTCGACGGCACCAACTATGCCCAGGGCGCGGCGATTGGTATTCTCATGCTTATCAGCGTGGCGGTGCTGGTCGTTCCCTACCTGATCCAAAATATGCGCACAGAGACTGAACTATGAACCGCCGGACTACACTTAATTTTCTTTTCTATTTTATTTTGATAGCGCTCGCACTGGTATATCTGTTACCGGTTTATCTGCTCGTACTGACGGGTTTGAAACCCATCAGTCAGGTTGACCTCAAAACAATGTGGTCTTTGCCCATCGGCGGTTTGCACATTGACAACTTTATCGCGGGCTATCAACAGCTGGCTCCCAATATAAAGAATAGTTTGGCGATGGTCATTCCAGAAGCGCTGCTTTCAGCTTTGCTTGGTTCTTTCAACGGATATTTGCTTTCCAAATGGAAATTCCGCGGCTCAAATCTGGTTTTTACTTTTATCCTGTTTGGGATGTTCATTCCCTACCAAAGCATTTTGATCCCGTTGGTAAAATTTATGCAATATATAAAACTCTATGGAGATCTTCCCGGGTTGGTATTGGTGCATATTATCTACGGCATCCCCATCACGACTCTGATCTTTCGTAATTATTATGCGGGAATTGGGACCGAGATTCTCGAAGCTGGTCGTATTGATGGAGCGAGTCTGATGGATATATATCGTTACATCATGTTCCCGCTTTCCGCGCCAAGTTTTGCTGTGGTCATCATCTGGCAGTTTACCCAGGCTTGGAATGAATTTCTGTTCGCGGTCATCCTTACCAATCAATCACATTGGCCGGTAACAGTTGCACTGAATAATTTAGCGGGTAGCCAACTCGTTCAGTGGAATGTTTTAATGGCAGCCACATTCCTGGCGGCTCTCCCAACGCTTCTGGTTTATATCCTCCTGGGCCGTTATTTCCTACGTGGATTGATGGCCGGCGCGCTAAAGGGATAAACGGGACGCATCCAACCTTACGCTGGAGTTTGCTTCCACAACCACGATGAATCGTTCCCTGATAAAGTTCGCACGTTGCTCATGGAACGATGTGGGATTGGTTCAACGTTCAGATCGGGAGGTCAATCAAACTATAATGTTACCTGCAAACACCGTTGTTATTACAGACGGGTTGCTGCAATGGACACTGTAGATCAGAGGCGGGAGAACGAGTATAAGCTTGTTCATTCTCCCCCAATACGATGACTACCAGGGCGTCGATGTAATTTTTATTTTTACATCCAATAGCGATCACATCATTATTATGGGGAAAGTATTCGGGAATGCCGCCTGGCAGAACGATGCCCTCTTCCCTGAAAGTTCCAATAAGCGTGAATGTTGTGCGTGGAAATCCCATTACAATCGTTGGATAGAAGTGAACTTCCCCTTGATTTTCCTCATAGTGACGTGGATATAACGCTCGTCCCATAAGGAGCTTTGCGTCCTTGTTTTTCAGAAAGGCTTCAATGGAAGGAATATCCAATCCGGCGTTCGTGATGGCTGGTTCATGTTCGGTAAGGATACTTGCAGAATCTATTGACTCATAGGCTTTGGGATGTATCGTTTCCGAAAGAGGAACGAGCGTCCCTATTCCTATTAGAATCAAAAGAATAGTGATGATTTTTAACAGATTGTTTCGTACGGGTTCCTTTTTGGGTAACGACCCCTCGAAAGGATCTGAGAATAGTTTCCAGTTCACATCCATGCTGTTTGCCAAACCTATGATCACTCCAAAAACACCCAGTAGAAAATAAAGAGAGAAAATCCAATCTATGGGGACGATATACCTTCCACCTGAAGTGCGCGCAAAGGCATTGGATAGATCATAAAAACAAAAGATGGCAAATGGAGCTAATCCACGAAGACCATGCTTTTTCCAGGCGATGCTTATTCCTAATAGAATTAGGAAAATGTTAATACAAAAGAGAACGAGCGCTAAAGGAGTGAATGTCCCATCCCATTCATGCCTCCAGTAGGGTGGGTTTCTTTCTTTAACGGTATTACGAAGAGTATCCAATATGGGGGATGTTGGAAAAATAAGAGCAGACGTCACGATATTATGGAGAAAATGATTGGATGTAAAGCAAATGATCGTATCGCAAGATTTGTGATCCTGCACGGAACGCGCCTCCTGGGAAAGAACAAGCAAGGTCTGTGTATTGCTTAAGGAAACAGTCGCTAATCCTTGGGGAAGAGACCCTTCAGGCTCAGGAGGAGGGGTGTATCGTTGGTGAATGACAGCCTGAAACTTGGCAAGAATCGGGCCGTACATTTGTCCACCCAGAGATTTGTTTCTCAACTCCCATGGCAAAGTAATTGCAATGACGGCAATGCCAATTAAAGAGAGTTGGAATAGCCACTTTTCCCATTCCGGATAAAATTTTAAAAAAGCATACGCTGGAATAAACGCCAAAAGTACCAACGCGTTTGTTCTTAACATCAGGGTCAACCCAATGATGCCGCCGATCCATAAGGCGTAGTGCCATTTCTGTTTTGGCATTTTCAACCACTCGCACGTTAAGAGAACGATAAGTGCCAGCCCAATTGCCGCCGGAAAGTCTGTCAGAATCATCTTGGGATTTGCCATATCGATCAGACTGCTGCCCGCAATCGAATTGATCCCTCGCAAGCTGGCAATGAGCGCGGCTGCAAAACCTACAGAGCGCATATTCAACGATCTTCCGATCAGGTAAATCAGCGCGGGGAACACTGCAAAAATCCCGGCTTGTGCCGCCATTAAAACTTCGTAGTTTTGTCCAAAAAGGGTATGCAGATAAACCAAAAAGCCCAGGTAAAATGACCGTTCGAAAAAATAACCATTAAAAATAAAAATCTTCTGTCCGATCAATGGGAACTGACTTGCTGTATCGAATATGGCTGAATCTGCAAATGGATAAAAGGTGTGATTAGGCGGATAGGGGTCGGTGAACAGGAAACTTCCATGCAGGGGTTCGCGTGCCCAAAAAAATGCAGTCAACGTGTAGATCAAAATAAAAATAATAAGATCAGAATATTTTAGGTTCCACCTTCCTGACAATTGCATAAAGATCAACCCGCCCAATATCCCTGCCAGGAGTTGTGGCAGCAGGATGGGAACCCCGGCGCCATACCAAAAATCATCTGAAGAATAAATTCCAAAGTGGCTGAAAAGCATTACGCCTAAACCGGACAAGCTTACCAAAAATAGAACCAAACTCAAACCAAGTGTTCTGGAATTTTTCAGATCTTGAAGGGTCAGCTTGCTGCGTCTCATAAAAAACACGGTGAGTGTGGCAATGCCTGCCAACAGGACAAAAACCATTACAGGCCTGGCCCTGATCCAATAATTGACCAATGCCCCCATGCGGTATTCGGGAAGAAAACAGCCGATCCAACTTAACACAAAACTGATACCCGCCAACCAGCCGACGGTCCGGCTGAAGCGACCTCTGCCAAACCACTGTTCAAGAAATGTACCTGCCCAGCTCTGATCTTTCCACAACTTGCCGATAATGAAAATGGATGCCAGGAAAGTGATGAGAAAGCCCAGGGCTAATACAAGGCGCGAGATTGAAAGTCCAAAAAGCACCGTATGATCTGGTTCGGAGGGTGATGAAAATATTTCACTCAGGACAACCAGGGAACTGAGCGATAAGAAGGAAAAATAAAATAAGAGTATCTTTTTCGAATCTTGCGTTGTTTGCATACGAAGATATTTGCTCCGTTTTCGGTAGTTTCCTGGAAAATAAACGACTACTTACCTTGATTTGTTTCCAATCTTAGCAGGATATAAAAACCAACCAGCAGGGTAAGAAAGAAAACAGCATTTGCCCATACAGGCGGGAGCGGCAGGGCAATAAAAGCCAGGCAACTGGTAATAAATGCAGAGACGTGCATGGTTGTTACCGCCTGGTTTGGCGACATGCCCAACCTGATCAACTGGTGGTAAATATGGTCCTGACCTGCTTTATAGATGGGCAACCCTCGGCGTACCCTGGAAAGCACAACATACGTAGTATCAAAAATGGGGACGCTTAGAAGAAGTATTGGAACAAACCAGGAGGAAGGCTGGGGCAGACCCGGCGGTGTATAAGCAAGTGCCAGAGCTGCCAAAACGAATCCCAAATATTGCGAGCCTGAATCTCCTAAAAATGCTTTTGCAGGCACTGAATTGAAGTAGAACAACCCCACACAACTCCCAAGGATTACGGCGCTTAAGTAAGTGAGATTGGGCTGATTTGCATCTACAGTCACTAATAGAAAAAAAGCCCCGGCGTTAGCGGCAAGCCCAACTGCAAGTCCATCCATACTGTCAACCAGGTTGAAGGCATTTGTGATCCCTATCAACCAAAACAGAGTCAGTCCGATGTCAAGAATGGACGCCCCAAACATCCTGATATAAATACCCTGCCAGATCAGAAGAATGGCGCCAGTCAGTTGTCCAAGCAATTTCCAGGGTGCAGATAATCCCCTGGCATCATCCAATATTCCAAATACAAAAACCGGTATGGAGGCGAGCAGAATGGAGCGAATATCAGACGTAAAAAAACTTCCGCTTATGAGGGTGACCAGAAATATGGTAAATACAATAGCAATGCCGCCAGCAAAGGGCACAGGCACTTTATGGATCTTATGCGGCGCGCTATTGGGGATGTCGATTAGTTTTAAGCGAAGCGAGGTCTTTATGCTAATGGGCGTGAGGAGCAGAGTGATGATGGTTGCCGCAAAAAGCGGCATAAAGTATTGCAAAATCATATGTTGCTCCAGGGGATATTCATTGTTGCACGCGTTCACAACCCATTGAAATGCTCATTGAAGGTGGGAAAAGCCTGGGAATATACGGTCAAAGTCTGTTCCAGGATATGATCCAAACTGAATTTTTCCAAGGCAATTTTCCGTCCTGCGTTGCCCATTGTATCACGCAGGGATATATCATTTACAAGTTTCTCAATGGCATGTGCCAGTGCCTCAGGGTCACGTGGAGGTACAAGCAACCCATTAAGTTCATGAATAACAACATCCCGACAGCCGGGTACATTCGTGGTGACGATGGGTATGCCACAAGCGCAGGCTTCAAGAAGAGCATTAGGGACTCCTTCTCGATAAGAGGGCAGGCAAAAAATATCGGCTTTTGCCAGTACGGAGGGCATATCGTCCTGCCAGCCCCAGATCTCGACCGGACCGGTTCGTTGCGACGCTTCAATTTGTTCGTTGGAAATCGAAGCCGGGTTGCCAGGATCAGGCGTCCCGGCGATGGCGAAGCGGGCTTTTAATCCCTTTTGTTGTAACAGTTGCGCGGCATCTATAAACTCAAGAAGCCCTTTTGTGATGAGTAGTCGGCTTGAGAAGAGAACGAGAGGGGGAGTATGAGTTTTTGTTGTCGGTTGGAATTTTTCCACGTCCACACCTGTTCCAAGTATGAGGTGAGTTTGGCAGGGTTCCAGTAGACGATTTTGAATGAAGGTGCTTTGATCTTCCGGATTTTCGAAGATTACCTGTGTTTTTTTCAGGCTTGCCCGATAGAGTGTTTTTGCGAGATGGCGCAATATGCGAGTGAGGGGCGCCGGATCGATAAATAGATGTCCTAATCCGGTGATCGAATTAATGATCCCTTTAATACCCAAAACATGAGCGGCAAGTGAACCGTATATAACCGGCT
This sequence comes from uncultured Chloroflexia bacterium, assembly GCA_963753655.1. Lineage (GTDB taxonomy): Bacteria > Chloroflexota > Anaerolineae > Anaerolineales > Villigracilaceae > Defluviilinea. The sequence goes on from CAVWDB010000008.1 coordinate 325,244, forward strand.
TAATGGTGAAGTGATGGACAATCTCAGGTTTGATTTGTCGGTAGAGGGAAACCAGTTGCCAGATTGTTTATAATTCATTGAGCGGGTTGATCCCCTGCCTGGATAGAGGAAACGGAATCCATTGGAAGCCATTTACCCGCAGGCGTTCCTGAAAATCCCCGGGCGGGGAAAGGATCACGACTTCATGTCCTTGTGAGCGTAATTCTTTTGCGAGCGCCAGGCGAAAATTGTAGATATACCAATCGGTATTGGCAAAGAGGATGATTTTAGACATGCTGTTTCTTTATTTTTTTAATGCGCTCGTCAGTAAAACCAACAATTTTGGGGCTGTCACTTTGAGATTATACAGTTTCTCCACTTTTTGGCGGCCAGCCTGGCCCATTTTGTTTCGCAGATGATGGCTGTCTCTTAAAGTACGAAATGCCGCAAGCCACTCGTCTGTTGAATTTGCAAGAAATCCATTTATGCCAGGCTCTACGATTTGTTGGTTTACGCCTACGGGGGAGGCAATGACGGGTATCCCTCCAGCCATATATTGCACCAATTTGTATCCGCACTTGCCACGCTCGAAGGGACCGTCCGCTAATGGCATTATGCCCACATCGAATTGCTGGGTGACATTGAGTTCGCTGTCTTCGCTCCATGGGAGTATTTCTTTTGGAATATCAGGAAATAGTTGGGAATTCCCCGCCCCGACCAGAACCAGACGAATATCAAACTCTGGGTTTAACATATTAACCACTTCGTGGATCATATTCAGGTAAGGGGCAGTGACGGGTGAACCGATCCACCCGATTTTAAAGATGGAATCTGTTTCTTGTGGCTTGAAAACATATTGGCTGACATCTACAACACTTGGTAAATATTCTACGTTGTTTGCTCCGGCTTTTCTTGCCCTATCAGCAAGGTATTCATTACCAACAATTACCAGTTTTGCATTTTGCATGACATGGTCAATTTTATTTCCTAAAAACCAACGAACTGGAGTAAACGAGTGCATATCATAACGATGAAAGACCGCATCGTCGTAATCTACTACATAAGGAATGTTAGGGAACTGGAATAAGTCTTCCATGCCCGCTGGAAACCAGGGCAATAACTCTTTTTCCACCCAGAGCAGATCGAAAGTATCTTTGCGCGTCAAAAGAGATATTCGCTTGAAATAAGATTGTAAGATCATTCTGAAGGAGGCTTTGCGCCCACTGTATAGATCTTTGACATAATCATCATTGAAAAATGGCGCGTTGATGATTTCCACACCCTGCGATTTCAGATAAGGAAAGTATTGATAAAAACGAACCCGGCTACTGGAGCCCAAACGCTCGTAACGTGTGAGAGCAAGAACGCGCATTTGTTTTTAATCCAGTTTGGCAGGCATGATGGACTTTTTGATCTTTGCTGGTATTTCACCCATCCTGCCCTCCAAACCATCTCGTGCGCCATATAAAAAGGCTTTAATTTTCATTGTGCGTTGGTCTTCAAAAAGCAACATTCTGGTGAGGCTCGTAAACGTGATTGCAATTTCATGGAATAACCAGTGTGGAAAGCGCCTCCCATATAATCTGATCATGGCAAAGCGATTTCGATTTATGTAATACCAGCGAATTGACGGATGAAAGGTTGGGTTGTGTATCATTCCCATAAATTGCTTTTGCTGACGACTTCCCAGTCTGTGTTCAAGATGAGCGTTACAAGCTATGGAAATCTCATATCCTTTGGTGAGAGCTCTTAGGCAATACTCTGTGTCGACTGCGTCGATAAAAAAATCGTCGCGGAAAGGACCAATCTCTTGAGAGAGTTCTCAAGTTGTAGAGTGAGCCGGATGTAATGGCAGAAGATACATTACGCAAATAGGACTGTTCGCAAGTGACCCTTTCAAAGAAAAAACGATTCTTAAGACGCAGGTAGCGGGCTGGTTGCTTAAGCAATTCTTCCACGATCACCGGAGCCAGAACCGCCAGTTTATCTTTGTTTGGATGACGTTCAAAGCCAATACGCAGAGCCTCGTTCATTCCAGGAACCGGAGAACTGTCCTGATCCAATGTTACAAGAAGATTGTATCCGTGCTGAATAGCCCAGGCAAAGCCTTGGTTAAGCGCTGTAGCAATGCCCAAATTTTTGGGATTGGGTAACAAGGTTAGCGCGCCATTCCAACTGTGGGTCTGGTCTTGCAGCATTTTTTGGGTTGCCAAAGATGACCCGTTGTCGACAACAACGATTTTCTCGAATTCCATAAATAGTTGTTTGAGATGATCGCTAAAATCAGGATCCGGATTGTAGGTAACGACAAGAGCAAGAGAGTGTCTCATATTTTTTACGCAAATCCATATTAATCTAAAAATATTTAACAAGGAGAAACGACTTGGAAACTCAGCTTCCACTTACAGACAAATCAATAAATATCGAACAAATGGCGGATGAGTTGTCCCTTTTCCTGCCACAAGCCTATTCAATATATGTATCAAAGCCCAATCGTTTCAGAAAGGTTATATCCTCTGGAGCAAATATATGTATATCATGCTGCCTAAACCTGCCAATTGAGACAGGGGGTTTAACCAAATCCACCAGGTTATTGACTCGTGAATCTGGAATATCCATCTCTAAGAACTCGAGGAGTTTTCTAACACCGTCTTCTGGATTTTGGCAAAGCTGGTCAAAATTCAGGAAGAGGAAATGCGATCCCATTGATTTGCCCAGTGTCAGAACACGCTTATGAACCACGCACCAATACCGTAACGAATAATAGGGCGATACTTCACATTCTTTGCCGATAAAGTGAGGACCCCAAAGTTGTAACTGGTTTTGATTTGCGCTGTATGCCATATCCAAACCATTCCGCACAACATGCACATATTTTATGGTTGGGGTGACCTTAAGGAGACGATCAATCACAATGTGTGTATTTGGCTCCTTCCATCCCCAGCGTTTCATTTGATGAGGTGCAGGTTTTATGGATAATAAAGTGCGCGCCCTGGTACTTTAACCAGGCCGCGGGGTGCTGAATTCTATCTTTTGCGGCAAGTTCGTTTATTGTCTTTATCTGCGATTTTGTATATTCCCTCTTTCGTGTCATCCCATTGATAAATATCTCTACAAGATCTTTGAATTCATTCTCAGGAATTGAGAGGCTCTCCGTTCTTTTAAAAAGCAATGTGAACCAGAGGTTGTCTCTGGCATCATTGAGGTCATTTCCCATATGGAAGCCGAGATCTATCAGCAATTGTGCAATGAGACGGCTTCCGCTTCCTCCGACACCACCGATGGCAATCGGTGGGTAATTTGAATTTATTGTGTTTGAATTTAGCAAAGGGAGGCTTTCTTGGATGTCATGAAAGAATTATGTCAGCCAATCAGGATTTGTCTGGTTGAAAACATCTTTTCCATTCAAAGTACTTGGTTTTGTGAAGTTTTTGTGTTACCGCTCATAGCTACCGAAAGTCGTGATTCCAGAACGCCTATAATAGTAAATTATAACCTCAAAAAATGACAACCTAAGCGAGAAGGTTCGTTGTTTGCCTTTTCAGGTATAATGCTCGCCTTGTAACTTAATAGGCGCTGAAATATAGTAGCAAAAGGGTGGGCGGACTGATACGGTATATTAATTCATAACAATATTTTCTGGTTGTGGAAGTCCAATTCAATGCGTCATTAAATCATAACGGGTAAAATCAAAACTGGTGACTATGGAAAGAATCAATGTAACAAAAAGTATGCTACCGGATAGAAGAAGATTTGATGAGTATGTTGATCGCATCTTTGAATCGGGCTGGCTCACAAATCGCGGCGCGCTTGTCCGCGAACTGGAACAGCGTCTGGAAGCGTACCTCCGTGTAAAGAATCTCATCCTTGTTTCAAATGGAACCCTTGCTCTGCAGGTTGCTTATAAATTGCTAAACTTGACCGGCGAGGTGATAACCACTCCGTTCACGTTTATTGCCACAGCAAGTTCACTGGCATGGAATGGGCTGGATATTGTCTTTTCCGATATAGACCCACACACATTTAACCTTGATCCTGCCAAGATCGAGGAGAAAATCACTTCCCATACCAGTGCGATTGTCCCTGTGCATGTGTTCGGCAACCCCTGTGAGGTGGAGATGATCCAGGGGATCGCTGAGAAGCACCATCTCAAGGTCATATATGATGCGGCGCATGCATTCGGTACAACCTATAAGAGCAAAAGTGTGTTGGAATGGGGCGATGTCAGCACGCTCAGTTTCCATGCCACCAAAATCTTCCACACTATCGAGGGCGGGGCGCTGATTATTAAGGATGATGCGTTGTACGAGCAAGCGCGCAAGATGATAAACTTCGGCATTACGGGTCCTGAATCCATTGAATGTCTAGGCGTGAACACACGTATGAATGAATTTCAGGCAGCGATGGGATTGACCTTGCTTGACCAAATGGAAAAAGTCAACCAAAAGCGCGAATATCTTTACGAGCTTTATAATTCCCTGCTGGGAGATCGCCTGTCAGGACCGCAGTGGAATTCTCATGCCAGCAATAATCACCATTATTATCCAGTGCTTTTCGAGAGCGAGGATGCTTTGAAGCGAGCAGAAAGATCCTTACAGGAGAGGAATATCTTTCCACGCCGCTATTTTTACCCTTCCCTGGATGAGTTGGATTTTCTCAATGCCAAATCAGGGGTGATGAAGATTTCGCGCGATATCTCGCACCGCATTTTATGCCTGCCGTTTTTCGAGGGATTGACAGCGGATGATGTGAAGTGTATTGTCGAAATAATTGAACAAGCATATGCAAAAAACAAGACGATCCCTCTCTCACGGTAATGATTTTGATGGAGAAAAAACTACGAGAAGCAACACCTTTCTTTATTATAGGCAATCCGCGCTCTGGGACCACGTTATTGCGGCTGATGTTAAATCAACATGATGAGATTGTTGTACCTCCCGAATGCGGATTTTCAGTTTGGTTAAGTGATCGATTTGAAGACAAAGACTTCTCCTCTAATCAAGTTAAAATTGATTTCGTATCGCAAGTTGTGAAAGCACGCAAGTTTGAAACTTGGGGACTCAATGAACAAGAGATCAGTGAATTCATTCAACGCCGGCAATGTAATTCCTATCAAGATGCTGTCTTAGCCCTATATTTGTTTTATGCGCTCAAAAATGGCGGGATCCCTCACCTCCTTGGAGATAAAAACAATTTTTATATTAATCACCTCGAAAAAATCGATGTCCTTTTTGATGCTCCAAAATACATTTTTATTGTTCGAGATGGACGTGATGTGGCATGTTCGTATTTAGCTCTTCAGTCAATTGATACCACCAGTAAGTATTCACCGAGACTGCCGAGTGAAATAATGGAAATTGCAAAAGAATGGACTGCTAATAACACGAGAATCATTTCCTATTTAAATGAATTTCCTGAACGCAGCTTATTAATTAAAATATGAAAAGTTGATAGGCTCCCCAGAGACGGAACTGGTACAGGTTTGTAATTTTTTCGATATAGAATATCAGCCCAAGATGCTCACCTATTATAAAAATAATGATGAACCAAATGATTTTTTAGCATGGAAAAAGAAAACTTTACTTCCTCCCGACGCTGCCAATTTTGGTATGTACAAAAAAATGTTATCTGCTGAGGAAATTAACACCTTTGAGAATTTCGCAAAGGTCCCATTAGGTTATTTCGGGTATTGATGAAATGAATGTTGTCTTGTACAAAAAACGAGTGTCAGTTGTGGATGCCTGTGCCATTTCGTTTACACAGGAAAAGCAGAGGAAGGATACGGAAAATTGTGTTCGAATAACGTTTCTGAATATGAGGTACTAAAGAATCACGACCTCTCATAAACGACAGGCAAATCGCTTTCATTAACTACGCTATGGACTTGCGATTGGTATTGCACAAAAGATAATAAAACCCTATTCATCTGATAACACCTATCCATTAATAAAGAAAAATATTATGAACAAAACACAACGAGCAATCCTGTCCCTTTCATGGCAGTCTGCGGCATACGGGGTCGGCGTCCTTGGTTCACAGTTGATCGTTATTATATTGGTGCCTTTCCTTACCCGATATATGCCACGCGAGGAATATGGTGTGGTATCCATTCTAACCTCTTTGTATGTGTTCTTAAACGTGTTGACCAATGCTGGCTTGCCCTCCGCCGTTTTCCGATTTTATAACGACGCGGAGGATGAAAAAGACAGACGCCTTACACTGGGAGCGTCACAATTTCTTTTCTTCCTGTTTGCGGCACTTCCGGCTATTTGTATTCTGCTTTTTCCGAGGGTGATTTCAGTATTCCTGCTGGATTCGGATCAATACGCGCCTGTCTTACAGTTGTTGGCTGGTTTCCTGATCGTCGACTCGATGAATACATTTGGAAACATCATTTTACGTATCGAGGTGCGTCCCCTTGTTGCAAGCCTGCATAACATCTTTCTAATCGCCTGCAAAACAGGACTGGCTCTGCTCTTTGTTATCCGCCACGATATGGGCGTATTTGGGTACTGGCTGGGACAATTAAGCGGGGAATTTGCAGGGTTTGTCGTGATGATCTGGCTCGTACGCAAACACATCGTCTTTCAAATTTCATGGCACCGGCTCTGGGATTTGACCAAATTTGGCTTTCCCTTGATTCCAGCTTCCCTCTCTATGACAGCTCTACGATTGGCAGATCGTTATATCATCGGATTCCTGCAAGGGTTGGACCAGGTGGCCATTTATGATGTGGGATATAAAGTCGGTTCAATGGCGATCCTGTTATTACTCGGCCCCTTTCGCATCGCTTGGAATCCTTTTGCCTTTTCGATCGCAAAAAAAACCGAAGCGCCTCAGATTTACAGGAACGTACTCAATTACTTAATGGCGGTCTGTTTATTCCTTGCCTTAGGAGTTTTTGCCTTCCGCACCCAGATTATGGGTATTATGGCGCCAGCTTCCTATGGGAGCGCATCTTCCCTTGTAGGCTGGGTTGCTGCCTCTCAGTTGTTTCTGGCTGCTTATTGGGTATTTGCCATCGGACCTATGCATGGAAAAAAAACCCATCAACTTGCGTGGATTGCACTTGCCTCTGGGGGAACGAACGTTTTATTGAATTTCATCTTAATTCCACTCATTGGGATTTTGGGAGCGGCGATCGCTACATTTGTCAGTTACACCATACTGGCATCCTTCACTTACCAGGCGGGGAAACGCCTCATTGGCTTAAGATTGGATTGGCTGCGCCTGGGAAAATTGGTATTAGTAGCTGGGAGTATTTTGCTGGTAATTCTGACGGCAGAATATTCAGCCATAAAGCTATGGCTCGAAATATCCATCAAAACGGCGGGCATGGCATCCTTCCCGGTTCTCTTGCTTCTGGTAAAATTTATTGATCCAGCTCAATTAAAAGAGGTAATAGGTTTGATCAGAAACAGGCTTGGCAATAAGCTCGCCGCGAAGACAAATTCGTAAAGGATTTCAACTCAGCCTATGAAGTTCAAGAGAGTATTAAGAACATATCGCAATCAAATGATCATCCAGTATGCCCAAGCCCTGGGTATGTTGGGGCAGGGGAGCCTACCCGAGTTCATTATTATTGGCGCGCAAAAAGGAGGGACCACCTCTCTATACAGGTATCTACTAAGTCATCCCCAAATTCTTGGCGCAAAGATGAAAGAATTGCATTATTTTTCGGCGAATTACCACCGAGGGCTACGCTGGTATAAAGCGTGTTTTCCAACGCCTATTCAGAGGATGCGGCAAAGCCAAAATATTGGTATGTCTGTAATTGCTGGAGAGGCATCTCCTAACTACTTATTTCACACGGACACTCCACAATTGCTTGTCAAAACATTGCCGAACGTAAAACTCATTGCACTTCTCAGAAACCCGGTCGATAGATTGATCTCGCATTATTATCATATGATCCAAATTGGGTGGGAAACTCTTCCACTTAAGGAAGCCATTGTATTTGATGAGAAGCAGCTATCCAATGGTTCCCAGGCGTTACCGGCAAAAAGTCAATTAAATCCGTCGTACAAACCTATGAGCTTTTCGTATCTCGCAAGAGGACGATACATTGAGCAGTTGGGAAGGTATGCCAATTATTTCAAAAAAGATCAGATGCTGATTCTGAAAAGCGAGAACTTCTTTGTACATACGCAGGGTGAATACGATAAAGTATTGGAATTTTTGGAAGTGGGTCCTCATGTCTTGAGCAATCTCAAGATCGCGAACAAAGGGAAGTACGATAAAAAGGAACCATACCCTGAGGTTAAGCAGGAACTGCGGGAGTACTTCAAACCTTATAACGAACGGCTGTCCAATTTTTTAGAGGAGGATTTCAATTGGTAGATGTCAACTGGAAAATTCGTTATAGAAATCCGCTCCTACTCTCTTCAAAGGATGCAAAATGACCCTGGCGCCAATTTGTATGTCTACATACATCAGGATAAATCACCTGCAACAAACCCTCGAAGCGCTAAAAAGAAACACCCTCGCCGCCGAATCAGAAGTCTATATTTTTTCAGATGGTCCAAAACCAGGGCATGAAGAAAAAGTGCAGGCGGTTCGTCGTTACTTAAAAGAGGTAAGGGGATTTAAAAAATTAGAAATTATTGAAAGTCCGACGAACACCTACCCTGACAGCCTGCGACAAGGAATGCGTACCTTGCTTGATACACATGGGAAGATGATTTCCTTCGAGGAGGATATTATCACTGCGCCGGCATTTCTGGAATTCATGAATTAAGCGTTAAACACCTATGAACACAACCCAAACATATTCTCTGTCACCGGGTACTGCCCGCCCATCTCCATCCCGAATGATTATCCCTATGATGTTTTTCTACTTCCGCGTTTTTGTGCTTGGGGGTTCGGGATATGGAAGGACAGGTTTGATCTGATCAAAATGCCCCTGCTGAAGGATGAAGTATTGGACTTCGCCGCAACATGGAAGAATATAAGTGGTTTTGGATTGGGTGGTCTTGACATGTTAGCAAAGATAAAAAAGGACGCGCTGGGAAAAATTGACGGTGTAGACGTAAAGGCATTTTACTACCAGTATAAACATGGGATGGATACGGTTTACCCCATAGGGTCGCTCGTAAGGAATATCGGGCTGGATGGAAGCGGGCTTCGTTCTGTCAAGTCAAATTTCAAGAACGTGGAATTGGTAAGTCCCGATAAAAAATGGTCGGTGGTACCGGACATCCAAAGGGATAAGAGTATAATAAAAAGCAATTTTTTGTTTCGACTGCGCGGTGGAAAAAAGTTTAGACCCTCCAGAGGAAATTTGTGGTTGATTCCTTATTTTATGTATCGCTTAATCCATAAAATCCCGCTATTCTCCTAAAAAAGTGGGCAAGGAGTTGTTTCTTGTCTGTACTTTGTACCAGGTACGGCTGACAATATCTGCGGTACCACTTCCGTCTGAAAATCAATCTTTTCGGAGACTTTGCATGCCATTTTTATATCGTTTTTTACTTCAATATTTTTCCAGCCTATTCGATCGATTCGGCAATGAGAATATTGACCCAGACGCATCCGGGTACGTTAAGAGACACCCCACTTTAACAAAATTATCGTGGTTGTTTTTTATTTTGAAAAACTTTAGGGGTCTTAACCAAACCTACCACCTACTGTATGATGTCAGGTCAAAAGATCTGATGGTACAGCTATTGCTATACCGCACGCTAGGGCACAAAAAAGTGAAACTAAGGACGAATACGCCTAAGTTTTGGAATGGCAGAAGCCAGGCGCAAGGATTGGAAAGAAGAGGCGCTAATGATCTTCGTGCAGATGGCTGGAGCCTTTCCCAATTTGATCTTGTCAGTATCGGCTATCCCATAAAAGTCTACTCAACCAGCGTTAATATCGCCGCTGCGTTCATCCGGCGTGCCTATGACCAGCACTTTGACCTGTGGGAGACAGGTATTTTAAAACCGGGCGATCACATTATCGACGCGGGCGGGTGCTGGGGAGATACTGCATTATATTTTGCCCACCAGGTTGGAGAGACAGGAAAGGTGTATTCGTTTGAATTTGTCGATCAAAATATTGGTGTGTTTCAGAAAAACCTTGAATTAAATCCTAGGCTGGCAAAAAGCATAGTCCACATCCCCCGCCCGCTTTACAGCCAATCGGGCCTTCCACTTTACTATAAGTCCAAAGGCCCCTCGACGCGTGTCTCCACGACCAGGTTGAGCGAGCGTGACCTGGAAACTTCCACGTTAAGTCTGGATGATTTCGTCGCTGAAAATCGGATACAAAGAGTAGATCTTATAAAAATGGATATCGAAGGCGCGGAATTGAACACGCTAAAAGGCGCAGTGGAAACCATAAAACGGTATCGTCCAAAATTGGCTATTTGCCTATACCATAAAAAGAGTGATTTTATCAAGATACCAAGGTTTATTTCTGAATTAGGGGTATACCACGAATACTTTCTGGGTCATAATTCAATTCATGCACATGAAACAGTACTCTTTTGCAAATGATGTTGCGGAGGTAAATTAATCTTATGCTGTTAGCCCCAATAGATCTATCCACATATGTCGGATCAAACCATTTACAGCAGGCTATCAAAGTATTGAAAAAAAACTCTCTGGTGCATGAGTTTGAATTGTATATATTCTCAAATACGCCAAAACCTGATGTCCGGTCTGATATATGCGCAACAGGCCGCGGAGATTAAATGAACATCAAACTTGGTTATCTTTCCCAAATCAGGGATAAATTTCTTTACCAAACCTATCAATATAATAAAAATGCCGATATTCGGAAAATTACACAAAAGTTCATTTTTATTATTGGTGCGTCAGGATCCGGTACAACAATGCTGACCAGGATCCTGAGCGAACCAAAAGAAGTGATCGGTCTGGGGGGAAATTTTGACTCATTCCCAAAGGAGCAGAGAAGAGCTAGAGTGCTCGGCAGGATTTTTCGGGAAGCGACTAAGAAATTATGGGATAGAAAAACCGATTACAAGACGCGAGATAGCGCAAAACAGACGCTGTTTTATATTATCAATGACCTCTTCAACCTGGATATTTTTAATCGGACCACCCATCTTTTGCACAAAAGGTCTGCGCCTTTCCTGCCAGGTGACCGTTACCGCCCCGATCTATCAGATTTGTTCGATATTTTTGAAAGTCCCAAAATTATTGTTATTTACCGTGATCCAAAGGAATCCACCTACTCTTCCCTAAGGCGTGGTTTCAGTAAAAATCTAAGAGAAAGCGCTGTTATTTGTGAAGATCAATTGACCTATATCAACGCTCAGATCGCCACCCTTGACAAAAAAACCTACAGGATCGAAACCTATGAAAATTTCTGCACATACCCTGTCGAGACGGCAGTCAAACTGGCGGAGTTTTGTGAACTTCCTTTGGAAGAAATAAAGCAGGCTACGATTAATGAAAACGTAACACCGTCAAAAATGGGACGTTGGAGAACGCTTCTCTCGGCAGAAGATATACATTTTTTGGATTATTTTTTTGATGATAGACGGCAAAGCCAATGGCCCTTTTCTATCGAACTACAAAAAATAGAAAAATAAAGTGTTTGGAGACTTAAACCATGTGGATATTTTGCTGCGGAATGCGGCGGTCTGGTTCGACTTTACAATATCAACTTACCGCAAGAATCGTTGAAGAAGAGGGGATTGGCAAACGTGTTGAATGGGTAAAACCTGCAGATTTTCCCGTCCTAAGGGAAAAATATAAGGATTATGAAGGCTTGAAAGTTTTTAAGAGCCATATCTACACATCAGAAATAGGGGAGGAATTTAATAAACAGAACGCCTTAGGTGTATATATCTACCGCGACATCCGCGATGCATTTGTATCACAGGGAAGTAAGAATAGAATCAGTTTTAATAATATGTGGCTTCAAAATTTTTTGGGAAGCGCAACGGACAATTATTACAAATGGACCAATCTACCCGGGATGCTTGTTTCTAAATATGAACATACAATCGCGGATATATCCGGAGAGGTTCAGCGAATAGCAACTCATTTGGGAATACAATACAGCGAACAAAAAAGCAGAAAACTTGCAGAGGACTATACACTTGAACGACAAAAGGAAAGAATATCGAACTCATCAAAGATGTCCAATTTGCAGCAACATAACAAAATTCTTTTCGACTCCCAGGAACTATTACATACAAATCATATTCTTTCTGGAAAAGAGAAACGTTGGAAGACGGAATTAAAGCCGTGGCAAATTGCCCTGATAGAAAATAAAACCAGGGTGTGGCTGATTAAGAACGGCTACGAACTTAGCAATGTGAATTTATCCATCATTGACAACATAAAGATAAAGTTCATGGAAACTTTAAGCCACGCGGTAAAAGCTATCTATTACCAGAAAGATCACGAATAAACCTCTGCCTCATGAAAAAATTTGCACACATCGTTAATCTAAGCATATTCCCGGAAACATCCGAGTTGCATTCTGCACAACCAGTCACGATCAAAACTATGGAAATCGCCAGAGACTTTGCCTCAGGAACCGTGGAGGTGGCATTGCTCTCCGCCCAATACTCTGAGGAATACGAGATTGTCCCTGAAAATTTTATGAAAACACGGGATTTGGATCGGTCAGTTCTGGATGTCGGAACTTTTCAAGTGCCTCGGAAACTCCCCATCATCAAAGATATTCTTGACAGGGCATATGAAACGGTCGAAGCAGATTACATCATATATTCGAATGTAGATATTGGATTGCTTCCCAGTTTTTACGTCAGCATCGACAAATTGATCGATTCGGGTTTTGATTCCCTGGTTGTCAACCGGCGTACTATTTCAAAATCACACACACGCGTGGAGGATATCCCGCTGATGTACGCAGAGGTGGGACGTCCGCACATGGGGTACGATTGCTTCATTTTTAAGAGAGAAGCCTATAAGAACTTCGCCCTGCACTTTATTTGCGTTGGGGTGCCATATATTGGCAAAGCCATGATAGTTAACCAGATCTTGAACTCAAACAGGTTTAAGATTTTTCGTGACCAGCACCTTACCTTTCACATTGGCAATGATAAAACATGGATATCCAGATCGTTGAAAGATTATGAAATTCACAATCAAAGGGAATTCAATAAAATCCTGGTCAATCTGGATGGAAGGCATCGGACCCTTGTAGGTAAATTTCTCTCGAATGAACGATGGTTGGGATTGAGAAATAAGGTTGGGATTTTCCTGGGATTTGGTTAAGAATCTTCCCGAATGGAACGCACTATAGTCCGGGAGAGGTAGACTTATTATATCTTATACCCCAGTTTATTCATTAACGCTCCACAGTGATGTTCAAACTGTTGTTTTTGATCTGTTGTCCAATTATCCCAAGTGGGAAAGTCCTGCGGACCTTGATGGCTTCTGCGGTCCAGCCAGCCCGCTGTACTGCCAATTCGTGTAGGATCGATTCCCTCCTGCGATGTAGTAAATGCAACGAGGCTATTGAGTGTTTGGTATTTTCTCTCCCTGGAAAAGATCTCTTCAAACTGAAAAACACGTACATTCGGATTGCTGGAAAGCGTATGAAGTGCATATTCGTTTAACGTTGTCCACGCCCAGCATAACTTCTCGAAACGCGAAAGAGTATGCCATCTTTCTGCATAGGGGTCATGCAAAACCGCGTTGGCGGAGGGCCAGTTGTGTGAGATCATTTTTCTTAACCCCTTCTTGCCGTAAAACTCACCCCAATTCATGTGGGAACGAACCCATTCTCGCCCATCGCGGACAACAAAGATTGCCTTGTGATCCTGAAAAACACGGGGGGTTATGTCCAACAAGCCATAATAGCCAATATTCGCCTCGACGTATATGGAGCCTTTTTGCCTATGAATAAAAGCTTCTCTTTGGGCTCTCAATTCCTGCACGGCGCGCTCAGGACTCAGGCGGTTGAGAAATTTATCGTCTGAAAGTTTTACCAGCGTCCACTTTCCCAACGCCTTTAGGACGACCATCTGCCAGACGCCTGCGCGGCGGACCTGTTTGAAATAATTTCCCCATTTACCTTCCACGCCCGTGTTCTGAAAAATATCAGGCTCGTGAATGGAGGTTACATCAGGCAAAATCGCCATAAAAAATTTTGCAAAAAATTCGGTGCCGGTTCTGCCAAGAGATGTAATAAGAATGGATGGTTTTTGAATCATGCGCATCAATCGAGGCTTATATGGGTTTGAAGAAAATTCTGCAGTTCGAATTGGTCAATCCATTTATGGATGATTGTCCGTTCCGATGCCCCCATCTCGGATTTCCATTTGGATGGCTGCTGACTGGAGATCCGCTTCGGAGCAAAGCTGCCACCTGTTGTGTTCAATGAATTGATTTTGTTCTCGGTGCTGTCAGACCAGTTTAAGTTCAGGCTTCCAAAGATGGAATGATAACTTTCATTGGGAGTTATGCACAGCCTGTCATGGGAGATCAGCAGCCATTCAGGGTGGCTGGAAATCTGTTTTTCAATGATCTTGTACATCAGCATAATCTGGAATGCAACGGCATCCTCTTTTTCAGCCATGAGCATCTTTTTTGGGTCAGGCATATATTTTAACCTGTCGCGTTGCAGGTTTTCCTGGAACATCAAATTCCTGAAACTGTCCGGCATCTTCAGCCGCTTATAACTGGCATAAAGACTATAGGGGTTTCTGAGGATAATTACAATCTGTGCCGGAAAATTATCTGCAATCCAATCTGCGCATAAGGAAGCATGAACCGATTTTATAATGATGCGGCGTTCCATCGAGGGAGACAAGTCGCTGCCATCAGCAAGGCGTTTTGCTAATAAACTTATGTAGGGATGTTTTTGTGGGGAATAGGGTTGTACTCCTCTGCTTCCAACCCTGTGCATGCTTTCATCGACATATACCAAGCCGCTTTTATTTCCGATAAAAACTTCCACTCCTGCGGAATTTCCCTTGAGCACCCCCCCCAACAAACGATTCGAGAGCCAGGTAGAAGTCCTGGTGGAAAATGCCGCACGCCATAAATGGCTGTATGCTGGGGATGCATCCTGCGCGGTCAGATACGGGAAACGATGAATCTCACGCTTACACAGCCAGGCAAGCGGGCTGAGTTTCTCATTATCGGGTTCGAAAATATAGCGAGCATTCTGATCCGAAGAAAAAACCTTGCCAACCCAGGTAGTGCCAGAACGAGGAAGTCCCACAATCAGAATAGGCGGACGATTGTGCCTCAATCCTACACCCCTTCGATCACTTTTACCATACGCTTCCAGTCGTCCCGCGCGGAGCCGGTAGAAATATCCCCCAAGGCTGGCATTGTAGCAAGTTCGTTCATGGCAGAGGCGAGCGCATCTGGGTCTCCAGCAGGGACAACCCGCACACTCGAGAGTTCTATCTTGGGCGCCCTCGGCAATAATGTCAGTCATCATCACTGGCAGGCCGTAACCATTCGCCAGCTCCACCACGCCACTTTGCGTTCCACCCACGTAGGGGGCGATCAGCGCATCCACCGCGGAGAATATGACATGTGCTTCCTCATCGGGAATGTATTTGTTCAGCAGAGTGACTCGGTTTGCCAAGCCGAGGCGACTAATCTGCTGTTCATATAGCGCCGCATCTTCCCAAAACTCGCCAGCCACAACCAGGTGAATTGATTTATCTGACCGGCTCAAAGCTTCCACAAGATGCCTTAATCCCTTGTACGGACGGACAATTCCGAAAAACAGAAAGATGGGAAATCTCTGTTTCAAGGCCAAGCTGTTTTCGCGCCTCCCCCTTTGAAATTATCAGTTCGTTAAAACGTCCATACATGGGGTGACTACACAAGTGAATCTGTGCATTTGGCAGCAGACCAAGCAGTTTTTCACCCTGATTAGAGGTTTGAACAATAAAAGTGGAAGCGGGTCCAAGCGCAAAACGGGCAAGCAACCTGTCCCAAATACGGTTTTCGTGAGGCAGAACATTGTGAACCAAATATGCCGTTTTTATCCTTTTCCCCAAAAAACGAACCAGCGTGCCAAAAGCCACACCCCAAAATGTAACCCACCATTAATCAAAACAAGATCGGGCTGGGTCACAATGATTTTCTTTGCGGTTTGCACCCACGTCCAGAAGTAAAGAGGGTCAAGCAGATACTCCGCTTCCACGCAGACAGGGTTTTCGCTTGGGTCCTTATCACTCTTACCAGGGTACAAAAAAACAGGATATTGCCGCTTAAAGAGATCACCTTTACCTCGTGCCCGGCGCGCTGGAGTGCAATAATCAGAGATGTAGTGTAATGTGCAATCCCTCCTCTATAAGGGTAAACAGGACCGATTAACGAAATTTTCATAGCTGCATTCTCTGTTTCCCGGTGTTATTCAGGGACGGCCCCATCGACAAACATCGAAGTATTCATTCACTGTTCCTGGTTTCGTTTATTGGGGATATGGGTCGATTTCTTTCCCATTATCTTTGACCGGAACCATTAGTGTTGAGAATAATACACCAAGGATAAGTTCAATACCCAGACTGGAAAGTAGTACAAAAGCCCATCGAACAATGGATGCGACCCTATCTGCCTTACCCAGAACGATACCAAATACCAAGCCTTTTGAATTCGGCACGGCATCCACCAACGCTGGTCCATGCGGTGCATCAGCACTTAACCACGCGGTAACTGAACTTCCTTCCCGCCCATCAATACCTTCAATTACCAACAGGGCATCTCCCACAGTGAATCGAAGCCATTCGTTTTTTTCAAAGCAGAGCCATTTGTAAACATTATCCTTTATATATGCCATTTCGATTATTCTTGAAACAATTATAGAATCCTGCATCAGGCTTATCCTAACCTGTCCGTCATTATGCCTAACATAGGTGGAAAATAAAACCCCAAGACATATGGTTTCGTTCGCTTGGATGGATCCAACATGGCTTAATAGATTTGAATCCAGGTCAATTGTTTGTTCAATTCTTTTTCCAGCTATCAATTCTCCAGTTGGGTTGCGCTGATCTAGTTTTACGGGTACAGTCACGAATTCATACCGGAAGCCCCTCAACACGTCCGGTGCCAGCAAATAAGCCGCGACACTTACGAGTATCGGGAAAATGAGGGCACTGAGTACAATAAATAAACGGCGCATACTAAGGTACAACCTTATAGAATACGATAAAGAATGGCAGGACAGTGGATACATAAACATACAACTCTGTGATGCCTAATGCAATGGCGATAATTAATAGAGGCCACTCTCGAAATTTCAACTTTTCCAGTGTTGGTATAAGTAAACCAATCAGGAGCATGGGAATGAGGGGAAAGAAGTAACGACCATGAATCGCACGTGTGACTCCTGAATGAAGATAGCCACTATATAATTTCCATAACAACAGTAGCGCAAAGAAAACAAATACCGTAATAGCATAAAAGGAAAGTCTGGCACGCACATCCATCGGCACAAAAAAGTTCAATGCACTTAAAAAAATCAATATTGACATTACAGTGAAAACCCCGGCTTGAATGACGGTTTGAAAGGATCGCTCAGCGTTTGGGTAAATTATCCTGAACAAAAAGAAAAACACCGTCCCTCCAAGAACAATCGAAACTATTCGAGGAAACCAACTGGAAGAAACAACCGGTCCCACCATTTTCTGCAGCAATGAGGCAATAGAAGGATGATGGGTCTGCGTTGCGTCAGAAGATTTTAATCTTCTATTTTTCAAGTATAGTAACAAGTATATGATCCCAGGAAAAATCAGCAGCGACGTAATCACATAATAAATCATCAGAGGCTCACCTGAGATTTCGTATCAAATGCATTTTATAGGGGGGCGCATATCGACCAGACCAGCCAAATAGTCCCCAGAAATGGGCAAAGAACTGTTCGATAACGGAGTTCTGGCTAAGATACTCCAAAAATGAAACACTTAGCGGGTGACCAGCAACTTGAGGTTGTTTCGCAATAATGAGTCCTGTTGCCTTTAGGGGATTTCCATACTTGAAATATTCCCTAATCATCCACAACCCAGGAAAAGAAAGGTTGATGGCTGCGAGAATAAATATTTGTTTGATTCTTGCTCGCCAGGGAGTGGAAAGTTCCAAAACCACAATCGCCATCATGGCAGCTGCTATCACCAAGGCAGTCATCTTTGTAAAAGAGGCAAGTGACAACCAAAAGGCACTCCAGTATGCATACTGAATACGTTCTTGCAATAAGAAGCGGCACCAGAAAAAAGTCGCAATACTGACAAAGAATGTTACCGTGGTATCGTGATTGGTACCGGCCGACAAATTGGAAAACATGGGTATGAACGATACAGATGCCATCACCGCCAAGCTGATGTTCTGTTTCTCGGTAAGGAATAACATTAGATAATAGATAACAAGCAAGGTTGCCGTTCCGGCCATGGCCGCCACTACGCGAGGCGCACGAAACAGCATATCTGGATTATCTGTAAACCAAGAGGCTACTTTCCACGCAGTTGCAGCGAAGATATAATACAAAGGGGGATGTTTTGCCTGCCAGTTATTTTTACCACCTGGGCTTATTACTTCCCGCCCCAATACGCTTGAACTTATATCTATATCAGATGGAGAATTGTATCGGTCAGGAATTCCTTTGCCGGTAGCAAGATCGCGAGCATAGTTAAAATGGCGGGTTTCATCAGGAATATCCCAGAGAGGGGTGATCCATAACCCTAAAAAGATTGCCTTTGTAAAGAATATAAGGGCAAAAAGATAAGGAAGCATACTCTGGCCCCCCATCCCGTAGCCGGTTCGAGGTCCAGATAAGAAGAAGATTCGCTTGAAAAAATCCATTGGCAATAAATCCTCGATTAATTATAGTTACTCAGCCATCATTATAAACTAACATGTAAAGTAATCTTTATCAACTAATTGTTGCTGTCAGTATAGTGGTAGTAGAGATTAATATCAAGTGTTTTTGTTCTGCCAGGATAAGCAGACTTGATCAAGGTATCCTCTAGCGGCTATCCAATTCTCGGATTAAACACGAGTCTTTTTCTCCGCGAAATAATCATCCTTGTGGATGAGAAGCGGGTCGCTCATCTTTAGTGTCGAGGTTCCTTGATCTCTCAGACGCATCAAGACCTCTTCCATGATCTGTCGGCTGGCACGAATAGCATCACCCAAAAGTCCCAAAAAGACCAGCAACATACCAAAAACAGAGAGTGTCCCACCGATGGATACCGATTGAACATTTCGTGCAACACCAGAAGCACCTGTAAAATAAAGGAACAAAAACCGGGCAATCAGGAAACCACCTGTCAAAAGGAAGGGCAAGCCCAATAAAACAAAAGATTTAAGCGGTTGATAAAGGACATATGAACGAATAATTGTTCCGCTTTGCTGCCAGATAAAGTTGAAGATTCCTTTATGCAAACGCGACGGACGCAGGTTCGGGTTGGTCTCGATGGCAACATGCTCAATTGCCATTCGCTGTTTACCCGCCTGAATGAGTGTCTCAAGCGTATAGGAGAAAGAGTTATAAACATGCATCCTGAGCGCGGCATATCGCGAATATGCACGAAAACCGCTTGGAGCATCCGGCGTATCTGTTTGAGATATGCGGCGGATAATCCAGCTTCCTATTACTTGTAGCATTCGTTTAAGGTGTGAAAAGTGGATATTGCTACCTGCCTGGCGGTCTCCGATGACCAGATCTGCCTTGTCGTCGAGAATTGGAACAATCAATTCCTTGATATACCGCCCCGGATACTGATGATCTGCATCGGTATTGACGATAATATCTGCGCCTAAAGCCAGTGCGGTGTTAATGCCGGTCATAAATGCCTGTGCCAGCCCACGGTTGCGGCGGTGTCGAACAACATAATCTGCGCCACTCTCAAACGCGACTTGAACAGTGTTGTCAATGGAGCCATCATCCACAACCAAAATCACGATACATGATATGCCAGGGATGAACTTTGGAAGATCAGCTATCGTTTCGCCCAAAGTCTGAGCCTCGTTATAACTGGGAATTTGGATGATTAATGTAGTCATAATGTTATGAGTGAGTTGGAAATATCCAGTATTCTCGCCTTTCTCATATTAATTCTGCCTCAATATAGATTTTCATATGTTATAGACACAATGCACCGGCAAAGACTCCCATGCCTGCCTTCAAGAATTATTCTTCAACTAAAAATCTTCATTATTCGTTTCGAGCTGTCGTTTAGGTAGTATCACTTTAGATCACACAACGGTAACAGTGATCTAGAAAAATATTCACAGGAAATAAATACGCCTGAACATTTTAAAGATAAATGTACCCAGAACACCTGCAAAATAAAGAATCAGAGCAAGAGATAAGGTCGTTCTTTTCAAAAATAGCGGGCGGATCTCTAAGAAAGAGTCCACCATCAAGGCAAAGAATGCCCTATTACAGAGAATAGGTAGCGTCCCTGAACCTACATAATGCCCGAAATCATAGCGCAACTCACTATTATAATTCATCAAAAACACATATCCGCCATAGCTGAGGATGACAATAAATGAAATTGCAGACGCAGCGTCTTCTATATCCCAATACTGAGCTATGCACAAAAGCGTCCAAATGATCAAGCATTTATGTAGTGAACTTTGACACGTAGGCGTTTTGAAAGACAATACCCATACCCCCCATTGGTCATATCAAATAGCCAGAAATTAAAAGCATATTCAAAGGATCCTGTTATTTGTTCGCGCTGGGTCCAAAGTTGTTTAACGTTCACTTCTTGCCGTTGAGATCTTCTATAGCTAAAACGTATCCAGGTTTCCGGCGGCTTGATTTGATTACAACTTGGGATTAGACGGTGGTACCGGATTAAATTACCCTGTGAGTTCAACTTGTACTTGCAATGGATGAATGAAAAAGCACTTCCAAAGAAAGATGTTCTAAAACATAAGGTTCATTATTCGGCCTGCAGGAATTTCTGCTCGTTGCAGAAAAGGATTTTCCACCTTAATCCCATTTGTTTTTCCCGCGTCTAGGATTCACCAAAACAATTTTTCCTCTCTTAAAATCCAGGTTTGGATTAAATGCAGGGTCATGGGCGATCCATGCATGCCAGCGATCTTTTATATAACTTTCATCTTTCTCATATTTTAAGTGTCTGTTTGACATTGCTTTGGCATGGTCGGCATCTTGGTGAACGTAGAGCTCCACGATTGGGGTAATAACATTATGCAGTCCCGCCTCTCTCAGTTTAAGGCAAAAATCAATGACAGCATGGCGACAACTCAATATCTCCTCGTTAAAACCACCTACCTTTAAAAAGTGAGATCTTCTTACCACCAAACAGTTATCGGATATAGCCGAAAAACCTTTTTGAAGCGTCGCCCAGCCGCGGTATGATGAATGTTTTGGCAAACCAGAAAATAAATCTACCTTCTCACCATTCGGTTTTAAGACAATCCCGCTGCTAAAGATTTTGTTGTTGGGATGTAAAAGTAACGGACCAATGGCACCAATTCCTGCTTGTGATGCATGTCCCATTATATGTTCCAGCCAGTCTGCAGAAAAGCCATCGGTTTTTTCATCCAGAAGACATATGTAATCAACTTTTGAGTCGATTACAGCTTGGTTTATTAGTTTTGACTGATTAGCCTCCGACGTATTATGAATAACGGAAACCCGATCATCACGTAACCATTGCTTGAACATCACACGGTCTCTAACGTCAAGGTCACTATTCAAGTAAATTGATATACCGTAATTGGCATACCGGGTGTTTAATAATATTGAATTAACACACTGTTCAAGTCTTTTCGAAAAGTCCCGCGTACAAATAATGATTTCTACGGATGGATGGGGTTGGGGAGTTACATACTTTACCCGGTAGGAATACGAACCTGGAGCAAATTCCACTGTAGCTTCTATCCTTTTTCTTGTCAGATAACCTTTAAGGGCTCGCAAGCCGGCATCGTGCGCATATGGTTTTGCCTCTGCACCTGATGCGGCGCTTTGATTGGAGACTCGCCAATGATAGAGAACACGAGGAATATGTCGAATTTGACGCGGTTCAATTCTTTCGATTATCCGCAGTACAAGGTCATAATCCTGAGAGCCTTCATAGTTAATTCGAAAACCACCAACATCCCGCATTGTATGGGTCCTATATACCCCTAAATGCGAAACCATGTTTTGGCTCAAAATAAAGTCATAATCGAAATCTGGTTTGAAGTAAGGGCTTATCCTGCTTCCCCACTCATTTAACAGGTCTTCGTCTGAGTAAATTACTTCAACATCCGGATATTCATTGATCTCTTCGGCAACATAATAAAGTGCCAAAGGATGCAGGACATCATCATGATCTAATAGGGCAGTAAATTCACCGGTTGCCAGATCCAATGCCGAGTTGCTAAATTCTGAGATATGCCCATTTTTTTTTCGGAATACATAACGGATACGGGCATCTTCCCTGGCATGTTTTTCGATCAAGTCCCGAACGATGGAATTTGGTGAAGCATCATCCGCAATGCAAAACTCCCAATGTGGATAAATTTGATTCCTAACGGATTTGATTGCCTTATCCAGATAATCGATAGGAGGGTTGTAAACTGGCATAAGTATGGATAATAAAGGTCTATGTTCAAGGGATTCAATGCGTTTCAATATAATTGACTTTTTCTGTTCTGAAACATCATCAAATCTACTGATCCAGGTTTGATACTGTTTGATATTTCCTTTCCCATTTCTTCTATATAGTTTGACTAGTCCCTGCACAATATAACTCGCGAACCGTTCTCTGCGACTGTTGTGGGGAATCAAAATTGTAATGACCATCCAGACAAGCGCAAACACCTTCAAGGCTCCGGTTGGCATTGTCGCAGTCAGATCCCTGAGAGTTTTTAATTCGGCCGCAAGGGTTGATATTTCCAACTCTTTTTCCTTGATCTGTGCGTTCAGGAATTGACCAATTTTCTCTTTTTCAGAAATACCAGCGACAAACTCGGACCACCGGATCTTTCCGACCAAACCCAACAGCAAGCCATTCTCGGTCAAGTACTCTTCTTGGTTGTTGAACGATAAATTTTCCTGAAGTTTATTTCTACCCGCGTTCCAATATACAGGGCCAGCCTGCATGCACATTTTTGCATATAAACTGGCTACATCCAGGGAGGTGCCTGCGTCAATCAAGTTTTCGATTGTGGAACGATTGTGCCTGTGGGTTGGCATCATTGTTTCACATGCTTTTTTGATTATATGTACATCTACTGGTATCTCTATGAAGTCCAGCAGGCGCTGTAGTTCAGTCTGCGGATCAATAAAATAAGAATTGTAATGGGTAATCAATTGATTTTCAGGTGATGGATCTGACAGTATAGTATCATAATAAGTTTTCCATAGATCCATAGTTACGGTGTAAGGAAAACCGTTTCGATATGCCAATGACTGAGAAACTTCAAGGGGATTCCTTAGACAATTAAGAACCTTGAGACCCGGAATTAATTTCCGCCAGAAAGGCAGAGTAAGAGAAGTACGCGGATCCTTCCAACCCCAATAGGTATTAACATTCATGGTTTTGATCAATACCATGGCTTCCTTCCGTAATTCGTCAAGCGAACTTGAAAGTTCCCAACCTGTCTTAAGGACGGGAGGATTGTCCCATGCACTTTTGAGATTCAATAATATTTTTTCGTTTATATTGACAAAGTTGATATTTTCCAAATCCTTCCGGGTTATCGGAAGCCGCGGGAAGCAATTCCTTTTGTTCGCCCAAATGAACTCCACAAAGGTTGAGCATTCTGGCAACCATTGACGTTCCAGAACGATGCATTCCCGCAACACATATGATAGTCATATAATCTCCAGATTAAATTCGACAGAGCAAGGAACACAATAAATCGAAAATATAAATCAGTTCAACATTAATCTTTATAGGTATTTTCCACCCATTACCCATCTCGATATGCTTTAATCACTTCACCCACTTGGCCCAATGCCCGTATATTGCCATGGTCCAGCCAAACTGCACGTGTACAAAGTGACTCCAGCGTTTGCATATCATGGGTAACTAAAATGGAGGTTACCTCTCCATCGCGAAATTCATCCATTTTTTTCCTGCACTTCTGTTGAAATGCTTCATCCCCTACCGAAAGGATTTCATCAAGTATCAAAATCTCCGGTTTCCAAGCAGTTGCAACCGCAAAACCTAATCGTGCCACCATGCCGCTGGAATAGGTACGAAGAGGTGCATCCATGAAACGGGCCAATTCGGAAAAACCTATAATTTCTTCCAAATGATCCTGAACATCGCTGTGAGAATGACCCAATAGCGTACCATTTAGGAATATATTTTCACGTCCTGTTAATTCTGGATGGAAGCCGGCCCCAAGCTCTAAGAGAGGAGACACCTTGCCTTGAATCCATACCCTGCCCCGGGTTGGAATCAACACGCGGGAGATGACCTTAAGCAAAGTGCTCTTGCCCGCGCCATTCCGGCCAATTATCCCAAAGACCTCACCCTTTTGAATTTGAATATTCACTTCTTGCAGTGCCCAAAAGCTTTTATATTCCAATCGTCTCTGGAAAAGACGGATTGCATATTCTTTAAGTGTGCCAATGCGTTCTTCGGGCAAATGGTATAGCACTGATATGTTTTCAAGATTAATAACAGTGGGCATATGATTCTGCAATTACGTTTTCACGCGTCATATGTGATACGTGAATTCATCAGATTTTTTAGAGAAAATAAGCCACCCAATAGACAAGGTGGTTAATGCAGTTACTGAACCAATAAGGATCGTTATCGGTTCAGGCAATACACCCTCATAAATTGGCGTACGGAACATTTTCACCAAATGATACATTGGATTTAGATTCGTCAGCAAGGAGCGATAATGTTCAGGAATGATACTTTCAGGATAAATGATCGGTGTCAGATACATCCAGGCAATTAATACAACTTGATACATTTCCACTACATCAGGAAAGTATATAGCCATAGTTGAAAGGATCAAACCAATCCCCAGAGCAAATGCCGCCAAAAGAATCATAGAGACAGGAATAAACAATATACTCCACCGCAACGGGATACCTGTAATAAGCGTTATTAAGAGAAGGGGGATCAGAGAGATAACTATATTCACCAAGCCTGTTCCAGTTGCAGAGATTGGAAAAGATGTGCGCGGCATGTAGATTCGGTGAAACAATGTCGCCCCCCACACAATTTGATGGATGGAAGCGGTGGTAGTTTGGGAAAAAAAAGTCCAGGCGATCAACCCGCTCAGAATGTAAGTTGGATATCCTTTGACACCATGAAATAAAGTTGAAAAAACAAGAGAAAGAATAACCATCATCCCCAGTGGTTGAAGCATTGTCCATGCAACGCCCAGCACCGACCGTTTATAGCGTGCAATCATATCCCGCCGCACGAGTTGTATAAGCAGGTCGCGGTATTGAAACACACTTTGCAATTCTTCCAAAGCAACGTGAACACGTTTTGAACTATCATAAATAATTTGATTCGTTGAGTTTGTCATAGTTTTTATATCCTTAAAAAGGATCTGGTTGGGCAATTATATCTTGGTTTTGAAATCACGATATACACTTGAATTTATATGGGGAAATGATATAAGGGCAGCGTCGAAAACACTGACTTTTACTTTTTATCAGTGTTCGTTTTGTTCTTAAAACAAACTCACCCGCGAAAATTAATTTCGGGGTGAGTCATGTTTATTTACTTTCTCAAGCTCTCGACGGGATATATTCTCTAATTTTCAGCCACATAGTATTGAATGATCAATTTCGGACGACTCGCTACTCCGGCATTGCCGCTGTAGATCTTGAGACAATCTGTACCGGAGTCGTTGTTGTCATCTATGTTGAAGCGTAACCGGAACTGTGTCATACCTGTCAAATTGATATATTGGAAATCGTCAGCGCTCAATGATTGGGAATACCACTTGTTCACTTTGTTGTTTGTGTAGCTCAACACTTTGTTTTTACTGGCGGCATTTTTAAAATCGCCACGTTGTAAAGCAGGGTTGTCACTGAAGGATCCGTTCCGGATATCCACCAGCAGGTTGCCATGCGTTGTGAATGGATTGGTGCCGGCGACACTTGCATATTTGAACGTGAGCGCGGCAGATACGATGACGGCCCCATCAGGCAGTGCGGAGGTGTCGAAGGACAGAATGGAACGAAATTGTTTATTGGCAGCATTATCCCCAATTTTGAGTACCTGACTTCCCTTATTAAGTTTGCGTCCTGCGCCGCTGTTTTCGTTCTTTTCCAATATCCAGCCATCCTGTGATGAAATGGAACGGATAAGGAATTCTTCAGAAGCAGAATAATATCTCACATTGAATACCAAATCCCATACTCCCTGAGCATCAACATCAGACTGGGAATTGAGGGAAGTGTCACTAATGGCTCCCGTAGTTTTTGCGACCTCAATGTAATAGGTTGTGCCTGCAAATGCGCTAAAACCTACCAGGGTTTGTGTATACCCCTGACTGTCGTCTGCGCATGCCACGAAATTAAATTGAGCGCTCGGGTGTGTCCATACGGCAACATAGGTATCATAATTGGAACCGAAGGTATCCACCAATAAGGATGTATTTTCTGTCGGTGTATATTTATACCAGACACTCTTAAGACCCGGTTTCAGGTTGGGATTTGTACCACATGTAGTATGCACGGCGGGATCGTCAACCTCCTCGGTTGCATCGGTGACATCAACGGAGTCGGTATAGAATATGCCAGTTGAACCCAATGAATCGAAAAATTCTGTGGCATCAGCAAAATTATCATTCGAGGGGGCGGCTGCATAAGCCGTACTGGGTAAAGTGCCTGCCAAGATAATGGTAATCAAAAAGATATATAACAACTTTTTTTTCATGATTTACAGCTCCTTCTACATACAAATTGCAATTTTTCTCAAAAATATGACCTTGAAAAAGCGAGCCTCTTCGGTCGCAACGAATTTCCGGTCTTTTTGAGAGAGACATTGTATTTTTGAGAAAACTCTCGGTAAATCTATTCTATCAAACTTCTAGGGTTTAGGGATAAATATCAGGATGTTAAAAATGTAAGGTGCACCGGGCGAAAATGAGGCAATTTCGCTGCATGCCAGAAAAGCGAAATTGTTTTTGAATAAGGACAAATCTAATATAAATGATAATGTAAAAGATTTACACCGCTAATTTGTATTATTAGCGAAACTGTCGTCTGCGGGAACGACTATTGCGATAATACAGGAGAATCAAAATCCCTAGCAGTATTAATAGGCTCCCTGTGCAAAAGTATGGGGAGCCAAAATTGGGAACCGATTTTTGCGCCTGCGCTTCGAGCTCGGGTGTGGCTGCCTCTACCTTTTGGGGAGTATCTGTCAACTGCGGAGAGGCTGAGAATGTTATTTGCGGCGTCAAAGTTGATGTGGCGGGAACAGGCGTCAGCGTCGCGAGAGGCGTGAGTGTCGAGAGTGGGGTTGAGATAAAAACGGGGGAAAACACTGTTGGCTCCCCTGGGGTTGGGTTGGCGTGATGGGCAACGAGCGCCAGCGCAGCATCCATTTGGATCAAGCCAGCCCCTGTGTAAGGATCAAATCCGGCGGGCGGAATATCCAATGCCGAATTTTTTATATCGTTCCGAATTTGGTCTGCGTTGTTTGAGTATCCAAACAGGATGGCCGCCAGCCCACTTACGTAGGGTGCAGACATGGATGTGCCGCTGAGTGTATTGTACCCGCCGGGCCACAGGCTGACGATGTTGACGCCGGGCGCAGCGATCTCCACCTGCGCGCCGTAATTTGAAAACGAGGCGCGTTGGTTGCTGGCATCTGTAGCAGCGACCGCCATTACTTGCGAAAAGTGTGCCGGATAAAGCACAAAATTTGAGTTTGTGTTGCCGCTTGCAGCAACCATCAATACGCCATGGCTATCGGCGTAGGTCACAGCATCCTGCAAGATTTGTGAAAATCCGGAACCTCCCAGGCTCATATTAATGATCTGTGCACCCCGGTCTGTTGCCCAAATGATACCTGTAGCAACATTCGAAAACGTGCCATTTCCCGATGCATCAAGCACCTTTACAGGCAGAACGCGCGCTCCCCATGAAACCCCGGCAATGCCCAACCCGTTATTTCCCAAAGCCGCGGCAATCCCTGTTACGTGAGTGCCGTGTCCGTAATCGTCGAACGGCACATTATCGCTATTTACGAAATCGTAGCCCTGTACAATTTTGCCAGCCAGGTCAAGGTGATTTAGATCTACGCCACTATCCAGAATTGCAATCGTCACGGACGAGGAACCAGTGGAAATATCCCAGCCTTGCGGCGCGTGGATTAAGGTCAATGCATATTGGCTGGGGAAACTCGGATCATTGGGGAATGTATCCAATGCCTGTACCGGGTAATCTGGTTCCACCAATCCCACGCCAGACAGGTTGCGCAACTCCAATATTTTTTCTTCCATTTGGCTTTCCGGTACTTCAAGGATGAACACACCCAATTTCTCAAGTTCTGTATTTTCGATAACCCGTCCATACTCTTCCATCCTGAACATAACATTTGCCAAACGAGCGTTAGGGGATATTTTAATTAATACACGTGTAGTAGCTGTATTTAATTTGGCTGCTTCAGATGGGATTGAAGTAATGCTCGCCTCTGTTTCAACGGGAGTGGCTGTTTCCGTCATCCCGGTCTCTTCCACGCTGACGGGTGTTTGGTTGGCTTCTGGGCTGAGTGTTTGCGTTGGTCCGGATTCTTGTGCCTGGCTGATTCCCACACGTGACAATAAGAATGGAGTTACCATTAATATGAGTAATATGCGAAAAATACCGCGAGTATTTCCTGGGAATCTTTTACGAGTGATCATTATGTGTGCTATTGTACTCTTCCACCGTCCATTGCCGCACGCAAAGAGTCCTTCCAATCGGGCAGGCTGATCTTAAATATCTCTTCAAATTTGGAACAATCAAGCGCTGAAAACAATGGTCTTATAGCGGGTGTTGGAAATTCTTCGCTGAAAACAGGCTCAATAGCTTCAGCCATTTGTTCTGAACGATTAGGGTCATTGGCGAGAATGTGCTTTGCCCACTCATACCGGGATGCATATCCACTCCCTGCCAGATGATAAACCCCGCGTTTTTCCTTGATCGATTCAAAAAGATTTTCGTTGTTTCGTGAAACGACTAGGCTTGTGGCTTGTGCCAGTTCCCGCGCCCACGTGGGATTACTGACCTGGTCTTTAACGATCTTCAATATTTTATTTTTGCGTGCCCATCCCAATACTTTGTTTACAAAACTGTTCCCACGCAGGCTATACACCCAACTCGTTCGCAATATTAAATAAGCGCCTCCCGCCTGGATGATCTTTTCCTCTCCTGCCAGCTTACTCCTGCCATACATGTTTAATGGGTTGGTCTTATTATTTTCCAAATAAGGCGTGTTACTTTTGCCATCAAACACGTAATCGGTTGAATAATGGATAAAAGCTGTGCCAAGTTCGCGGGCTACCTCTGCCATAACGCCTGGTGCAACCGCATTGATCTCCATTGCCTTCCCGGGTTCTGTTTCAGCCTTGTCAACTTCTGTATAAGCTGCTGTATTAATAATGAGATTGGGTTTTAGTTTGTGTAAGTTACTTTTAATTCCTACAATATTTGAAATATCCAACTCGTCGCGTCCCAGCTGGATTGTTTCCCCCAAAACGGGAAGTATATGCTGGAGTTCCCAGCCTAGTTGACCGTTTTTGCCGAAGAGCACAATCTTCATTTGAAAAGATCTGCGTCGGCGAGTAATTTACCTGATGTATCTTTCGGAGACAAAATGGGAGTGGTGTCTTCCAGGGGCCATTCAATATGGATGGTCGGTTCATTCCAGGCAATCGTGCGTTCCCATTGAGGAGCATAGTAGTCGGTGGATTTATAAAGCACTTCCGCTTCTGGGCTGGTTACATAGAATCCATGTGCAAAGCCTGT
Organism: uncultured Chloroflexia bacterium; assembly: GCA_963753655.1. Lineage (GTDB taxonomy): Bacteria > Chloroflexota > Anaerolineae > Anaerolineales > Villigracilaceae > Defluviilinea. The sequence goes on from CAVWDB010000008.1 coordinate 355,082, forward strand.
TGGAATCCACAACATTTTTTTATTCTCAGCTGATAAATAATCTCCCACCCAATTTCCAAAAGTTGGCGAATTCTTTCGAATATCCACTGCAACATCAAATATTTCACCGGCAATCACACGGATCAATTTCCCCTGGGGTTGTTGGATTTGATAATGTAAACCTCGCAATACGCCTTGTTGCGATTGCGAATGATTATCTTGTACAAAGCTTGCATCGATACCAGCTTCGAGGAACCGCTCTTTCTGATAACTCTCTAGAAAAAAACCGCGCTGATCGGCAAAGATTTTTGGCTCAATTATGATCACATCAGGAATTGCTGTAGGGGTGAATTGCATTCGGATATCTTGGTTTCCTATTAGATTGTTCAAAGTTTACCATAACAGGGTAGTCCCAACTTTAAGTAAATCGGCTGTAACGATTGCCGTTCAATTGACTTTTCCTCCCTCCTCGTCTACACTTTCCACATGCTTGCACGCGTATTTTCCTGTGCCGTCGTCGGACTCGAGGGAGTCATCATTGAAGTGGAAGTTGATTATTCCAATGGCATGGCTGGCGTAATGATCGTCGGTTTGCCTGATGCCGCTGTGCAGGAGAGCCGCGAACGAGTGCAAACAGCGGTCAAAAACGCTGGGTTGCATTTTCCCCGTCACCGCATTGTTGTAAATCTTGCGCCCGCGGCTGTGCGTAAGGAGGGTCCAGCCTACGATCTTCCGATTGCGCTGGGCGTCATCATCCTTGCCGGTCATCTTCCTCAGGTGGTTGTCGAAAATACTCTTGTGGTCGGCGAACTATCACTGGATGGCGTCGTCCGTCACACACGTGGACTCCTGCCCATGGCGGCAGCCGCCCGCGCGCACGGATACAAGCGCATGTTCGTCCCGGAAGCGGACGCCGGGGAAGCCGCTTTGATCCCCGGTCTCGAAATTATCCCTGTTAAATCGCTTGCGGATCTGTACAACCATTTATCTGGTCGCCATTTGATCGAGCCTTATCAATCCTCAAGCAATGACACGCTTGAGCCGCTTTTCACTCCCACAGATTTTGCAGAAGTAAAAGGACAGGAACACGTCAAGCGCGCCCTCGAAGTTGCAGCCGCAGGTGGACATAACGTATTGATGGTTGGTTCCCCCGGAGCTGGTAAGACACTGCTTGCCCGCGCCATGCCTGGTATCCTGCCTGAAATGTCCATCGAAGAATCGCTGGATGTGACGCGCATCTATTCCGTTGCAGACCAGCTTCCTGCGGGCACACCCTCTGATCCGTCATCGCCCGTTCCGTGCGCCGCATCACACCATCAGCCACGCGGGCTTGGTGGGTGGCGGCAACATTCCAAAGCCTGGAGAAATATCGCTTGCCCACAGGGGCGTTTTGTTTTTGGATGAATTTCCTGAATTCGGCACGCGCGTCCTGGAAGTGATGCGCCAACCCATGGAAGACAAGGTCGTCACCATCAGCCGCGCCAAAGGCTCGCTCACTTTTTCTGCCAACTTTCAATTGATCGCCGCCATGAATCCCTGCCCGTGTGGTTATTACGGTGACTCACAAAAACCCTGCACCTGCGCACCCGCACTGGTAACCAAATACCAAAAACGAATCTCAGGTCCCCTGCTGGACCGCATTGACATTCACGTCGAAGTCCCACGCGTGGATTACGAAAAATTAAGCGAAAGTCGAGTTGGGGAGTCGAGCGAATCCATTCGCTCACACGTACAAGCTGCGCGCGATATTCAAAATAAACGTTTTTCGAGCAACGGCGCCTCAGATATTGTCTGTAACGCAGATATGCGCGTCGGGGAGATACGGCAGTTTTGCAAGTTGCAGGATGAAGGTCAGAGTTTGATGCGGGCGGCGATGACTCAACTTAATTTATCGGCGCGCGCCTATCATCGCATCCTCAAACTGGCGCGGACAATAGCAGATTTGACGGGAAGTGAAGATATCCAATCGGCCCATCTGGCAGAGGCGCTGCAATATCGTCCGAAGTTAATGATGGGATGATGTGACGGGAAAGGAACCCAATGAAAATCGTTCTGATCTCTCCCAAGGGCCCGCTCTACCGACATCGCGGGGGAATATTCAAACAAAACCTCCGCTATTCACCTCTTACACTGGTTACGCTTGCAGCGCTCATTCCACCCGAATTAAACATTGATGTCCAAATTGTTGATGAGGGCATTGAGAACGTTGACATCAACTTGTCCGCCGATTTGATTGGTATGACGGTCATTACGGGTTCTTCAATGCGCGCCTATGAGCTCGCCGATCATTTCCGAAACCGCGGCATTCCTGTTGTATTGGGCGGACCTCATATCACTCTCATCCCTGAAGATGCCCAGCCTCACGCGGATGCAATCGTCGTTGGCTATGCTGAAGACACCTGGCCCCAACTCTTGCGAGATTTCGTGATCAGGGAGATGAAACCCCGCTACGATCAAAGCCCAAACCTAAGTCTTGCGAATCGACCTTTCCCTCGCCGCGACCTGATCAAAGCCCACAAGTACATTACCACGCACGTCTTCGAAGCGACGCGCGGCTGTGTGCATAGCTGTGACTTCTGTGTGGTACCTACGGCCTGGGGATTGAAACCCTATCAAAAACCAGTTGAAGAAGTTATTGCCGATATCAAAGGACACTGGGCGCGGAAGATCATTTTCATTGACCTGAACTTGATAGCAGATAAAGAGTACGCGGCAAGGTTATTTGAAGCGCTCATTCCCCTCAAACTAAATTGGTTTGGTCTTTCGACGACTTTGCTTGGGAAAGATAAACCGCTCCTCGAACTTGCCGCGCGCAGTGGTTGTACAGGTCTATTAATGGGTTTTGAATCCATCACGCCTGAAAATCTCAAACAATCCAAAAAAGGATTCAACTCCCCCTCGAAATACAAGGAGCTGACGACTCTCCTGCATCAATATGGCATCACCCTCATGGCATGTTTCACCTTCGGTATGGACAACGACACGCCCGATATTTTCATGCAGACTGCGAATTTCACTATTGATGCAGGCATTGACCTGCCGCGCTTTGCCATCGTCACGCCCTTCCCGAATACGGGTTTATATAAACGACTCGAATCTGAAAACCGCATCCTCACCAAAAACTGGGAACTGTACGATGCCCAGCATGTCGTCTTCCAACCCACGCAGATGACTCCGGGACAACTTTACGATGGACACGAACAGGCATGGAAACATACCTATTCCTACACAGCCCTGGCAAGACGCTATTTGAAATCCCGCATTCAAACGCCGGTCTGGTGGATCGCCAACATGGGCTATCGTTTTTATGCTCATCACTTGAATAGTTTCTACAACTGCGACTGGATCATCGGGCAGTTGGAACCACAACAGACAACACAACCAGCCGACCTCATTCAGGTAACAGGTGATTAATTTATGCAAACAATATCCCAACTTGAAGAGAACATCGTCATTCGACCCAACAGCATCGAAATCAATGAAGCGCTGGCGGATGAATATGTAAAACAGGAACGCTGGGAAGAGGCGGTAAGAGTTTATCAATCCCTGCTTTCGTTGTATCCCGCAACTGCATCGTTGTTTGTGAATCGCATCAGGCTCGGCGCGACAGCTTTGATGCTCTCGTCTGTTCTTGTTTTGTTTGCAGAATTGATCCATCCAAGCATTCCTAATATGATCCAATCTCCATCATCTTTTGCACAGGCGTTGGGTTCAACCAATTATTTGATCGCGCAGATCCTTCTCCTGTTGGCGTTTCCGTTTTTCTCCACTGCCGCCATCTCCATCTACAAGCTGCTTTCCTACACCCACGATCATCGTCCCGCGTTTTGGGCGATGGTCTTTTCCGTCATTGGTGTCGGTTTGTCCATGCCGTTGCTGGGCATCCATGCCATCGTTGATCCGTTGATTGCACGCCTCTACCTCGCAGGTGAATTGGGAACGCTCAATATCTATCTTGCCATGCAGGAAATGCCGTGGTCTTTTATTCTTCGGTTGGGCAGTTGCATCTTCATGCTCGGAATTGTGATATTTGGTTGGGTGATACTACGCAATCAAAACTTTCCGAAATGGTCAGCTATTTTATTTCTCGCAGGCTGGATCATGTTTATCATACCCTTCGCACAACTCAATATGACCCTCACGGGATTACTGATATTCATTGGAAGTCTTGGACTGGCGCGTAGCGTCTGGACTCAAGCCCCGCTTCAATTCCAGCCGATAACTGACTCTCCTCAAAAGGCGGACTCATGCGACTGACCCTGATCCACCCATGCATCGGACGACGCGTCGACCAACCCTACATCCGCCTCTGGCAAATGGAGCCTCTGCCTCCCGCCGTCATTGCGGGATTAACTCCTCGAGATGTCGAGATCAAATTCTACGACGACCGCATGGAGCGCATCCCATTCGATGAACCAACGGACTTGGTAGGCATCAGTGTCGAGACCTATACAGCCAAGCGCGCCTACCAGATCGCCAGTGAATACCGCAGGCGCGGCGTGCCCGTCGTGATGGGCGGCTTTCAAGCCTCGTTATGTCCTGAGGAAGTTTCTCAGTATGCGGATGCGGTCATCGTCGGTGAAGCGGAGGAAGTTTGGGAGCAGGTGCTCAACGATGCCGAACGCGGCGCTTTGCAGACCTTTTATCGTTCAGCCGGGAGACCATCTCTGGGAGATATCCGCCCTGACCGTTCCATTTACAAAGGCAAGAATTATCTTCCGATTGGCTTGGTGGAAGCAGGACGAGGCTGTCATTTCGTCTGTGACTTTTGCGCGGTGCAGACAGTTTTCAACCATACACAAGTGCGCCGTCCCGCCGGTGATATTTTCGTGGAACTCGAAAAGATGCGCGATAAACCGCTCATCTTCTTCGTCGACGACAACATCACCTCCAACATGGATCAGGCAAAAGATTTCTTCCGCGAGTTGAAGAAACTCAAGATCCGTTGGGTGAGTCAGGCAAGCATCAACGCCGCACATGATGAAGAGTTTTTGCATCTCATCAAGGAAAGCGGATGTCAGGGTGTGTTGATCGGTTTCGAGTCGTTGAATCAAGATAACCTCAAGAAGATGAACAAAGGTTTCAACACCATGAAAGGCGGATATGAAAAGGCGCTCGACAACTTGCGAAAATTCGACATCCGCCTCTATATCACCTTTGTCTTTGGTTATGACGAAGACACCGAAACCAGTTTTTCAGAGACCGTTGACTTTGCGCTCAAACACAAATTCTATATCGCTGCCTTCAATCATCTCACGCCATTCCCCGGAACGCCGCTTTACAAACGCCTTGAAGAAGATGGCAGGTTGCTCTTCGATAAATGGTGGTTGGATGACCGTTACTCGTATAACATGATTCCTTTCCAGCCTGCGCGCATGTCTCCCGAACGCCTCCAGCGTGGATGTGTTGAGGCGCGGGCAGAGTTTTATAGTTACCGAAACATCTGGCAGCGTAGTTTTGATGCGGTCAATCGCTCCAGTTCAGCGATGTGGTGGCACTTCTATGGCATCAATTATTTATTCCGCCGCGAGGTCCGTCAGCGTGATTATTATCCGTTCGGCGATGAAGCCTGGCGCGGAGAGTTGATCAAAGTGCGCGAGCAGGGCATCCCGTTGCCCGTCGCTTCCCGAGTTGATCCGTGCCTGATGCCCACACTGAAATTTGAACTCGCCACGCAAGCCGACGACGCCGACTTGCGCCGTTTGTTGCGTGAGAATCCGATCTCGGGTTCGATCTCGCTTTCGTTCGAGCGTGAGCCTTGTTACTTCGATGCATCGGTTGTCGAAGGCGCGTTCCATCAAACCATCGTCGCACGCGAATCGGATTCGGGTAATGTGATCGCATTTGGCAATCGTTCCATGCGTCCGCTGTATGTCAATGGAGAGATGCAGGATATTGGTTATATGAGTCAACTGCGCGTGAATCCGATCTATGGCAAAGGCATGTATCTTGCGCGCGGGCTGGCGGGCGGGTTCAAGAAATATCACGAGTTGCATCTCGATGGTCGCACGCCTTTTTACATCATGAGCGTCATCGAAGATAACCTGCCCGCAAGAAGATTGCTTACATCGGCTTTGCCAGAATATCCACACGCGCGGGAATATGCACGCATGTTTACGTATGCCATTTATCCGGTGAGACGTAAGCGCGAGCTGCCTTTACCTGCCTCGATGCGGATCGTTCACGGGGATGACAGCCGCGTAACCGACATTGTAGATTGTCTCAACCGCAACAATGCCTGTAAACAACTCGCTCCACACTGGACCTGCAAATCGCTCTTACTCTCAAGCCTTTCCCCTTCTGATTTTTTCCTCGTACTCGATAAAGATCACGTCATCGGTTGTCTCGCCTGCTGGGATCAAAATTCCTTCAAGCAAACGGTCATTCGTGGATACTCAGGTTCGCTGAAACGCTGGCGGAAGGTCATCAACTTATTTTCACGATTTGGAGTTGTACCTTATCTTCCCGAGCCGAATACTCCGTTGAAATATTCCTATGCAAGTCATCTCGCAATAGACAATGACGATCCTATTGTGTTCAAAGCTTTATTGCGCGTGATGTATAACCACACACTTGAACACGGCTACCGCTATTTCATGATCGGGCTGGCGGAGACAAATCCCTTTCGCAAGATTGTGGAGAGCTACCGCCCGCTGACGTATATCAGCCAAATCTATCTGGTGAATTGGGATGTGGATGAAGATTTACTGTCAAAGCTCGACCCTCTTGTATTCCCGGACTGGAGATCGCACTGCTATGACTTTCCTCCTTGATCGTTTTATTGATATCGTTTTAGTAATTGCAAATTTCTTTATATACCATCTTTTTCCGTTCTTCCGTTCACGGACAGGTTGGGAAAATCCCCGTGTGCGAAATATTACCAGCCTCACCTATTTGTTACGCGGCACCTGGATACTCAACGAAAATTTGAATAAATGGCGGACGAATAAAGCATCTTTATTTCCCAATGTATTGCAGGTACAGACCATCAATCGCTGTAATGGGAAATGCGGCATGTGTCCGTATCCGTACACAGTCCACCTGGAAAAACGCGAGATCATGGACGATGCTTTATATAGCAAGATTATCCATGAATGTGCGGCAGAAGATGATTTTCACGAACTCGTTCCCATGGTCCAGAATGAACCGCTGCTCGATGTCAAACTCGAAGAACGGATCGCTGAATTCAAAGCTATTGCGAAGCCTCATCAATCTGTCGAGATCGTAACCAATGGCACAGCTCTTACACCGGCTCGTTTTGAAAAACTGGTCAAGAGCGGGTTGGACACCATCACCATCAGTTTGAGCGCCTTCACCGAAGAAACCTATAACAAATTGATAGAAGGGTTATCGTGGAAACAGGTGACGGGAAACCTGGAGTCCCTTTCACGCTCACCACTGCTTTCCAAAATTAACGTGTTCCTGCGTTACGTCCGCCAGATGGGGAACGAGGATGAATTTTCTCCCTTCAGAAAATATTGGCAGGGAAAAGGCATCAACGTCTCGAACTATGAGATCAATAATCGCGCCGGTGTATTGCAGGACTATGAAGACCGCATCCCATATAAAAGCTTTTTCTTTCAACGCACACGAAAAGGGATGGGACGCAGGATATTCAAAGGCGCCTGTCCGCACACGTTTGGGATCATGCATATCTTGAAGAATGGCGATGTGCCGTTATGTGCAAATGACTGGGAACACCGTGAGAAACTTGGCAATGTGCGCGAACAATCCATTCGTGAGATTTATAATTCGCCTCGGATGCTCGAAATACGAGCGTTGATGGAACATGGACGCTTTGAAGAGATCGCACCGTGTAAAGATTGTTCATTCTGGAAGGAGTGGCTTCAAAACTAACAATGAACGCCCTTGTAAAAAGTGATCCTCAAAAATTATTATCCTTTCCTGCTTCGTGGTATCCGCTTTGCCGTTCGTCGGAGTTGAAACGCAGGCAGGTGGTCAAACGCAAGGCATTTGGCTTGCCGCTGGCTGTCTTTCGCACGGAAAGCGGGAAGGTGGGTGCAGTCCATTCGGAATGTGCTCACATGGGCGCGGACCTGTCGCGTGGGTGTGTAACAGGCGAACGGTTACAGTGTCCACTGCATGAGTGGGAGTATTCGCCGTCAGGGGTGTGCGAGCATATTCCCGCCGCGGTAACCGTCCCTGCGCGAGCGCGGCAGATGTCCCTCGTCTGCAAGGAGCAATATGGAATGGTGTTCGGCTTTCTCGGCGGCGCGCCCACTTTCGATTATCCGCTTTTTGAGAATAGTGATCACGATTTTTACAGCGCGCCCTACATGATGGATTTCGATACGCCCTATCAAGTGCTCGCCGCCAACTCATTCGACAGCCAGCATTTTTCGACGGTGCATCATCGAAAATTGCTTGAGCCGCCAATATTGAATAGCTCTTCGCAGCATCATTTATCGGTGGACTTTCGCGCAAAAGTGGAAGGCGAACAATTCAATGACCGACTCTTGCGAAGCATCGGCGTGGATGTGGTGGAACTGAGCGCGCATTGTTGGGGAGGAAATAACATTCTCGCCTATAACGCGCGCACGAATGCGCGCATCCTTTTTACCATTCTGCCTGTTACCGATAAACAGACTCGCGTCTACATCCTGAACGTGATGCCATCAAGGACCGCCCCGCGGCTGCCGCGTCCGTTTCGACGTATGATATTGTCTTTCATGCACCAGATGACCATCGCCTTTCTTAAATCGGATATTGTTGTGATGCGCGATCTGAAATTCAAGCTTGGCGTTTTATTGAAAGACGCCGATCACGTTTTCATTCAATGGGTCAAATATTGGAAGTCCCTGCCCCTCGCCACGCTCAAAGGATGAGCATCATGCCGCCGTTGTTGACCAGCACCGCCATACTGCGCAATGATTTGTCCGAAGTAGATATTCGATCCATGTTCCGCGTGTTCAGCGAAAACTTTGACGGCGCAACCCGGGAAATCTTTGAACGTGATTTGAGCAACAAGAATTGGGTCATCCTTTTGCGTGATAGGAAAACAAATGAATTGGAGGGTTTTTCCACGCTGGCATTGTATGAAACACAAGTAAACAGCCAGCCGATCAGCGTTGTTTATTCAGGCGATACCATCATTCGTCCTGAATACTGGGGCACGCCTGAACTGCCGCGCAGTTGGATCCATACCGTATTGGAAAAATCAGCGAACATGACCCAGCCGCTCTACTGGCTGTTGATTTCATCAGGATATAAAACCTATCGTTTTCTCACGGTCTTCTACAGGGAATTTTACCCCCGTCACGATAAACTTACTCCACCAGAGATGCAAGACATTATGGAGCATCTCGCCTCACATCGCTTTGGATCCGATTATCACTGCCATGAAGGGGTTGTCCGTTTTAAAGACGGCGCCACGCCTTTGCGTGAAGGGATCGCCGAAGTGACTGACGAACGCTTGCACGATCCGCATGTTGCTTTCTATATTTCAAAGAATCCAGGTCACACCAATGGTGATGAATTGGTTTGTATCACGCAAATTCATCCCGACAACTTCACCCCCGCAGGCAAACGGATGGCGCGGTGAAAACGTATGCAGCGAACGCGCTATGGGTTGCATCCTGTTTGCCTGAATGGCGAAGGTTCCAACGCTCAGCGGTGAATATCCAGGAGACACAAACCAATCTCTTACAAAGTTATATGACCGCCAACAAGGAAACAGAATACGGGCGGAAATATAAATTTTCTCAAATCAGTTCTGCATCTCAATATCAAAAAACTGTACCTCTTACAACCTACGATGATTACACCAAATATATCCAACGCATCGGCGAGGGGGAAGCCTCGATTCTCACATCAGAACCTGTACGCATGTTTGAACTTTCCAGCGGCTCCACTGCGGCGTCGAAACTAATTCCATATACCGATACGCTCAAATCCGAATTTCAACGCGGTATCGCGCCGTGGATTTACAACCTCTATACCAACATTCCGGAGTTGCAGCGCGGTCCTGCATATTGGTCTGTCACGCCGTTGGTGGGCGGCAAACGATTTACCTCCGCGGGCATCCCTGTTGGCTTTGAATCCGATAGCGCGTATCTTGGTTTGTTTGGCAGGTGGTTGGCTGATTCTGTCATGGCTGTACCGACCGTCGTAAAAAATATTTTGGATATGGATACCTTTCGATATGTTACGTTGCTTTGTCTATTGCGCCAGCCCAATCTTCGTCTCGTCTCTGTTTGGAACCCGACCTTCCTGACTCTGCTTCTCGATCCACTAACGACTTGGTGGGACGAATTACTGGATAATATCGCTCATGGCACAGTCTCAAAACAGGATGTGGAACTCCGCTTCGCCCCCGACCCGAAACTTGCTCATACGTTAAAAGCCTTTTCTCCAACTGAGCCTGAATCTCTTTGGCAAAACCTGCAACTCGTCAGTTGCTGGACGGATGGCGCGTCTGCTTCCTATGCGCGTCAACTTGAGGAAATATTTCCGCAGGTGCAGTTGCAGGGCAAAGGTCTGCTGGCAACGGAGGCTTTTGTGTCCGTACCCATGATCGGCGTGGAGGGAAGCGTGCTCTCGGTCAATTCTCACTTCTTTGAATTCATGGATGACTCGGGTGCAGTCCATCTCGCACATCAAATCCAAAAAGGGAAAACATATTCTGTGATCGTCACAACAGGCGGCGGGCTTTATCGTTATCAATTGCATGACGTTATTGAGGTCGTGGGGCAGTGGATGCAAATTCCGTGTATTCGGTTTGTTGGCAAAGCCGATCACATCTCCGATTGGTTCGGCGAAAAACTTGAAGAACGTTTTGTTGCGCGGGTGTTGGATGATGTGTTCGCAAAGCATAATATCTCCCCGTTATTTACGATGCTCGCGCCCGATGACGAGAATGGTTTTCGTTATGTACTCTATCTTGAAAACGATGTGTATATCAATGAATTGGAAAACGATTTGGATCTCACGCTACGCGAAAACTTCCATTACGACTACTGCCGTAAACTCGGTCAAATTGAATCGGTGGATGTTGTTTATATAGAGAATGGTTCCGAGACTTACTTGAAGGCTTGCCAGGCGCGCGGACAAAAATTAGGAAACATCAAACAAAGCGTTTTGCAAAAATCCACAGGCTGGGGGAAATGGTTTGTGATTGACGCCCTTCTCCCAACGGAAGAGGGACAGGACGAGGACGCATGAGAATCACACTGATCGAACCCGCCATGATCAAGAGTAACGACTTTAGCGAGAAACCTTCCTGGCAGCTTACTCCGCTGACTCTCGCTACGCTGGCGGGTATCACGCCTCCGGATGTGGAAGTGGAAGCCGTGGATGATCGCATAGAAGAGATCGATTACGATACGCCGCGTGACCTTGTAGGGATCTCGGTGAAAACATTTACTGCGCGGCGGGCGTATCAAATCGCCGATGAATTCCGCAAGCGCGGCGTGCCTGTGATTTTGGGCGGGCATCATCCCACTCTTTTACCTGAGGAGGCACTGCAACATGCCGACTCGATATTGACAGGCGAAGCGGAAGGTATTTGGGAAGATGTGCTTGCTGATGCCAGGCTTGGGCAATTAAAAAGAATCTATCATCAGTCTCATACCATGCCGTTTGAAAGCGTGCGGGTAGATCGCTCCGTATTTGCCGGGAAGAAATATCTACCCATTGGCATGGTGGAGACGACGCGCGGCTGTCCGTTTTCGTGTAATTTCTGTTCGGTAACTACATTCTTTGGTCGCAGTTTTCGCCACCGCCCGCCCAAGGAAGTTGTGGCTGAGATCGAGAGTCTGGATAAAAAATTCGTCTTTCTCGTGGACGATAATATTGTGGCAGATAAGGAGTCCGCCAAGGAATTGTTCCGGGCGCTGATTCCCTTGAAGATCCGCTGGGTCAGTCAAGCCAGCCTGACGATGACGAAAGATAAAGAACTCATGCGCCTCATGCACCAAAGCGGATGCGCGGGGGTGTTGACAGGCATCGAAACCATCAGCCGCGCCAATCTCAAACAAATCCATAAAAGTTGGAACACGGTTGGGATTGGTTATGATGAGGCTTTGAAGATCGCGCGTGATAATGGGATTGCGATCGTTGGCTCGTTCATCCTCGGGATGGATGAAGATACGCCCGAACTCACTGAACGAGTTGTTGGAATTCACCATCCATGAGCGATTCTTCGCCGTTCTATATAATTTACTTACCCCATATCCTGGAACGGAACTCTACGATCAATTTCTGGCGGAGGGACGTCTTACCCGTCCCCAATGGTGGCTTGACCATCAATACACCTACGGGTCGGCAGTTTTCAGCCCCAAAAATATTTCTGCACACGAATTGGAGCAGGAGCGGATGCGCCTTTATCGAGAGTTTTACAGCCCTGCCTCGATGTTAAGACGATTTTGGGAACCCAAAGCGAACCTTCAAGACTTGTGGCATGCTTTTACGTTCCTTACTATGAATTTACCGGCAGATAAGGAAGAACAGATGCGATTTGGCAAGGCGTTGGGGGCGTGTTAAGTTAACATTTTGGGGTTAAAGCTGAATACATCTATCTGCGCAGTAAACGTTTCGGCTTTGAAGGCTTCGGCGTAACGGAAGTTCAGTTCATATCCATTAGGATCAAACGTAACCGACACGGGCTGTTTGGCAAGAGAACGCAGGCTACTCTCCTCATCCTGAGAAAGCGATTGTTGTCCTGAAGGCGAAAAGGGAAAATGTATCCAAAAGTGTATCCTGCGTGTGTGTCAGGATGCATATTCAGAAAAAAGACTTTGTGTTATTTTATGTCATGTATTCCTTCCCGTGAAATATAAACCGTAATCCAAGGAAAGGAGGTGAAAGCATGAATAACAATGAACATTCTGGCAATAGTTTTTTTGCCTTTCTGGTGGGCGGAGCGATTGGCGCTGTCGTTGGGTTGCTGTATGCCCCTCGGCCAGGCAGGGAGACGCGTGAGATTCTGGTCGGCGAAGGAGATGAGATGCTGAACAAAGCATTATCTTCGATTCGCATGGCCCAAGAGAAAGCCCTGGCAACCATTCAGAGCGCGCAGACCCGTATGGAATCCCTGAATGAAGAGGCAAAAGACCGTATTCAGAAACTTGAGGAAATCGCAAAAGATACCTTGAGTGAGCAAAAAGAAAGTGTTAAGAAAGGCTACTCAAAAGCAAAAGAGGTAGTTCAGGGCGCAAATGAGGACAATACTACTCATGACGTTTAATAATGTAATTACCTCCACAAAGTATATGACAAATCAATGATACAAAAGCCGCCGCTTGCACAAGCGGTGGCTTTTGTGTTCGCCCACCTTGGAAGCTACCAATCAGGATAGCGTTCCTGGCTGGTGTTCCTCGTCAGGTTATAGATATTGCCACCTATTAACTTGGTGAGATAGATCTCCAGGTTGCCGTCCCGGTCAGATGTAAAGATCATCCAATCCCCGTTAGGACCCAAGGCAGGGTCGAGATCCTGGGCGGGGTTGTTTGTAACATTGGTCGGCGCACCCCCGTTATCAGACATTGTAAAAATTTCCGGATTGCCATCTCGGTCTGTCACAAACGTAAGTAATGCTACACCTGCAACGCCGGACGGAGAGTAATCATTTGCCGGATTTTTAGTGATGTTCACAAGACCCGTCCCATCTGGCCTGACTTTGTATATCTCCAAATTACCGTCGCGGGTCGATGTGAAAGCGATCCAATCTTCCGTGCCCAGGAGACGGGGGACTGAAAACCAGGTGGGAGCAAAATCATTGGCGCCATTATTAGTCAGGTTGTGCGCCTCGGTGCCGTCGCTGCGCATAATGTAAATTTCCTGATTTCCATCGCGGTTGGTAGAGAAGGCAATCCAATTGCCGTCTGGCGACCAGGTTGGCTGCTGGTCGTCGCTTGAGTTGTTGGTCAGGTTCACGGGGACGCGCCGGTCGAGTCCCGTCAGGTAAATCTCATTATTGCCATTTTGATTCGAGACATATGCCACTCGTAACGCATCCGGAGCAATGGCTGGTTGTGTGTCTACTGTAGAGTTATCCGTTAAACGCAGTGTGGATTGACTTTGAAGATTCATGGCATAGATCTCAGAATTACCGTCGCGGCTTGATTCAAAGACCATGATCCCTCCTACATCCGGAAGAGTTAACGTAGGCGTGGCAATTGACGAGTTGGTTGGAACAGGTGTTGCTACCGTAGCTACTGGTGTGTTTGTTGGGACCGTCGGAACCACTACGGTAGCGCCAGCGACCGCGGTGGCAGTCAATGATGGGTTCCCCGGGTTGCAGGGGTCCAGGTCGTTCCCATCAATGATTCCATCGTTATCCGAATCGGGCGTAAGGGGACGCGGGCAGGTCTGGTTTTCCTGGCTATCCAACAGCAGGTCTTTGTCCGTATCTTGTTGCAGTGGATCTGTACCGATATTAATTTCCGCGCCATCGCCCAGTCCATCTTGATCGGTGTCAGCCACTAAAGGATTTGTGTTCTTAGCGATTTCGTCGCCGTCATTGAGCGCATCAGCATCGGTGTCCGGGTTGAGCGGGTTGGTCATATAAACTTTGACTTCTTCCCCATCCAGCAGTCCATCCTGGTCTGTATCAGGGACAAGTGGATTTGTGGAGTAGGTAATGGCTTCTTCGCCGTCCGACAGTCCATCGTCATCCGTATCTGCCTTGAACATGTCGGTACCAATTTGGATTTCATCGTTGTTGACCAATCCATCCCCGTCAGAGTCATCCTGTCCTGAAAGTGCTGCCTGAGTCTGATTGAATGCGGCTGTTTGTGTAGCGCGGGCGGTATTGCGTATACTGTTGAATGGAATGAGAATCAGCAGGCAAAGGATCAAAATACCAACCAACGAAGCAGAGACCAACCAGGGTGGGATTAAACCTTTTTCCTTTAACTCCCCCGGAAGTTCCACCGATTTATTGCCCGTTGACCAGACTTTGACTGTGTAGGGATAGGTTTTCTCATTTCCCACAATCGGACGAGACCGGAGCCTGATACGAAATGGAAAGATACCTCTTTTTCCGGCATGTACTTGAAATTTTTCTTTTTGTGGAATCTCAAAATAAGTAACCGCCGCCTGCTGTCCTTCCGGTTGTGAGCTTGTTTTGGAAATTGTTACCGCTTTTTCAAAGGCCAACATATTGGCTGGGCTTTGAAAACTCAGGTCGTATGTATCAAATGTATTGCCTTGGTTATCTATAATCAAGTTACCGAATTGATCCGCCTGCAGGATTTCTGGCTGCAGGGTGGCAGAAAAACTTGAGAAGGCAGAAACCGTCAGGATACATTCCACCTCAGCCTTTTGGTCTGGAAATTTTTGGCTGGTAAGTTGAACGGTGAAGGGTGTCCGCCCGGCAGTTGCATCAGGTGTGTGAGGGACTCGAATGGTAAGCTCGATCTCCTTGCTCATGTTTGGCTTCAGGTCTGTGAAGGCCGAGTTCGTGGATATCCAACTCGCGGGAATACCCCCTATATTTTAACTGGAAGCTATCTTCCTGTAAACCACGATTTTGCAGGATGATTGGAATATTAATGCTTGAACCCGGAGAAATTGAAAAATAGATGGAGCCGAGCAGGACGCCAATGCGCCCCTTTGATTGATAAGCAGCCACTATCAAAAGGCTGTGGGCGCTGGCTGAACGCTTGGGATTGCTCTGGCTAACTGCTTGAACATCCAGAGGATATTGTCCCACCCGGCTTTGTGCAAGGACGGGAGGTTGGATAATAATCGTAAATTGTTTTGTCTCTCCGGGAGAGAGATGCACCACAGGCGTCTCGATCGTTACCCAATCGGAGGGTACGCCCTTGACGAGGATATCAACATAATCCTCCTTGGAGCCTTGATTGATCACTGCCAGATGGATCGTTTCACTGGCTTCAGGAGAGACACTTACTTGTTCCTCTTTGATTGCCAGTAGGAGCCGACCTTCTCCCTTATTTTGCTGAGGATCACTATTCATAATCGATACTCCTGTTTCCTCTCAGATCACAAACATTTTATTGAAAATCTGTTGCTGAAATAAACCGGCCAGGGCATCTCCATATTTGATACAAAATTGTTTAACCCTGTTCCCGAAATATTTGAACCCTAAGCATATGATAACCTATTCCCGGATTGACGCCAGTTATTGCGCACATTTTTTCTTCTCTAATATTTCCTTTTTGTCTCCCTGTCAATCATATTCACTTCCTCTCTCATGCTTCCAGGAATACTTGAAAAAATCCCTTTCTATCGTTCACGTTTTTCATTGTTGCCTGCTATTTGGTCTAAATAAACTCTAACAAACACTGCATGTTTTGACGATTTATCCAATAACCATTCCGGTCCGGCGTTGATGCAATAGACAGCCTGATAAATTCCCTGCTCTGGATAGTTGCAAAAAATAAATGATTGGATGGAGCCGCGTCTTAATGGAGACCCATCCGAAAACATGGCTGTGCCCTGGTCAGTGGGTATTAATCGTTAAACAATATGCCTTCGACTATTCTTATAACTTCGCCGTTGATACGAACTTGCTTTCTTCGTGTTATTCTGGTGCAGCCTCTTCGGCTTTTTCGGCAAGCTTAGTTAAGTCTCCCTTGGTAAAGAGCAGGTTTTTGAGGATGGTGCGCCATTTTGGCTTGCGGCGCAGTAGAAATTCAAGGTCCATGCCAAAGTGGATGAATTCCTCTTTTTGCGTGTGCGTCATAATGTCGTGTGCTTCTTGATCCTTTTCCACTTCGAGCCGCTGTTCATACCAGTCAATTGCTTCCGCCTCTTCGATCAAGGAGGCAATCAGGCGCGCGAAAGTACGTGTTTCCTCAGACAGTTCTTCAGGTGGTTCATGATATTGGTCGAATCCCATAAAATTCTCCTTTCTGAAATCAGTGAATTAAGTGAATACAAGCCCTGAGGATCAAGCTCTATGCAATGTACGGAAGACAACTCTGCAATTCATCTACCTTTAAACAGAAGTCGATCACTCGTTTGTTTTGGTATCTTTCGTGGAGTCTTCCGAGTCCGGCTCCAGACGATGGCGGTCCCGCTCGCGCAATTTCTCCTCACCCCCGAGCGGCTCATCATCCTCATACGTCAGACCAACCGCCTGCCCCAACTCCTCTACAACGTTTTGACCCGGGGTGGGAGTGCTTCCGCCGACGGTCTCTTCCCCTCCAGAGTCCGCCAGCTCCCATTCAGCATCCAAGTCGCCTCCTGAAAGTTTTGGGGATTTTGAATGATGTTCTTCCAGCCTCTCTTCTAATTTATTCCGCCCTCCAACCGCAAGCTCCTGGCGCTCCTCGAAAATTTTTTCTATTTCCTCATCCTCTGTGTAATGAGCAGACTGTTCAGCAACTGCATCGGCATCCTCATCAGCGGCAATATGATCCATGCTCGTTTCTTCCCCGAGGAGATAGTTTTCCCCTGTCCGGTCTCCGCTATCGGTAGGCACAATTTCTTCAATTTTGCCCGCGTCTTCTGCAGGTGGTGTTCTTTCTCCTGTATAGGGGTCAACAGGATCCTTCGCTTTTCGTTTTTTCCCTTTTGCCATATGGTCTCCTTCCTATATTGCTTTCCAACATTGAGATCCGATGCCTAATCTTGTCATGGTAGAGGGAGTTCAAGTAACAGTCAATGTGCATCGATATAGATGATGGATACACATTGCGGTACATTTTAAGTACTCCCGTCGGATAGTCTCCGAAAGGCATACAAAAATGTATCCATTTTTGTGCATTTACTTATGCCGGGATACATGGAATTGCTATTTCCTTAATGGTATCTTGCGCATACAAACATGGGTGTGAGTACAGGAGGTATGGAATGACCAGTGATTTAGTTATAGTAGGAGTCAAGATTATAATCTTGTCACTGGCGATAGCGGTCAGTGTGGGCATTTTTGCGCGTCAGAGACGGATGCCCTACACAGTTGGTTTGGTTTTAGTGGGGTTATTATTTTCATTGCTTTCCCCAAAATTCCCGCAGTGGGAAAACCTGCCTTTTCTTGGAAACATGCTTGAGTTGTTGGATCCACTGATCCATCTTGAAGACAAACTGGTACGCGAAATCATTTTGGGATTAATGGTGCCGCCCCTGGTTTTTGAAGCCGCTTTTCACTTACGATTAACAGACCTGCGCCAGGATATTGATTCCATCCTCCTTTTTGCCATACCTGGTGTGATCATCACCACGTTGCTCGTGGGTGGAGTTGTTGCTTGGGGCATTAGTGTTAGTTACGCGACCGCAACCATCTTTGGGGCGCTCATCGCAGCGACGGATCCAGTGGCAGTGGTGGCGCTGTTTCGGACTTTTGGTGTCCCTACTCGTTTACGGGTGTTACTGGAAGGCGAAAGTCTTCTAAACGATGGGATTGCGATTGTAATATTTAGCCTGGCATTGACCGCGGCGGCAGATCAAACCTTTCACTTATTAAATAGTCTCGCACAATTTTTATTCGTTTCGGGGTTTGGATTGCTGATTGGTTTAGCGTTTGGATGGTTCATCTCAACAATCATTAAACACCTTGAAGATGACCTGATCGAAACCGCCTTGACTTTTATTCTGGCTTACGGGGCTTACTTCGTAGCTGAAAACTTCAATGGCAGCGGGGTTTTGGCGGTTGTTGCCGCAGGTATGTTCAGCGGAAACGCCGGTCCTCGGGTGATGTCGCCTAATACGCGAATCGTAGTTGAAAACTTTTGGGGTTTCACTGCCTTTATCGCCAATTCGCTTGTTTTTCTACTTATCGGTTTAGTTGTGGACCCTCTTCTTTTGTGGGCCAATAGGTGGTTGATCCTACTGGCAATCATGGCAGTGTTGATTGCCCGCGGGATCGTTATTTATGGATTTTCTGCCATTGTGAGAAACATTCCCCTTCGCTGGCAGTTTATTCTCCATTGGGGAGGTTTGCGAGGAGCGATTACCCTGGCCTTGGCGTTAGGACTGAATAATGATGATCTTCGGGCGATGAGTTTTGGCGTAGTTATTTTTACATTATTAGTGCAGGGAACGACTATGGGCCCTATTGTGCAGGGACTACACCTGGCAAAACGCACAGAGGAACGTGAGAATTACGAACAGAAAAAGGCGCAAATACTGGCAACCAAGAGTAGCTTAACTCATCTTAATGAACTTAATAAGAATGGCATCGTTTTAAGGCATACCCATGCCATTATTACTCCCATTCTCGAACAACAAATTGACGACCTAACCAGGGAAATACATGAGATATTACAGTCAAAACCTACGGTTGCAAGTGAAGAGTTAGACTCCGCCTGGCGGGAGGTTCTACGGACACAGCGTTCAACCCTGGATGAATTGTTCACAGAGGGGGTCATTTCTGAAAGCCATTTTGGAGACTTGGTCGCTCACATTGATGTCGCCCTGCAAAATGATGAAATTAGCTGGAGGGATATTGAAGATCTAAAGGCTGGCTTGAATATTTTGGAAGACAACGAAGAAATTGACGCTGATAAAGTTGAATAATGACTTTATACATCTGACAAGATATAAAGACGTTCTCCACAACTTATTTGAAAACTTATACGAATGCTGGGGGATACTATTTCTTGATAAACGCCAGATAAGCGGCAGCTTCGCCGCGGCTGCCAACGTTGAGTTTTTCGAGAATGCTGTGGACGTGGTTCTTAACCGTGCCGATCTCGATGACAAGCTGTTCGGCAATCTCCTGGTTGGTCAGCCCCTTGCCGATCAGGTCCAACACTTCGAGTTCACGCGAAGTCAAGCCCGCTGTATCGGTCACATTGTTTTCAACATCCGAAAACATTTGCGCCAGATCAGAGAGGCGTTCCATCATGGCGGCGGCGATTTTTGGTGAGACAAAAACTTTACCCTCCTGTGCCGCCCGAACCGTGCTGATCAGTTCTTCGAGTGAATCATCCTTTAGGATGTATCCGGCCGCGCCAGCCTCCACGTACCGCAGGACTCGGTTTTTCTCTTCGGTCAACCCCAGCGCCAGAACCTTGGTAGTGGGCGCCAATTCAGTGATGGCATTGGTAAGTTTAAGCGCGCCCTCATCAGACAGGCGTGTGCTGACCAGCGCCACATCCACAACATTTTCCTGAACGATCTTCAATGCTTCTTCAGGGGTTGTAACACACCCCACAACCTGAATATCTTCTTCATCTTCGAGCGCGGCGACAATGACATTGCCAATCAGCTCTATCTCATTAATCAATAATATATTGATGGGACGCATGGGCTTGTCTGATATATCGCTCATGACAAGAATTATACGTCAAATCGTTAAAAATTCTGTTACGAAATTTCAAAAGCAGGAAGATTTAAAACCAAGTTAAGGCGTCCCCGCAGGAAGAATTGTTATTTGGTCACAACATGCGCCCGTGTGTCCCCTTTTTAAAGGTAGTTTAATGAGGCTTAAACTTGCGTTCTTTTTGCCCAATCATTAAGACAATGATGGATTTTTGAACCTGTGAGTTATCCTTTCCCTGATTATTGGGGATGTAATTCTTCTGAGGAAGAATTTGTCTTATTCCCAATATTCGCCATGATATTGCCGTAGCGTATTTTACGCGTCAATTCCAGCAAGGCTTCCGTTAGCAGTCGAACATAATAACGCGCATCCTCATCCATCAATTTTCGATCAGTGTTAAGTTTGTCTTTGGCATTGGCAACGAAAACCTGCGGTTTGTTCAACGGCAGCATATTCGTGAACACACATCCCTAGCGGAAGTGCATTTACGCCCGGATCGTTCCAGAGATGCCAAGGGATGCGCCCATTATGGCGACCGGTTTTCCATCCAAAGGCAATTCGTTCGGTGGGCGTGAAACCCAATCGATGGCGTTTTTCAATACACGACTATGTTTATATCATGTCATGATGAGGAAGGGATGTATCGTGATATATGTGTCAGGTGTACATTTGGATACACTTGAACGGCTCAGTTATTTGTTTCCTATGGGGATGATCAACAGGCTGGCTCGAATTTGGTGACGCAGATTGTTGATGACGGTTCCGTGGATCAGGTCGGAAACCCCCGAATGTCCATGCCCACCGGCAATAACCATATCCACCTGTAGTTTGTTGATCATACGGGCAAGTTCAGAAGTGGGGTCGCCTGTTCCCAGTTGATAGCTCGTTTCATAGCCGGCCTTTCGCATCAAGCCTGCCAAGGTTTCCAGGTGATTCTTGTCTTCTTGAATTTCGTAGTCTTCCCCTTCAGTGCCCAGGGCGCGCGCGACCGGGCTCTCCACCACGTGCAGGAGCACCAGCTTGGTTTTTCCTTTATGCAGAAAACGTAAACTCTCATTGAGTAATTTCTCGTCATTGCCGGAAAAATCGAGTGCAATGGCAATGCGATGATAAGGCTCCGGCATTTTGACTTTTTCTGATACTGCAGCATTTTCCTGGTGGACTCCTCCGAGGCGGGGAACGGCGATATTCGTCAAACGTTTCTCCAACCAGGGATATAAGGTAATGTAAAGGAGCAGAATTCCTAAAGCGATCGTAAGCGGGAAAACAATTGCCTCCAGTATGGCGATATTCCTGCCAGCTTCTTGTAGCCAGACCGTGATCTGATCAATGATGAGTTTAATGTTGAGTACAACAATCACACCCGCCACCAGCCATGCCAAGCCTTGTACCCATGGACGGATGCTGAACTCTCCCATACGCCGTCGATCGGCTACCGCGTGGATCAATGGGATAATGGCGAAAGGCAATTGCAGGGAGAGGATAACCTGACTTAACACCAGCATGGCTCCGGTGGAATTTTCTCCGTAGTAAGCGATAACGGCGATGGCCGGGATGACTGCCAGTAAACGAGTAATCAAGCGTCGCAGCCAGGGGCGGATGCGTAAATTGAGATAACCCTCCATGACGATTTGCCCGGCGAGCGTGCCCGTAATGGTGGAACTTTGTCCCGAAGCGAGCAGGGCGATGGCAAAAGCAATTGGCGCAATCGATGCTCCAAGAATGGGCTCCAAAAGTCGGTGAGCGTCCTGTATCTCAGCCACTTGAAAATAGCCATTTCGATAAAAAACCGAGGCCGCCATGACGAGAATAGCTGCGTTCACAAAAAATGCCAGGTTTAAAGAAACACCTGTATCAATGTTGTTCCATAGAAGCGTATCTTTGATCTCATCGTGACTTCTCCCGATCTTGCGCGTCTGCACGAGGGATGAATGTAGATATAGATTGTGGGGCATGACGGTCGCGCCCAGAATACCGATGGAGATATATAAAGCCGTTGCATCCGGAAGGGAGGGGATAAATCCGTTTACGATGCCGCCCCAATCGGGCTGCCCTAAAACGATCTCGATCAGGAATGCCACTCCAATTGTCCCAACCAATGCGACAACCACACTTTCCAGTTTACGGATTCCAACATGTGAAAGCAGGAGTAACAGCAGTGTGTCAAAGGCGGTTAATACCACACCATAAACGAGCGGGATTCCAAACAGCAGTTGCAAAGCAATGGCAGAGCCGAGCACCTCTGCCAGATCGGTGGCTGTGATGGCGATCTCTGCCAGGACATAAAGTGGAATATTGATAATAGGCGGGTATTCCTCATGACAGACCTGAGCCAGATCCCGTCGGCTGACAATTCCCAGCCTCGCCGCCAAACTCTGCAATAGGATCGCCATCAGGTTGGACATTAACAGCACCCAAATCAATGTGTAGTTATAGCGACTGCCGCCGGCGATATCGGTAGCCCAGTTCCCAGGGTCCATGTAGCCGACCGCAGCCATCAACGCCGGACCAGTGATTGCCAGCCAGCGCCGCCACCAGGGTCCCCGCGCTGGCACGACCACGGTCTCATGAACTTCTGATAACGAACGCCTGTCATGTGAATTGGTTAGCTTTTTTCCCATATGCCTTCTTATCGATATCGATGTGAATTATAAATCCAATATTGTTGGTTTAGGTCAAGAATTCCCCCCAATTTTCTATATGCTACTATAAAAAGTTGATCGCATAATCAGATGTATCCAAATTTGTATCTTTTGTGTATGCACTGATACATATTCCTGCCATCCTTTGTATGCTATCGTTTACCTTTATACGAAGGATAAATGGGAATTATGACTGCTTACAAAACAATTCAGATTCAATGATTACGAACAATAGAGAGACCACATATTATCGAGCGGGTGAAGAGAAAGCATGAATTAAAAGTATTCCATATATGTGGCAGATGAACTTCACATAATTATGATGGTAGGGTGTTTCTACATACATAAAGAAAGAAAACGATCACATGAAAAATGAAAGAAAGAAATTTATTGTAGAAAGGAGCAAACCTATGAGAAAGACAAAATTACATCAACTATCTGAACTCGGGCAATCCATCTGGCTTGATTATATTGACCGTTCCCTGATCCAATCCGGTGACCTTGCGCTCTACGTTCAAAATGGTGTGCGCGGAATGACCTCGAACCCAGATCTCTTTGAAAAGGCCATTGCTGAAGGAAACGAGTATGAGGATCAGATCCAAAAACTGGCTTTGGAGGGCAAAACAGCCCAGGAGATTTACGAAGCAGTTGCTGTGGAGGATATCCGCATGGCTGCGGATATCCTCTATCCTGTATTTGAGAAAACCAAAGGCGCGGATGGGTATGTCAGCCTGGAGGTCAATCCGCATTTTGCCCATGATAAGCAGGCTTCTGTTCAGGAAGCCAAACGTTTATTCAGCTCCATTGATCGTCCGAACAGCATGATCAAAATCCCCGGTACGGCGGAGGGAATTCAGGTAATCCAGGAACTTGTGGCGGAAGGTGTCAATGTTAATGCCACCCTGCTATTTTCCCTGACCCAATACGATATGGTTGCCGAAGCCTATATCTCGGCTCTTGAGGAACGCGCCGTCAAAGTCTATGATCTGCACCAGATCGCTTCGGTAGCCTCTTTCTTTGTCAGCCGCATCGATGCGAAGGTTGATAAAATGCTGGATCAACTGGGCGCCCCTGAAGCCAAAGCGTTGAAAGGCAAAATCGGTATCGCGAATGCAAAGCTTGCCTATCAGCATTTCAAAGAAACTTTTCGAGGTCCGCGCTGGGACTTTTTTGCGAATAAAAATGCACGTGTGCAACGCATATTATATGGGAGCACAAGTACCAAGAATCCAGATTATTCGGATGTCTTATACGTTGACAATTTGATCGGTCGACACACCGTGAACACCGTTCCGCCTGAGACGCTCGAAGCATTCATGGATCATGGAACGGTTGCCCTTACCCTCGAGCAGGATCTCCATGAAGCCCGCAGCCAGTTGGAGCAATTGGCTCATTTCGGCATCGACCTGGACGATGTGACCCGGCAACTGCTCGATGAGGGCATAGAAAAATTCAATAAACCCTACGATAAACTGATCGAAACAATCACGAAAAAACAGGCCGAATTTATCACTGCATGATGGTCCGCACAAACAAGAAAGGAATGTAGAAATGACAGAAATTACAAGAAAAGCAGGCGCAGTCTGGAATGGTGATTCGAAAAGCGGCGCTGGAATAGTCAGCACGGAAAGCCAGGCGCTTTTTGAAAAAACCTATACTCATAAAACCCGCTTTGACGGTAGTGATACTACCGGAACCAATCCAGAAGAATTAATAGCGGCTGCCCATGCCGCCTGTTTCAGTATGGCGCTCGCGGGAGTTTTAAAGAAGAAAGGCTTTAACCCCAAACAAACGAGTGCAACAGCCACTTGCAAGATGAATTCCCAGAACGGTGGCTATGCAATTACAGGTATGGAATTACATATCCGGGCTGAAGTACCGGATATCAATGACAACAACTTCCAAAAAATTGTGAGAGAGGCAGACAAGGAATGTCCGGTTTCCAATCTTTTGCGAACCGGACTTGAAATAGAAATCGACGCTGCGTTGGTATAATCTCGTCCATGCCCGTTGAACGTGATTTTCACGGTCCCAACCTTGGATACATCCTGGAACTTTATGAACGGTTTCAGGACGATCCCGATTCTGTGGACGAATCCACCCGTAAACTCTTCCAACACTGGAAACCAACCCTTCCTGCGCAAGGTACGCTTCATGCCACCCCCGATCTGATTCTGTTGCCCAAAGCCGCCAACCTCGCCCAAGCCATCCGTTCACGCGGATACCTCGCCGCTACTTTGGATCCATTAGGCTCCCAGCCCATCAACGATCCCTCTCTGACACTGGAATTCCATCACTTGAATTCAAACGATTTAAGCCAACTTCCGGCAACGATCATTGGCTTCACAGAGGGAAACGCCTCTCAAGCTATTGAACTTCTGCGTGCGATCTACTCTGGAAATATCGGCTATGACTATGGACATATCCGCGTTTCCGAAGAACGCCAGTGGCTGTATCAATCCGCCGAAAGTGGACGTTTCCGCACGCCGGTTGATGAGGTTAATCTTCTGGAACGTCTGACATCTATTGAGGCTTTTGAACTGTTCCTGCATCGACTGTATCCCGGAAAGACTCGCTTCTCCATTGAAGGCTTGGATATGCTTATTCCCATGCTGGATGAGATCATCGGCGCGGCGGCACGTGAAAAAATCTGCGCCATCCTGATCGGAATGGCTCATCGCGGACGCCTGAATGTGCTGGCACATGTACTCCAGAAACCATATTCCCAGATATTGGCAGAGTTCAAAGATCCGAAAGGACGTGCCACCACCTGGGATGAACTCGGCTGGACGGGTGATGTGAAATATCATATGGGCGGTTACAAGTCTCCAAAGGAGGGCCAAAAGGCAGATCTGGTCATCCGTTTGCCTGTCAATCCCAGCCACCTGGAACTGATCGATCCTTTTATCCTGGGTATGGCACGCGCCGCGGATGTTGATGTAAGTCATCCTGGTGCGCCGCGCTTTTTTGCAAATGCATCTCTTCCCATTTTGATTCATGGAGATGCATCTTTTGTGGGGCAGGGCATTGTGGCAGAGACATTGAATCTCTCGCGCCTGCAAGGATATTCGACCAGCGGCACTCTGCACATCATCGCCAACAATCAATTGGGTTTTACTGCCACCGATAATGAATTACGGAGCAGTCTGCATGCCAGTGATCTGGCAAAGGGGTTTGAGATGCCGGTTATTCATGTCAATGCAGATGATCCATTGGCTTGCCTGGAGTCTGCTCGAACAGCGTTTGCCTATCGTCAGGAATTCCATAAGGATTTCGTCATCAACTTGATCGGTTACCGCCGTTACGGTCATAACGAAGGAGATGAACCGCGCTTTACCCAGCCGGTTATGTATCAGGCGATAGATAATCATCCAACGGTGAGACAGCTTTGGGCGTCCAGACTAGAGGCGGCAGGAAACATCGATGAGAGCCAGCCTGAAGCGTTGTTACAGGATAGTTTGAAGGAACTTCAGAATATCAATGAACAACTGGACGCGGAAAAAGAACTGGATGAACCCGTCCCGCAGCCGCCACCACGCGGCGCGGCGCAAAAGGTGAAGACAGTTGTTTCGCTTAAACAATTGAAGGAATTAAACGAAGCGCTTCTGCAATTCCCTGATGATTTCCATCTCAACCCTAAGTTGGAAAAATCTGTCGAACGTCGACGAAAATTGATGGACAAATCTTCCAACGCTATCGATTGGGCAACTGCAGAAGAATTGGCTTTTGCCTCCATTTTGCAGGATGGCATTCCGATACGCCTCACTGGGGAAGATAGCGCCCGCGGTACGTTCAGTCAACGTCATGCCGTTTTCTATGATGCCCAGAGCAGTGCACCCCATATTCCATTACAGACATTTTCTCAATCGAAAGCTTCGTTCGAGATCCTCAATAGTCCGCTTAGCGAGGTGGGCACGGTTGGATTTGAAGTTGGCTATAACGTGCAGGCGCCCCATCGACTGGTATTGTGGGAGGCGCAGTACGGAGACTTTATCAACAATGCCCAGACCGTGATCGATGAGTTCCTGCTTTCGGGTCGCGCCAAATGGGGGTTGACACCCTCGCTGGTGCTGTTATTGCCGCATGGGAATGAAGGACAGGGTCCCGATCATTCGAGCGCGCGCATCGAACGATTTTTAGGTTTGGCCGCTGAATTGAATGTCCGTATTACGTATCCATCCACTGCGGCACAATATTTTCATTTATTGCGGCGACAGGCTTTATTATTGGAAACCGACCCCCTGCCTTTGATCGTGTTCACGCCCAAGGGTTTGTTACGACATCCATTGGTAGCTTCACCTGCAAAATTATTGACCGAAGACGGCTGGCACTCCGTGATCGATGATCCAGAATTACCCGCCGAACGAACTGACGTTGAAAACCTGATCCTTTGCAGTGGACGCGTTTATGTTGATCTTGTAACGAGTGACCTGCGCAAGGATAACCCGGATGATGCCATTGTGCGCGTCGAACAACTTTATCCTCTTCCAAAACAGGCATTGGAAGAAGTGTTGGAGTCGTATCCGAAGCTTCAACGTTTGATCTGGGTTCAGGAAGAACCTCTCAACATGGGCGCGTGGAATTATTTGCGCCCCCGGTTGCGGCAACTGACAGATGACCGCCTGCCTTTGCATTATGTGGGCCGCCCCGAAAGTTCCAGCCCGGCAGAAGGTTCTTCCACGGTGCATCGTATCAATCAAAGGGAATTGATCGAACAGGCGTTTGCATTCGAAAAACAGACGCGTACGCGCAGTGTGATAAAGGAAAGAGGTTGATATGACAGTTGAAGTATTGGTGCCTGAATTGGGCGAATCGGTGCTTGAAGCTACAGTGACTGCCTGGCTCAAAAAAGAGGGCGACTTTGTGAATGTAGGCGATGTGCTTGTAGAATTAGAGACTGACAAAGTTAACTTGGAGGTGGGCGCGAAGAGTGCTGGAAATTTGGCAAAGATCAAAGTACAGGAAGGGGAAGACGTTAAGGTAGGGGATGTGCTGGCAATGATCGATGAAAAGGCGCCGCAGCCCGAAGAAGCTGTTGTTGGAACCACCCAACCACACGAAAAGGAATCCACTCGAAGCAATGGGCGGCAGACGGAACGGCAAAGCGTCCCGCAGGTCACACCGGTCGCTTCAAGGCTGGCAAAAGAAAAGGGAGTGGATGTTCGCGTGGTTACCGGAACCGGGAGTGAGGGTCGCGTGACTCGGACAGATGTGGAGCAGTTCCTTCAAGAGAAGGAAAAGGTCACAGAAACTCCGAGACAGATTCCAGCGGAGGTAGAGACGAAGTTCGAAAATTCTGAAAGCAAAACTCCAGCCTCTCGTCCAGAGGAACGGATTCGCATGTCGCGGCGACGTCGTACCATTGCCCAGCGTTTGCTGGAAGCACAGCAGACCACTGCCATGTTGACCACGTTCAACGAGATCGATATGAGCGCGGTGATGGAACTGCGCAAGCGGCGCAACGAGGAATTTCAGGAACAGCACGGCATAAAACTGGGCTTCACGTCGTTTTTTGTGAAAGCCTCCATCGGTGCTTTGAAGGCGTTCCCGCACGTCAATGCAGAGATCGATGGCGATGAAATTGTGTTGAAGTATTATTACGATATGGGCATTGCCATCGGCGCGGAAGATGGATTGGTGGTGCCGGTCATTCGTGATGCCGACCGATTGAGCTTTGCCCAGATTGAGAAGCGGGTCAAGGAGTATGTTGCCATGACCAATGCAGGAAAACTTTCGATTGAAGATTTGCGCGGCGGTACGTTTACGATCACGAATGGGGGCGTGTTTGGTTCGATGTTAAGCACGCCGATCTTGAATCCACCCCAGGTTGCGATCTTGGGCATGCACAAAATTGAAGAACGCCCCATCGCGTTGGATGGGGAGGTGGTGATTCGCCCGATGATGTACGTGGCGTTGAGTTACGACCATCGCATTGTGGATGGGCGTGAGGCGGTACAGTTTTTGGTGCAGGTGAAGGAGTTGATCGAAGACCCTGAGAAGTTGTTGTTGGAGGGGTAAGAATTGGAAACACAAAGGACACGACGTTCGCAAAGTAAGAATCATTTGCTCTTCCTTCGTGCGTTTTGTGTCCTTTGTGTTTAAATTTGTTTGGTTTTCACCCAATTGGTCAAACCGCCGGAAAGCAGAACCTCCGTCATGTGAGGGGTCAGGTTGTGATTTGCATCGAAGACCAAATCCTTTTTCGGAACGTGTACTTCGAGTTTAAGGTTTTCTGTAAGTTGTTTGTGGATGATTACCAGGACGAGTACATCTCCCAGTTCCACTTTGTCATAATCAGCCGGGTCGTCAAACGTCAGCGGCAGAATGCCATAGTTGATCAAGTTCTGGCGGTGAATGCGTGCAAAACTTTTAGCGATCACCAGGCGCAATCCCAAATAACGCGGCGCCAGCGCGGCGTGCTCGCGGCTGGAACCTTGTCCGTAATTCTCACCGCCGATAATGGCGTGCCCGCTTTTAAGTTTTTGTTCAAGCGCGCGCATGGCATAGGTGGGATCAACCATTTCATAAACAAAATTGCTGATGCGTGGAATGTTACTGCGGTAAGGCAGCACACGTGCCCCGGCTGGCATGATCTCATCTGTGGAAATGTCATCGCCCACTTTCAATAAGATGGGTAATTCCAATTTTTCCGGGAATATGTCCAGTTCAGGTAGGGAGGCGATATTCGGCCCTTTGACCAACTCAACCTTGTGCGCTTCCTTCTCTTCCAGTGGCGGCATCAACATCCCTTGATTGATAATCCGTTTGGCAGGCAGTTGCACCTTTGGATAAGGGACGTTCAATGTACGCGGGTCGGTGATCACCCCGGTCAACGCAGAGGCGGCTGCCGTCTCAGGACTGCACAAATAAACCTGGTCTTCAATCGTTCCTGAACGACCGGGGAAATTGCGTGGCACTGTCCGCAGGCTGATGCGTCCGCTGGCTGGCGCCTGCCCCATGCCGATACAGCCGTTGCAGCCTGCCTGATGCAGGCGTGCGCCCGCGTGAACCAAGTGATTTAACTCTCCGCTTTGCATCAGTTCCTCGAGCAATTGACGTGAAGTTGGGTTGATGTCGAACGAAACATTTTCTACCACATGACGGTCCTTGACCATTTCCGCGGCGACGGCGAAATCACGATAACCAGGATTGGCTGATGAACCAATATAGGATTGATAGATCGGCGCGCCCGCAACTTCACGAACTGGAACGACTTTGCCCGGACTGCTTGGTTTGGCAATCAATGGCTCCAACGTCGACAGATCAATTTCTTCGTAACGATCATATTCTGCATGGGGATCGGCAACCAGTTCGCTCCACTGCGGATCTCGAGCCTGCCCCTGCATAAACTGACGCACCCTCTCATCTGACGGAAAGACCGTGGACGTGGCGCCCAGCTCGGTTCCCATATTGGCGATCACATGGCGATCCATCGCCGACAGTGAATCCAAGCCGGGACCGTAATACTCAATGATCGTGCCCAGACCTCCATCCACATCGTGACGGCGCAGCATTTCAAGGATCACATCCTTGGCGCTGACCCAATCGGGCAATTTGCCGGTCAATTTCACGCCCCAGATCTTCGGCATCTTCAAATAGAAAGGTTGACCCGCCATTGCCATGGCAACATCCAAACCACCCGCGCCAATCGCCAGCATGCCTAACGAACCCGCCGCGGGTGTGTGACTGTCCGAGCCAAGCAGGGTTTTGCCTGGCATACCAAAGCTCTGCATATGCACCGGATGGCTGACGCCGTTGCCCGGTCGGCTGAACCAGATGCCAAAGCGCTTGCAGGCAGATTGGAGAAAAAGGTGGTCGTCAGGATTCTTAAAATCGGTCTGGATCAGATTATGGTCCACGTATTGAACCGAGACTTCTGTTTTAACACGATTAAGTCCCATGGCTTCCAATTCAAGCATGACCAGCGTGCCAGTTGCATCCTGCGTCAAAGTCTGGTCAATGCGGATGCTGATTTCTGCTCCGGGGGTCATTTCTCCGGAAAGAAGATGGCTTTGGATGAGTTTTTGTGAAACATTCATTCCCGTATCGAACTCCTTTCGCGTTGGTCAATATCAAATCCATGGGCAACTTGAAAAATAAATTTACTTTGATTCTGAACGGTTGCCATATCCTTTTAAGCCTTCGACCTCAATGAATATTCGCTTGATGCCCGGATACTTGTCGTGGATTTTCTGCTCCAGTTCATCGATCACCTCAACCAATCTGGAGGCCCGTAGATCAGATTGAAATTGAACATCCAGATTCAGCAGGATTTCATTGGGACCAAAGTGCATGGTCAGCGGACGATGTATCTTTTCGACAGCGGGATGGTCGCGCACTAATTTGCGGATGCCTTCCACTGTTTTGCGACTTGCTGTTTCGCCCAGCAGCAGGCTTTTACTCTCGTAAGCCAGAAAGATGGATACCAGCCCCAGAATAAGACCAATGATGATGGATGCAACGCCATCAGGATAGTGGCTGTTAAATTGTTGCCCCAGAAATATTCCCAGAAAAGCGACCAGCAATCCAGCCAGCGCGGCTGTATCTTCGCCGAATACAATAAATACGGATGGGTCTTTACTGGACCTTAACGTATGCCAGAAACTTTCATTCCCCTCTTTCCGCTTCAGGAGTTCTCGCAAGGCGATAAACCAGGAGATGCCCTCCACCACGAAGGCAAATATCAACACAATATAGTTCCAGGTCGAGTTTCTCAGTTCATTGGGATGGGCCAGGTGGGTTACTCCTTCATAGACCGACATGCCTCCACCCGTGCTGAAAAGAATGATCGCTACAATCAGGCTCCAGAAGTAAAGCTCCTGCCCATATCCGAAAGGATGAGATTCGTCAGAGGGTTTCCGACTCTGGCGTAGACCTAACAGGAGCAGCAATTCATTGCCCGTATCGGCGGTGGAGTGGATACCCTCTGATAGCATGGCGGAACTGCCTGTCAGGAAGGCAACTATATACTTGAATACGGCAATGATGAAATTGGCAGCAATCGCTCCGTATATGGCAACTGGTTTTTCAGATATTTCTCGTGGCATATTTTCAGCCTTTGCTTTTAGAAAGCACGGACTGGTCCCGTGCAACTATAAGAGCAGACTTACTCCACAGTCTGCCAGTATTTTGGACGGCCGTGATAATCGTACAGCACCTCTTCAAATTGGCGGTTAACAGGCAGGTTCGGATCGAACGCCGGGCTGAATTTAATGGCTTCCTGTATCAGGTCTATTGAAATTTTCTGGTTGGCAACCTGGATGTTGTTGATCCATTCCAGCGCGAGCAGAACCTGCTTGTCAGATTCCAGTTCACTGTTTTCTGTATCTACGACCATGTATCGGATTTGCCAGTTTTCATCATCGATGATGAAATCCGTTACAGAACCCACTTCACCATCGGTTGCATCCACCTTATATCCAAATAATTCCTTTGCGCTTCGCAAATGAGAGCGCTCCTCGTTATCCTTATCATGGACCGATTTCTTCTGTATAGGGAATAGATGAGGCGGTATATAAGTTGGAACGCCGGTGACTCCAACAGACATGCTCCAGTATGCGGGCCACTGATAATGTTCGTGTAATTTTTCCTCGTATTGACGCGAGACCGTTTTCTCCAAATCCGCGTCCGGGCTGGATTCAACCTGTTCACGGGTCAGCTCCACCGGAAAGGTTTTAGACATCCAAACAGGTTGACCGAGCGCTGGTATCCCGATGAGCACCTTGCGACCAAATATCCACGGGCCTGTATCGGCGATCAGATATCGGATAGCCCAATCCTCATCGCTGAAAAGAAAATTGTGGACTTTTCCTATTTGTCCATCTTTTGCCAGTAGTTCATATCCCAATAATTCTTTCAGACTTCTTAACATGAAAACCTCCTTTAAGGTTGTTCCATCATCTTCTAATAAGTGATTCTTTTATACCTGCTTTCATCACTCTTTTCTTGCTTGACATGGAATGCAAAATTCTGCGTAGGGCAGCGCCTCGAGCCGCTCCGGCATGATCACTTCTCCACAATTTGTGCAAACCCCATATATTCCATCTTCAATCCGTTGCAGGGCTTTGTTCACTTTATCGAGTTGATCTTCCAGACGTTCAAGCACAGAAAGATGATGAACGCGATAAGCATAATCGGAGGCCAGGTCTGCCTGGTTCTGACCTGTCGTTTCGCCCGGCAACGTTTTGTTCTTTTCAAGTTCGACCTGCCCCTCCAGTACCTTTTGTTGTTCCCGAAGCCTCTTTTGCATATGCTCGGTATCAATCTGAATTTGCATCTTCCTATTCCTTTCTTAATTCATGGGTCATCAGAAGCTGCTCATTTGCCTTCGTTTGACGGATATATAAAAGTTAGTGAAATGCGCGCCACGCGTTGTTTTATTTTGTGATTCCTTCCAGCAACGAAAGGATATTGGCATTTGCCTGGTATTGTTTCTTATAGATCTGATAGGCATACAGGATCATGCCTGCATTCCATGTGAGCGGCGCTTCTGACTTGTACCAGAAACTTGAAAGAGGCTCACCATTGGGTCCATACACCTCGTTAACTTGCCGGTCCTTTATGATGACATCCACGATGCGCTCCATCACGTGTTGGGCTTGCTCTTGATCGCCATGTTTCGTCAGTGCAATGACGTGCAAGGCGCCGATCCACAGCCAGGACGCGTCCGTGTGATAGTTTGACAGACCTCCCAGACGGTTTTCGATTGCGATTAAATCCAATGGATAAGAGGGGTATGCCACCCGGGTGGGAACCGGTTTTGACATCTGCGCTGCTTGCATGACCTTGAGGATGCTCTCTGCCTGTGCGGGCGTTGCCAACTCCCAGATAATTGCCAGCAAATTCCCGTCACTACTGAGGTTGTCCAAACTTTGGCTGGTCATGAAATAACCGAGATCTGCACGCCACAACTGTTCATTGATGGCTCGCAAAACACTTTCTGCTTCAGCAAAATATTGAGTCGCTCTTTGCTTATAATCGAACTTGGCCGCCACATGCCCCATTTCGATCAGGGCCTTCCAGTAAATCACATTCGTATACAGGACGCAGCCTCGGCGGGCGACAGAATCGCCCAATCTGAATAGGCTTCCTGATGAAGCAGCGGGCTGTCATTTTCTCCAGGGTGGTTTTGCAGCCATTGAATGGCTAAAGCAAGTTGTCCCCAATATTTTTGCAAAAAGGCATTGTCTTTTGCCTCCTGGGAATAGTATAGCGCTGATAGGATCAAAAGCGCCTGCCCATCCAGTGATGGCGCGCCATGTGCGCTCAGGTATTTGGGCCTCATGAGTCTTTGTGTGGGTTGCTCGCGCCCCAGCCAGGAATGCATGAAACGGGTAATGGTATTCATGGAATGGAGCTTGACGGGTAACTGTCCGTCGGTTGTTTGGTGCCAAAGAAAAGCATCCAGTGTATTTCTAACAGCTTCAAATTCTTCGACAGCCATCATTCCGTAAGTTGCAAAACCAAAGTCGTGTGCCCAACTCTCGCGGAAATTTCGATAGCCCGCATGCAGGATCCTTTTACTCAAACCCTGTGCTAAAAAACGGGAATGGATACCCGAACGCAGGTTTTCCGCCGCAATGAACATGGCTAATGCTTCTTTTTCGAACTCTCCATCTTCAGAAAAGAGTGACCGGCTGGTCAGACGCGGCTCGCGCAAAATTCTGCTGAGATACTGGTAGGATAAAAGGGAGATCATTCCCATAATCATGCCAAAAAGCGTTCCACTCCAAAACCCGGGTCTTTCCTTCTGCATTTTCATAAAGCGCTCACCGTATAATTTTTGAAAGGATATTTGCATCTGATTTCACCTCAAGATCATTGATCACTTTGACGCCCTCGTGCAGGTCTCTTAGAATTGATTCAGCGGTCTCTTTCACTTCGCGCGAGGGTACACTGCCCTTAAGTGTGATAACCCCGTTATTTTCCAAAACCTCAATGCCATGCTCTTTAGTACGCGGATCTTTTATGATGACTGTTTGTGCTTTTAGTTGTAAATCGGTCATGGTAGATTTCATTATATTTTCCCTTTTCCCTGAATTTAACCACCAAGTTGGCATTTCATTACCTGGCGGTTAAATATTCACTTGCATCGCTTAAGTTGTTTTTGGTCGATTATTTAAATTGCGATTGTAATTGCAGCCAGCGGGCGATGTCTTTGCGGCGCAGAAGACCTACGATCTGGTTGCCGGTTACAACAGGCAGCTGGCGTATATCTTCAGTTTGAAGACGTTGGAAGGCGTCTGAAGCCTCTTCTTCCGGGGCCACAACCACCAGTTTTTGTGAAGGGGTCATGATGTCTTTGACGAGGGTACGCGTGCGCGCCTCCGCGTCTAATTTGCGAATATCATCAATGGTTACAAGCCCAACCATTTTTTCATCTTCGAAAACGATGAACGCCCGGTTGTCAGACTGCATAATGTAGTTATCGATCAAAGACTGGACCGAAAGCCCTGCATCTACTGCCGGTATATTGGTGTACATCATTTGCTTTACTTTCACATCTTCAAGGATGTCTTGAATGACGACTTTATGATAACTTTGCACGGCAGCATTTTGCAGGAACCAGCCAATGAACATGAACCAAATCCCATTAACGAATCCACTCCCCAAAAACGGGATATTGACGCCAAATGCCATCGCAATCCCTGCCAGAATTAGTACCCAGGCGACCAACTGTCCTAAATCGGAAGCCCAGCGGGTGGCTGTTTTTAAATCGTTGGTAATAGCCCATAATGCCGAGCGGAAAATCCGTCCACCATCCAGAGGAAAACCAGGAATGAGATTGAACACAGCGACCAGTATATTGACCGATCCCAGCCAGATGAAAATCGTCCCAACGGGTCCGACTTGGGAAAGGACCGCCAAGGGATCGGTTAGTGTGGCATTGTTAACTGCCAAACTACCAGCTCCCAAAACCAGGAAGATGGCTCCCAATAGAATGCTGGTTAATGGGCCCACGACGGCGATCACAAATTCGCTAAAAGGAGAGTCCGGCTCTTTTTGGATATTCGACACGCCGCCAAATAAAAATAACGTGATATTACGTACAGGTGTGCCTAAAGCGCGGGCGGCCACAGCATGTGCTACTTCATGTGCCAATACTGAGGCGAAGAACAGGAATGCGGCTGATATTGCCAGTCCCCATTGCATAAACATGCTCCAGTTCGAGTGAGCCAGCCCAAAGGAGGAAGCGAGACTCCAACTAACCAGCACAAAAATAAACAGCCAACTCCAATCGATATTGATGTTGATGCCAAAGACCTTTCCTACACTGAATCCGTTTTTCATATCAGGTACTCCTTTCAATTCATTGAATGTCTATTTGCACGGGAGAGATTTTTCTCCCCATAATTGATGATTTCCTTCAGATACAAGATAGCATAGTGAATCTTAGAGTGCCATATATCGATTCCCATATGGAGGATACATATTTAGGTACATTCTCCGCAGACCAGAATTTTCTATATGGAATATCGCAAAATGGCAGCCAGGTCTCCATTCCCCGGCAGTTCTTCGGGCGGCACTGCAAATACCATTCCTGAATTCAAAATGGTTTGGGCAGCCGCAAAATCCAGTAAATCTTCGTTTTCCAGGCGGGGTTCATTCTCTATGACAACCTCATCGCCATCTGCCTCAACGCGTCCCCAGTGTTGGATTCCAAGGGGGACGAAAAGGGTATCCACACGTCCATAACGGGCGGCTTTAACTGCTGTCTTAAGGTCAACCGTTGCCAGATTAATTTCTTCATTATGGTGTAGTATTTCGAACTGTTCCCTTGCCTTCCTTTGCGTTTCACTAAAAATAGGTTCGACCAGTTTCCAGGCAAGTTCATGTAATTTTTTGATCTTTAGTTTTTCCGGGTTCCCTTCTATTCCTTCCGGTAAAAGATTTGAATAGGGATTGGCTTCATGATAAAGCGGCAGTAAATAATCCACGCCTGCCAATACCATTGGAATTGTTGCCCCCTGGAGCGCGGTGTTTAATCCATCATTGAAATATTGAAAGAAACGCAGAATATCCTTTTTTTCTTGCTCATCAGATTGCTTTCCCTGTCCGTGAAACATGGCGGGTTGACTTCCAGGGGCGCTGGGATTCCTTGTACGAGTGTGCCAGCCTAGATGTTTTTCGGGGTCATCCATGAATAGCGCCTCCTGCATACTTGTTGGAATATCTTCAAGTTCCACCTCCTCGATCGTGTCTCTGGTTCCAAGAAACAGTTGGATTTCGTTTAAGCTCAAGGCAAGTATATAAAACTGTCCGTTTTGGCTTAGGAGTGGCAATAGCGGTTTAATATGAAAGTTACTTCCGATAGCCACTAATTCTTGGAATTGAAACGGCAAGCGATAAGTCCATGCTTGCTCGGGAGATAGAAAGACTGCCAGCCCATCGCTCTGATGCTGCCAAAAGTCCCGATCCGTGTGCAGATTTTCTACCGTGCGCACCAACTTCTTAATTTCGGGCTTGCGGACGCCATATTCGAGCAGCTTTTTCTCTACCCTGTCAATAAGATTCTTAAAGCGGATGGGATCTTGCTGCTGTTCGCGCCCAACTCTATGCGTAGGCATATATAACGAAACGCACCATTCTCCGGTGGTTTCAATCAGTTGCATTAGATCTGTTTGTTTCAAGATGTCCATTTGTATTGCTCCTTTTTTGCTCAGCCTTTTTTCCGTTTTTCCAATGTTCAATGGCTGCACTGAGATGTGCGCCAAACAGGGCGATCATAGACATAATAAAAATCAAAAACAATAAGGCAACAACGGCCCCAAGTGAGCCGTAGACCAATTGATAGCGTCCCAGTCCACTTCCCACATACCAGCCAAAGGCTGCTGTTGAAAGTTTCCACATAACGGAGGCAGTCAATGCGCCCCCCACCGCTGCGCTCCAACTCACAGAGACGGTAGGAACCCAGTAATAAAGCGCCAGAAAAAGCAGGAAAATTATCAGCCAGGAACCAAATTTCGAAAGCAGCGTCCACAGGTTCAGGCTTAAGGACGAAGCGCTGTCAACGTTCAAGAATGGAACCAGATTTTCCATCCATCCCAAGGCAAGGGAAAGGCCGAGAAGCCCACTTAATCCTGCAATCATCCCCAACCCAACCAATCTTTGTGTAAGAAAGTTGCGCGGTTCAGCACTATTCCAAACCAGATTTATGTTACGCGCCAGATTGGTAAAAAACCCGGAAGCAGACCATAATAGCGTCAGCAAACCGATGATCCCAACGGTTTCGCGGGTATCCAATACTTGACGGAGGTTGGTCGTGATCAACGAGGGTGAAGTCGGGAGATACGTTTGTACAATTTGAGTGACACGCAGATAAACCTGCTCATTATCTAAAAAGTAACTACCAGCCGCGATAAGAACCAGCAAAAGTGGAAAAAGTGAAAAAATTGCGTAATAAGCCAGACTGGCGGCTGCCTGCGGGGCATGCGTGCTGGAGAATGTTGATAAGGCATTTTTGATGATGCCAAGTCGTTCCCCACTTAAGTGGTTTATGTTTTGGTAGAGCTTCTTTAATAAATTTGAAATCAATACAACCCTTTTCTAAAACGTTAAATATGGCTTGGATTACTTTCAAGGATATGAATTAATTCGGGCAGGGAAAGATCGGTAAAGTTTTCTTCGCGCCTTTCCAGCCATTTCATCTTGATCCAGCTTCCGTCGAATGCAACAGTCATAATCCGTGCGAGTGGATGTTCCCTCAAGTAGGTATCCGTCCATTCGGGGATTTTCTCATCCTCTGGCAGTGACATAATCACCCATTCCGCATCACGTTGTTCAATGGCGGCTGGCAGATTATCATGTTCGGTAACCTCCTGCACCACCTCTAAATTTTCAGTTTTGACGAGGATACGATTTAACATTTCACGCAGTAGGCGTGAACCATTTGCCAGGATAATACGTTGTTCAGACATGGAAGCCTCCGTTGGTATAAAGTGCATGCAATTGAAATGATGATGAGAGCATAGCATTTGGAAGTACAAAATTCCATATGCAGGGTCACAGGGGAGGGGTACATATTTGGATACATCTTGTGGAAAGGTATCCTGAATGAACTTCATTAATCTCCTGCAAAAAGCATGTCCGATACCTTTGGCTTCTTTATTATTTTGTTATATACGAAAGTGGATGCGATTTTCGAAACGTGAGGGATTGATACGAAGAGTGATAAGCTAACCCGATTTTCCGATGCGTATATATCTTTACACTTTATAAGGGGCCGGTTCAATTTTCAAGTTTTGGATGAATTGAAAGTATAAGGTAAAATTCCATCAATCGTTATAAGATGAGGTATGCCACTATGTCTCAATTTGATTTGTTTAATTCGAGTCAACCCAAATATGCATCTCTCGATGAACTGTTTAACGAAATGATGCACATGAGTGATGACCCGCTTGCACAGGCTGGGACCAATGTTGTCATTAGCCGCGGTAATCCGCAAGCCAAATTGCTTATTGTCGGCGAAGCGCCGGGCCCGCAGGAAAATATTCAAGGGAAACCGTTTGTTGGGC
Source organism: uncultured Chloroflexia bacterium (assembly GCA_963753655.1). Taxonomy (GTDB): domain Bacteria; phylum Chloroflexota; class Anaerolineae; order Anaerolineales; family Villigracilaceae; genus Defluviilinea. The sequence continues at coordinate 394,408 of CAVWDB010000008.1, forward strand.
GCGCCGGACAAATGCTTGATAAGGTTCTGCAATCCGCGCAGTTCGACCCTGAAAAGGATGTATTCATTACCAATTCCGTTTTCCGTATGCCGCCCGGCGAGGGTGGAAGCACTTTTCGTAAACCCACCAATGAAGAGATCGAATATTATCGTCCGTACGTGTTTCAAATCATACAGTTGGTGAACCCTCTGATCATTCTCTTGACCGGGAATGTTGCCTGTCAATCGGTGCTTGGCAAAACAGGGATTACAAACCTGCATGGACATTGGAATCAAGTGCAGGATTACTGGGTAATGCCGATCTTCCACCCCTCCTATTTGTTGCGGAATCCGTCGCGGGAACCAGGTTCTCCGAAAGCGCAAATGTGGGAAGACATTCGCGAAGTGCGCAAGAAATACGATAAGCTGATAACAAAATAGAGACGAGCCTGTATAAAATGCAGCGGTCACTTTTCCGAAAAGTGACCGCTGCATTTTATAATTGCAAATCGCTTAACCATTGTTCAAATGGTGAGGACATTTTACTTGTCGCCCAACTTGTTGATACTTCCAACGCCGCTGACTTGTTTTGTCACGGACGGCGAGCCGTAGTAATTGATCGAACCCACACCGGAGACTTGAGCATCCAGTTCTTCGTCCGCCCAAATAGTGGCACTGCCCGCGCCGCTGAGATCAATTTGGGCAGTCTTGTTATGCAGGTCTTTACCGTTGAAACTGCCGAAGCCGCTGATGGTCAGGTTGAAGTCGTCAGTTTCGCCCGCAGCAACCATGCTGCCGGCCCCGCTCAGATCTACTGAGAGACTCTTTGCAACAACATCGTTCACTTTTAAGTTCCCGGCGCCACTGACCGAAATATTGAGGTCGTCGCTTTTGATGCCTGCGAGGGTAAGATCGCCTGCGCTGTCAAAATTCACATCCTTGAGTTCTTTGACGATCACCATGATTTTGACAGGCTTGGTAGGGTTGACATGTTTGTTATTCTCTTCCTTATAGAAGATCTCCAACGTATCGCCGCGGACACGGGTTTGCAAGCCAGCCAGGAGGTTATCTTCCGCTTCGATCTTGACGGATTCGGACAAGCCTTGAGTCACAGTGATCTGCGCCGGGTACTTTATAGTGATCGAATTGAAGTTACCGGTTTCACGCGTTTGTTTGATTACGTTGCCAGAACCACGTTCAGTAGGACCGACGTAAAAACTATTGTCGTTTATCATAGAGATCATGGACGGATTGTCCCATCCGAGTTTGGGGGCATCAAGAATTGCGAATACCGCGCCGCCGATAATGACGATATCCATCACTATGGAGGCGTATTTCCAGTAGGAGCGCAGGATGATGCTTATGCCTGCGGCAATGAGGACAAAGGGCCATAGGTGCGATAGCGCCCAAAGGTTTGAGGCAGGTATACTTCCCGTTTGAATGAGCAACCAGACTCCTCCAGCGGCAATCAGGAGCAGCGGTCCAAATATGGATCTGTGATGTTTCATGTTTAATTCCTTTCTATACAACAGGAGGGATCGAATCAGTGGAGTTGTTTTTCTTTACTCAAATCGCGGCTTGCATCCGTGTTAAGCTTATTACCATACATATCCTTACGCAAAAGGGGTGTTAATGTTGCAACCAATTCATCCGCCGGGATGCCTTTAGGAGGAGATTATCCCAGCCAGGTTTGTGGACTTACCCATGCCTGAACGAAGTAGACCTTGTCCATTTTTCCTTGACCATGCGAAAAGAGTTTGCGTGAATCATGTTAGAATTTCACTGCTTTTTATATTGTTGCTTCAGCAGGGCGGCAGCGGTTCAAATACTCTCAATGTGATTCTCAATTATCGGTATGTCGGAGGAGATAAAATTTGGTTGGGAAAACAGAGCGTGTAGTGGTAACGGGAATGGGGGTTGCAAGTCCATTGGGTTGTGATCTGACCGAGTTCTGGGACGGACTGGTGTCTGGCCGCTCGGCAGTAGGCTCTTTGGATGGACACAATATTTTCTGGTTTGCCTTCAAAAATAGGCGCCGCGGTTCGGGGATATGATGAGAGTCAGTATTTCGATATCAAAGAATTAAGACGGATGAGCCGCTCATCCCAATTGGGGTTGGTCGCTGCAAAGCAGGCTTTTTCGAATGCAAAGTTGGACGAGGAGAGTGTGGATCGATTGGAAACGGGTATTTTCATTGGTAGTTCCATCGGCGGTTACGCTGCCGCAGATCCCTATATTAAAAGCCATTACGATACTGGACGCATCAGCCCATTTACGATCCCGGTTTCGATGAACATCGGACCCGGCGCCAACATATCCATTAAATATAAACTTCAAGGCCCACTTGTGGATGTGGATGCTGCCTGCTCCACGGCAGCACATTCCATCGGTTATGCCTTTCACATGATCCGCAATGGGAATTTGCAGGTAGCAGTTACGGGTGCGGCAGATTGTCCGTTTTCACCGGCTGTGGTGGGGGCATGGGTGGCGCTTCATGCTGTTTCAAGCCGCGAGGATGCTCCGGCTGAAGCCTGCCGTCCGTTTAGCGCTGACAGGGACGGCATGGTCCTGGGCGAAGGAGCAGGCGTCCTTGTGTTGGAGGCGGAGAGTCACGCCTTACGCCGCGGTGTCCCCATCCTGGCAGAGATCAAAGGGTATGGCGCCAGCGCAGACAGCAGTCATTTAACGCAGCCGTCACAAGATGGACCTGTCATGGCAATGAGGCGGGCGGTGGCGGATGCTGAATTGACTTTGGATGATATTGACTATATCAACGCTCACGGTACGGGTACCGAATGGAACGATAAGAATGAAACCAAGGCGATCAAGGAAGTCTTTGGGCAACGCGCTTATAAGATACCCGTGGTGAGTAACAAGGCCTCCTTTGGACATTCGATTGCGGGGAGCGGCGCGCTGGAATTGATCGGGTGCGTCCTGTCTTTAAAGGATCAAGTGGTGCCCCCGACCATTAACTATAAAGTGCCGGATCCGGAATGTGATTTGGATTATGTAATTGAGGGAAACCGAAAGCTGCCATTGCAAAACATCATGAGCAACTCCTTTGCCTTTGGTGGAAGCAATGCCGTTTTGATCGTGGGGGCGTATGAACCGAATTGAGAAATCTTGACCAAGCTCCATATATTACGATAATCCGTGCTGAATAAAAAATTAACCGCCCTGTTGATCTTCATTCTGACGATCAGTTTTTATATTTACACACTGCTTCCTTCACTTGCATGGGGTGACGGGACAAAGCTGCAAAGCGAAGCTGTTTCGGGAGAGTCTTTCGTGCTGGCAGAGATGCCCCTCGAAGAATTTTCTCCAGACCCTTATCCATTTGCGAAAGTGGGAGTTGCGGCATGGGATCATCCGCTATATATTGTCACGGGGCATCTGTTGGTCGAAGCTTTGCCATTCGTTGATTCCCTCTGGCTGGTCAATCTCGTCTCTGCGATATTCGGCGCGGCATCGGTTGCGCTGGTCTTTTTGATCACTTATCTCTACACCCAATCGTTATGGGCTTCCAGCTATGCCAGTCTCTCACTGGCTGTTTCCCATACGTTTTGGTGGCACTCCTCCACGCCCGAAGTTTATACGTTGTTTGTTTTTCTCCTGTTGGTTGGTTATTATTTTTTTGAGCAGTTTGAAAGAACGGGCAAACAAAGTTTTTTGCTGTATGGCGCTTTCTTTTTAGGGCTGGCGGCATCCACGCATGTGCTTGCGTTTCTCGCAATCCCCGCGCTGGGTCTTTATTATCTTTTGTCGCGTAAGTATCATTACTTCCAGATTTCCCAGTTGAAGAAACTCTTAACACCCGCCCTTGGATTTCTTGCTGGTTTTTCCTTGTACATCATTCAATTTATCAGGCTGACCAGGAATATTCCCCTCAATGAGATCATGGGACCCGTTGTCGGTTCCACATTTCTGAGTCAACTTGGCACGCTCTCACCCATTCTGCTGGGTGAGAGCGTGTTGAGTTATCTTTTCTTTCTGACAGTCCAATTTGGACCCGTTGGAATCGTTTTAGGTCTACTCGGCGTTCGCGAAGTATATAACGATGAAGATTTATCTTTGCGAAAGATCATTTCCTTTTTTATCATCTTCTTTTTATTTGGGATTTTCTACCGGGTTACGGACCAATTCACCTTTTTCATTGCATCCTATATATTTTGGGTGATTTTAATGGGCATCGGATCAAAATACGCTCTACGCCTGCTTCCGTCCAATAGACGTTATCTTCTCCCAAGCATTCTCGCACTATTGCTTATTGCAACTCCGTTCTTTTATAACGCGCTGCCGCGTCTCGCCGAAGCAAATGGAATCAACGACGCCGCCATCAAAATCCCCGAAATCGGAATTGGCGTCCGCGACGGGTTAGCCTACTATATCAATCCCAACAAACGCGGCGATACAACCGCCTATGACTTCGGCAGCCAGGTATTGGAAAAACTGGAACCCAATTCGGTAATTATCGCTGAATGGTACACAGATACCGACGAGTATTTCATCTTCCGTTATTTTACCGAGATCCAAAAATATCGCACGGATGTGACCGTCACCGGTTGGGCAACGGAAGATCCGTTTTATTTCGATTCCCAAATGGCAGTGGATGTGATCGAAGATTCTTTCCCTGAACGCCCTGTTTATCTTGCTTCACTTAGCGACAGATTCTACGCCGCGTCAAAGTTAATTGACGAATATTGTATTGTCCCCGAACATGATTTGTATCGCTTATACCCACAGGGTGATGACATTCTCAAGTGTTTGGGAACTGATGCTGTTACTGAATAATGTGTATTGATGAAGATTGACACATATGTAACGCGAGATTTATCTCGCTAACGGCAAAGGCGACATGAATGTCGCGTTACAACTCTTGTCATCGAAAAAACTCTATATTAATCACTCGTTCCAATCCCACAACTGAAATTCTAAGTCTTTTCCATTTACTGCCAACGCCGCTGCGTAATCTGGAGCAACGTTTAGCGCGAGTAAGCTCCAGTGGGCGGATTCTGTTGAGTCTGGTCGTGTGGCATGGAGGGTGGCAGGTTCATTCGGGGATAACGAAACATCGAAACTTTCCAAAGGAAGTGACAAGCCCAGTCCATGCGCTTTGATATATGCTTCTTTACGAGTCCAACAGTTGAAGAATCCGTCAATTCTTTGTTCGAGGGGCAATGCCATTAACTCGGAAAATTCCCTTTGTGAGAAATTACGGTTGGCAATGCTTTCGAGTTCTATATCTGCGCGGATTTTTTCCACGTCCACGCCAACTTTATGTTGCTGAGTTATTGCAACCAATGCGAAGTCACCAGAATGTGAGAGATTGAATTCAAGTTTATGATCGTTTAATAACGGCTTTCCGTATTGGTTGACGAAGAAAGTCAATTCATTGGGTGGGTAATTGAGATAGTGTGACAAGATGTTCCGCAAAGTTGTATGAGCGACAATGAAACGACGCTTGTCTGCATCAAAGTGGAAGCGTTCAGCGCGTTCGGTTTCGTCCGCTGACAGGGTAGATTCGGCGAGTTTGACAGAATCAGCTTGAGGATCGATGTTGATGCGCCAAATATCTACTTGATCATCCTCCAAGCTCAGGAAGTCAGGCGGACGCATCCAATTATTTGAATTAAGTGATGGTTGATGCACGTTATTTGAGTTCGGGCTTCCCAAGGAACCCGTTGGGCGTGAAGTATTGCAGATAGGTAGTGAACAATTTTCCGTTCACTGGATGACAAACAATGCCACTGCCATCCAATGCCGTGAGTGTGTTGGTGAGATCGAACTCTGGCATGAAGACCTGCTTCTCTTCTACTTCTTCGATCAAAGGCAGATAAGGTTCCCAACCGTCCGATGGTATGAGTGGGACTTGCCTGAAAAGTTCTGTACGCCATTCGTCGAAAGAGACCGTGCGGGCGTTGAATCCTTGATCGCTCATCCAGTCTGCCAATTCGCTGAAATGAATTGGCTCGGGATTATCCAAGTGATAGACCTTACCAAAATTGGATGGGTCTTTGGAAAGGTAAACGATCGAGGCGCTGACGAAGTCCACTGGCACGATGTTGACCGTCACATCCAGGTTGGGAACCGTTCCCAAAAGGATGCAAGCGCGCGTCATGCTGGAGATCAAGTTGTCCGTGTTCCACGCGCCCGAGACGCTATGTCCTGAAACCAGCCCAGGGCGATAGATCGCATACGGAATACCGCGCCTGCCTGCCTGCTCGACCAGTTTCTCTGCTACCCATTTGCTTTGTGCGTAGCCGCCAAACGGCGCGCCGATTTCATCCAAACTTGTGTCTTCCCCGAACACACGACCATCATTGATGCCGCCTGAATACAAAATAGATAACGTCGAAACAAAGTGGACAGGCTTCAATCTCGTCGTGCTTGCGAGCCGCAAAATCTCCTGCGTGCCGGACACGTTCGACGCCTTGTGCGCCGCATACGGATACACAAAGTTGACCATCGCGCCGTTGTGATAGATGACTTCCATCTCGTTCGCAAGCTTCACAAACGCTTCATCGGTCAAGCCCAGTTGCGGCGTACCCAGATCGCCCAACACCACCTTGATGCGCTTTGTAAATGAATCGTCCCACAACATATAGGAAGTGAGGTTGCGCTTCAAGCGAAGCAAACCCTTCTCCAAGTCATCTGCACGCAACAAACAATAAATATCTGCAGATGTTTGATTCAATAGATCATGAAGCAGGAACGCGCCTACGAAACCCGTTGCGCCTGTCAGCAAAATGTGTTTCGGCTCTTCAATATGTTTGTACACCAGATCGCCCGCGCTGATGCTCGCATCTAATTGCGCTTCGGCGTTCAACTCTTCCAAACTCAATTGCCCTGCTTGAATGAAATTGCCTCGCCGCGTATAAACCACCTCGCCATCGCCCTTCAACGCCGCGTCGATGATGCGCGCCAAATTGGCAACGGTTGGCTGTTCGAACAACGCGCGCAACGGCAGTTGCGCCGCGTCCAGCCCATACTTTTCACGCAACAGAAAAACCAGCCGCGTCCCCAACAACGAATGCCCGCCCAGGTCAAAGAAGTTGTCATGCACGCCCACCTGCATGTCTTCCAGCCCCAACACCTGCGCGCACACGTCAGCCAATTCTTTTTCCAACTGCGTGCGCGGCGCGAGATACGGCGCCCTTAAATCTGGACGTGATTGTGTCGGTTGTGGTAACGCTTTGCGATCCACTTTTCCGTTTGGAGTCAATGGCAATGATTCAAGATTTACAAAAATGGATGGAACCATATACTCAGGAAGTTTCGTGCGCAGGAACTCTCGCAACTGAACAGAGTCCGCTTCTTTCTCAGCCGAGGCTGGCACCACATAAGCAACCAACGCGGCATCTGACGACCTTTCCTTCCAAGCCACCACGACAGCCTGCTTCACTGATGGATGACTTGCCAATGCAACTTCGATCTCTCCCGTCTCAATGCGGAAGCCGCGCACCTTCACCTGCTGATCGCTTCGCCCAAAGAACTCGATATTTCCATCGGGGAGATAACGCGCAAGGTCGCCTGTTTTATAAATTACTTTCCGCGCTGAGCGGAGCGGAGCGCAGACGAAGCGGGGTTGGCGATAAACTTCTCGCTCGTCAACTCAGGGCAATTCAAATACCCGCGGCTGACCCCATCTCCGCCGATGTACAAGTCGCCGATCACGCCAACAGGGACAGGTTGAAGATTTGAATCCAAAATATAAATTTGCGTATTCGCAATTGGTCTCCCAATCGGAACCGTATTGGACACCCCTTGATTTTCACTCGAAGTGACTCGATAGATCGTTGACCAGATCGTTGTCTCGGTCGGACCGTATACATTCCACAATTCAGCGCCGCGTTGTAATAATCTGTTCTGCCAGATCGTTTGTCAACGCTTCGCCGCCGCATAGGATCTTGAGGTCGTCTTTGCCCTTCCAACCCGCCTCGAGCAACAATCTCCAACTGGCAGGCGTGGCTTGCATGAAGGTTACATTGACGTTCATCAACGCATCAGCCAGCAATGATCCATCCGCCGCGACATCGGAACTGGCAATGACGACTTTCGCTCCCAACAGTCAGCGGAAGTAAAAGCTCGAGAACCGCAATATCAAATGAAAGGGTTGTCACCGCGAGAAGCGTATCGTCCGCATTGATCTTCAAATCATCACGCATCGAACACAGGAAGTTGACCACTGCCTGATGATGGATCTGCACTCCCTTCGGCTTTCCTGTAGAGCCAGAAGTGTAAATGATATAGGCAAGGTCATCAGGCTTGGCAGACTTAGCCTTCTTTTTTGTCGAAGGCAAATCTTCAAGCGTGTCCAAACAAATGACCTGTGCCTTGTTCTCTGGCACATCATTCAAGCAGGCTCGTTTGCGTGAGAATAATGGACGCACCCAAATCTTCGACCATGAAAGCAAGCCGCTCCGATGGGAAGGACGGATCAAGCGGCAGATACGCGCCTCCAGCCTTGAGCACGCCGAGCAGACCAACCATCATATCGAGCGAACGATTGGCAAAGATGCCGACCAGTGTCCCAGGTTTGACGCCTTGAGAAGTTAATATCTTGGCTAATTCATTTGAGCGTTTATCCAATTCTTTATAGGTCAAACTTTGATCTGAGTACTGAATAGCAATTGCCTTCGGTGTGCGTTTTACTTGTTCTTGTATCAAATCGTGGATGCAGAAATCACGAGGGTAATCTGTCTGAGTTTCATTCCAGTCAACTAACAATTGTTTTTGTTCTGCTTCATTTAATAAGGCATAACTTGATACAGGTTTATTTGCATCAGTGACAATCTCTTGCAATAAAGAATTGAAATGCTCCAACATTCTTTGAATAGTGGACGCGTCGAACAAATCCGTGTTGTATTGAAGCGCGGCGGCGAGACCGCCTTCGGTCTCTGCCATCATCATGGTCATATCGAATTGGGCAGGTTCGCCTCCCAACGCGATGGATTCAAGAGTTAGTCCTTCTGTCTCCATGCGTGCGCCATCAATTCCCAACGCAAACGGACTGAGCGCCTGCACTTCTGCTTCGTGCGCTTTCTGTAAAATGAACATCGTCTCGAATAGCGGCGGGCGACTGGAGTCGCGTTGCAAGTTCAGTTTCTTTGCAAGCAAAGCAGGTGGATAATCCTGATGCTCGAACGCGCCGAGTGTTGTTCCTCGTACACGTTGAAGAACTTCATTGAATGTAGGATCCCCAGAGAAGTCAGCCTTCAACGCAATGGGATTGATGAAATAGCCAGCCAAGCCAGCCAATTCAGAGTGACTTCGTCCAGCCGTGACGGAGCCAACGATAAATTGTTCCTGATTGGAATAGCGATGTAATAAGGTTTGGAAGGCGGCAAGCAAAGTCATGAACACAGTCGAGCCATTTTCCTGTGAGATGGCTTTCAACTGTTGATATATTTCGTTCTCGATAGATAAGTGTTCCGAGTCGCCGCGATAGGTTTGCATCGCCGTGCGTGGACGGTCAGTGGGCAGGTTCAAGGCAGGGAGTTCACCGCTTAATGTATCGCGCCAATACTCCCAATGTTTTTCACCCTGCGGACTTTCCAGCATCTCAGTTTGCCAGCGGACGTAATCTGAATAACGCGCTTGAAGTGGCGGGAAGGAAATTACATCATCATTTTTATTCGCTTCATAAGATGCAAGTATTTCACGCGCCAACAATGTCATTGACCAGAAGTCTGTGACGATGTGATCCATTGAGAGAAGGAGAACGTGTTCGGAATTTCTCTTGAACAACAACGCCCGTAATACTGGACCATTCTCCAAATCAAAGGGACGATGCGCTTCGGTGATGAGTCTTTTTCTTAATTCTTCATCACTCCAATTGGAAGCTTCTTCAATATGGAAGAAGTTGTCCGTTGTTTCATGCACATCGCTGGACAGGTTCGCCATTCACTGCATGGAATGTGCTTCGCAATGATTCATGGCGTTCAACGAGTTGCTCGAAAGCGTGCTCGAGTGCAGGGACATCCAGATCGCTCAGAATGCGTATTGCTCCTGCTACATTGAAAGATATTTCTTCGGGTAGGAGTTGATGCAAAAACCACAGCGCCTGCTGTCCATATGAAAGTGGACTTTCATTCGAAGCATCTTGCGAGATAATAAGCGGAATCTCGGTTGAAGTTTCAGGTGCGTCGAGATTTTCCAACGCTTCCGCCACAAGCTTGGAGATGGTCGGTCCTTGCAAAAGACTCGCAACTGACAGATTAACACCTAACTTGGATTCCATCGAGTTCTTGAGTTCCATCGCCATGAGCGAATCGAGTCCCATTGTGTCGAGGGGTTGAGTGAGGCTCAACTGGGATGGATTCATCCCGAGGACGCGGGCGACCTGTCCTTGGAGGAAGTCTTGTAAAAGTTTTTGTCTTTGGGTTGAGTTTGCGGTGAGCAGGGCTGAGTAAGTCGCTTCAGGCGCAGGGGACGGCTGATTCTTTTTTACCCGTCCATTTTTTCTGCCGTTATTATTTTCTTCGTGATGTTTTACTTTTCCATTGGATGGCGTGGATACCGCGTGTATCTGTTTCCGTGTTTCCTTGTGTACTGTGCTTCCTTCAATCCAATAACGTTGACGGTCAAATGGATAATTCGGCAGGGAAACTTTCTGGCGTGTATAGCCTTCGTCAAAACCTATCCAGTTAATATCAGCGCCTTGAACGTAGAGTTTGCCGAGGCTATCTAGGATGATTTGCCAGTCATCCTGGTTTTGTCGAAGGGACGGCAACCACGCGGCTTTTGAGTCTGGCAGGCAACCTTTGCCCATTCCCAACAAAACAGGAGCGGGACCGATCTCGATGAACGCGTCAATGCCCAGGCTGGAAATTGCTTCATCCCTTCGGCGAATTTCACTTCTGCGCGGATGTGATCCCGCCAGTAACGCGCATTCAGGTGTTTGATCAGGCTTGAGAATTTCACCGAGCAGGTTCGAGCTTAGAGAGATGCGAGGAGCGTGAGAATTGGTTATCCGTCGCGTGGCGAATTCGAAGTCATCGAGGATCGAATCCATTAGAGGCGAGTGGAAGGCATGAGAGACGGTCAGGGGCTTGGATGAAATTCCCAGCTTCGTCAGTTCATCCAAAATTTTTTGCACGGCGGATGTTTCGCCAGAGATGACCGTGTTATCAGGTCCGTTCGTCGCGGCGATGGAAACTTTATCTTGATACGGTTGGATGGTTTGCGCGACGCGGGTTGCATCGGCAAAGACAGCCGCCATCGTTCCATTGTGAGGCAGGGCACCCATGAGCCGTGCGCGCTCGGCGATGAGGCGCAGACCATCTTCGAGGCTGAAGACGCCCGCGATGCACGCCGCGACATATTCGCCAACGCTATGACCGAGAACCGCATGCGGCTCGATACCCCAGGAACGCCAGGTTTGCGCGAGGGCATATTCAAAAGCGAAAAGTGCGGGTTGGGTGTATTGCGTTTGATGGATGTCGTTGTTATCGGTGAAAAGAATGTCGAGCAGGGAGCGATTGAGGATGGGGTCGAGAATGTTGGCGCATTCATCAAGTGCAACGCGGAAGACAGGTTGTGTTTCGTAAAGCGTGTGTCCCATGCCAGTGTATTGCGAGCCTTGCCCTGTGAATAGAAATGCTACTTTTGGTTTTGAATGAGTAGTTGATGTTGATGAAGGATTTTCAATGAATGTTTTTAGTTGCGTTTTTAATTCTTCATGTGTGGATGCATGAAGTGCAAGGCGATGTTCAAAGTGCGAACGGGTTGTGTTGGCGGTGAAGGTGATGTCATGTAATTCGTAATTTGTAATTCGTAAAGCGTTGCTGAGGGATTGGGATAGCTCCTGGAGGGATGTTTCGCTTTTTGCAGATAAAGTGAGAAGATGGCGCGAGCGTTCGATGTCATTGTCACTCTGAGGGAGTGGTTGTTGCGACCGAAGAGTCTTGCTCGTTGGGAGTAGAGACTCTTCGCTATCGCTCAGAGTGACATTCGGTGCGTCTGAAATAACAACGTGTGCGTTCGTGCCACCGAAGCCGAAGGAACTGACCCCTGCAAAGCGCGGCTGGTCGCGGCGTTTCCAGGGGCGGAGATAGGTTCCGATCTCGAGACGTGAGTCTTCGAGTGAAAGATAAGGGTTGACTTCTTTTAAGTGCAGGTGTGGCGGGATGGATTCGTTTTGCAAGGCAAGCACGGATTTGATAATCCCTGCAATCCCTGCGGCGGATTCCAAGTGACCGATGTTCGTCTTGACCGAACCGATCAATACTCTGCCGTTTGTTTCGCCATCATCGAGAACAGCGCGTAAAGAAGAGATTTCTATGGGATCGCCGAGTGGCGTGCCTGTGCCATGTGCTTCGACATAACCGATCTGCTGTGGAGCGACTCCTGCATCTGCCAGTGCATAGCGAATGACATCTTGTTGGGCGAGTCCGTTAGGCGCGGTCAAGCCATTACTGCGACCGTCTTGATTGACTGCCGAGCCGCGTATCAAAGCAAGGATGTTATCGCCGTCACGTAGCGCATCGGAGAGACGCTTGAGGATGATGACGCCACAACCTTCGCCGCGGACGTAGCCATCCGCGCTGGCATCGAAGGTTTTGCAGTGACCATCGGGAGAAAGCATCCTTGCTTGCGAGAAGGTAATGGTGAGTTCTGGTGTCAGAATGAGATTCACACCTCCCGCCAAAGCCAGATCGGATTCACCGTTTCGCAAGCTTTGAACTGCCAAATGCGTTGAGACCAACGATGATGAACAAGCTGTATCCACTGCCATGCTGGGACCGCGCAGGTCAAAGACATAGGACAAGCGATTTGCTGCGATGCTGTGCGCGTTGCCTGTGCCTGCGTAGGCGTCGATCATTTCGTGATTGTCGAATTGCAGACGGGAATAATCGTAGCTGCTGATGCCGATGAAGACACCCGTACGAGTCCCTGCCAGAGATTGAGGCGGGATAAAAGCATTTTCCAATGCTTCCCAACTGACTTCAAGAAGGAGGCGTTGTTGCGGGTCCATGCGGGCGGCTTCACGCGGGGAGATGCCGAAGAAGGCGGGATCGAACAAGTCCACGTTATCGAGGAAGCCGCCGAAGCGGGTGGTGATTTTTCCAGGGTCGGGATTCTCCGAATGGAAGGCATCCACGTCCCAGCGATCGGAGGGGACTTCAGTGATTGCGTCCACGCCGTTGCGGAGGAGTTCCCAGAAGGCTTTTGGATTGGCGCCTGAGGGAAGCGACAACTCAAGCCGATGATGGCTATCGGTTCTTTTGTGTATGTTGAAGATTGTTGAATTGGTTTTGGAGATGGCTTTGTTTGTTTGACTTGTTGTGCGTCATTTGCCAAATGATTTGCCAGCAATTCAACCGTTGGATAATCCCATGCGAGGGTGGGAGCGAGTTTGCGGTTGAGGAAAGTTTCCAGATCGCCAGTGAGACTGACGGCTTGGACGGAGCCAAGTCCGTAGTAGGTGAAGGGTTGGCGCGGGTCGATGGAGGAGGCGTCCATTTCGAGGATGGAGGCGATGCGGGTGAGGAGGAAGGTTTGGATTTCGGAGGAGGGTTTGTTGGCGCTTTCAGAATTGGTCTTATCTCTCTTCTGGTTTGGGACTCTCCCTCACCCTAGCCCTCTCCCGCTGGGAGAGAGGGGACTCTTGCGCCACTCCCCAACCACTTCCAATTCTCCATCCAAAAACGCAGTCTTCGTCGCGCGGCGTTGGATCTTTCCGCTGGAGGTTTTGGGGATGCTCATCGGTTTGACGAGGACGATAGCAAAGGCTTGCAGGTCATGTTTCTCGGCAACTGCCTGACGAATGGCGGAGGTCACTTCATTGATGTCCGCCTGCCTGCCCTGCCGCGTGACTTCCTGTACGATGACAAGTTTTTCCTTGCCATTATCGGTCACAGAGAAGGCGGCGGCGCCACTTGCTTGCAACGCGGCATGGGAAGACTCTACGGTTAATTCAATATCCTGTGGATAATGATTGCTTCCGTGGATGATGATCAAATCTTTTAAGCGACCTGTTACAAAGAGCTCGCCTTCGTGCAAAAAGCCAAGATCGCCCGTTCGCAAGAACGGACCTTCACCGGTGTTAGACACATGCGCTTGAAAATGATTCTTTGTGTCTTCTTCCAGTCCCCAATAGCCTATTGCCACACTGGGACCCGTGACCCAGATCTCGCCGACTTCATCGGAAGCACATTCTTCGAGCGTGTTCGTGTTGACAATGACGATTCGTTGGTCAATGATGGGTTTGCCGCAGTTGACCATGGTCAATGAATTTTCGTTATCGATGGAGGTGAGTTCGACCTTGTCGCGCTCCAATGATTTACGGTCGATCGTCAGTGTGCGCGGCTCAGCGGGTCCCACACCACCCGAAACGAGCAATGTGCTTTCCGCCATCCCAAAACAAGGGTAGAAAGCGTCCCTTCTTAAGCCGACCCGCTCAAAGGTCCGTGCGAAGCGTTCGAGAGTTTCAGGGCGGATCGGTTCGGCGCCGCAAAACGCCAGCGTCCACGAACTCAAGTCCAGCGTTTCCATCTGCTCGGGCGTGATCTTATCCACGCACAGGTCGTAAGCAAAATTCGGTGCGCCGCTGGTTGTCGCTTTGTATTTGCTGATGATATCGAGCCAGCGAAAGGGACGTTGCAGGAAAGATACTGGTGATATCAAAGTGGATGGTCCACCGATGTACATCGGTTCGAGAATGCCACCGATCAGTCCCATATCGTGATAGCTGGGAAGCCAGAAAGCGCCCGAAGAGTTGGGGGTTAGTTGGAAGCCGTGGTAAATGGCTTTCAGGTTGTGCATGAGGTTGCCGTGCGTCAACATAACGCCTTTGGGCTGACTGGTGGAGCCGCTTGTATATTGGAGGAATGCAAGTGTGTCGGATGTGATGTTTGGATGACGCCAGCCCGCTTCGATCCCAGCCGGAAGTTGCTCTGTGTTCAACCAGCGCAACGCCTGCAAGTCTGGCGCGTGCTCGAATCTTTGCTTGATGTTGTCCAGGATCGTGGACGTGGTCAGCGCAAACGAGGCGTGCGAATCATCCACAATGGCTTGGATGCGCGGCACAGGACGGTTCAGCCGCGGCGGGTAGGCAGGGACAGCCGTCACGCCCGCGTACAGACATCCGAAGTAGGCGGCGATGTAATCCAAGCCGGAAGGATACAAAAGCAGGGCGCGTTCACCGCTGGCATGTTGACTCTCCAGCCACGCGCCGATGGCACGCGCCTGACGATCCAATTCGCCGTAGGTAATCGTGACGATGTCTTCATCGTTATCCTGAATATAGCGGTAAGCCAGGCGGTCAGGGTTTTCCCCTGCACGCGTTTGCAAAAGGTCGAGCAGTGTGTTAAGTGAAGATGGGTGAGAGGGGAGTGTTTGGGAGAACGATTGCTTCATAATAAACAAATCTACCTGTTATTCTAAGATAATTTTTAATTTATAACATGAAAAGCGGGTATTCATTTGGTTCGGATACTCATTGCCCCCAATGGATAATATTTCCACAATTGGGCAAACTCATTTCAAGGGCTATGTGGATCTATTCTGCTTCACTTTTGAATTATTCACTCACCTTACGCAGTGATGTTCGTAACGCGAGATTTATCTCGCTTTTCAAGTGTTTCTTGGGTAAGGGCGACATAAATGTCGCGTTACAAACTCAGTGTAGCGTATGGTTCGTAAGGTGAGTTATTCATCCTTAATGGTCAGGCTGACTAAATTTCCGAAAATACCGATCCATAAAGCTACCATGAGGGCAATGAAGGATACGTGTGTCAGAGTCCAGTTGTAATCGTATCTGAATAGGGGTGTCAATTCCAAATTGGAAGCTGCAAAGTTTATATGGATCCACCATGTTCCCATGATCGCCAAAAAGATTGAGACGCTCGAGAGAATCATTCCGATTAGGCGGGAATGAAAAAAACCGCCAATCGAAAAAGTGAATGCGATCATCATACAACCCGCTGTAATCAAAAGCCCCTGCGGAGCGGTTTTCCCGAACAGGATGTGAAATATGAGCAGGGCAATATTTATCCCTATGCCCCCCATGAGCGTTCCAAAAAGGAGGCGCAGGAGAGTGTTGGACGCCTGAAAGCGTTCGATAATGACTCTGCTAAGAAAGATACCCAACCCAAAGATCGACCCAACGATCAGCCCTCGCTCCATGGATGTTGTAATGCGCTCGATGTCGAAAAAATCCGGGAGGTTGTAAGTCAGGTACACTTGCATGCCTATCCCCAAAGCTGCACCCAGGAACGACATCACATATGCACCGATCAGATTGACCGGTTGTTCGATCAGCCTTTGCAGAACCCGTTGCAGTGTTAATTTAACGCGCACATTGCCCTGTACAAAAGAGGGAAGACTTTCCGCTTCCTGTTGGATCAGCAGTAACGCTGTATTTCTTCTTTCTGGATCCGGTTGATCGAGAATTACCTTGACCGCCAGGGAGGCGCGAATGTGCCCGATCAATTTTGCCGTTGTATCACCAAATTCCGAATCTTCAAGCGCCAAAACTCCAAGATGTTTAAATTGACCTGGCTCAAGGAGGGTGAAGTCGTTCCATGTATTTACCGGCGGTGTCAAAGCGCGTACTCCCTCAAAGATTTGCTGGCGAAGAACTGCATCATTTGTTTTCATTCCAATCGTCAACAGCGAGGAGGTCATGTTTTTGGGCAACCCCTTCGCAAGTGCGCGCTTAGCCAGGTCATTAGTCAGATGCCCAATGAGGCGCGCTGTAATGACTTCATTTTCTTTCTTTAGCAGGATGGATGAGACTTGCAGCCTTTCGCGGGGATCCTTGATGGTTGACCACCAATGGTCATCGTTATATCCATACGTCAATGCTTGAGATAACATGAAGCGGTTGAAAATATCAGTGTTCCTCTGCCTATGTTCCAGGTCGATCAAAGCAAATTTGGTAAGTCCCAGGTTAAACCTGCCGTTGGTTGATTTCCATTGCTTAACCCCTTCTTTGAGTAATTCTTCAACATCCCGGGAACGGACCGTCAGTTCGTCGTTTTGTATTTCATCCTGCAACGGCACGAACGGGGTGTTGAAAACGGAGTAGATCAGCCTTATGGCTTCGTTTGCTGAAGCGGGGCGCATATCAGGGTCGGCTGACGTTGTACGCCGTAACACCTCTGCAATTTGAGGAGGAATGTTTATGCCATATTCATGCGGGTCGGGGAGTTCCTGTTTTGAATGCAATTGCTCCATGCCCAATTGTTTTTTTCCATTCCAGGGAAGTTGTCCTGTCAGCATTTCAAACAACAAAATTCCAAAACTGAAGATGTCGGCTTTTGGCGTGATCGCCTTGGATTGGATTTGTTCCGGGGAGGCATAGGGAGGGGTGCCATGCCCGGTATGGAATGCCAGCGTGGATGTGGAAATGATGCGAGCCAGTCCAAAATCGGCAAGGTAGGTATGCCCGCTCATATCCAATAATATGTTTGACGTTTTTATGTCGCGGTGGATGACTCCCTGGCTATGAAGATAATCCAGCGCAGAGGCAATTTCTGTTCCATACCGCAGAACTTCATCGAAAGATAATGTTGTCCCCTTGATCCTTTGAGCCAGCGTGCCGCCGGGGATATAGGGACTCACCGTGTAGCGCAGATTGTTTTCGGAGCCGTATTCCTGCACTGCAAGAATATGGGCATGACGAAGCCGGATCAAACTTTCAAACTGCTGATCGGCTTTGCGATCTTCTGCCTGGGCTTGAGCAGTATCCAGCACCTCGTTGAACTTAATGGCATGAATGCTATTTCGACGCTGATCCAAGGCTGACCATACCACACCCTGCCCACCAACACCGATCTGCTCAAGTAGCTGATATTGACGGAAGAAGGTCCCAGGTGTGAGTGTGCCTACGTGAAAGAGGATGGGGGAGGTTGTCACGACCATAAAGTATTGATAGTGGCTACCATTTCGTTCTCGATCAATTGACAACCGATGTCGAAGAATGATGTGCAGATTCATAACCAGTTGATTGCAGGTTGTTTTGGAAATTGATTACAAAGTCTCAGTGTAGCAGTATCTGGGATCGTAAGATTGGCCCCACCATTCCACTCTCCTTCGGCTGGAATATCGCTTGGAGAATTGGGATCTGATTTATTCCATATCTGGTTGCCGCCGAGTAATAATTTATCGAGTTTTTGGGAGGCAGGCGAATTCACCCAGTAGGCAAAGAACCTGGTTAATGGCGATATGTGCTTCCATTATTGTTGGTGATGTTTACTGCTAGTCTGGTTGGGGTTTGTCAGAGGCGGGGCTAAGCGATACTGTTTTACATAACGGCTCTGTGGGACCTATCGGTGTCTGTGTTGGGATTGGCGTGTATTGTTGGTGTGAAAGTGGAAGTTGGTGTGAAGGTTGAAGTTGGTGTGATAGATGTCACTGATAGTGTGATAGATGTGATGGTGGGGTAGCTGTCCGGGTAGGTGTACGAGTGGGTGTTTTCGTTCGCGAAGAGGTGGGTTTTGGCGTACCCGTTCGGGTCGGGGTGCGAGTCGGGGTTTTCGTCGAAGTGGGAGTTCCTTTTGAGGGAGTCAAAGAGGGGAGCACGAAGCCGGTACTTGTGGGAATGTCCGTTGGCGAGGGGATGCGAGTTGGCGTGGGGGTGGAGGTAACCTGAGCCTGCCATTCTTGTTGAGCCTGATCTCTCTGAGACGGGCGTAATCTCACTTTGAGAGCAATACTGACCTGTCATGGTGCAAGCTGTATTCAGTTCCTCCTTGGTGAGCGGTTTGGGCTTGGAGGGTGCGCTGGTGGACTCAGTGCCATTCTCACCGCCCAACTGTACAGTGACCTTTTGACCTGCCCCGAAATATTGTTCCTGTCCATTCGATACAATTCTGGCTGAGCCTCTATAGAGACTCACTTCCATCTCTCCATTTTTCTGTGCTTTCAGACTGGCGTCGCCCATCAAGGTCAGATCGGTGCCGTTGACCATAAACCGCACGCCGCTTCCATTCGGTGAAGTGATCATCAAGCCATCAAACGGAACTTTCTCACAGGTGATTTGCCCAAGCTCGCTGGAAAAATAGAATGATTCCAAATTGCCGATGTCTTTATCAAGAGTGGTATTGCCAAACACTACCATGGTAATGGTTTCACCGGGCAGGGAGCGGGGTAAATTTGCGATCACCTTGAAAACCGCGATACCCCATTCATTGGTAGTGAGATTAAGCGGCGCAGCAGAGAGACGCCGTAATTCATTCACGGCGATGATATCGCCGCGCTCTGAAAACCGCTGGGTGGCATTCGGCGCCAGTTCTGCCTGGATGGTGGTATTGCCGTAACAGACCCTGTTCGAGTTGGTCCTGGCGCAATAATTGTCGGATGCCTGGATTGCCTTATCGATCAAAGCCTGACAACTGGCACTATTCTGGGCAAGGGCGGTTGCCGTCAGGTTGGAGGAAAAAGCAAAAGGAAGATACCCGGCACGATAAAGGGTGAAGCCCGTGATGCTGATGCACAGGATCAATAAAAATGACCCCAGCAATATTAAAGGGTTGTGGCTTGTTGTCTTCTTCTACGCGAGAAGGAGCGTTTTGGCGATGGACTGGAAGGGAGGATATCTGGGTTGAAAACTGCGGAGTTTATGGGAGACGATGGTTCGTTGTCCATCGAGCGGATCATGGCATAGCGTTGTTTGGCGGAGGCGTGATGCGGGTCGATCTTCAGGATGTGCTTCAGACAAATCAATTCCTCCCGGTTGTTGTAGGCGGCTTGCCAGAGAAGTTCCCATGCTGCTAGATTATCGCGGTCGGTGGAGAGCACTTCCCGTAATATGCGGCGCGCTTCTTTTTTCTGACCGGCTTTCAGAAACTCGGTCGCATCATGGAGCCTTTCATCCGTGGAACCACCGAAGTTGTTCATAATGTCTAATGATAACTCAAACTGGGTAAATTAATCTTGCTTTCCAAGGTCAGGGACGGATCGATAAAGGACAAGAAACCGCATACGACCGACACGCAGTTGTGAGCCACTTGCCAGTGCATAGGGTTTGTCAGGAATGAGGCGCTCATCGTTCAACCATGTGCCGTTGGTGCTGGAAAGATCGGTGATTTCATATCCGGTTTTCGTCTGGCGGATGGCCGCGTGACGTCTGGAAATTCCCATATTAAAACCGCCGAATTCCGAAAGATCAAGGATCGATCTCAAGGACTGCTCTTCGATCTTTCGGCCGATCATAAACTCCTTATCAGAAGATACAAAAACAGGTTTGGCGGTACCGGAAATGTATATGGCAATGCCATTGACCGGCGTTAATCTCTCCAGCGCTACTTCCCCAATGTTTACCGGAACATTCTTGTAACTTCCGGTATTGCGTGTCGTTGCCGCGGCGCTCGTGGGATATTCATCCAATGTCGCGCCACAATATCTGCAAACCGTGTCGTTGTGTTCGTTCTTGTTTTTGCAAACAGGGCAAAACCTTCCTAAATTATCCAATTTACCTTTCTCCACATCTCAATTCACACTTGAAAATCTTACTAACAAGACCCTGAATTTTCAATAATGTAACAGGGCAATCACATTTCAAATGCGTTGGCATTCAAAATCGAAAGTTCCATACATTTTTTTCGGTAAGGTCATGGATCTATCACATGCTTGTGCATATCCTCGTGCTTATTTCTCCTCATTCCTTGACACACCCCCTCCCCAACCGTATAATCCTTTCAATACTTATTTGATTTATCTGAATTCATTATTTTCAATCACAGTGGGGAACTTCTTGACTGTCTCTTGATTTCAAAGAGATGCACATCATGCACATCGGAAACACGACTGCACGCCAAAAAATATAGAGGAACAGATTCGTGGCTCAATCAGACATTTTCAAGTTAACGGTTCTCAATAACCAAAGTCCAACTCCCTCAAAAGAATTCGAACTCACTCAGCCAGAAACGGTTATTGGTCGCGATGAAAGCGCCGACCTGACGATTCCCTCGCAAGCCGTATCCCGCCGCCATGCGCGTTTGTTGCGTGAGGGCGATGGGTATGTGCTGGAGGATCTGGGGAGCAGTAACGGCACCTTCGTCAATAATCAAAAACTGACCGGACGCCGTCAGCTGAGATCAGGCGACCAGATCCGTTTGGGGCAAGCCGTTACTTTGGTCTATGAAGCGCCGAAGGTCGAATAAGACCCCAATTGAAAACAGTCGTCGCGTCCAACCGCCCGCCATGCCGAAGCCAGTGCCATGCAAACCATGATTGGTGAAGAGCCTATGCTGGCATCCAAGGCGAAGGCGGGTCCGTCGCAATTGATCGTTACCATCGCCGGGCAAACTCCACAAACACACACACTCACAGGTCAAAGCCTGACCATTGGTCGTCAGGATGGGAACAATATCGTCATCCCTTCGCAACTCGTCTCGCGCAATCATGCTCGTTTGGAGAAAGTGAACGGCGGCTATAAGTTGAGCATGTCGCCCGAAGCCAAGAACCCCATCCTGTTTGAGGGACGGGAGTTGGAAGGCTCGCGTGTTCTGCATCACGGCGATATTCTCAGGATCGGCAGTCTCGACCCCGGCATGATGGTCACCATGACCTACAACGCGCCGAGCGAAGCCGCGCAGGGTCTTGAGAAGGATATTGTATTCGGCGAAAAGACCCTCATTCAGATCGGGCGGGATGCCACCAACGATGTGGTGCTTGCCTCTCCAAGTGTCTCGCGCTTTCACGCGCAGATACAGCGGGTCGGTCAACGTTATCGTGTCGAAGACCTGCGTAGTTCCAACGGCACGTTCGTCAATGGCGAACGGATCGATGGCTCTCTCTGGCTCAAGCCCGAAGATACGATCCGTGTTGGGCAGTATCGTTTTGTGATGGGCAAGGATCAACTTGCCAAATTCGACGATAGCAACGGTTTAAGAGTTGATGTCATTACCTTGAATAAGTGGGTGCGCAAAGACCTGAATATCCTTCAGAACATTTCCGTCTCCTTAAAGCCCCGGGAATTCATCGTCGTCGTGGGGCAGAGCGGTGGCGGCAAATCCACATTTGTGGATGCGGTTGCAGGCTACCGCCCGGCAACTCCTCCTTCCCGTGTGCTGGTCAACGACATTGACATTTATCAACACTTCAACTCGATCCGCAACGACATTGGCTTTGTCCCGCAAAAGGACATCATCCACATGGAGTTGACCATTTATCAGGCGTTGGATTACGCCGCGCAATTACGTATGCCCAGCGATACATCTCCGCAGGAAAGAGAAAAGCGTGTGATGGAAGTCCTCGCCGATCTGGATTTGACCCATCGCAAGGATGTCCAGATCAGCGGCTTGAGTGGTGGACAACAGAAACGCGTCTCCATTGGCGTCGAGCTGTTGACCAAACCCGGGCTTTTCTTCCTCGATGAGCCTACCTCCGGTCTCGACCCCGGGAACGGAAACTGCGCTGATGCAATTGATGCGCCGCCTTGCCGATCAGGGACGTACGATCATCCTGATCACACACGCTACGAAAAACGTCATGCTCGCGGATAAGGTCATCTTCCTCGCCCGTGGCGGATATTTGGCATGGTTCGGTCCGCCCGATGAAGCGCTGGAATATTTCAATGAATATCGCTCCGAACGCGAACGCCGCGCCGGCAAGATCGAATTCGATGAGATCTATGCCATTCTCGATAACCCGTCCAATGGCAAGGCTGAAGATTGGGCACAGCGTTATCGTGAGAGCAAGGCATATCAAAAATATGTTGCCAAGCCGCTGGCGGGTAAATGTCTTCTCCGACGATGCCGCCACCCAAAGAGATCGTTGCCCGCAAAAGTGAAGTCATCAGCCAATAAACAGGCATCTGGCATCAAGCAATTCATGATCCTTTCGGCGCGTAACCTAAAGATATTGACGCGTGACCGTGCAGGTTTGATCCTCATGCTGGCGACCGCGCCGCTGGTCTCATTACTGGATGTAGATCCTCGCACTTGTGATGGGACGTACTCCGTTTGATTTCAATAACGGAGATGCGGCGCAAACCATCATCACGCTGTTCCTGTTTACCATCTATGGCGTCATGGTGGGTGGAATCTCGCAGATGAGAGAGATCGTCAAAGAGCAGGATATTTATAAACGTGAGAGGCTGGTCAATTTACAGATCCTGCCTTATGTCCTTTCCAAAATATGGATCGCCGTGATCCTGGCGATGTATCAAGCGATTGCCTATACCGTCGTTCATTATCTCGCATTCAAGATGCCCGGCGGCCCGCTCGAATTCGTCTCAGGTATACATCACCATGGCTTTGGCGACCCTGGCAGGTATGATGCTCGGGTTGTTCGCCTCTGCACTGGCTCCCAATTCCAGTTCCGCTCCTTTGATCGTCATCATGTTGATGTTGCCGCAGATCGTTCTGGGCGGCGCGCTGGTGCCGTTGCCGACCTTCGTCAGCGCGCCGACCGCCACCCGTTGGGCATTCGAAGCGTTGATGAGTATCACCGGTCCCGGCTCGGACCTGGCGGCAGATAAATGTTGGGAATTACCTCCCGATGTGCGCGCCGCCATGACGCTTGATGATAAGAAGGCGAACGGCTGTAATTGTATGGGCTTGAATATGCTCAAGGAAGATTCCTGCAATTTCCCCGGCTTGGGAAAATTCTATGATCCCGCTGTGGATGAACCTCAACCGATTGAACCTGCGCCGCTTCCGCCGCCGCCGCCTGAACCTGTTGTCCGTGATCAACCTGTCCAACCCGTCGATCAATCTGACACCGTCGCGATGGCACAATATTTCGATGAGTTGCAGAAATGGCAGGCGGAAGTCACTGGCATTCAAGCGGACTATAAACAGAAGATCGAGGCCTATCAGGCGCAGTCCGAAGTATATAAGAGTGAGATCATTACCTATCAACAATCGTACGCGGCATGGCAGGTGGGTCAGGGATCGGCGGTATCTCCAGCCGAGTTCGCGGTCGGTAAATATTACAATGACCTGCGGTGGACGGTTGTAAATAAAAATGATACCGCCGCTTATCTTGCCAAGATCACCAAGGACTGGATGGTTCAACTCCTGATTATCTTTATTTTGTTTGGCGCCATCCTAGTCTTGCAAAAAAGAAAAGACGTGACCTAGGATGCAGAAGAAATTTCAACTTGCAATAGCGTTTTTATTTGTGCTGGGTCTGCTATTAAGCGCTTGCGGCTCTGGCGGAAGTGACGTAGCGAAACAAAGCACACTGGATGCCATCAGCGCTTACGTTCGACAAACTGCCACAGCCAAAGCGGCTTTCAACGAGAATCCCGAGGCGTCCATTCAGACCGCGCAGGCTCAAGCGACGGCTCAGGCTGAATCGGTCGCGGCAACCCAGGGGGCGCAAGCGGCGTTGAGCGCCGAAGATCAGGCGGCTACGGCTACCGCGGTCGCGCCCATCCTGGCGGAGCTTCCCAAATATGATGTCGACCCTTCTGCTGGCAGTGTGGCGTGGATCCATCCACCCGTATCCCTTGAAGTTGAAGGCTTCATGAATTTCGATTATGTCAATTATTTTATTTCCAACATTGCGAAGGATTTTGTCATCTCTGCCGACATCACGTGGGATGCGATCGGCAGTGAATCAAGCTGCGGCTTTGTCATCCATTCGAATGGAGATAAAGCTGCCATGGATACCTATCTGGCAACCATTTCGCGTGTCGCCAGCGGGCATTTTATATTTCTCACTGTGGCAAAAGGGGAAGTGGTGACCGGGCAGGATATTTACGCAGACGGGCGGGACCCGGCTTTCGACTGGCAAAATAATGCGACCAATAATTTGACGGTTGTCGGGCGCGGCAACCATTTCTGGATCTATACGAACGGAACCTTGATCGGTGATGTGGACCCCAGCGCCCCGCCTGTATTGCTCCTGCCGCCGAAACCCGAACAAACAGCGGGCATGTCGGATGCTGAATTCCTGCTTAGACAGGCAGACTTTACTAAAGAAGTGACCCAGGTCAAGGCGGAATATAACAGAAGGTTGAAAGCTCTTAGAGATGCCGATACCACCTTTGACAGTGGTTTCATGGCAATGGTGGCGTTGAGCCGTGCGGGAGCCAAAGCCACCTGTCAGTTTGATAACGCCTGGTTGTGGTTGATCGAATAACCGGAACAAACCTTTCATCACTGCGAGGAAAGCGGAGCCTGTCGCAACAATTTCTTTCACAAGAGAGAGATCACTTCGCCCTAACGGGCTTGCAACGCCAGGCGGTAGTAGGATGGTATGGAAATATTAACTACCCTGGATTTCACCACAGGCACGATGTTACTGATTCTCACAATTTTTTGCAAAATCAGTGATAATTCAGGTAACTCGTGGCAAAAAAGACTTTTACGAGCGATCTATTATTCTTGGTTTATCCTTGGAGCATGCAATGGCAAAATCTAAATGGACCGGAAAAAAATTAAGTAACAGATATGTGATCGATGAAATGCTGGGGCAGGGCGGCATGTCTGCGGTATATAAAGCCACCGACCCCAATTTGAAGCGGGTGGTGGCGGTCAAGATGATCCACCCGCATCTCTCCAACGATCCTGATTTCGTCCGGCGTTTCGAAGAGGAAGCCGCCGCAGTGGCGCAATTACGCCACCACGGCATCATTCAGGTCTACGATTTCAACCAGGATGACGATGTCTATTACATGGTCCTGGAATTTGTGCCCGGGGAGACCATTCAGGAACATCTCAAACGTCTCAACGAGAGCGGCAGGCGGATATCCATCGCGAATGCGGTCACATATATGGCTGATGTCTGCGATGCCGTGGATTACGCCCACCAACGCGGGATGATCCATCGCGATATTAAACCTGCCAACCTGATGTTGAATCCACAAGGTCAGGTGATCCTGATGGATTTCGGTATCGCCAAGATCGTCGGCGGACAGCATCATACAGCCACCGGCGCCGTAGTCGGCACCGCCATGTATATGTCGCCTGAGCAGATCAGGGGTGAACAACCTGACCGCCGAAGCGACATCTACTCTTTGGGCGTGACTCTTTTCGAGATGGTGAGCGGTCAACCTCCCTTTCAGGCTGATTCTGCCATGACGTTGATGATGATGCACGTGAATGACCCTGTCCCTGACCCGCGCAAGCTCAACCCTGAAGTGCCGGATGATCTGGTGGCAGTGATCAATAAAGCCCTTGCAAAAAATCCCAACGATAGATACCAAACGGCCGCGCAAATGGCATCTGCCTTGCGAAATATTGCGGCAAGGATCAAGTCCGGTTCCATTGTTGATATGCCCGCGCTTGGCGGAACCATGATCGAGGACTCTCCCATGACCAAAGCGGGAGCGGATGCAACCGCTTACGAGAACGTTCCTGAAACGCCCTCAGGCACCGTGGTGGATAGCGCTCCGCTTTCAACGCCTTCTTCAGGTACGGTGGTGGAGAGCGCCCCGTTACCCAGTATGCCCGGAGCAAAAAGTGAAGCCGGCGGCACGGTTGTTGAAAGTTCCGCAGTAAGACCTGCATCGTCAACGATGGCGCCCGGTGTGGGTGTCACAGCCCAAAAAATCAGGGCTGTCAATGCCAATTATTGCCGGTGGGATCATTATTCTGGCTTGTGTGGTCATTGGCGGGATATTCCTGGCAAGCCGCTTTTTGGGCGGAGGTGGAGGCGCCGCCTCTGCAACTCAGACTCAGGTGCCAGTCTTGATCGTTAATACGGAAGTTTCCACCGCTACTTTCGCCGTTGAGTCAACTGCCACACTTGAACAGCCTACTGAAATTCCAACCGAAACAGCAATCCCATTCACCCCGACACCCGAAGGACCGTATGTGGTCATCACGGGCATCCGTCTTGAGAATAACGTCTATGTGGTGGATTACGAAACCATTAACTTCCCCAGCGCGCCGCAATTGCATGTTCACATGTTCTTCAATACGGTCCCGCCCGAACAGGCAGGTTCTCCAGGCAGCGGTCCCTGGAAGTTAACCGCTGGGTCCGTACGGCGCTTCTCCGTTCACTCAATATGGACCTGCGAACCGTCCGGCGAATGCAACGCAAATGTGCTCACTCGTAGCGAACACGAATCACTCCGTCATTCCCAATACCGGGAATTGTGTCGATCTGCCTTGATGCCCGCGTAGTAATAAGCTAAAGAGCTATTAATCACCCCGTCGCTTGCGACGGGGTGATTCGTTAATGACTGCCATGTCACCTTGCGGGTTATAAAATAGCATGTGCATTGAAAATAATGGTATTCTATTGGGCATATCCGGTTAACACTTGAATTTTATTTATGGAAAGGAATACGTTATGGAATATCGAAGACTGGGTCGTTCTGGCGTGCTGGTTTCGCCGATCTGTTTGGGGACGATGAATTTCGGTGGGTCGACCACCGAAGAGGATTCTTTTACGATCATGCAGAAGGCTGTGGACGGGGGTATCAATTTTTTCGATACAGCCAATGTGTACAACAAAGGTGATAGCGAGCGCATTACGGGAAAGTTCTTGAAGGATAATAACCTGCGTGATCAAGTTGTGCTGGCAACCAAGGTGTTTAGCCGCGTAGGTGAGCTTCCCAATGATGGCGGCGGAACCCGTTATCACATCATCAAAGCCTGTGAAGATTCACTGCAGCGTTTACAGACCGATCACATTGACCTGTATCAGCTTCATCGCCCGCCGATGGCGCATCCACAGGAGGAAACCCTGCGTGCATTGGATGACTTGATCCGTGCGGGCAAAGTCCGCTATGCGGGTTGCTCCACACATCCAGCGTGGATGGTGATGGAAGCGCTGTCGCTCAGCGAGCGCTATGGATTGAATCGTTATATCAGTGAACAGCCTCCGTATAATTTGTTGGATCGTCGCATCGAGAATGAACTTGTCCCGTTGTGTCAAAAGTATGACCTGGCGATCCTGCCGTGGTCGCCGTTGGCGATGGGTATCCTGGCAGGGCGCTACACTCAAGCGGATAAGTATCCTGAGGGCTCACGCGCCAAGCTTTGGGATAACAGTATGGTCAAGGCGCGCGTCACCCAGCGCGGCATCGACGTGGGGAAGGCAGTCAGCAAGATGGCGCAGGAACGCGGGCTGACCGCTTCGCAATTAACTCTCTTGTGGACAAAAGATCAACCTGGCATCACCTCGCCCATTATTGGACCGCGCACACTTGCGCATTTGGAAGATGCGCTTGGCATTGTGGATAAAACACTGGATGATGCCGACCGTCCGTTGTTCGATGAACTCGTGCATCCCGGAACGGCGGTTGCGGATTTCCATAATTCCAACGATTGGATGAAAGCCCGCATCTTGAACTAACGATAGGCTTGCTACAGAAACAAGATACCTGATCGCACACTGACAATAAACCGGCGCGCCCGCGTGGACGCGCTGGTTTTGCTATATACTCCGCACCATGAAAAACGATCCGTGGTTGGACAAATGGCTGGCGTTGATCAGGGAAAAATCCGCAGGTGGACTTGTCCTTGAGCTTGGTTGTGGCTGGGGTTGGGACACGGCTGATCTGCTTTCGGCAGGCTGTAAAGCTATAGCAACGGATATTTCAAAAGATAATTTGGCTGAGAATTCGGAGACCAATCCCTGTGAGAGTTTTATCCGAATGGACAATGGCAATCCACTCCCTTTTGTTGACAACAGCATCTCTGTGATTGTCGCTAGCCTCAGCCTGCACTACTTCACGTGGAGGGTCACGATGCAGATCGCATCCGAACTCAAACGCTGCCTCAAAGCGGATGGTCTCCTGCTCGCCCGTTTCAACTCTACAAATGATGTTAACTATGGTGCATCATCCACAGATGAAGTCGAACCAAATCTTTATCAAATAGGAACGCGAACAAAACGCTTCTTCGACAAATCCAGCGTGCGGACTTTCCTCCAAGGCTGGGACATTCAATTCCTTGAAGAAAATATTATTCACCGCTTCGAGAAACCTAAATCCGTGTGGGAAGTTCTTGCCCAGACCTGACAGGTTTCCATAAAAGCCCGATGGATTATGATCCGTGTCCACGCCAATGACACAATGGGCACGCGCCACGCTAAAACCTGTCAGGTCTTTTACCCAAATCCGTTTGGGAGGTGATGACGATTTGCTCTTATATTTGTTGTATACTCCATTAAATTGAAAAAGTTGGTTCTCTACTATGTCTGCTAAACATCATTATGTACCACAACTACACTTAAAGGGATTCTTAGATATTTCTACACAAGTAATAAACTGTCAAGCATTTCTGGGGAAAATCTGAACGTTACTTTTCAGTACAGATGTAATGGAGAGTCAATAGGGCAATTTGGGTGTGAAAGCGACCGCGTGAGCCAAACGGTGAACGGCGTGACAACCAACTACGTGTTAGACTTAGCCTCACCATTAACCCAGGTTTTGTCCGACGGGACGAATACCTACGTGTACGGCGTTGATCGCATTGCCCAAATAAATGGCACGGCCCCCGAATACTTCCTGACGGACGGGTTGGGCAGTGTGCGTCAGCTTGTAGACGGCGCAGGCAATGCCACTTTGGCGAAAAGCTACGAGCCCTATGGCACAGAAGCAAGTTCTGTTGGCAATGGGTTGAGCAGTTATGGTTTCACCGGAGAAATGACCGACCCGACCGGATTGATTTACTTGCGGGCGAGATATCTCGCCCCCGATGATGGACGGTTCCTGACCAGAGATTCATGGATGGGTGACTATAATCACCCTCTCTCCCTCAACCGGTGGAATTACACTGATAGCAATCCAATCAACCACACTGATCCTTCTGGGCATTGCTTTACAGCTACAGGTAAAGATCTCGCCGCGAATGACTGGTCGCGCCTCCTTGAATATCCGATCAAAGGAATGTGCAAAGATCATAGCAATGATGTTCTTTCGCCGCTTAATGATCATTGGCACTATTACCCGACGGATAATATAGTCTGTCCTGCTTACCTTTCTTGTTCACAAGAGGAGATAGGGGATGCCATGGCTCGGTTTGCCTACCCCGGTCAAGAACCGTCCGAACCAGTTCATGACCAAGGTCTATATTTTGTGATTCCCTTCAAAGGAACACCTTTTAAAGCGTTTGGCGCGATTCGGGCAGAAGTTAGCCCGGATTATTTGACAACTGCTAATATTGCGCTACCCACACATATCTTCTATAAGGGAGAAGTTCACAGGCAAGCGATTCACACTGCAAATGGTGATTGGCACGTCTTTACTCAGGGCTATGGAAACAATATCTACTTTGAGATGGATGAGGTGAATCAGACCACCGGTGCAGGGATTTTTAATAATGTGGATCAGCACATGCGAATCTACATTGAAGAAATCATTTCAAAAACTGGCTCAGGGGTCCATGCTAGTCATGCCATTCCTAATGAGCTCGAAGACTAAAATAAGGATCATCAGGAGACATTGATGTTAATCAAATGCACAAAATTGATTATAGGCGCGTGTTTATTATTGGGCTTATTGGGATGCGTAGGTATTAAAATGATAGCAACAGCGACAGACAATAGTTCTGAACAACTACCTAGAAGAAAAGTGGATATAACCATTGACACGAGTTCAACGGCAGGTTTTTTTTGACCAGTTGCGAAAATTTGCCGATAAACACGATTTCACGATTCTAATAGACACAAGGAGTTCAGGTAATGAAGACTTCCTGGTTTACATGACCCGAGGAGACATATGGATCATTGGTGACAACGTCTTCAAATTGGCAGAATATCGGTTTGGATTTTATGATGCTAATTACGGCCCTCAACGGCGCCTAAATCGGCTTTTGATGATTTGATAAGTGATCTCAAGAGTTTTGTGAGTGAAGTTCCGAGCGCAACCTTTTCAATAGAAAAGTAGGAACATCTTTGTCCCCATCAAGACATTCCCAACCAAAAAGACGAACCAAACTGGGAAACCCGTCCGGCTCGCCTTCGAGTGGGGTGTTCCGATTATACTAGCTCCTGACCGACAGGAAGTGTGCGTTCTCCAGACGAAGGATGCGAATGTGCTAAACGCAATCGCTTTCAGAACTTTAACAACTCTACGACAAGGCGCGTTGAACCAGCGCTTCGCGTGTGAGCGAAACGCGTAGAAGGATATTCTTTTGTCACTTCAACTCTTTACTTCAGCTTGCTGGGCGGCAGGACAATCCGTTTCGAGCCCCAGGGGACGGCTGTCATCCCGGCTCCGATCTCCAAGCGGTCCATCTGCTGGCGGGCAAAGGTCTTGGCACTGATCCCGTTCGGGAGGTTTTTTACGCCTATTTTGTAGGCCAGGTTGATGAAGGATGCGGCCACGCTGCGTTCATCCGCATGGCGGTCAACTGCCTCGAAGGTCAGGATGTGCCAGACGGCCACCAGCAGCTTGCGGGCAATGGCCACAATCGCTTTGGACCGGCCAAGGCGAGCCTCCAACCTGGCAAACTCCTTTTTCCAGAAAGGATGGTGTTGCACGGCGACGTTGGCGGCATTGACCATTGCCCGGCGCAGATCCTTGCGTCCGGCTTTGGTGATGCGCCCATTCTGATGCACCTGGCCCGAAGTCGTGCACGCGCGTGCCCAGCCCTGCGTAGCCCACCAGGTGTTTCGCATCCTCAAAGCGCTCGATCGTGCCGATGGCGGCCAGGATGGTGAGGGCCGTGAGAACGTTGACGCCTGGCATTTGGGCCAGCAGCGGAACCCGGTCATCTTTGGCGGCTTCGCGCTTGAGGTCCTGTTCAATGCTTTCGATCTGCCTTCGGGCAAACTCCAGGGTGTCCAGATCGGATTCCACGATCCGTTTTTCCAGGTCGGGCAGAGGCAGCGCCAACCACCATTCCTTTTGCTCCGGAGCATATTGGCTGCCCTCCCCCGAGAAAACCAGGTGGCGGCGATGCAGCAAGGAAGACAGCCGGTTCTTGGCCTGGGTGGAGAGGCGCACCATTTTCTCGCGTTGGGCGATCGCTGCCCGCAGACTGCGCACCGCTTCCGGTGGGATCCAAACGCCTTCCAGCATGCCAACCGCGTGAAGCTGAGCCAGGGTGAGGGCTGCTTTCTTGTCGGTCTTGACCTTCACCCCGGTGACGAGAGTGACGTTTGGCGGATGGACCGCGATGAACGAGTGGACGCGTGGTGCGATGACATCGTGGAACAGGTAAGTGTTGACGGTCATCTCGACCACCACGGCATCCGAGAGCAGCAGGTATTTCGCTGCCCAGGCATCGAGCTGGTGGTTGGGAACGGTTTGCGGGCCAAAAATGACTTGTTTTTGGGCATCGACCCCGACGGCGACGAAATAAGCCTTGTGGATGTCGAGGCCGATGAAACGAGTTGGAGAGCGCATATGATCCTCCTTTGAACAAAGATTCTTTGGGCGTGTTCTTTTTTGGGCTGGGTTTCCCACACACAAACGAGTTCCCCCACTCACATGGGGCATCTCAGGTTAGCGGATTCGAACGGGTCAACCAAACACGATTGCGGGCTAATTTTGTTCCCATAGGTATAGCCGGTTGGCCCAAAAGCCTCACGCCCAGAGCAGCTTTCCCATTCTACTAACCGCAAGGAAAGCATACTCCAAAACAACGCCCAAAGGCTGCCAGGAGGGACGATCACTCCCGCTCAGTTTTTACATGCTAACACGATTAACTCAAAAGACCCCTATTTATGGGTGGTGGATTTGGAAGAACAATCAATAGAAAGACACGCTCCTAAAAATATTGCCTATTTAACTGGATATTACAATGTAAATATGGTGGGGAATGAGATAGCGTCAAACAAATCGATGTTTGAAAATGCTCTAAAAACTATTGAAAGTGAAGCTTCATCAGCAATTCGTCGAATCCGAAAGAATGATTTCAATCTGACGATCA
>CAVWDB010000009.1:0-68908 GCA_963753655.1 uncultured Chloroflexia bacterium
TCCAATATATAGTCGATTTGTCCATATTACTGGTAAATATATTTCCTACAGACAGTATTCGCTGTACTTCACCGTCTAATCGTTCAGCACTGATATTTTCAAGAGGGGAATTTGAATTTTTCATTGATTTTAGGCTTTATATCTTACAGATACAATTATGTTACTAGAGAAGCAACCCAACGAGACTGTCGAAAAAAGCTCCGTTCGAAAAATGTTCACAAAAATCTCCCACAACAGGCTGGAAAATCGCCAAAATGTTGTTCGGAACATAAAAAACAATGTACTTTTCAGCGTTTCTGTCCCACTTTCAAAAATCAGTTTTTGAAAAGGGACTTTTTCGACAGTTTCAACGGTTTGCGTTACTTGCGGGTGAATGGTACATCGAGAAGCCTAGTGTTTCTCCCAGACTTGTTGGTTTTGCTTTTCGCACCTATACTCATCCCATTCTTGCCGCCGTCATTCTGGAGGTGACCCGTGACTAGACCAAGTTGCTTCTCTTGTTGACCGTCTCTTTGTTGCTCAGCGCCTGTAACCTTCCTGCTACGCCTGCGCCCATGTCCAACATCTACCCCCGACCAACCCACAATCCCTACCGTTGTTCCACACACGCCACAACCACCTGCTCTCTCCCTCGATCACCAGCCGTTGTACTGGTTCGGCCTCTCAACCTGGAAGAGGTGGCCGTGGCTCTGTCGATTATATCGATATGTTTACCCCCGATGCGGATTGGAATGAGGCTGCGAGTCACCTGCAGGTCTGACGCTACGGCGGCTGGGCAGAAACTGCACCATTTTCCGATCTCCAAAAAGCCATCCAAGGGATTTCAGAAAGCGGTCTTGCACTAGCCTTTGAACACAGCCCTCTGTTCGCAGATGACGTTTGTGGCGAAGGTATCGAAGGCTTCGCCGGGCCCGGTTCCTCAAAAACTGTACAACGCGTAAAGGATGCGGGCGGCACCCTCAATTTTATTGCTCTCGACGAACCTTATTATTGGGCTCACTTTTACGATGGCGACCAAGCTTGCCAATGGTCTACCGAAAAGATCGCCAAAGATGTTGGCGACAGCATACGCAAAGCCCAACAGATCCCCGACTTGATCGTTGGGGATATTCAACCAGTCGCGGGCCCGGCCATGCCACCGCTTACAAAGCCTGGCTGGAAACCTTCCGTGCGGTCAACGGTTTTGATCTCGCCTTCCTCCATCTAGATATGGATTGGAGCAACCCCAACTGGCTGGGGGAGGCCATGCAAATGGAAGCTTACGGCCACGAATTGGACATCCCTATTGGCATGATCTACATCGGCAATTCTTTTGAGCAAGACAATGCCATCTGGCTGGCGACTGCGGGCGAACGCGTCAAACGCTACGAACTGGAAGCTGGCGGGCGACCTGACCACATCATTTTCCAATCCTGGAACGACAAACCCGATCATGTCCTACCTGAAAGCGACACCAACACTTACACTTGGTTCGTTAAACCTACTTTGAAGACCGAAGCCTGTTAGGGATAAGCGACGAAATGATCGCCCATAACCTTGCACTTAACAAGGCCGTGCGCTATTCCCGCGCTTTAGCTGGTAACGAAGGTCAGTTCGCCGTAGATGGCGACGCCGGCTCCCTCTGGAGTTCCGGGAATGATGCTCCTCAATGGATCGAAATTGACCTTGGCCAAGCCTATGAAATCGGTGGGGTCCGTTTGCTTATCTCCCAATACCCGGCTGGCAACACCGTCCACCGAGTGTTGGGTAAAGGCACTGGCGCGGACGAACTCTTCTACGAGCTTACCCGTTTTGAAGGCTTAACCGAGGATGGTCAGTGGCTGGAATTTTCACCCGAAGAACCCTGGGCGGGCATCCGATATATCCGAGTTGAGACCGTCACCAGCCCATCTTGGGTTGCCTGGCGCGAGATCGAAGTCATCGCTGCCGAAGTTCCCTAGTTCAAAACTTCGCCACAAGTTTGAGGGACCAGTCACTTCCGTATCGAAGCGCTGATGGATATCAAGAACTTCATCAAATCTGATTATGGCTTCTGGTGAGTAGCAAAAACTCCCGTTGACCTTAAAAGTCAACGGGAGTTTGAAGAAGCAACGATTTGCGTTTACGTGGTGTGGATGGGCGTTGACCAAAGCTCATTATAGTGGCAAATTTCATTGCTAGCGAAATCTAAAAATTTCATTGAATTTTCTATTAGTCATTTTCAGCGTCTGGAAACGATGTGCTTTTTCATCATTTCAGAAAAGCAAGGAGTCCGTTCTTAGGACCATGTTGGCGTCAACTATTATTGAACAAGCCATTCAAAACTTTAGTTTATTTTTCTTACATAGCAGCTTTTGGTTATCTCCAAGTTCATTCGATGTGATTTTTTTCTGCCCCTTTCTCTGAATTTAGGATTAGAATATCGAAAAATTCGGAGGCGGGATTATAGAGTTGACTATTGAGATGAATTGTTTCTTTTATGTGCCTTCTTAAAAATTCTGCCTGTTTTGACTGCGCTAAATTGGATTCAACCTAAGGCATTGGAACAGACTTGAAGTCTACTTGCGGATAGGGTCAAGCGGAATTGTATTAGTCATAAATTTATTTTGAGTTTCCTTGCCAAGTAAATCTCTGAACGAGCGAATAAGAGGCTCAAAGGATAGCTTTGAAGATACCCATTTGTGGTTTTTTCAAAGATATAGAATGTCGATATATTTTCGTTGACTTGCTACACAAGTATCCATTTCAGTCTATTTACCAGAAATGCACTAGATGAAGGATGACGAACAACACACTTTGAGATAAAGATAAACTTGGAAAATCGCTCAACGTCCTTTCGGAATACTTTCTAGCGAAGTTAAAAAATGTAGGTGCAGGATGCATTTGGTACAAAATGTTGATTAGAATAATTTTTAGCAGTCAACTATGATTTATACAGCCTGTACTGTATAAATCCTATATACAGATTATATGCCCGTATAAAATATATGACAATGACGAGTGACTATTTACTCAAGCGATTGTACTTCTCCAAAACATCCCGTAATGCCTCATGCGGCAATGATTAACGGATAAACCCTTGCGACCCGTCATATCTTCTGCGGCGATCATCGAGTTGATGATGGCTTCTTCGGTTGCGTACGCCGATGCGCCGAGCAATGGGTCAATGTGGTCGTTGGCAATCGACCGAATGGATGCCATCCCTTTTTCGTCACCGCGTGCGGCATTGGGGTTTGCGGTGGAGAACGCAAGAAAGATATCGCCTGAACTGTTGCCACCCAATGAGCCTGTCCGCGCCATGCCGAGCGATGCGCGTTTCGCGAGTCGTTTAAGTTGATGGGGGAGAAGCGGCGCATCCGTGGCGATGATGACGATCAATGAGCCATCGTCCTGCTCGAAGGGATTTTCGCCGTTCGTCCAGATCGTATCCTCTTTCAAATGTTGACCCACGGGAGACTCCCGCAACTGTGAGTTGATAACGCCTACCGAAATTCGTTTGTGCAAACGCGCCAACGGTCCAGCCGCCGAGTTTTTCAGGAAGTTTTCTGGATGACGTGCCGCTACCGCCTTTGAACTCGTAACACAACATGCCTGTCCCTCCGCCTACGCTTCCTTCTTTGATCGGACCTGATTCAGCGTTCTCCAGGGCTTCTCTTACATGTTCAGGTTTGACGAAGAAAGCGTTCATGTCATTGAGCCAACCATCCGCCGTCTCAGACACCAGCGGGCAGGACCAAGGCTGGAACATTGCGCCAGTATCCACTTGCCATTGGATGATCGTGTCGCGCACCACACCCACCGAATGTGTATTCGTGATCCCTATCGGACCTTCGAGAAAGCCGCCCTCTTCCACCCATGCCGTACCTGTCATCTCGCCGTTGCCGTTAAAAGGAAACCATGCGGCAAACACAGGATCATGATTCGATTTTCCACGTGGGTGAATGATGGTAACGCCAGTGCGAGCCGAGCCGCCTTTGATGATCGTGGAGTAACCGACAGTAATGCCGTCCACGACTGTGATTGCGTTGTATTGACCTGTCTCGCCTTCGAAGGGAATGCCGAGGCCACGGGCGCGGGGTTTAATAGACATAATGTCTCCTTCTAAAATAATTTGTAGTGATAAATCCCGAAGGGATGTAAGGATTATTGTTTGGATGTCACTATTAGGAATAATCCCGAAGGGATGACATGATCCGATCTGACAATATGTCATCCCTTCGGGATTGGCAAAACGCTATCGCAAAATCTAAAATCATTTCACGCCTTCGGCGTTGTGCTGGCACGTTGACTATTGATTGTTCTTTGCAATTGTAACCAATTGAATGGCCACATTCCTCATCACTTCATCAGGCGCGCCGTCCACGGCTTTGGATTGGATGCGGGTGTCGATCTGGTCGTTGACATAGTCTACGACGATAAAGTCCTCGTGAGTCAAAGCTATCTCGGTGGTGAACCAATCCAGTTTGCAAATGGAGGCGATGCGTTGCGTGATGTCACGTAGGGGAACGAGTTCGTATTTATTTTCTTCGGATTGTGTCACACTTGAGAATACATGCGTAAGCGGATGCCACCAGCAGGGATAGACTTTGCCAACCGAATAGAACACACGAAACCAGGCGGGACGTCCCTGTATGGTGCGGGGAGTGACATTGGCTTGAAGCAGGTATTTTTGTTTAGGAAATTCCATGCGGGCGCGCAGGATCTGGTCAAAGGAGAACGCGCCGAGGATCACGCCTATGCCGCCGCCTTCGTTCGAGGGCTTGATGACGAATTGCTGCCCAAGCGGAGTCAAATCCAAATGAGGAAGGGCGGGTTGTTCGAGAAATGGTGAAAGCAGAATCGTGTAGGGTGTATGGACGCCCGCGCTAATAAGCTCAAGGTGCATGGTGGCTTTGTCTTCCGACCATTTGGAGAGTTCGGGAGGGTTGATGCGCTTTTTATCGTATTCCCTTGCCCAGTTATTGATGGGGAGAAAGCGGTCGTCGCCCTGGGAGCGGTCGAGCAAAGTGCCAAACGATGTTTCACCCTTATACAATGCGGTAATGGATTCAAGCAGGTTGTCCGGCGTGATCTGCCAGAAAGTTAATCCCTGCTCCTGGCAGGCATCATCAACAAAGCGGACAAAGTCAATATCATATTCCCAGTACCAGGGGAGACAAAGGTCATAGTGCATAATGTTCATTATAAGGGAGGATGTTTGTTGCAATACGTAAAAGAGGCGGACCATGGTCCGCCTCTTTTACGTTAACTTTGTTTACTACTCCGTTTTATTTTTCTATGCCGATACCGTCTGCGATCTCGCCTCCAAATCCGTTGTTTGCCGCCACCCAATAGGAACTGAATGTGCAGGCTGTATTTGAGCCGAGTGAGCTGGGTGTGCAGATAAAGATGTCGCCACCCGTGCCACTAACGCCCGATACTGAGAAGTTGCCCAGTGTAGTGAGATATATCTTTCCGGTGACGGGGTCAATAGAAGCACCGTTGACATCTTCGGATGAGGAATTGTTGAGACCTACATCCGAGCCGTCAAAGTATAACGACCAGGTTCCGCTGGTGGTTGAGCCAAGCGATGTCGGTGAGAATGCGATCAAATCCTCATCGTTGCCAGAAACGCCGGGAACACTGAATGCACCTGTGGTGCTGATCAGCAAACGCCCATCTGGAGCGAAACCTACTGCGTCAATGTCTTCCGCGTTGGTGGTCAAGCCGACATCGGAACCGTCAAAGTACCAGGAGAAGGTCCCAGCAGTATTTGCTC
The DNA here is from genome assembly GCA_963753655.1 of uncultured Chloroflexia bacterium. Lineage (GTDB taxonomy): Bacteria > Chloroflexota > Anaerolineae > Anaerolineales > Villigracilaceae > Defluviilinea. The sequence goes on from CAVWDB010000009.1 coordinate 5,738, forward strand.
CAAGCGATGTGGGTGTGAAGCGGACGATATCGGAATCATCCACAGTGCCAAGTCCGGTGATGGTAATTGGGTTGACAAAACTGAAGAGGATGGTTCCATCCGGCATGAGTCGGAATGCCGCTACATCACCGCTACTCGAAACATTCAAGCCGACATCCGATCCGTCGAAATATAGCGACCAAGTGCCTGTAGCGGTTTGATACTTCAAAATGTCTTCATCTGCAAATGCCACACCACCTGCATTACCCCCGCTGGTGGAACTGATGTAGATCACGTCACCTCCTGTAGAGGTCGGTGTGAAGGTGGCAGTTGGAGGAATACTTGTGTTGGTTGGTGTTGGTGGGACGCTGGTTCTTGTTAGGGTTGGAGGAACACTTGTATTCGTTGGAGAGGGCGGCACGTTGGTTTTTGTCGGTGTGGGTGGAATTGGGGTATTTGTAGGAGGAACGGGTGTTGGGGTTGGATTACCACCCCCGCAACCGGGTAATGTGAATGAACCGATGCGTGTGCGCCACGGCGATGATCCGGTTGTTTGGATGTATTCACTGGTAAACCAGAACGTACATCCATCCGATGGATCGACAGAGAGACTGCTGTAATCGCCCCAACGCGAGGCGGAATGTGTTTGGGCGCCCGTGCCGTTGATGATCGTTCCTTCGCCTTGCGGCATGGTTCCAAGTGGATCGCCCGCCAGACGACCTGTATATCGAATAGCTGGATAGATGGTATTGGTGGACGCTGAATACCCAATGGCGATATTTCCACTGGCATCCATGGCGGCGCTTCCCATCCAGCGGCTGGTTGCATCAGGCGAGTAGGTGCCTTGTTGGTGGATACTCCAACCCGAGCCGGAATTGCGCAGTTCATACCAGCGAATGCCAGCGCGATCCGTATTGTTTACATCAACAGTATGATTTGCAACAATGGTCTGGTAGGAACCAAAGTTTCTATATTGAAGACGATACATCAAACGGTCGGCAATGGCATCCAGCCTGCGGGTTGTCCCCTGCTGTCGGATACAGTTACGACTGCCATTGCACATATTTGAGTCAAAGGCAGCTGTTGCCAAATTTGTAACATGTGTAAATGTTGAGGCTCCGGGGTTTGACCAGTTCACACTGAATGCCCACATTTCAAGCTGATCTTGTGGGAAACCATAGCCATTATCATCCGCTTCCATGAAGTAGTTGGGTGTACCTGCGGGAGGCGCCTGACCATCCAGGTCGGTGGGTAACATGCCGCCCAGGTTTTGATCCACACTGTATAGATCAAAATATACAGCTTGAGCAGGCAGACCTTGTAACATCTTGGCGCGCTCAAAAGCGACTGCACCGGCGCCACCCCAGTTGTTGCCAACAAACTGGTTGATCGACATGTAGTATCCGTCAGACCAAACGCCAAAGTGTGGATAATCGTTTAACTTGGTGGCGCTGATCTGGAATTGATAGCGGTACCAAGCTCCCGTTGGATCTCCGGTTTGGGATACAGCGATACACTGATAGAAAGGTCCGCTGGGATAGTTGGGGAGGGCGAACTGGCTTACCATCCAGCGATCAGCCAGATGGTCGTATTGAGCGATGGGATCGCCGTCATTGGAGGTCTGGCAGGCGCCGCCAAATCCACTCCAGAGCGTGTTTCCTGCAGCGGGTCCATAAAGGAGAGCGCCTGTTTTGCTGTAGATCGCGAAGGACAGGTTCACCCATTGCATATAGTGATTAGGACCAACATCACCGTTTGTGTCAGGAGGTAAAACGCCATTGACATTGTTCACGCCATCAAAGTTTTGAAGCGGGCTTGGGATATTCAACGCATTAACGATGCCAAAACCTTCCTGAAGGACCGGATCCTTAAATTGTGCGGGAGGCGCATTTTTAGGACCTCCACTGCCACGCTTCGGCAATGGGCGTAGTTCGTTGAGATCGGGATCGGGCTTGGATTGTTTTGGTTTGATTACTTTAATTTGTGACAAAGGTGCGGATACGTCGTTTAGAACTGATGTGACAACAACCGGCCCGTCACTACTTTGTTGCAGTATTTCCTGAACCTGCGCTTCTGAAAGATTTCCTTCGGGCCCGAGACGGGCAAATCTGGATACCTCTTCGAAGGCATAGGGTTCTCTTTCCCTGATGATCAGGACAGCCGCAATCAGGGCGACTATGCCGATCAGGGCAATGGCAATACGTTTGCTTTTCATTTTTTTCTCCTCATTGGCAAATATCAAAAAAGTATTTGAAAATTATGTTTAAATAAAAACACCTTCCATCAGGGAGGGGATCTAGTACTGCGCCACAGAAGTAGACAGAGCGTTGTGGGCATAAGGTTTCTGCTGGAAATTATCGTTGTTTTGATGCAGTGTTATATCAAAACTTCAATCGGGACACGATTGCAGAAAAAAATACCTGATGCGCCATTCATACACTCTTCTCCTCTGCGTGGTTGATGTTGGAAAACATTGACCTACGCAATCAATGTTTAGCACAAGGTCTATTATCAAATTGTAAAGTCTATAGGTCAGGGCAAATTACGATGACGCATTGTACTCCTGTTCTTAATGATGTCAATGATTTTGAGACGCCTTTTTTGGTGAGAAAAAGATGCTCTGAAAAAAGGTTACAATGGGCTGAATTTGCTGGTCAACAAAATTTATAACCAGCTTGTTGAAAGGATACATAATGAATAAAGATACAGTACAAGATGGCGTGGTTGTTTCGATGGAGTATACGCTCCATGTGGATGGCGAACAGTTGGACACATCCGAGGGACAGGGACCATTACAGTTTTTGACTGGCTACGGTAATATCATTTCCGGTTTAGAGCAGGAGATGATGGGTATGAAGGTGGGTGATAGCAAGAAGGTGGTTGTGCAGCCCGAAAATGGATATGGCGAGTTCGATGAAGAAGCATTTTTGAATGTGCCGCGTGATCAATTCCCCAAGGATATGCCGGTTGAAGTGGATGCAGAATTAACCGTGCGCGATGATGAAGGACATGCACGTTACGCGCGCGTTGAAAGCATAGAAGGGGATACCGTGCGGCTGGATTTCAATCATCCATTAGCGGGGGCGGAATTGCATTTTGATGTGAAGGTTGTGGCTTTACGTGAACCTTCAGAAGAAGAATTGGAACATGGACATGTCCATGAAGAAGGACATCACCACTAGATAAAAAATCCCGCCGTACGGCGGGATTTTTCGTTAATCAGTAGCGGCTGGGAGGGGCTGTCCCTCTTCTTGCGCAGGAGCAAACTGACTTCTAGTGCCGAGGCGGAGATGCAAAGCGTAATAGGCGAGGACGGAGAGTCCACATAAGGCTCCGCCAATGAACCAGAGCAGGTTTGGGTTGTAATTGTCCAGAATATAGCCTGCCGCGCCTGGTCCGATGGTTTGAGGGATTGCCCAGGAGAGTCCGGCAATTGCCATGTAGCGTCCGCGCTTGTCTGCCGGTGCGAAGTTTGCAACCAGCGATTGGCTGGTGGGAACGACGATCATCTCACCGATGGTGATAATGACGATGTTGAGAGCGAAGAGGATGTATGTTGCAAATATACCGAACAGCGCGAAGCCGATCATATAAAAGAAGGTGCCAAACGCCATCATCAGGAAAGGTGGACGTTTCTTAATTAACCGCGAGACCCAGAATTGAAAGAGTACAACGGTAATGGCGCTGGTCGTCATCAGGAAACCGTATCCCTGGGGATTGATGTTATGGTAATCGCGCAAGTAAACAGAGAGCGTGCCATACATTTGCTGATAGACGATCAACATGAGGATGTTCGCAACGATAAAAGCCATGAAGGCGGAATCTCGCAGCGGGTGGCGATATCCAATCACGGTTTGCAGGAATGATTCGCTTTGTTCATGTGCATGAGGCTCAGGCTTGGTCTCAGGAATGGTGCGATAAACAATGGCGGCGATAAAGCAACTGATGACCGAATCGATGACAAATAGATAAAAGAAGTCGATGTTCGCTACAAAGCCGCCAATCGTCGGCCCGATGATCCATGCGAGATTGCCAACCACCCGCAGAATGCCAAAACCTTCCTGTCTTTTGTTTTCGGGAAGAACATCTGCCACCATTGCCTCTTGCGCAGGTTGTGCAATGCTGGAAAGCGAACCCACCAAAATCGCCAACGGGTACATCACATTGATATGGCTCACGAAGCCGAATGTAAGTGTACTGATCGCGCTGAACACCAGACCGAACAGGATCAACTGCTTCCGCCCGAATTTATCGGTCAGCGCGCCTCCCACCATGCTCCCGATCAAGCCGAAGAGTGAGAACATGCCAAGCAGGATGCCCGCCTGCGTCATGCCTACATGGAATTTCTGCGTGATATAAAGCGCAAAGAATGGAAAGAGTAACGTGCCGCCAATTCCATCTACAAAGCGAATGCCGACAACTGTCCAGAACAGACGCGGAAACTCATGATAAATTTTGTTGAGACGAGTGAACATGCAAGTCCTTTCGTGTGAACGGATTTATTTTAGCACGCATGTTCTATTTTGAAAAGAAGGATAGAATGCCACTTCTCTCTCGACCTTAGTGCTGTCCCAGCGTTCCCAGAGTTCTGACTCGCCGTTCGACTCTGTAAAAGATCTGCGCGCCGCCCCACAGCATCACGAACATGAAAACAATGAGGATGACAATCTCCACGTTGATGGGCAGAAGCGTATTTGTCTTCAAAAGGAAGCCACGCACGGCATCCAGTCCATAGGTCAGCGGAAGCATGAGCGAAACGGGGATCAACCAATACGGCAGCGACTTCACCGGGAAATTTGTTCCAGAAAATCCCTGCACGAGGAAACTTCCCACATCCACCAATGTGTTCGCCTCGCGCATCAAAAGGACGATGCCGGCAAAGGCGAAGCCAAAACCGTATAAACCAACCAACATTGGGATGGCTGTCATTAGCGCGGCAACCGTGCTGCCTGTTGGTTTGAAGCCGAACAATGTTGCCCCGATGATGAGCATGACAGTGGATGTGATCGTGGTAGTAAGCAAACTCGTAAGCGTTCGCCCGACAAGGATCAATAAACGCGAAACAGGCGTCAGCCAGTTTAACTCGAGCACGCCCGCATCCATATCTTCCTTGAGGGCATAGCCCATGCCCCAAAAGACGGTGAGAATGAAGTTGGTCAACACCGTTCCCAACAAAATATAGGACATGTAATCGCCGCTTCCACTATATGCCGCGAAACCGGTGGCTTGTCCGTTTGTGCTGAAGGCTTTGCCCATGAAATACACAGGCGTGATCCAAATAATGGGTTGGAAGACATTTGACACCGCGTTCAACGGATAGCGCCAGAATACTTTCCAATCCTTGCGGGCAATGACGAACAAAGCTTTTAATTGTGTTTTGAAACTGGGTTGTGAGAGAGTGGTTAGTTCCATGATAAGTTCTCCGTCATTGCGAGCGGAGCGAAGCAATCTCCGGATAAGGTGGGGATTGCTTCGTCGCCCTACGGGCTCCTCGCAACGACATTTAGTATTGTCCAATCGCGCCGGTTTTGCGGGCGCGGCGTTCCATCCATAAGAAAGTGAAATAACCAACGAGGAGCCAGAATGTGCCGAACGAAAGCAAGGGGATCAAATCTGGTAATAGCTCGTTGATACCTGCATTCGAAAATGCTGCGGCTCTCATTCCGTGGATAAGATAGGTCTGTGGCAGCCACTTCGCGAAGGACTGCATCCAATCAGGGCAGGATGGCGACAGGGAAAGTGATACCGCAGAAGATCATCACCAATCCGCGGATGAGAAAGACGAACGCGTTCGCTTCTTTCACGGTGATGACTAAACTTGCAAATGCAAATCCCAATCCATAGATGGCAGGGATCGCCGCCAGCATCATCAGTGCCAGCATCCATGCACTGCCGTTCAAGCGAACGCTGAACATCAGTCCAAATTCCAGGGCGGTAATGGCGACAAACATTATCATCGACACGATCTGCGGACCCGAGTGCCCCAGCAAATAGGAGAACCTCCATGTGGGGGAGAGCCAATTCGATTCAAGTGTGCCGCGCATCTGTTCGTTGCGTAATGCAAATCCAACATCCCACAGCACAATGTTCTGCCACATCCACACGGTTGTTCCGATGATGATGTAGCCGATGTAGTCTGTTGCGCCGGTGGCTGCCATAAAGGCGGTTAGTCCGCTGCCATTGGGACCTGACAGTGCGCGCGCCGTTAAGATGTACAGCATCGGGAAGATCAATGGCCAGATCACCAATGCAATGATCCAACTTGGGTAGCGGGTGAAGATCGTCCATTCGCGGCGAAGGACCGCGTAAAATGCGCGCGCGTCTGATAAAATCCTTTTTGCCCAAGTGAGCGGGGAGTGAGTGTTGTTTCCATGGTCAGCTCCTAATCGCGCAACGCCTTACCCGTCAGGTGAATGAACACGTCTTCGAGCGATGGTTTGACGATGTTCATGTTGACGAGTCGCGTTCCGTTCTGGCTGATGTTCTCCACAAGCTTGGGTAACACTGCGCGGCTGTTCGTTGCCTGCATGTTTACTTCCCATAGATCGGCTTCACCTTGTCGGTGTGCGACAAGGTTTTCAACTTCGGATAATGCGCGCAATTTCTCGCCAATATATTCCTGCCAGCCAGTGACCTCCAAACGAATGATCTCTTTTTGGTCGATACGGCGTTTGAGTCCTTCGGGGGTATCGAGCGCAATGATCTTGCCTGTGTCGATGATTCCAATGCGATCCGAGAGCAGGTCGGCTTCTTCCATGTAGTGAGTTGTCAGCAGGATGGTGTGGCCTTCCTGTTTCAGTTGCGCGATCAACTCTCTTAAGTTGCGGGCAGCTTGCGGGTCGAGTCCGAGCGTGGGTTCATCCAATAGAAGAATGGGTGGGCGGGCAAGCAGGGCTTTGGCAATGGCAACGCGTTGACGCATCCCAGTCGAATATTTTTCGACGAGTTCGTTGGCGCGCTCTTTAAGTTCCATGCGTTCGATCAGTTCATCCACGCGCTTCTTCGCAATTGCAGAGGGGATGTGGTACAACGCCGCGAAATATTCCAGGTTCTCACGCCCGGTTAGTTTCCAATAAATGCTGCGTTCACCTGCCAGCAGCGTGCCCAAACTGCGCCGTACATCGTTGGCCTGCTTCACAATATCGTAGCCGTTCACATGCGCTGTGCCGCTTGTAGGTTCGAGCAGCGTGCACAACATGCGGATGGTGGTGGATTTGCCTGCGCCGTTCGGACCCAGCAAGCCGAATATCTCGCCGCGCTCGATCTGGATATCGACTCCGTTGACGGCAGTGAACGTGGCTTTAGGTTCTTTCTTCCAAAACTGCCAGCGCTTCTTTTTTGGACTTGGGGCTGATCCGCCTTCGACGGATTTATCTCCTGTCCCCGGACGAGCAGGGAACTTCTTGACGAGTTGGTGGGCTTCCACGGCAAATTCGGGCATGGGATACTCCTTTTTAAAGCTAACTTCAAGAAACAGTAAGTTGTTCTTGAATAAATTTACTCTCATACTGAAAATTTTTCATATATTACATCTTTTGTTTTCAAATGTCAATAGTTTGTTTTATAATCCTTAATTCATGTTCGAGAATATCAATAAAAAATCCCGCCATCTGACGGGATTTTGAGTTTTATGCTACTAATCGGCACTTCGTGCGATATCAGGTAAAGGTTCTACTCTCCTGCCAAGAAATATCAAGAGGAATAACAGAATTCCCACAAGATCGATAAGCAAAACGGTTGTCATGGCGCTGGGACCCGTACGGGCAAATATTTGTCCAAGCAGCCAGGGCAGGAACATACTCCCCGCACCAGCGCCTACCAGTAACCAGCCTGTGATTGTGCCGGTGATCTGCATTCGTTCGCCAGCCAACAGGAGGAAGGTCGGAAACATGGATGCCATGGAAAGTCCCAGCCCGAACGTCCCAATCCAGAGAGCAGTGTTCGAGTCCTTCCAGAACATGATGATAAGGTTGCTGAGGGCACAACCGACGATATCCGTAAACAGGATTGTCACCGGGCGGAGACGTATCGACACCCAAACACCGACCAATCTACCAAACGTGAACGATCCCCAAAACGCAGAGGTCAGATAGGCGGCGGTAATTTCTGTGTCCAGATTTAGCGTCAAGGCATAGGTGTAGATCCAGCTGGCAAAACCGAGTTCAAGTCCCACGTACAAAATGAAGAGGATCACGACCAATATGACCGGCAGAATGGGAAAGAATGCATTGTTTCTTTCCTCTTTCGGAAAAACATGTTTGGGCTCTTTCAGGAACCAAAACCAGACCGCAATCGGTAAACAGAGAATTGTGAAAGTCCAAAACACCCATTTGATATCATTGGTTTTCAACAAAACTTGCGCCAACAAAAGTGGCGCTGCCAGTGAGCCTATACCAAAAAAGAAATGCAACCCATTCAGGAATGGACCGGCTTTTTCGCCGTGAGTCCAGAGCAGCAACGTGTTGCAGCCCACGTCAAGGATACTGGCTGCAAGTCCACTGAGGAACATGGCGAACAACAGGACCGGTAATGTTCGTGCGATGGGGATCAACGCAGACGCGATGCCAATAAAAAACAAGGTGAATGCCATTATCCTATGACTGGAGAAACGATCATAGGCCCGCCCGCCAAAGAAGGAACCAATAACATATCCGAATGAGGAGAATATAAAGATGAGGCTGATACGCTCCAATCCGCTGGAGGTATGTTCTGCCAGTTTGAGCAGACTGGGACCAATGACGGCGGTTGTGAGTCCCAGAATAATGAAGGCCAGATAATAGGCGGCAGTTGCAATGTAGGACAATAGACGATTTTGTTGTGATTGTAATGTGTTCATTTTGTCCTAGGGTATCAGTTGAGGAGGCCAGGGGATTTCGATGGGTCCACCGTAACCGTGTTTTTCCTGCACGTATACCTTTCCGTGTGAAGGTTCATTGCATCCCGATTCGTCATTAGCAATGGCGATGTATGGAAAGTTCGTACCGAGTGTTTCAAAGTGGAGCTGTCCGCCCTCGCAGCGCCATACTTCGACGATATATTGATGCATGAACTCGTCTTCATATTTTCCCGGGCTGATCGGTACAGCTTCCCATACAAGTTCAACAATATTCCCTCTGCGTGTGGCATTCACCCAGCTGGGTCCTGGATAATAGGGTGACACCGGGAAGTTTGGCTATACCGGGATAGACGATGGGGAGATAACGGGGATCTCCGTTGATATCGAGATATTCGGCGTTGACCCAGCATTTGTTTTTGCCATCCACCCAGACCCAATTATTCGCATCGGTGCGCCCGACAAGTTTTATGTTCGCTGTTCCGTTTAAAGCGTAAAGAAAAAGATATTCTGCTCCGGGACCGTAGCGACAACTTAATTTTCCGGCAGTCACTTTGGCCTTCATACTTTCCACTACGGGAACAGGAGTGGGCGTTGAGGTTTCGGTAGGCGCGGAGGTATCGGTGGGAATAGGCGTAAGTGTCTCTGTCAGCGTGGGGATGGGGATAGAAGTTTCAGTGAAAGATACGTTTGTTGATGTCGCGGCAGGCGGAAAGAAGGGCGAAGCGGGCCGACCTCCACTGCTGAAACTGCATGCGAGAGTTGCCAGTATCCATGGCACAAGCACATATAAGATTTTACTTTTCATGGCCTGATTGTACCTAAAATCCGCCCGGAAGTTTAAGTAGTTCTGCCCAGCCTGAGGGGGGCAGGCTGGGCAGAACTGACTATATTTTACATGATGTTTTGTTTTTTGCAAGAGGGAATTTTTACGAGTTATCTAAAGCATTGTGACTGCAATATGTTTCATATGGGCAAGTACACCGATAAACCCATTTAGGCGTTGACTTGAAATCGCCTCTTGAAGGTGCATGGGTAGATAAAAATCTGCTGGAACGCTGATGACCTCTTCTGGTGTGCAACCGTTGAGACCATTGAGCAGGATGGACGCAAGCCCGCGCACGGTGGGTGATTGCGGAGGAACGTCCGCGTAGAAGATGAGTCCGCCATTTGGCTCTTGTTCGCTAATGAGAAAGACCGGGGTCATGCATTCAGGGACAGCTTCCATTTTGTCGCGTTGGTCTTTGAAGCGTTCCGGCAATGACGGGAAGGACTCTGCATACGCGATCAGCGTTTCAAGTTTTTCTTCGCGCGTCATGCTGGCGAAGTCATCCACGATCTCTTGCAGTTTTGGAGGAAGAGGCATATTTGTATCCGTAGGGGCACAGCTAATTTTTGATGGTTTTGACGACGGATTGTTTCGCTGCGCCCCTATACTTGTTTATTTTTCAATCGGCGCGTCAACGAGATTGCCCCATTCAGTCCATGAGCCATCGTAATTTTTGACGCTGGGATAACCAAGCAAATACTTCAGTACAAACCACGTCAATGAGGAGCGTTCGCCGATGCGGCAATAGGCAATGATATCGCCGTCAGGATTAATGTTTTTGCCTTCGTATAAGGCAGATAATTCTTCAGATGTTTTGAACGTGCTATCTGCCTCATTGACTGCCTGTGACCACGGGATGCTCGCCGCGCCGGGGATGTGTCCGCCGCGCGTCGCGCCTTCCTGTGGATAATTCGGCATATGCGTAAGTTCGCCGCTATATTCCTTCGGTGAGCGGACATCCACAAGCGGCTTCTTCGCTTCGATTTGTTTGAACACATCATCGCGGAAGGCACGAATGGACTTATCCGCTTCTTTCGCAGTGTAGGCTGTTTTCTCGTAAGACGGCGTTTCTTTAACGAGTGGGCGATGCTCCTGTTCCCATTTGGCGCGTCCACCGTTCATGATCTTCACATTCTCATGACCGTAGTATTGGAACAACCACAATGCGTAGCAGGCGAACCAATTGGATTTATCGCCATAGAACACCACCGTCGTATCGTTGGTGATGCCAATATTGGAGGCGACTTCTTCAAATTGTTCCCTGGTCACAAAATCTCTGCGAACGGGATGTTGGAGTGTGCTAAACCAATCCACCTGCACTGCGCCGGGGATATGACCGATGGCGTACAACAACGGGTCTTCATCCGATTCAACCATGCGGACATTCGGATCTTCCAGATGAGCGGCGACCCATTCGGTATCTACCAGATATTCGGGGTGAACGTATGACATAATATTAGTTTCCTTTTCAGTAATAAAGTTAATTGGTGTCTTATTCGTTGTAGTGGCGACCCGCCCATCTATGTGCTTGAATGTTCAGGCGAATTACATTTGCTTGATTATAAGACTGATGGCATTCAAGGTTCGCCCTTTCCCTTTAAATCAAAAGCAGTCAACATACAAACCAAAAGGACAGCGAACATGCCCTCTGCAACATATTTATGTGCGGGGTCGTTCCACTGTCCTGAGTTGCTGACTGCTTATTCGAAAGGGATGTTTCTCAGGTGGCGGTTACGATTCCCGCCATAGACACAAGCAATAATGATAAGTATTCATAATTTAAACGATGTCCGCTATTTTACAAGTCTTACTTAATCTGTCAAGTCAAATATTATTTGCACCTATGAGATTGCTGTGTTTCGTGATTCGTCACCAAGCCCAAACAGAGACGCCATCCCCTGCATCATCAGACTCCCGCCATAGACGATCATGTGATATTCCATAGCGCCCATGACCAATGCGATGTGGAGAGTCCACATTGTTGTGGCTGTGCCCAGTATGACGAGAAATATACTTCCCAATGCCATCACGCCCGGGTTCATGGGACGTATAGCTCCCAGCCAAGTCAGTATGCCAATCAGGATGACCCCTGCCGCGGCAAGCGATTTTATCAGCAACCACAGGTATTCGAGTTGGTGCATTTCGTTGCCTGTCAGACTGATGAGCAAAAGGACCCCTGCCAGCAGGGAATTGACCAACGCCAGAAAGATAGAAATTGTTTTCATCACAGCGCCTCCTATCGAATTTGAAGAAAGCATATAATTTTCTTTCTGTCAAAGACTACAGGGATGCTATCATTTTCTATAAGAGTCTGTCAGATGCAGGATGAAAACGGGAGAAAAAATTTTGTCGATCAGTATCAACTTTGGATTTGGATGATGAAGCGATCTCATTTAGAGAGAACGGCGCATCTCGATCCGTGAGAAGTTCGTAGAATATCCAAAGTCAATGAAGGCGGGGAGATGCGGATCGTTTTCCTGTATGTTTTCGGCGTAGGTATCGTGATGTGGGTACTGGGTATGGAGGTGCGATAAAAGTTGTATGCCTATTTTCTGCGGATCCCCCTGTTCGGTGTACATGATCAAGTGACTAAACGTGGACCTCAAGGTAAATTTTGTATTGCGATAGACGAGCCAGCCTGAACTTCCATCTGGTAATCGGAGGTGCAGACCTTCGGTGTTTGGCGAGTTGCGCATGGACTCGATGGCATTGATCCAGGTCAGGTGCTCTGGATAGCCCTCCAATTTTTCCAATGACTGGTCGAAATCGAGCCATGTTATCTCTCCTTGCAGCGGCTCCTGTTTGGGGCGCGGCGTGTGCCGCATAACCAGATAGATGCCTGTTTCGATAAACCCCTTTTTTAGGAATAATTGATAAGCAGGCTCGTTATTCTTGATCACTTCCAAATGGGTTTCTTGTGCGCCAATCTTTTCTGCGTTTTCCAACATATGATCCATTAATGCAGAGCCAGCGCCTGTTCGGCGGGTGGAGGGCAGGACACCCAAACGCGTGATCCATGCTGTTTGTCGGCGGAAGCCCAACATGCTCAAACCGAGCACCTGCCCATTTGCCTCGCGCGCCACACACGATTGGTGCAGGTCAACATCGAAATCGTGCACATATTCATTCAACCTATCCGGATTCATAGGCATGGGGACCAGATAACCCACCCGGGTCTGGTTATACAGTTCGGTCAGTTCCTGAACGGTGAAATGGTCGGCTGGGATGAATTCTATGGTCATAGTGGTTGGATACCCAAAACTGAATTGATCATGTTGAACAGTGCGGTCAGGGGAAATGGTTTCCGTAAGCATCCATTCAACTTATAGGCATTGACTGTTTGACGTACCACCGAATTATTCTATCATCCGACCCGCCCCGTTTTCAGGGCGGGTCTTTCAATCTACTTACAAAAGATTGGATGTTTTTATCATCTGCCCGTAAAGTTGAGGGTATATACTTTCCTTATCCTCTACCATCAATATTCCTTGATTCTCGCAGGAGGTATGAGTTTGACGACCCAGTAACCGGGATTTATTGAAGACTTCCATAATGGATTCGGGATCATCATCTGCCGCGATGCGATTGATGGACAGGGTTCTGCATTCAATACATTCGTGGATCAACATCAACTCGCCTCCGGACCCAAGCCGATACTTGTTCCTGCCCTTCTTCATTGTCAACCCTATGGGTTTCATCTGCCCCTTGCAAGCGGACAGCCTATCTCCCGCGGTGAACAGGTCAAGATGACACGACCACAAACAATATGGACAGTGATTGCGATTATTCACGCCGGAAAGTATATGTGTGGCAGAGACCATGTTTTGACAATGCCTGCATCGGAAATCCCCAAAGGAGGGGTCATGGTATTTCATAGCTCCCCTCGCAGGTTCATATAACTCTTGTAACGATGTGGACTGACTTTCCCATCCAGCACTGCCTTGCGGATGGCACAGCCAGGCTCGCTGTCGTGTTGACAACTCATGCCGAATTTGCATTGACCCACATGCTCAGCCATTTCAGGGAACAGATAAGCGAGTTCGTCGGGGGAGATATTCCATAGACCAAACTCGCGCATTCCCGGTGTATCCACGATGGAGCCGCCGGAATCCAGGTTGAACATTTCCAGATGGGTTGTTGTGTGGCGTCCCTTGCCTAACTCTCCCTGGCTTACTTCCTTGACGCGTAGACCCAGGCCTGGTTGGAGGGCGTTCAACAGGGAAGTTTTTCCCACGCCAGATTTGCCGATCAATACCGACATCTTGCCTTGCATAATTTCTTTGAGTTCCTCGATGCCTTCACCCGTATATGAACTGACCATGTGAATCGGATATCCAATGCGGCGATAGGTTTCGAGATCGGTATGGAGTTTCTCATTCTCGTTTGCGAGATCGAGTTTGGTGATGGTGATGAGAACGGGTAATTCAGCCGCCTCGGCAGTGACAAGGTAACGGTCGAGCAAGCCCCATTTCGGTGGGGGATGGGTCGCGGCGAAGACCGGCATGACCAAATCCGCATTCGAGACGATGACCTGCTCGAACACGCGTTGACCGGGAACGGTGGCAGGGCGCGACAGCTTTGAGAGGCGAGGCAGGATCTCGGTGATCATGCCGCGGTCATTTCCTGCATCCACAAAACGGACGCGGTCACCGATGGCAATCGGGTCCACATGTTCGATCTCACGAATCACCTGTACTTTACGCCGCACGGATGTGGGATCGGCGGTGGGATAGATCAGTTGTTTATGGATCAGGGACGAGAGTTCACAATCGAGTTCTCGACCGTTTGCGTGGACGGTGTAATGTCCAAGTGTCTTGCGAAAGACGATACCTATATCGTCCTTGTCGTTTGTTTTCATTGTCAGGGTTTCCTGTGATTATTTTGTAAATGGGTTCATTCGATAAGCGCCTGTTCAGAATTGAACTGGCAGATGTGTTTCCATTGGCGTAAAGGACTCGCTCGGCTTGTGCTAACATAAAATTTGTTCCTTTCTATTTTTTAGAACTGGTCTGGTGGTTTCGATATGCCGCTCGTTTCACTCGCGGTTACTCAACCACCGTGGTAGCTGATTAAACAAAACCAGCCACAGAAAAAATTCCGTGGCTGGTGGGGGAGTTGTAGAAGCGTACGCCTGTTCGAGTGTAAGCGAATAGACGCGGCTCTTTACGTTAAAAATAAAAGCGCCACGGGTGGGTGCGCCCGTGACGTTTGCGAAGTTAAATCAAAAAGACTGGCTTAACTGCTGTGCAGAGACGCGCCCAGAGGGATATCGCGAACAAGCTCCGATTTTGATTTGAACATAGACGAGTCTCCTTTCTTTGAGATGAACTACGTGTGGGAGTTTACCAATGGCGTGGAGGGCTGTCAAGGGAAAGATGCTATATTCCCATTTGCTGTTGTACTCGCAAATCGCTCATCCTGTTTCGAGAATGCTTTTGAGCATTGCCAGATTTTCCTTGAGTTGTTTTTTTAGCTTCTTTTCAACGATGTTCTCATTCAGTTCCAGCAAATTGACAACATTTGCCTGGGTCATTAAAGCGACCTGGGTACAGCCTTTGGCGATATCGAATGTATAGGAAGTATAGGATTGCAGGGGACCGGAAAGGGATTTGTATCCGTACTTTTTATTAGGCTCATATTCGGTCACTTCAAATGTGCTTTTGATGCGGTATCCCATAAAATTTCCGGTAGTTTGAAAGCAGGAGCCCAGTCCGTCCAGGTTTTCAGAAAAACGCGCCGAAGCGAATGTCCCATATTGCCACTGAAAATCATTTTCAGGAGTGCTGATAAATTCGAAGACTCGTTTGATGGGCTGGTAGATTTGGGTGTTCGAAATGATTTGGATCACCTATTTTGCTCCTCATCGTTCATCATTTTGATGACGCCCCTGGTTAAATCCACTTTTAAAGAACAAGCCGCCAACCCGTAACAGGGTTGGCGGCTGAAATACCACGCAAAGCCAGTTAGAAGTTCTCAACTGTTGAATGGAGTGTACCATACTTCGAATTGACTGCTCTATTTCATGCCCAACGCGCATGTTTAGGGTAGAATTCGGCGTATAGGGACGGTTTAAGGTGTGTGATATAATAGGGCATCTTATAAAGGTCGAGCGTGCTTAATTGATTTCGCCGTCAACCCCAGAATAGGGAGCGACGGTTCTTTTCTTAATCGCCGATCGACCATGTTACCCGCCCATATACAGAGTGCGGCGACAAGGAAAGCGGTCGTTATTAATACCATGATGGTTTTCAAAGTTGGTGATAAGGTCGTTCATCCACAGCATGGAGTGGGGCATGTTGTCAAAATGGAGGACAGGGAGTTTGAGCCGGGGGTGATCAAAGGCTATTATGAAATTTCCATTCCGGGCGGCAGCACCTTATGGGCGCCTGTGGACCTCCAAACCTCCGGGTTGCGTAAATTGGCACAGAAAAATGAAATTGCCCGCTGCCGCAAAATTTTGGAATCGCGTCCCTCACCGCTTTTGGCAGACCCGCGTTTGCGCCAGACTGACCTGTCAGACCGCTTAAACTGGGGACATTACGTTCGCAATGTGAGGTCGTCCGTGATCTGTATGCGCATGGTGAGCATAAATCGTTGTATGGGACGATCGCCGGTTTTTTCCGTACGGCGCAGAATGTACTCTGTCAGGAGTGGGCAATCGTGGAGGGGGTAACGCTTCAGGAAGCCATTGAGGAAGTGAATTCCCTGCTTGAGAAAAGCAGGCGGACTGTGAACAAGTCAAAAGAGTAGTGACTGTAAATTCGGTTCCATACGACAAAGCCCTGCTGTACAGCAGGGCTTTGTGCTTGTTACTATATTCCGAGTTTACCTTTGATCTCATCCACGGCTTGTTTCGCCTCTTGGAGGCTGGAGCCGTTCAATTCGCGATGCACCTTGATGGCTCCCATATAGTTACTATATTTTAATCTCGGCGAGGATGCGTGGATCGTCACCCGGAGCTGCTTCAGGGACAAAGGTGACGCCCAGATGCTTGTAGAGAAATGCAACCTGACCTTCCAGGTGAATTGTACGATGTCGCAGTCTGGCTAAATCCTGTTCGGTGACCATGATGTTCTCTCCTCGTTGATTTTTGTAGTATTGTAATGCACTTTGATTCCGAAATACAAAGAGACGAAAGGGGAATGACCTCTCGGACTTGACCTCTTGTAGAAGCACATGAAGGGGATCTTTTCCAGTCTCCGATTCCACGATTGAAGGTTGAATCAAAACCCCGCCACACGGCGGGGTAAAGCGTGGACAATTACAAATTTCGGGATGGGTTACATCTCTGGCGGTTTGACACCCAGTTGTCCAAGGATCGCCATCAAACCGGCGCCTTCGGTTGCTTCGGTACTCCACGAAGTGACTTTATCGCCATTGACGGTTATTTTGCCATGTTCGTGCGCCGCGGCAAAGGACTTATTCGTGGCAGGGATTACGCCCATGCCCATCGCGGTCAGGTCGAAATCGCCGCGATGTGTCCCTGTAAGTTCGGCTGAGACGTTTGCCGTATTACCATCCATGCTTTCCACGTGGAAATGATAATCAAGATCCGGGAAGGCATTTTTCAAACTCCTGCTGATTCCTATCCATCCATCTGCATTGATCGGTTCGGGGACGGGTCCGCTGAATTGAAAATCATCGCTGAGCATGGACTTTGCCTTTTCAAAATCACCCTTCTGAACAGCATCCATCAGGGCTTGGACAGTATCTTTTGCATCCATATTATTCACTCCTTTTGCCACATAAGGCGGATTACACGAGAACGTCTTTTCATCTATACGCTCGCGCGCTCGATTGGATTATCAGTTGAATACTATACGACCAACTTTATCCAATTACAAGAGGTGAGTTTTGATTCTGAAATCAAAACCCCGCCGTGAGACGGGGCTGATCGTATTACTTTTTAGTCTTTGCTTCTGCAATTTGTTTTTGAGGTTTACTTTGTGAGTAGTCTGATGTTATTTGCTCAGGTACATTTTCCCCTGAACTGAGATAATCGGCAATGCTGATCTCATCGTTGATCCCGCATTTATCAGGGTCCCAAATGATCATTGTGCGGCTTTGATTGATCTCAAACTTGTTGCGGTCTTCATTCGACGCATTATGGATTGTGGGAATCCACCACAAAGGGATTGAAACGATACGTCCATCTGTCAATTCGACATGCATGTGTTTTTCATCGAACCTCACATTGTGAATATAGGTTTCTTTGGGGAAGGTATATTCATCAATCGAGTGTTGTACTTTATACCGTTTTATCTGCGCTTTTTCATCCATTTGCTTTACTCCTGTAGCCACGCCACTCTTCCAGCAAGTATTCCAGGTCTTGCTCGATTACTTTCAAAGCTTTATTGATTTCATGCTTCTTCAAGGTTTTACCAACATGTGCAATTTCAACCTTTGGCTCCAGCCAGATTTTAGCGTCGTTATGATCGTCCTGTGAACCTTTACCAACATGGACACTGGCTCGATGTTCATGCAAGGCATCATAGCTATGGAACCAGATAATCAATCCGTCCGCTTCAAGTACCTTGGGACTCATCATATGGGAATATTATAGCTTGTTTGTGGAGGCGTAACTCCCCTCTCCTTTAGGAGAGGGGTTGGGGGTGAGGTCCATGCTGAGCGGAGGGACGATGCCCTTTCATCCCGAAGTCGAAGCGCCAACCGCTCAATCCTCTTATCCTGTATGCAGGAATCAAAACCCCGCCGTGAAGCGGGGTACATTATGGACATTTACAAATATCAGGATGAATCACATCGTGGACAGTTTCACACCAAGTTGACCTAAAATCGCCATCAATCCCGCGCCTTCGGTCGGCTCCACAACCCAGGATGAGACTTTTTCGTTCTTAACCGTTATTTTTGTTTTTTCCGTGACGGTTGAAAAATCTTTATTTGTCGCGGAGACGACACCCATGCGTAAGCCTGTGAGATCGAATGCACCGCGATTGCTTCCGCTCATTTGCGATGTGGTGTTGACAACATTGCCGTTTGCACTATCCACTTTGAAATGATAGTTCAGACCCGTGAACGCCATCTTGAGGCTGGCGCTCATTTTCAGCCAGGTCTTGCCATTGATGGGTCTGGCGATCAGTCCTTTGAATTGAAAATCATCTGCGAGCAATGTCTTGGCTCTATCGAAATCACCCCTCTGGATCGAATCCATGAGGGCTTGGACGGTTTCCTGCGAATTCATGATGTTTTCCTTTACTATCGAACCGATGTTCCCAATGGAACTTCTGCGTTTTCCCCCGCTGATGAACGGATCGTTCATCCATGTTGTGCGTTGTTATTCAATAAGCACCCTCATCCCGCGTGGATAAGGGCGCCATGATGGATTTTTTCTACTATGCGTTATGCGGCGCGCGGTTTGGCAACATTGACCTTGAGCATGTTGTCACCCATAAAATGATTGTTGAACATGCTGATGGCCTTGTCGGCATCTTCCTGTGTGGGCATGGAAACGAAAGCAAAGCCCTTCGACTTGCCGGTGCCCTTATCCATGGCGACTTCCACCGAAGAAACGGTTCCAGCGGTTGCGAACAGGGTCTTGATTTCATCCTGCGTGGTCGATTTATTCAGATTTCCTACGTAAATGCGAATATCATCCATTGTGTACTGCTTTCTGCCCGAAAGGGCACATGACCGGCGTTGCCGGAATAAAAATAGCCGCCAACCCTATAAAAGGGTCGGCGGCCAAGGGGTGCGACAGAGATCCTGTTATTTCTTGCCTATTCAGTGTAGCACACTTTTCGCCCACAGACGGATGAGTATTTGTTGGATTCACGTTCCCTCGCGCTGAGCGGAGGGACGATGCCCTTTCATCCCGAAGTCGAAGCGCCAACCATCCAATCCTCTTATCCCTGTATGCAGGAATCAAACCCCCGCCGTGAGGCGGGGTTGACTTTTATGCACTAAAATTTATGCAGATTCCATGGTGGGTATTTCGACACCAAGTTGCTCAAGGATCGCCATGACGCCTGCGCCCTCGGTTGGCTCCACAGCCCACGAAGTGATCTTATTGTCGCGGACGGTCACTCTTGTATTTTCAAGCCCAACATGAAAGGCTTTGTTTGTGGCAGGGATTACGCCCAAATTTATAAGTGTCAAATCAAATGATCCGCGGTGTGTTCCGCTCAGTTGTGAAGTGGTTCTCACAACATCGCCTTCCTCATTGATGACCTTGAAATTGTAGTTCAGGTCAGGGAAGGCAGTCCTCAAATTGGCGCTCATTTTGAGCCATTCTTCCGCATTGATCGGGGTCGGGATGGGACCACTAAATTTAAAATCATTGGCAAGCAAGGATTTGGCATTGGTAAAGTCACCCTTCTGGATGTGATTCATCAGGGTTTGTACGATTTCGCGCTTATTCATATAGTTATTCCTCTCTATTAATCGAGCTGTTGCATATTAATGGGCTCTGATCTTATGGATGTTGCCAATGGAACATCCTCCATTCCCCCAGACACATCGTTTATAACGCGTCTATACAAGTATACTCTACTTATGGTTTTTTGTCAAATTTTAGGTAAAAGTCAACCCCAACCCTAATCCCAATCAAACTATCATCTTTTTGCTAAGTCCAGATTTCATTTGGAGGTTAGAAATATTTCTAACATTGTTTTGTGTCGATTTCATAAGAATAAATATACAGTATATATACACAGTATTGACAATTGTATGAATTTGTGTATAATACTACTAATGATACACAAAAGGAGACTTTATGGCTTCCAAAGATGAATACTTGAAACAGCTTATCCTGGCGACTTGATGAGATAAAAATTGAGATTGTAGAATTGCAAAAGACAATTCAGGGCATCTTTAAGGAGACGAATGGACAACCGGCGCAGCGTCTTGTTATGCTTCTCAAGGCAGAAGGTGTCAATATCCTGGATCCTGAATTAGCTTCTTTGACCGACACAGCTGTTGCTGAATATCGCTTATGACTTCATGCTAAATCAGACAAAAAAGTTGCCAATACACTATAACGATATTGCTAAAGCAATTTTGGCAAAGGGAATCTGCAAGTTCCGGAAAAAACCCGGCATCTAATTTACTTGCGCACATCAATCGAGATGAGAGATTTGTCCGTACTGCCCCTGGCACATATGGTCTCAGAGAGTGGGGAATTCCAGAAATGTCCTCTCGAAAACAAAAAACAAGAAGGAAGAAAACGGCTAGGAGTGAATGATATGGAAACAAAATCATCAAAATCTAACAAAGAGTTGTGCATTAAATTAATGGAGGCAAATACAGAAGATAGAGTTGTTAGTATTTTGACTGAGGCGGGGTATTGGAATAATGATGCAGCTTGGCGTTATTATGGTGACCGAACAACTAATTACAATACGATTGGCAATACAATAAAAGTAGGTCAATGCTCCATTAGTAGAAAAACTCGTTAATTCTGTTGATGCAGTGCTAATAAACGAATGTTTGGTCAAGGAAATCAATCCTGAAGGTCCAAGTGCACCAAAATCAATGCGAGAAGCAGTTGCATTATTTTTTGATGGTGGATCACCTTCGTCAAATGCTGGATTAGTTAGTGAATTGGCCAGATATTAAGAGGACAGAAGTGGCTAAGAAAATTACTTTAGCTGCAACAGGACATACGCCAGGGCAAGGATACCCCTGTTTTATTATTTCAGATGCAGGTGAAGGGCAAACTCCAAAAAATCTACCGAACACATTATTATCTTTGGATAAAGAGAATAAAATAAAAATACCTTTCGTCCAGGGTAAATTCAATATGGGGGGGGACTGGTGTTTTGGAATTTTGTGGAGAAAGGAATTTGCAACTTGTACTTAGCCGTCGAAATCCTAAGTTAGTAAAAACAAATGATAGCCCTTCTGATGCAGATTGGGGATTTACTATTGTTAGGAGAGAAGACCCAGTTGGCGGAAGGAGATCTTCAGTTTATACATATCTTGCACCTATAGATGCCGAAAGTTCTCCTAGAAAAGGAGATATATTTTGGTTTAAATCTGAGACAATGCCAATATTTCCTAAAGGTAGAGACCCTTTTGGTCGTAAAATGGCTTGGGGAACAATGATAAAACTTTATGAATATGCAGACATCGTGTTTTTAGTGCTACAAATATTTTATTACGTGATGGTCTCATGAGGCAATTAGATATATTGCTTACTGATCTTGCTTTACCCATTCGTCTATATGAATGCAGAACAAAATTTAAAGGGCATAGTGGTAGTTTTGAAACAAATTTGACTGGAATTCGAGTTCGACTTCACGGTGATAAGGGACAAAACCTTGAGTTTGAACCAGCTTCATCACTCATGAATGTACTTGGTGAGAAAATGCATATGACTATATATGCATTTAAAACAGGTAGAGCAAATACATATAGATCTAGCGAAGGTGTCCTCTTCACTGTAAATGGACAAACTCATGGGAATCTTTTACGAAAAAACTTCTTTGGTCGTAAAAAAGTAAATATGGGATACCTAAAGGATTCTCTCTTAGTCATTATAGATTGTAGTGATATATCTGAAAGATCAAGGGAAAAAATAACAATGCCAAGTCGTGATCGTTTAAGGGATAATGATCTTAAATTTGCAATTGAAGGCGAATTGACAGATATTTATCCAAACACCCTGGGCTTTAGGAATTAAAAAGAAAGAAGGATGCGGGAAGATATTAAATCTATGTTGGATGAGGAAAAACCACTGGGAGATATTCTTCAAAATTTGATAAACGGATCGCCAACATTAACCGCTTTATTTTTGCACGGAAGAAAACTTTCAAATCCATTTTAATTTATCTAAAGTAAATGAAGATGAAGAAAAAGAATTTGTAGGAGAAAGGTTTCCAAATTATTTTAAATTTCAAGGTATTGAGTATGGTGATATTTTAGAACGAAATTGCCACATCAACCAAAGGGCAAGAATTACTTATGAAACTGACGTAGAAAATTTATACTTTAGTCGTGATGTACACCGTGGCTCATTTGTTATTTATCATAATCACAATGGTATAAAAAAGAAATTGAGCATACATTAAACTTAAAACGGAATTGCTACACTAAATATAAAATTACCGATTGATTGTCAAAGAGGAGATGAAATAAAAGTATTTACCCTAGCGGTTGATGATACTCGTGCTCAATGGTTAAAAACACTTTAGTTTTGCATGTTTTGGAACCTGCAAAAAAGGGAGAAGGAAAACCGACAAGAAGGAAAAAACCACCATCAAACGAAGATGGAAAAGGCAGAGAAGTCCTTCAGGTATTGCAATGCCCAGAATTATTAAGGTGGCGAAGGATCCAAAAGAAAACCAAAAGGGTTGGGATGATTTTGATAACCCATTTAATGAGTATTCTGCTTTACGCATCATTCATGCTGATACTCAAAAATCAAATAATGGCTCAGGTGTAGAGTCCAAAGAGATTTATCACTTTTACGTAAATGTTGATAACATTTACTTGAAATCAGAACAAAAAGGACAGAAAGGTAGCCGAGAATTTGAATTAATCAAGGCAAAAATTATATATGGCCTAGTTTTATTAGGTCTGTCATTAATTAATTACAATACACAAAATAATAATGAGAAAAAGGATTTGGATGATTATCCTTTAGATGTAAAAATTGAAGACTTCACTAAAGCTGTTGCTCCCGTTCTTATCCCTATGATTAATCAACTTGGAGGCATGAACCTTGAAGAACAACCAAATGAAGAAAGAGGCTGATTATCTAGTCACTTTCTTTTCATTTTATGAATAAATACAACTTCTCTGCTGCTTGCTGTGTCACCTTGCAAGTCCGCGTACCATTTTCTGTTTGGAACATTTCTCCAAATGCGTTTACGAGTTTTATTGTTCATAAGAAATACTTCTTCCAAATCCTGATTTTTCTAATAACCTAAGGTAATTGGGTAATTGTTGATTTGGTTTAGAAAATGCAACCATTTGAATATAATGTAGTATCACGATTAGATATTTTTGACAGAGAATAAAAAACTTCTTGCATCTCTTGAAAATAATGCTTTTTGTGATGAGATTTTCTGTTCCCAAATGTGTAGAAAGCTGGGCCTTTTCCATCTAGCTTATCGGCTATCCAGAACGGGGCGGGAGTTTCTTTTCTCCCCTTTATTTGCCAACGATGATATAGAACATGAACCCCAGGGTAAGGTGGTGACATTAGTATCAATTTTGGGGATTCATGCTGAAAAACATCTTCTTCCTCAATACCAATAGCCGACCTATTTATTATTGTTGTAGCCAATCTTCTATCCCATAGTTAGCATTAATTCATCTTTGAATATTCAGTTATTCCTTTTATCATTTCAAGAATGTCATAATAAAGTTGTTGCCTGAAGTCGCTTACGGATGGTATTGTCCTTTTGTTATCTAATGCCCACTGCCCTGTCTTTAAAACTGAACATCGTAGAAAATCTTTGACATTCTGATTTGATAATTTTTCTACATCAATTAGAATTCCCTTGGATTAGATTACGAAGTCGCCATGTTTAGAGTCATTTAGATTTCTTTGGTATCCGTTCTCTAACCAAAATGTAGATTTAGAAGATCTTGCGCCGATAGAAAACTTTTGAATGTTGCTAGCCCAATCTTTTATCTTTGCAACTTGTCTATTGGTTAGATGTGTTGTTTTTACTCGACTAATAAATGTGGCTAATCCGCTTATATCGATACCTATACTTCTTCTTCCTAGACAACTAGCTTCAATGAGCGTTGTTCCTCCACCAACAAACGGATCTAATATTAAAGTCGCCCGGACTAGAAACAGCTGATATAGCCTCATCAACAAAGAGAGGAGAAAATCTTGCAGGATATTTATAGAAATTATGTGTAAGTCCATTTACATTATGTTTATTTTTCGCAGCATCAATAAATGGACTATATTTTGATAGCATTTGGAATCCTAATTAAGCATTTTCTACTTTTAAACCAAAACTTTGATTTCTCTGTTTTCTGTAAAACCTATTTTTATATCATAACACCCTCATGGCTCGAAAATTAGTATGTTGCATCTCTCTTTTCATATCAATTGACATCCTCCTCCTTTTTTGCTACACCAAGACCTGTCAGACAAATACAGCCTGGTTATCCCATATCGGCAGCCAAATTGCTGAGTCTAATACGGACGATTACGTTCACATTTCCTTTTGAGGGGAAATTCCTACCAAAGTAGTAGGAACTTACGCTATTGTTGAGCGATTCAGTTTATCTTATAATGAAGCTGCCTGGAGGACTTCAGAAAGAGATTTAGATGCCTGTAATACTTTCTACAAAAACTGGTTTTCCGGAACATTATTACCCGCAAGACACGCTGCTCACTGCTGCACAAGAGGAGTGGAAGCTCAAGCGCGCCTCCATCGTGAAACCCCTGAAACAGTTCTACACCAACGTAAAAGTAAACGGCCGCTACCTGGCCTGGACTCTCGAACGCTATAAAGAACCAAACTCATTTGAGGAACGGAATAATGCTTATATCGAAACGGCGCTGGAGTTGGGCGAGCAAACGATTTGCGCCCTGCTGGACGAAGTACATATGAGCCCGCAGGAGATCAACCAGTTGACCATTATCTCCACCACGGGCATCGCCGTACCGGCCCTGGACGCGCGGCTGATGAACCGCATCCCGTTTTCGCGTGGCATGAGGCGCCTGCCACTGTTCGGGCTGGGCTGTGTGGGTGGCGCGGCAGGCATCGCTCGTGCCGCGGACTACTTGCAGGGGCACCCGGATGAGGCTGTGATCCTATTCGCCGTCGAGCTGTGCAGCCTGACCATCCAACGCGATGACCTATCGATGGCGAACCTGGTCGCCAGCGGGCTTTTCGGTGACGGCGCAGCGGCGGTGCTAATGGTGGGCGATGATCACCTCCAAGCGAAGCGAATGCACCCAGGCCTGCCGCGCGTGATCGATTCGCAGTCACATTTCTTCCCGCAGACGGAGCACATCATGGGTTGGGACGTAACAAACAGCGGCTTCAGAGTGCTTCTCAGCGCCGACATTGCTGAGTTGGCGCAGTCCGAAGTACAGCCCATTATGGAGGCCTTTCTGGGCAAGCATGACTTGACCATTGCTGACATTGACCATTGGCTGGTACATCCGGGCGGACCCAGGGTGATCCGTGCGCTGCAAGATGGGCTGGGCCTGCCCGACGAAGCCCTGAGGCTAAGTTGGGAGACTCTGGCAGAGGTGGGGAATATCTCGTCCGCCTCAGTACTGATGATCCTGGATAAAACCATGAAACGCACCCAGCCAAAACCGGGCGAGTATGGAATGCTGATGGCGATGGGACCGGCGTTCTGCGCCGAGTTGGTGCTGCTGAAGTGGTAGGTACGCGCCTACTCTTTGCTGGCTTCGTCGCGGCGCTGGGCGTGCAGCGCCTGTTCGAAATACGCCTGAGCCAACGTAACGAGCGGCGGATGCGTCAGCACGGCGGGCGCGAGCACGCGCTCGAAACGTATCGCTGGATCGTAACCTTGCATGCCGCCTGGTTCGCTGCGATGCTACTGGAAGTGTTCGCCGGAAGGCGTAAATTCCACCCACGGCTGGCGTGGCCCGCCTTTGGCGTGTTTGCAGCTGGTCAGGCGCTGCGCCTTATCGCCATCCGCACATTGGGTTGGCGTTGGTCGACGCGGGTAATGACTGTGCCCGGACCCGCAGGGGCGCCGGTGCAGCGTGGCATCTACCGGTATATGCGCCATCCAAACTACCTGGGTGTCGAACTGGAAATCCTCAGTGTGCCTCTGGTGCACTCCGCCTACATCACCTCCATCATGTTCGGCGTCGCCAATGTCCTGCTGCTTCGCGACCGCATCCGCCGCGAGGAGCAGGCGCTGGACGAGAGTATCGATCTCTGAAGTTAGATAGAACGCTTGCTTTCCCACTCCATTCTATAAATAAAGCAAAAGACATTTTTTCTGGGGAAAACACCTCTAGATGTTTTGGTAATTCCATGCTGCGCTATCCTAAACAGACCTAATACGATTCCTAATAGGATGCCCTATCCTTTGCTCTCAATTCAAATTTTCATCATGAAAATTATGTGTTAGATCTCCAATTGACATCCTCCCTCTTTTTTGCTACACTAGAGTTGTCAGACAACTAGACCAATTCCGGATAATTACTCTCTGATTACTACCATGCCCACCCTCCTCATAAAGAACGCCCATCTTCTCACCATGGATGACCACCAAACCGAGTTCTCGGATGGTGGTCTTTTTATTCGTAATGGCTTCATCGAACAAGTTGCTCGAACCGCCGACCTCCCTCAAACCGCCGACGAAGTCCTCGACCTCAGGGGACACGTCCTCCTGCCGGGTCTCGTCAACACGCATCATCACTTCTACCAAACCCTCACACGCGCCGTCCCTGCCGCGCAGGACGCCAATCTCTTCAACTGGCTCAAAACCCTCTATCCCATCTGGGCGCGCCTTCAACCGGAAGATATTTTTATTTCGACTTCCACCGCATTAGCCGAACTCGCCCTTTCAGGATGCACGGCAACATCGGACCATCTCTACCTTTTTCCAAACGGTTCAAAACTGGACGATGAAATTGCCGCGGCCAACGAAATCGGTTTACGCCTGCACGCCTCGCGCGGCTCGATGAGCCTCGGCGAATTGAAAGGCGGACTCCCCCCCGACAGCGTGGTGGATACTGAAGAGAACATCCTCAAAGACTCACAACGTCTCATCGAAAAATATCATGATGCGAACCCTGGCTCGATGGTGCAGATCGTCCTCGCACCGTGTTCACCCTTCAGCGTCACATCAGACTTAATGAGACAATCCGCCAAACTCGCGCGTGAATACGGAGTCCATCTGCACACGCATCTCGCCGAGACCGAAGACGAAGAACAATTCTGTATGCAGATGTTCGGTCATCGTCCCGTCGGGTACATGCAAGAAGTGGACTGGGTCGGCAACGATGTCTGGTTCGCGCACGCGATCTGGGTCAATGATGAAGAGATACAAGTTTTTGCCAAACATAACTGCGGCGTGGCGCATTGCCCCACTTCCAATATGCGACTTGCCTCCGGCATTGCACCCATAAAAGAATATCGCAAAGCGGGCGTCAACGTCGGTCTCGGCGTAGACGGCTCCGCCTCCAACGACAGCTCACACCTCCTAGCCGAAGTTAGAAATGCAATGTTGTTATCTCGTGTTAAAGAAGGAACTACAGGATTCTCCCTCACCCCCGGCACCTCCCCCAAAGGGGGAGGTGGAGACTCCCTTCTCCCACCGGCAGAAGGGCTGGGAATGAGGGAACTCATGTCCGCCCGCGAGGCCCTCTACCTCGGCACACGCGGCGGCGCGGCAGTTCTCGGACGAAAAGATATCGGCTCCCTCGAACCCGGCAAGTGCGCCGACTTCTTCGCCATCAACTTGAATAAACTCGGTTTCGCAGGCATGCACGATCCCGTCTCGGCAGTTGTCTTTGGGCAACCGGTCAACGCCGATTACACTGTTGTTGGAGGTGAATTTATCGTCAAAGAAGGACAATTGGTCACCGTTGATGAGTACAAATTGGTTGAGAGACATAATCGAGCAGCGAAAAGACTATTAGCCTAATGTCATTGCGAGCGGAGCGCAGCAATCCCGCAAGGGAGTGGTATCCCGACCACCCTCAAACATGAGATTTCCACGGCGCTCCCGCCGCCTCGCAATGACATGTAAATCCATTTACCTATAGAAAAGGAAGCCACCATGTATATTAAAAATTACCGCGAAATAACCCCAGAATCAACCGGCGTTGAAGGATTGACCGCACGTTGGGGCATCAACGCCTCACAAGGCGCGACCAATTTTTCCATGCGTCTCCTGGAACTGGAGCCTTTAAAATCCACGCCCATGCATCAACATGAATCCGAGCATGAGATCTTCGTCTTGGTTGGCAGGGGTGAAGTGGTCACAGAAGAAGGTGCCTACCCGATCCGCGAAGGATCGATCATCTATATTGCACCGAACGAGATCCATAAATTTAACAACACGGGTGCGGATATCCTGCGCTTTGTCGATGCGGTGATGTTCCCGTCCAAGGTAGCAAAATAAACCCTCATGGAAAATCAGAAAGTCATCACTTTGCCGCTCAGATTCCCGGCTGGGTGAAAAATGTAAATTACCATGCTCGATATTATCGTCATCACCTTCGTTGGCTGGCCCGCGATCATCGCGACGATGATCCTCACTGCAATTGGCTTGCTCAAGAACAACTATCGTTTGCTTGTGGCGGCATCCATCCTGGCGGTTCCATTTTCATGGTTTCTGAGCGGGTTTCCTGTGATTCAGTCGCCCGCGTTCTTACTGCCTGTCTTTGTCTTTAGCTCCGGCTTCGCCATGTATCGCGAACACGAGATGATCGCCTGGCTGCTTGCGGTTCCTTTCTTCCTGGGCGTAGTACTGCTCTTTTATGTACTTTTAGCTGGATAAAACAGTGCAAAATAAGCTGATCCTCTTTTCAGGTCTGCCCGGCACGGGCAAATCCACGCTGGCGAATCGCCTCGCGCGTGAACTGCGTTTGCCGCTCCTGTGCATTGACGATGTAATCGGCGAAGTGCCTGAGAATGCAGGCATCCCGTTCTGGGATGCGCGCGTCGCTATCCTGCTCGACCTGGTCGAGACTCAACTCAAGCTGGGACTCAGCGTCATTGTTGATTTCAGTCTTTATGAACACGGATCGCAACCATGCCCAGGAACTGGCTTGCAAATACAATGCGCGTTTTCTTCCCGTTTATATTTTTATATCTGACGAAAAGGTCTGGGAAGAACGCGTAACGTCTCGTTACCATGTATTAAAGGATCAGGACGTTGCCACTTGGGAACGCATCCAACACCAGCGTGAACGCTTCCGTGCATGGGAGTTGGGAACGGCGCTTTTCGTTGATTCCATCGAATCGTATGATGCAAATTATCGGCATGTATTGGATTTTGTGAAAAGTGATAATTTAGAACTGCTTCCTTTGCCGAAAGTTCATTTGACCGAAGGTAGATATCACAGTTAAGAAGGAATATATATGTCTTCATCCACAAAACTGACTCGTTCCCTCGTTGAGACCGCCATGGGGCGCATCCCCGCAGATATGGTGATACGCAACGGCAAATGGGTGTGTGTTCAATCGGGTGAGATCATCCCCGGTTCGAATATTGCCATCAAAGATGGACATATTGCCTACGTGGGTGAGGATGCGAGCCATACGATTGGCAGAAAGACAAAAGTGATCGATGCAAAGGGGCGTTATCTTATCCCTGGTTTGCTCGACGGACATATGCACGTCGAGTTGGGGATGATCACGGTAACCGAGTTCGTGCGGGCGGTCGCGGTGCGTGGCACAACAGGCATGTTCATCGACCCGCACGAGATCGCGAATGTATTTGGACTCCAAGGCGTGAAGTTGATGTTGGATGAGGCGCAGAAACAACCCATCCATGTGTGGGTGCAGATGCCTTCCTGCGTTCCTTCGGCTCCCGGCATGGAAACTCCGGGTGCGCATATTGGACCGAAGGAAGTAGCGCAGGCGATGAAATGGAAAGGGATCATCGGACTCGGCGAGATGATGAACTTCCCCGGTGTATTCATGAGCGATAAAAACATGCTCGAAGAAATGTCGATCACTCATGCGCACAATAAAACCATTGGCGGACATTACGCTTCGCCGGACCTCGGTCTTCCGTTTCATGGATATGTTGCCGGCGGCGCGGAGGATGACCACGAAGGGACGAATATCAACGATGCGGTTGCGCGTGTACGGCAGGGTATGAAAGCCATGCTTCGTTATGGTTCCTCTTGGTATGACGTTGCTGCACAGGTGGGGGCTGTCACTGAACTTGGAATGGATTCGCGCCATTTCCTGCTCGTGACCGATGATTCTCATGCACAAACCATTTCACAGGAAGGGCACATGGATCGTGTTCTGCGTCATGCCATCGAGCAGGGACTTGAACCAATGACCGCCATTCAGATGATGACGATCAACACTGCTGACCATTTTGGCTTGAGTAAGGAAATGGGCATGATCGCACCCGGTCGCTGGGCAGACGTGGTATTGGCAAAAGATTTGGAGGACTTCAAGGCGGACGTTGTCATTGCAAAAGGACGGCTCATTGCTGAAAATGGAAAGTGGAAAACTAGCGTTGCCAAAGTTCAGGTATCCATCGTGGGCTACGAAGTTCGGTACAGTTAAAGCGATACTTGAAGGCCGGATGATTTCAGGTTAAAGGTTGCAGAAGTCGAAAGTCAAAAGTCAAGGCGAACGTGATTGGAGTCATTGAAAACCAAGCGCCCACTCGACATTTGACCTTTGACCTCCAACCAAAAGATGGCGAGATCAAAACAGAAATCAAACGCGACATTGCAAAGATCGCGCTGGTGGAACGTCACAAGGGAACGGGCGGCGTCACGCTGGGGCTCGTCAGCGGGTTTGGCTTCACGTCGAAATGTGCCATTGCATCCACTGTGGCGCACGACTCGCATCACATGATCGTTGTCGGCACAGATGATGCGTCCATGGCAGTGGCAGGCAACAGTCTTGCAAAAAGCGGGGGAGGTCAGGTGGTGGTCAAGAACGGCGCAGTGATCGGTAAAGTCGAATTGAAGATCGCTGGTTTGATGTCCACTGAAAGAGCGGATGTTGTGGCAAAGAAAGCCGAAACGATCCTGAAAGGCTTTCGATCATGTGGCTGCAAACTCAATAATCCGAATATGCAATTGTCTTTGCTCGCGCTGGTGGTGATCCCGGAGTTACGGATTTCAGATAAGGGTTTGGTGGATGTTACGCAATTTAAATTTATTCCTGTTTTGGAGGACTAATGGCTAATTTCCCTTTTCAACGTTTGCAGGCTGATCTTGCCGAACTGATCTCGAATACTCCCGCGGGGCAGCGTCTCACCTCCGAACCTGAACTTGCAAAACAACTCGGCGTATCGCGCGCCACCTTGCGCGAAGCGATGCGCACATTTGAAACACAGGGCTTGATCCGGCGGAGGCAAGGTTCGGGAACGTTTGTCGTTGGCAAAGTCCCTGTGATCGATGCAGGGCTAGAAGTGCTGGAGAGTCTTGATACGATGGCGCGCCGCATGAATATGGCGATCACCGTCAGCGACCTGCAAATCGAAGAAGCAAACGCGGATGAAGACACAGCGAAGGAACTTGACGTGCCAGGTGGAACACGCCTCACGCGTGTCCGACGCGTGATCCGGGCAGACGAGCGGCCTGTCGCGTATCTGGTAGATACCCTGCCGGAAAGCATCCTCAAAGTCAGTGAACTCCCCGATAGCTTTTCCGGCTCCGTGTTGGACTTTCTCATTCAGCGCGGCGACGCTCTCGGCGCCTCGCGTGCAACCATTGGAGCAACGAACGCGCCCGCCGATGTGGCAAAGGCATTGGAGATCCAGCGCGATGATGTGTTGTTGTATTTCGAGTCACAGTTACACGATGCGGACAGTAAGGTTGTTGATTATTCGATGAGTTACTTCATCCCTGGTTATTTCAATTTTTATGTCAACCGGCGGATTGGAAGTTCTTGATCTTTTGCCCAAATACAAGGAGATGCAAAATCGTTACTTTGATTCTCTGTTTCAGCGGCTAATTCATATTATGACGAGGTAAAGGTGCCAATTTCAGAAATTAAAAAGAAAGTTAAAGAACATCGTGCAGATATTACTACTTTTATGCAGGAGATATGTGCCATTCCCAGCATGGATGGACAATTGAAGGATGTTGGCGATCGTATCGGCGCGGAGATGACAAAGCTCGGCTTCGACGAAGTCCGCTTTGATAAGATGGGGAACATCCTGGGGCGCATCGGTTCGGGTGAGCAGGTCCTTGTCTATGACTCGCACATTGATACGGTTGGTATCGGAGACCCGGCTTCCTGGGGATGGGATCCGTTCAGGGGCAAAGTTGAGGATGGCATTCTTTATGCGCGCGGCGCGTGTGACGAGAAAGGCTCCACGCCGGGCATGGTGTATGGCTTGTCCTTTGCGAAGGAACTCGGCCTGCTCGCCGACACGTCCGCGTGGTATTTTGGGAACATGGAAGAGTGGTGTGACGGTATTGCCCCGAACACCTTTGTCGAAGTCGACCCCGGTATCAAACCCGATTTTGTTGTGATCGGCGAACCTACCAAAATGAACGTTTATCGCGGACACAAAGGGCGTGTGGAGTTAAAGGTAACCGCTACAGGGAAGTCTGCACATGCCGCGTCGCATCATCTCGGTGACAGCGCGTTGTATAAGATGCTTTCCGTCATCTCCGGTATCCGTGACCTCGACGTGCATTTGCACACTGACTCTTTCCTTGGGAAAGGCACGGTCATGGTTACGGATTCCAAGATCAGCACCGCTTCGATCAACGCCGTGCCTGATGGCTTCACCATTTTCATTGATCGCCGTTTGACGTTCGGTGAAACAAAAGAAGAAGCCACTCAACAGATCAAGGATTTAATCCCCGGTTACTTGCGTGATCAGATCACAGTCGAAGAACTCTTTTACGACGATCCGTCCTAT
Organism: uncultured Chloroflexia bacterium; assembly: GCA_963753655.1. Classification (GTDB taxonomy): domain Bacteria; phylum Chloroflexota; class Anaerolineae; order Anaerolineales; family Villigracilaceae; genus Defluviilinea. The sequence continues at coordinate 38,878 of CAVWDB010000009.1, forward strand.
ACAGGCTTTGTCTTCCCGGTGGACAAGTATTATCCCGCCTGGGCATTGGACTCCTCCCATCCCATCGTGCAGGCTGGGCAGGAAGCAATTCTTCAGTTATGGAATGACGTCCGCCCAACGGGGAAGTGGTCCTTCTCCACGAACGGGACGTATTGGGCTGGCAAGGCTGGCATTCCCTCGATTGGGTTCGGTCCCGGCGACGAGATCTATGCTCACACTACAATGGATCAGGTCCCATTGAATGAAGTCGTCGCGGCGACGGAGTTCTATGCGTTGTTCCCGAAGATGTTGAGTGAGAAGGTGAAGTAAAAAGCACAGGTGGTTGAGTAGTCCCGCGTGCTCGCAACGGGACGTATCGAAACCACCGTGTAAGCAAAGGAAAATCTTGTTATATGTTGGTTTCGACACCTGCACTTGCGTGTTGGTGCAAGTGTACGGCGGACAAACACCGCCTACTCAACCAACGGAGCGTCATAAAGTGAGACAAATTTTATAGTCCAGAATCAATTATCGATTGAGAAAGAGGCGCAAAAAAGGATTCATCGGATCAAAGACTGCTTTGATCCGTAGAAAAATCAATTTCATATTTGAACAAGGAGGTTCGTATGCGTAGTTTTGCTGGTCGTGACATCCTGTCGCTCAAGGAGTTCGAGCGCAATGAGTTTTTCCACGTCTTCGATGTGGCTCAGAAAATGGAGCCTATCGCCAGGTCACGCAAGAACGTGGACATGCTCAAGGAGAAGACTCTGGTAACGGCTTTCTATCAGCCATCGACGCGCACGCGTCTGGCGCATGAAGCCGCCATGCATCGGCTTGGCGGTCATGTGACAGGTTTTTCTGATGCCAAGATGACGCGCGCGGGCGACTTCTATCAGGAGTCCATCAAAGACACGGTGAAAATGCTGGAGTTCTATGGCGATGTGATTGTGATGCGCCATTTCCAGCAGGGAGCGCCGCATGAAGCCGCGAGGTGGGCGAGCGTGCCAATCATCAATGGCGGTGATGGCTGGGGTGAGCATCCCACACAAATTCTCACAGACCTTTACACGGTGTTGCGTGAGAAAGGTCGCATTGATGGGTTGAAGTGGCTGGCGGTCGGCGATATGCGCATGCGCACGATGCACTCGCTCGGTTACGCGTTGAGCCAATTTGACTGCCCGATCACATTTGTTGCGCCGCCCGAAATGAATCTCACCGATGACTTCAAAGCCGAACTTAAGCAATATAGTGTGAACTTCAAGGAAGCCGATCACGTCGAGAAGGCGATCGCGGAGGCAGATGTGATCCTGGTGGAACCTGTTGTGCAACCTGATTACACCAAGTCGCGTGATGAACGCACAGGCGAGCTTGATCTTACGCCTGCGAATTACAAGATCACGCGCGAACTGCTTGAGACCAAAGCCAAGTCGGATGCGATTCTTTTACATTCGCTCCCGCGTATGGACGAGATTCCTGCCGATGTCGATATCACCCGCTGGTCGCGTTACTGGCAGGAAGCCTTCAACGGCGTTGTGATGCGCATGACGTTGCTGGCGCTGGTCCTGGGCGCGATGGAATAGGAGACGCGTATGTCAACCATATTCGAAGACCTTCGCAAGAATTATGGCGCGGCGAGTGCGGAACAAAAGCTGCACATCCTGCGGCGCGAGTTGTTGAGGCCGATCGTCACTGTCGATTCTTCGGCGCAGTTGTTGCAGAACGCCAGTGATAGCATCTGTGAATGCCTGAGCGAAGACATCAGCGCCGACGAATTCAGGAACACCGTGAAATGGCTGACGGAAGCGGCGCGTGACCTCCACCAAATATTGGACGCGTTGACCGAGGATGTTTCTCAAGTTCCTGACCCGTTTGGGAACGGGTAGCCGCCCGCTTCGTTCTTAACTGGAGTCTGGTTCTGTCCGAATAACACGTATACACGGAGACAGGTAAACAAGTAGACACATTTATACCTGTATACCTGTTTCCTTGTTTACAGGCGTACATTAACCATGAAAACCATCGAGATCCGACAACATTCCATCCGTGCCAAACCCAGTGACCATTTAAATCAGCAGGGAGTTACCCTCGCGCGTTTGGTGGGCGAGAATCTTGGTCCCTTTGACCGCGTGATCACATCCACACTCCCGCGCGCCTTTGAAACTGCCATCGCAATGGGCTTCGCCGTGGACGAACAGAACGAGTTGATGAGGGTGTCAACTTAACAAATACACCTTGGTGGTTGAGTAGTCCGAGCGTTCGTTGCGAGGGCGTATCGAAACCACTAATAACAAGTGATGATGAAATTACAAAGTGTGGTTTCGATACGAGCCGACGAACACGGCTCTACTCAACCACCAGTTGAAACAAAAGGAGACTAATTAACTATGCAAACCAATTTTCGTGGTCGCGATTTAATCGGCGACCTCGACTTCACCAAAGAGGAAGTCGAAACTGTTCTGGATTTAGCCTGGGACCTCAAACGCAAGCGTGCCCTCGGCGAACCGCATCCGTATCTGCGCGACAAGGTGCTGGCGATGTTGTTCTTCTTCTCGTCCACACGCACGCGCGGGTCGTTCGAAGCGGGCATGGCACAACTCGGTGGTCATGGCGCTTTTATCAACTCAAACACCACGCAGATTTCACACGGCGACACGCCTGTTGAGATCGGCGAGATCTTCGGACGTTATTTCGATGGCATTGCCATCCGTCATTGTGACTTTGGCGATGGCAACAAATACTTGAACGATGTCGCCAAGTCCAGCCGTGCGCCTGTGCTGAATATGCAATGCGACATTTACCATCCCTTCCAGTGCCTGGCCGACTTGATGACCATCATGGAGAAAAAGGGCAAGGATTTACGGAAGAAGAAGATCGTTGTTTCATGGGCTTACGCGGCTTCCTATCTTAAGCCGATCTCTGTTCCACAATCGCTTATCCTCCAGATGCCGCGCTTCGGCATGGATGTGACTCTGGCATATCCGCCTGAATTCAAACTCATGCCCGAGATTGTCGAGCAGGCAAAGGAACAGGCGAAGATCGCAGGCGCCAGTTTCGAGATCATTGACAGCAAGGATGGCATGACCGAAGCCTGCAAGGACGCGGATGTGATCTATGCCAAGTCCTGGGGTCCGCTGTTGACCACCAACGACAAAGCCGAAGGCAAGAAAATCCAGGACAGCTACAAGGACTGGATCATGGACGATGCCAAACTCAAGGTCGCTCACGAGGATGCCATCTACATGCACCCGCTTCCCGCCGACCGCGATGTCGAAGTGACCAGCAAAGTGCTGGATGGTCCGAATTCGGTGGTGTTCGATGAAGCCGAGAATCGTCTCCACGCGCAGAAAGCGGTAATGGCTCTTACCATGTCGTAGTGTTTGTAGGGGCGAGGTTTTCTCTCGCTGAACTGGGCGGGAAGGCTCCGCCCCTACATGCAAACAAGGAGATTTATTATGCCCAACAAACTTGCAGTAATCGCCATCGGCGGCAACTCGCTCATCGCCGATAAAGTTCATCAAACCGTTGAAGACCAATATCAAGCTGCCAGGCAAACGACACATCACATTGCCGATATGATCGAGCAAGGCTGGGAGGTTGCCATTGGTCATGGCAATGGTCCACAGGTGGGATTTATTCTAAGACGGTCTGAAATCGCCGCGAAAGCGGAGGGGATGCATGAAGTCCCATTGGATGTGTGCGGAGCGGACACCCAGGGCGCGATCGGTTATGCCTTACAGCAAAACCTGCAAAACGAACTCCATCAGCGCGGTATTAAAAAGAAAGTGGTGACCATTATCACGCAAGTGCTGGTGGATAAAAACGACACCGCCTTTCAAAACCCGTCCAAGCCGATTGGCGGATTCATGGATGCAGATGAAGCGAAACGTCGTCAGGAGGGGCAGGGCTGGTCAGTTGTCGAAGATGCAGGCCGCGGGTGGAGAAGAGTCGTCGCGTCGCCGTTGCCGGGAGAAATTGTCGAATTGGAGACCATCGAGACCCTGCTAGAGCGCGGCATCGTCACCATCACGGTTGGCGGCGGCGGCATTCCGGTCATTGCCTCAGACGACGGAAATTACCGCGGTGTTGCCGCAGTGATTGACAAGGATTATGCATCCAGTCTGTTGGCGCAAAAATTGAAAGCCGATTTGTTCGTCATCTCTACAGCCGTTGAAAAGGTTGCCCTCAACTTTGGCAAGCCTGATGAAAAGACGCTCGATAAAATGACCCTTGCCGAAGCCAAAGCCTATCTCGCGGAAGGGAAACATTTTGCTAAAGGCTCAATGGCCCCGAAGATACAAGCCATCATTTGGTATCTCGAAAATGGCGGCGCGCAGGCATTGGTTACCAACCCAGAGAATATTGGTCGCGCATTAAAAGGCGAGACCGGAACGTGGATTGTGCCTTAGAATGTGTAGGGGCGGGGTAACCCGCCCCTACAAAATATGAAACGCATTCACTCTTCCATTGTTCTTCTTTTCGTTGCCATATTCTCATATGGACTTTTGACCCCTCAACTCGGCTTTTATTGGGACGACCAGCCTATGTCGTGGATCCGCTATCAGTTGGGCCCCGAGGCGATGACCCAGTATTTTTCCACAAACCGACCGATCTGGGGATTGCTGTATCAGGTCACCACACGCATCTTTCCTCAAGTCCCGATCTATTGGCAAATTTTTGCTTTGATATGGCGATGGCTTGGCGCGGTCGTTGTGTGGTTGATCGTCCGTGAACTTTGGAAGGACAAACCGCGCTTTGCGTTGGGGGTATCGCTCCTCTTTCTTTTATATCCCGGCTTCAATCAACAATGGAGCGCCTATCTTTACAGCCACTTTTTTATCGTCCTTTTCTTCTTTCTCCTTTCTCTCTATCTGATGTTACGCGGGAAGACCATCCCTGCGCTGATATTCACCGCGCTCAATTTATGGATGATGGAATATTTCTTCGTGCTGGAACTTACACGCGTGGGATTGATCTGGATTTCGCTCCGGGATTTTTATCCGAATCCCAAAGAGCGCCTCCAACCGACCCTCAAGTTGTTGACTCCCTATCTGGCTTTATTTACGCTGGCAGTTTTATCGCGTTTGTTCATTTTCAATAATCAGGTTTATGGCTTTAGTTTGATGTCGCAACTCAAAGCAGATCCCATTACAACCCTGCTTTCACTTGCGCAAAACTTTTTTGTCAGCATCTGGCGGGTGACCCTCGCGGCATGGGAACAGGTATTCACAGGCATTGATCCCTCAGTGCACGGAACACGGACGATCATTTTATATGCCGCGGTAATGGCTGTCGTGGTGTTCATTATGTATTATGTACTGCGGAATGCGGAACAGGACGAACCCTCCAATCCCCTTCATCCCATTCTTCTTGGTTTGTTCATGCTGCCGTTCGCAGGCGCCCCGTTCTGGACAACGGGTCTTGTGGTTTCGCTTGCGCATCCTGCCAGCCGCTTTACATTGCCATTCATGTTCGGTGTCAGTTTGATCGTTGCGGGATTGATCGAGCTTATCCCTTCACGCTTCCGCTATATTATGCTGGTGTTGCTCATCGGTCTCGCGGCGGGACGGCAATTTTTGTGGTCTGTAGATTACCTGCGAGATTGGCAATCCCAGAAGGATCTTTTTTGGCAGCTCACTTGGCGCGCACCCGGCATCAAACCGGAGACGCTCGTGCTGATGAATGAAGAGTTATCTTTTAATGCAGATAACTCCATCAGCGCGCCCCTGAATTGGATCTACGCGCCCAATAATCGAAGCGGGAAAATTGATTACGTTCTGTTCTATCCGACAAATCGTTTAGGCTCATCCCTGCCTGAATTAAAGTTAAATCTTCCGGTACATTACGATTACCTCGCGGGGACATTTGATGGGAATACTTCGCGGGCTTTGGCATTTTATTATGATCCGCCTTCTTGTTTGCGTTTGCTTGAGCCGTTTGATAGGGATAACCGCTTCATTCTGGACGAAAGCCTGATGCGCGAAGCCTCAGCCTTATCCAACCCTGATAGAATAACCTTAGACCAAACCGCAGTGATGCCCGCTATCTATGCACCGGAACCAGAACATGGATGGTGTTATTATTTCCAGAAGGCGGATCTTGCGCGACAATTTGGCGATTGGACTGAAGTTGTTCGGCTTGGCGATAAGGCTTTCAAATTGGATGATTTTCCCAACAACCCGGTTGAACGTTTTGTATTCATTGAAGGCTATGCACATGTGGGGGATTGGAAGCACGCAATGCAATTATCCAGGGAGTCCTATCGCGTCTCGAAGGATTATGTGAGACCGTTGCTCTGTCAGCTTTGGAAAAGAATAGAAGCAGGAACAATCCCCAGCGTGGAACGAAGCGAGGCGTTAGCCGGTGTCCAAACTACGTTCATTTGTAATCCGTAAATCAGGCATATGTGTACTTGCGTAATATCCAGGTTTATCCTTAAAATTACAGTTGTGTACTCAATCCCCATGTCAGGTCATCGTGTAGACAGCACGCCGGTGAAATGAGAATGAAAGGAGGTTCTCCAACGGATAGAATTGATTTGCCGCTTGTATGTCTTAAAATCACTCAAACTTAGAAAAGAGGAGTAGAAATGCGTAAATCACTTTTGCAAGTCTTTGTACTGCTGATGGTTCTTTCGCTGGCGCTGTCGGCATGTGGAACCCCGGCTCCAGCTGTCACCCAGGCGCCTGTTGCCGCTACGGAAGCGCCAACCACTGGACTCCAAATTCCTGATGTTAAGTCTGGAAAATTCAATGTTGCCATGGTGTTGATCGGACCGCATGACGATGGCGGTTGGTCACAGGCACATTATGAAGGTCTTCTGTATCTTGAGAAGAATGTTTCCAATGTGCATGTCGCTTACATTGAAAACGTGCCGGAAGGCGCCGACTCTGAACAGGTGTTCCGCAGTCTTGCCCGCAAAGGCTTTGACTTGATCTTCGGGACTTCGTTCGGTTACATGGATCCCATGGCAACTGTTGCTGATGAATTCCCCGATCAGATGTTTATCCACATCAGCGGTTACAAGACCAATGGCAAGAATTTTGGTAACCTGTTCGGCGCGATGGAAGATATGAAGTATTTGGCGGGTATGGTTGCTGGTTCACGTGCCAAGTTGGATGGCAATCCAAAACTGGGTTACATGGCAACTTTCCCGATCCCTGAAGAACTTCGCCTGGGTAACGCCTTCATGCTTGGCGCCAAGCAGACCTGTCCTGAATGTACGATGGATGTGCGCTGGATCAGTACCTGGCATGACCCCGTGGCTGAGAAGGATGCCGCGGCTTCACTTATGGATGCTGGCGCGCAGGTTGTTCTCACTGGTGCAGATACGCCCGCGGTTGCTGATGTTGCCCAAGAGAAGGGCAAATGGGGCATCACCTATGACTATATTGGTTCCTGCAAAGTGGAACGTTGTCTCACAACGATCTATTGGAATTGGGGACCGATTTATGCCAAGATTGCTGAGGGTATAATTGCCAAGACCTATACACCAGGCTTCGATTATTTTGATGCCGATAGCGGCAGTCTTGGTCTGTATGGTTTCATGGAAGGTCAATCGATGACCAAGGGTGAATCGGATCTGCCTGCCGCAGATATTCAATTGGTCAAGGATACTCTTGCCAAGATGCTGGCTGGAGAGTTCACCCGCTTTGATGTATTCGCGGGTCCGATCACTGACAATCAAGGCAAGGTAGTATTGGCGGACGGGCAAAAGATGGAGCAGATCGATATTGACTGTTTCGCTGGCGGCGATGTGCCCTGCAAGACCGGTATGTACTGGTGGGCTGACGGCGTAACAGCTGAATTGCCCAAACTTGGACAGTAATACTAGATGAAAGACAGGGGCAGAACTCTTAGGGGTTCTGCCCCATTTTTTTATACACTGAAATGAAATCGCGCTGAGCGGAAGGTCGAACGATAGTGAGACCTGTAGAAGAAGCGCAGTTTCTGATGGCGCTTCTTCTGCGCTCGCAAAAACCGCTCACTTCGCTCAACCCGACAATAAATCAGGAGGCATACCTTGACCGAATCAACACCCTCCAATTTGATCGTGGAAATGAAAGGCATTGTCAAGCGCTTTCCCGGCGTGCTTGCCAATGACCACGTTGATTTTGAATTACGCGCGGGAGAGATCCATGCCTTGTTGGGGGAAAATGGAGCAGGCAAAAGCACTCTTATGAATGTCCTGGCTGGTTTGTATAAGCAGGATAGTGGAATTATTAAAGTCAAGGGTAGAAAGATGGAGTTTTCCTCTCCACGCGATGCCATCAATGCGGGGATCGGCATGGTGCATCAGCATTTTATGCTTGTCCCATCACAGACGGTCACTGAGAATATTTTGCTCGGGCTTGACGAGCCGCGTTTCCTCATGCGTTTGAACGAGTACGATAAAAAGATCACGGACCTTGGCGATAAGTTCGGACTCAAAGTCGACCCGCGCGCAAAGATCTGGCAGTTATCGGTCGGTGAACAACAGCGCGTGGAATTATTGAAAATGCTATATCGCGGCGCGCATGTGTTGGTTATGGATGAACCGACGGCTGTCCTTGCTCCAACAGAGATCGATGGGTTATTTGATACTCTGCGCGCGATGATCAAGCAGGGCAAGTCGGTTGTTTTTATCAGTCATAAACTGCAGGAAGTCACAGCGATTGCTGATCGTGTGAGCGTGTTGCGTCGCGGCGTGGCAACTGCTTCGGGCGTGGATGCCAAAGGGGTTACACGGCAGGAACTGGCGCGCTTGATGGTGGGTCGTGAGGTTGTCTTCTTCGTTGATAAAAAGCCAGGCAAGCCAGGCGCAGTAATACTGGATGTGAAAGATGTCTATGCGGAGAACGATAAGGGACTGCCTTCACTACACGGGCTTTCGCTCAACGTTCGGGCAGGTGAGATCGTGGGGCTTGCGGGTGTGGCGGGCAACGGGCAGATCGAACTCTCACAAGTGATCGCGGGTCTGCGTAAGTGTAACCAGGGTGAAGTGACTTTGAGTGGCGATGCGGTAAGCAATCGCGATACATTGTTTGGCATTCAACATGGCATGTCCTATGTGCCTGAGGATAGAACGCATGTGGGTAGTTCACCCAACTTGAGTGTGACAGATAACGTCATTATGAAGAATTATCGCAAGCCGCCGATATCCAGAGGTAATTTGCTGGATATGGGCGCGGCAACGAAGTTTGCCAAAGAGCTCAAAGAAGCCTATGACATTATCGTGCCGACGGTCAATACACCTGTGAGACTTTTATCGGGCGGAAATTTACAGCGTGTGATCCTGGCACGTGAGATATCAGGACACCCCAACTTTATGGTTGCGGTTCAACCTACCCGCGGGCTGGACGTTGGAGCGATTGAAGGAGTCCACCGCCTGTTGTTGACCCAGCGCGAAGCAGGCGCGGCTGTGTTGTTGATCTCAGAGGAGCTGGAGGAACTGCTTGCGTTAAGCGACCGTGTCTACGTGATCTACGAAGGAAAGATTATGGGCGAAGTAAAGGTCGATTCGGCGGAACCAGATCAAAGCCAGATCGAGGCGATTGGTTTAATGATGACAGGCACACCGTTGGAACAAATCCAGAGAGAAGGAGTCGCGGCAAATGACTGAATCCACAATTACGAAAAAACGTGCCTCCTATCGTATCAAGCTTGAAGCGCGGCTCGATGAACCACCCGCGTGGTTCCCTGCCGCGGTGTCAGTTGGGGCGATCGTGGTGGCATTGATCATCGGCGGCGTCCTGATCTCGGTCGCGGGTGGAAATCCATTCCTATCCTATGCACATATCGCCAGTGCATCGTTCGGCGATGTCGGCGTTCTTTCCGATACGATCGTAAAAGCAACGCCGATCCTGCTGGCGGCTTTGGCATGTTCGATCGCATTCCGCATGAAGTTGTGGAATATCGGCGCAGAGGGACAGTTCATCATGGGCGCGTGGGGGGCGAGCGCGGTGGTGCTTACGCCGCTATTGCCCGCTGAGACTTCACGCTGGTTGTTCATTCCGGTGATGGTGATCGCGGGGATGGCAGCAGGCGCGGCCTGGGGCTTCATCCCTGGTTATCTCAAGGCGAAGTTCAATGTGAATGAGATCATCAGCACTTTGATGCTGAATTACATTGCCATATCATGGGTAAACTTTTGGGTGTTCGCGGTCTGGTCTGAGAGCGGTTTTCAAATGAGCACGAAGTTCCCTGATAATGCCTGGCTGCCGCGCTTATCTGATTATGCCTCCACCATTCCAATCTTCCGCGGATTGACAACCCATTTTGGTTTGGTCTTGGGAATTATCGCGGCGATCGTATTATGGTTTATCGTGTATCGCAGTCGTTGGGGCTATGAAATCCGTTTGATCGGCGATAACCCGCACGCCGCGAAATATGCAGGTATCAGCATCACGCGTAATACCGTTTTGGTAATGATGCTTTCAGGCGCACTCGCGGGATTGGGAGGTATGAGCGAAGTATCTGGGGTTGTGCATCGTTTACAGACCTCGCCGATTGCCGCAGGTTATGGTTTTACAGGAATCATCGTGGCGTGGCTTGCAAAATTGAATCCGTTGGCGATCATCCTCGTGTCTGTTTTGTTCGGCGCGTTGATCCTGGCGGGACGAGAGATACAGCCTTCGGGCATTCCCAAAATGATACAAGGCATCATACTCGTATGCCTGATTGCAAGCGACTTCCTTTTGCGCTATCGGGTTCGCATTGCGCGCGTGAGCGCGGATACGGATGCAGAGGCTTAATCATGGATCCCATTATCATTCTTCAGGCAGGCGTTGCAAGCGGAACTGTTCTATTATTTGCCACATTGGGTGAAGTATTGGCTGAACGCTCAGGCGTACTCAACCTGGGTGTGGAAGGCATGATGCTCATCGGCGCGATGAGCGCTTTCAGTGTCGCTATAAAAACGGGCAATCCGTGGTTGGGAGTATTGGTCGCGATGCTCTTTGCAGGCCTGCTCAGCCAGGTCCATGCGTTTATCGTTATCACACTTCAAGCTGACCAGGTCGTCAGCGGACTGGCACTCACGTTTCTGGGTACAGGTATCAGTCTTGTATTGGGTGAAGGCTTGAGCAAGTCTGGCACGGTTTCACTCATGCCGAATTTCTCGATCCCGTTGCTTGCACAGATCCCCATCCTTGGACCGATCTTTTTCACGAGTCAAAGCGTGCTTGTGTATATCGGTTATTTGATGGTGCCGCTGGCATGGTATTATATCAACCGCACACGCCCGGGTCTGCATTTGCGCGCCGTGGGTGAGTATCCTGCCGCGGCGGATGCACTCGGCATCAACGTGTTTCGCCTGCGCTATTTATATGTCTTTATCGGTGGTATGTTGGCCGGCTTGGGAGGCGCGACGATCAGTCTCGCTGTATCTCCTGGCTGGTTCAGTGAACTGACAACGGGTGGGCAAGGCTGGATCGCGGTGGGACTCGTGATCTTTGCACAATGGGATCCGTTCCGCGCCGCAGTTGGTTCGTATGCATTTGGCGCTCTTCGTCGCCTTATTCTCGATATTCAAGGACCTACCATGATATTGGGACTTCGTAACCCATTCTTTTACGATCCCTATCTTGGCTTTTTCCTGCAAATGCTTCCGTATGCGTTCACAGTCATCGTGTTGGTGATCGGTTCACGCGAAGCCATCCGCAAGCGACTCGGTGCGCCCGCCGCGTTGGGCGAGCCGTATATTCGTGGTGAACGCGGAAAATAATCAGGAATTTGAAATACGTTTTCTTTACCCTGCGTTCTGATCCACAATATCCTGGGTTCGTATACGTATTTCTTTCTTGTTATGTTGTTTTACTTTCGAAGTAATGCCTGATTCGGGCCATTAATTGGGCAGGTCTACGTAAATCGATTTGGGGTTTCTGGATAAATATCATGTTATTCATATTACAAAATGTCTGACAACATTCGGGCGCTTTCAGTATACTAATAAAATAGGAGGCAGATACCTAGATTGAAAAAACCATCTCAAAGTGAATGGGTCTCCCGCCTCATTCGATTCTCTCCTGCCCGTATTTGCGACATTGGCGGCATTGCTTGTCGGTGCTGTGATGTTGTTATTCCTGAAGGTCAATCCCATGGAGGCATATAGGGCTTTGTGGGATGGCGCCTTCGGAACATCCAATGCCTTTGCAGAGACATTGGTTAAAGCCACGCCATTGCTTTTGGTGGCATTAGGCATCTGCATCTCGTTCCGCGGGGATGTGATCAATATAGGCGGCGAAGGACAAATGATCGTAGGGGCGCTCCTTGCAACCTGGGTTGGGTTGACCTTCACAAGTCTGCCGGGCTGGCTGGTGATCACGCTTGCCATGCTGGCGGGATTTTTAGGCGGGGCAATTTGGGGTGGAATTCCAGGGATTCTTAAAGCTTATTTTCGAGTAAATGAGATTCTAAGTACAGTGATGATGAATGCCATTGCCGTGCAGTTGATGAACTTCCTTCTGCGCGACGCCATGATCGATCCTGTTCAGGCAGAGCGGGCGTCGAAAATCCCTCAAACAGCCCGTTTATTGGAGGCATTTCATCTGCCTCGTTTGGTCCCCACTCGTTTGCATTTGGGCGCGCTGATCGCAGTCATCCTGGCTGTTCTTGTGTACATTCTCCTGTGGCGTACTACACTTGGTTATCGCATCCGTGCGGTGGGACAGAACCCACACGCCTCACGCTATGCAGGCATCAAGGTGCCGCGTTACATCGTGCTGGCTTTGTTGTTGAGCGGTGCATTTGCGGGACTGGCAGGCGCAACGCAGGTTTATGGGGTGAACTACCGCATGATCACGGATGGTTCCTCGTCAGGCTTCACGGGCGGCGCCGGGTTCAATGGAATTGTGGCGGCGTTGTTTGGGCAGTTGCACCCGATCTGGTCCATCCCTGCTTCGATTCTTTTTGGCGCGCTTTTGGTAGGAGCCAATAGCATGCAAAGAGTTGTGCAGGTTCCTTCCGCATTTGTCACTGCATTGAATGGATTGGTGGTGGTGTTTGTTGTCGGTAGTGAGATTTGGAGGCAAAGAAGACAGAGACGGAGGTTGTCTGCTGCCGGGCAGGATGAAGAATCTCCATCCCCTGCCGTCCTTGAAGAAGTACAGTCCATGGAAAAAGTCCCATGATTTCAGACCTCTTTTCTGTCACTGTTTTTGTTGGCATTCTCGCCTCCGGGATCCGTCTTGCGACTCCCTATTTATACGCTGCCATTGGTGAAACGTTTGGCCAGCGCAGCGGTGTGCTCAACCTGGGTGTGGAAGGACAAATGCTCCTGGGCGCATTTGCAGCCTTTTATGTAGCACTTAATACGGGGAACCTGTGGCTTGGAGTTTTGACTGCCATGCTGGTTGGCGCGCTTATGGGATTGGCAATGGCATATGTAACGGTCAACTTGCATGCCCAGCAGGGTATTAGTGGCATTGGTTTCTATCTTTTCGGCTTGGGGATGAGCGACCTGCTCTTCCAGAAATTAATGGGAACGGTTGAAACAGTCCAGGGTTTTCCGAAAATTTATTTCCCGGTTCTAAGCGATATTCCGGGTATCGGCGAAATTTTCTTCAACCATAATATTCTCGTCTACGGGGCATATCTGCTTGTGCCAATCGCATGGTTCGTTTTGAACAAGACAACGCTTGGGCTGAAGATCCGTTCGGTGGGGGAGAACCCGGATGCAGCCGATTCGCTTGGCGTGAACGTGGCGCGCATCCGTTATTTCACCATCATCCTCGGGGGAACGCTTTCAGGGATTGCGGGTGCATCCCTCTCCATCGCGTTGTTGAATGTTTTTCAACAGAACATGACCAGCGGACAGGGGTTTATTGCGGTGGCGTTGGTGTACTTTGGCGCGTGGACGCCCATGGGCGTATTGGGCGGCGCGTTGTTGTTCAGCATGGTGAATTCACTACAGTTGTGGATTCAGGTATTGAACATTCCGATCCCATCCGAGATTGCTGTGATGATGCCCTATGTGCTCACGATTTTAGTGCTGGTCCTTACCGTATCCAGGGTCCGCGCTCCATCGGCGTTGACAAAACCCTTTGAAAGGGAAGATTGATTTTGAGGAGGTGAGAAATTCGACTTTGAGAAAATGAATGTTGAAACAGTAACAGCTGTCCCGTAGAAAGAATCGTATTTGTCCAATAAAGGAGAAGAAGATGAAAAAGTTTACCTGGTTTATGACCTTCGTTATCGCACTCTCGCTCGTTCTAACTGCCTGCGGCGCAAGCGCACCAGCCACCCCTGCCCCGGTTGAGAAGTTCCGTGTGGCGGTGGTTATGCCGAGCGCCATCAATGACCTGGCATTCAGCCAGAGCATGTACGATGCTCTCATCCGCATTCAAAAGGATATGGGCGGCGCCGATAAGTTTGAGATCGTTTATTCCGAAAACATGTTCGTTGTGGATGATGCTGCAGCAGCCATCCGCGATTACGCCAGCAAGGGCTATAACCTGGTGATCGCGCATGGCTCACAGTACGGATCCTCCCTGCAGGAAATTGCTCCCGATTTCCCGAACACCAGCTTCGCCTGGGGCACGACCGTTGACACCTTCGGTCAGCCGAATATTTTTGCCTATGAAGCGGCCTCCCAGGAAGGCGGTTACGTGAATGGTGTGCTGGCGGCAACTCTTACCACCAGCAAAGTGATCGGTGTGGTTGGACCGATCGAGACCGGCGATGCAAAGCTGTATATCGATGGTTTTAAAGCAGGTGCCATCGCGACCAATCCCGATGTGCAGGTCAACGTGAACTACATCGGTTCATTCTCGGATGTGGCGCTTGCCTCCGAAGCCGCGACCACCCACCTTTCAGCTGGTGCAGATGTATTGACTGGTACTGCCCAAATGGTTGTGGGTGCGATTGGTAAGGCTCAGGAAGCCAATGCACTATGGTTTGGCACTCAATCCAACCAATCTTCTCTTGCGCCGAAGATCGTGGTAGCCAGCCAGGTCTATCACTGGGAAGTCATGCTCAAAGAGATGATCGGACTCATTGAGGGCGGTACACTCGGTGGAAAGACCTTCACTGCCAATCTTGCCAATGGCGGCGAGGTGATCGAGTTCAACTCGGGCTATGCCCTGCCTGCGGATGCCAAGGCGTTGGCTGAGTCAACCATCAAGGGCATCACGGACGGAAGTATCAAGATCACGCTCCCCTAATCGAACGTTGATTGAAATAGACTTCGGAAGTCTTCAAGACTTCCGAAGTCTGAAACGAATTTTCAGGATGACGAGATGACCGAATCAAACACCCTTCCCTCCGGGCGGACCCGTATCGACAGCCTCGAAATGCGGGGCATTACCAAACGATTCCCCGGAGTGCTTGCCAACGATCACGTGGACTTTGACGTGAAGTCCGGTGAGGTGCATGCCCTATTGGGTGAAAATGGCGCGGGGAAAAGTACGTTGATGAAGATACTCTACGGTTTGTATCATCCTGACGAGGGCGAAATCTGGTTGAACGGCAAACCAGTCAACATTTCATCGCCCAATGATTCCATCAACCTGGGCATAGGCATGATCCACCAACATTTTATGCTTGTCCAAACATTGACCGTCGCCGAAAATGTCGCGCTTGGGTTGCCATCCTCGCGCGGCGCATTGACCGATCTGGACCGCGTCTCAAAACGGATCATTGAATTAGCCGACATCTATGGCTTGAAGATCGACCCTTCTGCGTATATCTGGCAGCTTTCAGTGGGGCAACAGCAACGTGTTGAAATTATCAAAGCGCTATATCGCGGCGCAGCTCTGCTCATTCTCGATGAGCCAACCGCAGTTCTGCACTCCACAAGAAGTGAATGAACTGTTTGGTATCATGCATCAGATGGTCAAGGACGGTCATGCGCTGATCTTTATTTCTCATAAATTGCACGAAGTGGTTGAGATCAGTAACCGGGTCACTGTCTTGCGTGATGGACGCAAGATGGGAACCCGCCCGACTTCAGAGACCACCAAACAAAACCTTGCCAACTGGATGGTGGGACGAGAAGTAGGCTTTGCCCCGGATCGCGGCAAGGTTGAAATTGGCGAAGTCCGCTTGCAACTCGATCAAGTCGCCTGTGGCAGTGACCGCGGTACGCCGGGTCTGCGAGGCGTCAGCCTTGAAGTGCAGGCTGGTGAAATCCTTGGTGTGGCGGGCGTTTCCGGCAACGGTCAACGCGAACTGGCGGAAACAATTACCGGCTTGCGCAAGGTCACTGGTGGAAAAATTTTTCTCGAAGGCAGGGACATCACCGGGCTGGTTCCAGGTGAGATCACAGACCGAATGCTTTCCTACATCCCCGAAGAACGGATGCGTGATGGCATGATCAATGAATTTACGATTGCTGAAAACATGGTCCTGCGCGAACATCATAAAGAACCATACTCGCGATACGGTTTTCTCAACCTGCGCGAAATATCCAAACATGCCGAAGACTTGATCGATCAATTTCACGTCAAAACCCCTTCGCAGGAAACCCATGCAAAAAACCTTTCCGGCGGTAACATTCAAAAGGTGGTGCTGGCACGCGAAATTTCCCGGGAGCCGCGTGCCATCATTGCGGCGCAACCCACCCGCGGACTCGACATCGGTGCGACGGAGTATGTACGCGAACAATTATTGGTTGAACGCCGCAAGGGCGCGGCGATCCTGCTTATCTCCGAAGACCTCGATGAGATCCTCGCGCTCTCCGACCGCATTGCGGTCATTTACGAAGGTCAAATCATGGATATCGTCGCACGCGCCAATGCGACCCCTGAAAGGCTCGGCTTATTAATGGCAGGCGTTCATCCCGAAGTGGACACATCTGTTGTACAATAAGATATTCGATTAAATCGATATCCATCGGTTCGGTGGTCGTTGGTGTTAGTGGTTGAGTAGCCCCGTGTTCCTGGGAGAGCATCGAAACCAATCATCAACGGCGTTGGGCAAAAACCCCATCGAAAAGTGCCGCCGTCCAGAAAGAAGGCACCACCATGAACCTTTGGCAGAATTACATTCAACCCAAAAATCTAACCGAAGCCCTGGATGCACTTGCTAACGCGCCTCGTCCACTTGTTCCAATTGCTGGGGGAACAGATCTTCTTCTCGACCTAGAACAAGGCAGGCACCCTTCAGTTCAAACTTTGATCGATGTGAATTCCATCGCTGAGCTGACTCTCCTCGAGCCGCGTGGAGAGGAACTCTTCGTCGGCGCCTCCGTCCCAGTCAACCGCATCGTGCATGACCCGTTGGCTGTTCGCCACGCCCAAGCCCTGACCGAAGCCTGTGACCTGATCGCCGGACCACAGGTCCGCAACGTGGCAACCCTCGGAGGCAACGTTGCCCATGCCCTCCCCGCCGCCGATGGGACGATTGCTTTGCTCGCATTGAATGCGATTGTAGAAATAGCCTCCGCGCTGACATCGTACCCGAAGGGTAGCGGAGCGGAGCGCAGTCGCATCGTCCCCGAAGGGGGAAGCGCCGTTACGCGTAAAGTCCCTTTCAAAGAATTATTCCTAGGTCCAGGAAAGTCATCATTGAAACATGGGGAAGAGTTAATCGTTGGCTTCTATATACCACTTACCAATTCCCATCAAGCCTCCTGTTTCAAGCGGATCATGCGTCCACAAGGCGTGGCGCTTCCCATCTTGAACTGCGCCGTTTGGCTCGAACGTCAGACGGACACAATCAAAGATATTCGCATCGCCGTCGGTCCCGGCGGCGGGACGCCCTTCCGTGCCACACAAGCCGAAGATACTTTGCGTGGAAGATCCCTCAACTGAAACAATATTTGAATCCGCACTTGAAGCCCTGCTCGCCCAAGCCCAATTCCGTACGAGTGCACGGAGAGCAAGCGCAGATTATCGCAGGCATATTGTCAGCGGGTTGTTCAGGGATGTGGTTGAAACGGCGTGGGAACGAACAAAATAAAATATCAATCTAAACCGCTGGTTGAGTAGTCCCGCGGTGCTCTTCGCGGGACGTATCGAAACCAGAAATAACAAGTACATATGGAATTTGTGGTTTCGATACAGGCGCGAAGAGCACTCGCCCTACTCAACCACCAAGGAACTTTAGGAAGTGAATTATGACAAACCAAATTTCTCTTACTGTAAATGGACAACAACATACTCTCGAAGCCAGGGCAAATGAAACGCTGTCGGATTTGCTGCGGTATCGTCTGCGGCTCACAGGGACAAAGATCGGATGTGACGAAGCCGAGTGCGGCGCGTGCACTGTCCTTGTGGATGGCGAGCCTGTGGTCTCGTGTATTTATCCTGCCGAGAGGGCGGATGGGAAGGTGGTTGTGACGATTGAAGGATTGGCATCTGTCGCGCAGAGCGGAGCACCTACAGCAGCGCAGACGAAGCGCAGGTACTTTGCAAGTGGCGCTTCGTCTACGAGCCTCGATGCTTCGCATCTCACCTCTCCGCTCAGCGCGAGATTACATCCTCTTCAAGAAGCCTTCGTAGAGCATGGCGCTGTGCAATGCGGATTCTGCATCCCTGGGCAGATCATGACGGCGTATGCGTTGCTCGAGCGGAATCCGAATCCGACCAGTGATGAGATTCGGTTTGCGTTGAAGGATACGCTTTGTCGTTGTGCGGGGTATCCGACGATCGAGAATTCCATTCTCGCGGCGGCGGAATCTTTGCGGACAGGTGAACCCCTCAAGAAGCCGAATATCCCTGATTCGATCCATGTCCATGATTCTGTGGGACATACTCATTTGCGACCCGATGGAATTGAGAAAGTGAATGGCAAAGCAATTTACACCGATGATCTTAGTTTTCGATGGCATGTTATTTGCCAAAGTCAAACGTGCAGGGATTCCGCATGGGTTCTTGACGAAGTTGGATGTGTCGAAAGCGAAAGCATTGGAAGGCGTTGTTGCGGTATCTCACTGCTGAAGATATCAAAGGCGAGCACAATCATGGACTGGTCGTCTATGACTGGCCCGTGATCGTCGGCGTGGGAGAACGCGTCAGGTACGTGGGGGATGCGATAGTGGTCATAGCGGCGGAAACGCTTGAGATTGCGAATCAGGCGTCGGCTTTGATCGAGGCGGAGTTCGACCTCCAGCCTGTCATCACAAATCCAGTGCAGGCACGTCAGGAGGGGCAGCCGCAGCTTCATCCAAAAGGAAATTTGCTCAAGCACATCAAGGTGCGCAAGGGCGATATGGAGCAGGGCTTTGCCGAGTCGGACGTGATCCTTGAGCATACGTTCCACACGGCGACAACCGACCACGCGTTCCTCGAACCTGAATGCAGTATCGGTGTGCCGCTGGCGGATGGTCGCATGGAAATTTATTGCGGCTCGCAAATTCCGTATCAGGATCGAACGCAGGTGGCGCGCGCGATGGGTTGGGACGAGTTGCGCGGTGCGTATTGTGGGGCAGTTGATGGGCGGCGGCTTCGGCGGCAAGGAAGATGTGATGGGGCAGATCCATGTGGCGATGCTGGCGGATGCGACGCAGCGACCCGTGAAGCTGTTGTTCGATCGGCATGAAAGTTTGCTCGTGCATCCAAAGCGGCATGCCACGCAGATCCGTGTGAAGATCGGTGCGAAGAAAAATGGACGGCTGGTTGCGTGCGAGACCGAACTGTATGGCGATACGGGTGCGTATGCGTCGCTCGGTGAAAAGGTGATGACCCGCGCCACCACGCACTCGGCGGGTCCGTACGACATCGAGCATGTGCGCGCCGATTGTTATGCCATGTACACCAACAATCCGCCTTCGGGCGCGTTCCGTGGATTCGGCGTGACGCAGTCGGCGTTCGCGGTCGAGTCGATGATGGATATGCTCGCCGAGAAGTTGGGCATCGAGCGTGTTGAACTGCGTCGCATGAATGCACTGCATGTTGGAAGCATCACGAATACGGGACAGGAATTACGTGAGTCGGTTGGATTGACGGAATGCATTGATAAAGTGGATGCGGAGATGCGGAAACACAATCCGCTTCCTTTCAAGCCGAGAGTTGTTCCCTCACCCCTAACCCCTCTCCCAGCGGGAGAGGGGAGACGCACTCCCTTCTCCCCTCGGGAGAAGGGCTGGGGATGAGGGAGATTTGGTTCGTGCTTGGGGCTTTGCGGCAGGATACAAGAACACAGGACTTGGCGGCGGCGCGCCCGATAAATCTGGTGCGGAAGTGGAACTCTACGACGATGGCACATTCGAAGTGCGAAGTTCCTCTGCCGAAATGGGGCAGGGGCTTACATCTGTGATGCGCATGATCGTTGCGGAAGAAATGTCTGTCCTGCCTGAACAGGTCAAAGTGTTGGTGATGGATACGGACTTGACTCCGAATGGCGGTCCGACAACGGCATCCAGGCAAACATTCGTTACAGGCAATGCCTCACGCTATGCGGCGAAAACTTTACGCAATGCGATCACAGCGACAATGGCTGAGAAGTATGATGTGACGACCTGAACAGATTCGATTTGAAAATGGGATCGTCCACGCCAACGGACATTCGATGAGCTACGCCGAAGTCGCCAAAGAGATGAAGGATGCTGGTCAACATCCGCGTGCGATGTATGAATACGAAGCGCCGAAGACCCAACCGCTCGGCACAGGCGGTGACATGCACTTCGCCTTCTCGTTCGGAGTCCAAGCCGCGGAAGTGGAAGTCAACAAACTGACGGGTGAAGTGCGCGTGCTGAGAGTCATCTCTGCCAACGACGTGGGCATGGCGGTCAATCCGCTGGGCTTGCAGGGACAGGTCGAAGGCGGCGTGATGATGGGACTTGGCAACTGTCTCACCGAAGAATTCATCGTCCAAGATGGTTACGTGGTCACTGACCAACTGGCACGTTACCGCATCCCTGGCATTATGCTGACGCCTGAGATCACATCCATTATCGTGGAACATCCCGTCGCGGCGGGACCGTATGGCGCAAAGGGAGTGGGTGAGATGTGCAGTATCCCCACCACGCCCGCCATTACGAACGCGATCTATAACGCGGTCGGCGTGCGTGTGGATAAGCTGCCTGTGGATCAGGAGGTCATTGCGCGGGAGATTTGGGAGAGGGAAGAACGGTAAGGATGAATGCAGAAGGATGAATGATGAAACAAGGACTCTTAAGGTTTCAAGCCTGAGAGTCCTTTTTGGTCGGGAGACCTGTCGAAAGTCGAACTCATTAATTCAAGAACTACGGTTCTGTTTCTTCTCCAACTCGCACTTGATATAGTCCATTGACAATAAACCAACGATCATTGACCTTGGCGAGGTGGAGATAATCCATGTATGGATAGGATGAAACTTTCACCGTTGCGATGTCACGGAAAACATCAAGGACAATGATCTCAAAAGCCTTTTCAAACTCCTGCAAGCCACTTCCGCCGCCATCGCGTGTGTATTCGACCATAGCCTCGGCAGTTAATATCTTTTCCAGTTTCCAGGTATCTGCTTGAAGATGATGCCTAATAGTGCGTTTTACAAGTTCAGGGTGCAGGGCTCTCCGCATTCGTTCTTCATCAGCGGTGAACCAGCCTTCAGTGTAATCACGACTGGTTTCGGTGATGGCTTGGATGTCTTCAGGCGTTGCTGTTGGAACAGAAGGAATACCAGGGTTGTTTTTCATTTTGTTTTCTCCTTTGTGTTTACTGATTATCGAATAAGGTATAGCCTCTAGCTTTATATGGAAACCCGATTAATTCAGATGCCTTATGTTCTGGAACCCAACGAAAGTAGGCGCGAATCTCAGCGATCCTGCCTTCGCGGAATTGATACCATTCAGCGCCGCGTAGCATTTCCTTGCGTCCCTCTTCCATAATGGTACTGATCATTGTCCACTCAATGACGGCTTCATCCCCTGATACCATGAACCGATCCACTGTCCATTCGGCTTTTTGCTCTTTGGTATTAAAGCTTGCCCAATAATCTGCCAAAGTTTCGGCGCCAGTCACAGGCTCATGATCAGTGAAGTAGTGTGTCACATCGGGTGCGAAGGTAGACTTCATCAAGTCAATATCGCCTGTACTACAGCCAACATAATATAAGCGGATGGTATCTTCGTAAGGGTGATTTGACATTGCGGCTCCTTGGATATTGCCTATAAGGATAGCAAAAGTCATGTCCCATTGATAAGAGACCGATGTCCTAGTTTTGTCCCTGTTTTTAAGTTAAGCCGTTTTGGTTAACAAGCCACTTTCACGAGCAAGAATAATTGCTTCACCCCGACTGTTGATATGTAATTTGGCATAGATGTTTGAAATATAATTGCGGACTGTTTTCTCACTGAGTATAAGTTTCTTGGCGATCTGTGAGTTCTGATGTCCCTCCCCCAGCAGGCGCAGAACATCACGTTCACGTGGGGATAATTCAAGCAGGATTTTGTCATGTATTGGAATTAGGGTCTGTTCTTCAAAAATAGCTGATCTTGTATCTACCCCAAGGAAATCATAAAACTCGCTCCAAAAATGTGACCAACCAGGTTCAGTGGATAGCAAAATGTGATTCTTACTGTCAATGGATATGAACCGTGCACCAGGGATATTCGCGGCAACTAAACGTCCTTCTTCGAAAGGGATAGCTGCATCATTCTTCGAGTGAAGCACCAAGGTTGGAATTTGAATTGATTTTGCAAATTCACGTACATCGACTTCATTAAAGGATTGTTGTAACCTCACGGCGTTTTCCGCGGATGTTGAAACACGTTGCCATTCGTTAAACGATCTATATTGTTCTGGGCTTGCTTCTGGGATCAATTTTGTTGTAGATACCTGTCTATAAGCGGGGTTATCGGTTCCCCAACTTAATTTTAGGAGTTTGATATCCAAGTCAGCAGCTTCAATTTGTTCGGGGGTGGAGTATTGGTGTATTGCCCCTTGGAGATATCCTCCGTTAATAATAAGTTTACTGACCCGCTCTGGATGTTTGGCGGCATAAGCAATTACAACCGGGCCGCCTTGTGACATACCGTATAGGCTGAACTTTTCCAACCCCGCATGGTCTACCATGGTTTCCAGATCACTGACCAAAGTATTGAATGAGAAATCAATGACATCTAAATCCGAGAGACCACATCCACGTTGATCAGATCGGTACAATGTAAAACATCGTGTCCACGCATCAAGCCATGGTCGCCAAACGGGACTATTCCATTCGTACTCTAAATGTCCCAGCCAGTTTGCAACTTTAACCAAAGGCGGACCTTGTCCTGCCTTGGCATATGCAAGACGAGTATTATCGGAGGTTGAGCAGAAACTAATTTCCTGTTTCATTGAAAGGATCGATACAGAGGCGACAGACAGCAAAGTAGCGGCTGTGCAAGTCCAGGAACTGGATGCACGTGATCCAGAAGCAAAAGTGATCGTGGCAGACAGCCGCTATGAAGAGCACAGATTTTTGGGTAATTTTGAGCATTTGCAGCATACTTTTGGGCTGATCCGCTTGCACAGCAACCGGGTCTTGTACGAAGAACCTCAACAGAAACCAAGGGCAGTCGCGGAGCGCCTCGTAAGCACGGGAAATCTTTCAAGTTGAATAGGGACCATCGTGTCGAAGATCAAAATGAGACATTTCAACTTGGGAAACAAACCGTGCGGGTGCGTGCCTGGCATAAACTGCATTTCAAAAAGCTGGCTACGTTGATCTGTACTTTGGTGCAAGTAGAATTCATCAAAGAAGATGGAACGCCGCGTTACAAACGACCGATGTGGTTACTCTGGACAGGTCCGCAAAATGTTGCGCTTTCAGATCTATGCCGTATGTACCTTTGGCGTTTCGCGATTGAGCACCTGTTCCGCTTCCTGAAGCAACATATGGGACTTAACAGCAACCGCTCTCCGAGTTTGGTGAGTGCCCAACAATGGATGTGGTTGTGTGCCCGGCCTATTGGCAATTACTTCTGATGCGGGATGCGGTGCAGGAAGATTATCCGGCTTGGTATCCACGCAACAGACAGAAACGCGACAGATTGACACCCTATCAAGTGCAACGCTCCGCTCTGGCATTTTTATTGGAGTTGGGCACACCAGCCCACCAGCCCAGACCCGCTGGAAAAGGCATAGGCAGACAACAAAATTATTTCCCGCCGCCACGTGTTCGTTATCCAGTCGTGTTCAAGAGCAAATATTTACAAAAAACAGTTTCTGCTGGTCCGTAATTGGTATTTGCTTTTCAGTTCTTAACGTTCTATTTCATCGCACATCTCTTGTGCGCTACTTTGCTACTCTAAACTAAGTCATTAAAGAGTTCTTAGTATATATTTATCCATTGTTTTTGGAAATACACCCTGATTATAAACCTGTGTCCTAATCAACTGTCAGCATCTTAAGTAAATTCCTAGAAAAGTGGGGGTTGAAGCGAGTGTCATATTTTTCTGGTAAATTATTTTGAAATAAAGGATTAATGCTGATATCAAATCGGACTCTCAAGGTTTCAAGCTTGAGAGTCTTTTGGTTAAGAGGGGTCATCAGGGTACAATATGGGGAGAGAAGAAGGAAATCATCATGAGCAAATTTACCAACTATCGTTGTTCGTTGTGCGGCACCGAATACGCCCCTGGCGAGGTGACTTACACCTGTCCGAAAGATGGCGGGAATTTGGATGTGGTGCTCGATTACGATTCCATCAAGGCAAAATTCCAGCCGGAGGATATTCTCTCGCGTACCAACCCCTCGTTGTGGCGCTATTTGCCCTTGTTGCCGGTTGCCATCCCTGAAGGCGAGGCGACGCCTCTTCATAATGTGGGCGGGACTCCTGTTTTCAAGTTGACATCGCTTGGAGAGAAACTGGGTTTGCAAAATCTCTGGCTCAAGGATGAGTCGCAGAACCCCACGGCTTCCTTCAAGGACCGCGCTTCTGCCATTGTTGTGGCGCGTGCACAGGAGATCGAAGCGGAGGTGATCGTCACTGCTTCGACCGGGAACGCGGGCGCGGCTCTCGCAGGGATGTCTGCCGCGGTGGGACAAAAAGCCGTGATCTTCGCTCCCAAGTCCGCGCCGCAGGCGAAGGTGGCGCAATTATTGATCTTCGGGGCAAAGGTCATTCTGGTGGACGGAACCTACGACGACGCCTTCGATCTCAGCATCAAAGCCGCAGAGGAATTTGGCTGGTATTGCCGCAATACGGGATACAATCCTTTTACAGCAGAGGGCAAGAAGACCGCCGCGTTCGAAGTTTGGGCATGGTGGCAGGATGCACATCGCGAATTCCACAAGCAGGTTGGCGAAGAAATTGAGCATAAGCCCCTGACTCTTTTTGTCTCTGTGGGAGATGGCAATATCATCTCAGGCATTCATAAGGGTTTCAAGGATTTGGTTGAACTAGGATGGCTTTCGCGCACCCCGCGCATTATCGGTGTTCAGGCAGAAGGTTCAGCCGCGGTGGCGAATGCTTTTCACGGGGACACGGAGACGATCACTCCCGTCTCTGCAAAGACGATTGCCAACTCCATTTCCGTGGACCTGCCGCGGGACGGCGTCCGTGCCCTCCGCGCCGCGAAAGAGACGGAAGGTACGTATATCACAGTGTCAGATGACGAGATTTTGAAGGCGATTGCAGAACTTGGACAAGTTGGGATTTTTGCAGAACCGGCCGGGGCGGCCGCCTATGCCGGTTTGGTCAAGGGAGCAGGCTCACGCGTAGTCGGAGCCGAAGATCCCATCCTGGTTCTAAATACGGGCAGTGGACTTAAAGACATCCGCGCCGCAATGCAGGCAGTGGGTCCTGCGCCGATCATTGAACCAACTTTGGAGGCAGTGAAACGAATTTTACAAGGGGCTGCGTAACTCCTTTTGCAAAACTGGAACAAGAATGAAACTCAACGATATATCCATTTCGTCGATGAACGGAGCAGTATGAGAGCCCAGTGGGATACTCCGGTACGATATATCATATTGATATTTTTACTCATCCTTGTGGTTGCCGCGTTGTGGTATGTGCGCGAGATCTTTCAGCCCTTGATCACCGCGGCATTGATTGCCTATTTTCTCAGTCCGGCCATAAATTTTTTTGTGGTTCGTTTTCGGCTGAGAAAAAAAACCGCGGCAAACCTGGTGTATTTTTTGTCGTTGGCGTTATTCATTGGGTTGTTGGTATCTGCCGTGCCGCTGTTGTACGATGAACTTCAATCGGTGACGTCTGATCTGACCCTTGCCCTGAGCGAACTCGAAACGTCGCTGCAAACGCCAATTGTGATCGGTAACCTGCCATTTCAGTTTGGCGCGTTGATCCCTGCCATACGACAGACGTTGAGTACAATGGCGATCCCCAACCCTCAAAGTGCGTTATATTTTTTACAAACCACATCGCGAAATTTTCTCTGGATGTTGGTGATCGTGGTGACAGCTTATTACCTGATGACCGATTGGGAAAAGTTTCGTGCGAAGATGTTCAGCCTGGCGCCGCAGGGTGAGCAAGCTGATCTTGAGCATTTGTATCGTGATATTCGTGCGGTCTGGATGGGTTACCTGCGCGGTCAGATCCGCCTGATCTTCATTTTGGCGCTCTTGTATTCGATTGCGTGGTTTGCCATTGGCTTACCGGGCGCGTTGGCATTGGGTATGCTGGCAGGCTTATTAAATTTACTTCCTGAAATTGGTCCCTTTGCGGTGGCCGCGCTGGCAACCATCATTGCTTTTATTGAGGGGTCAACCTATATCCCGGTTTCAAACTTTTGGTTTGCCGTCATTACGCTGGGTTTGTATTTGCTCCTCAACAATTTCAAGACGATCTGGCTTCAACCGCGCATTCTGGGTCACAGTGTCTTTTTGCATGAAGGCGTTGTCTTTGTGGCGATTATTGCCGCCATCGTTTTGCAGGGCGTACTGGGCGTCCTCATTATCGTTCCATTGCTGGCGACCTTCGTTGTCCTCGGACGTTATATCCGCCGAAGACTTATGGGTATGCCTCCCTTTGAAGATGAAGAACCAACTCCTCTCATCCCGCAAACTGATCCTGTTTTACAGACCGAATTCACGCCCCAACTGACTCCTTCCCGAAAGAAAACCATAAAATGAAAATTACCTACTCGATTATTGCTCCCATTTATAACGAAAAGGAGAACCTCCCTGAGCTTTATCGCCGCGTCAAAGAAGTCATGGACTCCACCCGCGGACCCTGGGAACTCATCCTCGTGGACGATGGTTCCACCGACGGTTCCACAGAAATGATCCGGGAACTTGCGAAGAAAGACAAGCACGTCCGCCCGGTCATCTTTGCCGCGCAACTTCGGGCATCAGATCGCCATCACTGCCGGCTGGGACTACGCGCGCGGCGAAGCAGTTGTCATCATCGACGCCGACCTGCAAGACCCGCCCGAACTTATCCTCGAGATGGCGAAGAAATGGCAGGAAGGATACGAAGTGGTCTATGCTGTCCGCGCCGAACGCGAAGGCGAATCGTGGTTCAAGTTGTGGACAGCCTCCCTGTTCTATCGCATCATCTACCGTATCACGGATGTGAAAATTCCACTCGATACAGGCGACTTCCGCTTGATGGATCGCAAGGTGGTGGATGTGCTCAAGTCCATGCGTGAGCGGCACCGTTTCCCGCGCGGCATGTCTGCCTGGGTGGGATTCAAGCAGATCGGCGTGGAATATAAACGCGCCGCCCGTCATGCCGGTGAGACCAAATATCCATTCAGCAAGATGTTCCGCCTGGCGATCAATGCCGTCACCAGCTTTTCCTACTTCCCATTGCAGGTTGCCACCTATGTTGGATTTGTCGCGGCTGGTATTTCCATTATTGCAATTCCCATTGTCATATATATGCGTATCACAGGTTCACAGGCGTTCTTCGGTCAGGCAACCACATTGATCGCAGTCCTATTCCTGGGCGGCGTACAACTCATCTCGCTGGGTGTCCTCGGTGAATATATCGGTCGTCTGTATGATGAAGCCAAAGGCAGACCGTTGTATATCGTCCGTGAAGCGCCGGAAGACCAGTAATAAATATGCAGGAGGCAGAATGCAAAATAAACCTGCACACTGCCCTTCGCATTCTGCAATTCCCTTATGTCCCTAACCTTCTTAAAAGATAAAGATTTCTTCCGTGCCATGCTGGCATTAGCCGCGCCGATTGCCTTCCAGCAGCTTATCACGGCCGGGCTTAACATGATCGACGTGCTTATGGTTGGTCAATTGGGCGAGACCTCTGTTGCCGCACTTGGGCTGGCAAATCAGATCTTCTTTCTGCTGATCCTGTTCCTGTTTGGAGTGACGAGCGGCATGGCGATCTTCACCGCACAATATTGGGGCAAGGGTGATACTAAGCAGATCCATCATGTGCTTGGAATTTGCCTGACCATCTCGGTCTCCGTTGCTGTCTTGTTTTCATTGGCGGCCACCCTGATCCCTGAAAAACTGATGGGCTTTTACACTGAAGACCCGGACGTAATAAGATTGGGCAGTGACTATCTCCGCATCGTTGGGTTGAGCTATGTCTTTATGGCGATCACTGTGTCTTATATTTCCGTATTGCGGAGTATCACGCAGGTGAAAATGACCGTCATTGTGGCTATTATCGCGTTGGCGCTGAAAACGATCATCGCCTACATCCTTATCTTCGGTCATTTCGGTTTCCCCGCTTTGGGAGTGCGCGGCGCGGCAATTGGCACGAGCATCGGCTGGACTTTTGAAACGGTTCTTTTGTTGACCCTGGTGTATATGCTCAAGACCCCACTTGCGGCAAAGCCATTTGCCCTCTTCCAATTTGACCGTCCTTTTCTGTTCAAAGTATTGAAAACTTCCATGCCTGCCGTCGTCAATGAAGTGTTCTGGTCTTTTGGTATTACAACCTACAATGCGGTCTATGCCCGCATCGGCACCGATTCAATTGCCGCGATCAACATCAATGCCACCATCGAAGAGCTGGCATTTGTATTGTTCATCGGGCTGGGAAATGCCTGCTCGGTGATGGTCGGAAATAAGATCGGTGAAGGCGGCAGAGATATGGCCTTTGAATACAGCCGCCGTTTTACCATCCTGGGTGTTGCCTCTGCAATGATGGGCGGTGTGCTTGTCTTTTTTGTACGGGATGTGGTCGTCGGTTTATATCAACTCTCCCCAGCGGCCGCGTTTAACCTGCGCAATATCATGCTCATTTATTCTTTGTCGATCTGGCTCCGCGTCTTCAACTTCATGCTTTTCATTGGCGCTCTGCGCGCGGGCGGCGATACGCGTTATGCCATGTTCATGGAATTATTCTCGATCTGGCTTATCGGCGTTCCCTCCGCCCATCCTTGGTGGATTTGTCCTCCATCTCCCCGTCTATTGGGTCTATGCAATGGTACTGCTCGAAGAAGCCGTCAAAGCGATTGTGATCTTCAGACGCTTCCTCTCCCGTAAATGGATTCATGACCTCGTCAACATCAATCTGGATGAATTGCCCGCCTCTCTTTCCACGCCTGGAGCTGTTCCTTGATCTCCTCAAACCTCCCCTCGCTGACATTTGCCAGCAGGAGCGTCATACCGAAAACGATCAGCCCGTTCGTAATGAAGAAGAACACCACCTCTTCAAGCGGCAAAATTCCAAAGAACAAAATACCTGTTGTCTGAGAGGAGGAAATCACCCACGTTGTATCCTTTAATGCGACAACATCCATTAAAGACAAGTATGTCCCTGGAACCAGGATCGCCCAAAATACCAGCTTACGATAATGCCAAAGAATATCCGCGCCAAACAAAATCTGGGGAAGAATCGCAGGCAAGGCCCAGAAGAGGGTAATGGAGAGATAAGTCCACTTGGGGTCCCCGAAGAAAAACAGATAGGTAAAGAGAGTCCAAAGTAGAACAAGTAGACAGGTGGACACGTAAATAATTTTTTTGTTTGGTTGGAAGTTCTCCCTCACCCCTAGCCCCTCTCCCTCAGGGCGAGGGGCAATCCGCCTCGCCAAAAACCACCACCATAGCCCTGAAAGAATTGTTTCCACAACGAAGAAGGTATATTCTTCAATCGGGACATAACCAAAGACAATACCGGTCACCAATCTGGGGTTGTAATACCATACGCCCGTGGCTACGAGATAGTTGTCCCACGGAGTGGTGTAAACGACCGCAAGCAAAACGTGAATCGCAATTGCAATCCATACAGCTTTTCCACTGCGGAAGCTGTGAATTTGTCTGCCATTCCTGTTATCCCAAAGTGTGATGGCTGC
>CAVWDB010000010.1:0-48594 GCA_963753655.1 uncultured Chloroflexia bacterium
CTACGAAACCAACCGTAACGTTAAAGCGCAAGTGTTTACGACTGAACTGTTCGACTTTGGAGAAGGGGAGCATGGATGCGATTTTAGCTCAATTGGGGAATGTTTGGAAAACATGACAATTGATGCTTGAAATCTCCAAATAAAAGTTGTACAGTATTACATAGAAAAGACATTGTGCCCTACACTTATTATTTAGGAGGATCTGATGATAACCAAACAAAAAATACTTTTATTACTAATTGTTGTAGTTTCGATAATTTTGACATCATGTGGAAAGGAACAAGCAGTAATAGAGGCGACTGCGACGCTCCCACCAACAGCGACGTTTACGCCCACGTCAACATTTACACCATCACCAACATTTACTCCAACTGTTACCCCTACACCGCGTTTACCGGTATTGCCGGGCACGCAGATGCCTGCTTCGGATATAGTGATTTCGGCTAATAATCTTGATCAAGTAGTGGAACTTGCCCGCTGGGGGAAGGGAGTAATTACCGATACGGTGTATTCACCGAACGGAAAGTTTATCGCCGTTGGGACGACGCTGGGTGTTTCGTTGTATCAGGCTGATACATTGGATGAAGTTCTTTATTTTGATGCTGGCGCAAGTGTGAATAGCGTTGCTTTTTCTCCGGATGGTGAAACGATTGCCACTGGTTTGAATGATAACACTGTGAAATTATGGAAAGAGTTTGATGGTACTTTGCTTAAGAGCTTTGATGGTCATGTTGACGTAAATGCCAAGAAGGGCGCAGAGAAGCCAGAAGTGACAAGCGTGGCTTTCTCACCTGATGGCAGTCAATTTGTTGGAGGGTCAACTGATGGAACCGTAAGTTTGTGGCAGGTCTTGGATGGTAAGTTGGTTAAGACGTTTAAGAACCATACGGAAAGAATATCCAGTGTATTTTTTTCTCCTGATGGACAAGAATTATTCTCTTCCTCATTGGGCGGAAAGATTTAATCTTCGGGAGGGGGTAAAGTTCAAATGGTGAATGTTGTGGATGGAAAACTCATTCGCACATTCTTAGGGGTTTCCATTATTGATGCGTCTATTTCAAATGACGGGAAGATTTTGGCTACGTATGATACTTATTATTATTTACAAGAAGGGATTACGCATACTGAAGACAAATTGATATTATGGGATGTTGAAAGTGGCAAGAAGTTGGAAGATGTATTGAACCAGGGGTTTATTGGGAATAATACGACAACAAATCTGGCGTTTGCACCAAACGGTCAATTTATTGCTGCGGTATTTCAAGACCGCACAGTAAAGATTTGGGATGTTGCAAATGCCGAGTTGAAAAATACCTTTAACGACCTAATACCGAATGGTCGGTATTATCTCAATGATTTTACAATTTCATTCTCGCCTGATAGCCAGTTCTTAATAATGGCGGGGTCTAGTGTTATAGGTGTGTGGGATATACAGAATGGCGTCTTGATCAGTAACTCGATAATAAAATCAGAAGAGATTTTCGATATTGCATTATCACCAGATATGAAAACAGTAGCTGCTGTTGAAGGTCCAAATCTAGACCTAATACAGGTTACAGATGGGATGTTGCTTCCTGCGTGGGAGAATATACAGAGTCGCGGCGGTCTTGCCTTCTCGCCTGATGGGACGACTTTGGCGGCTTCAATGTTTGACGCTACTGTGCAACTTTGGCCGGTCTCTGAACAAGGTGTAAAGAAAAGCTTCAAATCTGAAGATGGATATTCATCCATTGGAGGTGTCGCATTTTCACCGGATGGACAAACTCTGGCGTATGGGACGATGTTTACCGGTGAAGTTGAGTTGCGGCGGGTTTCAGATAGCTCGCTGTTAGCAACGATGCTTGTGGAGCCAGACTCTTTTGTTGGATGGGTATATTTTTCCCCCAACGGAAATTATCTCGCGGCAGCAACGTGGGATCGCATTCGACTGTTTCAATTGCCGGAAGGGAAATTATTACAGACATATAACAGAGGACCAGGTATTGCATTTTCACCAAATAGTGCCCTATTAGCAGGAGGATATAAAGATAAGAGCATAACTGTTTGGAATGTTCCAAAAGGAGATATTCTTTTTATGATAAAAGATAGTTATGATGAAGTGCAGGCTTTGGAATTCTCGCCTAACGGGGAGTTTTTGGTTGCCGGATACCTTGATGGAACTATAGAAATATTTCTTGCATCCGATGGTTCTTTGCTAAAGAGTTGGAAAGGGCACACACGAGCAATCAGTGATCTAGTTTTTACTCCTGATGGGAGAAAACTAATCTCTTCCTCTTACGATGGCACCATCCGTGTATGGGGATTAAAACCGTAAAAACAGAAGCACAAATAAAACGGGCTTTCGAGAAACCAGTTCTTGAAAGTCCGTTTTTGCATCTTGACAAAACTTGTTATATTATAATAAAATACGAACGTTCGTTCATTTTTATGGAGATACACATGCCGAAAGAAAAACTAAAAAAAGGAGAAACAACCCGCCTCGCGATCGAAGATGCCGCACTTGGGCTTTACATGGATCAGGGCTATCACGCCACATCCATGCGGCAGATCGCAGACAAGGCTGGGTTGGCATTGGGAGGGATTTATAACCATTTCAAAAGCAAGGAGGAGATTTTCGAAGCCATCATCGTTGATAAACACCCTTATAAAAGGATATTGCCCATTGTTCTTTCCGTGGAGACAGATAACCTTGAGGAATTCTTGGGCAATGCCATGCAAGTTGTGATCAAGGAACTTAGCAGTGAGCCCTACTATATGAAATTGATGCTCATCGAGTTGATCGAATTCAATGGAGAGCATGGGGCTTCGCTTTTGAAATTGATCGCCCCGGAGATTTTGCCTGTTTTTGAAAGACTGGTGAAATCACGTAAGGATCTTCGTGTCACCAATCCTGCCATGTTAATGCGTTCCTTTTTTGGAATGATCCTCTCCTACTTTCTTACCGGCATGTTAATGTCTGGTTCTGTCCTTGAGAAATTGTTGCCGAAAAACCCTGCAGATATTTATGTGGATATTATGTTGCACGGCATTTTGAAAAGTGAGGCATGACGATGTTTGAAAAACAAGGACAGCACTATCTGCTTCTTATCGTTTTACTTCTGGGCGTTTATTTCCTTGCCACGGGTGACGTGTTGTCAGGTCAGTTGTGGGGGATCAGTACTCAGGTCTGGCTATGGATCGCTGTGGCGACACCGGTTCTCCATCAGATTGTGGTTGCGCTTCTCTGGCGAGCGGAACTTTATCATCACAAAATGACCGATTGGTTTGGCGAAAAGGCATTTCCAGTTTTCAAAGTCATTTTTGCCATTTTGTTTGTCGCCCGTCCCATCACTCTTATTTTGCTGGGAATTTCGAACGCGAATACGCTAAATTTGAATCCCGCTTTTGCCTATATCCTTGCAGTTATTTTGTTTGTTCCATTTGCTTACACCATGTACTCGGTCTTTCACTACTTTGGTATTGACCGTGCCTATGGTATCGACCATTTCGACCTGTCCTACCGAACAAAACCTTTTGTAAAACAGGGCATGTTCAAATATACCGACAACGCCATGTATAAATTTGGCTTTCTGATTCTCTGGGTGATCGCGCTTGTCTTTCTTTCCAAGGCGGCATTATTGGTGGCGGCATTCAGTCAAATTTATATTTGGGTACATTATTACTTTACCGAACTGCCCGATATTCGCCATATCTACGGTAATCCATCATAAGGAGCGTATATGAGATCACGTTTATTGTCCATTATTCGAAAGGAATTTATCCAGATCATCCGTGACCCGCGTACGCTGATTCTGATCATCGTCATGCCGATTATGCAGTTATTCCTGTTGGGTTACGCGGCAACCACGGATGTGAAGAACATCTCTCTGGCAGTCTGGGATCAGAGTCAATCCACACAATCCCGCGCGTTGTTGGATGCGTTTCGTGCCGCGAATTATTTTAGCATAGATTATTCTGTATATTCGACGGAATGAATACAAGACTTTGATCGAGTCAGGCAAGATCCGTGCCGCGTTCATCATCCCGCCAGATTATGAACAGCGGCTTCTCGAAGGCAATGCGCAGGTCTCACTTGTGCTGGATGGTTCCGATGCAACGGTTGGAGGAACAGCCCTCTCCACAGCCAAGTTGATCGGTCAATCGTATGCGGCAAAAGTGTTGTCAGAACAAGCCGCGTTGACGGGCAGACCTTCCTCTTTTAACCCGCCTCTCGAAGTCCGCACGCAGGTTTGGTACAACCCCGATCTCATCGCGGCATATTTCAACGTGCCGGGCGTGATCGGTATGATCCTCTATTTCATCACCACGTTACTGACAGCCTCCTCCATCGTGCGCGAGCGTGAGCGCGGCACCATTGAGCAACTGATCGTAACCCCCATCCGTTCCTGGGAATTGGTGGTTGGAAAACTATTGCCCTACACCATTCTGGCATTTGTGGACATCGTTTGAAGTCCTTATCATTGGTCACTGGTGGTTCAAGGTTCCCATCAAAGGAGACCTTGGGCTCATCTTTGCGCTTTCAGGGTTATTTATCATTTCAGGCCTGGGTATTGGTTTGTTCGCCTCCACCATTGCCAACACCCAACAGGAAGCCTTCATCACGGTCATGGTCACCATGCTGCCGACCATCTTCCTCTCAGGCTTTTTCTTTCCCATTGAAGCGATGCCCTTATTCCTTCAATATGTATCGGCCTTTATCCCACTTCGTTATTTTCTTGTGATCATTCGCGCCTTACTGCTAAAAGGAGTTGGCGTCGCGGCATTGCAAAGTCAGATCATTGCATTGACGATCTTTGCGATAGTCATCATGGGAGCGGCCGCCGCACGCTTCCGCAAACGATTGGATTAATAAATTCTCTATAAGGAGTTAACCATGAAAAATACTTTTCCCCCTCTTCCTGTTCGTATCGTCATTATCTTGATCGTACTTTCGCAATTGGTTATTATGGTTTTCGTTCGCTGAACCCAGATGGTAATGGACAACTCAGCGCTTCTGGAACCATTGAAGCTGCTGTTGTCAACGTCTCACCTGAGATGGCTGGCAAAGTAAACGAAGTCCTTGTCAGTGAAGGACAATCCATGCAAGCGGACGACCCGCTTCTCGTTCTTGACGATAGCCTGTTGACTGCTCAAAGACAGGTTGCACAGAGTGGAGTGGATTCTGCTCAAAATGCCCTGCTGACAGCTCAGAGCGCCTATAACTTGGCTCAAGCCCAATATGATGCCACAC
Organism: uncultured Chloroflexia bacterium; assembly: GCA_963753655.1. GTDB lineage: Bacteria > Chloroflexota > Anaerolineae > Anaerolineales > Villigracilaceae > Defluviilinea. The sequence goes on from CAVWDB010000010.1 coordinate 5,231, forward strand.
TGACCTCCGCCCGTGCGACAGGAAGGCGCCCAGCGTTTGAGCGACTGGAGTAATCGCGCACCCGGTCGGTTTGGTCAGCCATTGTGGTACTTTAGCAAGAGTGAGCAAATCGCCGCATCCCAGGCTGAGGTTGATTCTGCCCATCAGACGCTGCAACAAGCTCAGGCTGATCTTGATCGTATTGTTCAGGATTTAAGCAATGCTAAATTTGTCGCGGCAGAGACCCGTCTTTCCAATGCACGTATGGGCTATCTGATCGATAAATCTGTTTTTGACCATGCACAGTTGACCGGTGGCAAAGTTCGTCCTGAAGATGTGAAGGTGGATTTGCCTCCCTAGCTCCTTCCTATCGTATCAAGATTCCCATTGCCAGAACTCTCAGCGGAGACAGCGATGTTTTGACTGCTGCGCGAGATGCGCTTGATTTGGCAGAGACCGAACTTGACGATGCCCAGCAGGCTTATGATGCTCTGCTGAATACGGATGCGGCGGATCGTGTCCTTGAAGCCCGCGCCACTCTTTCGGTGGCTCAGGAACGTTATGAAGTTGCGCTTGATACATTGACCCGATTGCAAACCGGCGAATATTCTCCTCAGGTTAATATTGCATCCAAGGCCCTTGATCAGGCGAAAGCCTCATTGAATCAAGCGCAGTCCGCGGTCAATTCGGCACAAGCTAACCTTGCACTGCTGGATACACAAATCGAAAAGTTGACGGTCTATGCTCCCATGGAGGGCGTCGTTCTCGTGCGCAATGTGGAGCCTGGTGAATTCGTCCAGCCTGGGGCAGTGGCGCTCACGATGGCAGATTTGAATAATATCACGATCACTGTTTACGTTCCCGAAGATCGCTATGGCGAGATCACACTAGGACAAAAGCCACTGTAACCGTTGACTCCTTCGCCGGTGAAACTTTCACCGCTGAAGTCATCCATATCGCAGACCAGGCAGAATTCACGCCGCGTAACGTGCAAACCGTGGAAGGACGCAGTTCAACAGTCTATGCCATCAAATTAAAAGTGACCGATAGCGAAGGTAAATTAAAGATCGGCATGCCTGCGGACGTGGTATTCAAATAATATTCTTTGTAGGGGCGAGATAACCTCGCCCCTGTAACCATTCAACACGAGCTTGGGCGGGGCGCCCTCACGGAAAATAAAATGGATTTACTCGTAAACGCAACCAATCTAAGAAAATCTTTCGGTGATAACCACGCTGTGGATGGCGTTTCTCTTGAGATCGCCTCAGGCGAGATCTACGGACTTGTCGGCGCTGACGGCGCGGGGAAGACCACCACGATGCGCCTGCTCGTTGGCGCCCTCACAGCCGACTCGGGTCAAGCTGAAATTTGTGGCTACGATATTGAAAAGCAGACCGAACAAGCCCGCTCGCAATTTGGTTATCTCTCACAGCGTTTCTCGATGTATGAGGATCTAACCATCCTTGAAAACATCCGCTTCTTTGCCGAGGTACGCGGACTCAAACCGGATGAATGGCTGCCGCGTTCGCTCGAGATCCTCGAGTTTGTAGGACTCGAGAAATTCAAAGACCGCCGCGCAGGACAACTCTCTGGTGGTATGAAACAAAAACTCGGACTTGCTTCCGCGCTGGTCACACGCCCGAAAGTGTTGCTGCTCGATGAACCTACCACAGGCGTTGACCCTGTCACACGCCAGGATTTTTGGCAACTTGTGATTCGATTGACAACACAAGGTGAGGATGATGTCGCAGTTATTATCTCGACGCCTTATATGGATGAAGCCTCACGTTGTCATCGTGTGGGGTTTATGAAGGATGGCAGGATCATCGCTGAAGATACGCCGTCTAATTTGCGAGCGAAACTCAATGGACGTATTCTTGAATTACGCGGCAAGCCGATCAATCTTCTTCGTCATGTGGCACATAAAGATGAAGATGTGGAGGATGTTCAAGCGTTCGGTGATCGACTGCATATCCGCGTCGGGGAGAATAAGGCTCAAGATGTTTTAAGCAGGCTCAAGTCCGAGATAGGAAGCGAGGGCGGTCACGTGGATGAACTCCGTGTTGTGAATCCCGGACTCGAGGATGTCTTCATCGCATTATCAGAAACACGATGAGGGTGCGTCGCACCAAACGGGTAGATAAGTCTTGTTAATTTGCAAAATCCAGTTGGTAGAGTCGTCCACTTAAGTAAGGTGCGACGCACTCAATGAAAGGAAAAAATCATGATCAACATTGACCTTGGCACACTAATCGACAAACCCATCAAAGATGTTTTTGCATTTGTCGCCAACCCAAACAACATGACCCGATGGAACTCGGCGGTTGTGAGCCTTGAGCCCGTCACGCCCGGCGCGGTCGGCGTTGGCTCGAAGTTCAAGACCGTTGGCGAAATGATGGGACGCCGCATGGAAGGCGAGATGCAGGTGATCGCGTATGAGCCGGATACCCAATGTGGTTTTCAGGTGAACGCGGGACCCATGCAAGTCAACCTCACACTCACGTTCAAAACGGTTGGTACGGGTACGAAGATCGGACTCAATGCACAGGGCAACCCCGCAGGTGTTTTCAAACTTGCCGAAGGTGTCATGGCGGGTCGCGTCAAAGCCATGATGGAAGAAAATCTTGCGCGTTGAATCGCAATCAAATACGTTGTTGGAAGAGGGAGCAGTAAATGTCTTTGCCTGCCATCTACGTTGAAAATCTCACACGCCGCTTCGGTGATTTTGTCGCGGTCGATCACATCAACTTTGAAGTGAATGAGGGCGAAGTGGTCGGTTATCTCGGTCCCAACGGGTCGGGCAAAACCACCACGATCCGCATGTTGCTGGGTCTGCTCGAGCCGAGTGAGGGGCAGGCAACCGTGTTGGGATTCGACGCGTTCAGGCAAACGGAAGAAGTGCGCAAGCGCGCAGGATATATGTCGCAGAAGTTTGCGATCTATGATGATCTGACTACGCTGGAAAATTTGACGTTCTACGGCGGCGTCTATGGCATCACGGATAAAGCCCGCATCGCGCGGACCATTGACCTGGTGGGCCTCACTGGACACGAATCCACGCTGACGCGTTCTTTGTCCGCAGGCTGGCGTCAACGGCTGGCGTTGGGCATCGCATTGGTGCATGAACCGAAACTATTATTCCTCGATGAACCCACCTCCGGTGTTGACCCAACCGCCCGCCGCGCCTTCTGGGACTTGATCTACGAACTCGCTGAAAGCGGCGTGACCATCCTTGTCACCACACACTATATGGACGAAGCCGAATACTGTGAACGAGTCGGCATCATGCGCGATGGAAAATTGCTTGCGATGGATACGCCTTCAAATTTGAAACGCGACATCATCCCCGGCGATGTCTGGGAAGTCTATGCCGAGCCATTGGAAGGTGGCTTGGAGGTGCTACCTAATATTGATGGTGTGTTACGCGTGGGGTTGGCTGGCGATCATCTACGGACGATCACTGAAAAAGGATTGAAGAAGGAAGTATTACAGAAAGCACTGAAAGCGAAGAACGTAAGTGTGAAAGATATCCTTGTTGGTGAGCCGACGCTGGAGGACGTGTTTATTTCGCTGGCGAGATGAGCTAATTTGTATTCCGTCTTTGGAAGTGCTAAAGTAATAATTAGAGTTTAGAAAAATGGAGCAGAAATGGTTGAAATGCTTGCGGATTATGGGTTTTGTTTGATTGTGCCGATAGGTTTGATTATTGTTTTTATAGTAATTAAGTTTCAAAAGCCTTCCCCTCCGTCAACTGAAGAGCAATCAATCGACTTTCAAAGCAAGGAAATAGATGGAATGTTGGGAATATATCCAAATTTAAAAGACAGTTTTGTAGAAGCTAAAGGTGATGGTGCAACCCATGCAGTGTACTTCAGGAATCAAGATGTGATTAAATTTTACCGAACCGTCGAAGGGGAACTTGAATTTCGCAATTTGGTTTTCATTCCAGCCCCAAGATGGTATTGGGGAAGTGATTGGGGAAAATGTGATGAGATACCTCATTACGCAATACAAGTTTCAGATAAGTTCTAGCATTGTAAGTAATCAAAGACCAGGCAAAAAAGCCTGGTCTTTTCAATCATTTCACAATCCCGCGGTCATCCAAAAACTCAACGGGGTCTTTGTCCTTGCCGTGTTCCCAAATCAAGGAAAAGAACCAAATCCCGCTTTCACCGATCCAGAAATCAGCGGGGTGAAAGTCATATTTGAGTCTTCCGGTTTCTTGTCACTTTCGGGGGTGTACTCTGCCTGCCAGCCGAAAAGTTCTCCGTGCCAATGCTTATCCAATGAATGGAGGCGGCTGGCAAAAGCTTTCACATCCTTCAAGTCGGGGATCGCGAGAGGAACAAAATTGTGCAACATGTTACATCTTTGACTTTTTCAAATAATCTCGTGCGGCTTCGAGAAATTCGCGGGCTTGGTGAATTACATTCACGGCGACATCCTTTTCAATTTCTGTATCGACATCGTAATCGCCAGCCTGTCTTTTGTCGAATGAATCCAACAGCCAACGATGGAATTTAACATCCATTTCTTTCTTCTTGGCAAACTGTTCCCAAACGCGGCGTGGACTGCGCTATGTTTGCTGAACTTTAATCCCTTTTCATTCAACAATGCTTCCGCGATATAGAACATCGCATAATAGGCGCGCCCTGCGGCGAACTCGGGCTTCTCGTTGTCAACGAGCATTTCGGCGGCTTCGATGGCGTCAACAGCTTTGTCCAATAACTTGCGGCTATGGTCTTTCATGCAGGGATTCCATCCACGTGAATGTTATGAAGCAGGGGGGTGTCACTGGTTTTCCATTGCGATTCCTTCATCACCACGCGGCTAACGCTGATTCCATATTTCAGTGACAAATTACTGGCTAACTTCCCTGTTCGGTCTATTTCTTTACCGTAACTCTCGTAATTATTAAGCACGATCATCACATCAAGGTCTGAGTCAGATTGCGCCTCCCCGCGTGCATAGGAACCGTAGATGTAGACGGCTTTCAATTTGTCTCCGTAAATCTTGGTGAGGCCTTCTTTGAGTTCCTTCATCAGTTTTCTGATGTGCGCGGGTACTTTCTTGTCCATGCCTTTATTTTACCCTTTTTTGAAAGAGCAAAAGACCAGGCTTCTCAACCTGGTTTTTTCAATTACTGCGGCTGGGCAGTCGTCTGCTCAGGGACAACGATCGCCATGATCAAATAGACGATGGCGATACCGCCGAAGCCGGTGAAGAAAGCCAATACGGCTAACAGGCGGACGATAGTTGGGTCGATGCCGAGGTATTCGCCCAAGCCAGCGCACACACCCACGATCATACGGTTGGATGTACTGCGGGTCAATTGTTTGTAGTTGGTGTTCATGTTTGCACTCCTTTCAAATAATGTCTTGAGAGACATACGCAGGCTTTTGAAAGAAGTTGCGGTTTTACTCGGTGGTTTCGATACGGCGGACGAGCGCCGCCTACTCAACCACCAGGGTTTTCTATTTATATTTCCTGCTTTCCAAATAATTTGCAATTGCCGCCCAAAGCAATGCCAGTCCGATCACCAAATAGACAACCGCCTGTAAACCGAGAAATCTCAATTGCGAAAATCCAAACAAAGCAAACAATATTCCAACAATCCCATAGAAGATTGTATTGCGCACATAATCCGAGCTTACGCGTTTGGATTGCAGAATGTTCTTCTGCATCAGCAATTCCATCGCATGGACTTGTCCCTCGTGTTGGTCTTTGCAGGCAAGCGTATCGTCTACAAGCGCGGCGCAATCAGAGCAAAGTCCGCGTTGGCAGTATTTGCATAGCCCAATAGCGGATTTGTTGAGGTGATAAAAACAGTTCATTTCTTTATACTTTTTTCAAGGGATGCCGCAATACTGTTTTTAATTTTTCAGGCGCAGATTTGCGTGGATCACCGATATAAATTTCATGGTGTAAACCATTAGGACCTACGTTATCGCGGTAACCGTTCTCCAACGCGAAGGCACGCATCTGTTCGATGGTAGCGGGTTCGGTGGCATACGGACCGATATGCATGACTTGTACGCACATCCCCTCTTCAAAAGACGCAAGCCGCAATTTGGAGAGGGCAGGAGAGCCACCTTTCTTCTTTCGGACTTGTTCCAGGACCTCAGCAAATATATCCTTTGTAACGACATCAGGTTGCAGGATCATCAATGTGTATGACCAGTTATCTTTCCTGGCAACATCCAGCGAAACATCCTGTAAACCCCATAGTCCCTCCAACGGCATGACGGGATAATCAATCGGGTTGGTCTTGCGTTTCTTGAACATAAATTTCAAAGTGTACGAAACACTGTATAGCGCTTGCGTGGCTTCTGCGAACGAGGGTGAGTTGCCGGGTTCCTTTCCCTTTTCGATCCTGCCGGCGATCATGGCGAATTGCAGTTTTGGCACTTTTATGATCCCTATCTTTTTTGTCGAAGGTGCATATAAATGTTTCAATTCCTTTTTCAAGTTCAACACTTTCATTCCTTGTCTCCTTTGTGGATCACATCCTGTCCGAACTTTGCCCGTAAAGCATCCACCGCTTCACGCAACTTGCGCGAGGCTTCATAATCCATATCCCACAGCCCCAACTGTCGGATCGGTTGTCCGAGTCCGCTGACGCCAACGCCGATCAACCGCACAGCCTGGTTTGGTTTGCGTACCGAGTTCATCAACTCCAACGCGGCTTTTTCGATTTCATCCTCGTGATCGGTACGATGACCCAGGGTGGTTTGTCGCGTCAAAGTTGTGAAATCAGGCCAGCGTATTTTCAATTTGATTGTTGAGCCTGCCAGTTCATTCTTTCGCAATTGCGAAGCCACTTCTGCCGATTGTTCGCGAATGTTTTCTGTAAAGCTTTTGTCATCACGAATATCCACCGAAAATGTCACTTCCTGGCTGATGGATTTTGTCTCACGTTCGGTCACGATGGGGCGGTTATCAATTCCTTTTGCATGACGCGCAAGGTCGCGCCCGTTCTCGCCGAACATGCGGATCAACTCACTCTCGGGCCACTTCGCAATGTCCCCAATCGTATGAATTCCCAGATCGGTTAATCGCTTGAATGTTTTCGGACCGACTCCCCATAACATATCCGCAGGTAATGGGGATAGAAAAGCCGCTTCTTCTCCCGACGGGACAACTGTCACCGCATTGGGAGGCTCTGCCAAGCCTTGCGCTTTGATGCGGTCTGCAACGCGAGCGCCTTGCCCAACCTCGGTGGCGATCTTCGCCACGAGTTTGTTCGACGCGATCCCAATGGAGCAGGGTAGATGCAATTCGTCGCGGATTCGAGCCTGAAGTCCACGCGCGAGCACGTTCGGGATCATCCTGAATATCTGAGATGTCGAGAAAAGCTTCGTCAATGGAGATCTGCTCCACCAACCCAGTCGTAGTTATGGAGAATTTCCATCACCTGCCGCGAGACCTCTCCATAGATGCGATGACGCGACGAAACGATGATCAGCCCCGGGCTAAGTCGGATCGCTCTGCTCATCGGCATGGCGCTTCTGACGCCGTTTCGCCGTGCGGCATACGAGCAGGAGGCGACCACGCCGCGTTCCTCCGGTTTTCCGCCAACGGCAAATGCCTCCCCGCGCAGGCTGGGATCGCGCGTTTCTTCCACCGAGCAGAAGAAGGCATCCAGGTCCAGGTGAAGAATGGTGCGGGGCATGGGTCAATTATATAATGCCCACGGTCACAAATTGCGCTTTCCCACCTTTGAAAGAGCGCAATTTGTGACCGTCTCTGGGTATAAGTACAAAGAGTCATTAATATGATATTGAATAATCTTTAAAGTAACGATATACTCAATTTTGGTGGAACTTTTTATATGATTTTTGCGTCGGAATGAATTGGATGGAGAAGAGGAGAATAATATGATGTCACGAATGAAAATTACGTCCAGCATGTTGTTGATCGCGTTGGTGTTTTCGCTTGATCCCTGCGCTGGCATTGCCCACAAGCGCATCTGCCGCGACCTGCGATTGGGCGCAGTTCATCGCCGACGTGACCATTCCGGATGGCACAGTCTTTGACCCGGGTGCGACCTTCACGAAGACCTGGCGTTTGAAGAATATCGGCACCTGCACGTGGACAACATCCTATTCGCTGGTGTTCGATACCGGTTCACAGATGGGCGCGCCCGCCTCCATTAAATTCCCTTCCAACGTCGCGCCAGGTCAGACGGTTGACCTGACCGTGGATATGACCGCTCCGAGCACCGCCGGTCATTACATTGGCTATTGGAAGTTCAAGAATGCATCGGGAGTGTTATTCGGTATTGGGTATACAGCGAATAAATCCTTCTGGGTGGAGATCAATGTAAGAGGCTCAACGGGTCTCAATGTTGCTTATGATTTCACTGCCAACGCCAGTTCAGCAATCTGGAGTAATGGTGCAGGAAACCTTTCTTTCCCCGGTACAGATGGTGACTCCGCCGGTTTTGGTTTAAAGAAGGATAAGCTCAAGTTCGAAAGTGGACAGGAATCCTCTGAGCCTGGCTTGTTGATGGCGCCCCGTAACATCACCAACGGTTTTATTCAGGCAACGTATCCCGCCTTTGCTGTGCAAAGCGGTGACCGTTTCCATACCATTGTTGGTTGTGAATATGGCGCAACCAGTTGTTATGTTGCTTATCGCCTCGATTATGAGGTTGATGGCGTAACCAAAACCTATTGGACCTTCCGCGAAAGATATGAAGGTTTATCCTATACCGCCAGTATCGACTTGACTCCTTTGGCTGGCAGGAATGTGAAATTCACACTGGTGATCAACTCCTATGGTTCGCCGATCGGAGACCGCGCGTTGTGGGTGAACCCGGTGATCACACGTAAGGGAAACCCGCCGCCTCCCACTGGCACACCTCCAACCTCGACACCCACAGGTACGCCCGCGCCGGTTACAGTGACCGTTGCACCTTCGTCTTGTGACAAAGTTCAATTCGTGGCAGATGTGAACGGTGCCAGATGGAACCACGTTCGCACCAGGAGCCACATTTACGAAGACGTGGCGTTTGAAGAATATTGGCAGTTGCGCATGGAGCACATCCTATCAACTTGTCTTCTTTAGCGGCGAGAAGATGGGTGCCGCCTCCTCCGCGACTTTCCCACAGAACGTTGCCATCGGGCAAACGATTGATATTTCCATCAATATGACTGCTCCATCCACAGCTGGTTCCTATCGCGGTTATTGGATGTTCAAGAATGCGAACGGCGCGCTCTTTGGCATCGGCTCGCAAGCCAACAAACCCTGGTGGGTGGATATCAAAGTCAGCGGCGCGGCTGTCACTCCGGGGGGAGCCACAGCTACTCCAACCGCCACGACAAGTGGACCTACAGTCACACCCTCTGCTACAGCTACACCGTTGGCGAACACCGCTTATGACTTTGCCTCAAATGCCTGCGCGGCTTCCTGGCACAGCGGTGCAAGTTCCTCTGCCCTTCCCTGCCCGGGAACGGATGGCGATGCAAAAGGCTTTGTATTGAAAGTCAGTAATCCTGTACTTGAAACCGGAGCAACAGACCCTCGCCCAGGTTTGCTTACCTTCCCGCAGAATATTCAGGATGGATATATTCAAGGCATCTATCCTGCCTTCAATGTTCAAAATGGAGACCGTTTTCAATCCACGATCAACTGTGCGCAGGGTGCAACCACATGTTACGTTGTCTTTCGTCTTGATTACCAAACCGGTAGTGACCCGATCAAGACCTATTGGGGTCCGTTCCTTGAACGCTATGAGGGACAGTTCTTCAATGTGGATGTAGACCTGAGCGCGTTGGCTGGCAAGGATGTGAAATTTATTCTTACCGTTCTTGCAGCCGGATCCCCCACTGGCGACCGCGCATTGTGGGTTGGTCCGCGCATCTATCGTCCGAGTGGCGGCGGTTCCGTCACCCTCTGCAACACCCACACCACGCACAGAACAAATCCCACCAGCGGCTGGAATAAATATCAGAACACAAAATACGGTTTTGAATTCAAATACCCTCCCAATGGCAGCGTTTCGGATCAAACCGACAACGGCGGGCGTGTCACCCTTCCGATTCTTACGCCAGGGACGAACCTTTCTGAAAAGTATTTGAATGTCAGCGTAGTCGAAGGTCTCAACCCTTGCAAAGCCCCAGATCCCGGTGGACCCATCACCGCGACCGAAAATGTCACGATCAACGGCATTCAATTCTTTAAAGAATCCGGTGAGGGGGCGGCGGCTGGCAATCGATATGATTTTGTCGCCTACTCCAGCCTATCCAATAATGCCTGTGTCAGCCTCACCTTTATCCTGCATTCGACCAACATCGGCAACTACGCCACGCCCCCACCGGAATTCGATAAGACTGCTGAATCTGCCGATCTTTGACCAGATCATCAACACCTATGACTGGACGGGCTAAGCCCTCCGCTTCAACCCTGACGAGAGGCCTGGTCTTTCATGACCAGGCTTTTCTCTCCCCATATCCTTCTCCCCATCGCGCTGAACGGAGCGTTAGCGAAGACGAAGCGCACTTTCATGCAGGCTTTTGTTTCAGTAGTAACTCCGAAATAAAATGTCCCTCGATAGACCCACCATCCTCCTCGCCGACGACGACCCTACCATCGCGGACAGCCTTGCGCCGTTCCTTGAGCGCGCCGGTTTCCATGTATTGGTGGTCTCTGATGGCATGAGTGCGCTCGATAAGGCGCAGAAACATCATCCTGAACTGATCATTCTGGATGTGCTCATGCCGCGCATGGATGGGCGTGAGACCTTACGCCGTCTTCGCAAATCCAATATTTGGACTCCAACGATTTTGCTCACACAAGTGGGAGAGGCGTCTGAACGCGCGCTCGCCCTCGAGGAAGGCGCTGACGATTATCTCAATAAACCGTTCGACCCGCATGAATTATTAGCACGTGTCCGCGCGGTATTGCGAAGGGCACGTCCCGGAGAACGTTCGTTATCCGCTGCGTGGCGTCTTACAGGCGGCGAACTTATCCTGGACCGCCGCGCCCGCCGTGCAACACTGGCTGGAAATCCGCTTGAGCTGACCCCCAAAGCCCTGGCTGTTCTGGAACATTTGATGACACATCCCAATGAAGCTGTGACGCGCGAACGCCTGCTCGAAGTGGTCTGGGGTTGGGAATACCCCGCGGGTACCCGCACGGTGGATACACGCGTAGCTGAACTCCGCCGTGCGCTGAATGATGACCCTGCCGAGCCGCGCTTTATCGAAACGATCTCTGGTGAAGGCTATCGCTTTATTGCACCTGTACACGGGGAGGGATAATATGTTAATTTTCAAAAAGTGGCGGTTATTGATCTTATGGTTGTTCCTGCCTGTTGGGGTGGGGGGGCTTCTTTCCCTCTTTGCGAATTTGTTTCTGCCGTTGGTCATCCCCTTTCTTTCCTCGGTAGACTTTGGCTTTGCAGGCATTGTCTTTGGGATGAGCATTCGAAATTCGAGAGTGCTTTTCTTTCTTTTTGGTTTTCTGCTCACTTTACTGGTTTTATTCATTCGCTATTGGGAGAGAAGGCATATCTCGCAAGCCCAAACGATGTACGCCGATTATTTACAGAGTGCGGTTGAAAATCGCCGCCATTTTCTGCGCAGGCTCGATCACGAGATCAAAAATCCGCTTACCGGTCTGCGCGCCGCGTTGGTAAATCTAAAAGAGACCAAAACAGACGAAGAACGGGAACGGGCAGTGGGAAATGCAAGTCGGGCAGTGGAACGCCTCACTCGTCTTCTAACTGACCTGCGGAAACTGTCTGACTTGGAGGAACGTACCATTGAGCGTTTCCCCGTGGATGTGCCTGAATTGCTCGACGACGTGGTGACGGCTGCGCGCATTATCCCTGCTTATGAGGGGCGCGAGATTGGTCTCCTGATTCCCAAAGTGCCTTCGCCGTTCCCAACCATTACCGGTGACCGTGACCTGTTGCTTTTAGCGGCGTATAATCTCGTTGAGAACGCGCTCAAGTTCACATCCGGGAACAATTCGGTGGAAGTCCGTGCCATGGAGGATGGGCGGGCAATCGTCATCGAAGTGGCTGATTCGGGTGCGGGCATTCCATCCGAGGATCTGGCGGGTATATTTGAAGAGTTATATCGCGGCTCCAACGCGCGCGGCACAGAGGGGAGTGGACTGGGACTTGCGCTGGTCCATCGCATTGCATCGTTGCATGGCGGGGGAGTTGGTGTGCGCTCCAGTCAAATTGACCCGCGTGGGACGGTCTTTACGCTCAGGTTGCCGAGACGGTAAGCTTGTTCGCGCTAAGCGGAGGGTTGAGTAGGGCGAAGCCCGTATCGAAACCCGAAGTCGAAGCGGACAGAAAGGAGCATGTTACAGAACTGTAACATCTCTGCGACAAGGCTGTAACAGCGGGGGAATATGATTAAACATGGATACCACCACAGAAGCCCTGCTTATTACAGCCGCACAACAAGGCGATCTGGATGCTTTCAATCAACTCATCCTGAACTATCAGGATATGCTATACCGCGTTGCCCTGCGAATCATCCACGATGAATGTTCAGCCGAAGATGCTACACAGGATGCGTTGATTCTTGCATTTCGCAATATCAGGTCATTTCGCGGCGGTAACTTCAAGAGCTGGCTGGCACGGGTAACGGTCAACGCCAGTTATGATGAATTGCGCCGCGGCAAACGACACCTGTCCCTGCCCCTGGAGCAATTCACACACGAAGGTGATGAAGTTGAATCCCCGGTATGGATCAAGGATTTGTCAGCAAGCCCCGAGGAGCAAGCAGCGACTTCCGAGTTGCGGTCTGCTGTGCAACAATGTATCAAATCACTTATACCGGATTATCGTCTTATGGTCATCCTTGTGGATATGGAAGGGATGTCGTATGAGGAAGCCGCCCGCATCGCACATATTCCTGTTGGGACGGTGAAAAGCAGGCTGGCACGTGCACGAATGCAGATACGGAACAAACTACGCTCATTCAATGGTCTGCTTCCAGCAGCTTATCAAGTAGACTTGATGTCATCGCTTTCCGTATAATTTCATAACATGGGAGAAAAACGCGTGGAGGTTAAACCTCCACGCGTTTTTGTTTTGATGGCTATAATTTGAGATATTCAAATAGGTGACAGTCACCTTAATGACAAGGAGGCTTATATGAAACGCTGGCATGGTTCCTGTATTGGCGCATTTCTCGTTTTGTTGGTTGGGGGAGGTTCATTGTTCTTTTTGGTTCCCTTTGGAGGCGCCATGGTTGCGGCAAACTCAACTTTGTTCGATAAATTGACTGCCTACGTTCTTTGCCCTGATGCAGTGGATTATTCCTACAATGATTACGGTAGTGCGCCGATCAATTCAACCAGTCCCAGCGGCGGTACAGGTCATTACACCGAATTGACTTGCACATATACGGACGGCTCACAGAAAACTTTTCCAAATGAGGAAGTTGGCTTGAAAGGGCTTGGCGCATCGTTTGCAGTTTCAGCTATTTGCGGCGGAGTGGCAGTGTTACTCTTTATGATCCTTGCGGCAATCGTTGGGGCGAGTTTGGTGAAACCGAAGATAGTTTGAATCGCCAAGTATGAAAAAAAACAACCTCAGAGGTCGCAATCTCGGCGGTCTATCATTCCATTACCCATTCAAGATCTTGAACAAAATCTCCATATGCTTTGCCGCCTTTTGAATGGTCATCAGCGGTTCCGCTTTGCCATCCAGGTAATCAAGGAAGTGCGTGGTGATCGCGAGCGTGTCATCGGGTTGACCTGTTGTATCCACCGTAAAAGTTTCCTTGCGTGGTTCGCCATTTTCTGTGGTGAAGAATTCGATCTCATTTGAATCCCAACTATAGTGATGGAATCGTAAACCGCCTTTTGTCCCATAGATGCGCGTCTCGTTAGGCGCTTCGTTATGGACGCCTCCGCCGTTCTCGTAGTAATAGGTGAGACCGGTATCGAACTCCATCCATGCTGCGCCGTGTTGTTCTATATCGCTAAACGCCACAAATTTGCTCATATCACGCAAATCATTGCGTGTAAAACTCTGCGCCGACTTCAACTGAGGCACATCGTTCAACAACCCCAGATGAAATGAGAGGTCATACACGCCTCGATCTGCAAAGGGACCGCCGCCCGCAAGTTTCTTGTTCATCGCCCACGCGCCATTCGGGTTGTATTCGATGAACGTGGTACGTGAGAGAGTATTATGGTGGATATGATAGACCTCGCCCAGTTTACCGCTGTCAATAATATCCTTGATGAACTTGAACTTGCGCGTCAAGCGTGTATGACGACAGGACGCTTCCAGCACCTTTAGGTTTGGCGCGTCCTCAACAGCTTTGACAATTCGCTGGAGGCTTTCCCTCGACTCGGCAATCGGCTTTTCCAGCAATACATGTTTCCCCGCTTTGAGCGACTCTTCCAATTGTTCCGCGTGGACAAAAGGAGGGGATGCAATCACCACCGCGTCCACGGCGGGATCGTTCAACACATCGTGATAATCCGTTGACCATTTCTCCACGCCAAATTCCTCCGCCGCGGACTTGGTCGTCCCTTCGCTGGCGCTGTTGACCCAGGTGATGTTCGCACGTCCATCCTTTTGAAAAGCGCGCATCAATATCTTGCCGTACATCCCCGCACCGATAATTCCGAGATTATATTTTTTCATATTTGCTCCAAGCGTGAGTGCGTCGCACCAAACTTAATGAGACTCCTCTTGTCGAGGGAATGAATCATCTTGATCAGACGAATCCAATCTGCCTGGTGCGACGCACCCTCATAATCACTTCCCCAACTTCTTCTTGAACGCCTCCGTCAACGCAGGGACAAACACAAACAGATCGCCAACCACACCATAACGTGCTTGAGTGAAGATGGGCGCATCGGCATCTTTGTTGATCGCCACGATGACTTTGGCATTTCTCATCCCAACCAAATGCTGGATCGCGCCAGAGATGCCGCAGGCAATGTACAGATCAGGTGTGACGACTTTCCCTGTTTGCCCAACTTGATGAGCGTAGGGAATGTATCCGCCATCGACAGCGGCACGTGAGGCGCCGACTGCGCCGCCGAGCACATTGGCAATTCCGTGATGAGTGCAAAGCCTTGATGGGCGCGCCAGATCTCGGCTTCTTTTTCGTCCATGCCAGCAGGTGGTTGCAGGGATGGATTATTCGAAACGCCGCGTCCGCCAGAGACGATGACGCCCGCATCGCCGAGGTTGACTGCGCTTTCAGATTGAGCATATCCTTCGACGTTAGTCAACGCGTCAGATTTGACTTCGACTTTTGTGGCTGTGCCTGATTTGCTTGAATCAGGTTCGGGCTTGGGGAAGGCACGTGGACGGATCGTCGCCATGACGGGTTTGCCAGCGCAGACAGATTTCTCCAGCACTTTGCCTTCGTAGATGGGACGGGTCGCCACCAACGAGTCGCCATTTGCTTCGAGACCTGTGATGTCGGTCAATACGCCTGTGTTCAAATCCACGGCAGACATGGCGGCAAGCTCACGGGTTCGAGCCGTTGTCGGAAACAGAATCAGGTCTGGCGTCGAAGAAGAGAGCGAGCGCCGAGAGCGTGGATGCATACGGTTCAGCGCGATAATCCTCCAGCGAAGAATCATCCGCGACGAAGACTTCATCGGCGCCATGTTCAAATGCGGCTTTCGCGATCGCATCCACATTCGAACCAAACACAACCGCGCTCACCGTGCCCAAACTTTTTCCAAGCCCAAGCGCCTCCCACGAAGCGGGCTGGATCTCGCCCTTGAAGTGGTCAATATACACAAACGTTTTCATAGCACTTTCTCCGCAAGGATTTTTTCAACGAGCGTTTCGGCGATGGCTTCGGGTGTGTCGCCCGAGATGATCTCGACCGCGGTTTTGCGTTCGGGCGGGTTGGCGAGTTCTGTGCGTTTGATGATCGTCGCTGGCGCATCGATGCCGAGGTCGCTCAACGTCCACACGGGGATGTTCGCCTTCGACGCTTTGCGGATGCCCATGAACGATGGGTAGCGCGGCTCGCCAATGCTTTGGACGACGCTCACGACGACAGGTAATTTTGCGCTGACGTTTTGCCTGCCCTCTTCGATGACTCTTTCAACGCGTACGCTTCCATCCTGGACTTTGATCTGCCCAGCCAACCCAAGCATTCCCCACCCGAGGACTCTTGCCGTCTGCGCGGGCGTGATGCCTGCGCCGTTGTCGAGCGTCTGACGTCCGAACACGACCATATCCACGCCGCCGATCTTTTGGATCGCCGCCGCAAGGACACGCGCCGCGCCGACCGTATCGAGTTCATTGAGCGCAGGGTCTGAAACAAGGACAGCTTCATCCGCGCCCATGGCGAGCGCGTGCTTGAGCGCATCCTTCGCGGATTCGGGTCCGATGCACAAGGCAGTGACCGTGCTTCCGTCATTGGCTTCCTTCTGTTGCAACGCGCCTTCGACTGCGTACTCGTCGAACGGGTTGATAACCAGCGGCGCTTCCCCTGTATTGATTTGCCCATCTTCGGCTTTAACTTTCGCCTCCGAGTTTGGGACTTGTTTGATACATGCGATGATTTTCAAAGTGTTCCTCCGTGTATTGTTATTTCACGAACTTTTCTTTGACCGTCTTTCCACTAATCAACTCGATCTCACACGACATCCCTTCCCACGTCGATGCAATAATAACATTTCTAACCAGGTCATATGTAAAGTCTACGAATGTATCGCGTTCGGTTGGCAATTTTCCGAACCAAATAATCGAACCTTCACTGTTTAACAAGTAAAGGTTCGATTTCCCCTTTGGATACTCATAGTAATTTTCCAAAACCGCAATACCAATATCAGTATTTTCTTGCTTTTTTATTTCCGTGTGTAGCGGCTTTATTTCCATTATTTCACCAAGATAATATAAGGATTACTTATTTGTTTGCAAACGCCATCACCACCAAAACATCCGCCGCGCCGCGCTTCCGTCATTGCGAGGAGGGCGAAAGCCCGACGACGTGTGCCCGCTAGGGTAGGCAATCCCCGTTATAGTGTTGGAGATTGCTTCGGACGGAAGAGCATGTCCTCGCAATGACGGAGTCACTCTGATATATGCCGCTAGGACTGCCAGAATTCCGCGAGCGCCCTCACCCTGCCCTCTCCCCCAGGTAGAGGGGATGCGCTGAGCACATAACAAGATTTACTATTACAGTCTGTCTAAATCACGTGGTTCCAGGAATAAAGAAATTCCATCAAGAATTTGATTCACACGTTTGGGAGAGAGGGTTCCAATATATTCACCCAATTGTGCTTTATCAACGGTAAGTATTTGAGAAACGTTCACGACGCTTGCTTTTGGCAAATTCCCCTCTCCTTTTTCGAGCAGAACATTGCCAGGCACATCTGCATATTTGAGATTGGATGTAAGCACACAAACAATCACCGTTCTTATTTTGCTTTGGTTATACAAATTATTTTGCATGACCACGTGTGGGTGAGTATATCCAGGCTCGGAGCCTGATGGTTCATCTACTTCCACCCAATAAATATCACCCTGATTAATTACCATTGTCCCTCTATAAGCCTGCGGTGTGATTTGCGCGCCTTGCGCCGTAGATTTTTTTCGGTTTCATCAGGTTCGTCTCCGTAGACAGCATTGATCTTTTCAAGCAACTCCTTATTTTGTTGTTCCTGAATAAAATCTTCAAGCGCGAGCACGAACAAGCGACTGCGCGATACCTTCAGTTTTCGCGCGAGTGCATTTGCCTGAGCAAACAGAGACTTGTCAATTGAAATCGCAGTTTTTATACTTTCCATGTTTACACCTTTCGTTATACCGAAAGTATAACAATTCTATTCTTCCTAGTCAAATACTTTATTTGCCATTCAAAAACGTCATCATCGCCAGAACATCCGCCGCGCCTCACCTCCGTCATTGCAAGGAGGGCAATAGCCCGACGACATCGTACTCTGTTGCATTTTTACAAAATAATTGAGCAATAAAATTCTGAGGAAAAGCTCAAAGTCTAACCACGGAGACACCGAGTCACGGAGATTTAAAAGGGCTTTCTACCCTTCGGGCACATGTCTGTGTCGTCGTGTCTCTGTGGTTCGGAACGGGTTTCAGGGATTGCGCGGTTTAATGATTAATCTGCAATAGAGTAAGCAACCCCCAAGACTGTTTGCAAATCCACGCCGTGATCTCATAAGAACTCGACATGGTTTTTCATTTCTTCTTCTGTCAGGATTTGAAAGATCAAGGTCAGCCCCTGGATGATTTGACTGATAGGTGTACGTTGATGGCGTAGACGATCCCATAATGATTTATCCCTTTTGCGTGAAAACGAAGAAAATCGCTATCTTGTGTAAAGATTACCCTGCTTTATGTGCTGGCGAATTCCAAATGTTCTTCATCAGGTGTGCTCAACATCCCCGCTTCTTTTGCAGTTAATACATCCACGCCGCGTTGACGAAGTCCATTTACCACGGCAGGAGGAACATGTTCATCGGCGTAAAACTTAATCGCCATGGAGTTTCTTGCTTAACTTCGACGGTGTCTGTGTTCGCAGGCTCTCGACAAATTCATCGCTTTCTTTGATGGATTTGTCGATCTCTTCCCGATGATCGTGATAATAGGCGAGGGCGGCGTAAACATCGGCAATATTCAAATTGTATTCTGTCGCGATTTCATCGACGGCGCGTCCCATCCATTCATGCCAGATGGCAATATCCTGCACTGTGACTTGATGTCCGGCGACGCGCGGCTTCCCACCCACTATTCCCGGCGTAATTTCAATATGCTGGTCGAGAGTTTTCGTTACCATTTTTCCTCACAGTTTTTCCTGACAACCTTTTTATAAGTTGCAGAGTTGAGAGCTAAAAGAGAAAAAAGCATGGTCTTCTCCTAAGGTGAGAAGGAAGGAAGAACACCATGCCTAGAGAAATTGTAACCGAAAGCAGATAAGCTAAGGCTCCGAAGCGAGCTGATCAGTTTAGAACGCAAGCCGGGTCGCAAACGAATTGAATTCGAGTTGATATTTGCGCGGCACTCGAATGCAACTTGTCGACGAAAGATGTCAAACTGTTTTTGCAGAAATGAAGAAATATATGAAACTGTTCAAGCCTGCCTATAAGCGAGTGGAGCAAATTAGAAAAGCCTGACCTATCTGCACGGCTTGCTGGGTAATACCATACGTAAGAACGTAGAACAGATGGCGCTTGGAGAAAGAGAAAGTACGCAGTCTGCATACTTTGTCGGGCAAAGCCAGTGGGAAACAGCGCCAGTGATCGCGATCCATCAAGGCTTGATCGGAGAGAGTTTGGGAGAAGCGGATGGGGTGGTGTTGATCGATGAATGGAGTGCGGTCAAGCAAGGCACCGCATCGGTTGGGGTGGCCTCGCAATATTGCGGCTCGGTGGGCAAGATTGCGAACGGGCAAGTTGGCGTGTATTTGGGCTACGCCAGTCGCAAAGGCTATAGTTTGATCGAAGGCAGATTGTTCATGCCTGAAAAATGGCTTGCAGCAGAACACGCAGAGCCACGGGAAGCCTGTGGAGTCCCGGAAGATTTGGAATTCAAAACGAAGCCGGAAATCGGGCTGGAAATGTTGAAAAGCGCCTCCCACGAGGCAAATTGCCGTTTTTCTGGGTAGCAGCCGATGCCTTGTATGGAGACAGCCCCGCATTTCGGGATGGCGTGGCGGCGACCGGAAAGTTTTACTTCACGGCCATCAAGGACAACACGCTGATCTGGTGTAGCCCGCCCAAGGTTCATATTCCAAAATGGAGAGGTGATGGACGTCATCCCACTCGTTTGCGACTGAGTGATAAAAGAAAGCAACCCATTCCAGTCAAGGACCTGGTGCAGAAGATTCAAAAGCAGGATTGGACTCGAGCGGTGATCAAGGAAGGCAGCAAAGGTCCGATCGTTTGTGATTTCGCATTTCTGCGGGTGACCGAAGCGCGCGGCGGCTTGCCCGCCCCTGAACTCTGGTTGATCATCCGCCGTAATTTGGATGATCTTTCCGAAATCAAATACTTTTTCTCCAACGCTCCGGTCAATACTGCACTGGAAGATTTTGTCAGGATCAGCGGAATGAGGTGGCCGATTGAAACGATCTTCGAAGAAAGCAAAGGTGAAGTCGGGATGGATCATTACGAGATGAGAAGTTGGTTGGGATGGCATCATCATATGCTCCTGGTTGCTCTGGCTCATCATTTCCTGGTGCGTTTGAGAATTCAATTTCAAGAACAGGCTCCGGCACTTACGATTTATCAAGTTCGCTTATTGCTTTGCAGCGTTTTGCCTTCATTTATTTCTGACATTCAATCCGCTTTGGAGCGAGTGCGCTATTACCAAAAAACTAATTTCGCATCCTATCTTTCACACCGCAAGAAAAAGTTGGCTCAATTAGAGCTTTTCACTTAACCTTGCGTTGTAATTATAACCATCATTTTTGACGAATAGCTTGTGGGTTGAAATTCCCGTCTGCTATCGCCAATCTCCGCCGCGTCGCACCTCCGTCATTGTGAGGAGCGTTTTTTGCGACGACGTGTGCCCGTAGGGTAAGCAATCTTCAACACTATTTGTCTCTCCACGCCGGGCGGGGGATTGCTTCGCTCCGCTCGCAATGACGGGTTGATGGTTTATTGAATACTTGTCTTGCTCAAAATTTCTCCCGTGCCCAAGTCCAATTCGCAGGCGTGACCGCCGAGGGTGTATGTGGATAGTGTCAAGCCGTCTTCGTTGAGTTTTACTCGTGTGTAAAGAGTATAGGGGTCGGGCTTTTCCGCCGTCCAAATGATCTTTCCATCGGCAGAAAGGCAATACAAATTGGATTCGCCGTGTGGAAACCCTGTAGAGCTTTCCAAAACAATAAAGCCACGCGTCGCTTGGATCGTTTTTTCGATTGTTGTGTGAAGAGGTTGGATGTTTTCCATTCTTTCTCCTGATTTGTAAAGTGTGCGCTTACTGCGCTTCCGTTCCAATTGGGGCGGGTTCTCCATCAGTGAATTTTGATCTTATTCCAAACATGATCACCAAACTAAGAACGGCAAATATACCGACGATCCCTTCCAATGCGACTACACCAACGATTGGCAGTAAATAAACGGATGAAGCATCGACCAACGCGTGCCAGAGCAATGCGATCCAAAACCACATGGGTTTCTTATACGCCACACTGTATAACACCATCACTGAGAGGGAGAGATGTAAAGAGATCGCGGAAATACGTTCGATCAACCCTAAAAATGCCATGTACACAGGCGTTGACCAAAATGCCGCCACTTGTCCTTTTGTGGCTTCGATCAAATCAGCCGGAACCCCAAGCGCGGCAAGGTCCGCGTTGCGCATGACGATCATGTTGACAACGGTCAGCGCTGCCAATATCCCTAACAGGAAAGCTTCCACGCCGCCATGTCCCGCGCCGACGAGCACACCTTCATTCCATGTTTTGGCATTCTTGAGATTGAATTTGAACAGAATGTAGCGGGCAGTCTCTTCGAAGATGCCAGCCAGAAGACCCAGGACAATGGCATTAAAGATCGTTGTCCATGTTTCGGGGATAGACAGAACTCCGTTTTTGAAAAGAGCAGTCAAGCCATATACAACTGGGATATGCAAAACTTGTGACGCGATGAACGTCACTGCGCCAGCGAGCGCAAGTTTCCATGAAAGGCTGAATTTGCGAGTGAGGAAAACGACCAGAAGAATGGGCAAAAGGATCATACCTAAAACGTTCAGTATCAAAGCAAAGGTTAACATCGTATTCTCCGTAATTAATTTAATTCTGCCAAATATCCGCATCATATGCGGGCGCTTCACAGCGCAGCGGTTTATCTGTCCGTTCGCCAAGCGCGTAGCCAGCTTGGATCAACGTTTGAATTTCACTCGAACCCTCATAGATCATCGCGCCTTTTGAGTTGCGCAGATAACGCTCTACATCATACTCATCGCTGAATCCATACGCGCCGTGGATTTGTATCGCTTCGGTTGCCGCGCTGAAAGAGGCTTCGGTGGCGAATTTCTTTGCGAACGATGTCTCACGTGTGCAACGTTTACCTTCGTTTTTCAACCATCCAACTTGATAGTACAGCAACTTCGCAATTTCATAGTCCTGCGACATCTTAGCGATCTTCTCTTGAATCAGTTGATGCTCTGCAATCGGCTTTCCAAAGGTCGTGCGTGTCTTTGCGTATTTCACACTCGCTTCCAATGATGCACGGATGATTCCCGTCGCGCCCGAAGCCACGGTGTACCGTCCATGGTCAAAGCCAGCCATCGTGATCTTAAAACCTTCGCCTTCTTCACCGAGTCTATTTGCAACAGGGACTTTCACATCGGTGAATGAGATCCAACCTGTTGCGCCGGCTCGCACGCCGAGTTTGCCGTGCAGGTCACCCGTTTTCACGCCGTCACTGTGCAGGTCAACGATGAAGGAAGATAAAGCAGAAGAAGGCTTGGATGAGGACGTGTCTGTTTTGACGGTAACAAGCGCGAGGTCCGCTTTTGAGGCGAGAGAGATCCACATCTTTTCGCCGTTCAGGATGTAGTAGTCGCCTTCTCGTTTTGCCGAGGTGGATATCGCCGCCACATCCGAACCCATGCCTGATTCTGTAAAAGCGCCGCATCCAATCTTCTCGCCTTTCGCCAGAGGCACGAGAAATTTTTGCTTCTGCTCCTCGGTGCCCCATTGAAAGATGCTCATCGCGCACAACCCCGTATGCACCGACATGACCACGCGCAACGATGTGTCCATCGCTTCGAGTTCTTCGCACGCCAGCCCCCACGCGAGGTAGTCCATGCCCTGCCCGCCATAACGGACGGGGAAGGGCAGTCCGAGAATGCCGAGTTCGCCCATGCGTTTGAGCACAATGGGAATCGGCTCCTGCTTGCGGTCGTATTCCTTGATGACGGGCGCGATCTCTTTTTGTGCAAAGTCGCGCACCATTTTTTGTGTCATTTGATGTTCAGGGGAAAGGGAGAAGTTCATGAATGCCTCGTTTTTCTTCGATTATACCTTGCAGAGATAAAGCTCCGCTTCGTATCAGGCAGACAGTTGATTCTGACTTAAAAACCTTTATCTCCCCGGAACGCGAATGCGTCGCACCCTCCTTTGCCCGATTAAATAAAAAAGCCCAATGCTGAGAGATACAGCATCAGGCTAGGGAATGTGGGCATCTTCCATCATGGTCTCTTCTCGACACCCATGTTGCTCAACTCGTCTGAATTGATGTTCGAGATAAGCAGGTCCGCGCTGGCTAGTGCGGCGAACACAACCAGGCAGAGTACAACGGTAACGATAAACATAAAAAATCTCCTTTCTCCATGTGCTTACTTAACCTTTTTTGGCTCGAAAAGTTATATCCCCTAGCGGTACTGATATACAATTGTCATATAACAGAATTTAAAACTGCAAGGGATAAGTTTATGACGAGGAGCGTGGTTTTTTGTTCCACATATTTATACGATTTTATAGGAACAGCGTTGCACGAGGGTGTAAAAATCGTGTGCAACTGGTGTGGATCCACGCCCAGTTGACAAAACCGCTCTTTGAGATAAAATTCACTCCGCTAAACGATTGCCGAAGTGGCGGAATTGGCAGACGCGCTACGTTCAGGGCGTAGTGAGCTTACGCTCATGAGGGTTCAAGTCCCTCCTTCGGCACTCCACCCGCTGTAAAGCGGGTTTTTTGTTGCAAGTTTCATATTTGCTTACCAATGATAAGCAAATTACTTTGGGGATATTGATGCGCCGAATGAATTTTCTGCGGTCCAGAAACCAAAGCGGCGGAGAAACGATAATTGTAAAATCGTGGGATTGATCTTACATGTGCATCTCACTAGAATGATTTTCAGGGCTACCGTGTTTGAGACTTATGATGGCCTGAGCAGGGCGGAACCTCGACAAATTTGGGTGAATTTTGCTTATTACTTTCATAATATCCCTTTTGTGATAAATTACACATCTGGTCTGAAGCCTAAATGCTTACAATCAGAGTCAACGTTTACCATTAGAGTCACGATTTTTAGGATGACCAAATGCTTAAGATTAACCGTCAAACCGATTACGCCGTCCGGGTAGTGCTTGCCCTTGCCAAATGTAGCGAGGGCTCCCGCATTTCCAGCGCCGCGATACAGCAGGAAATGTTGATCCCCAAGGCGTTTATGGGGCGTATCGTTGCGCAGTTGTCGCGCTACGGATTGGTCAATACCTTTCCGGGGCGCGAGGGTGGGCTAATGCTCCCGCGTCCAGCTTCCAGAATCAGCCTAAAAGACGTTGTCGAGGCGTTTGAGGGGCCGATTCTGCTTTCGGAGTGCATGCAGGTCAAAGGTGAGGATGATTGTCCTTTCCGATCCGATTGTCCCGTTCGCTCGAAGTGGGGACGCGTCCAGGTGGCGATGATGCGCGAGATGGCGTCGATCACATTTGAAGATCTGGCAAAAGAGGCAGCTGGTAGTCCAGTGGCAACGCCGGGTTTTGTTTAGAAATCTGCACCACTTCAGACGAAAGATTTCTCGCTAGCGCTCGCCTGTGCCTGCGGCACGGTGCAGGCGAAATGATAATTGCAAGACACGTACATATTTTTTCAAGGAGAGTCTATGGATACAGTTTTACTTTCTCGATTGCAGTTTGCTCTCACAACCATCTATCACTGGCTGTTCGTTCCATTGACGTTGGGGCTGGGCTGGTTCGTGGCATTCATGCAAACCCGCTACTATCAGACCAGGGATGAAACCTGGCGCAAGATGGCAAAATTCTGGGGCAAGTTGTTCCTGATCAATTTTGCCATTGGCGTGGTGACGGGCATCGTACAAGAGTTTCAATTCGGGATGAACTGGTCCGAATATTCACGCTATGTTGGCGATATATTCGGTGCGCCGCTGGCAATTGAGGCGTTGTTTGCTTTCTTCCTGGAGTCAACGTTCCTCGGTGTGTGGATTTTCGGAGAAGGACGCGTGCCGGAAAAAGTTCATCTCGCCTCGATCTGGCTCGTTGCCATCGGTTCGAATCTTTCCGCGTTGTGGATCCTGCTTGCGAATGGCTGGATGCAACACCCGGTTGGATTTGTGATCAATGAAGCCAACCATCGCGCTGAACTGGTGGATTTCTTCGCGCTCATCGGCAACCCCAAAGGCTGGATTTTCTTCTGGCACACCATCTCTGATGGCGTATTGATGGCGGCGATGATGATCATCGCGGTCAGTGGCTATCACATCTTCCGTAAGCAGAACCTTGACTTCTTCAAGCGTTCGTTCGTCATGGGTTCTGTGGTGGGTCTGGTGGCAAGTGTGCTGGTCTTCCTGGGGGGTCATACAATGGGTCAATATATGTACGATACCCAGCCCATGAAATTCGCCGCCATTGAAGCGCATTGGGAAACATCGCAACCTGCTTCGTTCTCCCTCCTCACCATCGGTGACCTGACCGGTAAGCGGGAGGTTTGGTCGATCAGAGTCCCAGGGGTGTTAAGCTTCCTGGCTTGTAACAACTTCAACTGCGAAGTCCGAGGCGTGAACGACATCCAACAAGAATATGAGGCGCTATATGGTCCGGGCGATTACATTCCGTTGATGGTGGTCACCTATTGGACCTTCCGCATCATGATGACCTTTGGATTTATTATGATCGGTATTACCGCTTTCTTCCTATGGGCGAATATGCGCGGTGACATCACCAAAGCCAAATGGATGAAGTGGATGCCGTCCCTGCTGATCCTCCCGTATCTCGCCAACGCCAGCGGCTGGATCCTGACCGAAATGGGACGTCAACCCTGGATCGTCCAGGGTCTGCTCAAAGTGCAGGATGGCGTGTCGCCCAACCTCACCAATCTTGACCTGCTCATCTCATTGATCGGTTACACCGCCATCTATGGCTCACTGGCTGTTGCGATGGTCAAACTCATGAAAAAATTTGCGGTCGCGGGACCTGATGCCGCCATGCACGAATCCGTTGACGTGGCTGACGTTGTGCCCTCGCTCGTCGGCGCGGATGATTAGGAAAAAACAATATGTCATACGAATTTCTTCAAATACTGTGGTTCATCTTGATCGCCGTTCTTTGGATTGGTTTCTACTTCCTGGAAGGCTTTGACTTTGGTGTGGGTATGCTGCTGCCCTTCCTGGGAAAGAAAGACGAAGAACGACGTGCCATCATTAACACGATTGGTTCGGTATGGGATGGCAACGAAGTCTGGCTTCTGACTGCCGGCGGCGCGACCTTTGCCGCGTTCCCGCACTGGTATGCCACCATGTTCAGCGGCTTCTATCTGGCCTTGTTTTTGCTATTGGTTGGGTTGATCCTGCGCGGTATCTCATTCGAATATCGTTCAAAAGATGCGAACCCCGCATGGCGCAACCGTTTCGATTGGATGATCGCCATTGGCTCCTTCCTGCCCTCCCTGTTGCTCGGAACCGCATTTTCAAACCTGGCACGCGGTGTCCCGATCAACGCGGATATGACTTACACGGGCAACCTGTTCACGCTGCTCAACCCTTATGGTTTGATCGGTGGCGTTACGATGGTCTCCGTATTTCTCCTGCATGGCGCAAATTTCCTCGCCTTGAAGTTGGAGGGGGAATTGCATGATCGGGTGCGCGCCTTATCCAGGAAACTCTACATCGTGGCGGCAGTCATGGTTATCCTGCTTGCCATTGCTACATACATCTTCACAGATATTTCAACAAAGATAGGTATCAACCCGGGTATCATGCCCATTGCGTCTGTCGTGGTATTGCTGATCACGATCTACTTCATCAACAAAAAGATGGAAGGATGGGCCTTCATCTCTACCGGTGTTCATCTCATTCTGACACAGGTGGCATTCTTTACTTTGATGTTCCCGCGTGTCATGGTATCCAGCACCAATCCCGCCTATAGTCTAACCATCTACAACGCGTCCTCGTCGCAATACACGCTCACGGTCATGTCCATTATCGCTCTGATCTTCGTCCCGATCGTGCTTGCCTATCAGGGCTGGACGTATTATATGTTCCGCAAACGTATCAGTAACGATAAGAAAGAATTGGTCTACTAAACCAACTCTGTCTGTATAATTGGAAGGTTGACGGACGTACATCCTCAACCTTCCAACTTTTTAACTTGAAACCTGAAACTCCCCCATGCACCGCAGACTTCTGACTCTCACTCGCGATACACACTTCTCCCTCCTCTTAACGATTCTCTCTGGACTTTTCGCTGGACTCTTGACGATAAGCCAAGCCTACCTCGTCAGCAGTACCGTCAATGGAGTCTTCCTTGAAGGACAAACCCTGGCGCAAGTTTTCCATTGGCTTCGCCTCATTCTCTTCGTCATTGCAGGACGCGCTTTGCTTACACTTGGATCAATGAAGTCAGCGCCAATGCTGTCGCCGTGAGAATCAAAACCGACCTGCGCGAGCGGCTTTTCAAGCATATCCTGAATCTTGGTCCTGCTTATACACGTTCACAACGCACCGGTGAACTAACCACGGCTGCCATCGCGGGCATCGAAGCGCTCGACGCGTATTACAGTCAATACCTACCCCAACTTGTAATTACCACGCTTGTCCCGATCAGTATTCTGCTCTTCGTCTTCCCGATGGATTTATTATCAGGGATCATTTTACTTGTCACCGCGCCGTTAATTCCCTTCTTTATGATCATGATCGGTAAAGGCGCAGAGATCGTCACTAAGCGACAATATGAAACCCTCTCGCGTTTATCGGCGCACTTCCTCGACAGCCTGCAAGGACTGACCACCCTCAAACTATTCGGTCGCGGCAAGGCATACGCCAAAAACATCGAAAAGGTCAGCAATCAATTCCGTGATAGAACACTTGATGTTTTGCGGATCACCTTTCTCTCGGCGCTTGCCTTGGAATTATTAGCAACACTCAGCACTGCCATCATCGCCGTGGAGATCGGCTTCCGCCTGCTGTATGGGCGTATGGAATTTCGCGAAGCTTTCTTTCTGCTTATCCTTGCGCCTGAATTCTATATGCCCTTACGGATGCTTGGCGCACGCTTCCATGCGGGGATGTCTGGCACAACCGCGGCGAAGAGAATTTTTGAGATTCTTGATATAGAGACCAGGGAGCAGAGACTGGAGAACGGTGAACCAGCTTCATCCAGCCCACTATTTTCTACTCTTCAATTATCTAATCTCTCGTACACCTACCCCGATGAATCCACCTCCGCTCTCGAAAACATCAACCTGAAAATTCAATCTGGTCAACATGTCGCCCTTGTCGGCAAAACAGGCGCAGGCAAATCAACATTCGTAAATCTTCTTCTCGGCTTCATTCAACCCACCACAGGGCAAATTACTGTCAATCACGAATCCCAAATCCCAAGTTACGAATTACGAAATAGCATTGCCTGGGTTCCACAAAGACCATACCTATTCCACAATACCCTCTCGGCCAACATCCGCCTCGGCAAACCAGATGCAACTCACGAAGAAGTGATCGAGGCCGCCAAAGCCGCACACCTTTATGATTTTATCGAAACGCTTCCTGACAAATATGAAACCGTCATTGGCGAAAGCGGGGCGCGCCTCAGCGGCGGGCAGGCGCAACGTCTTGCCATCGCACGCGCCTTCCTAAAGAACTCCCCCATCCTCATCCTCGATGAACCCACATCGAGTCTCGACCCTGAAACCGAGTCCCTGCTCGAAGAATCCACGCGTCAACTTATGCAGGGCAAAACGGTTATCACCATTGCCCACCGCCTCAACACCATCTTCAAAGCAGACAACATTATCGTCCTCGATCAAGGTCGCATTATTGAACAAGGCACACATGATGAACTGATAAAACAAAATGGCAGGTATACGGAGATGGTCAACACATATCAAGTTGAAGTACCAAAGACAAAAGTCAAAAGTCAAGAGTCAGCTCTAAGTGTAGTCAAAGACTCAAATGTCATCAGACCTTCAACCTTTGACCAATCACCAATTACTGAAAACAAATCGTAAATCAAAAATCGTAAATCCAAAATCGTCTTCTATCATATTTCGCCTATTGCAATTTCTCAACGGCTCCTGGAATTGGGTCGCGCTTTCCATCCTCCTCAGTGCACTTACTATTGGCTCCAGCGTTGCACTTATCGGCACGTCGGCGTGGCTTATTTCTACTGCCGCGCTTCATCCCTCCATTGCCGATCTCGGCATATCCGTCGTTGGTGTGCGTTTCTTCGGCATCACGCGCGGTATTTTTCGCTATCTCGAACGCCTCGTTTCGCACAACGTCACCTTCCGTCTGCTTGCCCGCCTGCGCGTTTGGTTCTACGAGAAACTCGAGCCCCTCGCTCCTGCCCGCCTGATGGAATATAAAAGCGGAGACCTGCTCGCCCGCGTTATCGGTGATGTAGAAACTCTGGAAAATTTCTACGTCCGCGTGGTCTCGCCAGCGTTGACTGCCATCGTTGTCATGATCGGTGTATCGATCTTCTTCGCCTCTTTCTACCCGACAATTGCTTATGTGTTAATTGGCTTTTTTCTCACTTTAGGTTTGATCCTGCCACTCCTCGCACAACTTGTCAGCCGCAAACCCGGAGAAAAACTCATCACCCAACGCGCTGACATTCAAACCCAACTCGTGGACGGAATTCAAGGTCTTGCTGATTTACTTGCCTTCGGTCGTGGACAAGACCGTGCCAATCAAATTGCTTCTACTGGCAAAGACTATGGCAGAACTCAAAAACAAATGGCATGCATCAGCGCAGTCCATTCTGCATTGGGGACTTTGTTCACTAACTTGGGTTTATGGCTTGTCTTATTCCTTGTCATTCCACAAGTGACCGCGGGGAACATCAAAGGTGTGATGCTTGGCACATTTGCCCTGATGACATTCGCTTCATTTGAAGCGGTCAATCCATTACCTCTCGCCGCACAGATGTGGAACTCCTCGCGTGAAGCGGCGAGGAGGTTGTTCGAGGTGGTGGATGTGGAACCTGAGATTCAAGAGAATAGTGAGCAGGGAGTAGCGAGTTGTTCGAGCCAGTCATTAGTCTCTAATATCCAATTCTCTAATCTCTCTTTTGCTTATCCCAACACAACGACATCCGCTCTCCAATATTTAACCTTCGATCTTCAATCTGGAAAATCACTCGCCATTGTCGGTCCGAGCGGCGCGGGGAAGAGTACGATAGCCAATCTATTGCTCAGGTTCTGGGATTATGATTTGGGAGAAATCAGCCTGGGTGGAGTTTCGCTCAAAGCGCTGAATCAGGATGAAGTCCGAAAGAGATTCGCACTCATCTCCCAAAACAGTTATTTCTTCAACACGTCCATCCGTGAGAATTTACGTCTAGCGCGTCCATCCATGACGGATGACGAAATGGAATCCGCCGCGCGCAATGCACAGATCCATGATTTCATAAAAAACCTGCCCAAAGGTTACGACACCTTCATTGGTGAACAAGGACTAAGGTTATCCGGCGGCGAGCGTCAGCGGCTCGCGATTGCGAGAGCATTGTTGAAGGACGCGTCAATCTTAATCCTTGACGAGCCCACCGCCAACCTTGATCCAATCACCGAAAAGCGGGTCCTCGATACGCTTTTCGAAATTATGCACAATAAAACTTCACTTCTTATTACTCATCGATTGATCGGGCTTGAAAATGTGGATGGTATTTTGGTTATGGATCATGGCAGGATCGTGGAACGCGGCCGGCACGATGAACTTTTGGAAAGCGATGGTGTATATCGCCGCTTGTGGGATCTGCAAAATAAGATATTGCATGATTGAGCACGCTTATAAAAATGAAAGTCGAGTTTTCCAAAAGTTCTTGCCCCGCCCGAACGAACGTGCTATAATGCTGATTATTCCCCTGTGACTTGACAACCTCTTAATTGCGAAATCCGAATGCAAGGCAATGAAACCTGCACGGGCAACGCGTGACATGAATTTGATCGAAAATCCTCACTCACCAAAAAACTAAGGGACAATCCCAGTCAGCCCAATAGGGCGCTGGTTTGATTTACATTAAATCCAACATTCCATTCTGAACGGGAAACAAAAAATGAAAATACTAGAACTTGAGAACGAACCTCTTTCAAAACTGCGCGGCATGGCGAAGGCGTTAAATATTCCCAATGCCAACCGCTTAAAGAAAGAGACCCTTGCCATGATGATCCGAGAAGCAGAGGCGCAGAAAGAAGGTATTGAACTGCGCGGCGGCATTTTGGAAATTATGAGCGAAGGTATCGGCTTTCTGCGAGCCACAAACTATCGAATCAGCGACCAGGATGTGTACGTCTCGCAGGCGCAATTGCGGCGACACGAGCTACGAGCCGGTGACCTTGTCATTGGGCAAGTGCGCCCTCCACGTGAAAGCGAGCGGCACTTTGGATTGCTCAAAGTTGAATCGATCAACGGCGTGGACCCCGAAGATGCCACCCGACGACCGGTTTTCGAAAATCTGACACCGATCTTTCCTGAAAAGAGATTTGATCTCGAAACCGACCACGATACGCTTGCTCCTCGATTGATCAACTTGATCGCTCCCATTGGTCGTGGGCAACGTGGACTGATCGTTTCACCTCCGAAAGCGGGGAAAACCACAATTCTTAAGCAAATTGCGAATTCAATTTCAACCAAATACCCAGATGTACATTTGATCGTGACACTCATCGGTGAGCGTCCGGAAGAAGTGACCGATATGGATCGTTCGGTGGATGCCGAAGTGGTCGCCTCCACGTTCGACGAGCCGGTTACTGCACACGTCCGCACAGCGGAACTTGCCTTAGAGCGCGCTAAGAGATTGGTGGAGATCGGACGTCACGTGGTAATCTTAATGGACTCGATCACCCGTCTGGCGCGTGCTTATAACCTTGTAGTTAACCCATCTGGGCGCACACTTTCCGGCGGTATGGATCCTTCGGCGTTATACCCGCCCAAGCGTTTCTTTGGAGCGGCGCGTAATATCGAGGAAGGCGGTTCGTTGACGATCATCGCGACCTGTCTTGTGGATACCGGCTCGCGTCTTGATGATGTCGTTTATGAAGAGTTCAAAGGTACTGGAAACATGGAATTGCACCTCTCTCGTAAACTCCAGGAGCGACGCATCTACCCGGCGGTGGATATAGAACGCTCATCCACGCGTCGTGAGGACCTTTTGCTGGGTCCCGACTTATTACAACGCGTCTGGCTGTTGCGGCGAATGTACATCCAAATGATCTCATCACAACCTCAAGGCGCAGGCATGGATCAATCCGTGGCAACCGAAGCAATCGTTACACGCCTTGACCGGGCGCGTAATAATCAGGAATTTCTTGAGAATCTTGGAAGAGACGCTTAACCGCTAGAATGTCAAAATTTTCTTCGTTCTTCAAAAACAATCTGTTCACGATTGTGAGTTGGTTTGTAACCGTCCTTTTGGTGGGGGGGATAGTCGGTGGCGCTTTTCTCTGGAAACAGTCCACAGACACTGTCCAAGCCGCTGCCCTTGAGCCAACTGCGGCTCCAGATCAGGAACAGCCTGATGTTGTGATGCCCGCTTTAGGTGGTCCGATAGCGTTTGCCTCCATTGGGCGCGATATCCAACTGAAGACGAATGTCCCAGCCGATAAGCCGCGTTACCAGCCTGTTGAATATCGTGTAGCACGCGGCGATTCAATCTTTGCGATCGCAGAGTCATTCAAGCTTAAACCTGAAACGATCCTCTGGGCAAACTACGATGTTTTGCAGGATGACCCGCATAGTCTCAAGCCGGGTCAGGTTTTGAAAATTCCTCCTACGGATGGGATTTATTATCAATGGAAAGAGAACGATACGCTCGATTCGGTTGCCGCTGAGTTCTCCGCAAATATTGATGATATTCTGAATTATCCTGGCAACGACATTGACCTGACAGACCCCACTATTACTTCAGGTTCCTGGGTCATGATTCCCGGCGGCGAACGGGAATTCGTACAATGGCTTGTACCCACGATTGCAACAGGTGCATCCGGGACATCCTCCACAACGCAAAGTTCCTGCCCGGGCGGCGCAGTGGGTAGCGGCGGGTTTGTATGGCCAGCGGATAATCATTTTCTTTCCGGGAATGATTACTGGTCGGGGCATCTCGGCATTGATATTGCTGCTGGTGAGGGCGCTCCTATCTATGCGGCAGACAGCGGTGTCGTAACCATGGCACAGGGTGGATATAACTATGGCTATGGCAATGTTATCCAGATCGATCACGGAAACGGTTATTCGACGGTGTATGCTCACTTAAGCGTGATCGGTGTAGCTCAATGTACAAGCGTGAGCGCGGGGCAGTGGATCGGTTCTGCCGGTAATACAGGTAATTCGCAAGGTGCACACCTTCACTTTGAAGTCCGACAAAATGGTGGGTTTATCAATCCCTGGTTTGTATTACCATAGTGAAATTACCGTGAACAAAGATGAACTGACCCGCATACTTTCAAAACTTCCATTGGGGGGAATCCGATATTTTGATTCCGTTGGTTCGACCAATGATGAAGCGCTCGCCTGGGCAACCGCTGGGGCGAGTGATATGTCAATTGTCGTCGCGGATGAACAAACATTGGGGCGGGGTCGTTATGACCGTCCATGGATAACCCCACATGCGACAGCCCTTGCCTTAAGCATTATATTGCGTCCATCCATGGAGGAACGCTCGCATCTTTCCCGGATCGTTGGGCTTGCCGCTCTTGCAGTGAGCGACGCTTTGCAAATACGCAGTCTTAATCCTGAGATCAAGTGGCCCAATGATATTCTTCTGAATATGCGGAAGGTTGCGGGCGTTTTGATCGAGCTGGTATGGTCGGGAGATACGATTGAATGTATCGTGATTGGGATTGGTGTGAATGTATCAAAGGGCTCTGTACCTTCTACGGATATATTACGTTTCCCCGCGATTAGTCTCGAACATGTGTTGGGCGAGCCGCCTGAGCGGGAAGTATTGTTGCACGATATTCTTGCAAACCTCATCGCACTCCGCCCGCATCTGGGAACAGATTCGTTCATTGCTTCCTGGGAGAAAAAGCTTGCTTATAATGGCAGGCAGGTTCAGGTCGAGACGGGAGGCGAAAAACCTCTCATAGGAAAAGTCGTTGGGCTTGAATTGGATGGAAGTTTGCGAATCCGTGATGAGCACGGCAAATACATAACAGTACGATTTGGGGATGTGCGTTTGCGTCCGTTCGCATGATATACTGTGGCAAACGAGGTAAAAATGTTTGATAACTTACGCGAATCTGCTGAATCACCATTCTATGAAGAAGAATCGAACGATCTTTATAAGGAACCTGCCTCCCGACCGATGAAATCCAGCGGGCCAGTTCTTCGGAGTAATCGTCGTTTCCTCGGGATGACAGCCCAACAGCGATTTATTGTTTCCCTGATGTTGATGTTCACAGTATGTATTTTGGGATCGCTGGCATTATTTATTACCGAGAGAATATCGCTCTTTTAAACAAATAAGAGCGGCAAATTAGCCGCCCCTATCTTTGGCTTTAGCACACGGACGAATGAAGTTTAGCGTCCGTGTTTGATTTATATCAACTGAGGTTGTGGTTCCACTTTCTCCTCGCTACTCAGTTCGGCGCCAGCCTTTTTTAAATCCTCTGCCGAGATGCGCGCAACCGATGCCACACTGTCGCCTGGCTGCGGCTTGATGAGATGCACGCCCTTGGTGGCGCGTCCTGCCTGTTTGACAGTCTTATTCTTGATTCTGATGGTCACACCATTGGACGTCATGATTGTCAGATCATCATTCTTTTGTACAACACGCGCCGCAACAATTCTGCCAATTTCACCCAATGCCTTTTGGTCTATTGTCGCTATGCCCCCGGTTGCGCGTCCCTTTGGAGAATACTCCTTCAACGGGGTTTGTTTCCCATATCCACCAGATGTAACGACCAGAAGCGCCCCCTCCTTTTCCACCACATCCATGCTGGTGACCGCGTCATCTTTTTTAAGTCTTATGGCCTGCACGCCAGATGCCTGCCGTCCCATCGAACGCACCTTATCTTCGCTGAAACGCAATGCCTGACCATTCTCGGTCACGAAGATGACTTCATCTTTGCCGCTGGTCACGCGCGCCCAGCCCAAGCGGTCACCGTTATCCAATCCCATGGCGATCAAGCCTGAAGGACGGACTGCCGCGAACTCTTCCATGACTACCCGTTTAACCTTGCCGCGTACGGTTGCCAGCATGCAATATCCGTGTGCAGAAAAATCTGAAACCGCAATTGCCGCGGTCACGTGTTCGCTGGCTTCCAGCGCAAGGATATTCACAAGGGGTATCCCTTTGGCGGTTCGATCTGCATCCGGGATTTGATAGACTTTTTCAGAATAAACTTTGCCTTTATCCGAGAAGAACAGCATTGTATCCAGACTTCGAGCCGGAATAAGTGCAACGACTTCATCTTCATCTTTGGTCTCATGTCCCTTGACACCGCGTCCCCCGCGACTCTGTGAGCGGAAGGCGGAGGCGGCAACGCGCTTGATATATCCGCGTTCGGTCAGGCTGATCAGCACAGCTTCATCCTGCACAAGGTCGGCTTCGCTGAGTTCTTCTGTAGCATCAGCCGCAATGCGTGTGCGTCGCTCGTCACCATACTTTTCGGCAAGATCACGCATGTCATCCTGAATAAGCAAAAGGATCTTCTTGGGATGAGCCAGCAAATCTTCAAAATAAGCGATCTGCTGTGCAACCTGTTTGTGCTCCTCCTCGATCTTCCAGCGTTCCAGAGCAGCAAGACGTCGTAACTGCATATCAAGGATCGCCTGTGCCTGAATTTCACTCAGTTGAAAACGTTTCACCAGATTGATTTTGGCAATGTCGGCATCTGCTGATTCACGGATGGTTTTTATAACGGCGTCCAGATTGTTCAAAGCGATCAAATAACCATCAAGAATGTGTTGGCGTGCCCGGGCTTTCGCGAGGTCAAAATTTGTACGGCGGACAATGACGGTCTGGCGGTGTTCAATGAAAATCTGTAAAGCACGTTTAAGGGGCAGTGTGCGCGGTTCGCCATTCACGAGCGCGAGAAGTTGTACTCCGAACGTCGTCTGTAAAGCTGTGTACTTATAAAGTTGATTCAACACCTTCTTCGGTTGTGCACCGCGTTTCAGTTCAATCATGATGCTCATACCCCGTCGATCCGATTCATCACGCAAATCAGAGATTTGATCAATCCTTTCGTCGCGCACAAGTTCAGCGATGCGTTGTATTAAGTTTGACTTATTAACCTGATAGGGGATTTCGGTGATGACGATATTGTGCCTGCCGCCCCTTCCTTCTTCGATATGTGCGAGTCCGCGCACAACAAGCCGTCCCCGGCCAGTCCCATATGCTGATTCGATCCCTTCGCGCCCGACAATAATTCCGCCTGTAGGGAAATCGGGTCCCTGGATATATTTCATCAAGTCATCTGGTGAAATATCATCCATCTTTTCGTAATTATCGATCAGAAAAGAGATGGCGCTGGTCAGCTCTCGAAGATTATGAGGCGGGATATTCGTTGCCATACCCACTGCGATACCAGATGTACCATTGAGAAGCATATTCGGCACACGCGCAGGCAGGACCAGCGGCTCTTCAAGGCTATCATCAAAATTGGGTCCGAAATCTACTGTATCCTTTTCAAGATCAGCCAGCAATTCTTCAGCCATTTTCTGGAGACGGGCTTCTGTATAACGCATTGCTGCCGGAGAATCACCATCCACAGAACCAAAGTTACCCTGTCCATCCACGAGCAGGTAACGCATCGAGAAATCCTGCGCCATACGTGCCATACTTTCATAAACAGCCGAGTCACCATGCGGGTGGAATTTCCCCAACACCTCACCTACAATACGAGCAGATTTCTTGTAAGAGGTGTTCGAGCGAATACCCAATTCGTGCATGGCGTACAAAATACGGCGATGAACAGGTTTTAGTCCATCGCGCGCATCAGGCAGGGCGCGCGCCACGATCACGCTCATGGCGTAATCGAGGTATGCATCCCGCATCTGGACATCAATATCAACTTGTTCGATGTTTCCAGCGTGGAGGGTAGTTTCAGTTTCTTCTGCCATTATTTCTCTCTACAGTGGGATTTCGGCATAAAAAAGACACGAAGAACGAGTTTCTGTGACTCCGCGTCTTAACTAATGAAGGATATGCCTGTATTTACCCCAATTATACCGCGCTATTTTGGCTTGAGGAGACGGAATACCGCGCCTCGCGGCTCTCGGGCTTAACTCGAAAAATCCCTATCTTTGTACCCCTAGACAGATACTTTCAAGTCGATACCCTTTATCCATTCAGTCATTCATTCAGTGAAATGAGAGTTTTTTTGGATAAATTATGAGGGGAGGCTCGCTTTTGGGATAGTATCAATTTTCGGCTGCGTGCGAAGCGTTTGTCGCGAGTCTTGTGTTATAATCCTGCCGCTTCGCCCTTAGTTGTGAAGCAACATCTTGCCTGGGACGGGCAATAAGCGTCCTTGAGTGGGTCTTAGTCCCACTAAACTCATTCCGTTCCGCGCCAGTCTATAAATTGCGCGTTGGAGAACGGACAAATCAGGAGAAAAATGGCTGTAATTTCCATGAAAGCCCTGCTTGAAAGTGGTGTTCACTTCGGACACCGCACCAACAAGTGGGATCCCCGTATGAAACCGTACATTTTCACAGAGCGTAACGGTATTCATATTATTGATCTTCAACAGACTTCCAAGTTGTTAAACCAGGCCTATAACGTAGTCCGCGATGCTGTAGCAAACGGTGGTACAGTTTTGTTTGTGGGCACAAAACGCCAGGCGCAGGAGACGGTGGCAGATGAGGCAACTCGTTGCGGCATGCCTTATGTTACCGAGCGCTGGATGGGGGGGATGCTTACCAACTGGTCCACAATGCATGCCCGTATCCAAGAGCTTGAGCGACTTGAAAAAATCCGCGATAACAATGAATTGGAGCGTTTGACCAAAAAGGAGGGCTTGATGATCAGCCGCGATATTCCGCGTCTCACGACCCGTCTTTCGGGTACACGCACAATGAAACGCAGGCCCGATGTGCTCTTTATTATTGATGTTGGGCGAGAAAACTCTGCAGTTCGGGAAGCAAACCTGCTTAAAATCCCCATTGTTGCAATGGTGGATACGAATTGTGATCCGCAAAATATTGATTATGTGATTCCATCCAATGACGACGCAATCCGCGCCATCAAGTTGCTGGTCGGCAAGATAGCCGATGCCGTTCTCGAAGGGAAGGCAATTCGCAAGGAAGACGATTCTGAAGATTTGAAATCTGCCGAGGCAATGAACGCTGATGCATCTGCGCGTAAGGCTCCAAAAGTGGTTGAGGTTGAGGTGGAACTGGAGGATGAAGCGCTTCTCGGTGAAGCAACATTGGCAAAGATGAGCGCGGCAAAAGAAGAGGTCCTTGCGGAGACGACTGCTGCTGAAGTGACAGAAGATGCCGCTACTGACACGAAAGAAGAAGTGGCTGAAGAGACGCCTGTTGTTGAAGCGACAGAAGAAAATCCTCCATCTGATGAGATGGAAGATTCGGCTGCTGATAAAAGCGGCGCTGAATAAAAAGTATCAGGTAAGAGAAGGAATCCGAGATGGAAATCACGACTGAAATGATCAAAGAATTGCGCGCCGCAACAAATGCAGGCGTGCTTGATTGCCGTAAAGCGCTCACTGAAGCCGATGGCGATTTTCAGAAAGCTGTAGACTGGTTGCGCGAAAAAGGGATGGCAACCGCCGCCAAGCGCGCTGACCGCGATGCTTCACAAGGTGTTGTTGAATTGTATTCGCACGGTGGCGGGCGCGTAGGCGTAATGGTCGAAGTCAACTGCGAAACGGATTTTGTAGCACGTTCAGATAAATTCCGTGAACTGGCTCATGAGCTGGCGTTGCAGATCGCTGCCTCTGCACCGCGTTATCTTAAAGCGGATGATA
The DNA here is from genome assembly GCA_963753655.1 of uncultured Chloroflexia bacterium. Lineage (GTDB taxonomy): Bacteria > Chloroflexota > Anaerolineae > Anaerolineales > Villigracilaceae > Defluviilinea. The sequence continues at coordinate 44,020 of CAVWDB010000010.1, forward strand.
TTCCGGCTGATGTATTGGAGCATGAGGCGGAGATCGCCCGTGCACACGCAAAAGAAGAAGGCAAGCCTGATAACGTCACTGAAAAAATAATTCAGGGGCGTCTTGAAAAGTTCAAGGATGAAGTTGTCCTTTCACGGCAGGCGTATATCCGCGACAAATCGCTGACGATAGAAAAGTTGATCCTCCAAACGATCACGGCAATCGGTGAAAATGTGATTGTTCGCCGTTTCGAGCGATGGGAACTGGGCGAGAGTTTGAACAGTTAGTATTTGAAATGACCAACCCGAAGGTTGGTCATTTTTATATGTCCTCACCTCAGCCCTCTCCTACTGGAGTGGGTGCCCGAAGGGCGGGTGAGGGTTAAATAAGGAGAGATATGAGCAGCTTCAAATATAAACGTATTCTTCTCAAACTGAGTGGGGAAGCGCTGGCCAGCCCCTCCGGCTTTGGTATCGATGTTGATGAAGCGGAATCGATAGCAAAACGCATCAAGGAAGTGCATAATACTGGCTTGGAGGTTGCTGTTGTGATCGGCGCCGGGAACCTTTGGCGCGGCAAACAGGGACTGGAACGCGGTATGGATCGTTCCACCGCCGATTATATGGGGATGCTGGCAACAGTAATGAACGCCATGGCTTTGATGGATGCGCTTGAACGGGAGGATGTTTATACACGCGTCATGTCTGCCATTGAGATGCGCGCCATTGCTGAACCGTACATCCGGCGCCGTGCGATCCGTCATCTTGAAAAGGGCCGCGTTGTCATATTCGGCGCGGGGACCGGAAATCCGTTCTTTTCAACGGATACAGCCGCCGCTCTGCGCGCAACCGAAATCGACGCAGACGTGGTCATCAAAGCCACCAAGGTGGATGGCGTGTATGATTCGGATCCTAAAAAGAATCCGAATGCGGTCAAGTTTGATACGCTGAAGTATATCGATGTGATCAATCGTCGTTTGGAAGTAATGGATAGCACCGCCATCATCCATTGCATGGAGAACAAAATTCCCATTCTTGTGGTGAATATGTCGGATAATCATGCGCTTCTTGCAGCATTGAACGGGGAGGCGGTGGGTACCCTGGTTTCTGACTGATTGAAATTTGAGACAGGAAGGTGCAGGAGAGATGTGTTCTCTCCTGTTTTATTTCCTGAGAGTCTCTCCAAACTTTTCAAATCCTCTCGTATATAGCCGTTCATGTAGCAAATTTCCTGATTTTGGTGTATCCTTAACATTGAAATAATTTCCCCTTCAGGAGGTTGTGGTGATAAAAGATTTACTCGCGGATGCTGAACATCGCATGACCAGCGCAATCCAGGTTCTACGTGACGATCTCAATGCCATTCGAACAGGACGCGCGAGCCCTACACTGGTCGAGAAACTTTCAGTGGAATATTATGGGGCTCCCACACCTTTGTTGCAACTGGCATCGATCAGCGTGCCGGAACCGCGCACGATCACGATCAAGCCCTTTGATGCAACCACGCTCAAGGCAATCGAGAAAGCGATACAGACTTCGGATTTGGGTTTGAATCCCAATAACGATGGCAAGGTCATCCATCTCAACCTGCCTCCGCTGAATGAGGAACGCCGCCGAGATCTTGTCAAACATGTGAATCACCGCCTGGAGGAGGCGCGCATTGCCATCCGTAACATCCGCCGTGATTCTCAGAATGATATGCGGGATTTTGAAAAGGAAAAGTTGATTTCCGAGGATGAGTTGAAGCGTGGCGAGGATGATTTACAGAAATTAACGGACCGTTTTATTGAAGAAATTTCCGAGCATGGCAAGAAAAAAGAAACAGAGATCATGGAAGTATAGGCAGAGGCATTGATTGCAAGATTATCTGAATTCTTAATGACAAATTCACCCTTTCACATCCCTGCTGAGAAACTTCCCCGTCATGTTGCCATGATTATGGATGGCAATGGGCGCTGGGCGCTTTCACGCGGCTTGCCGAGGCTTGCTGGTCATAAAGCCGGCACGGAAAACCTTCGCCGCGTGATCCGTGCGACGGTGGAGTTCGGAGTCAAATACCTCACCATTTATGCTTTTTCCACTGAGAATTGGGGACGCCCGCCTGAGGAAGTAAAGGGATTGATGTACATCCTTGAGGATGTCATTGATAAGGAATTAAAGGAACTGAGCGCAGAGGGCGTCCAGTTGCGCCACATTGGGCGGTTGGAGAGGCTGGCGCCGTCGCTTCAAAAGAAGGTGCTTAATGCGATCGAGCTTACGAAGAATAATGACCGCCTTATCCTGAATGTGGCATTCAATTATGGCGGGCGCGATGAGATCGTCAATGCCATTCAAAACATTATGAAGGACGGTGTTCCTGCGGAGGATGTGACGGACGAACTGGTAAGTCGTTATCTCTATACCGCGGGCGTACCCGACCCTGATCTCATTATTCGTACATCGGGAGAATTACGGGTAAGTAATTTTCTTATCTGGCAGGCTGCATATTCAGAATGGTACGTGACACCCACCTATTGGCCCGATTTTGACAAGGAAGAGTACCGCCGCGCATTGGAGATATTTGCTTCACGCGACCGTCGTTATGGGAAGGTCTCATCGAATGAGTATGAGGCTTCGAATGCTTAGACGTACATTGACATCTCTGGTAATGATGGCAGTTGGATTACCCGCCATCGTTTATGGAGGGGTATTTTATTACTTGCTCATGGGTGGATTTCTGGTGGGGAGCGCCTGGGAATATACCCGCTTGTATCGGGCGGTGAAATATGAGCCTAACGAAATCGTCATAGTTGGAGGCGTGCTTGTGATAGCCACAGCGCGCTTCTTTTTTGCGGACGCCGCGCTCCCCTTGTTTGTAGCGCTGGTCCTTCTCGCAATGACCGTGCATCTCTTTGCCTTTGAGCGAGGCCGTGACGAGGCTGCGCTCGATTTTGGCGTCACGGTTGCGGGGATCGTCTATCTCGGCTGGATCGGTTCTTATCTGCTTGACATTCGGAACATGCCGCAAGGGGGCTGGTGGTTAATGACGGTGTTGCCCATTGTTTGGGCGGGAGATACAGGTGCATATTCCATCGGTTCCGCGTACGGAAAGCACAAGTTGACCCCGCGTCTTAGCCCCAGAAAAAGTTGGGAGGGTTATTTTGCGGGTGTATTTACCTCAGTATGGGTGGGTGCGTTTTTTATATTTGCATTTTCTACAATCGGGAAACCAACCGTTGGGCGGGCTGATCAACCCCTGGCAGGGCGCTTTTCTTGGTTTTGTCATCGGAATATTGGCGCCTTTGGGCGATCTCGGTGAAAGCATGTTCAAACGCCAGGGGGGGCTGAAGATTCAAGTAACATCTTTCCCGGTCACGGAGGTTTTCTGGATCGGATCAATTCGTGGATATGGGGCGCCACGATCGGTTATTTCGTGATTCAATATTTCATTTTATAAAGGAGGTGTTTGGATATGGAACTCAGTAAAGACCCTACTCGAAATCTTGCTCTTGAATTGGTGCGCGTCACCGAAGCGGCGGCGCTGGCATCCGGTCGCTTTATGGGGCGCGGCGATAAAGAAGGGGCGGACCAGGCCACGGTCAACGCGATGCGGATCGTCCTCCAAACCGTGGATATGAACGGAGTCATTGTCATCGGTGAAGGGGAGAAGGATAATGCTCCAATGTTATATAACGGCGAGGGAGTGGGGAACGGTTCCCCGCCGGACGTGGATGTGGCTGTGGACCCGATTGATGGGACCCGCCCTTTGGCTTTTGGCCGCTCGAACTCGATTGCGACAGTGGCGATTGCCCCACGTGGGAGTATGTTCGACCCGGGACCTTTTGTTTATATGAACAAACTTGCCGTGGGACCCGAAGCGAAGGGCATGATCAATATCGAAAAATCGATCACTGAAAACCTCAAAGTCATCGCGAAAGCCAAACACAAGGATGTGGAAGACCTGACGACCATCGTGCTGGATCGCAATCGGAATGAGAAGATGATCGCAGAAATACGCAAGACAGGCGCGCGCACTCGTTTGATCCCCGATGGTGATGTGGCCGCAGCATTGATGACGGCCTGGCCCAATTCAGGTGTGGATGTGTTGATCGGCATTGGCGGCACACCCGAAGGGGTGATCGCGGCGTGTGCCCTGCGTGCCATGGGCGGTGAGATTCAGGGCAAGTTATATGCGCGTGATGAGGATGAGTTGCAACGCGGACAGGACGCCGGGTACGATTTCGATAAGATACTCACCATGGATGACCTCGTTTCCTCGGAGGATGTGTTTTTTGCGGCGACGGGTATCACGGATGGCGAGTTGCTCAGGGGGGTTCATTATTTTGGAACAAGCGCCAGCACCGATTCTCTTGTGGTGCGCGGCATGACGGGCACGGTGCGCCAAATTACCGCCACCCATCAAGTGGATAAACTGCGGAATCTTAGCGCGATTAATTTCTAATTGAACGTCATTGCAATGTGCTCGCGCTCCCGAAGAACATCGGGACGATGTGAGCGGAACATAGCGAAGACGAAGCGGCGGCAAAAACGCAATCTCCGTTACAAGACTGGGATTGCTTCGGGCGAAAAGCATCGCCCTCGCAATGGCATAATGTTA